>NZ_FMCW01000011.1 GCF_900091595.1 Micromonospora haikouensis
CGGAGAACATGCCGTGGTACGAGGGGCCGTCGTTGCTGCACCATCTGGAGCGGGTGCACATCGCCTCGGACCGGAACCTGCAGGACGTGCGGTTCCCGGTGCAGTACGTGATCCGGCCGCAGTCGACCACGGTGACGGACTACCGGGGGTATGCCGGTCAGGTCGCCTCGGGGGTGTTGAAGGCCGGTGACGAGGTGATGGTGCTGCCGTCGGGGTTCACCTCGCGCATCGCGGCAGTGGAGACCGCCGACGGGCCGGTCGAGGAGGCGTTCCCCCCGATGTCGGTCACCGTCCGCCTCGAAGACGAGATCGACATCTCCCGCGGAGACATGATCTGCCGCCCCCACAACGCCCCCACGGTCGCGCAGGACATCGAGGCGATGGTCTGCTGGATGGACGAGACCCGCCCCCTGACCGTCGGCGGCCGCTACGCCATCAAACACACCACCCGCTCCGCCCGGGCCATCGTGCGGGGCCTGCACTACCGCCTCGACATCAACTCCCTACACCGCGACGAAACCGCCACCGAGCTGAAGCTCAACGAGATCGGCCGGGTGCGGCTGCGCACGACGATTCCGCTGCTGGCGGACGAGTACCGCCGCAACCGCACCACCGGCGGTTTCGTGATCATCGACGAGGCCACCAACCGCACCGTCGGCGCGGGCATGATCGTCGAGGCCGCCTGAGCCTCTTCCCGGCCCCCGCCGGTGCCCGGCGGACGCCCGCCCGGCGTTGTTAACAGGGGCCCCTTGCTAGGCAGAATGCGTTAACAAGGGGCCCTTCCTTACAAGCGGTGGGCACCGGGGGCCGGGGTGGCCAGGTGGAAGCCGGGGGCGCGGAAGCCGCGCTCGGCGTACCGGGTCGTGACGGCGTCGGCCACCGCGTCGGCGCGGTCGGCGTCGACCAGGGCGAGGACGCAGCCGCCGAAGCCGCCGCCGGTCATCCGGACCCCGTACGCCCCGGCGGCGAGGGCCGCCTCGACCGCCGTGTCGACCTCCGGCACGGTGATCTCGAAGTCGTCGCGCATCGACGCGTGGGAGGCGGTCAGCAGCGGCCCGATGTCGCGTACCCGGCCGGCGCGCAGCAGCGCCACGGCGTCGAGCACCCGCTGGTCCTCGGTGACGACGTGCCGGACGCGGCGGCGGGTCTCGTCGTCGTCGAGCCGGGCGAGGGCGTCGTCGAGGTCGGCGGCGGCCACGTCGCGCAGGGCGGGCACCCCGAGCAGCCCGGCGGCCTTCTCGCAGGCGGCGCGGCGGGAGGCGTACTCGCCGTCGGCGTGCCGGTGCGGGGCCCGGCTGTCGATCACCAGCACGGCCAGCCCGGCGGCGGCCAGGTCGAACGGGATGTGCTCGACGGCCTCGGTGCGGCAGTCGAGGAAGAGGGCGTGGCCGGCGCGGCAGCGGATCGCCGCGGACTGGTCCATGATCCCGGTGGGCGCGCCGACGTAGGCGTTCTCGGCCCGCTGGGCGAGCCGGGGCCGCCCCTCGGCCGGCAGGTCCAGCCCGCCGAGGTCGACGAGGGCGGCCAGCACGGCGGCCTCCAGCGCGGCCGACGACGACAGCCCGGAGCCGAGCGGCACGTCGGAGGCGACGGCCAGCCGCGCCCCGGGCACCCGGTGGCCGGCCTCGCGCAGCGCCCACACCACCCCGGCGACGTACGCGGCCCAGCCGGCGACCCGGCCGGGGGCGGCCACCTCGTCGCCGCCGAACCCGACCTGGTCGCCGGTGAGTTCCGACCAGACCGTCCAGCGGTCGCCGTCGTCGGGGGCGGCGGCGACGACGGTACGCAGCGGCAGCGCGAACGGCAGCACGAAGCCGTCGTTGTAGTCGGTGTGCTCGCCGATCAGGTTGACCCGCCCGGGTGCCGCCCAGCGGCCGGCGGCGGGTGCGCCGTAGCGCTGGCGGAAGCCGGCGGCGGCCCGGTCGGCGACGTCCCCGGCCGGCGCGGGAGAGGCGACCTCCCCGGCCGGCGCGGGGGCGACGGCGTCGGCCGGCGGGGGCGAGGGGTGCGCGGGGTCGGTCACGGACGCTCCAGGATGTGCGTGCGGTAGAAGGCCCAGGCGTCGCCGACCATGTCGTGCAGGGTCGGCTTCTCGGGCGTCCAGCCCAGCTCCTCGCGGGCCAGGGCGGAGGAGGCGACCAGCTCGGCCGGGTCGCCCTCGCGGCGCGGGGCCACCTCGACCGGCAGCGGCCGGCCGGTGACCTCGCGGACCACGTCGACGACCTGCCGGTTGGTGAACCCGGCGCCGTTGCCCAGGTTGTAGACGCGGTGCCGGCCGGGCACGGCGGCGGTGAGCGCCAGCAGGTGGGCGCGGGCCAGGTCCTCGACGTGGATGTAGTCGCGCACGCAGGTGCCGTCGACGGTGGGGTAGTCGTCGCCGAAGAGCTGCAGCTTCTCCCGCCGGCCGGCGGCGACGTCGAGGGCGATCGGGATGAGGTGGGTCTCCGGGTCGTGCCGCTCGCCGATGGCGACGTCGCCGCGCAGGTACGCCCCGGCGACGTTGAAGTAGCGCAGGGACACGGCGGCCAGGTCGTGCCCGATCGCCTCGGAGGTGAGCGCCATGTCCACGGCCAGCTTGGTGGCCCCGTACGTGTTGGTGGGGGCCTTGACGGCGGTCTCCGGGATGGGCAGCTCGGTCGGGTTGCCGTAGACGGCGGCGGTGGAGGAGAAGACCATCCGGGGGACCCGGGCGGCCCGGACGGCGTCGATCAGGGCGAGCGAGCCGACGGTGTTGTTCTGCCAGTACAGCTCCGGGCGGATCATGGACTCGCCGGCGGCGATGAGGGCGGCGAAGTGCAGCACCCCGTCGAAGCCCGCCTCGGGGGTGAGCACCCGGGCCGCCTCGTGGATGGGCGCGTCGACCCAGGTGGCGTCCGGGGCGAGCGCCTCGCGGTGCCCGGTGCGCAGGTCGTCGAGGACGACCACCTCGTGGCCGGCGTCGAGCAGCATCCGGGTCACCACGCTGCCGATGTAGCCGGCGCCGCCGGTGACGAGCAGTTTCACGTCGGGGTCCTCCTGCCTGGCCGCGCCTCGCCGCGGCCGTCCGCGCTCACCCTACGGCGGCCGGCTGTGGCCGCGCTCCGCGTCGTTGCACCGCCATTCCATCACAATCTTTCACGACTGAACAGATACGCACACCGTCACTCCGGGTGGACGACCTGTGCCGAACCGTTGCGGGCCCTACGATGAGTTGTCATGCGGGAAGCGGGTGGTCCCGGGCTCCGCCGGCGACCGGTGGGGCGGCTCCGACGCGAACCGGGCCCCCTGGCCCGTGCCGTCGCCCGGCTGGTGGTGCGGGCCGCCGACGGCGCGACCCGGCTGGTCACCGACCTGCTCGGGGCCAGCCCCGCCGCCGGCCGGGAGCGGATCAGCGAGGCCGAGCTGCGCGACCTGGTCGCCGCCAGCACCGTCCTCGACGCCGACGAGCGGCGGATCATCGACGAGGTGCTGGCCGCCGGGGCGAGCCTGGTCCGCGAGGTGATGATGCCCCGCACCGAGGTCGTGTTCCTGTCGGTCGGGATGACCGTCGCCGAGGCGGAGCGGCTGGTCCGGGCCGAGACGCACCGCCGGTACCCGGTCGTCGACGGCACCCACGACGACGTGGTCGGCTTCGTGCACCTGCGCGACGTGCTGCTGCGCCCCGACCTCGACCCGGGCACCACCGTCGGCGAGCTGGCCCGGGAGGTCAAGCGGCTGCCCGGCAGCAAGCGGGTGCTGGCCGCGCTGACCGAGATGCGCCGCGAGGGCCACCACCTCGCGGTGGTGGTCGACGAGTACGGCGGCACCGCCGGCATCGTCACCTGCGAGGACCTGATCGAGGAGCTGGTCGGCGAGATCCACGACGAGCACGACGGCGACCCGGAGCCGGAGCCGACCGGCCTGCCCACCGTGGTCGACGGCCGGCTCAACCTCGCCGACTTCGCCGAGCGCACCGGCGTGCGGCTGGCCGCCGGCCCCTACGAGACGGCCAGCGGGTACGTGATGGCCGCGCTGGGCCGGCTGCCGGTGGTGGGGGACGAGGTGCCGGTGGCCCCGCCGGCGGCGGACGGCGGGGACCGGGACCCGGACGACCCGCCCGGCGGGTGGCTGCTGCGGGTGCTCGCGCTGGAGGGCCGGCGGGTGTCCCGGCTCGCGGTCTCCGTGGTGCGCCTGCCCGAGCCGCGACGCGAGGTCACCGGCCCGCTGGCGGCGGCGGAGAGCCGACCCGCCGGCCCGTCATGACGTACGCCGGGGGTTGCTGACAGAATGCCGGCATGTCCGACGTACCCGCCCGCCCCCGCGTGTTCTCCGGCATCCAGCCGACGGCCGACTCGTTCCACCTCGGCAACTACCTGGGCGCGGTGCGGCACTGGGTGGCGTTGCAGGACACCCACGACGCCTTCTACTGCGTGGTCGACCTGCACGCCATCACGGCCGGGCACGACCCCAAGGTGCTGCGGCAGCGCACCCGGGTGGCCGCCGCGCAGCTCTTCGCCGTCGGCCTGGACCCGGAGCGCAGCACGCTGTTCGTCCAGTCGCAGGTGCCCGAGCACCCGCAGCTGGCCTGGGTGCTGGGCTGCATCACCGGCTTCGGCGAGGCCAGCCGGATGACCCAGTTCAAGGACAAGTCGCAGAAGCAGGGCAGCGACCGCTCCAGCGTCGGCCTGTTCACGTACCCGATCCTCCAGGCCGCCGACATCCTGCTCTACCAGGCGCACGCCGTCCCGGTGGGCGAGGACCAGCGCCAGCACCTGGAGCTGTCCCGCGACCTGGCGCAGCGGTTCAACTCGCAGTTCGGCAAGACGTTCGTCGTGCCCGCGCCGCACATCGTCAAGGACACCGCGAAGATCACCGACCTGCAGGACCCGACGGCCAAGATGTCGAAGTCGTCGTCCTCGCCGAGCGGCATCATCGACCTGCTGGAGGACCCGGCCCGCTCGGCCAAGAAGATCCGCTCCGCGGTCACCGACACCGGCCGGGAGATCGTCTTCGACAGCGAGACCAAGCCGGGCGTGTCCAACCTGCTCACCATCTACTCCGCGCTGACCGGCCGCAGCATCGACGACCTGGTCGCCGCGTACGCGGGCCGGGGCTACGGCGACCTGAAGAAGGACCTGGGCGAGGTGGTCCGGGAGTTCGTCACGCCGATCCAGGAGCGCACCCGGGCCTACCTCGACGACCCGGCGCAGCTCGACAAGCTGCTCGCGGCCGGCGCGGAGAAGGCCCGCGCGGTCGCCTCGGCGACGCTGCACGAGACGTACGAGCGGGTCGGGTTCCTCCCGCCGGTCCGCCTCGGCTGACCGCCCGGCGCGACGGGTACGGGTGGAGACGGGCGGGTCGGTGGCCGGAGGGGTGGCGCGGAGCGTGGATCGCAGGGACGGGGCGCCGCAGGCCGGCGACACCATCCAGATCGGGATCGCGGTGGACATCCCGGAGCCGTGGGGCGGCATGCTCACCCGGCGGCGGGTCGAGGCCGGCGACCCCCTCGTGGTGCCCGCGCACGTGACGCTGCTCGGGCCCACCGAGATCCCGACGGCGGCGCTGCCGGCGGTCGAGCGGCACCTCGCCGGGGTGGCCGCCACGCACCTGCCGTTCACCCTGCACCTGCGGGGCACCGGCACGTTCCGCCCGGTGACGCAGGTGGTGTTCGTGGCGGTGGCCGCCGGGATCAGCGAGTGCGAGCTGCTCGCCGCCGCCATCAACTCGGCCCCCGAGCTGCACCGGGAGACCCGCTTCCCCTACCACCCGCACGTCACGGTGGCGCAGGACGTCGCGCCGGAGGCGCTGGACCGGGCGTACGAGGACCTGGCCGACTTCTCGGCGATGTTCGAGGTCGACTCGTTCACGCTCTTCTCGCACAGCGGTCAGACCCGGTGGCAGCCGCGCCGGGACTTCCTGCTCGGCGTGTCCTGAGCCGGCGACGCTCTCCCGTGCGGGCGGCGGATCGGCGAGGATGACGGCGTGGAGGTCTTCGGGCGGATCGAGGCCGGCATCGACCGGCGGGTGAGCGCGGCGCGCCGCCGGTCGCGGACCTTCGACCATCTGTGGCGGGCCGGCAACCTCTACGCGGAGGTGCTCGGCGGGCGGCTGGCGGCGGCGATCGCCTACTACGGCTTCTTCGCGGTCTTCGCGCTGGCCCTGGTGGCGTACTCGATCTTCGGGGCGATCCTGGAGGACAACGACGAGGTCAGCGACGCGGCGGCCGGCTTCCTCAAGGAGAACCTGCCCTTCCTCGACCCGGCGCAGATCGCGCAGAGCAGCAACACCGTCGGGGTGGTGGGCCTGGTCATCCTGGTCTTCACCGGGATCGGTTGGGTGGAGGCGATCCGCTCGTCGCAGCGGCTGATGTACGGGCTCAACCAGCAGCCCGGCAACCTGGTGGTGCGCCGGCTGGTCGACCTGGGCGTGCTGGTGGGGGTGTTCGTCCTGCTCGGCCTGTCGGTGGCCGCCGTGGATGCGTTGGAGTCGCTGCTGCGCTTCCTGCTGCGCAGCACCGGCTCGGTGGGGCTGACCGTGATCAGCGCCGTGCTCAGCGTGCTGGTCAACGCGGTGCTGGCCGCCGCCCTCCTGGTGGCGGTGCCCCGGCTGCGGATGAGCCGCCGCCGGCTGCGTCCGGTGGTGTTCGCCGTGGCGGTGGGCATCACCCTGCTGAACACGGTCGGGCGGTTCTACGTGGTGCGCACCGAGCGGAACCCGGCGTACACGGTGGTGGCGGGCGCGGTCGGCCTGCTGCTCTACCTCTACCTGCTCAACCAGCTCGTGCTGTTCGGCGCGGCGCTGGCCGCGACCAGCCCGTACGGCCGGGTGGTGGACCTGGCCGAGGGGGCGGCGCCGGCCGACCTCGACGCCGAGGCCGACGCCGACGCCGGCCCGGGCACGCCCGGCGGGGCGGGGTGACCCGCGCAACCGATCGGTCAATTCGGGTAAATGCCTCACACGTGAATGTGAGGACCGGCCATGATGAGCGCGTGGGCGCACTCGTGACGTTGGACCTGCCGGACGACTCGCCGATGCTCGGCCTGCCGTGGATCATCACGTTCGGCCCGCTCGACGACGCCGACGAGTGGGAGCCGGTGGTCTGCGGCCCCTACGAGCGCCCGCACGCGCTGGCCCTCGCCGAGTCGGTGGTGGCCGAGGAGCAGCTCATGGCCGTGGTGGAGCCCCTGGTGCCCGCCCTGTCGCCCGACGAGATCCGTGGCGAGATCGCCGCCGCCCGCATCGCCGCCTCCGACGAGGCGGCCCGGATCGAGGCGTCCGACCTCTACGGCGACTTCGACGACGTCATCGACGAGGAGCTGGAGGCGGCCGGGGAGCCGGCCGGGCCCCGCCCCGCGCCCGCCGAGGCCGAGCTGCGGGCCGGCTTCGCCCGCATCGCCAAGCTGCTCACCGAGAAGGGGAGCTGACCGTCGGCCCCGCCGTGCCGGCCCGCCCGCCGAGCCGCTGACCGTCGGCCCGCCGGATCCGCCCGCCCGCCGCTCAGTGCGTCCCGCCCAGGTTGAGCACGACCACCCCGGCGATGACGAGCGCCACGCCGACGACCTTCGTCACGCTGAGCGGCTCGCCGAGGAAGGCCGCCCCGACCGCGACGATCGCCGCCGTGCCCAGCCCGGACCACATCGCGTACGCGACGCCGACCGGGATCTCCCGCACCGCGAGCGAGAGCAGCCCGAACGCCGCCAGGTACGCCACCGCCAGCCCGAGCGTCGGCCACAGCCGGGTGAACCCGTGCGTCGCCTTGAGCAGGCTCGTCCCGACCACCTCGGACGCGATCGCGAGCACCAGGAACAGATACGCCATGCGGCGATTCTGCCCGCGCCGGTCGCGGGCGCGTCCCCGTTGGCCGGGGACGCGCCCGGGTTCCGGGTCAGCCCTGGTCGGGCAGCGCCGGGTAGTCGGTGTAGCCCTCGTGCCCGCCGCCGTACGCGGTCGTGTAGTCGGGGCTGTTGAACGGACCGCCCTCGGCCAGCCGCCGGGGCAGGTCGGGGTTGGCGAGGAACAGCGCGCCGTACGAGACCAGGTCGGCGTCGCCGCGCTCGACCAGCTTCAGCGCCTCCGGCCCGGTCCAGGCCCCCGGGGTGTACGGGTTGAGCAGCAGCGCCCCGGCCCACCGCTCGCGCAGCACGGGCGTGAACTCGGTGTCCGCCCCCTCGGCCACGTGCAGGTACGCCAGCCCGAGGGGGTTCAGCGCGTCGACCAGGGCCAGGTACGTCTCGCGGTGGTCGTCCTCGGCGATGTCGTTGTACGGGTTGGCCGGCGAGATCCGCAGCCCGACCCGGTCGGCGCCGATCGCCTCCGCCACGGCGGTGGCCACCTCGACGACGAGCCGGATGCGGCCGGTCGGGTCGCCGCCGTACCCGTCGTCGCGCCGGTTGGCGTTGGTGGAGAGGAACTGGTGAAGCAGGTAACCGTTCGCCCCGTGCAGCTCCACCCCGTCGAAGCCCGCGTCGACGGCGTTGCGGGCCGCCGCGACAAAGTCCGCGACGGTGGCCCGGACGCCCTCGGCGTCCAGCGGCTGCGGGGTCGGGAACTCCTGCGGGCCGGTGGGGGTGACGATCGTCCCGGCCGCCGGCACGGCGGACGCGCCGACCGGGGCCGAGCCGTGGGCGGTGTTGTCCGGGTGGGCGATCCGCCCGACGTGCATGAGCTGCGCGAAGATCACGCCGCCCCGCTCGTGCACCGCGTCGGTCACCCGCCGCCAGCCGGCGACCTGGTCGGCGGTGTGCAGGCCGGGGGTGTTCAGGTAGCCCTGGCCGACCGCCGAGGGCTGCACGCCTTCGGTGACGATCAGCCCGGCGCCGGCGCGCTGGGCGTAGTAGGTGGCCATCAGCTCCGTGGGGACGGCCCCTGGCCCGTCCGCCCGGCTGCGCGTCATGGGTGCCATGACCACCCGGTTGCGGAGGGTGTGGCGGCCGACGGTGAGGGCGTCGAATGCGGTGTCCATTGTCCCGGCTCCTGTCCCTGCGATTGGCGCTTCTGGATGCAGGAAGTCGCCCGGGGCCCTGAAACTTCCCGGGTGGACGGTGATCGGGGACACCCCGCGTGCCGTCCCGGACGGACGTCGGCGCCCCGTGGAGCGGAACTCCACGGGGCGCCGGCGCCACCTTCACCCCCCACCACAAGGGGTCGGCTGCCCGGCCGCCCGTCGGCGCGGAGCACGACGGACGACCAGGGGTCCACTGCGGGCTGTACCCGGCTCAGCGCCGTTCGAACCACGCGGCGGCGTCGACCGGCAGGACGTGCCCGGTGCCCTGCCCGGTCAGCTCCGCGCTGGCCACGACCGGCTGGCCGTACCCGTCGATCTGCACCGGCGCGTCGCTGAGGTTGACCACGCAGGTCAGCTCCGCGCCGCCGCCGGTGCGGCGGAACGCCAGCACGCCGGGGCCGGTCGTCTCCAGCCAGGTCACGCCGTCGGCGTCGCGGGCGAGCGCCGGGTGGGCGCGCCGGGCCCGCAGCGCCGCGCGGTAGAGCTCCAGGGTCGAGCCGGGCGTGCCGGCCTGGGCGGCGACCGAGAGGGCGGCCCAGGTGGCGGGGACCGGCAGCCAGCTCAGCTCGCTGCCGGCCGGCCCGAAGCCGTACGGGGCCAGCTCGCCGTTCCACGGGATCGGCACCCGGCAGCCGTCCCGGCTCTCGCCGGTGCGCAGGAACGACGGGTCCTGGCGCAGCTCGTCGGGCAGGTCGAGCACCTCCGGCAGGCCCAGCTCCTCGCCCTGGTAGAGGTAGGCGCAGCCGGGCAGGGCCAGCATCAGCAGGCTGGCGGCGCGGGCCCGGCGGAGGCCGACCTCGCCGTCGCCGTAGCGGGTGACGTGCCGCTGCTTGTCGTGGTTGGACAGCACCCAGGTGGTCGGCGCGCCGACGATGGTCGCCTCGGCCAGCGCGGTGTCGATCACCTTGCGGAACGAGTCGGCCGACCAGGTGGCGTCGAGGAAGTCGAAGCTGAACGCCTGGTGCAGCTCGTCGGGCCCGATGTAGCGGGCGAGCCGCTGCGGCGTCTCGGCCCACGCCTCGGCCACGGCCATCCGGCCGCCGGGGTAGCTGTCCAGGATCGGCCGCCAGGCCCGGTAGATCTCGTGCACCTCGTCCTGGTCGAAGTACGGCAGCCGGCCCTTGCCGAGCAGCTCGGACTGGCGTCGGCCGCCGGTCATCGAGTTGAAGCCGACGTCGGGCAGCCCTTCGGCCTTGATCATGCCGTGGGCCACGTCGATGCGGAACCCGTCGACGCCCCGGTCGAGCCAGAAGCGCAGCACGCCTTCGAACTCGGCGCGGACCTCGGGGTGCCGCCAGTTGAGGTCGGGCTGGGCCGGGTCGAACAGGTGCAGGTACCACTGGCCGTCGGGCACCCGGGTCCAGGCCGGCCCGCCGAAGATGCTCTCCCAGTCGTTGGGCGGCAGCTCGCCGTGCTCGCCCCGGCCCTCGGCGAACAGGTAGCGGGCCCGCTCCGGGGAGCCGGGGGCGGCGGCGAGCGCGGCGACGAACCACGGGTGCGCGCTGGAGGTGTGGTTGGGCACGATGTCGACGATGATCCGCAGGCCGAGCGCGTGCGCGTCGGTGATCATGGCGTCGAAGTCGGCGAGGGTGCCGAACATCGGGTCGACGTCGCGGTAGTCGGCCACGTCGTAGCCGCCGTCGACCATCGGCGAGGTGTAGAAGGGGGTCAGCCAGAGCGCGTCGACCCCGAGGTCGCGCAGGTACGGCAGCCGCTCGCGGATGCCCTGGAGGTCGCCGACGCCGTCGCCGTTGGAGTCGGCGAAGCTGCGGACGTAGACCTGGTAGACGACCGCGGAGCGCCACCAGTCGTCGTCGGAGGTCAGCGGCGTGGGGGTGCTGGCGGTCATGGGTGGCGATCCCCGTTCTGTGGCGCGGGACGGCGTGGGGTGCGTGGCACGGCGGTGTGCCACCGGGTGGTCAGAGCAGAATGCCGCCCCACGGCTGCAAGAGTCAAGCAGGGCTTGCGCAAGAAATGACGGCGGTCAGCCGGCGCTCCTGGCGAGAGCGGCGGCGGGCTGCCGGGCGGCCGGCTGCCGGACGACCGCCGTGGAGCCGCGCACCACCAGCTCGGGCCGGAACAGATACTCCGAGTGCGGGGCGGCGTGCCCGTTGATCTCGTCGACCAGGGCCCGGACGGCGGCCACCGCCATGGCGGCCACCGGCTGGCGCATCGTCGTCAGCGGCGGGTCGGTGAAGGCCATCAGCGGCGAGTCGTCGTACCCCACCACGGACAGGTCGCCGGGGACGGACAGGCCGCGCTGGCGGGCGGCCCGGATCGCGCCGAGGGCCATCAGGTCGGAGCCGCACACCACGCCGGTCACCCCGCGCTCCAGCAGCCGCCCCGCGGCGGCCTCGCCGCCCTCCACGCCGAACAGGGTCAGCTCGGCCAGGTCGGCCAGCTCGGCCTCGGGCAGGCCCGCCAGGCGCCCCATGGCGGCCCGCCAGCCGGCCACCCGGCGCTGCACGGGGACGAACCGGTCCGGGCCGGTGATCAGCCCGATCCGCCGGTGCCCGAGGGCGATCAGGTGGGCGACGGCCAGCTCGGTCGCCTCCCGGTCGTCGCAGGAGACGAAGGGCGCGGCGATTCCGGGGACGTACCCGTTGATCATGACGACGGGCAGCGGCCGGGCGATCAGCGCGCGGTACCGGTCGTGGTTGGCGGCGGTGTCGGCGTGCAGCCCGGAGACGAAGACGATCCCGGAGACCTGGCGGTCGAGCAGCATCTCGACGTACTCGTCCTCGGTGACGCCGCCCGGGGTCTGGGTGCACAGCACCGGGGTGAAGCCGCTCTGCGCCAGGGTCGACTCGATCACCTGGGCGAACGCGGGGAAGATCGGGTTGTCCAGCTCCGGCACCACCAGGCCGACGAGGCCGGCGCTGCGCTTGCGCAGCCGGGCCGGGCGCTCGTAGCCGAGGACGTCGAGGGCGGTCAGGACGGCCTGCCGGGTCTCCGGGGCCACGCCGGGGCGGTCGTTGAGCACCCGCGACACCGTGGCCTCGCTGACTTCGGCCTGTTGGGCGATGTCGGACAGTCGAGCGCGCATGGCGGCACTTTAGCTCACGGGCAAGTTCTTGCGTACCTTTCTGCAAGCCCTTCCATCATCCGCAACATCTTGCTAACGTCCCGGCAACACGCGAGAGCAGCGGCGCAGCATCCCCGCGCCGGTTGGAAAGAACTTACAGAGGTTCCCACTGGCGGGCCGCCCTTCCCCCGGCGGATCGCCATGACGACAGGAGTACCGATGCGCATCCGTACCGCGGGTGTGGTCGCCGTCCTCGGCCTGGCGCTGGCCGCCTCCGGCTGCGGTGGCAGCGACGACGACAGCAGCGCGCCGGCCGCGAAGGAGTCCGCCGGCGCCACCGGCGGGAAGCTGGTGATCTGGGCCGACGACAAGCGGACCGCCGCCCTGAAGCCGTTCGCCGAGAAGTTCGGCCAGGAGAACGGCGTGACCGTCGAGGTCCAGGCTGTCTCGAAGGACCTGCAGACCAACTTCGTCACCGCCTCCCAGCAGGGCAGCGGCCCCGACGTCGTGGTCGGCGCGCACGACTGGATCGGCAACCTGGTCCAGAACGGCGCCATCGACCCGGTGCAGCTCGCCGCCGACCAGAAGAGCGGCTTCAACGAGACCGCCGTCAAGGCCGTCACCTTCAACGGCCAGCTCTACGGCGTGCCGTACGCCATGGAGAACCTGGCGCTGATCCGCAACACCGAGCTGGCCCCGGAGGCCCCGAAGACGATCGAGGACCTGGTCGCCGCCGGCAAGAAGCTCAAGGCCGACAAGAAGGCCAGCGAGATCCTCTGCCTCCAGTCCGGCCAGAACGGCGACGCCTACCACATCTACCCGCTGTACACCTCGGCCGGCGGCTACCTCTTCGGCACCGCCGCCAACGGCGACTACGACCCGAAGGACCTGGGCGTGGGCAAGCCGGAGTCGATCGCCGCGTTCCAGAAGATCGCGAAGCTCGGCGAGAAGGGCGAGGGCGCGCTCAAGCGTTCCATCACCCCCGAGAACTCGATCGCCACCTTCACCGGCAAGAAGTGCGCCTTCCTGGTCTCCGGGCCGTGGGCCATCGCCGACGCCAAGAAGGCCAACATCTCCTACGACATCTCCCCGGTCCCCGGCTTCGCCGGCGGCAGCCAGGCGCAGCCGTTCGTGGGCGTCCAGGCGTTCTACGTGGCCGCCAAGGGCAAGAACAAGGCCCTGGCCCAGGAGTTCGTGGCGAACTACACCACCAAGCCGGAACTGGCCGTGGCCCTGTACAACGCCGAGCCGCGCCCGCCGGCCCTGACCGCCGCGCTCGACCAGGTCAAGGGCAGCGACCCGGACCTGGCCAAGTTCACCGAGGCCGGCAAGAACGGCCAGGTGCTCCCCGCGATCCCGGCCATGGCCGCGATCTGGGACCCGTTCGGCAAGGCCGAGGCCGCGATCATCGGCGGCGCCGACCCGGCCAAGACGATCACCGCGGCCGGCAAGACGATCTCCGGCCAGATCAAGTAATGAGCACGAAGCTGTCCGGCCCGGGGTCCACGCGGACCTCGGGCCGGGGGCCCGTCGGCCCCGGGCTCCCGCGCACCGCCCGCACCGCGCGGCACCACGCGCCGGTCACCGCGACCGGCCTCGTCGTCAAGGTGATCCTGCTCGGCCTCGTGGCCGGGATCGCGCTCTGGGCGGCCTTCCCGCTCGTCGAGGCCGAGAAGTGGGTCGGGCTGGCCCTGCTCGCGGCCACCACCGCCGGCCTGTTCTACCTCTACCTCACCCCCCGGCACATCCCCGCCAAGTACCTGGTCCCCGGCACGCTCTTCCTGATCGCCTTCCAGGTCTTCCCGGTGCTCTACACCGCCAGCACCGCCTTCACGAACTTCGGCGACGGCCACCGGGGCAGCAAGGACGACGCCATCGTCGCGATCCAGAGCTCCTCGGTGAAGCAGGTCCCCGGCTCCACCGAGTACGCCCTGTCGGTCGCCACCGCGGGCGACCCCGCCACCGGCGCGCTGGTCTTCCTGGTCACCGACCCGGCCACCGGCGCCGTCTCCGCCGGGGACGCCGACGGGCTGCGCCGGCTCGACGCCGCCGACGTCACCGTCGGCTCCGGCGGCAAGGTCACCGCCGCCGACGGCTACACCGTGCTCAACTTCGGCCAGGCCAGCGCCCGCAGCCAGGAGATCACCGACCTGGTGGTGCCCACCGCCGGGGGCGCGCTGCGCTCCTCCGGCCTGTCCCGCGCCTACGAGGGCCGGGCCATCCGGGCGTACGACGCCGGGTGCGACTGCGTCACCGACAGCGAGAGCAGCAAGCGGTGGACCGCCGACGCGGCGACCGGGTCGTTCGTCGCCGCCGACGGCGAGCGCCTCGCGCAGGGCTGGCAGGTCAACGTCGGGCTGGAGAACTTCTCCCGGGTCCTCACCGACCCGAACATCTCCGGACCGTTCTTCGGCACCCTGCTGTGGAACTTCGCCTTCGCGATCGGCTCCACCGGGTTCACCTTCGGACTCGGCATGGCCATCGCGCTGGCCCTGCACTCGCCCCGGATGCGCGGCACCAACCTCTACCGGGTGCTGCTGATCCTGCCGTACGCGATGCCGTCGTTCGCGATGCTGCTGGTCTGGCGGGACATGTTCAACACCGACTTCGGCCTGATCAACAACCTGTTCGGCCTCGGCGTCGACTGGTTCGGCGAGGCCTGGTCGGCCCGCGTGGCGGTGCTGCTGGTGCAGCTCTGGCTGGGCTACCCGTACATGTTCCTGGTCGCCACCGGCGCGCTCCAGGCCATCCCCAAGGAGCTGACCGAGGCCACCTCCGTCGACGGCGCGTCGCCCTGGCAGTCGTTCCGCGCGGTCACCCTGCCGCTGCTGCTCGTCGCGCTGTCGCCGCTGCTGATCGCGTCGTTCGCGTACAACTTCAACAACATCAACGCGATCTGGCTGACCACCGAGGGCGGCCCGTTCCCGGCGGACAACCCGCGCAACGGGGCGACCGACCTGCTGATCACCTACACGTACCGGCTGGCCTTCGGCGCGCAGGGCGCGGAGTTCGGCATGGCGGCGGCGGTGTCGATCTTCATCTTCGCGATCGTGGCGACGGTGTCGGCGATCAGCTTCCGCAACACCCGCAAGCAGGAGGAGGTCTACTCGTGACCACCTACGCGCACCCCCCGGCCGTCGACCGCACCGCCGCCGGCCGGCGGCGCAACCGCTGGCTGGCCCAGGTCGGCTGGCGGCACGTCGTCGGGGTGCTGGCCGTGGCGTTCAGCCTCTTCCCGATCCTGTTCGTGCTCTCGGCCGCGCTCAACCCGCTCGGCACCCTCTCGTCGACCTCCCTCGTGCCGACCGGCGGGGTGTCGGGCGAGAACTTCGCCAACCTGTTCGCCGACACTGCGTTCGGGCACTGGTTCGTCAACTCGCTGCTGATCGCCGGGCTCGCCAGCTTCGTGTCCATCTTCCTGTCCTCGCTGGCGGCGTACGCGTTCTCCCGGATGCGCTTCGCCGGCCGCCGGGTCGGGCTGCTCACCCTGCTGCTGATCCAGATGTTCCCGCAGTTCCTGGCGATCGTGGCGATCTTCCTGATCTTCACCACGGTCACCGACCTGTGGCCGGCGATCGGCTTCAACACCCCGTGGGGCCTGTTCCTGCTCTACATGGGCGGCGCGCTCGGCGTGAACACCTGGCTGATGAAGGGCTTCTTCGACACGCTGCCCCGGGAACTGGACGAGTCCGCCACGATGGACGGCGCGTCGCACGCCCAGGTCTTCTTCCGGATCATGCTGCCGCTGGTGGCGCCGATCCTGGCGGTGACCGCCCTGCTGTCGTTCATCGGCACGATCAACGAGTTCATGATCGCCAACGTGTTCCTGACCGACACCGAGTCGAAGACCCTCGCCGTCGGCATGTTCGGCCTGGTCGCCGGCGAGCGCAACAACAACTTCGGGATGTTCGCGGCGGGCACCCTGCTCACCGCCGTCCCCACCGTGCTGGTCTTCCAGCTCCTCCAGCGGTACATCGTCTCCGGCCTCACCGCCGGAGCGGTCAAGGGCTGAGCCTCCTCGGCTCACGCTGCGGCAAGGGCGTCGTGTCGACGTACACCGGAGCGGTTTCCGGGCGGACCGCCGCGGTCGGGTGACCGACCGCGGCGGGTGCCCGCCCACTCCCCGTCGACCCGACCCGAAAGGCCGCACCATGTCCCCACGCCGCACCGCCGCCCCGGGCCGCACCGTCTCCCCGGGCCCGCACCACGACGGCTCCGCCGCCTACGTCCCCGAGCAGGAACCCGCCCTCGGGCAGACCGTCCCCGTCTTCGTCCGGGTCCCCGCCGGGGCCGACGTGCGCTCCGTGCACGTGCGCAGCACCCCCGACGGCGAGCCGCGCTTCGCCGAGGCCACCGTCGACCGCCGCACCGGCTCCGACGTCTGGTGGCGCGCCGACGTCGAGGTACGCAACCCGGTCAGCAACTACCGGTTCCTGCTCACCGACGCCCGTGGCGACTACCGCTGGCTCACCGCCGCCGGCCTCGCCGACCACGACGTGCCCGACCACGGCGACTTCAAGCTGGTCACCCACGCCCCGCCGCCGGCCTGGGCCCGCGACGCGGTGATCTACCAGGTCTTCCCCGACCGGTTCGCCCGCTCCGCCGCCGCCGACGGCCGGGCCGCCCCGGACTGGGCCGTCCCCTGCGACTGGGACACCCCCGTGATCGGGCGCGGCCCGCAGACCCCCCGCCAGTTCTACGGCGGCGACCTCGACGGCATCGCCGAGCGGCTCGACCACCTCGACCGGCTCGGCGTCAACACCGTCTACCTCACCCCGATCTTCCCGGCCCGCTCCAACCACCGCTACGACGCGGCCAGCTTCGACACCGTCGACCCGCTGCTCGGCGGCGACGCCGCGCTGGCCCGGCTCGCCGACGCGGTGCACGCCCGGGGCTGGCGGCTCCTCGGCGACATCACCAGCAACCACACCGGCGACGCCCACCACTGGTTCACCGCCGCCGTCTCCGACGTGACCGCCCCCGAACGGGAGCTGTACTACTTCGACGCCGTGACCGGGGACTACGAGTCGTGGAACGGGGTGAAGTCGCTGCCGAAGCTCAACTGGGGCAGCGCGGAACTGCGCCGCCGCTTCGCCACCGCCGAGGACTCGCTGCTGCGCCGCTGGCTGCGCCCGCCGTACTCGCTCGACGGGTGGCGGGTCGACGTGGCGAACATGACCGGGCGGCGCGGCGCGGACGCGTACACCCACGAGGTGGCGCGGCTGCTGCGCGAGGTGGTGGCCGAGACCAGGGCCGACGGGCTGGTGCTCGCCGAGCACGGCCACGACCACACCGGCGACCTGGACCGCGACGGCTGGCACGGCACGATGAACTACGTCGGCTTCACCGACCCCGTCTGGTCCTGGCTGCGCCACGACTCCGGGCTGCGTGACGCCTCCTGGCTGCGCCACGGCGACGAGCCCGTGCCGAACTTCCTCGGCACCCCCGGCGGGGTGCGGCGGCGCGACGCGCACGCCGTGCGGGCCACCCTGGACACCTACCGGTCGCTGGTCTCCTGGCGGTCGTACGTGCACTCGTGGCAGCTCCTCGGCTCGCACGACTCGGCCCGGATCCGCACCGTGGTCGGCGACGCCGCCCGGCAGGAGGTGGCCGCCGGGCTGCTCGCCACCATGCCGGGCACTCCGGTGATCTTCGCCGGGGACGAGCTGGGGCTGACCGGGGCTAACGGGGAGGGCTCGCGTACCCCGATGCCGTGGCACCGGCCGGACAGCTGGGACGCCGGCACGCTCGCCGCGTACCGGAGGCTGATCGCCCTGCGCCGGGCCGAGCCGGCGCTGCGCCACGGCGGCCTGCGCTGGGTGCACGTCGACGCGGACACGCTGGTCTTCCTCCGCGAGACGCCCACCGGCGGCGTGCTGGTGCTGGCCCGGCGCGCCGCCGGCACCCCGGTCCGGATCGCCGGCCTGCCGGCCGTCGAGAACGCCTACGGCGGTGCCCCGGCGCTGCGCCCGGACGCCGACGGCACGGTGACCCTCCCCGCCGACGGCCCCACCTTCCAGCTCTGGCGGCTGTAGGTGCAAGGAAGGGCCCCCTATTAACGCTTTCGGTAGAGAAGGGGACCCCTCTCACGCGGGGGTGTTAACAGGGGGCCCTTCCTTGTGTGCGGGGGAGGGCATGGGCGGGTCCCTACTACGAGACGTCGTTGATGGGGGAGGATGGCCCGATGGAAGCTCTTCGCCTGGTACTTCTCTACGTTCACCTGATCGGCTTCGCGCTGCTGCTCGGCGGCGCGATCGCCCAGTACGTCAGCGGTCGGCTGCGGATCAATGCGGCCATGCTCTGGGGGTCGGTCATCGGCCTGCTGACCGGAATCGGGCTGTCCGCCCCGTTGCGCGACGGCGACGAGCCGGCCCCCGCCAAACTTGTTACCAAGTTGGTGCTCGCGCTGCTGATCTTTGTCATGGTCTTCTTCTCCCGTAAGCGGGAGACGGTCAACCGTGGCCACTTCCTCGCGATCGTCGGGTTGACCCTGGTCAACGCGGCGGTGGCGGTCTTCTGGCGCTAACGCCCTGGCCAGGGGAGAGGCCACGGGAACCGGACGTTCGTGACGCCCGACCGGTCCACTACCTGCACGAGAAGTGATGTGCCCCACCCAAGGGTTACGTAGGGGTAACAGGCACTCAACAGTCGTGCACGATTGTCGGCCGGTGGGTGGGCGCGGGCGTACGCTCCCGTCCGTAACGTGAGACGCCGGCGGCCACAAAGCAGGCCGGCTCAAGGGCTGCCACCGCGCAGAGCGGTGTGCAATGGGAAGGAGACGTCTTGCGCTCTGTGCGTGGGATGCGGATCGCCTCCGCCTTCGTGGCGGGTGGGCTCGTGCTGGGCGCCGCCGCGTGTGGTGAGGCCCCCAAGGACGACAACGGCGCCGGTGCCGGCGACGCCGGTGGCAAGAAGTACAGCGCCTGCATGGTGACCGACGTCGGCGGCATCGACGACAAGTCGTTCAACACCTCCGCCTGGAAGGGCCTGCAGGAGGCCAAGAAGGCCAACGACAAGATCGACATCAAGTACGTCGCGTCGAAGTCCCAGGCGGACTACGAGGTCAGCATGACCCAGTTCGTCAACCAGAAGTGCGACTTCATCCTGGCCGTCGGCGGCCTGATGGGCGACGCGACCTCGAAGATCGCGAAGGCGAACCCGAACCAGCAGTTCGGCATCGTCGACTCGAAGCTGCCGGAGTCCAACGTCTACCCGATGCAGTTCGACACCGCGCAGGCCGCGTTCCAGGCCGGCTACCTGGCCGCCGGGATGAGCAAGAGCGGCAAGGTCGGCACGTACGGTGGCCTGCCGATCCCGCCGGTGACGATCTTCATGGACGGCTTCGTCGACGGCGTAGCGCACTACAACAAGACCAAGAGCAAGAACGTCCAGGTCCTGGGCTGGAACAAGGAGACCCAGAAGGGCTCCTTCACCAACGACTTCGCCAAGCAGGACGAGGGCAAGAAGGTCTCCGACACCCTGGTCGCCCAGGGCGCGGACATCATCATGCCGGTCGCCGGTGGCGCGGGCCTCGGCACCACCGCGGCGGCGCAGGCCTCCGGCGGCAAGTACTCGGTCATCTGGGTCGACGCCGACGGCTGTGAGAGCACCCCGAACTGCCCGGCGCTGCTGACCACCGTGGTCAAGAACATCGCCGACGCCGTCAAGGAGGCCGTGGTCAAGGCCGCCGGCGGGGAGAAGCTCGAGGTCAACCCGGGCTTCGTGGGCACGCTCGCCAACAACGGCGTGTCGCTCGCCCCGTACCACGAGTTCGACAGCAAGGTCCCGGCGGACCTGAAGGCCGAGGTCGAGAAGATCAAGGCCGACATCGCCGCGGGCACCATCACCGTCACCTCGAAGGCCCAGCCGACCAAGTGACCACCCCGCCGGCCCGCCGCCCTCCCGCGGTGGGCCGGCGGGCCCTGGCATGACGACCGGCCGCCTCGACCACGCGGGGACCCACCCGCGTGGTCGGGGCGGCCGGTCCGCACCACCCCACGCCCCGGCAGGCACCGTGACCGGCTCGGCAGCGGCTACGCTGCACCACCCTTCGCACTCCAGGAGGTTGCGCTGAGACTCGAACTGCGCGGCATCACCAAGCGGTTCGGTGATCTGGTCGCCAACGACCACATCGACCTGACGGTGGAGCCTGGAGAGATCCATGCCCTGCTCGGCGAGAACGGCGCCGGCAAGTCGACCCTGATGAACGTCCTCTACGGGCTCTACCACCCCGACGAGGGCGAGATCCTGGTCGACGGCGCGCCGCTGCGGCTCAAGGGCCCGTCCGACGCCATCGCGGCCGGGATCGGGATGGTGCACCAGCACTTCATGCTGGTGCCCGTCTTCACCGTGGCCGAGAACGTGATGCTCGGCGCCGAGCAGGTCAGGGGCGGCATCGCCGGCTTCCTCGACCGGCGGCGGGCCCGACGCGAGGTCGCCGAGGTCTCGCAGCGCTACAACCTGCGGGTCGACCCGGACGCGGTGATCGAGGACCTGCCGGTCGGCATCCAACAGCGGGTGGAGATCGTCAAGGCCCTCACCCGGGACGTCGACCTGCTGATCCTCGACGAGCCGACGGCCGTGCTCACTCCGCAGGAGACAGAGGAACTGCTCGCCGTCATGCGGTCGCTCAAGGCCGCCGGCAAGTCGATCGTCTTCATCACCCACAAGCTCGGCGAGGTCAAGGCCATCGCCGACCGGATCACCGTGATCCGGCGCGGCAGGACCGTCGGCACCGCCTCGCCGACCGCCAGCCGGGACGAGTTGGCCTCCCTCATGGTGGGCCGCAGCGTCCGGCTGACCGTGGACAAGCAGCCCGCCGCCGCCGGCAGGCCGATCCTGGAGGTCGCCGGCCTGGTCGTCGACGACGACCGGCAGGTCCGCGCGGTCGACGGGGTCGACCTGACCGTGCACGCGGGCGAGGTGCTCGGCGTCGCGGGCGTGCAGGGCAACGGACAGACCGAGCTGATCGAGGCGATCATGGGGCTGCGGCCCGTCCTCGCCGGCACGGTCACCCTGGACGGCGAGCAGGTGAACGGCTGGTCGACCAAGAAGGTGCTGCGCGCCGGCGTCGGCTACGTCCCCGAGGACCGCAGCGTCGACGGCCTCGTCAAGGAGTTCAGCGTCGCCGAGAACCTGGTGCTGGACATCTACGATCGACCGCCCTTCGGCCGGGGCCTGTCCCTGCAACCGGACGCCATCGCGTCCTCGGCGCGGGAACGGATCGCGCAGTTCGACGTCCGTACCCCCTCGGCGGACGCGCCGGTCGGCACCCTCTCAGGCGGCAACCAGCAGAAGGTGATCGTGGCGCGGGAGCTGTCCCGGCCGCTGAAGCTCTTCATCGCCGCCCAGCCGACTCGCGGCGTCGACGTCGGCTCCATCGAGTTCATCCACTCCCGGGTCATCCGGGAGCGGGACGTGGGCACCGCCGTCCTGGTCGTCTCCAGCGAACTGGACGAGGTGATCGGCCTGGCCGACCGGATCGCGGTCATGTACCGCGGCCGGGTCATCGGCATCGTCGGCCCGGACACCCCCCGCGAGGAGATCGGCCTGCTGATGGCCGGCATCACCCCCGACGCGGCCCCCGCCGCCGAGTCGGCCGTCGGCGCGGCGTCGCCGGCCCCCAAGGCGCAGAGGCGGGCCCCCGACGCGGCGACCCCGGCCCCCGTGGGCCCCGGTAGCGAGGACGAGACATGACCAACCCCAACCCGGCGTCGGGCTCGCCGGACCTGGCGTCGGCGACCGAGGCGCGACCCGCGCAGGTGGCGGCCGGCGGCGTCGACCGCGCCGCGACGGCCACCGCCACCGCTGGGCAGCCGCAGCCGACAAAGCCGCAGCCGGACCGGCCCGCCCTGGGCCGGCTGTTCCTGGAGAACCTGTGGGCGGCCAACACGGTGACCGTCACGCTGCTCGCGGTGCTGCTGGCGATGCTCGTCGGCGCCGTGCTGATCATCGTCTCGGACCCGGAGGTGCTGGCCACCTACGGCTACGTCACCGCCCGCCCGTCCGATGCGTTGACCTCCAGCTGGGCGGTGGTCAGCGAGGCGTACGCGAACCTGTTCAAGGGCGCGGTCTTCGACCCGGAGGCGTCCGGTTTCACCGCCGCGCTCAGCCCGATCTCGGAGACGCTGACCTACACCGCGCCGCTGGTGTTCACCGGCCTGTCGGTGGCGCTCGCCTTCCGCGGCGGCCTGTTCAACATCGGCGCGCAGGGCCAGGCCACCGTCGGCGTCATCCTCGCCGCGCTGGCCGGCTTCCTGCTGCCATTGCCCCCGGTGCTGCACCTGCTCGTCGCCCTGCTCGCCGGCGCGGCCGGCGGCGCGCTCTGGGGGTTCGTCCCGGGCATCCTCAAGGCGCGCACCGGCGCCCACGAGGTGATCAACACGATCATGCTCAACTACGTCGCGGTGTACTTCCTCGCCTGGATCATCGTTCAGAACGGGGTGCAGAGCCCGAACCGGGCCGACGCCATCAGCCGGCCCGTCGACTCCTCGGCCCAACTGCCCCGGCTGCTCGGCGACAACCTGCGGGTACACGCCGGCATCCTGCTGGCTGTCCTGGCCACCTGGTTCGTCGCCTGGCTGCTCAACCGCTCCACGTTCGGCTTCGAGCTGCGCGCGGTGGGCGCCAACCCGGACGCGGCCCGCACCGCCGGCATCAGCGTCGCCCGCACGTATGTGCTGATGATGGCCATCGCCGGTCTGCTCGCCGGCCTCGGCGGCAGCCAGATGGTGCTCGGCTCGACGGCGGACGCGCTCACCCCGCAGGTGGTCGCGCAGATCGGGTTCGACGGCATCCTGGTGGCCCTCCTGGGCCGGGTGAAGCCGTGGGGCGTGCTGCTGGCCGCGCTGTTGTTCGGCGCGCTCCAGGCCGGCGGCAATCGGATGCAGAGCTACTCGGGCATCTCGCTGGAGCTGGTCACCGTGCTCCAGGCGCTGATCGTCATCTTCATCGCCGCGCCGGCCCTGGTGAAGGCGATCTTCCAGCTCCGGGCCGCCCGCGCCGCCCGGTTGCAGACAAGCCTGGCGAAGGGCTGGTAAGGCATGTCAACCATGGCTGTCCCGGACGTGGCGGTGGCCCAGGTCGACGAGGGCTTCTGGACCCGTACCCGCAAGATGGGCGCCGTCCTGCTGGCGCTCGGGGTGATCTCGACGGTGCTCTTCGGGGCACTCGCCACCGACCAGCAGGCCCGCTTCACCCTCAGTGAGACCGAGGGCGGCGCGGCGTTGGAGATCAACGGCACCATCGGCGCGATCCTGTTCGGCGTCATCACCGCGGCGGCCGGCGCGGCCCTGCTCGCCGGGGTGCCGAAGCGCTGGCTGACCGTGCTGCTCGGGGTCGGGCTCGTCGGCTTCGTGCTGTCGTTCCTGTGTTGGCAGGTCTCGGCCGCCCCCGAGGGGCGCAACTTCATGCCGATGGTCAACATGGTGCGGGGCACGTTCATCCTGGCCCTGCCGCTGATCTTCGGTGCCCTCGCCGGCGTGCTCTGCGAGCGGTCCGGCGTGGTCAACGTCGCCATCGAGGGCCAACTGCTGATGGGGGCGTTCAGCGGCGCCCTGTTCGGCAGCCTCTCCGGCAGCGTGTGGGTGGGCCTGGTCGCCGCCGCGATCGGCGGCGCGTTCATCTCGCTGCTGCTCGCCGTGTTCGCCATCCGCTACCTGGTCGACCAGGTCGTCATGGGCATCGTGCTCAACCTGCTGGCCGTCGGCGTCACCGGTTTCCTCTACGAGCGGCTGATGCAGACCGACGCGCAGAAGTACAACTCCGCGCCCCGGTTCGGCACCTGGGAGATCCCGCTGCTCTCCGACATCCCGGTGCTCGGGCCGGCGCTGTTCCGCAGCAACCTTTTCCTCTACCTCGGCCTGCTGCTGGTGCTGGTCATCCACATCGCGCTGTTCCGCACCCGGTGGGGCCTGCGGACCCGGGCCGTCGGCGAGCACCCGACCGCCGCCGACACCCTCGGCGTGAAGGTGCTGCGCGTGCGCTACCGCAACGTGCTGCTCGCCGGGGTGGTGGCCGGGATCGGCGGGGCGTCGTACACGCTCGCGCTCTACTCGTTCACCAAGAACATGATCGGCGGCAAGGGCTTCATCGCCCTCGCCGCGCTGATCTTCGGCCGGTGGAGCCCCACCGGCGCGCTGCTCGCCGCGCTCTTCTTCGGCTTCGCCGACCAGCTCGGCACGTACCTCGGCGCGATCGGCAGCGGCATCCCGAGCCAGTTCCTGGCGATGCTGCCCTACCTCGCGACCATGCTGGCCGTGGCCGGGCTCGTCGGCCGGGTCCGGGCGCCCGCCGCCGACGGCAAGCCGTACATCAAGGGCTGACGCCCGGTCGCCGACACCTTACCGTTGCCCGTGCCCGGCGGCCTGCCCGCCGGGCACGGGCGTCTCCGTCCTGTGCCATATCGATGACCTGACGGTGACGGGATGGTCGACCCTTCGCGCAGATTCCCTCGTCTGCGTGAGATGACCATGAAACGGCCCCTGACAGCCCTGGCGGCGTTGCTCTGCGCCACCACGTTGCTGTCCGCACCGTCCACCGCGACCGGGTGCCGGACCCCGACGCCCGGTTGGGGGCGGGGTGGCGGCGGTCCACGGACCGCGCCGTCACCACCTCCAGCGATGCGACCGGCCTGCACCTGCTCGTCGCCGACGAGGCGCAGGCCTACGCCTGGCGCACGGCGGCGACCCTCGCCGAGCCCGGCCTCGACGCCGACCAGTGGATCGGCCAGGCGTGCGTCACCGGCTCCGGCCGCCGCGCCGTGGTCGTCTACGGCCCCCGGACCTTTACCAACCGGGAACCCCTCATGCAGCGGGGCGGCTTCACCGCCGTCGTCGACCTGGACACCGGCGCGGTCACGAAGCTGCGTGAACGCGTCTCGCTGGCCTACCACAACCCGGGCTGCGGTGCCGGCGAGCGGGCCGTCCTCTCCCGGCTGGAGATGCCCGCCCCGACCGGCGGGGCGGCGCACACCTGGATCGGCACCGTCGACGCGGCGCACCCGACCCGGGCGATCCGCGCGGTCCGGGCCGCCGGTCAGGTCACCTCGACCGTGCCCGTCGGTGAAAAGCTGATCGGCTCCAAGGGCGCGAGCCTGATGCGCATCGGAGCCAAGGGCAGGACCACCACCGTGGCGACCGCTTCGGCCAGCCCGTTCCGCCTGCTCGCCGACGGCCGCGACGCGGTCGCCTTCCAGGTCGTCCAAGACGGACGGACCGAGTTCAAGCGGTTCGCTGCCGGCCGGATCAGCGATCACGGATCGGCACCGAAGGGTGAGATCAAGCTCCGCGCCGGCGCGGGCGGGCGGGTCTTCGCGGTCGGCGGGCGGGCGAAGGCCCGGATGACCGAGCAGTTGCCTCCGGGCTGGTCGGCGATCGACGGCCTGCCGGACAGCGACGTGTCGACGACCGGGGCGCTCGTGGTGTCCCGGGCGACCACCGGTCGCGAGGCGGCCGGGCGGCCGGCGGAACGACCGGACAGCGGTCAGGCGGACCGGGTGGACATCTCGGCCCGGCGCGTGGCCAACGGCGGCCCACTGGGATGGACCTGTACAACTACCGTTGGTGATCGATGCGGAAGGTCCGGCGTCCGCGCCGGGCCTTCCGCCTGAACCCCGGAGGGCCCGTTGAGGTTGTTCCGTGGCATGGCCGCCGCGGCTCTGTGCGGCGGGGCCGGGGCCGGCGTGCTCGCCGCGCTCTGGCACGAACAGGTCCGCTTTCAGCGGTCCTGCAAGACCGACACCATCGGTGCCTGCCTCGGCTTCGCCTTTCCCGCCCTGATCGTCGGGCCGGTGGTCGTCACCGCGATCGGGTGGCTCCTGCTGCGGGCGACACGGGCCGCTCGGCCGCTTCCGGCGGCCCTGCTCGGCGCGGTGGCCTCGGGCGGCGGGGCCCTGGTCGCCCAAGCCTTCCGGCCGTTCTCGGGGCCGCTGCCGGTGTGGCTGGCGGTGCTGCTCGGCACGGTCGGGTTCGCCGCCGGCGTCGCGGCCATGGAGGCCCGTCACCGGGTCGTCCGGGTGGGGCTGGCCCTGGCGCTGCTCCTACCGTGGGCGGCCGCGCCCGCGCTGCGGGAGCCGGGCAGGCGGTACGCCCTTCGCGACGGCTTCGCCCATCTCGGGCTTCCGCTCGTCGTGCCGCAGGTGGAGGGCTACCAGGTGGCCAATGCCCATGCCTTCGGCCAGGAACGGGTCCTCTCCGTACGCATCGAGCGAGGGGAGGACTCGATAATGGTACGCGTGGTGCCGCTGCCTGCGGACTTCGCCCCGCCCGTGAGCTGCGGGCCGGCCATGACCGACCGCTCGGTGTCGGACGACGGGCACGGGGCGCCCGCCCCGCAGCCGTGCCGGGTGGCAGGCCACGAGCACTGGGTCCGCGCCGAGAGCAGCGGGGACGTGCACCTCGTCCGCCGCGGCGAGGCGCTCGTGCTCCTGCGACCCGGGCCGGACACCCCCGCCGCCGACGTGGCGGCAGCAGCGGCGAACCTGACCGAGGTGACCCCCGAGCAGCTGACGGAACTGGCCGTCCGCTGAACTGGGTCGCCGTCGCCCCTGCCCTGCCCGCCCCTGACCGGCGTGAATTGGGCAGAATGGCGGGATGACCGAGATCGACTGGGAGCGCCTGCGGGCCGCCGCCACCGAGGTGATGCGGCACGCGTACGTGCCGTACTCGAAGTTCCCCGTCGGGGCCGCCGCCCTCGTCGACGACGGCCGGATCGTGGTCGGCTGCAACGTGGAGAACGCCGCGTACGGGGTGGTGCTCTGCGCCGAGTGCGGGGTGGTCTCCTCGCTGCACGCCACCGGCGGCGGCCGGATCGTCGCCCTGTCCTGCGTCGACGCCACCGGCGAGCCGCTGATGCCGTGCGGCCGGTGCCGGCAACTGCTCTGGGAGCAGGGCGGCCCGCGCTGCCTGATCGAAGCCAAGGGCGGCCCGCTGACCATGGCGGAGCTGCTGCCGCACGCGTTCGACGTGGCCGACCTGGAGGCGGTGACCGGCGAACGGCCGGTGCCCGTGGTGCCGGACCGGCTGGCCGCCTGGCGGGGGCGGGGCACCGTCTTCGTGCACGCCGACCTGTCGGCGGGGCGGCAGGTGTGGACGGCGTACTGGGAGCGGTCGGCCGGGGACACGGAGGGCGCCGAGACCGGCGTGCTGGAGGAGGGCCCGAGCTGGGACGAGGCGGCAGAGGCGATCGCCTGGGGGCTCGCCCGCACCCCGCGCGTCGTGGTGGTGGACGCGACGGGCACCATCTTCTGGGCCGGCGAGGGGGAGCCGCCGCAGGAGATCCCGACTCGGTGGGGTGGTTGAGACTGATGAGTGCCTTCACGGCGGTGGACGTCATCCGCGCCAAGCGGGACGGCGGGGTGCTGGGCGACGCCCAGATCGACTGGGTCGTCGACGCGTACACGAAGGGCCTGGTCGCCGACGAGCAGATGTCGGCGCTGGCCATGGCGATCCTGCTGCGCGGGATGACCGCGCCGGAGATCGCCCGGTGGACCGCCGCGATGATCGCCAGCGGCGAGCGGCTGGACCTCTCCGCCGTCGACCGGCCGACCGTCGACAAGCACTCCACCGGCGGCGTCGGTGACAAGATCACCCTTCCGCTCACCCCGCTGGTCGCCGCCTGCGGCGGCGCGGTGCCGCAGCTCTCCGGGCGCGGGCTCGGCCACACCGGCGGCACGCTGGACAAGCTGGAGTCGATCCCGGGCTGGCGGGCCGCGCTGAGCAACGACGAGTTCATCCGCCAGCTCCGCGAGGTGGGCGCGGTGATCTGCGCGGCGGGCGCGGGCCTCGCCCCGGCCGACCGCAAGCTGTACGCGCTGCGCGACGTCACCGGCACCGTCGAGGCGATCCCCCTGATCGCCAGCTCGATCATGAGCAAGAAGATCGCCGAGGGCACCGGCGCGCTGGTGCTCGACGTGAAGGTCGGTTCCGGGGCGTTCATGAAGTCCGTCGACGACGCCCGCGAGCTGGCCCGCACGATGGTCGAGCTGGGCGGCGCGCACGGCGTCCGGACGGTCGCCCTGCTCACCGACATGTCCACCCCGCTCGGGCTGGCCGTCGGCAACGCCGTCGAGGTCACCGAGTCGGTCGAGGTGCTGGCCGGCGGCGGGCCCGCCGACGTGGTGGAGCTGACCCTCGCCCTGGCCCGGGAGATGCTCGACGCGGCGGGGCTGCCCGACGCCGACCCCGGCGCGGCGCTGCGCGACGGCCGCGCCATGGACGCCTGGCGGGCGATGATCCGCGCCCAGGGCGGCGACCCGGACGCGCCCATGCCCACCGCACCCGAGGTGGAGGTGGTCCGCGCCGACGCCGACGGCTTCGTGGCGTCGGTCGACGCGTACGCGATCGGGGTGGCCGCCTGGCGGCTCGGCGCGGGCCGCGCCCGCAAGGAGGACCCGGTGAGCGTCCCGTCGGGGGTGGTGCTGCACAAGCGCCCCGGCGACCCGGTGCGGGCCGGCGAGCCGCTGTACGAGCTGCGCGCCGAGCAAGCCGCCCGGATCCCGGCGGCGCTGGCCGAGGCCGCCCGGGCGGTACGCATCTCGCCGACCGCCCCGGCCGCGAAGCCGCTGGTCATCGAGCGGATCGGCTGACCTGTCCCCGCGTCCGTCCCGGCACCCACCTGTCGTGGTGCCGACCGCCGTTAACCGCTATTCTCCCAGGCCAGGGGGACGACCGGCGCTTAGCCGATGCGACTGACAGGGGTCTGAGCCGTGCGCGTACCCGCTCCCGACCCGCGCGAGGTCCGTGACGCCAGCCTGGACGAGCTGTCCCGGCTGGGGCTGCCGCTGCCACCCGAGCAGTTCCCGCTGGTGTGGGAGCCCGGGGACGAGATCGAGCTGCGGCCGACGGTGGAGATCGAGGCGCGCATCGCCGTGCTGCACGTGATCCTGGCCCGGTGCTTCGGCATGCCCGCGCAGGCGGCGATGAGCTGGCTGCTCAACTCCCACCTGGTCGACATGGTCACCCCGCCCGAGTGGCAGTTCGTGATGGGCGGCCGGGGCGACCACCGGTCGTTCGTGCTGCACCACGACGCGCTGTTCTCGCTGGCCTGGGTGCTCGGCCTGACCAAGCAGCTCGACCCGACGCTGCCGGTCGACGAGCGGCTGGTGGAGCGGCTGCCGCACATCGCGGGCGGGGAGACCTTCGCGCACTGGCGCTCCCGCATCCTGGCCGCGCCCCAGCACCCGGCCGACGCGGCGGCCCTGCTCGACCTGCACTACTGCCTCGACTGGGCGTACCTGGAACTGGAGCGGGACGGGCGGTCGCGGCCCGGCCTGGTCGACGCCAACGCGATCGGTCAGCGCCGGTGGGCGCTGGAGTGGGCGGTGGTCCTGCGCGGGCCCTACCACGACGAACCGCCGGGCTGGGAAGAGGTCGACCTGTCCACCTGAGGCGGCGGGCGTTCAGCGGGGACGGTACACGCCGAGCCGGACCGCGAGGGTCACCCCGACCGGCTCGGGCAGGGCGGCGATCCGGGCGGCGAGGACGGCCGGGTCCGTGTGCCGGGCGCTGGGCCCCATCCCGACCAGCGTGGCGACCTCCGGCGCGGTCAGTTCCAGCCGGGCCCGCAGCACGCTCTCGGCGGCCTGGTCGAAGTGGTCGGCCAGGCTCCCGGCGACCCGGTCCGCCTTGTCGGGATCGACCTTCAGCAGGCCGAGCGCGTCGACCAGTTCGGCGAGGTGGTCCTCGGCCGGGGTGACCACGAGCAGCACGCCCGCCGGGTGGAGCACCCGGCGGAACTCCGCGCCGTTGCGCGGGGCGAAGACGTCGAGCAGCACCGCGACGCTGCCGTCGGCCAGCGGAAGCCGCCGCCAGGTGTCGGCGAGCGCGGCCGCCGCGCGCGGGTGGGCCCGCGCCGCCCGGCGCAGCGCCGGCTTGGAGACGTCCAGGGCCAAACCCACGGCGTCGGGCAGCGCCGCCAGCACCGTGGCGAGGTGCCGGCCCGTGCCCGCCCCGGCGTCCACCACCAGCGGGTACGCCCCGAGGGCCCGGCCGGTCCCGGTGGGTGTTGCGGGCTCGGCGGGCGTTGCGGGCCCGGTGGGCGTTGCGGGCCCGGCGTGTCGCGGGCCGGGGCGACCGACTGCGTGTGCCCCCTTTGCTCTGCACCCGCATACGCAGCGCTCACCCACCGTCACCGCTGCGCCCGTGGGTGCAGAGCAAAGGGCCTGCGGGGTGGGTGCGTCAGCCGCCGGACGGCCTGTCCCGGTTGCGTCAGCCGCCGGGCGGCCTGTCGCGGGGGCGTCAGCCAGCCGGCCCGTCGCGGCGGGGGCACCAGCCGCCGGGCCGTCCTGTCCCTCGTCGGCCACGGGCGCGGCACCCAGCGCCGCGAGCGCGGCGGCGGCGAGCGCGGCCGAGACCGGGTCGTAGTGCCCGGCGGCGAGGAAGTCGGCCCGGGCGGCCACCATCTCGGCGGTGTCGCCCGCGTGCGGGGCCCGGCCGGCGAGCAGGCCGACGTAGCCCTGACGGGCGACGTCGAAGCTGTGCCGGCGCGGGCAGCGCAGCGCCCGGGCGGTCCCGGTGGCGGCCTCGGTGAGCGGTTCCGCGCAGACCGGGCAGCGCAGCCGGCCGACGATGCGGGGGTCCATCACCGCGCCATCCTCCCAGCCGGTCGCGTCGGCGGCCCGTCCGGTGGCCACTAGGGTCTCAGCATGGTCGCAATCTCATACGAGGACATCGTCAAGGCTCCCAAGGCGCTGCTGCACGACCACCTCGACGGCGGCCTGCGGCCGGCGACGATCGTCGAGCTGGCCGCCGAGGTCGGCCACGAGTTGCCCACCACCGAACCCGGGGCGCTCGGCCGCTGGTTCGTCGAGGCGGCGGACTCCGGTTCGCTGGAGCGCTACCTGGAGACGTTCGCCCACACCGTGGCCGTCATGCAGACCGCGCCCGCGCTGCGCCGGGTGGCCCGGGAGTGCGCCCAGGACCTGGCCGCCGACGGCGTCGTCTACGCGGAGGTGCGGTTCGCCCCCGAGCAGCACCTGGAGCGGGACCTGACCCTGGACGAGGTGGTCGAGGCGGTCGTCGCCGGGTTCGCCGAGGGCACGGCGCTCGCCGCCGACGCCGGCCACCAGATCCGCGTGGGCACCCTGCTCACCGCGATGCGGCACGCCGCCCGGTCGCAGGAGATCGCCGAGCTGGCCGTACGGCACCGCGACGGCGGGGTGGTGGGCTTCGACATCGCCGGGGCGGAGGCGGGCTTCCCGCCCACCCGGCACCTCGACGCGTTCGAATACCTCCAGCGGGAGAACTTCCACTTCACCATCCACGCCGGCGAGGCGTTCGGGTTGCCGTCGATCTGGCAGGCCATCCAGTGGTGCGGCGCGGACCGCCTCGGCCACGGGGTGCGGATCGTCGACGACATCACCCCCGGCGACGACCGGCCGACGCTGGGCCGGCTGGCCGCGTACGTGCGGGACAAGCGGATCCCGCTGGAGCTGTGCCCGTCGTCGAACGTGCAGACCGGCGCGGCGGCGTCGATCGCCGAGCACCCGATCGGGCTGCTGCGCGACCTGCGGTTCCGGGTCACCGTGAACACCGACAACCGGCTGATGAGCGGCACCTCGATGTCCCGGGAGATGGCGCTGCTGGTGGAGGCCTTCGGCTACGGCTGGAAGGAACTCCAGTGGTTCACGATCAACGCGATGAAGAGCGCGTTCATCCCGTTCGACGAGCGGCTGGTCATCATCGACGAGGTGATCAAGCCGGCGTACGCGAAGCTGCTGGGCTGATCACGGGTGGTGCGGGTGGCCGGCGAGCAGGTCGGCCACCCGGCGCAGCACCTCGCGGGCGGGGGCCGGACGGGCGCCGAGCCCCGCCTGACGGCGCAGCACCGCCGGCTCCGCCCGCAGCAGGGCCAGCCCGCGCCGCAGCAGCACCCGGGGGGCCTTGCGCTGCTCGGCCAGGTCGCGGGCGAGCCGCCGGAGGAAGGTGGTGCCGCGCGGCCGGCGCAGCGCGTACGCCCCGGCGAGCAGCCCCTGCCGCCGGCACTCCTCGACGATCTCGGCGGCGAATATCCCTTCGGCGACGAAAAGTGGCGATCCGGTCACCTCGAATGGCCGGGTGGCCACTTGCCGGTCCGCGCCGATCGCATAAACCGGCACTTCGGCCTTGCCGTCGCGGGCCAGTCGGGCAATCGTTTCCACGGCCGCCCCGGCGTCCCACGAGCGGGGCGAGTCCCAGTCCACAAGGCCGTCGTGGCGCGGCAACGTAGGGTCATCACCGTCCTTGTAGAAGTCGTCGAGACAGAGGACGGGAAGCCCGGTTCGTTGGGCTATGTACGACTTTCCGGAGCCAGAGGGGCCGGCTAGAAGGATGACACGACGGGGGTGTTCCATTACTCTCAGTCACTCCGGCCAGACGGATTGCGAGCAAATTGCATCAACATCTCATCACACCTTCGGCGACGGCCGGCCTGGGCTTTCTCTTTGGAACACGGCGTGATGGAATCTCGGAGGTCCGACCCGCCGGGTCGGTCGCTGGGCGTTGCCCGGGGCAACGCGCGGGCGCTGTGATCGCGAGGGCGGTGACGTGAGCAAACGACCGAAGACGGCGGGTTCCTTCCTGTCGCGACTGCGTCGGCCGGCCGGCCGGCTCCGCGACATGCCGATCTGGTCCAAGCTCGGTCTCATCATGATCGTGCCGACCATCGCCACGGTCGTCGTCGGCACCAGTGGCCTCGTCGACAACCTGGACACGCTGAACAACGCCAACCGCTCCGGCGACCTGGCCAACCTGGTTGGCTACTCGGGCGACCTGGTCAACAGCCTGCAGGACGAGCGCACCTCCGCGGTGCTGCTGCTCGGCGCGAACGGCGACCAGGCCAAGGCGCAATACCAGGAGGCGTACAACCGGGTCAACGGCCGGGTCGACCGGGACAAGGCGCCGTACCTGAGCCAGCGGGCCAAGGTCGAAGACCTGCCGAACAGCCTGGAGAACATCCTCGACGGCATCGACCAGAACCTGAAGGACCTGCCCGGCACCCGCAGTCAGGTCTTCAACGGCAAGCTGAAGATCATCGACGCCATGCAGGCGTACGAGGGTCTGATCAACGACCTGCTCTCCATCCGCGACTCCGCCACCCAGCTCGCCGGTGACAACGACCTGAGCGACCGGATGCGCGCCGCGGCCGCCGTCGCCCGGGAGAAGGAATACCTCTCGGTCCGCCGGGTCGTGGTGCACCGGGCGCTCATCCAGCGCGAGCTGACCCCCATCCTGCGCACCGACTACATCGCCAGCGGCACCGGTCAGCAGCAGGCGCTGCAGAGCTTCAAGGCGGTGGCCAGCCAGGCCGAGGCGGACCTGCACGACCAGACCGTCGCGGGCGGCGACCGGCGCGAGGCGCAGAACTACACCGGCTGGCTCGACGGCAACATCAACGGCAGCATGGCCGACGCGCCGTTCGGGCCGGACCAGTGGGACGCGGCCATGGTCGCCAACGCCAAGCTGATCCGTACGGTCGAGGCGACGCTGGACGGCGACGTCGTCAAGCAGGCCGACGCGCTCCGCTCCGACGTGCAGCGCACGGTGTTCCTCCAGACCGGCCTGCTGCTCAGCATGCTGCTGCTGGCCATCCTGTTCGCGTACCTCGTCGCCCGGTCGATGGCCCGGTCACTGCGCGACCTGCGGCAGGGCGCGCTCAACATCGCCCAGTACGGCCTGCCCCAGGCCGTCGCCCGGCTGCGCGACCCGCAGCTGTCCAGCCAGCTCTCCCCGGTCCAGGCGGCCAACCAGATCGCCGAGCCGCTGCCGGTGCGCAGCAAGGACGAGTTCGGTCAGGTGACCGAGGCGTTCAACGCGGTCCACCTGGAGGCCGTGCGGACGGCGGCCGAGCAGGCCGCGCTGCGCGCCTCCGTCGCGACCATGTTCGTCAACCTGGCCCGCCGCTCGCAGATCCTGGTCGACCGGCTGATCGGCCACCTCGACCGGCTGGAGCGCGGCGAGGAGGACCCGGACCGGCTGGCCGAGCTGTTCCAGCTCGACCACCTCGCGACCCGGATGCGCCGCAACGACGAGAACCTGCTGGTGCTCGCCGGCGCCGACTCCACCCGCGTGCAGCGCGAGCCGGCGGCGCTGATCGACGTGCTGCGGGCCGCCCAGTCCGAGGTCGAGCACTACACCCGCATCGAGTTCGGGGTGATCGACCGCGACATCGAGGTCGCCGCGCACGCGGTCAACGACCTGGTCCACCTGGTCGCCGAGCTGTTCGACAACGCGACCGCCTTTTCGCCGCCCGACTCGCAGGTGATGGTGGAGGCCCGCCGGGTCGGCGACCGGGCCAGCCTCTACGTCGAGGACCGGGGCATCGGCATCAGCGTCGAGCAGCTCCACGAGCTCAACGAGCGCCTCGCCACGCCGCCGCAGGTGGACGTGGCCGTCTCCCGGATGATGGGTCTGGTCGTGGTCGCCCGCCTGGCCTCCCGGCACGGCGTGAAGGTCGAGCTTCGGCCCGGCAACGACCGGGGCACCGTCGCCGACGTGACCCTGCCCACCACCGTGCTGGTGCCCCGGGCGCTCTCCGGCCGGGTCCAGCAGCCCGGCGCGCTGCCGGCCCCGCCCGCGCAGCTCACCGGCTCGCAGTCGGGCGGGCCCACCCCGACCCTGGGCGCCTTCGCGGCCTTCGGCAACGGCCCCGCCGCCCCCGCGCCCAGCCAGCGGCCGGGGCACTCGGGCAACCAGGTCACCCTGGGCGGCCGCTCCTTCGACCCGGCCTCGCGCAACGGCCACGGCACGCCCGCGTCGGCCGGTTCCACGCGGTCGATGCCGGCCTGGTCGGACCTCACCGGTGCCGGTGGTGCCGCAGGCGGCGTCCCGGCCCCCCGCACCTCCAACGGGCAACAGATCGACCCGCTGCCGCAGCGGCGGTCCCCCGGTGACGGTGACCCGGCCAGCAGCGGCCAGCAGCCGGCGATTCCCCGGCAGCTGCCGAGCAGCCCGGAGGCCCGCGGATGGACCTCGCCGCCGGTTTCGGTGCCGCCGGTCTCCGCGCCCCCGATTCCGCCGGTCTCGGCACCGCCTGCCTCCGCCTTCCCGGTGTCGGGCCAGCCCGTCTCGGCCGCACCGGTGTCGGGCCAGCCCGTCTCCGCTCAACCGGTGTCCGGTCAGCCGGCCGGCACGCCCGTCTCCGGTCAGCCGTACTCGGCGCAGCCACTGCCCAGCCGGCCGGTCCCCTTGGCCCAGGCGCCGGTGGCACCCCCGGCCTGGCCTCCGGTGGCGGCCCCGGAGCCGGCCGCCCCGCCGGTGCCGGAGCGCCTCGCGGCCGCCCTGGACATGACCACGGAGCTGCCCCGGGTGCCGCGCACCGAGGTGCCCAGCGCTCCGGCTACCCCGCCGACCCCCGCCCGGCCGACGCCCCCGCAGGCCCAGACCCGGCAGCAGCGGTACGCGGACGAGACGATGGAGCTGCCGATCTTCCGGGAGCTGGAGTCGGCCTGGTTCCGCACCCGCCGCGCGGGCGCGGAGGAGGCGGCGGGCCCCACCCAGCCCGCAGCGACCAACGGCGCCGGAAGCTCGGCGAACAGCGCCGTGACCCAGCAGTTCTCCGCGGTCGACGTCACCGGCCGGGCCGTCCAGACACCAGCACCCCGGACGACAGGTAACGCACCGATGGCAGACACCCCGATGGCCGGAGGAGTGCCCCGCGACAACGGATCGCCGACCAACGGCGGCGGTCGCCCCGGTCCCGCCGATGCCTTCACCGGCCGGCGGCCCGCGTCGCAGGGCACCGCCTGGCAGACGGCCGCGGACGACGGCTGGCGGGCCGCCTCGGCGGCGACCGAGGTCCCGGTTGCGGAGACCACCCGCAAGGGCCTGCCGAAGCGGGTGCCGATGGCCCAGCTCGTGCCCGGCGGGGTGGAGAAGCCCACCACGTCGGTCCAGCGCCGCACACCGGAGGGTGTCCGCGGTCTGCTCTCGGCATACCATCGAGGCGTGCAGCGCGGGCGTACCCAGCCCGACGGCAACCCGACCAACCCGGAGGAAGCTTCGGGTGGGCAGCAATCCTCGCAGTCTGGCTCAGGCCCGGTGGCCGGGAGCGGGCAGAAGGAGCAACAAGGATGACAACTACGCAGGATCTCGGTTGGCTGCTGGCCAACTTCGCCGACCGGGTGCCCGGTGTCGCGCACGCGGTCGCCGTCTCCGCGGACGGTCTGCTCCTCGCGTCGTCACGAGACCTTCCGCGTGACCGGGCCGACCAGCTCGCCGCGATCGCGTCCGGCCTGGTCAGCCTCACGCAGGGGGCGGCCCGCTGCTTCGAGGGCGGCGCGGTGCTGCAGACCGTGGTCGAGATGGACAACGGTTTCCTGTTCCTGATGTCCATCTCGGACGGCTCGTCCTTCGCCGTGCTCGCCGCCCGCAGCTGCGACGTCGGGCAGGTCGGATACGAGATGGCCCTCCTGGTCGACCGGGTGGGCGACGCGTTGACCCCGCAGCCGCGTACGGCTGTGGGGATGATGGGCTGACCCGCGCGCTGGCCGGTGGGTCAGGCGGGGCGGCAACGACAGAAACGACGGGTTCCACCGGTCCAGCCGGTGTCGGGGACGAAGGAGGTGAGCGGCGACATGGATCGTGACGAACCGACCGGAGCGTTGGTCCGTCCGTACGCCGTGACCCGCGGTCGTACCCGACCCCGGCTGGACATCGCGCTGGAGGCACTCGTCGAGACGACGGTGCGTGGTCGGGCCGCTGCCGGTTCCAACGGCGGCCAGGGCCGGGAGCACCAGTACATCGCCGCGCTGTGCGACGGACGGGTGCAGTCGCTTGCCGAGATCGCGGCGCGGATGCAGCTCCCGCTCGGCGTGGCTAGGGTGCTCATCGCCGACATGGCGACCGACGGCCTGGTCGCGGTCCACGAGCCGACCATCCTGGACGACTCCGACGACGCGGTGGGCACTGAACTGCTGGAGAGGGTGCTGAGTGGACTTCGCAGGCTCTGACATGTCGCACCGCCCGCCCGTCCCGAGCGGGCGCGTGACGTCGGCGAAGATCGTTATCGCCGGTGGTTTCGGCGTCGGCAAGACGACGCTGGTCGGCTCGGTCTCGGAGATCACGCCGCTGACCACCGAGGCGATCATGACCTCCGCCGGCGTGGGCGTCGACGACACCCGGCAGGTGCCGGGCAAGACGACGACCACGGTGGCGATGGACTTCGGCCGTATCTCGATCGACCGGGATCTGATCCTGTACCTGTTCGGCACCCCCGGCCAGACCCGGTTCTGGTTCATGTGGGACGAGCTGGTCCGGGGCGCCATCGGCGCGGTGGTCCTGGTCGACACCCGGCGGCTGGCCGACTGCTTCGCGGCCATCGACTTCTTCGAGCACCGGCGGCTGCCGTACCTGGTGGCCATCAACTGCTTCGACGGGATGCAGTACCACGACCCGCAGGACGTCCGGGACGCGCTCGCGATCTCGCACGAGGTGCCGGTGGTGGCCTGCGACGCCCGTAACCGGGAGTCGACGAAGCACGTGCTGATCTCGCTGGTCGAGTACGTGCTCACGATGCGTCGCTCGCGCGCGGTCGCGCCGGCCTGATCGACGACGGGACGCGCCCGACGATCGGCATTCCGCCGGGGTCGTCGGGCGCGTCCTGCTGTCCGGGCGCGGGTGGCGACCGGCCGCCGTTGCTGGTGGTCGCCTGCTCCTGCGCCGGGACGCGCTGCCCTGCGTCCTAACCCCTAACCGGGTGTGGGTCCCTCGACGTCAACCGTCCCCAGGGGACGTCAGGCCGCCGCAGGGCAGGTGTAGCCGTCGGCGTGGGGTGGTTGCGGCCGGGTCTGGTCGGCCGAGGTCCCCGAGTCCACCAGGGAGCTCCCCGTCGTCGTGGCGGCCGTATGCCGCAACGCTCCGGTGTCCGCAACGCTCCGGTGGCCGGGACGGGAAGCCGGGGCGGCGAGGCCGCCCCGGCGCGGTGGTCAGGAGCGGTAGCCGGCGGAGCGGTACTCGTACTCCCGGTCGTCGTCGCGGTCGCCGGTGTCCCGGGTGAAGTCCCAGCCGCCCGCCGCCTCGCGACCCGGTCGGCCGCCGACGGCGAAACCGCCGATCTCCTGCCCGCGACGCCAGCCCCGGAAGTAGCCGGTCGTGTTCTCGGCGAGGCTGGCCGCGTCGCGGACTATCCGCAGGGGACGCTCCTCGCGCAGGGGCGAGCCCGGCACCAGGTTGGCCTGCGGCACCCGCTTGGGCAGCCCGGCCTTGGTCTCGGCACCCACCGCCGGGCGGGCGGCCTGCTCGGCGGCCTGCCACCCGGTGTCGGCGGTGCTCGACCAGTCCAGCTCGGCCTCGTCGCCGTGGCCGACGAACCAGGCCGACTTGGCGGCGGCGAAGATCAGCAGGTCACCGTCTCCCTCGTCGGAGATCGGCGGGGTACGCCGCTCCATCGGGGCGGGACGCGGCGGCTGGGGCGGGGCCGACCGGTGCTCCATGGTGGGCCGCTGCTCCGCAGGGACCCGCTGCCCGAGCGGGGAGCGGTGCTCCATCGCCGGCCGTTCGGGCCGGGGCTCCGGAGCGGGGCGCTCGGCGCGGGCTGCCTCGCCCCGGTCAACCAGCCGCAGCGGCGGGGGCTCCAGACGCGGGTCCCCGGTCGGGCCCGACCCCTCCCGCAGTGCCCGGTCGGCCAACGGCGGCGGCTCGACCAGCCGCAGCATCGGCGGCTCCTGGGGCAGGTCGTCGGCGAGCCACGGCGGGGTGACCCGGCCCTCGGTCGCCGGGACGACCTCGGTCGGGGCGTCGATCTGCCGCTTCGCCCGCTCCTCGAAGGGGCGCACGACCGGGTTGTTCGGGGAGCTGTCCGCCGGGTCCTCGGGGTTGTTGACCAGCGGCCAGTTCGCCCGCGAGCCGGGGGGAGCGGCCTCCTGGCCGGGTCGCGGGGCCGGGACCGGGACGCTCAGGTCGGTGGCGCTGAAGCCGCCGGTGGGCGGCGCGGACTCGCCCGTCGTCTTGGGCCGGGGTGGGATGATGGTGCGCTGCCGCTCCGCCCGCGCGTTCTGGATCGCGGCCGTGGTCAGCGTGGGCCGGAACGGCTCGCCGGCCTCGGCCGGCGGCACGGACCCGCGCTCGCGCTGGCTCGGCGCGATCGGCGTGATGCCCGGTGGCGGGGGCGGCGGCGCGGAGACCGGCCGGTTGGTCGGGCCATCGATCAGGCGGCGCGGCTCCGGCGCGGACACGGGCGGGCCGTCCATCAGGCGGCGCGGCTCCGGCGACGGGGGACCGTCCATCAGGCGGCGCGGGTCGGGCGACGGCGGGCCGGAGACGGGCGGGGTGGCCAAGGCGGCCGGGACGACCGGGCGCGGGGCGACCGGCGGCGGGGCGACGGGCTCCGGCGCGACCGGTGGCGGGCCGAGCGGACGGGGCTGGGCGGGCAGGCCGCCGCCTACGACCGGCTCGGGACGGCTGCGCCGCCCGGCGACCGGTTCGGGCTCGGTGGGACGCAGCGCGCGCAGACCCGAGCCGGGAAGCTCGGCGATCGGCTCCCCCCGGCGGGCGGCGGCCCGGCGGCCCGACGCGGGCGCGGGGGTGGTGACCAGGGCGTCGAGCGCGCCGACCAGGGCCTCGCAGCCCGCGTCGCACGCCCGCACCGAGGCCACCGCCTGGCGGACGGTCTCGGCCACGGCGGAGGTGAGCGCCCGGCTCACCGCCGCGCGGCGTGGGGTCTCGGCGATGGCGACCCGCAGCGCGGTCACCGCATCGTTGATCTTGCCTTCGTCGGCCACCCCGTCGGCCGCGAGGTGGGCGGCGATGGCGTCCGCCGCCACCGACACCTCCCGGCCCCGGGCGATCGTCCCGCCCAGCATGCCGGGTTCCGGCAGGGCGTCGAGCACGGCCAGGGCGACCGGCTCGGCCGGGTCCGGGTACGCGCGCAGGGCGGCGGGGTAGAGCTCCCGCAGCACCTCGCGCAGCGCCACGGCGGCGGAGTGCCGGCCGCTGGCGAGCGCGGCGTGCGCCGAGAGGACCTGCTTGTAGCCGGCGAGGTCCCGGGGCGCCGGCAGGGTGACCGCCGACAGCGCGCCGGCCTGGAGAGCCCGGGCCAGCCCGACCGCCCGCCGCTCGGCCGGCGGGGACTGCATCTCCTCCAGCGAGTCGTCGTCGGCGAACCGCTCGGCGAAGTCGTCGACGGAGTCGTCGTCCGCGATGGCCAGGGGACGCCCGGCGGCGCTCAGCAGCGAGGTGACCGTGTGGTCGTCGCTGTCGGCGGCGATCGCGGCCCCGCTCGGCCCGCCCGACCGCTCCACGAGCAGCGCGACCAGTTGGGCATAGCCGGCCGGGTCGTCGCCGATCTCGCAGACATGGAGCAGCCGACCTGCGTCGTCGACCACAGCGGACGTCAGCGTCGAACCGGCCGAGGCCGGTCGGTCGGCCGGATCCGCCGAGGCCAGACCGCAGTACACGCGCACGAGCGCCACGGCGTCGTCCTCCTCCCGGGACTGAGGTCTTTCTCTGCCAGAGACTGATGCTCCCTGGAACGCGTCAGTCGCGCCAGTCCACGACTGCAGAGATCTTGCCGACAATGGTGCGCCACCCGAGACTCGCCGTCTGCGCGCCGATCTTCCTCAGCCGACGCCGGCCGAGGAAGCCCCCGATCCCGCCGTTGGCGGTGGCGCGCAGCGCCTCGTCCAGGTCGTCGAGGCTGGAGCCGGCGGAGAGCATGTCCAGCACCGCGGGCAGCCGCAGCGCGTACGCGATGTCCCGGGCCACCTCGCCGGCCTCGATCAGGAGGGTCGAGTCCCAGGTGTCGTGCCCGCCCCGCAGGTTCTCCACGACCAGGTCGAGCTCGTAGGTGTCCTCGTCGAGCGGAACGATGTCGGCCGGTTCCACCCGTTCGGACAGTTCATTCCAGCTGTCCAGTTGAGACATGTCGTTGGGCGCGCCGGACCTGACGAAGCTGACGAGAGACTCCGGCGTCTTGAACAGCAGCAACTTGCCCCGGTGGCTGAGGAAGACCGGCACCTCCTCGTCGCCCGCCTCGTCCTCGGCGTCGTCGGCGTCCGACTCCTCCGTCGCGTCCGCGTCGGCGTCAGCGGTGTCGGCGTCAGCCGCGTCGGCGTCGGCGGTCGGCTTGCGGCGGCGGGACTTCCCGTCCCCCTCCTCGGCCTCCTCGGCCTCTGCCTCGGCGAACTCGGCGGCCAGTTCCTCGTCGAGGATGACGACCTCGTCGTCGTCCTCGTCGTCGGTCTCGACCGCCTGCCTGCGGGCCAGGAACGGGTCGTCCTGGTCGCGCTCGGCGACGTCGGTCGGGGTCAGCTCCCGCGCCGGCCGGTACGCCCGCAGCGTGAAGCCGGTGCCGGCGGGCAGGGCGATCTCGACCGGGTCGATCCGCAGCTCGTCCCAGAGAGCGCGGTCGGCTTCGCGCGCCGACGGGCGCTCGGCGTCCTCGTCGATCTCTTCGAGGGTGCCGTCGGTCTCGTCGAGCTCGGGCTCGTCGGCGTCGGGCCGTTGGGGCGACTGGCGGGCCACGCTGACCTCCGTGTGCTTCGGGCTGCCCACCCGGCGGCGTCTCCGGCCGTCGAGTGACTCTGGGCACATACCCTAGTGGGCGACTCCGGGAGGCCGATGCCCGCACCCCGGTGGCGGCCCGCGTGGCCCACACGTAGTCTTGCTACCTATGAAGGCCCAGGCGCTGCACGGACACCTCGACGCGCTGCTGCTCGCGGTGCTGGAGCGGGGGGCCCTGCACGGCTACGCCATCATTGAGGCGCTGCGCGCCCGCAGCGAGGGCGCCCTCGACCTGCCCACCGGGACGATCTACCCGGCGCTGCGCCGACTGGAGCGGGCGGGGCACGTGGCCAGCAGTTGGAGCACCGTCAATGGCCGGGAGCGCCGCACCTACGAGCTGACCGACTCGGGTCGTCGGGCCCTCGCCGGTGAGCGGGCCGGCTGGCGGGAGTTCAGCGCGACCGTCGGCCAGTTCCTCGGCGACACCCCGCCCGCGCCGGCCTGACCCCGCCCGGCTGCCCGCGCCCGCCCGCGGCGCCTACGCCCGCGCCCGCCGGCGGCCCCTACGCCCGCGTCCCGGGCCCGCGCCCCGGGCTTGCGGCCCGCCCTCGGGTTCGCCGCACTCATGTCACTTTCTGTCATGGCGGGGGCCATCGTCGGTGCGGGAGAGCGTGCGTCACTCCGCGTGGCGGTCGGCCTGCCCGGCATGACGACTCGTCTTCCCTTTGCTCTGCACCCATCCGCGCAACACCCGGCTGAGCTGCTCGGATGTGGAGTCGGCGGTGCCGGGCGGGTCGACGTGCGGTCACCCTGCGTCAGGTGTTGCGTATGTGGGTGCAGAGCAAAGGGGTGAAGTGGGCGTGGTGGTGCTGGGCGGGGCCGTTGCGGGGAGTGACGAACGGGGGCGTGGGTGCGTGGGACGTGGTGCGTCCGGGCGCGGCCGACTCCGGCGGAGCGCCGGACCCACGCCGGGGCGGCGGGTCGGCGGGTCGGCGAGCCGGCGAGCCGGCTCGGGCGCACCCTATGCCGGTTCGGCCGGCCGGCGGCGGGTCGCGAGCAGCCAGGACCGGGCCGCCCGGCCGATCCACAGGAACCCCGCGCCGCTGGCCAGCGCGCCGACCAGCATCGGTGGCCAGGTGCGGGCCGCCTCCCACAGCCCGACGGACCAGCCGTACAGGGCCGCGCCGCTGGCCGCGCCGAGGACGAGCGCGGCGGTGAGCGCGAAGCCGGTCAGCCGGGCGAGGCGGGGCAGCGCCGGGTGCGCCGACCGGGCCGACGCGGCGACCACCGTCAGCCCCGCCACCGCCAGCACGGCCGCGCCCAGCCAGATGCCGTTCACCGCGCCCGACAGCAGGCGGTAGGCCACCGGTGGGCCGGGCCCGCCGCTCCAGCTCGACCCCTGCCAGGTCAGGTCGCCCGCGACGACCAGCACGCCGGCGACCGCGAGCACCCGCAGGGACAGGCCGCGCAGCGACCCGGTGGCCAGCTCCGCCTGGTACGCCGGGGCGAGCCGGGCCGGCTCGCCGAACTCGGCCACCGCCCGCCGCGCGGCCTCCGCTGCCGGCAGACCCCCGTCCCGGTACGCCTCCACGGCGTCCTGCAACGCGTGGCGGGCCTCGGTGAGCAGATCGGCCTTCAGCCGCGCCGGGCCGTGCAGCCGGTCGCCCAGCTCGCGCAGCCGCTCCTCCACGAGTACGTCGTCGCCGCGCGCCATGCGACCGAGCCTGCCACGCGGCGGCGGGCGGCGCGTCCGGGGGAATCCCGGAGGCCGGCTCAGGGGCGGGGCGTCAGGGCCAGGTACCCGCGCTCGGCCGCCTCCTGGAGCAGCCACTGGTCCCGGTACCAGCCCGGCGCGGCGACCAACTCGTCGTGCCGGCCGCGCTGGACCACCCGGCCGGCGTCGAGCACCACGATCTCGTCGAGGTCGGCGAGCCCGCTGAGCCGGTGGCTGATCAGCAGCACCGAGTGCCCGGCGGGGGTCGCCGCCAGCGCCGAGGCGAGCACCGCGTCGGCGGCGGCCGGGTCGAGCCCCTCGGTCGGCTCGTCGAGCACCAGCACCCCGGGCGCGGCGAGCAGCGCCCGGGCCAGCGCGAGGCGCTGCCGCTGGCCGCCGGAGAGCTGACCGCCCTCCTCGCCGACCACCGTGTCCCAGCCGGCCGGCTGGGCGTGCACCCAGTCCAGCAGCCCGGCCGCCCGGGTCGCGGCGGCCAGCTCCGCCTCGTCGGCGGCGGGCCGGCCGAGCAGCAGGTTCTCCCGGACCGTGGCGTGGAAGACGTACGCCTCGGCGAGCAGGCCACCGACCGCCCGGGGGAGTTCCTCGGCCGGGTACGCCGACAGGTCGACCCCGTCGAGGGTGACCCGGCCCTCCGCCGGGCCCACCGAGCCGGTGAGGACGGCGGCGAGGGTGCTCTTGCCGGCGCCGCTGGGCCCGACCAAGGCGATCCGGCGACCGGCCGGCAGATCCAGGGTGAACCGGTCGAGGGCCGGGGCGGCGCCGGCCCGGTACCGCACGGTGACCTCGTCGAAGCGCACGTCGTGCGAGCCCGGGACGACGGCGGTGACCCCGGCGGCCCGAGCGGCCCCCACCTCGGCCCCGGCCCTGGCCCCCACCTCGGCCCCGGCCCCGACCCCGGCAGCGGCCGCGTCGGTCTCCGGAGCGGTCAGCAGGGCGGCCACCCGGACCAGCCCCGCCCGCAGCTGGGTGCGCTGCCGGGCGGCCCCGACCAGCGCGAGCGCCACCTCGACGGCGGCCAGGGAGCCCACCGCCAGCACGCCGACCAGCACCCCGCCGACGCCGCCGCGCAGCGCGGTGACCACCACCGCGCCGGCGGTAGCACCGGCGACCAGCACCCCGGCGGCGTCCACGGCGAAGCCGGTCGCGGCGAGCCGCCGTTCCAGCCGGGCCAGCCGGCGGGCCCGGTCGGCGGCGGCGTCCAGCGCGTGCCCGGTGGCCCCGAACGCGGCCAGGTCGGCCGCGCCGTGGGTCAGGTCCACGGCGTCCGTGGCGAGGGCGCCGCGCAGCGGGGCCACCTGGTCGGCGGCGTGCCGGGTCAGCGCGGTGGCCGCGAGCGGCAGGGCCACCCCGGCGACGAGCAGGCCCAGCGCCAGCACCCCGGCGGCGGGCAGCGACACGGCGGCGGCCCCGGCCCCGGCCAGCACGCTGACCGTCGCGGCGGCGGCCCCCGGGACGAGCACCCGCAGCAGCAGGTCCTGCACGGCCTCCACGTCGGACACGAGCCGGCTCAGGGCGTCCCCGGTGCGCTGCCGGGCGGCGTCGCGCCGGGCGGCCAGGGCGGCGAAGACCCCGGCCCGCACGTCGGTGATCATCCGCAGTACGGCGTCGTGTCCGGCGAGGCGCTCGGTGTAGCGGAACACGCCCCGGCTGATCGCCAGCGCCCGCACCGCGACGATCGCCACGGTGAGCCGGTCCAGCGGCGGCCGGCCGGCGGCGCTCATCAGCAGCCAGGTGGCGGTGGCCATCAGGGCCAGCCCGGCGAACTCGGTGGCGGCGGCGAGCAGCCCCGCGCCGACCAGCCGGCCCAGGTACGGCCGGGCCAGCCGCAGCACGGCCCGCTCGGCGGCCCGGACGCTCCCGTCGCCAGCCCGGCCGCTGTTGTCGCCTGCCCGGACGCTCCCGTTGCCAGGCTGGCCGCTGTTGTCGCCAGCCCGGCTGCTCCCGCTGCTCACCGGGCCTTCTCCTCTCCGGCCGGCGCGGTGGCCACTCCCGCACCGGAGCCGGGAGGGGCCGACGTGGCAGCCACCCCCGCTGCGGGAGCCGCCGGGGCGGGAGTCAGCTCGGTGACCCGGCCGTCGTCGATCCGCAGGATCCGGTCGGCGTCGGCGAGCAGCGCCGGACGGTGGGCCACCAGCAGGGCGGTCCGCCCGGCGACGAGCCGGCGGGTGGCGGCCAGCACCCCGGCCTCGCTGGCGGTGTCCAGGCGCGCGGTCGGCTCGTCCAGCAGCACCACCGGCGCGTCCCGCAGGAACGCCCGCGCCAGCGCGACCCGCTGCCGCTGGCCGCTGGACAGGCCGTGCCCGCGCTCGCCGAGCACGGTGTCGAGCCCGTCGGGCAGGGCGGCGACGACCTCGTCCAGCGCGGCGGCGGTGACCGCGTCGGCGAGCGCGGCGTCGGGTGTGCCGGGTGCGCCGAGCCGGATGTTGTCGGCGAGCGGGGCGGCGAAGAGGTGGGCCCGCTGCGGCACCCAGGCGACCTGGCGCCGCCACCCGTCGGGGTCCGCGCCGGCCAGGTCGACGCCGCCGACGGTGACCCGGCCGGACGTCGGGGCGACGAAGCCGAGCAGCAGGTTGAGCAGGGTGCTCTTGCCCGCCCCGCTCGGCCCGACGATGGCGATCCGCTCGCCGGGCCGGATCGTCAGCGTGACGTCCCGCAGCGCCACGGTCCGCTCGTACGCGACGGTCACGCCCTCGAACCGGATCTCGCCGCGCCCGTCGGGGGCGGGTCGCGCCCCGGCGGCCGTCGCGGCGTCCGTGGGCCCGGCGGGGGCGCTCGGGTCGGTGGCGGAGAGGGTCAGCGCCTCGTCCAGCGCGGTGAGCCCCTCCATGCTGGCGTGGAACCGGCTGCCGGCGGCCCGCAAGGGCAGGTAGGCCTCCGGGGTGAGCAGCAGCACCAGCAGCGCGGTGGAGAGCGTGATCCCGCCGCCGAGCAGCCGGATGCCGACCGGCACCGCGACCAGCGCCACCGACAGCGTGGCGACCAGCTCCAGCACCAGCGCGGACAGGAACGCGATCCGCAGCGTCCGCATCGTCGCGGCCCGGTGCCCGTCGGCCATCCGGCGGACCACCTCGACCTGGCTGCGGGCCCGGCCGAACGCGCGCAGCGTGGGCAGCCCGGCGACCATGTCGAGGAAGTGCCCGCCCAGCGTGGACAGCCGCCGCCACTGCCGCTCGGTGGCGGCCTGCGCCTGCCAGCCGAGCAGCGCCCCGAAGACCGGGAGCAGCGGCAGGGTCAGCGCGATGATGACGGCCGAGCCCCAGTCGGCGAAGGTGATCCGGGCCAGCACGGCCACCGGCACGGTGACACTCAGCACGAGCTGCGGCAGGTAGCCGGTGAAGTACGCGTCCAGGGCGTCCAGCCCGCGCCCGGCCAGCGTGGCGAGCTGCCCGGCCCGCTGCCCGGCGACCCAGCCGGGCCCGTGCCGGCCGACGGCGGCGAGCAGGTCGGCCCGGAGCGCGGCCTTGACCGTCGCGGCGGCCCGCGCCGCCACCGTGCCCTGCGCCCAGGCGACCAGCGCCCGCCCCGCCACGGCGACCAGGAACCCGGCGAGCGCCGGCCGGGCCAGCCGCCCGTCGAGCGCGGTGGCCAGCACCGTGGCCAGGGCGGTGGCCTGCCCCACGACCAGCAGCGCCGTGAGCCCGCCGAGGACCGCGAGCACGGCGAGGTCGCGCCGGGCCGCGGGGACCCGGCGCAGCAGACGCGGGTCGAAGGGACGGCGGTTCACCAGTACACCGGTGTCCTGCCGTCGGTCCGTCCCCGGAACACCCACCAGCACATCGCCTGGAAGCCTAGTAGGGCCGGCAGGAGCGGCAGCACCAGCCAACCCAGCAGCGTCAGCGTCGGCCCGCTGGCCGCCGCGTCCGCCACGCTGAGTGACGCCGTCGGTGCGACGGTGGAGACCAGCGCGTAGGGCCAGAGTGCCGCGCCGACCCCGGCCACCGGCAGGGCCAGCGCCGCCGAGGTGGCGGCGAAGGCCACCCCGGGCCGCCGTCGCCCGAGCGACGCCCGGGCCGCCAGCAGCGCCGCCACCAGCACCAACGGCAGCATTACGGCCGGCAGCGGGCGCTGTGTCGCGGCGCGTACCCGATCGGAGAGCAGGCCCGCGGCGGCGGCCAGGGCGACCGCGGCGAGCGCCGCCGCGACCAGCCGGCGCGCGGTACGGGTCAGCGGCCCGGCGGCCTTGGCCGGCAGCCGGAGCGTGAGGAACGTCGCACCGTGCGCCGCCATCAGGGCCGCCATCGCCAGCCCGGCGAGGGCCGTGAACGGGGTGACCGCGTGCTCGCTACATATCGGCCCGCATGTCGGCGATCCGGCAACGGGGGACGCGTTCGGCAACGGGGGACGCGGGCCGACCCGCGCCGCCGCGCTTGGCGCGCCGGCGATGTCGGCGACATGGGGGTATCCCGAGAGCCAGATGCCCCCATGTCGCCGACGTGGAGTCGATCAGGTCCCGGCCCGCGGGCCGAGCGAGGCCGGGGGCAGGGCGAGGCCGGGGGGCAGGGCGAGGCCGGCGGGCGGGCCTCCGTCGGGAGGCGAGGACTCAGCTCAGGAAGAGGGAGACCGGCAGCGAGACCAGGGTGGCCGCCACCGTCAGCGCGGCGGCCCCGAGCAGCCGGGGCGGCCGGTCGGCGACCAGCAGCCGCTGGACCCGCACGTCCAGGTCCCGGTCGCCGAGGCCGAGCGTGCCGGCCGGGGCGATGCGGTGGCCGGCCGCCGCGAACCGGCGCAGCGCCCCCGCCAGGGGAGCCTCGGCGTGCAGCTCGCGGGCCTTGTCGTCGGCGCGCATCTCGACCAGCAGGGCGACCCGCTCGTGCGCGTCGCGTACCCACCCGAACCAGGGCAGCGCCCGGCACAGCGCGGTGAACGGCAGCAGCACCAGGTCGTGGCGCTCCTGGGCGTGCGCCCGCTCGTGGGTCAGCACCGCCGCCAACTCGGCCCGGTCGAGCATGCTGAGCGCCCCGGCGCTCACCACCACGCGGGGCTTCACTCCCGGCAGGCAGTACGCCGCCGCGCTCGGATGGTCCAGCACCAGCGCCCCCGGCACCTCCGGGTCCCGCCGGGCCACCAGGGCGAGCAGGTCCCGGTGCCGCCGCTGCGCCCGGACGGTGGCGTGCACGCTGCGTACGGTCGTGCCGAGCAGCACCGCCCCGATGCCGAACCCGACCCCGACGAGGCCGAGGTGCACCGCCCCCACGCCGGCCGGCAGGGTGCCGTGGGCCAGGTCGTCGGCGAGGGCGAGCAGCGCGCTCCCGGTCGGCCGGTCGTACGGGGCCACGCCGAGTGCCATCGGCAGGCCCATCGCGGAGAGCCCCAGCGCCAGCCCGACCGCCTGCCAGCAGACGATCGCCACGCGGGGGGCCCGCCACGTCCAGGTCGACGCCGCCAGGACCTGCGCGGTCAGGTAGCAGGCCAGGACCGTCGCGGCGAAGTGCACGGCGTACGCCATGACGCCGGCCCTACCGGTCCGTCGCCTCGTCGGCGAGGGCCGGCTGCCCGGCCCGGTCGGCACGCGGCGCGTCGACCCGGCCGGTCAGCGGCTCCGCCCCGGTGCGCTCGGTCGACGGGGCGCCCGCCTCCGCGCCGAGGGCGGCGCGCAGCACCTCGGCCTCGGTGCCGGTCACCGACCGGGCGAAGCGCACCAGCGCGGCGTCCCGGCTGCCGCCGAGGTCCAACGCGTCGAGCATGAGCTGGGCGATGTGCGCCTCGCGGCTGGCCGCGGCCTGGTAGCGCCAGGCCCGCCCCTCCCGCTGGCGGCACACCATGCCCTTGCCGGCGAGCCGGTCCAGCACGGTCATCACCGTCGTGTACGCCAGCTCGCGGCCGTCGAGGGCCTCGGCGACCTCGCGCACGGTCACCCCGTCCGACGTGCCCGGGACGGTGTCCCACAGCACGTCCATCACCGCTCGCTCAAGATCACCCAACCGCGTCACGACATGAATCCTACCCCCCGTAGTAGACCCGACTCCCAGGGCCGGCACCCTAGACCCCCTTGGGGTGCCAGACCGTCTTCGTCTCCAGCAGCGTCGTCATCCGCGTGACGCCCGGGTCGGCGTGCCAGTCGTGGTCGGCCGGGGCCGGCCGGAGCACCCGCTTCAGGTTCTCCGCCGCCCTGACCTCCAGGTCGGCGGCGAGCGCGGCGTCGCCCACCCCGGTCAGGTCGATCGCATTGACGTCCATGTGCGCGGCCAGCGTCGGCACGGTCTCGGTGAGCGCACCGGTGAGGATGTTCACCACCCCGCCCGGCAGGTCGGAGGTGGCCAGCACCTCGGCCAGGGTCACCGCCGCCAGCGGCTGCGTCGGCGACGCGGCCACCACCACCGTGTTGCCGGTGACGATCGCCGGGGCGATCACACTGACCAGGCCCAGCAGCGCCGGGGACGCGGGGGCCACCACGGCCACCACGCCCGTCGGCTCGGGCGCCGACAGGTTGAAGTACGGCCCGGCGACGGGGTTCGCGCCGCCGTACACCTGGGGGAGCTTGTCGGACCAGCCCGCGTACCAGACCCAGCGGTCGATCGCCGCGTCGACCTCGTCGGCCGGCACGCCCAGGGCCACGAACTGCTCGCGGCGGCCCTCCAGCATCTCGGCGACCCGGTAGAGGATCTGACCCCGGTTGTACGCGGTCGCCCCCGCCCACCCCTTCACGGCGGCGCGGGCCGCCACGACGGCGTCCCGTGCGTCCTTGCGGGAGGCCAGCGACACGTTGGAGTCCTGCACGAGATACGACCGTCCCGACTCGCTGCGCGGGAACTTCCCGCCGATGAAGAGCTTGTACGTCTTGCGCACCGCGACCCGCTCAGACATCGAGGTACCCCTCCAGCCCGTGCCGGCCGCCCTCGCGACCGTAGCCCGACTCCTTGTAGCCCCCGAACGGCGAGGTCGGGTCGAACTTGTTGAACGTGTTGGCCCACACCACCCCGGCGCGCAGCCGGTCGGCCATCCACAGGATCCGGGAACCCTTGTCGGTCCAGATCCCGGCCGACAGCCCGTACGGCGTGTTGTTGGCCTTCTCGACGGCCTCGGCCGGGGTGCGGAACGTCAGCACGGACAGCACCGGGCCGAAGATCTCCTCCCGGGCGACCCGGTGCGCCTGGGTAACCCCCGTGAAGATCGTCGGCGCGAACCAGAACCCGCGCTCGGGCAGCTCACACGGCGGCGACCAGCGCTGCGCCCCCTCGGCCGCGCCCGCGTCGGACAGCTCGCGGATGCGGGCGAGCTGCTCGGCCGAGTTGATCGCGCCGATGTCGGTGTTCTTGTCCAGCGGGTCGCCGACCCGCAGCAGTGCCATCCGGCGCTTCAGCGACTCCAGCACCTGCTCGGCGACCGACTCCTGCACCAGCAGCCGCGACCCGGCGCAGCACACGTGCCCCTGGTTGAAGAAGATGCCGTTGACGATCCCCTCGACCGCCTGGTCGACCGGGGCGTCGTCGAAGACGATGTTGGCGGCCTTGCCGCCCAGCTCCAGCGTCACCTTCTTGCGGGTGCCCGCGACCGACCGGGCGATGGCCTTGCCGACCTCGGTCGAGCCGGTGAAGGCGACCTTGTCCACGCCCGGGTGCTCCACCAGCGCCCGGCCGGTGTCGCCCGCGCCGGTGACGATGTTGACCACGCCGGCCGGCAGGTCGGCCTGCTGGCAGATCTCGGCGAACAGCAGCGCGGTCAGCGGGGTGGTCTCCGCCGGCTTGAGCACCACCGTGTTGCCGGCGGCCAGCGCCGGGGCGATCTTCCAGGCCAGCATGAGCAGCGGGAAGTTCCACGGGATGACCTGCGCGGCCACGCCCAGCGGCTTCGGGTCGGGGCCGAACCCGGCGTGGGACAGCTTGTCGGCCCAGCCCGCGTAGTAGAAGAAGTGCGCGGCGACCAGCGGCAGGTCGACGTCCCGGGACTCCCGGATCGGCTTGCCGTTGTCGAGGGACTCCAGCACGGCCAGCTCGCGGGAGCGCTCCTGGACGAGCCGGGCGATCCGGAACAGGTACTTGGCCCGGTCCCGGCCCGGCATCGGGCCCCACACCTTCTCGTACGCGGTGCGGGCGGCGCGGACCGCGCGGTCCACCTCGGCCCCGCCGGCCCAGACGACCTCGGCGAGCACCTCCTCGGTGGCCGGGTTGACCGTCTTGTGGAGATCCTCGCCGGCGACGAACTCGCCGTCGATGAACAGACCGTAGGACGGCCTGAGGTCGACGATCGCGCGCGACTCGGGCGCAGGGGCGTATTCGAAGATCACGCTCAGTCCAGGGTGAAGTAGTCGGGACCGGAGTAGACGCCGGTCGTCAGCTTGGTGCGCTGCATGAGCAGGTCGTTGAGCAGGCTGGACGCGCCGAACCGGAACCAGTCCGGGTCCAGCCAGTCGCCGCCGACGGTCTCGTTGACCATGACCAGGTATTTGATCGCGTCCTTGGTGGTCTTGATCCCGCCGGCCGGCTTCACGCCGACCTGCCGCCCCGTGGCGGCGCGGAAGTCGCGGACCGCCTCCAGCATCACCAGGGTCACCGGCAGGGTGGCCGCGACCGGCACCTTGCCCGTGGAGGTCTTGATGAAGTCGCCGCCGGCCAGCATCGCCAGCCAGGACGCCCGGCGCACGTTGTCGTAGGTGGCCAGCTCGCCGGTCTCCAGGATCACCTTCAGGTGGGCGTCCCCGCACGCCTGCTTGGTGGCCACGATCTCGTCGTAGACCTCCTGGTAACGCCCGGCCAGGAACGCGCCCCGGTTGATCACCATGTCGATCTCGTCCGCGCCGGCCGCCACGGCCGCCCGGGTGTCGGCGAGCTTGACCTCCAGCGGCGCCTGCCCGGACGGGAACGCCGTCGCCACGCTGGCCAGGTGCACGCCGCTTCCGCGCAGCACCTCGGCCACGTGCGGGACCATCGCCGGGTAGACGCAGACCGCGCCGACGTGCGGGCAGGACGGGTCGGCCGGGTCGGGGCGCAGCGCCTTGGCCGCGAGCGCCCGCACCTTGCCGGGGGTGTCGGCCCCTTCGAGGGTGGTCAGGTCGACCATCCGGATGGCCAGGTCGATCGCCTGGGCCTTGGCCGTGGTCTTGATGGAGCGGGTGCCGAGCTGGGCCGCCCGCTGCTCCGCGCCGACCTGGTCCACGCCCGGCAGGCCGTGCAGGAAGGTCCGCAGAGCGGTCTCGGATCGTCCCAGCTCGGAGAGGTCCGACCGGGCCGACGTCGCTGTCGCCGTCATGCCCGGAAGTCTACGCACCCGCGCGCCGCGTGATCTTGGTCACGCGACCGCCCCGTCGGCCGTGGAGGTGAGCGGCGTCGCTCCCCATGTCCCGGGACCCGACCGTTCGGTAGGTTGACCGATCGTGGACGTACACGTCATCGATCACCCGCTCGCCCAGTCGCGGCTGACCGCCATGCGGGACGCGCGCACCGACTCCTCCTCCTTCCGGGCCGCGCTGCACGAGCTCACCACCATGCTCGTGTACGAGGCCGCCCGCTCCTTCCCCGTCGAGAAGTACCCGGTGCAGACCCCCGTCACCGGCGCCGAGGGCACCCGGCTGGCCAACCCGCCGCTGCTCGTGCCCGTGCTGCGGGCCGGCCTCGGCATGGCCGACGCCGCGCTCGGGCTGCTCCCCGAGTCGTCCATGGGCTTCGTCGGCCTCGCCCGCGACGAGGAGACGTACGAGCCGCGCGCCTACATGGAGTCGCTGCCCCGCGACCTCGCCGGCCTGCCCGTGCTCGTCCTCGACCCGATGCTCGCCACCGGCGGCTCCCTGGAGCACTGCTGCCGGCTGCTCGCCGACCGGGGCTGCACCGACATCACCGTCCTCTGCGTGCTCGCCGCACCGGTCGGCATCCGGCGGCTGGAGGAGTCCGGCCTGCCGCTGCGCCTGGTCACCGCCTCGATCGACGAGGGGCTCAACGACAAGATGTTCATCGTTCCGGGCCTCGGCGACGCCGGTGACCGCCAGTTCGGCGGCATGCCCCGCTTCTGATGTGTAAGGAAGGGCCCCTTATTAACGCTTACGGTATAGAGGGGTCCCCTTCTCACCCGGGCGGGAGGCGCGGGGCGGGCGGGCCCGTCGGGCGGGTGCGCTCGTCGGGGCGAGTTGGGGCGCGCGGAGGTGCGCTCAGGCGCTACCGTCTCCGGCCATGACTGGTGTTGCGCTGGCCGAGGAGTTGCTGCTCCTCGCGTACGACGATGAATCCGGCAAGGCGACCATGCCGCGGATCAGCCTCGACCTCGGGATGGCCGCCGCCGTACTGATCGAGCTGGCCCTCGCCGGCCGGGTCGCGTACGCCGACGGGAACCTGGTGGTCACGGACCCGGCGCCCACCGGCGAGCCGATCCTGGACGAGGTCCTGGGCCGGATGGCCGCCGACACCCCGCACACGCCGTCGTCTTGGGTGCAGCGGCTGCGGCACGGCCTGCGCGACCGGATCCTGGCGACCCTGGTCGCCCAGGGCGTGGTGCGCGACGTCGAGGAGACGGAGCTGGGCTTCATCCACGTGCACCGTTACCCGACGGCGGACGCCACGGTGGAGGAGGACACCCGGCGGCGGCTCGCCGAGGCGCTGGCCGGCGGCCAGCTCCCCGACGAGGCGACGGCGGCGCTGGCCACCCTGGTCGCCGTGCTGCGGATGGAACCGGCGCTCGGCCTGACCGGCGATGCCGCCGTCGATGCCCGGCGGCGGCTGGAGGAGATCGCGGGCGGGGCCGGCTTCTCCGGCACCGTCAGCCTGGACGACTCGGTGGTGCGCCCCTCGGTGGCCCTGGTCGTCACCGCCCTCGGCCAGGCGGTCGACGCCGCCCTCGGCAAGCGCGCCTGAGGCGGCGGCCCCCCGAGGCGGCGCCCCCGGAGACAGTGTGCCTGAGGCGGCGGCCCCTGAGGCGGCGCGTCTGGGGCAGCGCCCCTGAGGGAGCGAGGGGTCGTCAGGGGGCGAGGCGGTCCGCCTTGACCCCGGCGACGAAGGCGGACCAGGTGGCGGGCGGGACGGTGAGGGCCGGCCCGCCCGGGTCCTTGCTGTCGCGGATGCCGACGATGCCGGCGAGGTTGTCGGCGACCTCGACGCACTCGCCGCCGTTGGTGCCGCTGCGGGTGCTGGTGCGCCAGCGGGCGCCGGTCAGGTCACTCATAGCACTCTCCCCGGATGGCATCGATCAGCTCCGCTGATTGTCCCTCGCCGAGGGCGAGGGATTCCAGCCCCTGCCAGACCCGTTCGTACGCGGCGATCTCCGCCGGCTGGTCGAGGTAGAGCGCGCCGGTGAGCCCCTCGACGTAGACGGTCGGCGGCTCGGTCGGTGCGCCGAGCGCCGAGAGCGGGAAGTCGAGCAGCACGAACGTGCCGGCCTCGGCGGCCAGCGGCGGCCCGGCGGCCAGCGGCAGCACCCGGACGGTGATGTTGTGCCGCTCGCCGACGGCCAGCAGGTGGCGGAGCTGGTCGGCCATCACCGACCGGCCCGGCACCGGACGGCGCAGCACCGCCTCGCTGAGGATCACGGTCAGCTCGGGGGCCGGGGGCAGCCGTCGGGTGAGCAGCCCCTGCCGCTGGAGCCGGAAGCCGACCGCCTTCTTGCGCTCCTCCTCGGCCAGCTCGGGCCGGTTGTGCTGGAACAGCGCCGTGGCGTAGCCGGGGGTCTGCAACAGCCCTGGCACCAGCTCGGCGTGGTAGTAGCGAATGCTGCTCGCGGCGTTCTCCAGGCCGACGTAGAGCGAGAACCACGACGGCACGGAGCTGCCGTGGGCGTGCCACCACCCCTCGGCCCGGCTGACCTCGGCGAGCCCGAGCAGCACGCGCGCCTGGTCGGGGGTCGCCTGGTAGAGCTCGCAGAGCACCCGCACGTCGGGCGTCTTGGCCGAGGTCAGGCCGCGCTCGATCCGCCAGAGCTTCTGCCGCGAGCAGTCCAGCTCGCCGGCCGCCGCGTCGATGCTGACGTGGGCGCTCTCGCGGAGCTGGGTGAGCAGCCTGCCGAGCTGCCGCCGCGGCACGGTCGAGCCGTGTGTTTCACGCACCGTGCAACACCTTTCCGCCAGAAATGCAACACCCGGACACCGCATTCGCAACGTCGAAGAATGCGAATGCCAAAGAGGGCCGGGAAATGGGGGAACTGATGCGCCGATGCTAGTGAGTCGAACCTTCGGTAAGCAAGGGGTCACGCCGGGTTGGTGTGTTGCCGTGTCGGCCCCGGCACCGCCGGCCGCCGTGGTCCGCGCAGCCAGCGGGCCCGGCGAGGCGGCCACGGACGCCGCCCGCAACGCCCTCTCCGGGCCCACCGCACACTCGCCGTGCCAAACCGAGCCCATTCGAGAATGGGCGCCGCCCCGCCACTCGCCTCAACTGTAAGAAGGGGACCCTTCTATACCGCAGGCGTTAATAAGGTGCCCTTCCTTGCACCAGAGCGGCGATCTCCGTGCGGAGGGCCGCCAGCGCCGTCGCCGCGCGGCTGCGGGCCGCCGGCACGTCGCCGTCCGCGATCGGCTCCACCACCTCCAGGTACGCCTTCAGCTTCGGCTCGGTGCCCGACGGGCGGATCACCACCCGGGCCGCCTCGTTGCGCAGGATCACCACGTCCGCCTCGGGGAGCAGGTCCAGCGCCTCGGTCACCGGCTGCCCGAGCAGCGTCGTCGGGGTTGCCGCCCGCACCCGGGCCATCGTGTCGGCGATGATCCGCAGGTCGTCGACCCGCACCGAGAGCTGGTCGGTGTGGTGCACGCCGAACTCGGCGGCCAGCTCGTCGAGCCGGTCGGTGAGGGTGCGCCCCTGCGCCTTGAGCCCGGCGGCCAGCTCGGCGACGGTCAGCGCGGCGGTGATGCCGTCCTTGTCGCGTACGTGGTCCGGGGCGACGCAGTAGCCCAGCGCCTCCTCGTAGCCGTAGACGAGGGGCGCGGAACCGCCGCCGGCCCGGACGATCCACTTGAACCCGGTGAGCGTCTCGTCGTACGGCAGGCCCCGGGCGGCGCACATGGCCCGCAGCAGGGACGACGACACGATGGTGGTGGCGTAGAGACCCTGCACGCCCCGGCGCATGAGGTGGTCGGCGAGCAGCGCGCCCACCTCGTCGCCGCGCAGCATCCGCCAGCCGCCGCCCCCGTTCGCGCCCGCGGGGCCGGCAACGGTCGCCGGGCCGGCAGCGCCCGCCGCACCCCCGTCGCGGACGGCGACCGCGCAGCGGTCCGCGTCGGGGTCGTTGGCGATGGCCAGGTCGGCGTCGGTGCGCCGGGCGAGGCCGACGAGGCGGTCGATCGCCCCCGGCTCCTCTGGGTTGGGGAAGCTGACGGTGGGGAAGTCCGGGTCCGGCACCGCCTGGTCGGGCACCACGCCGGGGATGCCGAAGCCGGCGCGGGCGAAGGCGGCGGTCAGCACGGCCGCGCCGACGCCGTGCAGCGGCGTGTAGGCCACCTTCAGCCGCCGGGCTCCCGCCGGCTCGACCACGGCGGCGGCCCGGTCGACGTACGAGACGACGAGGTCGTCGCCGACGACCTGACCGGCCGGGCCCAGCGGCACGTCGGCGAGGGGACCGACCGCCCGGATGGCGGCCTCGATGCCGGTGTCGGCGGGCGCCACGATCTGCGCCCCCGCGCCCAGCTCGCCGCCGAGCTGCGCGCCGAGGTAGACCTTGTAGCCGTTGTCCTGCGGCGGGTTGTGGCTGGCGGTCACCATCACGCCGGCCGCCGCGTCGAGCTGCCGCACCGCGTACGCGAGCACGGGGGTGGGCAGCGGGCGGGGCAGCAGCAGGGCGGCGCGGCCCGCGCCGGTGGCGACCTGGGCGGTGCGCTCGGCGAACTCCCGCGAGCCGTGCCGGGCGTCGTACCCGATGACCAGCGGGCCGGTGGCGTCCTGGGCAGCGAGCCAGGCGACGAGCCCGGCGGCGGCCTGGGTGACGACGGCGAGGTTCATCCCGTTGGGGCCGGCGCGCAGCGGGCCGCGCAGCCCGGCGGTGCCGAAGGTCAGCGGCCCGGCGAACCGGTCGGCCAGCTCGGGCGCGCTCGCCGGCAGCCCGTCGAGCACGGCCTGCAGCTCGTCGCGGCTGGCCGGGTCGGGGTCGTCGTCGAGCCACCGCCGGGCCCGGTCGCGAAGGTCGTCGAGCCCGCGTGCGTCGTCGCGGTCGCGGGTGTCGTCAAGGTCAGTGGGTTCCGCCGCCATGGCTCTTGATAGCACGGCGGCGGATCACCACGTCGCGTCGGCCCGGCCGGGCCGGTGTCGCGTCGGCCCGGGCCCGGCCGGCGTCGGGTCGCCCCGTCGGGGTCAGTTGCTGCCGCCGCCGAGCTTGAACGAGGCCACCATCTGGTCGAAGATCGGCTTGCTCTCGGCGAACCGGGCGTCGGTCGAGGAGAGGTAGAACGAGTAGACCTTGCCCTCGTGCACCACCCCGCGCCACACCCCGTGCCGCTTGCTGTCGCCCTCGCCGCACGTGTATTCGAACTCCGCCGCCGCCTTGCCGTCGAGCTCCTGCTCGGTCATCGACACCTGGTTGTACGGCTTCTGGCAGGAGGCCGACCGGCTGCGCAGGCCGTTCGCGGCGGACTCGGCCCAGCGCATCGACGAGGTGCTCCACCGTTCGGAGAGGATGCGCACCTTGCGGCCGTTGTCCTCCGGGTCGACGTAGTCGACCCACACGGCCCCGTCGGCGCTGCGGCGCTCCCAGCCCTTCGGCACCTGCACGGTGACGCCCTTGGCCGACTGCTCCTGCATCTCCACCCCGGGACCGGCAGGCGCACCCGCGCTCGGCTGCCCCTGCGGGGTGGCCGGCGACTCCGGGTCGTCGCCACCGGTGAAGGCGAACACGGCGACCAGCAGCAGCACGGCGAGGCCGCCGGCCGCGGCGAGCTGCGTCCTGCGCGGCCAGCCCTTGACGGTGGCGACGAGGCGGCCGGCTGCTCCGCCGCCGGTGGCCGGGGCGGGCGCGCCGGCGGCCGGGGCGGTCCACGGCTGGCCGGTGCCGGGCACCGACCACTGGCCGCCGCCGTACGCGCCGCCGCCGACGCGCTGGGTGGCGTCGGGGGAGCCGCCGAAGCCGGGGACCGGCTGGGTGGCGTCGGGCTGGCTGCCGTAGGTGACCCGCTGCGTCGCGTCCGGTCGGGGCCCGAACGGCACCTGCTGGGTGGCGTCCGGCGAGCCGCCGCGGAAGCCGGGCACCTGCTGCGTCGCGTCGGCCGCACCCCCGCCGAAGCCGGAGACCCGTTGCGTCGCGTCGGGCGAGGCGCCGAGGCCGGAGACCCGTTGCGTGGCGTCGGGCGAGCCGCCGTCCTGGGGCACGCGCTGGGTGGCGTCGGACGAGCCGCCGTACGTCATCCGCTGGGTGGCCTCCGGCGCGGCGTCCGCGTCGACCCGCTGGGTCGCCGCAGGCGGGCCGCCGTACGTGCGGCCGGCCGGCGGCGGGGGCGGCGCGGGCATCGCACCGGTGGGGGTGTGCAGCGGGCCGGCGAGCGCGTCGGCGCTGGTGTCGTCCAGCGCGGCGGCGCTCGCGGCGGCGGCGGTCTTCTTCTTGTTCTTGCCCTTCTCGCCCCGGCGCAGCGCGGCCAGCCGGTCGGTCAGCGACTCGCCGGGGGCGAGCATCGCCCGGCCGCCGATCTGCCCGCTGGGCTTCGGCTCCTCGGCGGGCGGCGGCGTGACGACGGGCGGGCGCGGCTTGACCGGCACCACCGCGTACGGGTCGGTGACCGAGTTGACGGCGGTGGCGGTGCTGGTCAGCGGGCCGGCGAGCAGCTCGCGCAGCATCGCGCGGGCGGTGTGCACGTCGAGGCGGCGGGCCGGGTCCTTCTCCAGCAGCCCCATCAGCACCCGGGTCAGCGGGCCGCTGCGCTGCGGTGTGGCCGGCGGGTCCTCGACCACGGCGTGCATGGTCTCGATCGGGTCGCCCTTGTCGAACGGGGGCCGGCCCTCCACCGCCGTGTAGAGGGTCACGCCGAGGGAGAACAGGTCGCTCGGCGGGCCGAAATCCTGACCCATGGCCCGCTCGGGCGAGATGAAGTGCGGCGAGCCGAGCACCATCCCCGGCGTGGTGAGCTGCACGTCGGTGGGGAGCTTGGCCACGCCGAAGTCGGTGAGCACGCACCGGCCGTCGGTGCAGATCAGCACGTTGGCCGGCTTGACGTCGCGGTGCAGCACCCCGATCGCGTGGGCCACCTCCAGCGCGCCGAGCAGGGCGATGCCGATCTTGGCGACCGCGCGGGGGGCCACGGGCCCGTCCTCGATCACCATGTCGGCGAGGCTGCGGGCGTCCAGCAGCTCCATCACGATCCAGGGGCGGCCACCCTCGGTGACCACGTCGTACACCTGGACGACGGCCGGGTGCTGGATGGCCGCCGCCGCGCGGGCCTCGCGCAGCGTGCGTTCGTACATGGCGTCGCGGTCGCTCGGGGCCAGGCCCGGCGGGAGGACGACCTCCTTCACCGCCACGTCGCGCCGCAACAGGGTGTCTGTGGCACGCCAGACCGTGCCCATGCCGCCGTTGCCCACCGCGGACCGGAGGGAGTATCGGTCACCGATGGTGGTGCCGGCTGCCGCACGTCCGTGGGGTGGGCTGACTGGTCCGCCGCTCCACGTCGGGATCTGAGTCACAGAAAAGCCACCGGGGGAAATCGAGGGGGCTGGGACACAACACCCCTATCTTGCTGGTTCCGACGCCCGATGCGAAACCCGACGCGACGGACGTTTACCGAACCGGACCCTACGTGGCCAGGTGTTCACCCTCGGGGGCGCCGGGAAAGACAGGGGTCCGGTGTGCGGAATCCCTCACCCTCCGGCGCGGCGGCACGTCCTACCATCCGGGGATGAGCGAACCGCGGTCGAGCGAGTCCGGCTTCCCGATCAAGGGTGTCTACACCCAGGCGGACCTGCCAGAAGACCTGCCCGACCGGCTGGGCGGGCCGGGGGAGTTCCCGTACACCCGTGGGGTCTACTCCACCATGTACACCTCCCGACCGTGGACGATGCGACAGTACGCCGGCTTCGGCACCGCCACCGAGAGCAACGCGCGCTACCACCAGCTCCTGCGCGCCGGCACCATGGGCCTGTCCGTCGCGTTCGACCTGCCCACCCAGATGGGGTACGACTCGGACGACCCGATCGCCCACGGCGAGGTCGGCAAGGTCGGCGTCGCGATCGACTCGATCGAGGACATGCGGCTGCTGTTCGACGGCATCCCGCTGGACAAGGTCTCCACCTCGATGACGATCAACGCGCCCGGGTCGGTGCTGCTCCTGCTCTACCAGCTCGTCGCCGAGGAGGCCGGGGTGCCGGGCGCGGCGCTCAACGGCACCATCCAGAACGACATCCTGAAGGAGTACATCGCCCGGGGGACGTACATCTTCCCGCCGAAGCCGTCGCTGCGGCTGGTCGCCGACACGTTCGCCTACTGCCGGGCGGAGGTGCCGAAGTGGAACACGATCTCCATCTCCGGCTACCACATGGCCGAGGCCGGCGCGACGCCCGCGCAGGAGATCGCGTTCACCCTGGCCAACGGCGTCGAGTACGTCCGGGCGGCGCTCGCCGCCGGGCTGGCCGTGGACGACTTCGCGCCCCGGCTGTCGTTCTTCTTCGTCGCCCGCACCACCCTGCTGGAGGAGGTCGCGAAGTTCCGCGCCGCCCGACGGATCTGGGCCCGGCTCATGCGCGACGAGTTCGGCGCGAAGAACCCGAAGTCGATGATGCTGCGCTTCCACACCCAGACGGCGGGCGTGCAGCTCACCGCCCAGCAGCCCGAGGTGAACCTGGTCCGGGTGGCGATCCAGGGGCTGGGCGCGGTGCTCGGTGGCACCCAGTCGCTGCACACGAACAGCTTCGACGAGGCCATCGCGCTGCCCACCGAGAAGGCCGCCCGGCTGGCGCTGCGCACCCAGCAGGTCCTCGCGTACGAGACGGACCTGACCGCCACCGTCGACCCGTTCGCCGGGTCGTACGTGGTGGAGGCGATGACCGCCGAGATCGAGGCGGCGGTGGTGGAGCTGATGGAGCGGGTGGCCGACCACGGTTCGGTGGTCGACGCCATCGAGGCGGGCTTCCAGAAGCGGGAGATCGAGCAGTCGGCGTACCAGATGGCCCAGGAGATCGACTCGGGCGAGCGGGTCGTGGTGGGCCTCAACCGGTTCACGGTCGACGCCGACGAGCCGTACGAGCCGCTGCGGGTGGACCCGACGATCGAGGCGGCCCAGGCCGAGCGGCTGGCGAAGCTGCGGGTCGAGCGGGACAACGCCGCCGTCGAGCGGGCGCTGGGCGAGCTGCGCGCCGCCGCCGAGGGTACGGCGAACGTGCTGCACCCGATGAAGGAGGCGCTGCGGTCCCGGGCCACGGTCGGCGAGGTCTGCGGCACCCTGCGCCAGGTCTGGGGCACGTACCGCCCCAGCGACAGGTTCTGACCCACCCCTGATCCGTCGGTTGAGGGGTCGCGAAGCGTAACCGGGCGGGGCTAGGGTCGCCGGTGTGAGCCCAGCCGGGGCGGCCCGGTGTGTGCCACCCGGGGCAGTGGGTAACCCGTCCGGGTGAACGGGACGGACAGCGTGTGCGGGAGCATGCCGACCCGTCGTGTCACCGTCGGGAGTCGTCCGGCCGCCGAGTGCGGTCGGTTAATTGTCTGAGCGGCGGTTAGCCGAAGCGACTAATGCGACAATTCGGTAGCGACGGCCCCGGATCGAGGGTGATTTCGTGACCGCCGAGTCGGTTACGGGTTGTAGGAGGTGTGGGGCAGATGACGGCGTTCAACCGCGATCTACCTGCTGTCCCGCAGATTATGGAGCCCTCCCACCAGGGCTTTCGTGACGCTGCGCGGTCCGATCACTACGGGAATGATGTTGCACAGAGTCACCGTCGAAGGTCTAGGCTGGCGGCTGTCATCCCCGAAGATCCATCCATTCCTAGTGATCGAGATTTCGACGTGACGAGTGCGTTGACGCTGCCGAACGGCAGCCACCTGGCGTCGTCGGCCTGGCCGGAGTCGCCGTCCGGGTCGCAGCCTTTGCCCTTCGAGCTCGACCATCTGCTCGCCCTCCGGGTGCCCGGCCTCATCGCCACCCGCCGGCACATCCACTCCCACCCGGAGCTCTCCGGCGAGGAGTTCGAGACAGCGGCCCTGATCGCCCGCGAGCTGTCCCTCGCCGGGCTGCGGCCCCGCCTGCTGCCGAAGGGCAACGGGGTCATCTGCGACATCGACGGCCGCCCCGACGGCCCGGTGGTCGCGCTGCGCGCCGACATCGACGCGCTGCCGCTGACCGACGTCAAGGACGTGCCCTACCGGTCCACGAAGGACGACGTCTGCCACGCCTGCGGCCACGACGTGCACACCACCGTGCTGCTCGGCGTCGGCATGCTGCTGGCCCAGCTCGCCGACCTCGGCGAACTGGACGGCCGGGTCCGGCTGATCTTCCAGCCGGCGGAGGAGATCCTGCCCTGCGGCTCGCTGGAGGTCATCGAGGCCGGCGGCCTCGACGACGTCGTGCAGATCTTCGCGCTGCACTGCGACCCCAGCCAGCCCGTCGGCAAGGTCGGCCTGCGGGTCGGCCCGATCACCGCCGCCGCCGACAACGTCACCGTGCGGCTCACCGGACCGGGCGGGCACACCGCCCGCCCGCACCTGACCGTCGACCTGGTCGACGCGCTCGGCCGGCTGGTCACCGAGGTGCCCGCCCTGGTCAGCCGCCGGGTGCCGGCCAACAGCGGGCTGCTGCTGGTGTTCGGCCACGCCTCGGCCGGCACCCGGTACAACGTGATCCCGTCCGAGGCGACCGCGTCCGGCACCCTGCGGGTGATGGACCGCAACACCTGGGACGAGGCCCCCAAGATCGTCGCTCAGGTGGTGCGGGACGTCATCGCCCCCACCGGCGCCACCGTCGACCTGGAATACCTGCGCGGCCGGCCCCCGGTCACCAACGACGCCAGGGCGATCCAGGTGCTGACGGCGGCGACCCACGCCGCGCTCGGCCCGGACGGGGTCGCCGAGACCCCGCAGAGCATGGGCGGCGAGGACTTCAGCTGGTATCTGGAGCACGTCCCCGGCGCGCTGGCCCGGCTCGGCGTCGGCCGGTCCGGCCCGAACGTCGACCTGCACCGGGCCTCGTTCGACGTCGACGAGCGGGCCATCGCGGTCGGCGTCCGGGTCATGGTGCAGACCGCGCTGCGGGCACTGGCGGCGGCGCGCTGACGACCGGCGCCGGCGCCCGGCGCCGGCGCCGGCTCAGCACCGTCACCAGCACGGCCACCGGCACGCCGATGGCCACCGCGAACGGCAGCAGCGCCCCGAGCACCGTGAGCAGCACGCCCAGCGAGGCGACGAACGCCGTCCAGCCGCCGCGCAGACCGACCAGGAAGCCGGTGTCGGGCTCCGGGTCCCGGACGTCCGCCTCCGGCCCGACCAGGGTGAGGGTGATGGTGGAGAGCGCCGTCAGGTCGGCCAGGCGGCGCTTCTTCGCCTCCAGCGAGGCGAGGTCGGCCTCCCGGCGGGCCACCTCGCTCTCCAGCGTCACCAGGTCGCCGATCGAGGTGGCCCGCGCCAGCAGCTTGCGACCGCTCTCGACCCGGGCCCGCTGGGTGGCGATCCGCGCGTCGAGGTCGACGGTCTCCTCGGTCACGTCCTCCGTGCGGATCGCCCGCTGCTCCTGCCGGCCGAGCCGCGCCAGCTCCTCCAGCACGGCGGTGAACCGCTCCGCCGGCACCCGCAGCTGCAGCTCCGCCCGGGCGTTGGCGGTCCCCCCGCTGGCGCGCTCGTCGCCGCCGACGAAGCCACCGATGCCGGTGACCGCCGTGACGGCCGACCGGGCGGCGGCGTCCACATCGTCCACCCGTACCCGCATGGTTCCGGTGTAGATGATCGAGCGCTGGTCGACCCGCAGGTCCGGTGACCCGCCGCCCGCGCCCGAGCGCGCCCCACCGGCGTCGGCCCCCTGCTCCGCCTTCGCCCCGCCGGCCGGTGCCCCCTGCTGCGGAGCCACCGCCGCCGAGTCCTGCGCGCCGCCGCTGCCGCCGTCGGCGCTGCACCCGCCGACCGCCAGCAACGCCACCAACCCCACCGCGGTCCACAACCTGCGTCTCGCGTGTCCGTCCATCAACAGCTCCGATCGTCTGCGCCCCCCGTCGGGCGATACGTCAGACGTGGCGCGGCACCGGGCCGGTTCCGGCAGACTGCGCTCTGAGACATCACGATTAGGTCAATCGAGGAGTCACGATGCAGCTCACCAAGTACGCCCACTCCTGCCTCCGCGTCGAGCATGATGGCGGGGTGCTGGTCGTCGACCCCGGCGTCTTCAGCGACCCGGGCGCGCTGGACGGGGCGGACGCGGTGCTGATCACCCACGAGCACCCTGACCACGTGGACGTCGCGGCCCTCACCCGGCAGCTCGACCGCCGGCCGCTGCGCATCCACGGCCCGGCCTCGCTGGCCGGCGTCCTCGGCGACGCGGCCGAGGCCCTGGAGCCGGTCGCGCCCGGTCAGTCGTTCACGGCCGCGGGTGTGCCGGTACGCGCCTACGGCGGCCGGCACGCCGTCATCCACCCCGACATCCCGGTCGTGGACAACCTCGGATACCTGCTCGACGACGTCGTCTACCACCCCGGCGACGCGCTGGTGGCACCCGAGGACGTCCAGGTGGACACGCTCTTCGCGCCGATCCACGCCCCCTGGTCGAAGTTCTCCGAGGTCGTCGACTTCATCCGCGCCGTCGCCCCGCGCCGGGCCTTCGCCCTGCACGACGGGCTGCTCAACGACAACGGGCTCGCCGTCCTCGACCGCCAGTACGCCGCCCTGTCCGGCACCGACTACCAGCGCCTCGAGCCGGGCAGCCGGCTCGACGCCTGAGCCGTGCCGCTCCCGCAGGACCTCCTCCGGCGGCTCTACACCGAGCCGCCGGAGGGGTTCGTCGCCACCCGCGACGCGGCCGTCGCCGAGGCCCGGCGCTCCGGCGACCCGGCCACGGCCCGCGAGATCGCCCGGCTGCGCCGGCCCACCGTGGCCGCCTGGCTGGTCAACCTGCTCGCCCTGCGCCGCCCCGAGCTGCTCGCCGATCTGACCCAGCTCGCCGAGGCGCTGCGCGCCGCCCAGCGCGACCTGCGCGGCCCCCGGCTGCGGGAGCTGTCCGCCCAGCGGCGGGCGGCGGTCGCCGCGCTGGTCGCCGAGGCGCGCCGGCTGGCCGCCGACGTCGAGGGCGGCCCGCCGGCCGGGAAGCTGCCGCTGGGCGAGGTGGAGGCGACCCTCAACGCCGCCCTCTCGGACGCGGGGGTGGCCGAGCAGGTGCGCTCCGGCCGGCTGTTGCGGGCCGCCAGCTACGCCGGCTTCGGCGAGGTGCCCCGCCCCCAGCTCCGCCTGGTCACCGGCGGCGAGGAGCCGACACCACCCGCCGTCCCGCCCGCCGGCCCCGGGCACCGCGCCGCCGACCGCAGGACGGGTCGTGGCGAGCACGCCGGCCGCGCCGATCAGGCCGACCGGAAGGCCGGCCGCGCCGATCACGCCGCCCGCGAGGCGGGCCGCGCCGCCCGGGAGGACGACCGCGCCGAGCGTGCCGCCCGGAAGGCCGACCGTGCCGAGCGGGACGCCGCCCGTGCCACCCGGGAGGCGGAGCGCGCCGCGAGGGCCGAGCGGGCCCGGCAGCGCCGGGCGCTGGAGCGGGAACTGACGCGGGCGCGTACCGACCAGGAGCGGGCCGAGGCGGAGCTGGCCGGCGCGGCGGAGGCCGAGCACGACGGCGCCGAGGAACTGGCCGGCATCGAACGGTCGCTGGCCGAGCTGGAACGGCGGCGCGCCCAGGCCGAACAGGAGTTGAGCCGACGGAAGCTGGCCCGCCGGGCGGCGGAGCGGGCCGTCACCGCCGCCCGCCGCCGCACCGGCGAGGTCGAGGGCGCGATCGAGGCGGTGGACGCCGAAGAGGGGGCTGCGGCGGAGGGCCCCGGCGGGGCAGACTGATCCCGATGACGCCGGAGCAGGTCGCCGCCGCGAGCAAGCCGTTGGTGCTGGGGCTCGGGGCGTCGTTCACCCGCTGCCCGGCCACCCTGCGCCGGGCCGGCCGGCTCGGCATCCCCGGCTGGGCCTTCCACATCGCCGGCCGGGCCGGGGTGCTCGGCGACGTCCGGGTCGCCACGGTGACCGCCGCCGTCGGCTTCGTCGCCCCCGACGCCGTCGCCGACGGGTGGGACGCCGCCGCCCGCGTGCTCCGGCCGCCCGAGGTGGCGGCGGCGTACCTGGCCGAATGCTGCCGGTGGGGCATCGAGCACCTGGCCGCCATGACTGGGGTGACCCGGCTGGCGACCCTGCTGCACCGGGTGGCCGACGCGGCCGACGCCAGCGCGATGCCGCTCTTCGCCGCCTGGCGGGCCACGCCGCCGCCGGCCGACTCACCGGCCGCCCGCGCCGCCGTCGGGCTGCTGCTGCTCCGGGAACACGTCATCGGGGCGTGCCTGCTGGCGTCGCGGGCCGGCGGGCTGACGCCGCTGGAGTCGGTGCTGTCCGGCCCGGACGGGGAGTCCGGCGCGCTCGCCTGCGGCTGGCCGCCGCCGTATCCTCCGGCCGGGCCCCTGGTGCGCCGGCGGCTGTGGGCCGACGCGGTGACCGACCGCCTGACGTCGGTCGGCTTCCGGGCCCTCACCCCGGCCGAGGGCACCGAACTGCTCGACCTGCTGACCACCGCGCACACCCTGGTGCAAGGAAGGGCCCCTTCTTAACGCCTGAGGTAGAGAAGGGTCCCCTTCTCACCACGCCGCCCCGCGCCGAGCGGCGCTGCGGGGCGCTGCGGGGCGCTGCGAGGTGCCGAGCGCACCAGGGGGAGCGGGAGCGGCGGGAGGAAAATGGGGGGCGCGGGCGCAGGGGTGGCTGCCAGGATCGCCCCGTGACTCTTCCCGCCGGCTGGGCGGCGCGCCGCCCCACCCTCGACGACGTACCCGCGATCCTCGCGGTCGTGCACGCCGCCGACACCTTCTCGATCGGCCACCCGGACTTCGACGCCGAGGACGTCGAGGCCGCGCTCACGGCACCCCACTTCGACCCGGCGCGCGACTCCTGGCTGGTCAGCGGCCCTCAGGGCCGGCTCGTCGCCTGGTCGCTGGTCGACAACCCGACCGGGGTGGGCCGGGAGTTCGTCGACGTCCTCGTCGACCCGGAGCACGGCGCGGCGGTCCGTGCGCCGCTGCTCGCCCGGATGCTGGACCGGGTCGCCGAACGGGCCGCCGAACGGGGCCTGCCCGCGCTGACCGCCCGCGTCTCGGCGTACGGGCCGGAGACCCGGTGGGCGGGCGAGCTGGCCGAGGCCGGGTTCACCCGGGTGAAGCGGTACCTGCGGATGAGCCGGGAGCTGGCCGACCTGCCCGCCGAGCCGCCGCTGCCGCCGGGGGTGACGGTCCGCCCGCTGCGCGCCGGCGACGAGGCGGACCTGCGACTGTTCCACCGGATCTTCGACACGGCGTTCCGGGACACCCCGGACTACGAGCCGGTCGGGTACGACCAGTGGCGCGAGCACCTGCCCGCGTACGCCAGGACCTGGGACGAGTGGTTCGTCGCCGAGGTCGACGGTGAGCCGGCCGGCGCGTTGCAGTCGTCCGACCAGGCGCTGGAGCAGGACATGGGCTGGGTGCGCACCCTGTCGGTGCTGCCGCCGCACCGGCGGCGCGGGGTGGGGGCCGCGCTGCTGCGGCGGGCCTTCGCGGTCTACGCGGCCAAGGGGCGGCGGCAGGCCGGCCTCGGCGTGGACCTCGCCAACCCGACCTCCCCGGCGACGCTCTACCACTCGGTGGGGCTGCGGGAGCTGCACTGGGCCGACATGTACGAGCGCAACGTCCCCGCCGCTGCGTGACAGGAACCCCGCCATTGCGTGACAGGAACCCCGCCGTTGCGTGACGGGCGGCCCGCCGGTGTGGGCCAGGCGACCCCGCCCCGGGCCGCCGTGCGCCCCGATCCGGGGAAGAGCAGACTGGGGGCGTGGGAGACGCGCTATGCCGACGCGGTGCCGGTGGGGCGGGACCGCAGCTCGCTGACGTAGTCGTCGGGCGCGCCCGCCTTCTCGGCGGCGTTGGCGATCTCCGACAGGTACCAGGCCGTCGGCAGGCCGCCCTCGTAGCCGTCGAAGACGTAGACCCAGGCGGTCACGTCCCCGTCGAGGGTGGAGACCCGGACGTGCAGCTTCCGGTACGTCCCGGAGGTCACCCCCTCGATCTCGTCGAGCTGGGCGGCGTCGTATGGGTGGATGTCGTAGAGCGCCACGAACACCCGGTCACCGGGGGACTCGACGACGGTGCTGACCGCGCCCTCCCAGCCGATCACGCCCTCGCCGGCGAAGGTGAGCCGCCAGCCCTCCAGCCAGCCGACGCCGACCATCGGGGAGTGCGGGCAGTAGGCGCGCATCCGGGCGGGATCCAGGTTTGAGCCGTAGGCGGCGTAATGACGCACGGCGATGACGATAGCCCGGCGGACGGGTGGGGGAGAATACGACGGTGCGTGTCGGACGTGTCGGGGAGAAGAAAGTCACTGTGAGCATGGACGAGGGGCGACAGCTGTGAGCCAGATCGTGATCATCGGCGGTGGGCCGGCCGGGTACGAGGCGGCTCTGGTCGCCGCCCAGTTGGACGCCGATGTCACCGTGGTGGAGGCCGAGGGGGCCGGCGGCGCGTGCGTGCTGTCCGACTGCGTCCCCTCGAAGACGTTCATCGCCAGCTCGGAGGTGGTCACCGGCTACCGGGACACCGAGGAGTTCGGGGTGCACTCCGACGGGCTGGAGGCGGTCACGGTCGACGCGCGGACCGTGCACGAGCGGGTCAAGCGGCTCGCGCTGGCCCAGTCCGCCGACATCCACGCCAAGCTGGTCAAGGCCGGCGTCACCTTCGTCGCCGGCACGGCCCGGCTCGGCGAGGACATGCTGGGCCACACCCACCGCGTCGTCGTCACCCCGGCCGACGGCTCCGGAAAGCACTCGATCGACGCGTCGACCGTGCTGGTCGCCACCGGGGCCACCCCGCGCCAGCTCCCCACGGCCGTGCCCGACGGCGAGCGCATCCTGACCTGGCGGCAGGTGTACGACCTGCCCGAGCTGCCCGAGCACCTGATCGTGGTCGGCTCCGGCGTCACCGGCGCCGAGTTCGCCAGCGCGTACCTGGCGATGGGGGTCCCGGTCACCCTCGTCTCCAGCCGGGACCGGGTGATGCCGCACGAGGACGCCGACGCCGCCATGGCGATCGAGCGGGTGTTCCGTTCCCGGGGCATGACGATCCTCAACAACTCCCGCGCCGAGGGCGTGCGGCGCACCGCCGACGGGGTGGAGGTGGAGCTGGCCGACGGCCGGCTGGTGCAGGGCTCGCACGCGCTCATCGCGGTCGGCTCGATCCCCAACACCGCCGGCCTCGGCCTCGCCGAATACGGCGTGGAGCTGGCCCGGGGCGGCTACGTCACCGTCGACCGGGTGTCGCGCACCAACGTCCCCGGGATCTACGCGGCCGGCGACTGCACGGGGGTGCTGCCGCTGGCCAGCGTCGCCGCGATGCAGGGCCGGATCGCGATGTGGCACGCCCTCGGTGAGGCGGTCCGGCCGCTGCGGCTGCGTACGGTCGCCGCGAACGTCTTCACCGACCCGGAGCTGGCCACCGTGGGCGTCTCCCAGGACGAGGTGGACGCGGGTCGGACCCCGGCCCGCCAGGTGATGCTGCCGCTGTCGGGCAACGCGCGGGCGAAGATGGACGACCTCGCCGACGGCTTCGTCAAGCTGTTCTGCCGCCCGGCCAGTGGCCAGGTGATCGGCGGCGTGGTGGTGGCCCCGAAGGCCAGTGAGCTGATCCTGCCGATCACGATGGCGGTGGAGAACAACCTCACGGTCAACGAGCTGGCCCAGACCATCACGATCTACCCGAGTCTGTCGGGCTCGATCACCGAGGCGGCCCGCCAGCTCATGCTCCACGAGCTGGAGTAGCCGAGCCGGCTCCCTGCCACCCCTCGACGGCTCAGTCGGTCGGGGGTTCGGGGCGGGCGCGGCGGGAGGCGAAGGCGGTCATCGCCCACCCGGCCGCCGCGAAGCCGGCCGCCGCCGCCCCGGCGATCACCAGCAGCTGCCACGCCGACTCGGTCAGCGCCGTGCCGCCGAGGTGCCCGATCAGCGTCCCGTAGGTGGCCCAGCCGGCCGCCGCCAGCGCCTCGTACGCGAGGAACAGCCGGTACGGGTACCGGCTGCGGCCGGCGGCGAAGCAGGCGGCCATCCGGCCGCCGGGCACGAAGCGGCAGAGCAGGATCACTAGCGGCCCCGGCCGGCGCAGCCCCCGGGTCACCCGGCCGGCGATCCGGCGGGCCCGGCCGGGCGCGGCGGTCGGTGCCGGCCGGCGGTCCGGCGCGCGCCGGCCCAGCAGATAGCAGGCGAGGTCGCCGGCGAAGACGCCGAGGGCGCCGACGCCGATGGTCACCGGCAGGCTCAGCCCGCCGTACACGGTCAGCGCGCCGCCGGTGATCATCAGGACCTGCGTGGGTACGACCGGCACGAAGGCGTCGACCGCCAGCAACCCGAGCAGGACCAGGTAGGCCCAGAGCGGCGAGGCGACGTTGGTCAGCAGCTCAGGCACGACAACCCCCTCGCCGGGTCCGGCCGATCGGATGCACCGAAGCCTGCCGGCATGCCCGGCGTCACCGCAGCCCACCCCGGCCGGTGGTGACCGCCGACACGGCCGGCGGGCCGGCAACCTCGGCGTACGGGTGGAGGCGGTCGGCGCGTCCGTGACGAGCGGCGTACCGTTGTCGGGGCGCGGCCCCGCACGTCGGGCCCTCGTTCCCGACGTCCGGGCCGCCAGGGCCGCCGGCAGGTCCCGTGCCGGCGGCCCGCCCGTGTCACGACGCTCAGCCCTGGACCGGGGCGGGCAGGGGTCCCGGCTCGCCGACGGCGACCGGGTCCGGCTGGCTGAACTGGGCCTGGTAGAGCCGGTGGTACGCGCCCCTGGCGGCCAGCAGCTGCTCGTGGGTGCCCTGCTCGACGATGCGGCCGTTCTCCATCATCAGGATCAGGTCCGCGTCGCGGATGGTGGACAGGCGGTGGGCGATGACGAAGCTGGTCCGGTCGGAGCGCAGCGCCGCCATGGCCCGCTGGAGCAGCACCTCCGTGCGGGTGTCCACCGAGCTGGTCGCCTCGTCGAGGATCAGCAGCGACGGCTCGGCCAGGAACGCCCGCGCGATGGTGATGAGCTGCTTCTCGCCCGCGCTGACGTTGTTGCCCTCGGAGTCGATGACGGTGTCGTAGCCGTCGGGGAGGCTGCGCACGAAGCGGTCCACGAACGTGGCCCGCGCGGCGGCCACGATCTCCTCCTCGCTCGCGCCCGGCCGGCCGTACGCGATGTTGTCGCGGATCGTGCCGCCGAAGAGCCAGGTGTCCTGGAGCACCATGCCGATCCGGCCGCGCAGGTCGTCGCGGCGCAGGGTGGTGATGTCGACCCCGTCGAGGGTGATCCGGCCGGCGTCCAGCTCGTAGAAGCGCATGACCAGGTTGACCAGGGTGGTCTTGCCGGCCCCGGTCGGCCCGACGATGGCCACCGTGTGGCCCGGTTCGGCGACCAGCGACAGGTCGGTGATCAGCGGCTTGTCCGGCTCGTACCGGAAGGAGACCCGGTCGAACTCGACGCGGCCGTGCGGGTCGGCGACCCGGGCCGGCACGGCCGGGTCGGGGCTCTGCTCCTCGGCGTCGAGCACCGCGAACACCCGCTCGGCGGAGGCGACCCCGGACTGCAGCAGGTTGGCCATCGAGGCGACCTGGGCCAGGGGCTGCGTGAACTGCCGCGAATACTGGATGAACGCCTGCACGTCGCCGAGGCTTATCGTGCCCGACGCCACCCGCAGCCCGCCGACCACGGCGATCGCGACGTAGCTGAGGTTCCCGATGAACATCATCGCCGGCATGATGATCCCGGAGATGAACTGGGCGCCGAAGCTGGCCCGGAACAGCTCGTCGTTCTTGGCGGTGAAGGCGGCCTCCACCTCGCGCTGCCGGCCGAACACCTTCACCAGCTCGTGGCCGGTGAACGCCTCCTCGATCTGGCCGTTCAGCTCGCCGGTGTGCGTCCACTGGGCGATGAACCGCTGCTGCGAACGCTTCGCGATCGCGCCGGTGACCACCACCGACAGCGGCACCGCGACCAGGGCCACCAGCGCCAGCAACGGCGAGATCCAGAACATCATGGCCAGTACGCCGACCACGGTCAGCAGCGAGGTGAGCAGCTGGCTCAGCGTCTGCTGGAGGGTCTGCGAGATGTTGTCGATGTCGTTGGTGACCCGGCTGAGCAGCTCGCCCCGGGGCTGCCGGTCGAAGTACGGCAGCGGCAGCCGGTTCAGCTTGTCCTCGACGTCGGCGCGCAGCCGCAGCACCGTGCGCTGCACCACCCCGTTGAGCAGCCAGCCCTGCCACCACATGAGCACGCTGGCCGCCAGGTAGAGGGCGAGCGCGAGCAGCAGCACCCGGCCCAGGGCGGTGAAGTCGATGCCGACCCCGGGCACCACGTCCATCCGGGCCAGCATGTCGGCGAAGTTGTCGTTGCCGGCCGCGCGGGCCGCCGCGACCGCCTGCTCGGCGGTGGTCCCGGCCGGGAGCTGCCGGCCGATCACCCCGCTGAAGATCAGGTCGGTGGCGTGGCCGAGCACCTTCGGGCCGTACACGCTGAAACCGACGCTGACCAGCGCGAGGGTGACGATGACGATCAGCTGGAGGCGGTGGGGCCGCAACCGGCGCAGCAGCCGCCGGGCCGACGGCCCGAAGTTCATCGACTTCTCGGCCGGCATGCCGGCGCCCATCCACGGCGGGCCGCCGCGCTGGCCGCCGGGGGGCAGCCGTTTCGGCGTGGCCGGCTCCGCCTTCGCCGCCCCGACGGGCCGCTGGTCCGGTACGGCCGTCATGCCGGCACCCCCGCCGTCTGCTGGGACGCGACGATCTCCGCGTACGTCGGGCAGTTCTCCAGTAGTTCGGCGTGCCGGCCCATCCCGACGATGCCCCCGTCCTCGAGCACGATGATCTGGTCGGCGTCGACGATCGTGGAGACCCGCTGGGCCACGATCACCACCGCCGCGTCCCTGGTGACCGGCCGCAGCGCCGCCCGCAGCCGGGCGTCGGTGCCGAGGTCGAGCGCCGAGAACGAGTCGTCGAAGAGGTAGATCTCCGGCTTGCGCACCAGGGCGCGGGCGATCGCGAGGCGCTGCCGCTGCCCGCCGGAGACGTTGGTGCCGCCCTGCGCGATCGGGGCGTCCAGCCCCTCGGGCAGCTCGGCGACGAAGTCGCGCGCCTGGGCGACCTCCAGGGCGGCCCAGAGCTCGGCGTCGGTGGCATCCGGGTTGCCGTACCGCAGGTTGCTGGCGATCGTGCCGCTGAACAGGTATGGCCGCTGCGGCACCAGCCCGATCCGCCGCCACAGCTCGTCCGGGGCGAGGTCGCGCACGTCCACCCCGTCGACCAGCACCGCCCCGGCCGTGGCGTCGACCAGTCGGGGGACCAGCGTCAGCAGGGTCGTCTTGCCGGCCCCCGTGCTGCCGATGACGGCCGTGGTGCGCCCGGCGCGCGCCGTGAACGAGATGTCGTGCAGCACCGGCGCGCTCGCCCCCGGATACTGGAACCGGACGTCGCGCAGCTCCAGCTCGCCCCGGACGGTCACCTCGGTCACGGGCGCGGCCGGCGGGACGACGGTCGAGTCGGTGTCCAGCACCTCGACGATCCGCTCGGCGCAGACCGCGGCGCGGGGGACCATCATCAGCATGAGGGTGGCCATCATGACGGCCATCAGGATCTGCATGAGGTATTGCAGGAAGGCGGTGAGCGCACCGACCTGGATCTGACCGGCGTCGACGCGTTCCGCGCCGAACCAGAGCACGGCGATGCTGGAGACGTTGAGCACCAGCATCACGATGGGGAAGATCAGGGCCATCAGCCGGCCGGTGCGCAGGGCGGTCGCCGTGAGGTCGGCGTTCGCGTGGCCGAAGCGTTCCGTCTCGTAGGGCTCCCGGACGAACGCCCGGACCACCCGGATGCCGGTGATCTGCTCGCGCAGCACGCGGTTGACCGCGTCGATGCGGGTCTGCATCAGCCGGAACCCGGGCACCATCCGCCGGATGATCAGCGCGAGCGCGACCGCCAGCACCGGGACGCTGACCAGCATCAGCCAGGACAGCCCGATGTCCTCCCGCAGCGCCATCACCACCCCGCCGACGCTCATGATCGGCGCGGCGGCCAGGATGGTGCAGCTCATCAGCACGAGCATCTGCACCTGCTGCACGTCGTTGGTGTTGCGGGTGATCAGCGAGGGCGCGCCGAAGCGGGCCACCTCGCGGGCGGAGAACCGGTTGACGTGGGCGAACAGCTCGGCGCGGACGTCCCGGCCGAAGCCCATCGCCGTGCGCGCGCCGAGGTAGACGGCGGCGGTGGAGCAGGCGATCTGCACCAGGCTGACCAGCAGCATCCAGCCGCCCGTACGCATGATGTAGCCGGTGTCTCCCCGGGCCACGCCCTGGTCGATGATGTCGGCGTTGAGGCTCGGCAGGTAGAGCGAGGCCATCGTGCCGACGAACTGGAACGCCAGCACCGCCGCCAGTGGCCGATGGTAGGGGCGCAGGTATGCGCGGAGTAGCCGGATCAGCACGCCGAGGTCTCCGGTCTCGTGTCGTGGGGCGTCATCTGTGGTTCCTCTCCACTGCCGATGACCTCGAGCAGGAACTGCCGGATCACGGCCGCCTTCGCCGGGTCTGCGTCGACCGAGGTCAGCGGTCGGCCGGACTGCATGAGGGTGATGAGTGCGGCGACCCGCTCCCGGCCGGCGGGGGTCAGGACGAGCCGCACGCTGCGCCGGTCGGTGTCGTCGCGCTGCCGCTCGACGAGGCCGTCCCGCTCCAGCGTGTCGACGATGCCGGTGAGGGTGGCCGGGCGGATGAAGCCGGCCTCGGCGACCGCCCGGAGGGGCAGATCGCCGTGCTGGGCCAGGGTCATCAGGGTGGCCATGCCCGCCTGGGTCAGACCGTGCTCCTCGGCGAGGTAACGGTTCCACCGCTGGCCGACGATGTGACCGGCGGTCACCAGCAGCCGGCCCAGCGGCACGTCCCGCAGCCCGATCAGGTCCATGCGCTCATGTTAGCCCCCTGATAGTCAGGCCCCAAACGAAATGGCGGCGGCGGCGGAGAGGAAGACCACCTGGAGCAACGCGCGAGGCGCAAGCGGGGTCACCGGCCGACCGGCCAGGGTCAGCCCGCGCCGGGCGGCCGAGGCGTTGGCCGGGAACATGGCGAGCAGCAGCAGCCCCAGCCCGGCCGCCGCCCACCCCGCCGTGGCCGGCACGAGCAGCGCCACCGCGCCGGCCAGCTCCAGCACGCCGGTGACGGTCACCAACAGCCCCGGGTGGGGCAGCCGGGGCGGCATCATGGCGATCAGGTCGGCCCGGCGGCCGGTGAAGTGGGCGTACGCGGTGAGCGCGAACAGGGCCGCCAGCCCGACCCGCAGCGCGGGGTGCCAGCCGTCCAGGGCGTCCACGCCGAGCAGCCCGGCCAGCCGGGCCAGGGTGAATCCGGCGACGAGGGCGATCAGGGGCGCCATGGGAACCTCCTCGGTCAGGGGCAACTTGTCGCTGACTAGATTGCGCCCGGCTCGCCATCTTGTCAACGGCAAGTTAGGCTTCGGCCATGACCGGACAGCGTGGCTACCATCACGGTGACCTGCGTCGCGCCCTGCTCGCCTCCGCCGTCGAGGCGATCACCGAGGCCGGGCCGGCGGCCCTGAGCCTGCGCGACCTGGCCCGCCGCGCCGGGGTCTCGCACGCCGCCCCCGCCCACCACTTCGGCGACAAGGCGGGGCTGCTCACCGCGCTCGCCGTCGAGGGCTTCGACCTGCTGGCCGGGGCGCTGCGCGAGGCCGGCGACCTGCTCGACGCCGGTGTCGCGTACGTCCGCTTCGCGGTCGGGCACCGCGCCCACTTCGAGGTGATGTTCCGCCCCGAGCTCTACCGTCGCGACGACCCGGAGGTGGCGGCCGCCCGCGAGCGGGCCGGCGCGGCGCTGCGGGCCGGAGTGGCCGCCCTCCCGCGCGACGGCACCGACCCGGACGAGGAGGCGGACGCCCTCGCCGCCTGGTCGATCGTGCACGGATTCGCGACCCTCTGGCTGGCCGGGGCGCTCCCGCCCCGCACCGGCCCGGACCCGGAGGCCGCCGCCCGGAAGGTCATCCGCCGCCTCTTCGACTGACGCCCCCGGCCACGACTGACGCCCCCGGCTTCGGCTGACGCCGGCCCGGCTGTCGGCTGACGCCCCCGCCCCCGCCCCCGCCCCCGCCCCCGCCCTCGCCTTCGGCTGACGCCGGCTCAGCGCGGCGCGCGCCGCTGCGCCGGCTCGGCCGGGGTCGCGTCGATGTACTCGCGCATCACCTCGGCCATCTCGCGCAGGAACGCGGCGGTCGCCGCCGCCTGCTCCGGAGAGAGCCGACCGACCGCCCGCTCCACCCCGGCGAGCATCGGCCGCAGCGCCTCGACCACCTGTTCGGCGGCGTGGTCGGTGACCTGGAGACACAGCCGCCGCCGGTCGCGCGGGTGCGGCGCCCGCGCCACGTGCCCGGCCTGCACCAGCCGGTCGACCAGGCTGGTCGCCGACGCCGACCGGATGCCCAGCCGGTTGCCCAGCTCGACGGGGCCGAGCGGCTCCGTGCTGGCGACGAGATGCTCGATCGCGGCGGCGTCGGTCGCCCCGATGCCCAGCCGCCGGGCCAGCGCGGCGCGGGTGTCCCCGGCGATCCGGAGCATGTCGCGCAGCGCCGCCACCGTCTCGGTGTCCGCCGCCGGCCGGCCCGCGGCCCCGTTGCCCGCGGCCCCGTTGCCCGTCGTCCCGCTGTCCGCGGCCCTGTTGCCCGTCGTCCCATTGCGCGTCGTCCCGCTGTCCGCCGGGCTCGCCTGGGCGCCGGGCACGACTGCCCGCGCCGGTGATGCGGGCGAAACGTGCTCCATGGGTAAAAGTTAGCACCCGATAATAGTTAGACAGGCGAGTAATTCACCTGGCGTGCGGGGAACCTCGGCGGGCTCACCAGCTCGTCGGGAGGGGCATCCCCTCGGTGTAGCCGGCCGTGCTCTGCACCCCGACCAGCGCCCGCTCCGCGAACTCCGCCAGCGTGCGCGCACCCGCGTACGTGCACGCGCTACGTACCCCGGAGATGATCTCGTCGATCAGGTCCTCGACGCCCGGACGGTCCGGGTCGAGATACATCCGGGCCGACGAGATGCCCTCCTCGAAGATCCCCTTGCGCGCCCGGTCGAACGCGCCGTCCTCGGCCGTACGCGCGCTGACCGCCCGCGACGAGGCCATCCCGAAGCTCTCCTTGTACCGCCGGCCGTCCGCGTCGGTGTACAGGTCGCCGGGGGACTCGTAGGTGCCGGCGAACCAGGACCCGATCATCACGTTCGACGCGCCGGCGGCCAGCGCCAGCGCCACGTCGCGCGGGTGCCGCACCCCGCCGTCGGCCCAGACGTGCCGGCCCAGCTCCCGCGCCGCCGCCGCGCAGTCCAGCACCGCCGAGAACTGCGGCCGCCCCACGCCGGTCATCATCCGGGTGGTGCACATCGCGCCCGGCCCGACGCCCACCTTCACGATGTCGGCACCGGCCTCGACGAGGTCGCGTACCCCGTCGGCGGTGACGACGTTGCCGGCCGCGACCGGGACGCCCGGGTCGAGCTTGCGCACCGCCCGCAGCGCGGACATCATCCGCTCCTGGTGCCCGTGCGCGGTGTCCACCACCAAGGTGTCGACCCCGGCCTCCAGCAGCGCGGCGGCCTTGCCGGTGACGTCGCCGTTGATGCCGACGGCCGCCGCGATCCGCAGCCGGCCCCGGTCGTCCACCGCCGGCCGGTAGAGGGTCGCGCGCAGCGCGCCCTTGCGGGTCAGCACCCCGACGAGGCGGCCGTCGCCGTCCACCACCGGCGCGAGCCGCCGCCGGGCCGCCGAGAGCCGGTCGAATCCGGTACGCGGGTCCGCGTCCGCCGGCACCGTGTGCAGCTCGGTCGACATCACGTGCCGGAGCTGGGCGAACCGGTCCACGCCCAGGGTGTCCGCCTCCGTCACCACGCCCAGGGGGCGGCCGGTCTCGTCGACCACCATCACCGCGCCGTGCGACCGCTTCGGCAGCAGGTGGATGGCGTCGCCGACGGTGTCGGTGGGGCCGAGGGTGATCGCCGTGTCGTGCACCAGGTGTCGCCGCTTGACCCAGCCGACCACGTTGGCCACCACGTCGATCGGGATGTCCTGCGGGATCACCGCGATCGCGCCGCGCCGGGCGACGGTCTCGGCCATCCGCCGGCCGGCCACCGCCGTCATGTTCGCCACCACCAGGGGGATGGTGGTGCCCGTGCCGTCCGAGGTGGCCAGGTCGACGTCCAGCCGGGAGCCGACCTCGGATCGGGCCGGCGCCATGAAGACGTCGTTGTAGGTCAGGTCGTGCGCGGGGACCGCGCCATGAAGGAACCGCACCCGGCCATCATTGCCGGACCTGGGCTTCGCCGCCCGCGGTGGTTGCGGAAAACACCCCCGGGCCGGTACGCGCCGTCCTGCGGCCGGGGCGGCTCCCAGCCGGCTCCCGGCGGCGGCGCACGGGGCGGCCCGCCGCCGCCTGGCGGCGGCGCAGGGCGTTAGGAAGGGCCCCTTCCTATACAGAATGCGTTAACAGGGGGCCCTTCCTTGCGCCTCAGGCGATCGTGCAGATGGGGGAGCCGGCGGTGATGACCGCGCCGACCTCGGCGGACAGCCCGCTGACCGTGCCCGCCTTGTGCGCGTGCAGCGGCTGCTCCATCTTCATCGCCTCCAGCACGACGACCAGGTCACCCTCGGCGACGGTGTCGCCGTCCGCGACGGCGATCTTCACGATCGTGCCCTGCATCGGCGAGGTGAGCGCGTCGCCGTCGACCGCCGCGCCGGCCTTGGCCCCGCCGCCCCGGCGGGCCGGCTTCCGCGCGGCGGGCGCGGCGGTGGCCGTGCCCGCGCCGAGGCCGGCGGGCAGCGTCACCTCCAGCCGCTTGCCGCCCACCTCGACCACGACGGTCTCCCGCTCGGCCGGGCCCTCGGCGGGGCCGGCGACGGCGGTGAACGGCGGCACGGTGTTGTCGAACTCGGTCTCGATCCACCGGGTGTGCACGGTGAACGGCGCGGCCGTGAACGCGGGGTCGCGCACCACCAGGCGGTGGAACGGCAGCGCGGTGGCCATGCCCTCGACGACCATCTCGTCCAGCGCCCGCCGGGCCCGCTCCAGGGCCTCGGTGCGGGTCTCGCCGGTGACGATCACCTTGGCCAGCAGCGAGTCGAAGTTGCCGCCGATCACGTCGCCGGCGGAGATGCCGGTGTCCACCCGGACGCCGGGCCCGGTGGGCAGCCGCAGCGCGGTGACCGTGCCGGGGGCGGGCAGGAAGTTGCGGCCCGGGTCCTCGCCGTTGATCCGGAACTCGATGGCGTGTCCGCGCGGCGTCGGGTCCTCGGTCAGCCGCAGCCGCTCGCCGTCGGCGATGCGGAACTGCTCACGCACGAGGTCGATGCCGGCGGTCTCCTCGGTGACCGGGTGCTCGACCTGGAGGCGGGTGTTGACCTCCAGGAAGGAGATCGTGCCGTCCGCGCCCACCAGGTATTCCACCGTGCCGGCGCCGTGGTAGCCGGCCTCCCGGCAGATCGCCTTGGCGCTGTCGTGGATCTGGGCGCGCTGGGCGTCGGTGAGGAACGGCGCGGGGGCCTCCTCGACGAGCTTCTGGTGCCGGCGTTGCAGCGAGCAGTCCCGGGTGCCGACGACGACCACGTTGCCGTGCCGGTCGGCGAGGACCTGCGCCTCGACGTGCCGGGGCTGGTCGAGGTAGCGCTCGACGAAGCACTCGCCCCGGCCGAACGCGGCGACCGCCTCGCGGGTGGCCGACTCGAACAGGTGCGGGATCTCCTCCAGGGTGCGGGCCACCTTGAGGCCGCGCCCGCCGCCGCCGAAGGCGGCCTTGATGGCCACCGGCAGGCCGTGCTCGACCGCGAACGCGGTCACCTCGTCGTGGCCGGCGACCGGGTCCGGGGTGCCGGGGACCAGGGGCGCGCCGGCCCGCTGGGCGATGTGCCGGGCGGTGACCTTGTCGCCGAGGTCGCGGATCGCCTGCGGGGTCGGCCCGATCCAGGTCAGGCCCGCGTCGAGGACGGCCTGGGCGAAGTCGGCGTTCTCGGAGAGGAAGCCGTACCCGGGGTGGACGGCGTCGGCCCCGGCCTGCGCGGCGACGGCGATCAGCTTGTCGATCCGCAGGTACGTCTCGGCGGCGGTGTCGCCGCCCAGGGCGTACGCCTCGTCGGCCAGGGTGGCGTGCAGCGCGTCCCGGTCGGAGTCGGCGTAGACGGCGACGCTGCCCAGGCCGGCGTCGCGGCAGGCGCGGATGACGCGGACGGCGATCTCGCCTCGGTTGGCGATGAGTACCTTGCGCACCTCGTGCCTCCTTCCGGGATGTTACTGACGGGGAGTTTATCGGCCGAGGTCGCGGCCCTAACGATCGCTCAGTGTGGGATGTGGCACTGTCCCGCCGCCGATAGTCAAACTTGCCTAATACGCTTCTCCGGTGTCTGCCACTCGGATGATGATTCTCGGCCTGGTCAAGTGGATGCAGCCGGTGCACGGCTACGACGTCCGCCGCGAGCTGCTCAGTTGGGGCGCCGACAAGTGGGCCAACGTGCAGCCCGGCTCGATCTACCACGCGCTGCGCAAGCTCGGCGAGGAGGGGCTGCTGCGCGAGGTCGCCACCGAGCAGGTCGGCGTCCGGCCGGCCCGGACGACGTACGAGATCACCCCGAAGGGGGTCGACGAGTTCGAGACCCTGCTGCGCGACCTGTGGTGGGGCAATCATCAGACGAACGACCCGTTCATGGCGGCGTTCGCGTTCCTGCCGGCGCTGCCCAGGCCGGAGGCGGCGGCCGCGCTGCGCAGTCGGGGGCAGGTGCTGCGGGCCGGCGTGGAGAGCATGCGCGCCTCGATGGCGTCCGCCTGGATCCGCGACTCCAAGCCGGTGGGCGTGAGCTGGACGTACGAGCTGTGGATCGCCCGGGGCGAGGTCGAGGCGGACTGGTGCGAGCGGGTCGCCGACCGGATCGAGGCCGGCGTGCCGTACCTGCCGGAAGGGCTGGCCGGGCGGGACGACTGGAACGTCGGGGAAGGGGCGCGCGAGCAGAATAATCAAAGTTGACTATAGAAGTTATATCGCGTTAGCCTCGCCGGGAGTTTCGGGGCCACCCGTGTCGCGTGGCGTCCCCGGGGGAAAGGCCGGCCCCGTCCGGCCAAGGACGACCAGGAGCGAAGATGATCGAGACCAGAGGGCTGCGGAAGTCGTTCCGCTCCCGCGCCGGTCGACAGCACAAGACCGTCGACGCCGTCCGCGGCGTCGACCTGGACGTCGCCGAGGGGGAGATCTTCGGCTTCCTCGGCCCCAACGGCGCCGGCAAGACCACCACCCTGCGGATGCTGGCCACCCTCATCGCCCCCGACGGCGGCCAGGCCACCATCGCCGGGGCCGACCTGCTGCGCGACCCCGCCGAGGTGCGCCGCCGCATCGGCTACGTCGCCCAGGGCGGCAGCACCTGGGACGACTCCACCGCCCGCGAGGAGCTGGTCCTGCACGCCCGGATGTACGGCATCGGCAAGGCCGACGCCCGCCGCCGCGCCGAACGCGCCCTCGCCGCCTTCCAGCTCACCGAGTACGCCGACCGCAAGTGCAAGACCTACTCCGGCGGTCAGCGTCGCCGCGTCGAGATCGCCCTCGGCATCATCCACGACCCGCGCATCGTCTTCCTCGACGAGCCGACCACCGGCCTCGACCCGCAGAGCCGCGCCCACATGTGGGACGAGATCCGCCGGCTGCGCGCCGAGGGGATGACCGTCTTCATCACCACGCACTACCTCGACGAGGCCGACGCGCTCTGCGACCGCATCGCGATCATGGACCACGGCGAGGTGGTCGCTGAGGGCACCCCGACCGGGCTCAAGCGCGAGATCTCCGGCGAGGTGCTGCTCGTCGGGCTCGACGTCGCCACCACAGGGCAGGCCGCTCAACTGCTCGACACCGAGCCGTACGTCGCCAAGCTGGAGACCGTCGACGGCGGCGGCCTGCGGCTGACCGTCGACGAGGGGGCGACCGCCATCCCGCAGGTTCTGCGCCGGCTCGACCACGCCGGCCTCGCGCTCAACTCCATCGAGCTGCACCGCCCCAGCCTCGACGACGTCTTCCTCACCAAGACCGGCCGCTCGCTGCGCGAGTCCTGACCTCCCCGGAGTCGATCATGAAGTTCGCCCGCGACACCTGGCTCGTCTTCCAACGCCAGACGCAGCTCCTGCTCCGCAACCCGGTCTGGGTCTTCGTCGGCGTCTTCCAGCCGGTGATGTACCTGCTGCTTTTCGCCCCGCTGCTCAAGCCGGCGCTGAACGCGCCGACCCAGGCCGAGGCGTACAAGATCTTCGTGCCCGGCCTGCTGGTGCTGCTGGCCATCTTCGGCGGCCTCTTCCAGGGCTTCGGCCTGATCGCCGAGCTGCGCGCCGGGGTCATCGAACGGTCCCGGGTCACCCCGGTCAGCCGGCTCGCGCTGCTGCTCGGCCGGTCCATGCGCGACGTCGTGTCGCTGCTCGCCCAGGCCGTCATCATCACCGTGCTCGCGCTCCTGTTCGAGCTGCGCGTGTTCATCGGCGACCTGCTCCTGGCGTACCTGATGCTCGCCCTCATCGCGTTGATGACCTCGGCCGTCTCCTACGGCGTCGCGCTCAAGGTCAAGAGCGAGGACGCGCTCGCCCCGCTGATGAACACCGTCGCCCAGCCGGTGCTGCTGCTCTCCGGCATCCTGCTGCCGCTCACCTTCGCCCCCGGCTGGCTCCAGGGCGTCGCCGAGTGGAACCCGTTCTCCTGGGCCGTGGACGGCACCCGGGCCCTCTTCGCCGGTGACCTCGGCAACGACAAGGTCTGGCAGGGCCTGAGCATCATCGCGGTGCTGGCCGCCGCCGGCGTCGCCTGGGCCGCCCGCCAGTTCGCCCGCAGCGTCCGCTGAGGCACGGCGACGCGCGCAACGCGCGCGACGCGTGCAAGGAAGGGCCCCCTGTTAACGCTTTCTGTATAGGAAGGGCCCCCTCCAAACAACGTGCCCCGCCGCACCCCAGCATGATCGGGGTGCGGCGGGGCACGTTGAGCGTCGGCGAGCGGGAGCGATCGGTCGGCCCGGGGCCGTCGTCAGCGCACCCGGGCCAGGGTCAGCCCGTCGGCGATCGGCAGCAGCACCGGCTCCACCCGGACGTCGGCCATCACCTCGTCGTTGAACGCGGCGACGGCCCGGTCGTCGGCGTTGCTCGGGGCGAGCACCCGACCCCCGCGCAGCGTGTTGTCCACCGCGACGATCCCGCCCGGGCGCATGCGCGGCACCAGCTCCGCCCAGTAGACCGGGTAGCCGACCTTGTCCGCGTCGATGAACGCGAAGTCCAGGCGCCGCTCGTACGGCAGCTCCCGCAGCGTGTCCCCGGCCGGCCCGATCCGCAGCTCGATCCGGTCGTCGACCCCGGCCCGCGCCCAGTACCGCCGTGCCACGTCCGTGTACTCCGCCGAGATGTCGAAGCAGGTCAACCGCCCGCCCTCGGCCAGCCCGCGCGCGATCGCCAGCGAGGACAGCCCGGTGAAGGTGCCCACCTCCACCGCCTGCCGCGCCCCCACCAGCCGGGTGAGGAACGTCAGGAACGCGGCCTGCTCCGGGGCCACCTGCATCCTCGCCTCGGCGGGCAGCGCGGCGAGGGTCTCCTCGACCAGGTCCCGCATCACCTCGTCCGGGGCCGATCCGTGGGCCACCACGTACGCGTGCAGTTCCGGGGTCAGCGGTAGCGACTTCGTCGTCATGACCGGACCGTACCCAGCGCCTCGACCTCCTGGCCGCCCGGCGCGACCTTCGTCCACAGGTCGATGATCCGCAGGTCCAGCTCCCCGAGGAGACGACGCAGCAGCGGCAGGGAAAGCCCGACCACCGTGCCCGGATCGCCGTCGACACCCTCCAGGAACGCCCCGCCCAGCCCGTCGATGGTGAACGCGCCCGCCACCGCGAGCGGCTCACCCGTCGCGACGTACGCCGCGATCTCCTCGTCGCTGACCTCGGCGAACCGCACGGTGGTCGAAGCGACCGCCTCGGCGCGCGCCTCGTGGATGACGTCGATCAGGCAGTGCCCGGTGTGCAGCACCCCGCTGCGCCCCCGCATCCGCTCCCACCGCCGCGTGGCGTCGGCCTCGTCGGCGGGCTTGCCGAGGATCTCGCCGTCGAAGGCGAGTACCGAGTCGCAGCCGAGCACCAGCGTCCGCTCGTCGGCGGAGGGCCGCAGCCGGCCGACGACCGCCTGCGCCTTCAGCCGGGCCAGCTCCAGGCACAGGTCCTCGGCCCGTTCGCTGACCACCTGAGACTCGTCGACCCCGCTGACCAGCACATCGGGTTCGATGCCGGCGGCATGCAGGAGCTTGCGACGGGCAGGGCTCGCCGACGCGAGCACGAGTCGGAGCGCAATCGAGTTCGACACGCCGCCGACGCTACCGCCTCCACCACCTGCACCGCCTCTGCCTGGCCGCGACCCGCTCTGTCGCCTTGATCGACTCCATGCCGGTGGGTGCTGCCCTGCCCGTTGATCGACTCCGGGCCGGTGGGTGCCGGCCTGCCCGTTGATCGACTCCATGTCGCCGACATCGCGGTATCCCGCCCGCTCCAACCCCCCAATGTCGCCGACATGGCGTCACAGCTGGCGGCTCACCGGCTAATCCGCGGCGGCGGGTCGTCGCTCAGTCGTCGGCGCCGTGCGACCAACGCCCAGGCTCCCGCAGCGGCCACGATCACCCCCAACGTGGCCAGGCCACGAGCCGTAGACCCGTCGTCACCATCATCGGCCGGCTCCGCGACCACCGTCGTGGTCGGCCCGCCCGCGCCCGGCGCACCCGCCGTCGTCGACTCGAAACCCAGAGGGGGTACGTCTGCCGTGAGCGCCGCCACCAGGTCCAAGACCCCGTAGCCGTACTCGTCGTCACGGCCGGGAGGCCCCTTGTCGATGGCGGTGGCAGTGAGACGGTGGACGACCTCCGAGGCCGGCAGGTCGGGGTATTTGGACCGGACAAGAGCAGCGGCCCCCGCGACTATCGCAGTGGCACTGGAAGTGCCTGTCCCTTTGGAGTACTTGCCGCCATAACTAGTGCTGTAAATATCGACCGCCGGTGCGGTGAGGTCGATTCCTGTGCCAGTTACTGAGATGGTGGCGTGATTTCCGTTCCGATCTATCCCGCCAACCGCGATGACTCCGTCCTCTGAAGCAGGATATGTGACTCCTGTGTCCTCCGGAGAATTGCCCGCAGCTGCAACAACTACAATATTCGATGCGCATGCCCGCTTGACTGCTTCTATTAGTCTACGGCTTGAACTCCCTCCGCTTGATACGCTGATAATGTCCACACCCGTGTCGATGGCAAATTCGATGCCCTGGGCTAATGCGTCCGGGTCGCCGTCGCCGTTGGGTGGAGAGCTGAATATGGGTAGAATCTTAGCTTCGGGGGCTATGCCCAGCGCGCCAACCTCGTTGTGCTGGCCGTGGGCGGCGATAAGGCCGGCCATTGCGGTTCCATGGCTATCTAGATCCCTCTTTCCGCTCCCGTTCCCGCCGGGAATAATATCTATGCCGGAAAGTAAATTTTTACGTAGATCGGGGTGGGGATCAACCCCTGTGTCGGGTACGGCGATCGTTACTCCTCGCCCCCGGGTGATGCGATGGGCGTCGATGGTATCCAGGTAGCGCAAGTGCCACTGGTCGGTCCGAATTAAGGCCGATCCGTCTGGTGTTGGTGCGACATTGGGCGGTGCCACCATCCCCGAGCCGGCGATAATAGCTGACTGGGTGATGGTTGCAGCCGCGCGTACTGCGTAACGCAGGACGGAACTACCGATCGAAGCCAATGGCCGGTCCGGGATCAATAGGGTCGTTCTCATCATGCGGCCGCATTACTGGCGTTACTCCGGAATCTGTTTCCCAGGGATGATCAGGGTCCCAGTGTCGCGACTCGCCTTCACCTTCTGCCTGTAGCCGCCCCGTCGTGTTTCCAGGGAAGGGTGCGCCGCCTGTTCCAGGGGTGTTGCCGAAAGGGGGCGTGAAGTGGCCTGCGCCGAATTGTATGCCGCGGCCGATGCCCGGCCGAGATCCGGCTGCTCCGCTCGGTGCGGTCCCGGCGCCCCCTCCGATAACGCCGCCTATTGGGTTGATTCGGCGGGAGGCGTTCATGTTTCCGTGATGCCCTGAACCCATACTCGGCGGGGTGCCAATTATGCCCCCTGATGGAAGTGGCCGAGGTGTGTTAGGGGGGCCTGGAGTTGCGGTCTTCCCGTCGCCGGGTGGCCTGAAGTTCGAACTCAATCTTTCCGGACTGATTCGAGGGGTGGTGTGGCCATTGTTGGTATTTGAGAGGGGAGGGATTGAAATTGGGCCAGGGTGGGGCCCGGTCGGGGAAGTCGATTGAAGTGGTGGGTTCGTGCTCGAAATTCCGGAAGTGGGACTAAATGTGGCATTCGTTCCGCCGAGGATTGGCCCGTGACTGATTCTAGGCGGTGATGCTGCCTCTACGCCTTTTGGCGTCCCAGTGGACTTGGGGGTCGAACTGCTGTTAGTTGTGGCTAGAGGGACGGGGATGATCGGCGGGATCTCGGGTGCAGCTGAAGCGCCATACACGTCTGGGTTGTCAGTTTGTTTGGGTGGCCTGACCTTTGGAGGTTGGCGGAGCATTACTTGGGCCTGTTGTAGTTCGCCGCTCAACCCGTACATCAGGTTCCGGGCCTGGACATTGAGTCGCTCCAGGTCGGCGTCGGTCACCGGCTTGTCCGGCACCCGGGCGCCCATCGCCGCCTTCGGATCGGCGGCGGTCGCCTCGTACGTCCGCTTCTGTTGGAGCTTCTCCACGTACTCGTCGTGCAGGGGCTTCAGTTCGGCGCGGGCGCTGCTGATCGCTCGGGTGGCGGCGGCGAGGGCGTCGTAGTTCGCGGCTGCCGCGTCGTGGGTGCGCTGCACCTTGTCGATCAGGTCGTCCAGCTCGCCGAGGTACGCCTGGGCGGCGGCGTTGGTCGCCGGGGGCCACGCCTCGGCGAGGCCGCGCCGGTATTCCTTGAGCCGGCCCAGGTGCGCCTGCGCGAGGTCGCAGACCTTGCGCCAGCCGGCGACCTGCTTCCAGTGCCCGGCGGTGTCGTGGTCCTGGATGCAGGCCCACATGCTCAGCAGGTCCATCAACCGCCAGTCGGTGAGGCCGGACGTCCGGCCGCTGCCCCGCTCGATCATGGCAGCACCGCCCGCCCCGGCCCGCTGTCCGGGCCGGTCGGATCGGGCAGGGCTGGCCTGGGCCGCCCCTGCCCGGCCCCGCCGGGGTTGGCGAGGGCCCGTTCCACGTCGGAGACGCGGGCGGCCGAGAAGGCGTCGGAGTCGGCGTACTGCGTGGCGATCCGGCCGGCTGCGGCGGCCAGGTGGCCGGTGGCACCACCGACGGACCAGACCATCGTGGCGGTGGCCTGCTGGGTCTCGTTGTGTGCCTTGAGGAACTGCACCAGCTCGACGAAGGCGTCGGCGGGGTTGGGGATCTGCGCCTTCATGTCGTCCGCGATGTACGACAGGTGCGGAGCGTAGTTTCGCTCGACCTCCGCCTGGAGCTTGTCGGCGAACTCGCGCATCTGGCGGATGTCGGCCTCGATGCTGCCGTAGCCGCTCAACCAGGGCGCTGGGCGGTCCTCCTCGGGGATCATCGGCCCTCCCGACCCGTCACGACACCGTTTCCCTGAGTGAGGCTAACGGGTGTCGCCGACCTCCGGGAGCCCCCGACGGCAGCGGGGCGTGCCGGACGGCGGCCGGAGGATCAGCGGGGCAGGCCGGAGGCGCGCCAGGCTCCCGGGCCGGAGGCGAGCGCCGTGCCGAGGGGGCGGCCGCTGCGTGCCCAGGCCGACGGTGCGGCGGGTTCGGGTGCGGCGGTGGGGCGGGTCCGGGCGACGATGACGCCGACCAGCGCGGCCAGTTCCTCGGCGGTCGGCACGCCCCGGGTCACCCGGAACAGCGGCTCATCGGCAGACATGCCCTCCAGCGTACGCGTCGCGAACTTGACCTTCGTCGCACAGTGGCGTGCCGGCGGTGTGCGGCGGGCCGCCGCCGGGTACCGTCTCCACCGATGTCGAACGCGCTTCCCCAACTCGTCGCCGACCGGTACCGGCTCCTTTCGCCGCTCGGCCAGGGCGGCATGGGTCGGGTGTGGAAGGCGCGCGACGAGGTGCTGCACCGGGACGTGGCGATCAAGGAACTGGTCCCGCCGCCCAGCCTCACCCCGGAGGAGCGCCGCGAGATGCGGGAGCGCTCGCTGCGGGAGGCCCGCGCGATCGCGCGGCTCAACCACGTCAACGTGGTCCGCATCTTCGACGTGCTGCGCACCGACGGCGATCCGTGGATCGTCATGGAGTACGTGGCGTCGAAGTCCCTTCAGGACACCATCGCCGAGGACGGGCCGGTGACGTCGGCGAAGGCGGTCGAGATCGGCCTGGGGGTGCTGGGCGCGCTGAAGGCGGCGCACAAGGCCGGCGTGATGCACCGGGACGTCAAGCCGGGCAACGTGCTGATCGGCACGGACGGCCGGGTGGTGCTGACCGACTTCGGCCTGGCGACGATCCCGGGCGACCCGAACGTGACGCGCACCGGCATGGTGCTGGGTTCCCCGGCGTACATCGCGCCGGAGCGGGCGCGCGACGGCACGGCGGGGCCGGAGGCCGACCTGTGGTCGCTGGGCGCGACGCTCTACGCGGCGGTGGAGGGCAAGTCGCCGTACGCCCGGCCGTCGGCGATCGCCACCCTGGCGGCGCTGGCCACCGAGCCGATGCCGCCGCCGAGGAACGCCGGCCCGCTGAAGCCGGTGCTGAACGGGCTGCTCCGCAAGGATCCGGCCGAGCGGATCGACGCCGAGGTGGCCGAGCGGCTGCTGCGGAAGGCCGCCGGGCGGCGCTCCAAGACGATTTCGCTGCTCGACGGCGTACGCCGGCCGGGGCCCAACGGGCCGCGCGAGCCGCGACCGCCGGTGGTGCCCGCGCCGCGCCCGGCCGAGCCGCGCACGAGCCGGCCGGCCGTGCCGCCCGCGCCGCGTACCCCTGGGGGCGGCCTCGTCGTCGGCGGCGCGGCGGTGACCGGCGCGGCCGGTGACGACGCGACCGCGAAGGTCTCCCCGCCGAGCACGGACGCCGCGCCGACCGCGAAGGTCCCCTCGCCGGGGGTGGACGCCGCGCCGACGGCGAAGGTCGACCCTCCGGCGTCGGGCACGGACGCCGCGCCGACGGCGAAGGTCGCGGACACCGGCGCACGGGCGGCCGACCCCACGGCGAAGCTTCCCGGTCCGGTCGCCGCGACCGGCGCCGACCGGGTCGCGGGGGCACCGGTCGACGGGGGCGAGGAGTCACCGGCGGAGGAGGCCGACGAGGCCGGTTCCGGCGAGGTCACGGGCACCGGGGGCGCGGTCGACGGGGTCGACGCCGCCCCGGCCGGGCAGGTCGACGACACCCGGGTCGACCCGGGCCCCGCCGTGCCGGTGTCGCCGCCCGCGCCGTCCGCTCCGCCTGTCGAGCGGGCCGAGCCCGCCGGGGACCAGGCCGACGCCTCCGGGGACCAGACCGACCGGTCGCGCGACCAGGCCGACCGGCCGCAGGAGGACGCGGGACCGTCCAGCGAGAAGACCGGTCCGTCGAGCGGGAAGGCCGGGCCGCCGCGCGAGTGGGCCGACCGGGCCCGCGAGCGGGCCACGCCGACGTCGGTGCTGCCGGCGGCCGCCGGCCCGGCACCCTCGTCGACGGGCCGGGCCGCGGTCGTTTCGGGTACGAAGCCCGAGCGCAGCCGCCGCAGCCTGCTGGTCGGCGTGCTCGTCGCGGTGCTGCTGCTCGGCCTGCTGGTGGCGGTGCCGCTGCTCGGCCGGGGCGACGACGACCCGGGGCCCGGCGACCCGCAGGCGGGCCTGTCCTCGGCGACGCCGTCGGCCGCCGCGCCGTCCTCGCCCGCGCCGGCCACCAGCAGCGCCGCACCGCCCAGCCCGACGCCGTCGGCGAGCCCGTCGGTCGACCCGAATGCTCTGCCCGAGGGTTGGGTCCTGCACAAGGACCCGGCGGGCTTCTCGCTGCCCCTGCCGAAGGGCTGGACGCGGCGCAGCGGCGGCCGGGACACGGTCATCTTCGAGGAGCGCGACGGGGTGGGCGAGCTGCTGGTGCAGTGGACGAACACCCCGCAGCCCGACGCCGTCGCCGACTGGAGAGAGCAGGAACCGGCCCGGAAGAGCCGCGTCAACAACTACCAGTATCTCAGCATCGAGCGCTGCGACTACTACAAGACGTGTGCGGACTGGGAGTGGCTGGAGACCCGGGACAACACCCGGATCCACGTCCGCAACCGGGGCTTCGTCACCGCCAAAAACCGGGGGTACGCCTTCCGCTGGGAGGTGGCGAACAAGGACTGGCAGGCGCGGCTGGCCGACTTCGACCGGATCGCCAAGGGCTTCGAGCCGGACCGGGTCGACTGAGCGCCCGGCCGGAAGGACTGAGCGCCCGGCCGGAGCCGGTTCGCGACCCGCGACCCGCGACCCGGCCCGCTGAGCAGGCGATTCCCACCGCCGTGAAAGCGGCTCGCATGACCTTGCGTCGAACGGGGTATCTGATCCCGGACGACGCAAGGAGGTGCGACATGGGATACCGACGCAGGGACGCGCGGCCCCGGCTGGCACTGTGGATGCTCGTCGCGCTCGGTGACGTGGTGCTGCTGCTGGTCAGCGCGGGCCTTCCGGTGCTGTTCGCGATGTTCGGCGTCGTGGCGGTCACCGTCGCCGGGGTGGCCACCTGGCGCCTGACGCGACGGGCCACGGTGGTGCGGGAGGACGCGCTGCCGGCGCGCACCGTCACCCGGGCCTGGTAGGGGAATGCCGGCTGACGAGGGCCGGGCAGTGACGAGCCGGCGGCAGCCGGAGCGACCGTCGACCGTACGGTCGCAGTCGATCCCGCTGCCGCCGACCACCGCCACGGACGTGCCGGTCAGGCGTGCGGATCAGGCGCGGATCAGGTGTTGTTGGCCAGGGCGATGAGCCGGCTGCGGTCGCCGTTCCAGTAGTTGCGGTCGACGTTGCCGCTGATGCCGGAGACGCTGCCGGACGCCGTGTACTGCCAGAAGCTCCAGACCGGCGCGCCGGCCGGCAGGGTGCCGGGGGTGCTCGACCAGCGGGCGAGCCACAGCGGGTGGTTCGCCCACGGCCCGGTCCAGCTGCCGGTGCACTGGTTCCACCAGCTCGTGGTGGTGTAGATGACCGCGTACCGGCCGGTGCGGGACCGGTACGTGTTCAGGAAGTCCTGGATCCAGCTGCGCATCCCGGACGTGCTGAGGCCGTAGCAGGTGCCACCGCTGTACGGGTTGGCCTCGACGTCCAGCGCGGCCGGCAGGGTGCGGCTGTCCGCCGACCACGCGCCGCCGTTGCTGGCGAGGTAGTTGGCCTGGGTGGCGCCGGAGGAGATGTTCGGCCGGGCGAAGTGGTACGCCCCGCGGATCACCCCGGCGTTGTAGGAGTTGACGTAGTTGGCGTTGAAGTTCGGGTCCTTGTAGCTCGTGCCCTCGGTGGCCTTGATGAACGCGAACTCGATGCCCGCGTTGCGGACGCTCGTCCAGTTGATCGACCCCTGGTAGTGGGAGACGTCAACGCCGGCGGTGGTGGCGGCGGCCGCCGGGCCCGTCGTGGCGACGAGGGCGGTGGCCGCTGCCGCTACGGCGGTGATCCCCGCCGCGATCAGTCGGCGCAGCGTGAATCCGGTACGGATCATGGGTTCCTCCAGAGGGACGCCATTCGATTGACATCCATCTTTGGAGCTAGTTGCCCTAGATCACAAGATGTTCAAAGGAAACTTTCATCCTCGACGCGGTACGACCTCAGCCCGGCCGGGGCCGGTAGGCTCGCGCCCCATGGTGGCGATCGACGAGCTGGGCACGCTCTGGGACAAGCTGTTCTCCGCGCAGCCCGACCCGCCGCCGCTCCTCGTCGTCGTCACCGCCGCGGTGGCGCTGGCCGTGGTCGCCACCCGGCTACCCTGGCGGATCGCCCGCAACGCCGTCACCATCGCCCACGAGGGCGGACACGCCCTCGCCGCCCTGCTGACCGGCCGCCGGCTGCACGGCATCCGGCTGCACTCGGACACCTCCGGGCTGACCCTCTCCGCCGGTCGCCCCACCGGCCCCGGCATGATCCTCACCCTGCTCGCCGGCTACGTCGCGCCGTCGCTGGTCGGCCTCGCCGGCGCCTGGCTGCTCGGCGGCAACCGGATCACCCTGCTGCTCTGGATCGCCGTGGCGCTGCTGCTGGCCATGCTGGTCATGGTCCGCAACGCCTTCGGCGTGGTGTCGCTGCTGGCCACCGGCGGGGTGGTGCTCGCCGTCTCCTGGTACGCCTCGCCGGACGTCCAGGCCGCCTTCGCCTGGACGTCGGTGTGGTTCCTGCTCCTCGGCGGCGTACGACCCGTCGTCGAGCTCCAGCGGCTGCGCTCCCGGGGCCGCATGCCGGAGTCCGACGCCGACCAGCTCGCCCGGCTCACCCCGTTCCCGCCGCTGTTCTGGGTCGCGCTGTTCGCGCTGGTGAACCTGTTGGCCCTGGTCGTCGGCGCGGCGCTGCTGGCCGGCCCGATCCTCGCCGACGCCGGCCTGACCGTCTGACTGCCCGGCGCGCCTCGGCAAACGCGGGCCGACGCCGAACGGGCGGGCTGACCGGGCAACCGACCGGCCCGTCCCGCGCGTGTCCCCTGCGACAGGACGCGGGGGAGACAACGGATGCCGGAAGTCGACGGGTTCGACGAGTTCTACCGGGGCAGCCGGCAACGGCTGCTCGGCTTCGTCTACGCGCTCACCGGCAACCTCGCCGAGGCGCAGGACGCCGTGCAGGAGGCGTACATCCGGGCGTGGCAACGCTGGTCCACGGTGGCCGGCTACGACGACCCGGAGGCTTGGGTGCGGGTCGTCGCCTCCCGCATCGCGGTCAGCCGGTGGCGCAGCCTGCGCAGCCGCGCGCGGGCGTACCTGCGGCACGGCGCCGACGACAGCACGCCCGCGCCGAGCACCGACACCGTCGCGGTGGTGGCCGCGCTGCGTCAGCTCCCCGAGGAGCAGCGCACCGCCCTCGCCCTGTACTACCTGCTCGGCATGCCCGTCACCGAGGTGGCCCGGGAGACCGCTGCCCCGGTCGGCACCGTGAAGGCCCGACTCTCCCGGGGGCGCACCGCGCTCGCCGGGCTGCTCGCCGTCTCTGACCTCGAGGAGGCCGCCGATGCGTGACGACCACGACGTGGACCAGCCGACCGACCTGGCGTTCGCCGAACGGATGCGGCGGGACCTGCGGGACGTACGCTGGCTCGAACCGGCGGAGATCCGCGCCCGGGCCCGCCGCCGCAGCCGGCGTATGGCGATGGCGGCGGCGACCGCCGTGCTGGCCGTGCTCTCGGGCTTCGCCGTGGCGGCCGGCGGCCGGGCCGGGCACCTCGCGCCACCGGCGGGCCAGCGGCTCTCCTCGGACGGCGCGGAGCCGGCCGGCCGGGCCGAGATCCCGCAGGAGGCCCTGCTGGACCCGACCGAGGTGGGCGTGCCGAGCGACGTGCGGCTGGGCGACTCGGGGCTCCAGGAGCCGGTACGGATCGACCCGCTGCTCCAGTCGTGCGCCGGGGAAAGGGGGCTGGCGGCGGAGCCGCCCGTGTCCCGGTACTCCCGGTCGCAGACCCTGCTCCAGAGGGCCGCGCCCGACAAGGACCAGCCGGGCGGCTTCTGGGTCCTCACCCAGGACGTCTACCGCCTTCCCCCGAGGGCCGCCACCCGGCTGTTCGTCGACCTGGCCGCGACGATGGCGGCCTGCGACACCTGGCACGAGTCGCGGCCGATGCAGTGGGTCGGCGGGCCGGTCACGGTCTCGGTGACGCACACCTGGCGGGCCGCCTCGGCCAACTTCGCCGGCGACCAGGCCGTCGTGCTGCAGCGCACCTCGTCGACTCCCGTGGACGTGGCGACGGGGAAGCCGCTCGATCTGCAGCCGTCGACGGAGACCCTGCTGCTGGTCAGGGTCGGTGACCTGGTCACCGTGATCGTGCCGGCGAGCGGGCTCGGCTTCGACCTGCCGGCGGCCGACCGCCGGGCGGGCGACACGGAGCTGCTCGAACTGGGCCGCGCGGCGGCCCGCCGGATGTGCCTCGCCGCCAACCCGGCCTGCTGACGTCCGCCGCCCCCCGTCGCCGCTGGCCCGCGGTGGCGCGGCCCGCGGGTGCCGGGGCGTTTGGAAGGGGCCCCTGCTATGCAGAATGCGTTAACAGGGGGCCCTTCCTTGCACCTAGAGCGGGATGTTGCCGTGCTTCTTCGGCGGGAGCGTCTCGCGCTTGGTGCGCAGCACCCGCAGCGCCCGGACGATCTGGGTACGCGTCTCGTGCGGCGCGATCACCGAGTCGACGTACCCGCGCTCGGCGGCGATGTACGGGTTGGCGAGGGTGTCCTCGTACTCGGCGATCTTCTCGGCGCGCACGGCGGCCGGGTCCTCGGCGGCGGCCAGCTCCTGCCGGTAGAGGATGTTCACCGCGCCCTGCGCGCCCATCACCGCGATCTGCGCGGTCGGCCAGGCGAAGTTCAGGTCCGCGCCGAGGTGCTTGGAGCCCATCACGTCGTACGCCCCGCCGTACGCCTTGCGGGTGATCACGGTGACCTTCGGGACGGTCGCCTCGGCGTACGCGTAGATGAGCTTCGCGCCCCGGCGGATGATGCCGTCCCACTCCTGGCCGGTGCCGGGCAGGAAACCGGGGACGTCCACGAAGGTCAGCACGGGGATGTTGAACGCGTCGCAGGTGCGCACGAACCGGGCGGCCTTCTCCGACGCGGCGATGTCGAGGGTGCCGGCGAAGTGCATCGGCTGGTTGGCCACCACGCCGACCGGGCGGCCCTCGACGCGGCCGAAGCCGACCACCATGTTCTGTGCGTACAGCGGTTGGACCTCCAGGAACTCCCCGTCGTCGAGGACGTGCTCGACGACCCGGTGCATGTCGTACGGCTGGTTGGCCGAGTCGGGGATCAGCGTGTCCAGCTCCCGGTCGGCGTCGCTCACCGCCAGGTCGGCCGGGGCGTCGACGACCGGCGGCTCGTCCAGGTTGTTCGACGGCAGGTACGACAGCAGCGCCTTGACGTACTCGACCGCGTCGTCCTCGTCCGCGCCGAGGTAGTGCGCGTTGCCGCTGCGCGCGTTGTGCGTCCGCGCGCCGCCCAGCTCCTCCATGCCCACGTCCTCGCCGGTGACCGTCTTGATCACGTCGGGGCCGGTGATGAACATGTGCGAGGTCTGGTCGACCATCACGGTGAAGTCGGTGACCGCCGGGGAGTAGACCGCGCCGCCCGCGCACGGGCCCATGATCAGGGAGACCTGCGGGATGACGCCGCTGGCCCGCACGTTGCGGAAGAAGATCTCGCCGTAGAGCCCGAGGGACGCCACGCCCTCCTGGATGCGGGCCCCGCCCGAGTCGTTGATGCCGATCACCGGGCAGCCGATCTTCATGGCGAGGTCCATCACCTTGACGATTTTCTCGCCGAAGACCTCACCGAGGGAGCCGCCGAAGACCGTGAAGTCCTGCGCGAAGACACAGACCTGCCGGCCGTCGACCGTGCCGTAGCCGGTGATCACCCCGTCGCCGTACGGGCGGGTGCGCTCCAGGCCGAAGTTGGTGGACCGGTGCCGGGCGAACTCGTCCAGCTCGACGAAGGACCCCTCGTCGAGCAGCAGCTCGATCCGCTCCCGCGCCGTCTTCTTGCCCCGGGCGTGCTGCTTTTCGACCGCGCGCGCCGACCCGGCGTGCACCGCCTCGTCGACCCGTTGCTCCAGGTCCGCCAGCTTGCCTGCCGTGCTGTGGATGTTGATCCCGGTCTCGTTGGTCACCCACGGAATATAACGATGGTTCAGGTGGCCGACGGTGTGCAGTACGCCTCAGTAACCGCGCCGGACCAGCACCGCACCCGAACGCGGCCGGCATCCGCCACCGGGCGGCCGGCCGGCACCCGCCGCCGCGCACGGGTGGGCCGTAGGCTGGCGGGATGCCCGGCTCGCCGTACACCGACCTGGACCGCCCGCCGCTGTCGGCGGCCCGGCTGCGCCGCGCGCTGACCGCCCCGCACGGCCCGTGGGCCCGGCTGGAGCTGCGCGCCGAGACCGGATCGACCAACGCGGACGTGGCCGACGCCGCCCGGTCCGGCGAGCCGGAGGGCCTCGTGGTGGTCGCCGAGCGGCAGACCGCCGGCCGGGGGCGCCGCGACCGGGTCTGGCAGTCGCCGGCCCGCGCCGGCATCGCGACCAGCGTGCTGCTGCGGCCCGGCGAGGCCGTCGCGGAGCGCGGCTGGAAGGCGGTCCCCGCCGCCGGGTACGGCTGGCTGCCGCTGCTCGCCGGCGTCGCGCTCGTCGAGGCGGTGACCCGGCTCGCCGAGCTGGACGCCGCCCTCAAATGGCCCAACGACCTGCTGATCGGCGACGCCAAGTGCGCGGGCATCCTGGCCGAGGCGGTGCCCGGCCCGACACCGGAGCAGCCCCCGGCGATCGTCCTCGGCATCGGCCTCAACGTCACCCTGCGCGCCGACGAGCTGCCGGCGAACCCGACCGGCCTGCCGGCCACCTCGCTCCAGCTCGCCGGTGCCGCCGCCACCGACCGGGATCCGCTGCTGCGCGCCCTGCTGCGCTCCGTCGCCGACTGGTACGACCGCTGGCGCTGCGCCGGCGGCGACGCGGTGGCCAGCGGGCTGCGCGAGGCGTACGTGGCGGCCTGCGCGACGATCGGCCGGTCGGTGCGGGTGCTGCTGCCCGGCGGGCAGGAGGTGACCGGCACCGCGACCGGTGTGGACGCCGACGGCCGGCTGCTGGTCGACACGCCGGCCGGCCCGCGCACCCTGGCGGCGGGCGACGTCCTGCATCTGCGGTGAAAGGAAGGGCCCCTTGTTAACGCCTACGGTAGAGAAGGGTCCCCTTCTCACGCCCGCAGGCGGTCGCGGCGCGGCGCGCGTGAAAGCCACCGCACCGGGTGATCCGCGCGGGGGCGTCGACCCGCTACGGTCAGCTCGTCCGGTTTCTGGCGAGGAGGTTCGGCGTGGCGTTTCCCGAAGACGTGCTCACCGAGGACGAGCACGTCGTGTTGCACCTGCACCCGCACTGGAAGGCCGTGGTGCGTCCGGTCCTGGTGCTGGTGCTCGCCGTCGCGGCGGTGGTGGCGGGCTGGATCCTGCTCCCGGACGGTGACGCCGCGACCATCGCGCTGTACGTCCTCGCGGGGCTGGCGGTGCTGCTGGTGCTCTGGCTCGGGCTCTGGCCGTTCCTGGTCTGGCGCAGCACCCACTACCTGTTCACCAACGAGCGGGTGCTGCTGCAGGAGGGCGTCCTCTCCCGGGACCGGCGGGACATCCCGCTCACCCGGATCAACGACCACGCGATGAGCCAGCGTTTCGTCGAGCGGCTGCTCGGCTGCGGCACCCTGACCATCGAGTCGGCCGGCGAGCGGGGGCAGTCGGTGCTCACCGACGTCCCGCACGTCGACAAGGTCCAGACCAAGCTGTACGAGCTGGTCGAGGCGCACCACGACAAGCACTCCCTCGGCGACGGCGAGATGCGCGACATCCTCGCGGACATGCGAGAGGGCAAGCCGCTGCGCGACCCGTCGGCCTGATCCCGCCGCCCTCTGCCCGCCGCCGCGCTGAGCGGAGGGCGGGAGGCGGTCAGCCGGGACGGAGGGTGAACCAGCCGCGGAAGCGGGTGCGCAGCACCTCCTGTGCCGGCTGGCCGTCGGGGCCGAGGCGGAACATGGTGCCGCTGAGGCTGACGGTGCCGAGCCCGGGGCGGGCGGTGGACGGGCGGGCGCCCATCACGTCGAGGCGGGCCGCCAGGCGGTCGCCGGCGCGGACGGGGGCCAGCCAGCGCAGCTCCTCCAGGCCGGGGGAGGCGTCCGCCGCGGCCCGGGCCAGCACGTGATCGACGTACGCGCGCATGAAGAGGCTGACCGTGTAGAAGCCGCTGGCGATCAGCCCGCCGTGGTGGCTCGCGGCGGCGCGCTCGGCGTCGACGTGGTACCACTGCGGGTCGAACCGGCGGGCGAAGGCGACCATCTCGGCGCCGTCGACGCGCACCTCGCCGAGGTCGAAGGTGCGCCCGGGCGTCAGGTCCTCGAAGAACAGCTCGGCCGGCGCGCCGGTGCCCGACCGGGCCGGGCCGGTCACCGGCGCCGGGCCCGCCGCCTCGTTCGCGCCGGTCGGTTCGGAAGCCACGGTCGGCTGCGGAGTCGCGGTCGGCTCGGGAGCCGCTGCGGCCTCGGCGGGCGCGGTCGGCTCGGGAGTTGCGATTGGTTCGGGAGCTGCGGTCACGCTCGTCACCTCTGCCACCTCACTCAGCGCCGGCGTCGGCGGGTGCCGGCGTGCAGCTCCTCGGCGAGTTCGGCCGCCAGCTCACCGTCGAGCGCGTTGCCGAGCCCCGCGTTGCCGAGCCCCGCGTCGGCCGGCGCGGGCCGGCCCTGGGCGGGTGTCGGGACCCCGTACGCGGTGGCGGGCTCGTCGGGGCCGACTGCCGGCCGCCCGGCGGGGCCCGGCTTCGGCTCGGACTCCTCCAGCTCGGTGACGGACTCGGCCAGCTCGGCCACCGGGTCCAGCTTGGCCATCGTGTCCCACTCGTCGCGCGGGATGGTGTGCCAGGTGTCGGCCGCCGGTTCGGCGGGGGCGGGCTGGAAGACGAACGTCCGGTAGGACCAGAAGCGGAACAGGGTGGCCAGCAGCACGCCACCGGTCTTCGCCACGTTGAGGGCGAGCAGGCTGGTCATGCCGAGGCCGTACTTGGCCGCCGCCAGGACGCCGAGTTCGATGAGGAGGCCGGTCGCGTTGAACAGGAAGAAAAGGGCGTACTCGCGACGCAATGCCGATTTCGGGCGATCCCGGTACGTCCAGTGCCTGTTCATCAGATACGACGTGATCGTCGCCACGATGGTGGCGATGACGGTCGCCTTGAGTTGGCCGTCGCGGAACACCGTGAGTGCCAGTGCGTTGAACACCGCGTAATTGATGGCGGTGTTGATGCCGCCGACGACGCCGAATTTGAGCGCCTCGTGGATGAACTTCTGCCAGCGCTCAGGCAGCAGACGGACAAGACGCATGCGCAACACCTTAGGCGAGTGGGCGGGCCGGGCCGGTCCGGCCGGACGAGATGGGCGGCGGGTCACGCCGGAGGATCCCGGTCGGTCGCCGCCTCCGTGGCCGTCCGGGTTCCCGCTTCCGCGACCTTCGGGGTTCCCGCTTCGGCGAAGACGAACCGTCGGTACGACCAGAACCGGAACAGCGTGCCGAGCCCGGTGCCCACGACGAAGCTGGCGATGTTGTCGGCGAGGGCGGTCTGGAAGACCCCGGGCCAGATGGCGCCCAGGCCGTACCGGCTGATGGCGAGGCAGGCCACCGCGATGCCCATGCCCACGCCGTTGAAGAAGAAGAACAGCGCGTACTCGCGCGCGGGGTTGGAGCGCTGGCGGTGCCGCCACGTCCAGAACCGGTTGCCGACGAAGGCCACGCTCGCGGCGATCACCGTGGAGATCGTCTTCGCGGTGACCTGCTCGACGCCCCGGGCATTGGCGAGGTAGTTGAACAGCGCGATGTCGACGACGAACGCGACGCTGCCGACGGTGGCGAACTTGCTCAGCTCGCGGATCAGGTGACCGAAGCGGTCGATGAGGGCACGGACCATGCCGGGTCGGGTCGGCGGGGACCCTGGTTGGTCACCGGTCATCGTCGCGGCCACCCGCTGAGCGTACCGGTTGCCCGCTGCGCGGGCGGGTAGCAGCGACCGGGCGGGGCGGTGGCGTGACCGGGCGGGCCGGGGCCGGGCGGAGCGTAACCGGCCGGGCGATAATTCGCGGATCGTTTCGGGAATGCGCATCCGCGCACAGCTTCGCGCATTCCGTCGGCACTTCGCCGATGTCACCGCAACCCTCATCCGCACCACCCGTCGCGCGCGGCCCTTCGGTTCCCGCAGGGCCCGGACCTCGGCGAAGGTCGCGGAAGAATTTGCGTGAAACTGCGCGTGAAAGCGGGTATCAGATCGCGATGCCGCAGCGTGACCGCACCTTGTGCAGTTCTTCACAACCAGTCCCACTGACTCGCGACGTCGCCCGGTTTACGCTGAGGCCAATCCCAGGTTTCCACGAAGGCGACGCCTCGCGCCGTCACCACTCGTGCATGCCGCAGTCCGGTCAGCGTCGACCACAAGGAGATGTGTCATGGTTGCTCCGGCCACCGTTCGGGGGATCGATCAGGCCCCGACGTCCCACCCCAAACTGCTCGCCTGGGTCCGTGAGGTAGCGGAACTGACCACTCCCGACCGGGTCGTCTGGGTGGACGGGTCCGACGAGGAGTGGCGTCGCCTCACCGACGAACTCGTCGCCAACGGCACCCTGATCCGGCTCAACCCGGAGAAGAAACCGAACTCGTTCTACGCCCGCACCGACCCCTCGGACGTCGCCCGCGTCGAGGAGCGCACGTTCATCTGTTCGGTGGACGAGGCGGACGCCGGCCCCACCAACAACTGGATGGCGCCGGCCGAGATGAAGCGGACGATGACGCAGCTCTACCGCGGCTGCATGCGCGGTCGCACCATGTACGTCATCCCGTTCTGCATGGGCCCCGTCGAGGCCGAGAACCCCATGTTCGGCGTCGAGATCACCGACAGCCCGTACGTGGTGGCCTCGATGCGCATCATGACCCGGATGGGCGCGAAGGTCCTGGCGGCGATGGGCGACGACGCGGACTTCGTGTACGCCCTGCACTCGATCGGCGCCCCGCTCGCGCCGGGCCAGCAGGACGTGGCGTGGCCGTGCAACGAGACGAAGTACATCTCGCACTTCCCGGAGACCCGGGAGATCTGGTCCTACGGCTCCGGCTACGGCGGAAACTCGCTGCTCGGCAAGAAGTGCTACTCGCTGCGGATCGCGAGCGTGATGGGCCGGGACGAGGGCTGGCTCGCCGAGCACATGCTGATCCTCAAGATCACTTCCCCGGAGGGGAAGGTCTACCACGTCGCCGGGGCGTTCCCGTCGGCCTGCGGCAAGACCAACCTGGCCATGCTGGAGCCGACCATCCCCGGCTGGAAGGTCGAGACCATCGGCGACGACATTGCCTGGATGCGCTTCGGCCCGGACGGCCGGCTCTACGCGGTGAACCCGGAGTACGGCCTGTTCGGCGTCGCCCCGGGCACCGACTGGAAGACCAACGCGAACGCGATGCGCACGCTCGACCGGGGCAACTCCATCTTCACCAACGTCGCCCTCACCGACGACGGCGACATCTGGTGGGAGGGCATGGGCGAGCCGCCGGCGCACCTGGTCGACTGGAAGGGCAACGACTGGACGCCGCAGAGCGAGGGCCTGTCCTCGCACGCGAACAGCCGGTTCTGCACCCCGATCACGCAGTGCCCGATCCTCGCCGACGACTACTACGACCCCAACGGGGTGCCGATCGACGCGATCCTGTTCGGCGGCCGGCGGCGGGACACCATCCCGCTGGTCACCGAGGCCCGGGACTGGGTGCACGGCGTCTACCTGGGCGCGACCCTGTCCTCGGAGACCACCGCCGCCGCGTCCGGTGCCGTCGGCGTGGTGCGCCGCGACCCGATGGCGATGCTGCCGTTCATCGGCTACCACGCCGGCGACTACTTCCGGCACTGGATCGAGATGGGCAAGGGCACCGACGGCGACGAGGCCAAGCTGCCCAAGGTCTACTACGTCAACTGGTTCCGCAAGGACGCGGAGGGCAACTTCCTCTGGCCGGGCTTCGGCGAGAACTCCCGGGTGCTCAAGTGGGTCATCGAGCGGATCGAGGGCCGCGCCGACGCCGTCGAGACCCCGATCGGCATGGTTCCCGCGCAGGACGCGCTGGACGTCGACGGCCTCGACATGACCCCGGAGGACGTCCGGATCGCCCTGAAGGTCGACCCGGACGAGTGGCGCGAGGAGCTGCCGCTGATCACCGAGTGGTTCGAGAAGTTCGGCGACAAGCTGCCCGGCGTCCTCTGGGCCGAGCTCGACGCGCTGCGCGCCCGGCTCGACCAGGAACAGCCCCGCCGGTAGGTGTGACGCTTGCCCGCACCGGGCACCATCGGATGCCATGAGGACGGCCGCCGCGACCACCGAGGTCCGGCGGCCGTCCGCCGTCCGGGCCCTGACCACCCTGCTGGCCGTCACGGCGGCGGCCACCGTCGTGGTCGAGCTGCTCAACTGGTGGTACGCCCCGGAGCAGGGCTTCGGGCTGGCCGTGCGCACCGGTTGGGCGATGCTGCGCTCGCTGGGCTTCCTGCTGCTGATCGGGCACGTGCGCCGGGGCCGAGCCCTGGCCCGGCCGTTCGGGCTGATCCTCGCCGTCACCACCGTCTTCGCCGTCGGCCGGCTGGTCGTGCCGAGGCAGGGCGTGCCGCCGTTGCCGGGGCTGCTCGGCTTCGCCCTGCTCACCGCGCTCTGCGTGGCCGTGGTCTGGCTGCTGTACCGCTCCGACGCCGTCGCCGGCCACCTCGTCCGGCACCGGAAGGGTCTCGTCGTCGAGGGCGGGACGATCGCCTGGCGGGAGGTCGCCCCGAAGCGGCCCCCGGTCACCGGCTGGCTGCTCACCAGCCGGGCCGCCGCGTTCACGTACAGCCCGCTGATGCTCGTCCCGGCCCTGGTGGCCGTCGGCGTCGTGTTCGACGGCCGGCCGGCCGCCGGACCCGCCGTGCTGTTCTGGTTCGCCGCCGGCATCGCGGTCAGCTACGTCGTGCTGTTCTGCACCGCCTTCCTGCTGCGCGGCCGGCGCTGGGCCCGCCGCCTGCTGGTGGCGGTCACCCTCGGCGTGCTCGCCGTGGACCTGCCGCTGTGCTGGTGGCTGCTCGGCGTCGACGGCCTGGTCCGCGACGGCGCCCCGTTGCTCGCCGCCGCCGTCCTGGCGTTGTACGGGTTGTGGCGCGCCCGCCGGGCGGAGGCCACGCCGACGCCGGGGGTGAGCCGCCCGGGGACAGGGGAGGCGCCATGAGCGACGAGTACGACGTGGCGGTGGTCGGGGCGGGTCCCGCCGGTGCGGCAGCCGCGCTGGCCGCCCGCCGGGCGGGTGCCCGGGTGCTGCTGCTGGACCGGGCCGACTTCCCCCGGGACAAGGCGTGCGGGGACGGCGTCGCCGCGCACGCGGTGGACGTCCTCGCCCGGCTGGGCGTCACCGGGGCGGTCGACGGGTACACGCCGCTGCCCCGGATCCGGCTGGTCGGCCCCGGCGGGGACGCGGTGGCGCGGGCGCTGCCCCGGCCGGCGTACACGGTGCCCCGGGAGGTGTTCGACGCCCGGCTGGTGGCGGCGGCGGTCGCGGCCGGCGCGGAGCTGCGCCGGCACGCCGTGCGGCGGGTCGAGCCGCGCGGCGGGCGGGTGGTGCTCGACGGCGAGATCGCCGCGCGGGCCGTGGTCGGGGCGGACGGCGCGTCGTCGGTCGTGCGGCGGGCGCTCGGCCACCCGGTGAACCCGGACCGCCACCTGGCCCTGGCGATCCGGGGGTACGCGCCGGCCCGCCCCGGCCCGCCCGAGCAGCTCATCGTCACCTCCGGCCCACGCTGGCCGGCGTACGCCTGGTCGTTCCCGATCGGCGACGGGCGGGCGAACGTCGGGTACGGGGAGGTGCTGCGCGGCGAGCCGCTGAGCCGGGCGCACCTGCTGGACCGGCTGGCCGCGCTGCTGCCCGACGTCGACCCGGCGACGGTGACCGGGCTGCGCGCCCACCACCTGCCGCTGTCCACGCACCGCCCGCCGCCCGGCCGGGGGCGGCTGCTGCTCGCCGGGGACGCCCTGTCGTTGATCAACCCGTTCACCGGGGAGGGGATCTTCTACGCGCTGCTCTCCGGCGCGCTGGCCGGCGCGGCGGCGGCCGGCGACCCCGCCCACGCCGCCCGCGACTACGTCGCCGCGCTGCGCCGCCGCCTCGGCGTGCACCTGCGGCACAGCTCGGCCGCGGCCTGGCTCGCCCGCCGCCGGTGGGTCGTCGACGCGGCGGTGCGGGCGGCCCGGCGCGACGAGCGGGTCTTCGGCACCGTCGTCGAGTTGGGCCTCGGCGACGGCCGGCTGGACGCGCGGACCCTCGCGATGATCGGTGTCGGTCTCTCGGCGCGGCATCGGCCACCGAAGGGTTGAAGCGCGCGCGGGGTCGCTACTCTGCAAGTGATGACTCTGCGGAATCTCCTCTACTCCGTGTACGAGCGGCGGCTGACGGCCACGCTCGCGGGCAAGCCGGTGCCCCGGCACGTGGGCGTCATGTGCGACGGCAACCGTCGCTGGGCGCGGGAGATGGGCTTCGTCGACCCCAACGACGGGCACCGCATGGGCGCGGAGCGGATCAAGGAGCTGCTGCGCTGGTGCGACGCCGCCGGCGTCGGGCACGTGACGCTGTGGCTGCTGTCGACGGACAACCTGTCCCGCCCGGCGGAGGAGCTGGACCCGCTGCTGCAGATCATCGAGGATCTGTCGACCGAGCTGGCCGAGGAGGGCAACCCCTGGCGGCTGCGCATGGTCGGCGCGCTCGACGTGCTCCCGGCGCACCACGCGGCGGCGCTCAAGGCCGCCGAGGAACGCACCCGGCAGCGCACCGGCGGCGCGCAGGTCAACATCGCCGTCGGGTACGGCGGCCGGCGCGAGATCGCCGACGCGGTCCGCTCGTTGCTGCACGAGCACGCGGCGGCCGGCGGCACGCTGGAGGAGCTGGCCGAGACCCTCGACGTCGACCACATCTCCGAGCACCTCTACACCCGGGGCCTGCCGGACCCGGATCTGATCATCCGGACCAGCGGCGAGCAGCGCCTGTCGGGCTTCATGCTCTGGCAGTCGGCCCACTCGGAGTTCTACTTCTGCGAGCTGAACTGGCCCGACTTCCGCCGGGTCGACTTCCTGCGCGCCCTGCGCTCGTACGCCAACCGGCAGCGCCGCTTCGGCGTCTGACCCGCCCGGCCCCGAGCCCGACCGGGCGGCGGCCGGGCGGGGCCGGGCTCACCGCAGGCGCGGCAGGGCCTCGGTGAGGAAGTCGCCGAGGGCGGCGGGGGAGTCGATCGTCAGGTCGGCGGCCTCGGCGACCTCGTGGCCGGTCTCCGGGTTGGCCACGGCCACGCAGACCCCGAGGAAGTCCGGGTCCGCCGCGGCGCGGGCGCGCAGCGCCGCGAACGCCTTGATGTCGGAGACGTCGTCGCCGAAATACCAGGCCCCGCCGGCGTCCCGGACCACCTCGCCGATCACCATGCCCTTGTCGCGGTCGACCGGGGGCTTGATCTCCAGCACCATCCGGCCGGCCTGCACGCGCAGCCCGAGCCGCTCGGCCTGGGCCTGCCCCCACTCCTCCACGATCTCGCGGAGCTGGGGGGCGGTGCGCCAGTGCAGTGCCACGGAGAGCCGCTTGAACTCCACCAGCGCGCCGGGCGGCAGCTCGGCGCGGGCGAGGTCGGCCAGCTCCTGCATCGTCGGCACCCAGGGCAGCGCCGCGGGCTCGGTGACGGTCTCGCCGCCGGAGTGGCTGTGCTCCAGGCCGTAGAGGCCGTAGAGGTCGATGCCGGCCAGCCCGCCGAGGTGGTCGCGGAGGAACTCCACGGGGCGGGCGGAGACGATGGCGACCCGGCGCACCAGCGGCGCGAGGGCCTCGATCGCGGCCAGCACCTTCGGCGCGGGCTGCACGGCGGTCGGGTCGTCGTCGACGGGCGCGAGTGTGCCGTCGAAGTCGAAGAAGAGGACGGTGTCGGACGCCCGGCCGGCGGTTGCCTGCCAGGCCTGGTCGGCGTCCAGCGGGGTCTTCGGCTGCTGGTTGCCCAGATTCAACGGCGGCACGCGCGACAGCGTACCCCGGCGCGGGCCACTCATTCGTGGTCGAGACGAGGCGCTACGGCCAGGAACAGGTCAGCGTTCGGCGGCCCCCCGGCCCCGGCGCCCGAACGGCAGGACCTCGGCGTCCTGGCCGTGGCTGAGCAGGTAGCCCTCCACGAAGCCGGCGTTGCGGTCGCCGGTGCGCGTCTCGATCTCGGTGAGCCGGGCCACCAGGAACTCGGTGAGCGCGCTGATCCGGTCGTTGAGCCGTTCGTGCAGCTCGGCGACGACGGCCAGGACGACCGCGGTGCCGGCGGTGGTGAGGGCGAGGAGGTTGGCGACCACGGGAAGCTCCCCGTCGCCGACCACGCCGATCACCACGTTGCCGGTCACGGCCGAGGTCAGCGCCACCGCCGCGACCACGACTGCGAACCACTTCAGGGTCATCGACAGACCCCTCCTTCTGTCCCGCAGGGCTGGGTTCGGCCTTGTCCCGTCCCCCCGCCGACGACGAGCCCAAGCAGTACGGATAGGACGCTAGCGTGCCCGTTCCGGCCCCGGAGCGAAACGATTGGGTACGGCTTGCCGTTCTTTCGCCATCTGAGGAACTAGCCCGCCCGATTACCCCTTTTTCGGACATCTACCGGGAGACTTGGGCGATACGCGAGGTATCTAATGGTTTCTCGGATGTGGAACTTCTCCGCGTCGGAGACGTTGGGGTCGACCAGCCGGCGCAGCAGCGCCTCGACGTCCGGGTCCATCGGGGGCGGTGCGGTGGCCGCCCGTGGGGTGGCGGCGCGCTCCCAGCCCAGGGCCGCGAAGGCGGCCGTCGGGTTGAGGCCGAGCCCCTCGCAGAACGCGACCACCCGTTCGGCCTCGGGGTCGCTGGCCCAGTCGCCACGCACCCAGCGGTTGATGGTCTGCCGGGAGACCCCGGTGCGCCGGGAGACCTCGGTGCCGCTCCAGGCGCGCATGGCCCGGGCGTCGTCGAGGGCCCGGCGGACGAAGGCGGCGAAGGCGATCTTCCTGGCGTGAGCGCTCTCGGTCACCCCGTGACGGTACGGCCAGCCGGATCCACTGGGGACGCCGGGCACGCCTATGTCACGTGAATGAGACACGCGTATCTGGCCGTTCGCGGCCCTTCGTGAGGGCGATTTCAAGGCGTATCACCTGCGCAGGATAGGAGCACGTCAGTGGCGGGGTAATCGGACGAAAAGCTGATACTGTCACGTTCATGGGACAGTTTACCGTGTGTCACGTGCACGAGACGACTGGTGCTCGCCTGCGTCCCTTCCCCGTCCTCAGGGGGGCGCGGTGACCGAACTCGCCACCCGTGAGCAGGCGTTCGGCCTGGTCGCGGAGGGAGTTGCCGCGGGGCTGAGCGCCCCCTGGCGGCTCTACCTCGCCCGCGGCTGCCGCTACCTGTCGCTCAACGTGGGCGACCGGGCGGAGTGGGACGCCTGGCGGACCCACCTCAACTGCCCGGAGCTCAGCGTCCGGGTCTACGACGCCGGCGGCGAGATCCGCCGCTGCTCCGTCGCCGAGCTCGTGCTCGACGGCTGCCGGATCAGCGTCGAGCTGGTCGAGGAGGTCAGCACGGACGACCTGGAGCGGCTCCTGGTCGCCGACCCCGCCGACCCCGCCGACCCCGGAGTCGACCCCGCCGGCCCTGGAGCCGGCCCCACCAACCCCGGGGCCGGCCCTACCGGCACCGGACCGGAGGAGCGGTGAGCCCCTTCGTCGCGGTCGTCCTCGTCCTCGTCCTCGGCTCGGCCAGCTACGCCGCCGGGCGGCTGCACGGCCAGCTCAGCTACCGCATCGGCTACCGGTTCGGCTACCGGCAGGGCTACTTCGACGGCGACCGGGGCGCCTGGAACCGCCGCCGCCGGGAGGCCCAGGCCGCCATCGCCTCGGCCCTCGCCGGCCCTCCGCCGGCCGTCCGGCGTGGCCCGACCGCGCGGCAGGGCACCACGTACACCGGCTCCGCCTTCGCCGCCTCCGCCGCGCCCGCCGTCTCCGCGGCGCCCGTCCCCGGCCCGCCGGCGCGCCCGGCCGGTGCCGTCGCGGTCGCCACCACGGCGACCGCCGCCGTCCGGGCGACGGCCGGGACCACGGCGGCGGTCGGCGGCCGGCACCCCGCCGTCCTGGTCCGGTGGCAGAACTGAGCCGGCCGACGAACCCGGTGCGACGTCCGCGGCGGACGCGCACCGCCGGGGCCACGTCAGACCGGTGACGGTGGTCCCACCGGCCGGGATGCGCGCAGGGGGCATGCATCCCGGCCGGTCCGCCGTGCCTGTTCACCGGTCCGACTCCCGAGATCCACGGGTCAACCCCTAGCCGGGACGCCGTGGCGCGGCTAGCGTCTAGTCATGGCGCGGGATTCCCCCCGGGCCAGCCGGCCAGCCCGGATCTGCGACCTCGCGCACGGGGCCCGCATCCGACCCCGTGTCCCCGGGCACCGGACGAGGCGGAACGCGGATGGCCGGGTGCCCATTCGCCGGAGCAGGCCTGTGACGACTCGCCGTACCCCCGCCGGTGCCGACCAGACCCCGGCCGCGACTGCCACGACCCGCCGTGCCACCCGGAGCCGCCGCGCGGCGACCCCGGTCGAGCCCGAGGAGCCCCGACCAGCCGGCCAGGCGTTCGTCCTGGACACGTCGGTCCTGCTCTCGGACCCGGCGGCCTTCCACCGGTTCGCCGAGCACGAGGTGGTCCTGCCCCTCGTGGTCATCTCCGAGCTGGAGGGCAAGCGGCACCACCCCGAGCTGGGCTGGTTCGCCCGGCAGTCCCTGCGCATGCTGGACGAGCTGCGCGTGCGCCACGGCCGGCTGGACCGGCCGGTGCCCGCCAACGACGCCGGCGGCACCCTGCGGGTGGAGCTGAACCACACCGACGACGGCGTGCTGCCGCCCGGCTTCCGCAACGAGTCCAACGACGCCCGGATCCTCTCGGTGGCGCTCAACCTGGCCGCCGAGGGGCGGGACGTGACCCTGGTGAGCAAGGACATGCCGCTGCGGGTGAAGGCGGCCTCGGTCGGGCTGCGCGCCGACGAGTACCGGCACGGCCAGGCCAGCGACCCGACCTGGACGGGGATGGCCGAGCTGGCGCTGGGCGACGACGAGATCTCCGCGCTCTACGCCGGCGAGACCCTCGACCTGGACGGCGCGGCGGGGCTGCCCTGCCACACCGGCCTGGTGCTGCACTCCGGGCGCGGCTCCGCGCTCGGCCGGGTGCTGCCCGACAAGACGGTCCGGCTGGTCCGGGGCGACCGGGAGGCGTTCGGCGTGCACGGCCGCTCGGCCGAGCAGCGGGTCGCCCTCGACCTGCTGCTGGACGAGTCGATCGGGATCGTCTCGCTGGGCGGCCGGGCCGGCACCGGTAAGTCGGCGCTGGCGCTGTGCGCGGGCCTGGAGGCGGTGATGGAGCGCCGCCGGCACAAGAAGGTGGTCGTCTTCCGCCCGCTGTACGCCGTCGGCGGCCAGGAGCTGGGTTACCTCCCCGGTTCCGAGACGGAGAAGATGTCGCCCTGGGCGCAGGCCGTCTTCGACACCCTCGGCGCGGTGGTGCACGAGAACGTGCTGGAGGAGGTCATGGCGCGGGGGATCCTGGAGGTCCTGCCGCTCACCCACATCCGGGGCCGCAGCCTGCACGACGCCTTCGTCATCGTGGACGAGGCCCAGTCGCTGGAGCGGGGCGTCCTGCTCACCGTGCTCTCCCGGATCGGGCAGGGGTCGCGGGTGGTGCTCACCCACGACGTCGCCCAGCGGGACAACCTGCGGGTGGGCCGGCACGACGGCGTGACCGCGGTGATCGAGACCCTGAAGGGGCATCCCCTGTTCGCGCACGTCACGCTGAACCGGTCCGAGCGGTCGCCGATCGCGGCGATGGTGACGGATCTGTTGGAGGAGATCCCATTCTGACCGAGATCATGCCTGTCTAGTCACCCTTTAGCGTGATTCTGCCTGTGGCCCAGGTCACAATTGGGGCTGGTGGTTTCCCATCAGCCTCACTGTGCGCGATGGTGTCCATCGAGCGTCCACGCACCGCCAAGATCGTCCATTCTCGTCGGGCACCCGACGGCGAGGAGCGGCGGGGGCGAGTGCGTCGGCTGCGACCGGCAGGGTCGGGGCGCTCACGGCGCGGGCCGGGTCCCTCCTCGGGCCAGGGTCGCGCCGTGTCCTTGCCCCCGACGAAGGGACCACTTCGTGAGTCGGCTGTGGAGCCGGTTCGGTGCCCGTACCGCCGCCGTCGCACTGCTCTCCGTGGGCGTTGCCGGCGGCTTCTATCTGGGCGAAGACCGCGAAATCCAGCAACAGGGCCTGACCGCGCAGGTCGGCCTCCAGGTGGACCAGGCCGAGTTCGACTACCAGCGCGAGCGGCAGGCCCAGCACCGGATCGTCTCCGCCGAGACGCGGGCCGCCGAGTACCAGGCCGAGAAGCGGGCCGCCGCGGCGGCCAAGGAGGCTGCCGAGCGGGCCCGCGAGGCCGAGGCGGCGTCCCGCAAGCGCGAGCGCGAGGCGGCGGCGAAGAAGGCCGCCGAGAAGGCGGCCGCCGCCAAGGCGGGCAAGCCGTACGACGGCCCGATCCCCGCCTCGTGCAGCGAGTACGGCGGCAACCGCAAGATCGGCTGCGCGCTGATGATCGACGCCGGCTTCGGCATCGACCAGTTCCCGTGCCTGGACAAGCTCTGGACGAAGGAGAGCGGCTGGAACCCCAAGGCCCACAACTCCTCGTCCGGCGCGCACGGCATCCCGCAGGCCGTGCCGGGCAGCAAGATGGCCTCGGTCGGCGACGACTGGGAGACCAACCCGGCCACCCAGATCAAGTGGGGCCTCGGCTACATCAAGGGCCGCTACAGCTCGCCGTGCTCGGCGTGGAGCCAGTCGCAGAGCGAGGGCTGGTACTGATCCGCTGAGCACCGCATTCCCGAGCACCGCGACGGCGGGGTGGGCGCGTTTCCGACGCCCACCCCGCCGTCGTCGTTTCCGCCGACGGCCCGCCGCCCGGGTGGCGGCCGGGCGGGATTGCTGATAGCTGTTTGGGCATGACCCTGCACGACGGCCCCCCGGGCGGCGACCCGCGACGCTTCGGCACCGAGGCCTTCTACGCCTCGATCGGCCGCGCCTTCGTCGCCATGTGCGCCGTCGTGCCGGTGCTCTTCCTGGTGGAGGCCCTCGACGTCGGCCTCGGCATCGACCTCGACCTGGCCGGCGGCATCATCCCGCGCCACATCGACGGGCTCGACGGGGTGCTCTTCTCGCCGTTCCTGCACGCCGACTTCAACCACCTCTACAGCAACAGCGTGCCGCTGATCCTGCTCGGCACCTTCGTGCTCGCCGCCGGCTTCCGCCGGTTCATGTGGTCCACCCTGGTCATCGTGCTGGTCAGCGGGCTGGGCGTGTGGTTCACCGGCTCACCCAACTCGGTCGTCGTCGGGGCCAGCGGCGTCATCTTCGGCTACCTGGGCGTCCTGCTCACCCGCGGCGTGGTCGAGCGGAGCTGGTGGAACTTCGCCGTCGTGCTGCTGGTCGGCCTGCTCTACGGCTGGCAGCTGCTCGGCATCCTCCCCACCGACGAGCGGATCTCCTGGCAGGGCCACCTGTTCGGGCTGGTCGGCGGCGTGGTCGCCGCGATCCTCTTCCGGCGCCGCCGGGTCGAGGACGACCCGTACGACCTGGGCTCCCCGACGCTGCGGGCGTAAGGAAGGGCCCCCTGTTAACGCCTGCGGTAGAGAAGGGCACCCTTCTCACCCGCCCGCCGGGCCGCACGCGGCCCACGCCCGGCCCACGCGAGGCCCACGCCCGGGCCGCACTCGGCGTGAGATGGTGCTTGATCCGGACCCGGCGCGCGCCTACCGTCGGCATCAGCACGCGTTGATCCGTGAGCGGAAAGCGACGGTACGCCATGCCCGAGGTCGATGTCGCAGTGATCGGTGCGGGGCCGACGGGGCTCTTCGCCGCGTACTACGCCGGGTTCCGGGGGCTCTCCGTGGCCGTGGTCGACGCGCTGCCGGAGGCCGGCGGCCAGATCACCGCCATGTACCCGGAGAAGCTGATCCTCGACGTGGCCGGGTTCCCGGCCGTCAAGGGGCGGGACCTGGTGGCCAACCTGGTCGCCCAGGCCGCGCCGTTCCAGCCGAGATACCTGCTCGGCACCCGGGCCGAGAAGCTGTCGCACACCGACGGGCAGCCGGTGCTCGGCCTCGCCGGTGGCGAGCAGCTCACCTGCGGGGCGGTGGTCGTCACCGGCGGCCTGGGCAGCTTCACCCCGCGCCCGCTGCCGGTCGCCGACAGCTTCACCGGCACGGGGATCGTCTACTTCGTGCCGGAGCCGGCCGCCCTGGCCGACCGGGACGTGCTGATCGTCGGCGGCGGCGACTCCGCGTTCGACTGGGCGCTGGCGCTGGAGCCGCTGGCCCGCTCGGTGACCCTGGTGCACCGGCGGGAGCGGTTCCGCGCCCACGCCGCCACCATCGCCCGGGTGCAGCGGTCGTCCGTGCGGATCGTCGTCAACGCCGAGGTAACCCGGCTGCACGGCGACAGCGCGGTGACCGGCGCGGAGATCACCATGAAGGGGGCGGCGCCCGAGACGTTGCCCGTGGACACGGTGGTGGCCGCCCTCGGTTTCACCGCCGACCTCGGCCCGATCGCCGAGTGGGGGCTGCGGCTGGACCGCCGGCACATCCTGGTGGACAGCGCGATGGCGACGAACCTCCCCCGGGTCTTCGCCGCCGGGGACATCACCGAATACCCGGGCAAGGTGCGGCTCATCGCCACGGGCTTCGGGGAGGCCGCGACGGCGGTCAACAACGCCGCCGTCGCCATCGACCCGTCCGCCCACCTCTTCCCGGGCCACTCCTCCGACGCCCCCTGACCGCGCCCCCGTCAGCGGGGGAGGCCGAGGAGGTCGGCCATCAGGTCGGTCTGGTGCGCGAAATACTCGGCGCGGTGCGGCAGGGTGCGGTCGATCCGGCCGAACAGCTCGAAGCTGATCAGCCCGAAGAGCTGCGTCCAGCCGGCCATGCAGCGGGCGAGCAGCGCCTCGGGCAGCCCCGGGGCGAGGGCGGCGGCGATCTCCGCGAGGTCCGCCCGCAGCGGCTCGGGCAACTCGCCGGGGTCGGGGGCGGCGATGCGGCCGGCGGCCAGCCCGTCGCGGACGATGCCGACCAGCACGGCCGGTGGGCGCATCGCCGGCCCGAGCGTGTCGGCCGGGGCGGCGTAACCGGGGACCGGGCTGCCGTAGAGCAGGGCGTACTCGGCGGGACGGGCCAGGGCCCAGTCCCGGGCCGCCCGGCAGGCGGCATGCCAGCGCCCGCGCGGGTCGAGCCGGTCCGCGCCCGCGTCGGCCGCCTCCACGGCCGCCCCCAACGCGTCGTACGCCTCGACGATCAGCGCGGTGAGCAGGTCGTCGCGGCTCGGGAAGTAGCGGTAGAGGGCCGAGGAGACCATGCCCATGTCCCGGGCGACCGCGCGCAGGCTGAGGTTGGCGCCGTCGGTGGCGAGGTGGCGGCGGGCGACGGCCTTGATCTCGTCGAGCATCTCGGCGCGTACGCGGGCGCGGATCGAGGGGGCGGGCATGCCCCCACTCTGCCACGCGGGAGAGCGCGGATCAACTTAGAGAGCAGCGCTCTTGACGTGCGGGCTGTTCGGCGTCATGCTGGGTGCACCAGATCGAGAGCAGTGCTCTCGTTTCGTACCCCCGATTTGAAGGGTGACCTGTGATGTCGCTGCATGTGATCGTCGGCGCCGGACCCGTCGGCGCCGCCACCGCCCACCTCCTGGCAGCCGCCGGCGAGCGGGTCCGGGTGGTCACCCGGCGCGGCACCGGCCCGGAGCACCCGGCCGTCGAGCGGGTCGCCGCCGACGCCGCCGACCCGGACCGGCTCGCCGCCCTCGCCGACGGCGCGGTCGCGCTCTACAACTGCGCCAACCCGGCCTACCACCGTTGGCCGACGGACTGGCCGCCGCTGGCCGCCGCGCTGCTCACCGCCGCCGGGCGCGCCGGGGCCGTGCTCGCCACGGTCGGCAACCTCTACGGGTACGGGCCGGTCGACGGGCCGATGACCGAGGACACCCCGACGGTGGCGGGCGGCACGAAGGGGCAGGTCCGCAACCGGATGTGGGCCGAGGCGGTCGCCGCCCACCGGGCGGGGCGGGTCAGGGTGACCGAGGTGCGCGGCTCCGACTACCTCGGCGTCGGCGCGCTGTCGCTGCCGATGATGCTGCTGCCCCCGGTGCTCGACGGACGCCGGGCGGTGCTGCCCGTCGACTTCGACGCCCCGCACACCTGGACGTACGTCGACGACGTCGCGCGTACCCTCGTGCGGGCCGCCGCCGCCGAACGCGCCTGGGGCCGGGCCTGGCACGTGCCCAGCCCGCCCGCCGTCTCCGCCCGCGAGCTGGCCGTGCGGGCCGCCGCCCTGGCCGGCGCCCCCGCCCCGAGGCTCACCCGGCTGCCGTACCCGGCGCTGTGGCTGGGCGGGCTGGCCAACCCGTTCGCGCGGGAGCTACGCGAGACGGCGTACCAGTTCGACCGGCCCTTCCTGATGGACTCGACCGCGGCCACCGAGACCCTCGGCATCGAGCCGACCCCGCTGGGCAGCGCGCTCGCGCAGACCGTCGCCGCCCTGCGCGCCGCCCCCGGCCCTCGTCGCCCGGTGCGCTGAGCGGGAGCTGCGGTGAGAAGGGTGACCTTCTCTACCGTAGGCGTTAACAGGGGGCCCTTCCTTAACGGCGGGCCGGGGGCCCGAAGGCGGCAAGCAGCGCGGCGAACAGGGTGAGCGCGGCACCCAGCAGCGTGTTCACCCCCGGGTGCGACGCCGTGGTCGGCAGCACCACGTCCAGCAGGGCCGCGCCGACGACCTGCCCGGCGATGGTGGCGAGGCCGAGCAGCAGCACCCCGGTGAAGCGCACGACGGCGGCGGCGACCGCGATGAAGACGATGCCGACCGGGCCGCCCAGGTAGAGCCACGGCTCGGTCGGGAGGCCGCCGCCCGGGCGGCCCCGGACGGCCATCTCCACCACGAACGCGGCGAGCAGCACCCCGGTGCCGACCGCGAAGTTGACCAGCGTCGCGGCCAGGACGCTGCCGGAGGCCACCCGGACCCGCCCGTTCACCGCCTGCTGCCACGCGAGGCCCACCCCGGCCAGCAGCGGCAGCAGCGCCAGGCCCAGCGTGGCCGGGTCGCCGAGCCGGTCGCCGACCGCCAGCAGCACGGCCAGCACGGTCAGCGCCGCGCCCACCAGACGGTTCGGCGTGACCGCCTGCCGGCCGGCGGGGCCGAGCCCCGCCCGGTCGACGAGCAGGCTGCTGCCGGACTGCCCGGCGACCGCCGCCACGGTGAACACCGCCACGCCGAGCGCGCCGATGGTCAGCCCCTGGGCGGCCACGAAGAGCGCCCCGCAGGCGCCGCCGAGGCACTCCCACGGCCGCAGCGAGCCGCCCGCGAGCGCCGCCCGCAGCGTGGCCAGGCCCCGCCGCCCGGCCGGGGTGGCCGGCACCAGCACCAGCAGCACCAGCAGGCCCAGGCCGAACGAGACCACGGCGGCGGCGATCCCGTCGGCCAGGCGTACGCCCAGCTCGCCGTTGATCCGGGACTGCACGGCCACGGTGACCCCGGAGGCGGTGGCCAGCCCGACGGCCGTGATCCGGCGGGCGACCGGCAGGGTCGGCGGGGACAGCGTCCCGGTGGCGATCACTCCTGCTCGGCGAGAGGGCGGCCGTCGAAGTCGACGGCCGAGTACAGCGCCAGCTTCTCCAGCCGGTGGTACGAGTCGATCACCCGGATCGTGCCGCTCTTCGAGCGCATGACGATCGACTGGGTGTACGCCCCGCCGGCCCGGTAGCTCACGCCCCGCAGCAGGTCGCCGGAGGTGACCCCGGTCGCCACGAAGAAGCAGTTGTCGCCGGTGACCAGGTCGTCGGTGAACAGCACCCGGTCCAGGTCGTGCCCGGCGGCCAGGGCCTTCTCCCGCTCCTGCGCGTCGCGCGGCCAGAGCTTGGCCTGCATGACGCCGCCCATGCACTTCAGGGCGCAGGCGGCGGTGATCCCCTCCGGGGTGCCGCCGATGCCCATCAGCACGTCGACGTCCGACTCGCCCCGGGCGGCGGCGATCGCGCCCGCGATGTCACCGTCGGAGATGAACCGGATGCCCGCCCCCGTGCGGCGGATCTGGGTGACCAGGTCGTCGTGGCGGGACCGGTCCAGCACGCAGACGGTGACCTCGGACACGTCGGTGCCCTTGACCTTGGCGATCCGGCGCAGGTTCTCGGCGACCCCGGCGTTGATGTCGACCACGTCGGCGTACTCCTGGCCGACGGCCAGCTTCTCCATGTAGAACACGGCGCTCGGGTCGAACATCGCCCCCCGCTCGGCCACCGCGAGGACGGCCAGCGCGTTGGGCATGCCCTTGCTCATCAGGGTGGTGCCGTCGATCGGGTCGACCGCGACGTCGACCTCGGGGCCCGTGCCGTCGCCGACCTCCTCGCCGTTGAAGAGCATCGGCGCGTTGTCCTTCTCGCCCTCGCCGATCACCACGACACCCCGCATCGGGATCGAGTTGATCAGCTTGCGCATGGCGTCGACGGCCGCCCCGTCGCCGCCCTCCTTGTCGCCCCGCCCGACCCACCGGCCGGCGGCCATCGCCGCGGCCTCGGTGACCCGGACCAGGTCGAGGGCGAGGTTGCGGTCGAGATCCTGGGGGGTACGCGTCCTCGTGCTCGTCATGACGGCCTCCTCCTCGCGACGTTGCGGGGTCGACCGGCGGCATGCGGCCGTCGCCGCCGCCAGCTTTGTCGCTGATCCTCACACGTTGGTCAACCTATCGTCGGGCCGGGGCGCTGGTGGCCAGCTTCCCGGCAACCGGGCGGTGGGACGTATCACCCCGGTCACTCGCGCGGTGGCGGTTCGTGGCGGGGCGACCCGGGGCTGGAACAATGGCCGGGTGGATCCCGCCCAGCCCGCCGAGCACCGCCCCGCCGAGCCGACGCCGTCGACTACGCCGTCGACGCCGAGCCCGTTGCCGCCGGGCCCGCCGGGTCGGGAGAAGGCCCGGTCCGAGCGGTCGCCGAAGGACATGGCGATCTCCCTGCTGGTGCTGCTCGTCCCGATCGCCCTGCTGCTCGCCTTCTACCGGGGCTTCCTCGGCGGTGACCAGCCGAGCACCGTCGACCCGGCCCCCGCCGTGGAGCAGGCCCGGGCGGCCAACGCGTTCCCGGTGAGCCAGCCGGCCGGGCTCGACTCCGACTGGCGGACGGTCAGCGCCAGCTACCGCACCGTCGAGGGCGGGTCCAGCCTGCGGATCGGCTACCTGACTCCGGAGGGGCGGGGCGCCCAGCTGGTGCAGAGCAACGTGCCGCCGGAGCGGCTGCTCCCGGCCGAGCTGACGGCCGAGGGGCAGCCCCAGGGCCCCACCGAGGTGGGCGGGCGCAACTGGCAGCGGTACACCGCCCGGGGCAACGAGCAGGCCCTGGTGCTGCTCGAACCGGGCCGCACGGTGATCGTCGTCGGGGACGCCCGGGAGAACGAGCTGCGCCGGCTCGCCGACGCGGTGCGCTAGCCAGCGCCACCGAGCCGCACCGCGCTGCGTCGGACTGCGCTGCGCCGTACCGCCCGCCGTGCGCCACGCGTCGCCGTGCGCCGTGCCGTGCCGCACCGTCCGCGGCCCGCGGCCTGCGGCCCTCCTGGTCCGCCGTGTCGTGCCGCTTCGGTCCACGACAGCGGCCCTCTCGGCTCGACCTGGTCCGCGTCACCATCGAGCGCGAGTCGCACAACGTGACCCTCGCCGCTCGGCGACCCACCTGCCTCGCGCTCCCCTTTGCTCTGCACCCGAATACGCAACGGGCACGCAGCGCGACGCGGGTACCGTCGCTCCCGTTCCGACCGTCGCGCGTTTTGCCAGCTCTCCTAGGTGTTGCGTGTGTGGGTGCAGAGCAAAGGGGGTGTGCGGCTTCTGGCGGGGGCGGCGGGGCGCTACGGGGAGTCAGCTCGGCCGCTCACCTCGGGCCACATCGCAGGCATCACGGAGAGTGGCCAACTCGGGGTGGGGGGCGGGGCCGGCGGGGGACGGCGAGCGTCCGACCTTTCCGTTAGGCTGCCCCGGCTCGACCCCGGCCGCGCGATACGGCCGGGCAGCCTTTCGGAAAGAGAACGACGTGATCATTCGACGGTGGAGCGTCGGCGTCCTCGCCGCCGCCCTTTTCGTCCCCGCCCTGACCGCCTGCAACAACTCGACGGCCGCCGAGCCGGCTGCCGGTGGGGCGTCCGCCGCCCCGGCCGCGCCCGCCGACCCCAAGGAGGCGCTGCTCGCCTCCACCAAGGAGCTCAGCAAGGGCAACTTCACCTTCGCCATCACCGGCGGCGAGTTCAACGGCAGCGGCACGGTGCACATGCCGTCGAAGAGCGCCGAGATGAAGATGACCGGTGGCGACGCCGCCACCGAGGACTTCTCGATGGACATGCACTTCGTGTTCATCGACACCGACAGCTGGGTGAAGCTGGACATCTCCGGCCCGATGGCCGACGCGATCCCCGGGGCCAAGGAGCGCAAGGGCAAGTACCAGCACCTCGACCGCTCGAAGATCAAGGACGCCAAGGACCTCCAGTTCGACTTCGCCGACGTCGACCCGGCCGGCAGCGAGGCGCTGACCAAGGCGATCACCGACGTCAAGAAGACGGGCGAGGGCACGTACGAGGGCACCCTCGACGCGACCAAGGTCACCGACTCGGACGTCCTCGACGCCGACATCGTCAAGGGCATGGCGGACAAGGCCAGCGCCGTGCCGTTCACCGCGAAGCTCGACGCGCAGGGGCGGCTCACGGAGTTCCTCGTCAAGGTGCCGGCCGCCGGCTCCGCCAAGGCGCAGGAACTGAAGGTCACGTACGCCGACTACGGTGCGGCCACCGCTGTGCAGCAGCCGCCGGCGGACAAGGTCGTCGAGGCCTCCGACCAGCTCTACGAGATGTTCAAGAACTGATCCGGGGCAGGTGAGAGGGCGGCGTCCGCCACCCTCTCACCTGCGGACGGTGGGGCGGATGGACCGCGCGGGGATTGCGGAACCCGGCAACAGGGAACAGAAGTAGGCGTTCCCTCCGGCGCCCATGCGGGCCGGACGACCCACTTGGAGAGGTTCACGTGACCATTCGACGCTTCAGCGCGGCGGTCTTCGCCGCGACGCTGCTCACTCCTGGTCTGGCCGCCTGCAACAGCACCGGGACCGGCGAGGCGGGGGCCTCCGCGTCCCCCACGGTCTCCGGCAGCGCGGCGGCAGGCAGCGCCTCGCCCGGCAGCGCCTCGCCCGGCACCGGCGACGCCAAGCAGGCCCTGCTCAACTCCACGAACGAGATCCGCAACGGCAACTTCCGGTTCACCATGACCGGCGTCGGCACCACCGCCGAGGGGCAGGTGCACCAGCCCAGCCAGAGCGCCCAGATCAAGCTGAGCATCGGCGACGCCTCCTCGGACGTCTCGATGAAGCTCGACCTGGTGCACCTCAAGCCCGACAGCTGGGTCAAGCTCGACCTCGGTGGCCAGGCGGCCAAGCTGCCCGGCGTGCAGGGCCTCAACCTCGGCAAGTACCAGCACCTCGACCAGAGCCGGATCAAGGGCAACCGCAACCTGGGCTTCGACTTCGAGAAGGTCGACCCGGCGGGCAGCGAGGTGCTGACCCAGGGCGTCACCGAGGTGCGGCAGACCGGTGAGGGCGCGTACGCGGGCACCATCGACGTGACGAAGGCCGCCGAGGCCGGCTCGCTGAACGCCGAGCTGATCAAGGCGCTCGGGCAGCAGGCCCAGTCCGTGCCGTTCACCGCCAAGCTGGACCCGCAGGGCCGGCTCAGCGAACTGGTCGTGCAGATCCCGGCGTCCGGGCAGAACAAGGCCCAGGACATCCGGATCACGTACGCCGACTACGGCGCGGCGACCGCCGCCCAGCGCCCGCCGGCCGACCAGGTCGTCGAGGCCCCGAAGGAGCTGTACAACCTGTTCAACTGACGGGTGTGCCGGGGCGGCGGCAGCGCCGCCCCGCAGCCACGTCCGCCTCAGGCGTCCGGCTGCCGCCGGGCCGCGTCGATGCGGGCCCGCGCGCCGTCGAGCCAGTGCTGGCAGACCTCGGCCAGCTTTTCGCCGCGCTCCCACAACGCCAGCGACTCCTCCAGCGAGGTGCCGCCCGTCTCCAGCCGTTCCACCACCGTGGCCAGCTCGGCGCGGGCCTGCTCGTAGCTGAGCCGCTCGTCCGGCCCGGCGTTCTTCTCGTCAGTCATCCGTCCCATCCCAGCACATCCCGCCCCGCGGTCACGCGCGGCTCAGCCGTCGACCGTGGCGGCCAGCTCGCCCTCGGCGAGGCGGACGCGCAGCGCATCGCCCCGGCCCACCTCGCCGGCCGCCCGCACCACGTGGCCGTCGGCGCGCTGGACGATCGCGTAGCCCCGCTCCAGGGTCGCGGCGGGGGACAGGGCGCGCAGCCGGGCCAGGGTGTGCCGCAGCTCGTCCTGGGCGGCGCCGAGCCGGTGGTGCAGGGTGCGCCCCGCCCGCTGGCGCAGCGCGGTCACGTCGGCGGCCCGCTGCTCCACCATCACCTGCGGCCGGGCCAGCACCGGCCGGGACCGCAGCCCGTCGAGGCGGTGCGCCTCCCGGTCGACCAGGTTGCGGACCGCGCGTTCGACCCGCTGCCGGGCCTGCCGGATCAGGCGCAGCTCCTCGGCCAGGTCGGGCACGACCCGCTTCGCGGCGTCCGTCGGGGTGGAGGCCCGCACGTCGGCGACGTAGTCGACCAGCGGCGCGTCCGTCTCGTGGCCGATGGCGCTGACCACCGGCGTACGGCAGGCGAAGACCGCCCGGCACAGCGCCTCGTCGGAGAATGGCAGCAGGTCCTCGATGCCGCCGCCGCCCCGGGCGATGACGATCACGTCGACGGTCGGGTCGGCGTCGAGCACCTTCAGCGCGTCGACGATCTGCGGCACCGCGCCCGGCCCCTGCACGGCCACGTTGACCGTGCGGAACTCGACCGCCGGCCAGCGCCGCCGGGCGTTGGTCAGCACGTCCCGCTCGGCGGCCGAGGCGCGGCCGGTGATCAGCCCGATCCGGCCCGGCAGGAACGGCAGCCGGCGCTTGCGGGCCCGGTCGAACAGCCCCTCGGCGGCCAGCAGCTTCTTGAGCTTCTCCAGCCGGGCCAGCAGCTCGCCGAGGCCCACCTGGCGGATCTCGTCGGCGCGCAGGCTCAGCGTGCCCCGGGCGGCGTAGAACTCGGGCTTGGCGTGCAGCACCACCCGGGCGCCCTCGCGCAGCTCGGGGGCCCCGGCGTCGAGGACGTCCCGGTTGGTGGTGACCGTGAGGCTCAGGTCGGCCGACGGGTCGCGCAGGGTGAGGAAGACCGTGCTCGCCCCGGGGCGGCGGCTGATCTGCGCCACCTGCCCGTCGACCCACACCCAGCCGAGCCGGGCGATCCACGCGCCCACCTTCTGGCTGACGACCCGCACCGGCCACGGCTCGTCGGAGCTGCTGCGCCCGCTCTCATCCGCACTCACGCCCCCACCCTACGGACGCCGGGAGGGCGGCCCGCGCAGCCGGTGCCGCCTGTCGGGGCGGCAGTACGATGGGCGGGTGACTCAGGCTGAGACGACTCCCCGGACCGGCAAGCGCGTGCTCCTGGCCAAGCCCCGCGGCTACTGCGCGGGCGTCGACCGGGCGGTGCAGACCGTCGAGGAGGCGCTCAAGCTCTACGGCGCCCCGATCTACGTGCGCAAGCAGATCGTGCACAACAAGCACGTGGTGCAGACGCTGGAGGCCAAGGGCGCGATCTTCGTGGAGGAGAACGAGGAGGTGCCCGAGGGGGCCACCGTGATCTTCTCCGCCCACGGCGTCGCCCCGGAGGTCTACGAGCAGGCGAAGGCCCGCTCGCTGAAGGCGATCGACGCCACGTGCCCGCTGGTGACGAAGGTGCACCAGGAGGCCAAGCGGTTCGCCGCCGAGGACTACGACATCCTGCTGATCGGCCACGAGGGGCACGAGGAGGTCATCGGCACCGCCGGTGAGGCCCCCGCGCACATCCAGCTCGTCGACGGCCCGGACGACGCCGACAAGGTCACCGTGCGGGACCCGAGCAAGGTGGTGTGGCTCTCCCAGACGACGCTGTCGGTCGACGAGACGCTGGAGACGGTGGCCCGGCTCAAGTCCCGGCTGCCGCTGCTCCAGTCGCCGCCCAGCGACGACATCTGCTACGCCACCTCCAACCGCCAGCACGTGGTGAAGGAGATCGCCCCCGACTGCGACGTGGTGCTCGTCGTCGGCTCGCGCAACTCCTCGAACTCGGTCCGGCTGGTCGAGGTCGCCCTGGACGCCGGGGCCCGCGCCGGCCACCTCGTCGACTTCGCCCACGAGATCGACGACGCCTGGCTGGAGGGGGCCCGCACGGTGGGCCTGACCTCCGGGGCCAGCGTCCCCGACGAGCTGGTCCAAGAGGTCCTTGCGCACCTCGCCGCGCGGGGCTTCACCGACGTCGACGAGGTGGTCACCGCCAACGAGCGGCTGACCTTCTCGCTGCCACAGGAGCTCAAGCGCGACATGAAGGCCGCCGCCGCCTCGGCCCGCGCCTGACCGGCCCGCGCCGCCAGGGCGGGAACGGATCGGCGGCGGGAAGCGTCTGATCGGTATGAAGACTCCTCGGACCATCGTCGCCGCGCTGGTCACCTGCGCGGCCCTGAGCGCCTGCGGCGGCCAGGGCACCGGTGACGGCAGCGCCGCCCCCAGCCCCTCCGGAGGAGCCGCGGTGACCGACGCGCCCAGCGCCGACCCGGTCGACCTGACCGCGCCGTCCGGTTCGGTGCCCCCGGGCCGCCCGAGCCTCCCGCCGAAGCCGGGCAACCCCAGCGTCCCGCCGGGCGTCGGGGCCACCACGCTCACCGGCACCGTCGAGGCGGGCGTGGAGCCCGGCTGCCGCCTGCTGGACGGCTACCAGCTCATCGGCGGCCCCGCCGACGTGCTCACCGCCGGCGCCAAGGTGGAGGTCACCGGCCGGGCCAAGCCCGACCTGCTCACCACCTGCCAGCAGGGCATCCCGTTCGTCGTGGAGTCCGCCCGCAAGTCCTGACGGCGGCCGGGCCCGGCCCGGTGCCGGCAGGAGCCCGCCCCCGCGGGGCGGGGACGGGCTCCTGTGGTGAGGCGGAAGGTGGTCAGGCGGCGCGGATCAGTTGACCGCGCCGATCGCGACCGAGCCGCGGCCGACGACCGCGCCCTCGGTGGTGGTGACGGCCAGGTCGCCGTAGAGCGCCCGACCGGCGGCCGGGGCGGACTGGGCGGTCACCGTGCCGGTGAGGGTGGCGGTGGCGCCGTTGGCCAGGGAGAGCGGGGTGGCCGGAGCGGTCAGCGTGCCCAGCGACGCCGCCGAGAACGAGTCCCGGTAGTCGTAGGCGGTGCTGGTGCCCGGCCCGTCGACGGCGTACCCGTCGACCAGGACGCGGTAGGTGCCGGCCGGCGGGTTGGTCAGCGTCACCGCCTCCTCCGAGTCGCCGTCGGCCGAGCGGCCGACCTCGGTGGCGCCCCGGAAGACGAACAGGTCCAGGTCGGCCCCCAGGTCGGCGGTGTTGCCGATGCGGGCCGTGAAGCTGGCCGCGCCGGCCGGCACCTCGACCAGGTACTCCTGCTGCGCGCCCTCGGCGATCGTCGGCCGCTCGGCGTGCACGCTGGCCAGCGGGCCACCCTGACCGGTCACCGAGACCGGGCCGAAGGTGTTGGCCAGGGACCAGGTGACCTCGGTCGGTGCGCCGGCGGTGACCGACGGCAGCTCGACCACGGCCGGCGAGACCGCGACGCCCTGCACCCGCACCTGGAGCTGGTACGGGTTGTCCAGCGCGGGCGAGGTGCGCCGCGACTCCACCTCGAACTCCCAGACCCCGGCGATCGGCTTCGGGTAGTCCCGCTCCTGCGGCTTGCAGGCGGCGGCGTCGGAGAAGTTGGTGTAGCAGGCGGTGCTCGCGGTGCTCTCCACCGGCACGCCGTACGGGTTGATCGCGATGAACCGGGTCTGCGAGCCGGTGGCGATGCCGGACAGGTTGACCTGGATCGCGCCGGCGCCCGCCGGCACCGTCACGAAGTACGAGGTGGAGCTGTTGCGCTCGACCGAGCCACCGGCCGAGAAGGAGTACGCCGGCTTCGCCACGTCGGTGGCGGCCACCACGACGGTGGAGACCTCGAAGTCGACCACCGAGGTGGCCGGATCGTCGATCACCAGGAGCGCGCCGTGCGCCCCGGCGGTCTTCGGCTTGGCCTTCACGGGAATGGTGAGGGTCTTGTTCAGCGGCAGCCACACCTGCTTCTGCGCGCTGAAGGTGCCGTCGTTGCCGCGCAGCGTCACGGTGTGCAGCAGGCTCTTGTTCGGGCCGCTGGTGCGGGTGACCTTCACCTCGTACGTCTTGGACTTCTTCAGCGGCTGCCCGCCCTGCGCCACGGCGCAGCGGTTGTAGACGCCGGTGCCCCGGTGCGGGTTCGGCACGAAGGTGCCGGTGGCCTTGTCGTACCGGGTCAGGTTCGCCGACAGCTCGGTGCAGACGGGCGCGTCGGAGACGTACGACCGGGTCTGCACGCCCTTGGCCAGCAGCGCCCACGCGCCCGGCACGTCGAACATGCCGTAGCCCTGCGCGTACGTCGCGACGCCCGCGATGGGCTTGGCCGAGGTGTAGACGGCCCGGCGCAGCGCGGCCGGGGTGACCCCCTTGTCGGTCGCCTTGGCGGCCGACAGCAGCAGCGCGGCGGCACCGGCGGCCTGCGGGGACGCCATCGAGGTGCCGTTGAGCATCTGGTAGCCCGGCGGCAGCGGGTAGCCGGCCTCGGGGACGGGGTTGCCGGCCTGCCAGGTCGGCGCGGTGGAGATCGCCGAGCCGGGGGCCGCGATGTTCGGCTTGAAGCCGCCGTCCTCACGCGGGCCGCGCGAGGAGAAGTTGAACAGGGCGTTGCCCTTGGCCACGACCGAGCCGTAGTTGGCCAGCCAGGTGTCCTTGCTGATGCTCGCCGCGACGCTGACCACGTTGTCGGCCACCGACGGGTCGCCGACGGTGTTCAGCCCGGGGCCGGAGTTGCCGGCCGAGATGAACAGCTGCACGCCGTACGTGTTGATCAGCTCGTTGTAGAGCTGGGAGCGGGCGTTCGAGCCGTCGTTGAGCGCCGGCAGGCCGCCGATCGACATGTTGACCACGTCGACCCTGCGGTTGATCACCAGGTCGGCCATGCCGGTGGTGAGCGCCGCGGCGGTGCAGCCGCCGCCCCAGGAGCAGGCGCGGGCCGAGACCAGCTTCGCGCCGGGGGCCGCCCCGTCGAACGCGCTGTTGCCCAGCATGTCGTTGGCGGCGGTGATGCCGGCGACGTGCGTGCCGTGGGTCGACTCGACGATGCCGATGTTGACGTAGTCGACCAGGCCGGGCCCGCCGACCGGCGTCGTGTCGACGTCCTCGCGGTATTCGACGACGAACGGGATCTGCTCGCGGACCGCGGTGGCCGGATTGTCCGTGCCGAAGCGCCCGACCTGGAAGTTCTCCTTGTACGGGCGCAGCACCGGGTCGTCGGTGAAGTCCCGGTTGCCGTTGGCGTCGACCCGGATGTCGTGGGTCGTGGCGTCGTAGAGGATGCCGAAGGTGTCGGTGGTGTCGCCGTCGCGGTTGACGTCGCCCTCCGGGTCGCTGCCCGCCGTGATCGACTCGCGGAAGAGGTTGAACCGGTAGCTGCCGGCCGGGGCCGTCCACGTCGCGCCGCCCGCGGTGAAGCTCGGGCCGGCGACCTCGGTGATCATCGCGCGCCAGGTGGCGTCCTCCAGCGGGTCCGTGGCGGTCACCCAGTCCACGATCTTGCGCTCGCCGGTGGTGGTGGTCTGGAGCGCCGGGTGGTCGAGGTCCACACCGGAGTCCATGATGCCGATGGTGACGCCGCGGCCGTCCCACGCCGGGTGCGCGGCCTTGAACGCCTCCGCCCCGGTCTCGTTGGTCGGCATGTACGGGTTCACCGCGCCGGTGTCGACGCCCGGCCCGGCCAGGGTCTGGCCCTGCGCGGCGACCTTCGCGCCGGCCGGCGCGGCCTCCGGGGCCGGGTCGGGGAGCTGGATGGTCTCGTCGAGGTCGACCGCGGCGACGCCGGGGAGCGTGGCGGCCTTGAGCACCTTGGCGGTGGGGACCTTCGCCAGGACGTAGCCGATGGAGTCGAAGCGCCGGCTCACCGTGCCGCCGAGCTGCCGCACCGCGTCCGCGACGTCCTTCGCCTCGCCCTTGTCGGTGGCGACGATCAGGGTGACGGTCTTGGCGTGCTTCGCCTCGGCCTCGCTCAGCAGCTTGGCGTCGTGTGCGCCCAGCGTCTCCACGGCGGTGGCCTGCGGAGCCTCCGTGTCGGTGGCGGGGGCGGCGCTCGCGGTTGCGGCGCCGCCGACGCCGGTCATGGCGCCGGCGGCCACGACCGACGCGAAGAGCCCGGCGGAGGTGCGCCGGCTCAGGTTTCGGGGTCTGCTCACGTTCTCTTTTCCTCCAGAGAACAGGGCCCTGAAGTCACAGGGCGCGCGTGAGCGAAATCCTTTGTGCTGGCTGTGGCTGGTGTCACTACCGGCCGGTACGTTGTGACCACTTCGTGACATGCATAGGCGCGCATTGTCACATGTGTGCTGCTATCGAGGGCGGGTCGACGGGTCCACTGGGGACGGCCCGGTCAGGCGGTCGAGCCGCAGGTCAGACCCATCGGCCTCGCCGAGCAACTCGGGGGCCTGCGGCTGCCGAGGTGCCACCTCCACCTGCGGCGGCGCGGCCAGCTCCCGGTCCGACACGCCCAGCTCGGCGAGCTTGCGGGCGCTGACCAGCACCCGCGCCTCCAGCGAGCCGACCGCCCTGTTGTACGCGGTCACCGCCCCGCCCAGCGACGCCCCCAGCTTGCCCACGTGGTCGCCCAGCGTGGACAGCCGCCCGTACAGCTCGCGGGCCAGCGAGTGCACCGCCACCGCGTTGCGGGCCAGCGCCTCCTGCCGCCACGAGTACGCCACCGTGCGCAGCAGCGCCACCAGGGTCGCCGGGGTGGCCAGCACCACGTTGCGGGCGAACGCGTGCTCCAGCAGCGTCGGGTCGCGCTGCAACGCCACGTCGAGGAACGGGTCGGCCGGCACGAACAGCACCACGAACTCCGGGGTCTGGTCGAACGCCGCCCAGTACGTCTTCGCCGCCAACGCGTCGACGTGCGCCCGCAGGTGCCGCGCGTGCGCGTCGAGGTGGGTGTCCCGCCCCCGCTCGTCGCGGGCCTCCATCGCCGTCAGGTACGCGTCGAAGGGCGCCTTCGCGTCCACCACCACCGAGCGGCCACCGTGCAGCCGGACCACCAGGTCGGGGCGTACCCCCTGGTGGTCCGTCGCGGCGGTGACCTGCTCGTCGAAGTCGCAGTGCTCCAGCAGGCCGGCGGCCTCGACGATGCGGCGGAGCTGGTGCTCGCCCCAGCGCCCCCGCACCTGCGGCGCGCGCAGGGCCGCCACGAGCTGCTTGGTCTCGGTGCGCAGCTCGCCGGAGACCGCGCCCATCGCCCGCACCTGCTCGCGCAGCTCGGCGTACGCGTCGACCCGCGCGTGCTCCAGCTCGGCGACTCGGGACTCGTAGCGGCGCAGCGTCTCGTGCAGCGGCGCCACCGCCCGGGCCACCGCCTCCTGCGACTGCGCCGTCGCCTCGTAGCTCAGCGCCCGCATCGACTGCTCCAGCCGCCCCTCGCCCTCCCTGGTCGCGGTCAGGGTGGCCTCCAGCCGGGCGAGGTCGGCCGCCGACCGGGACCGGGCCGCGAACCAACCCAGCGCGCCGCCCGCGCCCAGACAGAGCACCACCACGGCCAGCGTCGAGAAGCTCATCACCAGAGCTTGCCAAACGCGTACGACGGGCGCGCCCCGGGTACTTTTCAAGGCATGGAAATTCTGCTCGCGGTCATCCTCGTGGCGCTGCTCGTCGGCGGTTTCGTCTGGTGGCGCCGGGAGAGCGCGGCCCGTGAGGCGCGCAGCCTGGCCGACGTGCGCGCCGACGCCCAGCGCTGGTACGAGCGCCTCGGCGGCCAGGTGATGAACCTGCACGGCGACTCCCCGGCCGTGCGGCAGGCCCTCGTCGACGCCGGTGAGCGGTACAACGCGGCGGGCAGCCAGCTGGAGCAGGCCCGCACCGTCCACCAGTACCGGCTGGCCCGGGAGACCGCCCTCGAAGGGCTGGCGTACGCCCGCGCGGCCCGTATCGCGCTCGGCATCGACCCCGGGCCCGAGCTGCCGCCGCTGGCCTCCGCCGAGGGCACCGGCCAGCTCACCCGCGAGCGCGAGGTCAACGTGCAGGGGCAGACGTTCCGGGCCGGCCCGCAGCCCGGCCAGGGCACGCCCTACTACTACCCCGGCGGCCGCTACCAGGGCCGCCCCGTGCCGGCCGGCTGGTACTCCACCCCGTGGTGGAAGACGGCGCTCGGCGCGGGCGCGGGCGTGCTCGGCGGCATGCTGATCGCCGACGCGCTGTTCTCCCCGGCGTTCGCCGACCCCGGGTACGAGGCCGGCTACCAGGAGGGCTTCGGCGACGGCGCGGACTTCGGGGGTGACTTCGGCGGCGGCGACTACGCCACCGCGGGCGACTTCGGCGGCGGGGACTACGGCACCGCCGGCGACTTCGGCGGTGGTGACTTCGGCGGCGGCGATTTCGGTGGCGGTGACTTCGGCGGCGGCGACTTCTGACGCCGCTCCCGAGGGCCCGCTTCCGAGGGCCCGCTCCCGAGGGGTCGGGCCCGCCTGCCGGCGGGCGTTAAAAAGGGCCCCCTGCTATGCGGAATGCGTTAACAGGGGGCCCTTCCTTGCACCTCAGCCGGTGTTGCGCATGCCGGCGGCGATGCCGTTGACCGTGGTGAGCAGCGCCCGCTCCAGCGCCGTGCCGTCGCTCGGGGCCCGCCGCCCGCCCGGGGCCGTGGCCACCGCCCGGCCCGCCGCGCCGGAGTCGCGGTACTGCTGAAGCAGCGCCACCTGGAGGTGGTGCAGCGGCTCCAGGTAGGTGTCGCGCACCGCGAGGGTGCGCTGGAGCACCGGCGAGTTCTCCAGCAGGGCCGGCGAGGCGGTGACCGCCAGCACCTCCCGCTTGGTCAGCTCGTACTCCTGCTCGATCTTGGCGAAGATCGGGTGCAGCTTCTTCGGCACGAGGGTCTCCACGTACCGGCGGGCGATGCTGAGGTCGGTCTTGGTCAGCATCATCTCGACGTTCGACAGGAACGTGCGGAAGAAGTGCCAGTTGCGGTGCATCTCGGCCAGCACGTCCTCCAGCCCGGCCTCGCGCGCCGCCGCCAGCCCCGAGCCGACCCCGAACCAGCCGGGGACGATCTGCCGGGTCTGCGTCCAGCCGAACACCCACGGGATGGCCCGCAGGCCGGACAGGCCGGCCCCGGTGTTGGGCCGCTTCGCCGGGCGGGAGCCGATGTTCAGCGCGCCGAGCAGCTCGGTGGGGGTGGACGCCCAGAAGTACGCCGGCAGGTCCGGGTCCTCCACCAGCGACCGGTACGACCGGAACGCCGCGTCGGAGATCACGTCCATCGACGCGTCCCAGCGCTCCAGCTGTTCGGCCGGCTGCCGGGGCGCGGTGTGCAGCAGGGTCGCCTGGAGCACGGCGGCCATGGTCAGCTCCAGGTTCTCCCGGGCCAGCGCCGGCAGCGTGTACTTGTCGGAGATGACCTCGCCCTGCTCGGTGACCTTGATCGCGCCGTCGAGGGTGCCGTACGGCTGGGCCAGGATCGCCTCGTGGGTGGGGCCGCCGCCGCGCCCGACGGTGCCGCCCCGGCCGTGGAACAGCCGCAGGTGCACGCCGTGCCGGGCGGCCACGTCCCGCAGCGCCCGCTGCGCCCGGTGGATCGACCACTGGCTGGTGGTGATGCCCGCCTCCTTGTTGGAGTCGGAGTAGCCCAGCATCACCTCCTGCACGTCGCCCCGGGCCGCCACCAGCGACCGGTAGGCCGGCAGCGACAGCAGCTCGTCGAGCAGCTCGCCGCCGGCGTTCAGCTCGGCGGGGGTCTCCAGCAGCGGCACGAAGCCGATCCGGGCCCGGCCGCTGTGCACGTCGACCAGCCCGGCCTCGCGGGCCAGCACGACCGCCGCGAGCACGTCGTCGACGCCGAGGGTCATCGAGATGATGTACGACTCGATGACCTCGGAGCCGAACCGGTCCTGCGCCTCGCGGATGGTGGAGAACACGTCGAACGTCTTGCGCGCGCTCTCGGTCAGCGGCGTGTCCAGCGTCGACAGGGGCCGGCGGCCGGTCAGCTCGTCGGCGAGCAGCTTGGTGCGCTCCAGGCGGGTCAGCGACGGGTAGTCGGACACCTCGCCGACGGCCCCGTAGAGCTGGGTGAGCACCTCGTGGTGCTTCTCGGCGTGCTCCCGCACGTCCATCGTCGCCAGGTGCAGGCCGAACGCCGACACCGTGCGGATGGTGGAGGCGAGCCGGCCCACGGCAGTGAGCTGGCCGGCGTTGCGGGCCAGCGAGGCGCGCAGCAGCTCCAGGTCGGCGATCAGCTCCGCCGCGCCCTGGTAGTCGCGCCCCGGCACGTGCGGGGTGCCCCGGCGCAGCCGCTCCCGGGTGTTGGCCAGCTTCGCCTTCACGCACCGGGCCTTCAGCCGGTAGGGCTCCTCGGCGTTGACCCGGCGGAACCGGGGGGCCACCTCGGGCAGCGCGTCCAGGTCGGCGGCGAGGCTGGCCGACAGGTCCAGCGACACCCCGCGCAGCCGGCGGGACACGGACACCTCGTTGATCAGGTGCTCCATCGCCGCCTCGGTGGCCGCGATGCCGTGCTCGTGCTGGATGCGCAGCACCTCGCCGGTGACCTGCGGGGTGACGAACGGGTTGCCGTCGCGGTCGCCGCCGATCCAGGTGCCGAACGTCAGCGGGCGGGCCGTCGGGGACGTCTCCACGCCGAGGGTGCGCAGCGTGTCGGCGAAGTCGTCGAGCACCTGCGGGGCGGCCTCGGCGTAGAGATCACGCAGGTAGTAGATGGCGTTGCGGGCCTCGTCGGTCGGGTCCGGCCGGTCGAGCCGCAGCTCGTCGGTCTGCCACATCAGGTCCAACAGCTCCGCCAGGCGGCGGTTGGCCGGCCCCTCGTCGCTGGCCCCGTAGAGGATCGCGTTGGCGGTCTCGGCGTCCAGCTCGTCGGCGACAGCGCGCAGCTTCGACAGGATCGACCGGCGGGCCGCCTCGGTCGGGTGGGCGGTGAAGACCGGGCGTACGGCGAGCCGGCGGGCCGCCGCCGCGATCTCCTCGGCGGGCACCCCGCGCTCGGCGATCATCTTGGCCGCCTGGTCCAGCCAGCCGCCCTGGACCGCCCGGCGACGGCGCAGGTCGCGGGCCCGGTGCACCTGCTCGGTGATGTTGGCCAGGTGGAAGTAGGTGGAGAAGGCACGGGCGAGCTTCGTGCCGGTGGTCACGTCGAGCCCACCGAGGCGCTGCGCGGCGGCCGGGGCGTCGGAACGGACCTGGGCCCGGATCTCCTCGACCAGGTCGAGCAGCGGGCGGCCCTCCTGCCGGGCGAGGGTCTGCCCGAGCAGCGTGCCGAGGCGGCGGATGTCGGCCCGCAGTGCGGCGTCCGGGCCGTCGTGGTCGTGCTGGTCGGTCACAGGTGCGCTCCTTACGCCGGGGACGAAGGACAGCGCTGTCCGACTCCCTGGATCGTATCCGCGCCGCCCCCTTCGGAAGGAAGGGCCCCTTGTTATCGCTTTCTGTCTTACAGGGGGCCCCTGCTAACACCTTCACCCGGCGGGGGGCGCATCGTCGCTGGTGGGAGGCGTGTCGGCCGGCTGGCGGGCGGCGGCGCGCCGGCCCCGGACCAGGGTGGCCGTGAGCAATCCCACGACGCCGACCGCCACCCACAGGGCGAGCCCGGCCAGCGGCCAGCCCATCGACCGGCGGTCGAAGTACACCGCCGACTTGATCAGGTCGGTGGTGAGCCCGGGCACGTTCCACCGGTGCATCCCGCGCAGCCAGGTGGGCAGGAACTCGGGGGCGTAGATGCCGCCGGAGCCCGGGTTGCCGAGCACCACCAGCAGCAGGATGACGAGCCCGGTGCCGAGCAGCCCCAGCCAGCCCTGCACGGCGGAGGCGATCATGGCGGCGGCGAAGACGGCCAGCGCGCCGACCGCCGCCACCGCCGGCACGTCGTGGTGCCAGACGTCCAGCACTGGGCCGACGACGAGCGCGCCCGCCACGCCGAGCACCACCGCGTACGCCGCGAACGCGGCGATGCGCAGCCCGGCGCGGGCGAGGCTGCGGGGCGCGGTGCCGGTGCGCAGGCCCAGCGCGGTGGCGGCGAGGTAGCCGCCGAGGACGTACCCGACCGCGAGGTAGAACGGGACGAGACCGCGCGGGTCGCTCTGCTCCACCGGCACCTCGTCGGTGACCGTCAGCGGCAGGTCGCCCCGCCGGGCGGCCTCGGCGAACACCTGGTCGACCACCTCGGTGGCGGCCGGCGCGGCGGCGCTGGCGGTGGTGAGGAGCAGCCCGCCCTGCGGGGTGGAGGTGAGCACGCCGTACACCTCGCGGCCGGTGAGCCCGTCGTCGGCGGCGGCCGGGTCGTCGTACTCGACGGGCTCGATCTTGTCGGTCTCGCGGCGCACGGCGGCCATGACCGCCTGGGCGCGCTCGTCGCCGAGGACCACCCCGACCGGCAGGTCGCGCGGGGTCGGGTCGTGCAGCGCCCCCACGTAGGCGGCGATGAACCCCGTCGCCAGGGCCAGGGTGCCGAGCAGCAGCGCGGCGGCGCGGGGCAGCCACGCGCGCACCGGGATGTCCGGCTCCTCGTCCACACGGCCAGCCTAGGGGCAAGATGCGCGGATTGCGGTGGTTCGCCGTCCCCGCCGTCGCGGAGGCGAAAAGCGGTGGTGGCGGCCGGTAGCGTCCGATCATGGAGTCGCTGCGCTATCCGCCGAAGCCCCGGCCCGGCGACCGGGTCGCGGTCGTGTCGCCCTCCGCCGGGCTGCCGGCGGTCTTCCCCCACGTGTACGAGCTGGGCCTGCGCCGGCTGCGCGAGGAGTTCGGCCTGGAACCGGTCGAGTACCCGACCACCCGAGCACTGGGCGCGGACCCGCGCGACCGGGCCCGGGACGTCACCGCCGCCTTCGCCGACCCGACGGTCACCGCCGTGCTCGCCACGGTCGGCGGGACGACCTGATCACGGTCACCCCGCACCTGGACGACGCCGTGCTGCGGGCCAACCCGAAGCCGTACTTCGGCTACTCGGACAACACCAACCTGCTCAACCACCTCCACCGGCTCGGGATCGTCGCGTACCACGGCGGGTCCGTGCTGGTGCACCTCGGCCGGCCCGGCGCGCTGCACCCGGTGACCGCCGACTCGCTGCGCGCCGCCCTGTTCACCCCCGGCTGGTACGACCTCGCGCCGGCCCCCGAGTGGGGCGACCAGCCGAACGACTGGCGCGACCCGGCCACCCTCGCCGACGAGCCGCCCATGTTCCCCGGCGGCGGCTGGCACTGGCAGGGGCCGGCGCGGGTCGTGCGGGGCCGGACCTGGGGCGGCAACCTGGAGATCCTGCACTGGCTGTTGGCCGCCGACCGGGTCGGCCGGGTCGCCGACCACGCGGGCGAGGTGCTGATCGTCGAGACCTCGGAGGAGCTGCCGTCGGCCACCGAGGTGTACCGGATCCTGCGCAACCTGGGGGAGCGGGGGCTGCTCGCCGGCTTCCCGGCGGTGCTCGTCGGCCGGGCCAAGGCGTGGGACTTCGACCGCCCGCACACGCCTGAGGAGCGCCGGGCGTACGCCGACGCGCAGCGGGCGGCGGTGACCCGGGCGCTCGCCGAGTACGCCCCGGACGCGGTGGTCGTCTTCGACGTCGACCTCGGCCACACCGACCCGCAGCAGATCGTCCCGTACGGGGGCGAGGTCGTCGTCGACGCCGTCGAGCAGCGGATCAGCGTGCGCTACTGACCGTCGCGCTCCCGCACGAAGACGCCCTCACCTTGCCGGCCCTCGATGAGTCCTTCGGCCTTCAGGATGAGCAGGGCGGTCCGGATCGAACCGTAGGAAACCGAGTACTGCTCGATCAGGCCCTGCGTGGTCGGAATCTGGTCGCCCGGCTTGAGGTGGCCGGTCCGGATCTGCTCGCGGATCGCCGAGGCGACCTGCTCGTATTTGGGTGTGTTCATGGTGTCTCCCTGGCTCGCAAGGCCAAGTAGATCACCGAAAATCGACAGCGTCTATAACGGCGACAGTGTCGACAATGTCGACGATCGCAGCTAGGCTGTCGATGCTGGCCCTGGCTCGCAACCGGGTGGGCATGCTGACAAGAGCGGCCCGGGGTGGAGGTGGCACTCCACAGTCCCGGGCCTTGACCGGGAAAGGACCCCGGCCCATGCGTAACCTACCGAACTCCGCCCATCCGTCCTGGTGTCTGCGCGGTCCCGACTGCGCCGTGTCGGGCGGCCTGCACCTGTCCGGCCTGGTCGACGCCGCGGTTCGTGGCGACGAGGTCCTTCAGGTGCGGCTCGGCCTGTGGCGGATAGACACCGGCCCCACGCCGCCGTCCGGTCTGCTGCTCGAACTCTCGGCCGCGGCGGACGTCGAGCGCTGGCCGATCGACCTGGCCCAGTCCCGGTCCCTGGTCGACCTGTCCGGCCGGCTGCTGGCCGGCCTCGACTCCGAGGCGACGCGGGCCGCCTGACCGGCGCCCTGCCAGCGGCGGCGTCGGGAACCACGTGAATCTTGGACGGTTCCGGTTCCCCGGGAGCCGTGAGTGTCCAAGGTCTGCGTTGGCGACGCGCTGGTGCCAGATGGCGGCGTGGCGACGTCGCTGACGGGGAGAGATCGGGCAGATCTTGGAAGATTTCGGCCCCCGGAGGGGCCGTTTGGCACCAAGATCTCCCGGCCCACGTTCGGCGCTGCGCCCGGCGACGACGTCCTATTCTGCGAGGACGGCGAAGGCGCGGACCGGGAACGTGCCCATTCCCGCCACCATCGGCGGGGCGGCGGTGAACCGGAAGCCGGTCGGCGGCAGCGCGTCCAAGCCGGTCAGATGCTCCACGATCGGGACGCCGGCCGCCAGCAGGCCGCTGTGCGCCGGCCGCTCGCCCCGGGCCGCCGGGCTCATGTCGTCGATGTTGATCGAGTCGATGCCGACGAGGGTCGCCCCGGCCTCGACCAGCCACGCCGCGCCGTCCCCGGTCAGGTACGGCGCGTCGGGGGCGGCGTACCTGTCGGTGCCGAAGTGCGCGGACCAGCCGGTGTGCAGCAGCACCGCCCGCCCCGCCACCTCGTGCGGGGCGAGCAGCGGACGATCCACGGCGCGGGTGCCGGTGGGCACCCGGATCACGATCCCCGGCAGGTCGGCGAGGCGGTCCAGCCCGACGCCGGTGAGGTCGGCCCCGTCGGCCCACCGGTGCGCGGGCGTGTCCACGTACGTGCCGGTGTTGGCGATCATCTCGATCCGCCCGACCTGGAACTCCGTGCCCGGGGCGTAGTTCGCCCGGGACGCCTCCCGGGTCAGCCACTCGGTGACCCGGGGCGCCGGCCAGCCGGGCAGCGTGGTCATGCCATCGCTGATCACGTGGCTCAACTCGACCAGCCGTCGCCGTCCCGTCATGCCCCGGACTCGACCACGTGCCCGGGTCGCCGGTCAAGCGGGGATAGGCTGGGGTGCTGTCGACCCCCCGTCCCCGCCGGGCGCGGGGGCTCCGCCGTGTGCCGTCACCGTGCCACTGGGAAGTGATCAGATTGCTCACCGGACTCTTCGCCGCCGCCCTGGCCGACCCCGGGCTGGCCCGGGCGCGTGACCTGGCCCGTTCCGGTGCCGCGCAGGTCGACGGGCTGGACCTGACCGCCCCGGCGGCGCTGCGCCCGTTCGCCGTGGCCGCCGTCGCCGCCGACCCGGGGGCCGCCGACCGGGGAGCCGCCGCCGAGCCCGCCGGGGGCGCGGGGCGGCCCGTGCTGGCGGTGACCGCCACCAGCCGGGAGGCCGACGACCTGGCCTCGGCGCTGGGCAGCCTGCTGCCGCCCGAGCAGGTCGCCGTCTTCCCGTCCTGGGAGACGCTGCCGCACGAGCGGCTCTCGCCCCGCTCCGACACCGTCGGCCGCCGGCTGGCCGTGCTGCGCCGGCTCGCCCACCCCGACGCCGCCGACGCGCACGGGCGCACCGGGCCGCTGCGGGTGGTCGTCGCGCCGGTGCGGTCGCTGCTGCAGCCGCAGCTCAAGGGCCTCGGCGACCTGGAGCCGGTGCGGCTGGCAGCCGGCGACGAGGCCGACCTGGAGGAGGTCGCCCGCCGGCTCACCGACATGGCGTACGCCCGGGTCGACCTGGTCACCAAGCGCGGCGAGTTCGCGGTGCGCGGCGGCATCCTCGACGTCTTCCCGCCTACCGACGAGCACCCGTCCCGGGTCGAGTTCTGGGGCGACGAGGTGGAGGAGATCCGCACCTTCGCCGTGGCCGACCAGCGCACCATCGAGGCCGCCGGGCTGCTGTGGGCCCCGCCCTGCCGGGAGCTGCTGCTCACCCCGGCCGTGCGGCGGCGGGCCGCCGCCCTGGCGGCCGAGCACCCCGAGCTGGCCGAGATCCTCGACAAGCTGGCCGAGGGCATCCCCGTGGAGGGGATGGAGTCGCTGACCCCGGCGCTGCTCGGCGGCGAGAGCCTGGAGCTGCTCCTCGACTGCATGCCGGCCGGCACCCACGTGCTGCTCTGCGACCCGGAGCGCATCCGCACCCGGGCGCACGACCTGGTGCGTACCTCCGAGGAGTTCCTCCAGGCCAGCTGGGCCGCGGCGGCCGTCGGGGGCCAGGCCCCGGTCGACCTCGGGGCCGCCGCCTTCAAAACCCTGGCCGACGTACGCGCGCACGCCCGCGCCCTGCGCCGGCCCTGGTGGACCCTCGCCCCGTTCGGGCTGGCCGACGCCGACGCGGCGGCCCCCGCCCGGCAGCCCTGGGAGGACGCGCCGGCCGAGGTCGACGTCACGCCCGACGACGCGATCGCGGTGACCCTGGCCGCCCAGCCGGCCCCGCTCTATCACGGCGAGACCGACCGGGTGGCCGAGGACCTCAAGCGTTGGGCCGGCGACGGCTGGTCGGTCGCGCTGGTCTTCGAGGGCCACGGCCCCGCCCAGCGGGCCGTCGAGGTGATCCGCGACGCCGGCCTCGGCGCCCGGTTCGTCGAGCAGGTGCCGGCCGCGCCCGCCCCCGGCGAGGTGCTGGTCACCTGCGGCGGCCTGACCGGCGGCTTCGTCGCCGAGGCGGCGAAGTTCGTGCTGCTCACCGGCAACGACGTCACCGGCGGCCGGGGCACCTCGACCCGCGACATGCGCAAGATGCCCAGCCGGCGGCGCAACACCATCGACCCGCTGGAGCTGAAGGCCGGCGACCACGTGGTGCACGAGCAGCACGGCATCGGCCGGTACGTCGAGCTGGTGCAGCGCACCGTCAACGGCGCGAGCCGGGAATACCTGGTCATCGAGTACGCGGCGAGCAAGCGCGGCCAGCCCGGCGACCGGCTGTTCGTCCCCACCGACCAGCTCGACCAGCTCTCCCGGTACGTCGGCGGCGAGCAGCCCACCCTGCACAAGATGGGCGGCGCGGACTGGCAGAAGTCCAAGGCGCGCGCCCGCAAGGCGGTCAAGGAGATCGCCGCCCAGCTCATCCAGCTCTACGCCGCCCGCAAGGCGTCCAAGGGGCACGCGTTCGCCCCGGACTCCCCGTGGCAGCGGGAGCTGGAGGACGCGTTCCCCTGGCAGGAGACGCCGGACCAGCTGGCCGCCATCGAGGAGGTCAAGCGGGACATGGAGCAGACCGTCCCGATGGACCGGCTGATCTGCGGCGACGTCGGGTACGGCAAGACCGAGATCGCGGTGCGGGCGGCGTTCAAGGCGGTGCAGGACGGCAAGCAGGTGGCCGTGCTGGTGCCCACCACCCTGCTCGTGCAGCAGCACTACAACACGTTCGCCGAGCGGATGAGCCAGTTCCCCGTGCAGATCCGGCAGCTGTCCCGCTTCCAGACCCCGAAGGAGTCCGAGCGGACGCTGGAGATGGTCGGCGACGGCACCGTCGACATCGTCATCGGCACCCACCGGCTGCTCCAGACGGCGACCCGGTTCAAGTCCCTCGGCCTGGTCATCGTCGACGAGGAGCAGCGCTTCGGCGTCGAGCACAAGGAGCACCTGAAGACGCTGCGCGCCTCCGTGGACGTGCTGAGCATGTCGGCCACCCCGATCCCGCGCACCCTGGAGATGGCGATCACCGGCATCCGGGAGATGTCGACGATCGCCACTCCGCCGGAGGAGCGGCACCCGGTGCTCACCTTCGTCGGCGCGCACGACGAGCGGCAGGTGGCCGCGTCCATCCACCGCGAGCTGCTCCGCGACGGGCAGGTGTTCTACCTGCACAACCGGGTCGAGTCGATCGAGAAGGCGGCGCGGAAGATCCGGGAGCTGGTGCCGGAGGCCCGGGTCGCGGTGGCGCACGGCCAGCTGGGCGAGGAGGCCCTGGAGAAGGTCATGGTCGGCTTCTGGGAGAAGGAGTTCGACGTCCTGGTCTGCACCACGATCGTGGAGTCGGGCATCGACATCCCCAACGCCAACACGCTCATCGTGGAGCGGGCCGACCTGCTCGGCCTGGCCCAGCTGCACCAGATCCGGGGCCGGGTGGGCCGGGGCCGCGAGCGGGCGTACGCGTACTTCCTCTATCCGCCGGAGAAGCCGCTCACCGAGCACGCCCACGAGCGGCTGGCCACCATCGCCCAGCACACCGAGCTGGGCGCGGGCATGTACGTGGCGATGAAGGACCTGGAGATCCGGGGCGCGGGCAACCTGCTCGGCGGCGAGCAGTCCGGCCACATCGAGGGCGTCGGCTTCGACCTGTACGTCCGGATGGTCGGCGAGGCGGTGCAGGCGTTCAAGGGCGAGCGCCCCGAGGAGGAGACCGACGTCAAGATCGACCTCCCGGTGGACGCGCACCTGCCGCACGACTACGTCGGCGTGGAGCGGCTGCGCCTGGAGATGTACCGCAAGCTCGCCGAGGCCCGCGACGCCGACCGGCTGCGCGAGGTCGTCGCCGAGATGACGGACCGCTACGGCGAGCCGCCCGCCCCGGTGCAGAACCTGGTGGCGGTCGCCCGGTTCCGGCTGCTGGCCCGCCGCTACGGCCTCACCGACGTGAGCATGCAGGGCAAGCACCTCCGGTTCGGCCCGCTGCCGCTGCCCGACTCCAAGCAGCTGCGGCTCAAGCGCTACCACCCCGACTCGGTCTACAAGTCGGCGCTCGACCAGGTCAGCGTGCCCCGGCCGAGCACCCGCCGGATCGGCGGCGAGCCGCTGCGCGACCAGGCGCTGCTGGAGTGGTGCGCTCAGCTGTTGAAGGACGTGCTGGGCGACCCGGCCCCGGTGGCCCAGCCGGCCGGGGCGGGCGCCCGGTGAGCGGGGGCGGGGGCAGGGCCGGGCGGCGGGTCCGGGGCGGCACTGCGTGGTGGGCGGCGTCACGGCCGGTGGGGGCGCATGAGAGAGTGACGGTCATGCGTGCTCGCCGTCTCATCGCCGCCGCCAGTGTCGCGGCCCTCGGTGTCCTCTCCCTCACCGCGTGCGGGAAGGCCGCGCCGGACGTCGCCGCGTACGTCGGCGACGCGAAGTACTCCGTCGACCGGGTGGACGACATCTACGACGAAGCCCAGGCCAAGTACGCCGACGCGATCCGGGCGCAGGCCGGGCAGGGCGGGGCCACCCCGGCGCCGGAGCAGCTGCGCTCCACGGTCACCCGGCAGGACGTGCTCAACCTGCTGGTCAGCATCGAGCTGGGCAAGCGGGTGGTGGCCGAGCAGGGCGTCACGGTGGCCGACGAGGTCAAGCCGGAGCAGCTGGAGGAGCAGCTCCAGATGCCGGCCTCCACCGAGTACGTCCAGCTCTGGGGCGAGTGGGTGGACATCTCCGGCGCGCTCGGCGCGAAGCTGCCTACGGCCGAGGTGAGCGACGAGGCGGTCATGGCCGTCTACGAGGCCATCGCCAAGACCGGGGCGATCCAGCCCGGCCTGACCGTGGCGCAGGTCCGGCAGGCTTTCGGGGAGAGCGGCGGCCCCGGCAGCCAGGGCGGCTTCGTGCGGGCCGCCACCGCGCTCAGCAACGCCCTCCAGCAGGAGGCCGAGAAGGCCGGCGCGTCGATCAACCCCCGGTTCCGGCCGGTCGGCGTCCCGTCGGTGGTCAGCACCGGCCAGTCGCTGGTCTTCTACTCGCTGCCGTACATCAACCAGAACGGCCCGGTGACCGACATCTCCACCCCGCAGGCCCCGGCGGAGTCGAGCGCCCCGGTCGCGCCCGGGGCATGACCGCCCGGATCGTCCTGCTGGTCACCTCGCCCCGCCTCCCGGTCGGGCTGCTGACGGCGGCGGCCTGGGACGTCGTACGCGGCAACCCGGTGCTGGCCGGCGCGGAGAGCGAGCTGACGGCGGCGGTGCGCGCGGCGGGCGCCGAGGTGACCGTGTCCGACGGCCCGGCGGTGCCGGCGCTGCTGCACGCGGCGGCGGCGCACGGCGCGGCGGTCTGGCTGGCCGGGCCGGCCGGCGACGAGTCGCTGGCCCGGGAGCTGGGCCTGCGGCTGGCCCGCGAGCCGGGCCTGGCCGAGCTGGAGCTGATGTACGGCTCGTGGGACCCGCCGGGCGCCCGGCTGCTCGACGCGGTCGAGGTGATGGACCGGCTGGCCTCGCCGGGCGGCGACCCGTGGAAGCGGGCGCAGACGCACCGCAGCCTCGCCGGCTACCTGATCGAGGAGTGCTACGAGGCGTACGACGCGATCGGCGCGGACGACACCGACGCGCTGCGCGAGGAGCTGGGCGACGTGCTGCTCCAGGTGCTGCTGCACGCGCGGATGGCCGAGGAGCTGCCCGACGGCGCGCGGTGGACCGTCGACGACGTGGCCGGCGGCCTGGTGGACAAGATGATCCGGCGCAACCCGCACGTCTTCGCCGACGACCGGGCCACGACGCTCGACGAGATCACCGCCAACTGGGAGCGGATCAAGCGGGCGGAGAAGGCCCGCGACTCCGTGCTCGACGGGATCGCGCCGAGCCTGCCCGCCCTCGCCCTGGCCGCCAAGATCCTCGACCGGGCCGGGCGCGCGGGCCTGACGGTCCCGCTGCCGGCGGCCGACGCGCGGCCCGACCCGTCGGCCGACCCGTCGGCCGACGCGGAGGCGCGGCTCGACTCGGGGCCTCGGGTCGACGCGGAGGCGCGGCCCGACCCGTCGGCCGATCCGGAGGCGCGGCTCGGCGCGGAGCTGCTGGCCGCGGTGGCGGCGGCCCGGGCCGCCGACCTGGACCCGGAGGCGGCGCTGCGCCGCACCACCCTGGCGTACGCCGACGCGATCCGCGCCGCCGAGCGCACCACCCCCCGCCCCTGACCCGCCGCCGTCCCGGCCGGGCGGCCCGCTTCGCGGACCCGCCCGGCCGGCCCGGCCCGCGCGACGAGATCTTGGTACGAAAGTGCCCCCAGCGGGGCCGTTTCCTACCAAGATCTCGTCGGGGAGCGGGTGTCGGGGGTGGTCGGTAGGGTTCGGGCCATGGAAGCGTTCGTGCCGCTCGCCGAGCGGATCGTCGAGGCGTTGCTGGAGAGCCGGCCCGGGTTGGCCTCCTCCGCCGGGGACCACCGCTACGACGACCGCCTGCCCGACCTCTCCGCCGAGGCGGTCGCCGCCGACCAGGCGATGCTGCGGGACGCGGCAGACGTGCTCTCCGAGATCGACCCCGACTCTCTCGACACCGACGAGGGCGTCGACCACGCGCTGCTCACCGCCCTGGTCGACCGGGAGCTGTTCGAGTCCGACGAGATCCGCAGCCACGAGTGGGACCCGCTGCGGCACAACCCGGCCCCGCTGCTGCACGCCCTGCTCGCCCGGCCGTTCGCCCCGGCCGACGTGCGGCTGACCAGCCTGGCGGGGCGGCTCGCCGCCGTACCGGACGCGCTGGCGACCGCGCGCGCGACGCTGCGGGACGTGCCCCGGGTGCACGCCGAGACGGCGGTGGGGCAGTTCACCGGTGCGGCGGCCCTGGTCCGCGACGAGGTGCCCCGGCTGCTCGCCGAGGAGCCGGGGCTGCACGACCGGGTGGAGCCTGCCGCCACGGCCGCGATCGCCGCGCTGGACGAGTTCGTGGCGTGGCTGCGCGCCGGGCTGGCCGCCGACGCCGGCCCGGGGCGGGACCCGAGGCTGGGTCGGCGGCGCTGGGAGGCCCGGCTGTGGCACACCCTCGACACCGAGCTGGGCGCCGCCGAGGTGCAGCGTCGCGCCTGGGCCAACCTCGACCGGGTCACCGCCGAGCTGCGCGAGGCGGCCGTCGAGCTGGTCGGCGGCCCGGCCGACGACGAGACCGTGCGCCGGGCGCTCGACCTGCTGGCCGCCGAGCACCCCGACGACCAGACGATCGTGGATCTGGCCTCGGTCACCCTCGACGAGGCGACGGGCTTCGTCCGGGCGCACGACCTGGTGACGTTGGTCGACGACCCGTGCGTGATCCAGGAGATGCCGGAGTTCGCCCGGGGCGTGGCGGTGGCCTACTGCGACTCGCCCGGCCCGCTGGAGATCGCGCCCGTGCCGACGTTCTACTGCATCGCGCCGACCCCGGCCGACTGGTCGGCGGCCCGGGTCGAGTCGTTCTACCGGGAATACAACGACCACATGATCCGCAACCTGACGGTGCACGAGGCGATGCCGGGGCACTTCCTCCAGCTCGCCCACGCCCGCCGGCACGTCGGCCCCACCCGGGTCCGGGCGCTGGCCAGGTCCGGCCCGTTCGTCGAGGGCTGGGCGGTCTACACCGAGGAGCTGATGGCCGGCCTCGGCTACGGCGGGCTGCCGGTGCAGCTGCAGCAGCTCAAGATGCAGCTGCGGATGACCATCAACGCCCTGCTCGACCAGCTCGTGCACTGCGACGACCTGTCCGAGGCCGAGGCGATGGCGCTGATGACGGGCCGGGGCTTCCAGGAGGAGGGCGAGGCGGCCGGCAAGTGGCGGCGGGCGCTGCTCACCTCGACGCAGCTCTCCACCTACTTCGTGGGCTACAGCGAGGTCGCGGAGATCGCCGCCCTGCGTCCGGTTGGCGTGTCGGTGCGCGAGTGGCACGACGCGATGCTCGCCCACGACTGCCCGCCCCCACGCCACCTCCGCACCCTGCTCAGCGGGTGGTGAAGCGACCGGCCCGCCGGTGGGTGCGTCGCCGTCGGGTCGCCTCCGGCGAACGGCGCGGGTCGGGCGGGCGGAGCAGGTCCGAGGAGGCGAACAGGGTCCGCTTCGCCAGCTCCACCAGCCCCAGGTACGCCACGGTCAGCGCCGCCACCACCGGCACGAACAGCGGCGGCAGCGGGCTGAACCCGAGCGGCCCGGCGACCGGCAGGTACGGGATGAGCCAGGCGACCGCCACGGCGGCCAGCAGCGGCCAGCAGCGGCCGGCTGGGCCGGCTGGGCCGGCTGCGCCAGAACGGGCTGGCCCGAGTGCGGATGGCGAAGACGACGAGGGTCTGGGTGGCCAGCGACTCGACGAACCAGCCGGTGCGGAACTCCGTCGGTCCGGCGTGCAGCACCCCGAGCAGCAGCGCGAACGCGAGGAAGTCGAACAGCGAGCTGAGCGGCCCGAAGGTCAGCATGAACCGGCGGATCTCCCGCAGGTCCCAGTGGGCGGGGCGGGCGAGCTGGTCGGCGTCCACCCGGTCGGTGGGGATGGCGATCTGGCTCAGGTCGTAGATCAGGTTGTTGAGCAGGATCTGGCCGGGCAGCATCGGCAGGAACGGCAGGAACGCCGACGCCCCGGCCGCGCTGAACATGTTGCCGAAGTTGCTGGACGTGCTTATCAGCACGTACTTGATGGTGTTGGCGAAGATCCGCCGGCCCTCGGTGACCCCGTCGGCGAGCACGTCGAGGTCCTTGTCGAGCAGCAGCACGTCGGCGGCGTCCCGGGCCACGTCGGTGCCGGTGTCGACGGAGATGCCGACGTCGGCGGCGTGCAGGGCGAGCGCGTCGTTGACGCCGTCGCCGAGGAACGCCACGTCCCGGCCGGCCGTGCGCTGGGCCCGCACCAGCCGGGCCTTGTCCTCGGGCGAGACCCGGGCGAACACGCTGGCCCGTTCGATCGCCGCCGGCAGCGCCGCGTCGTCCAGCCGGGCCAGGTCCGCCCCGGTGAGCACCCCGGTCACGGGGAGCCCGAGCTGCTCGCAGACCCGTACCGCGACGGCCGGGTGGTCGCCGGTGATCACCTTGACGGTGACGCCGAGGGCGGCGAGCCGGCGCACGGCGCCCGCCGCGTCGGCCTTCGGCGGGTCGCGCAGCACCAGCAGTCCGGCGAGGCGCAGGTCCCGCTCGTCGGCCGGGTCGAGCCCGGCCAGGTCGGGGGCGGGCCGGCTGGCCACCGCGACCACCCGGCCGCCGTCGGCCAGTCGCGCGTCGAGGGCGTCCCGCGCCTGCTGCGGTACGTCCACACAGAGCGCCAGCAACTCCTCGGCCGCGCCCTTGGTGACGAGGAGCCGCCCGTGCGGCCCGTCGACGAGCACGCTGACCCGGCGGCGCTGGTGGTCGAAGGGGAGCACCGCCACCCGCCGGTACGCGTCGACCGGCTGGGCGGCGGCGGCCGGGGCCTGCCAGAGCGCCCGGTCCAGCGGGTTGCCGTCCGCGCCGTCCGGCCCGGCCTCGTTGGCCAGCAGCCCGGCGAGCAGCGGCCCGGGGCCGGCGGCGTCGAGCGGGCCGGCGGCGTCGGGCGGGTGGGTGGCGTCGCCCGGGTCGGCCGCGTCCGGCGGGCCGGCGGCCCCGGGCGGTGCCGGGGTGCCGACCGGCTGGCCGTCCGGGCCGAGCGCCTCGGCGAGGGTGAGCCGCCCGTCGGTCAGCGTGCCGGTCTTGTCGGTGAACAGCACCTCGACGTTGCCCAGGTCCTCCACGCAGACCAGGCGCTTGACCAGCACCCGCCGGGCGGCCAGCGCGCGGGTGCCGGCGGCCAGGCTGGCGGTGACGATCGCGGGCAGCAGTTGCGGGGTGATGCCGACGGCGATGGCCAGGCTGAACAGCACGGCGTCGATGACCGGCCGGTGCAGCACCAGGTTGATCACGAAGATGAGCGCGGTGAGCACGCCCGCCACCCGGGCCAGCAGCAGCGAGAACCGGCGCAGCCCCTGCTGGAACTCGGTCTCGCCGTGCCGGGTGCCCAGCCCGACGGCGATCCGGCCGAACGCGGTGTGCCCGCCGGTGGCGACGACCAGGCCGACGCCCGAGCCGGCCCGCACCACGGTGCCCATCAGCGCGCCGGAGGCGAGGTCGTCGGGCGGCGTGCCGGGGGGCACCGGCGCGGTGTCCTTGACGGCGGCGGTGGACTCGCCGGTGAGCGCCGACTCGTCGCACTCCAGCCGGTGGGCCTCGATCAGCCGCAGGTCGGCCGGGACGACCTGGCCCAGCCCGATCCGCACCACGTCGCCGGGGACCAGGTCGACGACGTCCACCGTCTCCACCCGGCCGGCGCGCACCACCGACGCGACGTGCCGGACCCGGTCGTGCAGGGCCGCCCCGGCCCGCTCCGCGCGGTACTCGTTGGCGAAGCCGAGGCCGACGCTGACCGCGAGGATCACCCCGATCACCACGGCGTCGGTGCGCTCGCCGACGAAGAACGAGACCGTCGCGGCGGCCAGCAGCAGGCCGAGCAGCGCCGAGCGGAACTGGCGGGCCAGCACGGCGAGCGCGGACACCCGGTGGGTGCGTACCGCGTTCGGGCCGACCCGGTCGCGCCGTCGGCGTACCTCGTCGGGGGTCAGGCCCTGCGGGTCGGCGTCGAGGGCGGCGAGGGCGTCGGCGACGGTCAGCGCCGCCGCGTCGGTCGCCGCGAGCCACCCCTCGTCCTGTGCCGCTCCGGTCGCGTGCACCGCCACCGCCCCCACCTCGTCCTCCCGCCATTGCACACCGTGGGCGGGCCGCCCGGGTCAGCATCCGTCGGGACGGGCCGGCGCGGTCAGGGCCGGACGGCCCCCGGCGCCGGGGCGGTCAGCCCGCGAGGCGGGCGGCGACGTGGTCGACGAGCCAGCGGGAGATGGAGTACGCGGGCGGCAGCTCCGCCGGCAGCCGGTCGAGCGGGAACCAGCGGGCCTCGGTCAGCTCCCGACCGTCGACGACCGGCTCGGCGGTGGTGTCGGCGACGGTCGCGGTGAACCCGGCCAGCAGCACGCCCGGCCCGGACAGCGCCCACGGCTGGCTGCCGAAGTAGGTGAGCCGCCCGAGGCCCAGCCCCACCTCCTCGCCGACCTCCCGGCGCGCGGCGTCCTCCAGCGACTCGCCGGCCTCCACGAACCCGGCGACCAGCGCCCACAGCGCCGTCGGCCCGGACGCGTGCCGGACCAGCAGCAGCTCGTCGGGGCCGCCGGTCGGCCCGGGGCGGGTGATGGCGACCAGGACGGCGGCGGAGAGCCGGATCGGCACGTACAGGTCGCAGCCGGGGCAGCGGCGGGACTGCTCGCCCGGCACGTCGGCCAGCTCGGCCCGGCACGCCCCGCACCAGCGGTGGGTGCGGCGGAAGGTGAGCACGGCCAGCGCCCGGCCGGCCAGGTCCGCCAGCGGGGCGGGCAGCGCGGCGGCGAGCGACCGCCAGCTGCGCCACCTGCCCTCCGGCGGCTGGTCGTCGGTGGCGTCCGCGCCCCAGGCGGGCACGCCGTCGAGCGTGCCGAGGGGCACCCAGTCGGTGCCGGCGGGCAGCTCGCCGACGCGGGGGAAGTGGCCGTCGGGGCCGGTCAGCAGCTTCCGCCCAGCGAGCACCAGGGCGAGGTCACCGGGCTGCGGCGGGCCGTCGTGCGGTGCCCCCGCCACGAACGCGCCCGCGGGGTGTTCCGTCACGAGCCGGTGCGGCGGTCCACGACGCCCGCGCCGGCCGGCAGCTCGAAGCTCGCCCCGTCGACCGTGTCGGTGTAGCGGTCGAGCGCCAGCTCCATCGGGGTGCCGTCCACCTCGCCGGTGAAGCTGCCGAGCACGCCCTCGGTGGTCATGCAGGCGGTGAAGTCGCCGGCCGAGCGCTTGACCTGCACGCAGGCGGCGTGGTGCCCGGCGAGGGTGGTGTCGGTCTCCTCGATGACGGCCTGCGGGTCGAGCGCGGCCTCGGTGAGCAGCCCGACCACCACCGGCGGGGTGACCAGGCCCCGCCGCTTGGCCTCGGTGAACAGCTCGACCGACGGCCGGGCGTTCGGCGGGGGCGGGGCGAGCAGCGTGCAGACGGCCTTCCCCGTGCCGGTCTCGCAGCGGGCGGTGGCGTCGACGGTGACGGTCAACTTCCCGCCCGGCCAGGTGTACGCCGACCGGGCCGGGTCCTGCGCCTGGGCGATGGTGGCGGTCCGGCCGCCGGGGAGCTGGTACTCGGCCGAGTAGGTGAGTTCGAGCGCCCGGTCCAGCCGGGCGGCGAAGTCGTTGACCAGGTCCGACCGCCCGACCGCCTGACCGGCGTCGTCGAGGGCCTGACAGCCGGTGACCGAGAGTGACGCGATGGCCGACAGAGCGAGCGCGCGGAACGTGGTCGAGGCGGCGGGCATGGCCACCAGCCTTGTCGATCGGGTCCACGTCGCGCAAACCCGTTGCCGGTTGAGGGCCGAGAATCCGGGAATGTCCGACCCGCACCGTCCCGCCGGAAGCGCCGGGCGACGCGCCGCGCCGCGCTGTCGCCCGATACGCTGCGTTCAACACCTGCCTCAGCCGCACCGTCGCGGCCCATACCGGACCGGAACCACACAAACGAGGAGCGACTCAGTGGCAACCATCGAGGGAATCGTCGCCCGGGAGATTCTCGACTCGCGGGGCAACCCCACGGTCGAGGTCGAGGTCGGGCTCGACGACGGCACGATCGCCCGCGCCGCGGTGCCGTCCGGCGCCTCCACCGGCGCGTTCGAGGCGGTCGAGCTGCGCGACGGTGACAAGGACCGCTACCTGGGCAAGGGTGTCGAGAAGGCCGTCGCCAACATCGAGGACAAGATCGTCGACCAGCTCATCGGCTACGAGGCCAGCGAGCAGCGGCTGATCGACCAGAAGATGATCGACATCGACGGCTCGGACAACAAGGGCGAGCTGGGCGCGAACGCCATCCTCGGCGTGTCCCTGGCCGTGGCCAAGGCCGCCGCCGGCAGCGCCGAGCTGAGCCTGTTCCGCTACCTGGGCGGCCCCAACGCGCACCTGCTCCCGGTGCCGATGATGAACATCCTCAACGGTGGGGCGCACGCCGACTCCAACGTCGACGTCCAGGAGTTCATGATCGCGCCGATCGGCGCGCCCACCTTCCGCGACGCGCTGCGCTCCGGCGCGGAGGTCTACCACGCGCTCAAGTCGGTGCTGAAGAAGAAGGGCCTCTCCACCGGCCTCGGCGACGAGGGCGGCTTCGCCCCCAACCTGCCCACCAACGCCGCCGCGCTGGACCTGATCGCCGAGGCGGTCGAGAAGGCCGGCTACCGGCTCGGCACCGACATCGTCTTCGCCCTGGACGTGGCCGCCACCGAGTTCTTCGACAACGGCACCTACACGTTCGAGGGCGCGGCGAAGTCCGCCGAGGAGATGAGCAACTACTACACCAAGCTCGCGGGCGACTACCCGATCGTGTCCATCGAGGACCCGCTGGCCGAGGACGACTGGAGCGGCTGGGCCACCCTGACCGCGGCGATCGGCGACCGGGTCCAGATCGTCGGCGACGACCTGTTCGTCACCAACCCGCAGCGCATCGCCCGGGGCATCGCCGAGAAGGCCGCGAACGCCGTGCTGGTGAAGGTCAACCAGATCGGCTCGCTGACCGAGACCCTCGACGCGGTCGAGCTGGCCCACCGGGCCGGCTTCCGGTGCATGATGAGCCACCGCTCCGGTGAGACCGAGGACACCACCATCGCCGACCTGGCGGTGGCCACCGGCTGCGGCCAGATCAAGACCGGCGCCCCGGCCCGCTCGGACCGGGTGGCCAAGTACAACCAGCTCCTGCGCATCGAGGAGGAGCTGGCCGACGCGGCGCGGTACGCCGGTGCGGGCGCGTTCCCGCGTTACCGTTCGGCCTGAGACACCCAGTGGGCCTCGGGGGAGGGGTGTGACGATGCAGCAGCGCCGCACACCGGGTGGCCAGCGTCCCGTCCGCCGGCCGGGTCAGTCCGGCCGGCCGGGCGGGGCCCGCGCCCGGGCGTCGGTCCGCGACGGCGTCCGCGTGGAGGCACGCGCCGCCGGCCGGTCACCCGGCTCGGCACGCGCCACCGAGTCGGTACGCTCCGCGAACCGTCCCGCCGCCGCGCGGCGCACCGCCGCCGGTGGCACGGTCAAGCGGCTCTCCGCACCCCACCCCCGACGCTTCACCGGCCGGGCCACCGTGCTGTTCGCGGTGCTCATCGCGCTCGCCCTCGCGTACACCTATCCGGTCCGGGTCTATCTGGACCAGCAGGCGGACATCGAGCGGATGGAGGCGGCCCAGGCCGCCCAGCGGCAGCTCATCGCCGAGCGCGCCGCCGAGGCGGCCAAGTGGCGCGACGACGAGTACATCCGCATCCAGGCCCGGGAGCGGTTCTACATGGTCTACCCGGGCGAGGTCCCGGTGATCGTGCTCAACGACCCGGCGGGCGCGGCCCGGGACGCGGGCGGCGGGAAGGCCCCCGCCCGGCCGGAGACCCCCGATCCCTGGTACGACACCCTGTGGTCGAGCGTGCGGGCCGCGAACGCCGACCGCCCCGGCCAGTGAGCGCGCCACTTCCCGCACGCAGACGTTCCCGCACGCAGACGCTCCCGCGCACCGACGAAAGATGGGCACCGTGACTGTCGTACCCCCGCCCGACCCGGCGGCGGACTCCGTACCCCCGCCGAAGCGGGAGCCGGCCACCGAGGCCGACCTGGCGGCGGTGGCCGCCCAGCTCGGGCGCACGCCGCGCGGCACCCGGGCGGTGGCCCACCGCTGCCCCTGCGGCCTGCCCGACGTGGTGGAGACGACCCCGCGCCTGGCCGACGGCACGCCCTTCCCGACGTTGTTCTACCTGACCTGCCCCCGGGCGACGGCCGCGTGCAGCCGGCTGGAGTCGGCCGGGGTGATGAGGGAGATGGCCGAGCGGCTGGCCGCCGACCCGGAGCTGGCCGCCCGCTACCGGGCGGCGCACGAGGACTACCTGGCCCGCCGCGAGGCGATCGGGCACGTGCCGGAGATCGACGGCGTGTCGGCCGGCGGCATGCCCGGCCGGGTCAAGTGCCTGCACGTGCACCTCGGCCACGCGCTCGGCGCGGGCCCGGGGGTCAACCCGTTCGGCGACGAGACCCTCGCGCTGGTGGAGAAGTGGTGGGCGGCCGGGCCGTGCGTGGACGTCCCGGCGGCGGGGTGAGATGACCACCGACACGGTTCTCGTCCGCCGCGCCCGCACCTCCGACGTGCGCGGCATCCGGCGGCTCGTCGACACCTACACCGACGACCGGCGGCTGCTCAGCAAGGCCACGGTCACCCTCTACGAGGACGTGCAGGAGTTCCGGGTCGCGGCCGACGCCGGCACCGTCGTTGGCTGCGGCGCGCTGCACGTGATGTGGGAGGACCTGGCCGAGATCCGCACGGTGGCCGTCGACCCGGCGTACCGGGGGCGGCGGATCGGGCACCGCATCGTCGGCGAGCTGATCGACGCGGCCCGGGAGATCGGGGTGGCCCGCATCTTCGTGTTGACCTTCGAGACCCGGTTCTTCGCCTCGTTCGGCTTCCGCGAGATCGACGGCGCACCGGTGCCGCAGCCGGTGTACGAGCAGCTCCTGCGCTCGTACGACGAGGGTGTCGCCGAGTTCCTGGACCTGGAACGGGTCAAGCCCAACACCCTCGGCAACACCCGCATGCTGCTGCGCCTCTGATCTCTTGATCACGTGGGGCACGCTGGCGGGATGGGGATCGTCCGTCGCGTGTGCGCGGTGCTGCTGACCGCCGCCGCCCTCCTCGGGGTCGCCCGCCTCGTCGTCCCGGCCACCGCCGGCCCGGACGGCGAGCCGCCCGGGGTGGCCCGGCAGCTCGCCTTCCTGCGCGCCGCCCTCGACGACGGCGCGGGCGAGGACGCCCAGGCGCTGTTCCCGGAGGGCTGGTTCTTCGCCCACGCCCTGTACGGGCTGGCCCGCGTCGAGCTGGGCCTGCGCAAGCCGGCGGGGCGGCGGGCCGGCGAGCTGCGGGAGGCCCGCTTGGCGCTGGCCCGGCTGGAGTCGCCCGCCGGCACCGCCCCGTTCGATCCCGGCCTCACCCCCGCGTACGGGATCTTCTGGCAGGGCTGGACGAACTGGCTGCGCGGCGGCATCCTCGCCCTGCAACCGGCCGACCGGCGGGACCCGGCGGAGGTGGCCCGGTTCGTCGAGGCGTCCGCCGCGATCGGGGCGGCGTTCGACGCGTCCGGCACGCCGTACCTGGCCGCGTACCCGGGGCAGGCGTGGCCGGTCGACTCGACCGTGGCGGTGGCCTCGCTGCGGCTGCACGACGCGCTGCTGCCCTCCGGCGCGCTGCCGCCCGATCCGTTGCGGCCCGGCTCGCCGTCGCCCGGCACGCCGTCCACCGAGGTCCCGCCCGGCGCCCCGCCGCCGCCGCGGTTCGCCGGCACCGTGGCCCGCTGGCTGGACGGCGTGCGGCAGCGCCTCGACCCGCGCACCGGCCTGCTGCCGCACCGGGTCGACCCGGTGACCGGGGCGCCGGCCGAGGTGGCCCGCGCCACCTCCCAGAGCGTCATCCAACGGTTCCTGGTGGACGTCGACCCGGCGTTCGCCCGCGCGCAGTACCTGGCCTTCCGGGACCGGTTCGTGGCGTCCCCGCTGGGGCTCGGCCCGGCCGTGCGCGAATACCCGGACGGCCTGGCCGGGCCGGCCGACGTGGACTCCGGGCCGCTGGTGCTCGGGGTGAGCCTGTCGGCGACCGTGGTCACCCTCGGCGCGGCCCAGTCCCAGGGCGACGCGGCGCTGGCCGGCGCGCTGGCCAACTACGGCGACCTCGTCGGCCTGCCCGTCGACACCCCGACCACCCGCCGGTACGCGTTCGGCGTCCTGCCGGTCGGCGACGCGTTCCTCGCCTGGTCGAAGACCGCCCGCCCCTGGGTGGCCGACCAACCGGACCCGCCCCCGGCCACCGTGCGCTGGTGGTGGCGGCTGCCCCTGCTGGCGGCGCTGCTGCTGGTCGGCGCGCTCGGCTGGCTGCCCGAGCTGTTCCGCCGCTCCCGCCACGGCTCTCTCCCGGGGCGGCCCGCCGGTGACCCCCGTCGTCCCGTCGCTGCGGGCGCGGCGGGGCCGCTGCCGTAGGGTTGCTGCCGTGACGACGCGTGTGGCCGCCATCGACTGCGGGACGAACTCGATCCGACTGCTGGTCGCCGACCTGCCCGACCCGTCCGCCGGGCCGGACGCGCCGCTGGTCGACCTGAGCCGCCGGATGGAGATCGTCCGCCTCGGTCAGGGCGTCGACAAGACGGGCCGGCTCGCCCCCGAGGCGATCGAGCGGACCCGGGTGGCCCTGGCCTCGTACGCCGCCGAGATCGACACGCTCGGCGTCGACCGGGTGCGGATGTGCGCCACCTCGGCGTCCCGGGACGCCTCCAACGCCGGGGACTTCCGGGCGATGGTGGAGCGCACCCTCGGCGTCGCGCCCGAGGTGGTCACCGGCGACGAGGAGGCCCGGCTCTCCTTCACCGGCGCGGTGCGCGGCCTGCCCGCCGACGCCCTGGAGCCGTACCTGGTCATCGACATCGGCGGCGGGTCCACCGAGTTCGTGGTCGGCACCCGGGCCGGCGGCGTCGAGGCCGCGATCTCGATGGACGTCGGCTGCGTCCGGATGACCGAGCGGCACCTGCTCGGCGACCCGCCCGGCCTCGACCAGATCGCCGCCGCGCAGGCCGACATCACCGTCGCGGTGGACCGCGCGCTGGAGGCCGTGCCGGGCCGGCAGGCCGCCACCCTGGTCGGGCTCGCCGGGTCGGTCACCACCGTCGTGGCCATCGCCGAGGGCCTCACGGAGTACGAGCCGGAGCGCATCCACCACGCCCGGGTGTCGTACGGCGCGGTGGCGGAGGTGACCGCCGACCTGCTGGCGAAGACCCGCGAGCAGCGGCTGGCGATCCCGGTGATGCACCCGGGCCGGGCCGACGTGATCGGCGCGGGGGCCCTGGTGCTGCGCACGATCATGGAGCGGGCGGGCATGTCGACGGTGGTGGCGAGCGAGCACGACATCCTCGACGGCATCGCCTGGAGCCTGCAGTAACGGGCCGGCGGGCCGGGCTGACGCCCGGCCCGCTCGGGCGGTCATCCGGTCAGGAGCACCGACGCCCCTCGTTCAGGCAGGCCGCGATCCGGCGCATCTGCTTCTCGGAGTTGACGTTGACGAAGTCGTTGTGGTCCGAGAACGGGTTGTGGTTCTCCTCGGGGAACGAGTCCAGCGCGTACTGGCCCCGGAGCTGCACGGCGCGCGGGATGTCGTAGGAGATGCTGATCCGCAGCTGCGGGATCGCCACGAAGCCCTGCGGGCAGGCCCCGGTCGTCGGGTCGGCGAAGGCCAGGTGGGCGCGGTGGTTCTCGCTGTCGGTGTTCCGGCCGTCCCAGCAGCCGGGGAAGTCCTGCACCCGCATGACCTGGCTGCCGTCGGGGCAGATCGGGTAGCGGTCGGACAGCCGGTCGGCGAAGCCCGAGCAGGTCCAGGTGGCGCGGGCGTTGGCCGGGCCCCGGCTGGTGGGCTTGGCGTCGCCGGTCAGCGCCCGCAGGAACCTCGGCATCGCCGTGACCTTCGCGCCCGGGTTGCCCCGGTACTCGATCAGCACCTTCGACGGCTGCACGATCCGGCCGGTGTTGTTCGGCAGCTCCAGGTTGGGCCCCTGCGGCTCCGGCAGCGGCTTCTCCCCGGCGTTGTTGTTGCCGTTGCCGTTCCCGCCGTTGTTCCCGTTGCCGTTGTTGTTGCCGCCGGGCTGGCCGCCCACGGGGCGTTCGTCGAGCGTGCAGGGGGCGAGCGCCTCAAGCCCCTGCGGCCGGGGCGCGGTGCGGCCGATCGCGATGGCGATCCGGTCGAGGGTGGCGACGCGCTTGGACTGCAACGGTCCGACGATCGCGTTCAGCGCGAAGTTCGGGCCGCCCTGACCCTTCGTGGTGACCAGCCGTTCGTTCGCCTCCGCGAGCTGCTGGTCGAGCAGGTCGAGGTTGCGGTTGACCTCGTCGAGGGCCGACGCCGGCACCCCGGGCAGCTTGTCGCGGACGCTCGGGCACCGCACGCCGGGGCTGGCGCCGCTGGCCGTTACCGGTGCCGCGCTGTGCGTGGCGTGCAGGCCGTCGTAGCTGACCTCGCAGTCCACGAGCGACACCAGGCCACGGGGACGGCTGCCGGCCCCGCTCATCGTCCGGGAGATCCGCTTGATCGTCTCGGCCCGTTCGGCGCGCAGGGCGCCGATCACGGACTGGTTGAGGCGCTGGTCGATCCGGCCCCGGCTGGCGGCCAGCCGGGCGTTGGCCGACGCGAGTTGCCGGTCGAGGGCGGCCAGGTCCCGCCGTACGCTGTCGCGGGCGGACGCGGGCACCGCCGGCAGCCGGTCGGCGACCCGGGGGCAGGAGACCGTCGGTTGCACCGCGCCCAGCGCCTGCGTGCCCAGGTTGGCCCGCACCGCCTTGTCGATCCGCACGACCGGCCAGAAGTACGACGAGCGGTCCCCGTTGCGGCAGGTGGTCCCGGACGCGGCCAGCACCGCGTCGGGGGTGTTGGCGTCGATCGCCAGGTTGCCGACGAAGTCGTGCAGGTGTTCCGCCCCGTTGCGGATCCCGGGCTGGGCGACGGGATTGTCCGGGCTGAACTTGCCGTTGCGGTTGGTCCCGCAGTCCACGGTGAAGACGCCCTTGGACGCGTTCGGGCCCAGCCGCGGTGTCGGCACGTTGACGGCGACCCGCTCGATGGGGACGAAGTCGTTGAGGTTGGCCTCCGCCGAGGCGCTGCCCCGGCCGCCGCCGGAGACGAACGTGACCGTGAGCGCGCCGACCGCCCCGACGGCCGCCACCACCGCCACCACCCGGCTGCCCCGGACCCGTCTCCGCTTTCCGCTGCCCGCCATCGGGTTCCTCCGTCGTGCCGGGCACTTCGCCGTGAAGTGCCGTCCGCCCGGGGGTACGGCCCTACCGGCTCCTCACGATCGACCCGGCCGCGACGCGTAATCGACAGGTAAGAAAGGCGCGCAGGATCGCGCTCGATCCGGGGTCGTTCAGTCCGACGCGAGCTCGGGCCGGTGCTGCTTGATCCACGCCTGCACGTCGGCCTTCAACCACACCTTGCCCTGCATCAGGTCCGCCACTGGTTCGGGGAAGTTCCGGTGGCTGGTGATCACGTAGACCCGCTGCTTGCTGATGCCGCCCAGCATGATCCGGATCTCATGCGCGCCCACCAGCTCCATGAAACGGACGGTAGAGAGGTGACCCGGCTCCTTGACCCGGGTCAACGAGTCGGTCACTGTATTGGGTATGTCGACTTCCAGTCGCTCGCCCGTGCACGACCGGCAGGGGCGGGCCGTCCGGCCGCACACGGCGATGCGTCCGCTCTGGCTGTGCCGGGTGTGTGCCGCGCCCTGGCCCTGCCAGCCGGCCCGGCTGCTGCTGCTCATGGAATACCGCCGCGACCGGGTCGGGCTGTCGGTCTACCTGGCGGGGCAGTTGTTCGAGGCGACCGGCGACCTGGTCCGGCTCAACCCGAACCCGGCCCCCACACCGCAGGAGTTGTTCGAGCGCTTCATGGCCTGGACGGCCGAGGCCCGGGGCGTCGTGTGACGGCACTTCGACCCCTGCTGCCGAATCCGGTGCGGGCGACGAGGGCGTAATGCGGGTCGCGGGGGTGGAAGGTCGGTTTGCCCGCCGCCGCGTTGCCTCAGTGTTCCAGCAGGTCCCGAAGTGTGCGGCGAAGCTGATCGGCCGCACCGGGGCTGACGGGCGCGAGGAGTGCGTTCTCGGCGTCCTGGTATGCGGCCTCTGCGGCGTCGAAGGTTCGCCGGCCCTGATCGGTGAGCTCGACGATGTTGCGGCGTCGGTCGGTCGGGTCCGGTCGTCGTACGACGATGCCCTTGCGTTCGAGGTCGTCGAGTACCGCGACCATCGTCGTGCGGTCGACGCTGAGCTTCTGTGCCACCTGTAGTTGCGACGCTGGTTCGCCGTGGGCCAGCACGCGCAGCGTCCCGAAGTCCTTGCTGTCGATCCCGAGGTGCTCCAGGGCCGCGTCCGTCAGCGCGGTGAGCCGCAGGTGCGCGTGCTTGAGGAGATAGCCGAGGAGGTCGCGCGGATCCGCGGCGGCGCTGTTGTCGGTGGACACCGTCCCATGTTACGGCTAGTCTGAACGTCAGTAATACTGACGATCAGAGAAACGACCGGAGTTGTCATGATCCTTGTTACCGGAGGCGCCGGCTTCATCGGCTCCCACACCGTCCGCGCCCTCGCCGAAGCCGGCCAGGAGTGCGTCCTGCTGCAGCGCCGGGCTCCCGTGGTGCCCGCCCCGCTCGCCGACCTGCCCGTGCACGCCGTGCAGGCCGATGTCGCCGACCTCGACGCCCTGCTCGCAGTCGGCAAGCAGCACCCGATCACCGGAATCGTGCACCTCGCCGTCACCCTGCCGTGGTCGGACGACGACGCCGACCCGATCGACGCGTCGGCGCGGTCGCTGGAGGGATACCTCAACATCGTTCGCGCCGCGCAGGCTTGGGGCGTGAACCGCATCGTGGCCGCGAGCACCATCGGCGTCTACGGCTTCGCGAAGGCGGGCGCGCTCGCCGAGGACATGCCGCTGCCGATGGGCCACGTCCACGCCATCCCCACGTTCAAGAAGATCTTCGAGCTGCTCGCCGGCCACCTGTCGGACGCAACCGGAGTCCAGATCGTCAACGCCCGGATCTCCGGCACCTGGGGGCCCGGAGGGCACCTGCCCGACCCGTTCTTCGCCGCGCCGACACTCGCCCACGCCGCAGCTCGCCGCAGCGAGCCCGACCTCTCCGGGCTCATCGCGCCCCCGCACGCCGAGGACGCGCTCGACCTGCTCTATGTCAGGGACACCGGCCGCGCGCTCGCGCTCCTGCAGCTCACCGACGGGCTGCGGCACGCGACCTACAACGTGGCCTCCGGTCACGCCACCAGCAACGCCGAGGTCATCGCCGCGCTGCGGTCCGTCGAGCCCAGCTTCCGGTGCGAGCTTCCCTCGGCCGGCGACCGCCCGCAGACCTGGCTCGACATCTCCCGGTTGCGCGAGGACACCGGGTTCGAACCCCGGTACGACACCGCCACCGCCGCCGCCGACTACATCGCCTGGCTGCGCGCCGGGAACACCCGGTAACCCCTGCCACGCGGGCGGCGCACGGTCGGACAGTCCGCGCGCCGGCCCGCTTCTCAGGGGCTGCCCGACATCGCCGCGCCGGCATCGACTCCCGCCGCCTTGCGTAGACCCGTACCCGCGCAGCTGACGCTTTCGTGCTGGCCGCAGCCGGTATGATTCTCATATGGTCACTACGGTCAATCTGCCGGACGCATTGCACGAGCGACTCAAGCAACTCGCCGACCAGGAGCACCGCTCGATGAACGCCACGATCGTCGTGGCGGTCGAGGAGTATGTCACGGCGCACAGCCGTCGTGCCCGCGTCCGGGACCTCGCCCGGGAGGTCGCCGATCGCGACGCCGAGCTGCTTCGCCGGCTCGCTGAGTGATCGTCTATCTCGACGTTGACGACCTGATGGAGATCGCCTCGGTCGTGCTCGGTGACGTGCCGCAGGTTCGTGACCCGGGTCTGCTCTTCTCGGCGGTCGTCCGGCCGGCCACCGTGGTGTTCGGTCAGGAGGCGTATCCCGAGCTGTGGGGCAAGGCCGCCGCGCTGCTGCACTCGATCTGCATGAACCACGCGCTCATCGACGGCAACAAGCGCCTCGCCTGGGCCGCCGCCCGGGTCTTCCTCGCTCTCAACGATGTGCCGGTGCGAGACGTTGACGTCGATCAGGCCGAGTCGCTGGTCATGGCGGTCGCCAGCGGGGCGATGACGGAGGTTCCGGACGTCGCCCGCGAGTTGCGCAAGCTCTACGTCTGACTGAGTCCGGCGAGAGTGGCGGCGCAGCGCGCGACAACATCCTGGCCGGAGACCTTGCCGCCGGCCCGTTCGAGAGTAATTGGTAAACCCGGCTGGCCGGGTTCGGGTCGGCGACCGCCCGTTGTGCCGTTTGACGGTACTTCGCAGTGCGCAGTAGTGTGCGATGCGTGGATACCACGCAGCTCCTGAAAGGCGTGCTGGATCTCGCGGTCCTCGCCGTGCTCCGGGAGGAGGACGGCTACGGCTACGACATCCTGCGCCGCCTCCGCGAGGCCGGCCTGGACGAGGTCGGCGACGCCTCCGTCTACGGCACGCTGCGGCGACTCTTCGCCGCCGGCCTGCTGACCACGTACGTCGTGCCGAGCGAGTCCGGCCCGCACCGCAAGTACTACTCGCTCAACGCCGCCGGCCGGGACCAGCTGACCCGCTCCGGCAAGCTCTGGCGCTCGTTCGCCACCACCATGGACACTCTGCTCGACGATCGGGGGATGGCAGCGTGACTGTCACGGAGCAGGAGATCGCGGACTACGTGACCCGGGTCCGGGCCGCCCTGGCGGACCTGCCGCCCCAGGTCCGCGACGAGTTGACCGAGGACCTTCCGGAGCACCTCGCCGAGGTCGCCGCCGAGGGGGACGGGTCGCTGGTCGACCGGCTGGGCGCGCCCGAGGCGTACGCCATGGAACTGCGCACGGCGGCCGGCGCGGGGGGTCCGGCCGCCGCGCGCAACCTGGACCAGCGGGCGGCCGCCGCCGTGGCCCAGGTCCGCGCCCGGCTGCGCGCGGCCGACGTCCGGGTCGGCCCGATCCTCGGGTACGCCTCGGCGAGCGAGTACCTGCGTCTGCTCCGCCCCGCCTGGTGGGTGCTGCGTGGCTACCTGGCGGCCATGCTGATCACCGTCGTCACGACGGGTGTGCCGTTCGGGCTGCTGCCCAGGCTGGGCGGGAGCACGCTCGCGGCGCTGCTGCTGCTCGGTGTCTGCGTGGTCGCCTCGGTGTGGCTGGGCAGGCGCACCGCCGCGCTGAACCGCTGGCCCCGGATCGCCCTGTGGGCCGGCACGGCGATCCTGGCCGTCTTCGCGTTCGTCGGCTTCGTCGACGCGGACGACCGGCTGGGCTGGAACGAGTCCGGCTACGAGTCCACCTCGGTGGATGCGCCGTACGTCGGCGACGTCTTCGTCTACGACAGCGAGGGCCGTCTCGTCGAGAACGCCCGGCTGTTCGACCAGAACGGCAACCCGATCCGGATCGGCTACCCGGAGTGCGAGCGCGCGGGGCTGCCGGAGTCGGGCCCGGCTCTGCCCGTCTACCCGTACTGCCCGGAGAACGCCCCGTTCCAGGCCGGACCGGTCGGGGCGCGCCCGGCACCCGCCGCGCCGCCCATCAACCCGCCGCTGACCACGACGCCGACCGACGGCGCTGCGCCCGCGCCGGTGGCCCCGACGCCGACCGGTGACGGGACGACGGCACCGCCCGCCCCGACGCCGACCGGCGAGGCCACGCTCGGGCCGCTGCCGACCGCCACGCCCACCTCGACGCCCTCCCGCTGACCGCCCGCCAACGCGTTAGGAAGGGGCCCTTCCTATACAGAAAGCGTTAACAGGGTGCCCTTCCTTACAAATGGCTGAACGGACGAGTCGTGCGGGACCACGTTCTCCGATCTTGGTCGCTACGGTGTCGTCTGCTCGTCCATCCCCTCGGAAGGAACTCCCGTGCCAGAGCCGGTCGCCCCGCACCCCGCCGCGCCGCCCGAGGACGCGCCGCGCCCCGCCGACCCGCCTGCGGCCCGGGACCCCGAGCGGTCCGAGCCCGAGCAGCCCGAGTCCGAGCAGCCCGAGTCCGAGCAGCCCGAGTCCGAGCAGGCCGGGAACGGGCCGGCGGCGGCCGAGGCCGCGCAGGTCAAGGGTGAGACCGGGCAGGGCGGGAGCGGAGCTGAGCAGGGCTCGGGCGCGGTGGCGGAGCAGCAGGACGGTCCGGGCGAGGACGGGGGCGGGCCGTCGGAGCCGAGGCGGTCCGTGGCCCGCAAGGTGGTCGGCGTGGTCGCCGCGCTGCTCGCCGTCGGGGTGGTGGCGGCGCTGAAGTTCGGCCTCGGCGGTGCCGTGGCCGCCGCCCTGGACGAGGACGCGACCGCGAAGGCGAAGGCCGGCGACTGCCTCGCCGAGCTGCCGGACGTGGCCGAGGGCGAGCGCAAGGACGCCCGCGGCGCGGAGGTGGTGGCCTGCACGTCGACGGAGGCGGTGTACACGGTGGTCGGTCGTCTCGACGGGCAGACCGAGGCGCAGGCGCGCACGGGCGAGGCGTGCGAGCCGTTCCTCCAGCCCGGGCAGGCGGGTTACTTCTTCTACAACATCAAGCCGGGCAGCACCGGCTACCTGCTCTGCCTCACCCGCAAGGCGGCCTGACCCGGGAGTCACCGGCAGCGAAACAGGAGGTGAACGCCACTGCTCGGGCGTCTTCCGGCGGCGGTCGCGGCGTGGCAGGCTCACGGCACGTAGGAACACCCTGCGACCAGCCAACGATGACTGACCGCGAGGAGGACGGGCCGATGGGCGAGATGGTGAGCTTCGCCAGCAACGGGGGGATGAGCGAGGGGTATCTCGCGATACCCTCCGGCGGTGCGGCCAACCCGGCGGTCATCGTCATCCAGGAGTGGTGGGGTCTCGTGCCCCACATCCGGTCGGTGGCGGACCGCTTCGCCGAGGCCGGTTTCGTGGCGCTCGCCCCGGACTTCTACCACGGCGAGTCGACCGGCGAGCCGGACGAGGCCCGGCGGCTGCTGATGGGCCTGCAGATGGACGAGGCGGCGAAGGACATCGCCGGCGCGGCGGAATACCTGGCGGGGCGGCCCGAGGTGGCGGGCAAGGTCGGCTGCGTCGGCTTCTGCGCGGGCGGCAGCCTGGCCCTGTGGTCGGCGACGCTGTCGGAGCGGATCGTCGCCACGGCCGGCTTCTATCCGATGCTGCCGTGGGAGAAGATGCGCCCCGAGTGGGCCGACTACGCGGGCAAGTCGGCGATCATCCACTGCTCCGAGGAGGACGGCACCTCGGCCGCGCCGGGCGTGCAGACGGCCCGTGCCGCGATCGAGGCGGCCGGCGGCACCTGCACCCTCTACGACTACCCGGGCAGCCGGCACGCGTTCTTCAACGACGACCGGCCGGAGGCGTTCGACCAGCGGGCCTCGGCCAGTGCCTGGGCCCGCACCCTCGAACTGTTCCGGGCGAAGCTTGGCTGAGGCCCGTACCCCCGACGAGGTGGTCGCCCGCGCCGCGCGGGCGACCGACCTGGTCGACCTCGACGGCGCGGTCAGCGACTGCTTCGCCTGCCCGCGCCTCGTCGCCTGGCGGGAGGAGGTCGCCCGCACGAGGCGGGCGGCCTTCCGCGACCAGACCTACTGGGGGCGGCCGGTGCCCGGCTTCGGCACCGCCGACGCCCGGATCGGCATCCTCGGCCTGGCCCCCGCCGCGCACGGCGGCAACCGCACCGGGCGCATCTTCACGGGCGACCGCTCCGGCGACGTGCTCTTCGCCGCCCTGCACCGCGCCGGCCTGGCCAACCAGCCGACGAGCGTCGCCGCCGACGACGGCCTCGCGCTGCGCGACACCCGGATCTTCGCCGCCGTGCGCTGCGCGCCGCCGGACAACAAGCCGACCCCGGTGGAGCGGGACACCTGCGCGCCGTGGCTGCACCGGGAGGTCGCGTTGACCCGACCCACCCTGCGCGTCGTGGTCGCGCTGGGCGCGTTCGCGTGGGCCGCGTGGTGGCCGGCGCTCCGCGAGGTGTACGGCGTGCGCCCGCCCAGCCCGCGACCGGCGTTCGGCCATGGGGCACACTGGTCCGGCACGGCCGCACCGGCGCTGCTGGGGTGTTACCACGTCAGCCAGCAGAACACGTTCACCGGGCGGCTGACACCGGGGATGCTGGACGACGTGTTCGCCCGGGCGAAGCAACTGGCCGGAGTGGACTGACGGGCGTGGGGCGGTGCCGATGGACCTCAGCGTGCTGCGCAGGTGGTGGCCGATCGTCGCGGTGACGGCCCTGCTCGCCGCCGCCGCGGTGGCCGCCGGACACTCGTCGCTCGGCGCGAGCCGCATCCCGCCCGCCGCCGACAACATCCCGTACGTGCCGGAGTACCCGACGGCGCAGCCGCCGCCGTCGATCCCGGTGGAGCCGCGCGACGCCGGGGAGGCCACCCGCGCGCACATCCCCGAGTGGCTGGGCACCGTCGCGATGGTGCTGCTCGGCCTGGCGATCGCCGTCGCCCTCGGCTACGTCGGCTGGACGCTGCTGCGCGGGGTGGCCCGCCGCACCACCCGGGCGCTGCCGGCCGACCGGGCGCGGCGCACCGCCGAGGGCACCGCCCGCGAGGTGGTGGCCGCGCTCGACGCCGGCCTGGTCGAGCTGGACGACGCCGACGTTGACCCGCGCACGGCCGTGATCGCCTGCTGGGTGCGGCTGGAGGAGGCCGCCGACGCGGCCGGGGTGGCCCGGCACACCGGAGACACGCCTACCGACCTGGTGACCCGCCTGCTGCGCGGCGACCCCGACGCCGGGGTGCCGGCGATCGTCAGCGCCGACGTGCTGGCCGAGTTCGCCCACGTCTACCGGGAGGCTCGGTACGCGACCCGCCCGGTCGACGAGCGCACCCGCGACCAGGCCCGCGCCGCGCTGCGCCGGCTGCGCGGCGAGCTGACGGCGGTAGCGGCCGGGACCGCTGTGGCGGCCGGGGCTGCCGGAGCGGGCACCGCCGCCGGGGGGCCGGCGTGAGCACCAGCATCGACGACCTCCTCGGCTCCGCCGAGGAGGAGCCCGCGCAGGAGCGGGCCGCCCGGGGCGGCCGGGTCGGCGGCGCGCTGAAGACCCTCGCAATCGCCGGGGCGCTGACCGCCGTGGTGGTGGCCGGGCTGCGGGCCGTCGGGTTGCAGCTCTCGCTGTGGGTGGTCGTCGCCGGGGTCCTCGCCCTGCTCGCCGTGCGTCGGGTCACCGCCGCGCTCGCCCCGCCGCCACCGCCCCGGTCGGGGGCCCGCATCCCGGCGGGCGAGGAGGACGGCCACTACCACTGGGCCGCCCGGGACGCGCTGCGCGCCGCGATCAACGGCTGGGAACGGCCGCTGGACTGGTCGTCGGGCAACCCGCAGCGGTTCGCCGAGCGGATCCTGCCCCGCCTCGGCGAGCTGGCCGACGAGCGGCTGCGTCAGCGGCACGGCGTGACCCGCGAGTCCGACCCGGCGCGGGCCCGCGCCCTGCTGGGCGACCGGCTCTCGACGTTCCTGGACACCCCGCCCCGCCGCACCCCGTCGCCGCGCGACCTCGCGGCGATCGTCGCCGAACTGGAGAAGATCTGATGAAGGACGTGGACCGGACCATGCCCGCCGCCGAGGTCGGCCGCCTGGCCCGGGCGGTGCTGGACGCGGTCGGCTCGGTCGTCGTCGGCAAGCGGGACGCCCTGGAGCTGGTCCTCGCCGGCATCCTGGCCGGCGGCCACGTGCTGCTGGAGGACCTGCCCGGCCTGGGCAAGACGCTGACCGCCCGATCCTTCGCCCAGGCGCTCGGGCTGGACTTCCGCCGGCTCCAGTTCACCCCCGACCTGCTCCCCGCCGACGTGACCGGCTCCTTCCTCTACGACCAGCGCAGCGGCGACTTCTCCTTCCGCGCCGGCCCGGTCTTCACGAACCTGCTGCTCGCCGACGAGATCAACCGGACGCCGCCGAAGACCCAGTCGGCGCTGCTGGAGGCGATGCAGGAGAAGCAGGTCTCGGTGGAGGGCGTGACGTACCGGCTCGACGAGCCGTTCCACGTCCTGGCCACCGCCAACCCGATCGAGTACGAGGGGACGTACCCGCTGCCGGAGGCGCAGCTCGACCGGTTCCTGCTGCGGGTGTCGTTCGGCTACCCGGACGGCGAGGAGGAGTGGGAGGTGCTGCGCCGGCGGATGGGCCGCCGCCGCGAGGAGGCCGAGATCGCCCCGGTCGTCGACGCCGCCACCCTGCGGGCCATGCAGGTCGCCCTGGAGAACGTGGTGGTGGAGGACTCCATCGGCCGCTACATCGTGGCGCTCACCGCGGCCACCCGGGAGCACCCGTCGGTGCTGGTCGGGGCGTCGCCGCGCGGCTCGCTGGCGCTGCTGCTGCTGGCCCGCGCCCGGGCGGTCTTCGCCGGCAGGGACTACGTGGTGCCCGAGGACGTCAAGGAGGTGGCCGCGCCGGCCCTGGCGCACCGGATCACGCTGCGCCCGGAGATGTGGCTGCGCCGCGTCGACCCGTCCTTCGTGGTCGGGGAGGTGCTCGACCAGACCCCGGCTCCGGCCAGCGGCGCGCTGCCGAGCTACGCCGCCGGCCGGCCGGGGCGCTGACGGCCGTGTCCACCCCCGAGGGGCCGCAGGCGGCGGGCTGGGCGCCCACCCGGGCGCTGGGCCGGGCGGTGCTGCTGGCGGGCCTGCTTCTGATCGCCGGGGTGCTGCTCGGCCGGGTCGACCTGGTCGTGCTGGCCGCGCCGTTCGCGCTCGGCACCGCGTACGCGCTGCGCCGCCGGCCCACGGCGGGCCCGCAGTTGTGGATCACCGCCGCCGACGGGCACCTCGTCGAGGGCGGCGAGTTCACCGGCACGGTCAGCGTCGGCAACCCGGACACGGTCGGCTACGACGTGGCGGTGGTGCGCACCCGCGTCTCGCCGTGGCTGCTGGTGGAGCGGGCCGGCGTCGGCGGGGCCCGGGTCGACCTGTCCCGCAGCGGCGTGGACCGGCCCTTCGTGACCGTCGTCGACACGGGCACGGCCGTCGACCTGGAGCTGGCCGGGAAGGCCCGGCGCTGGGGCCGGCACCCGATCGGCCCGGCCGGGGCGAGGGTCGCCGCCGCCGGGGGGATGCTGGTCTCCCGGGCGGCGATCACCGAGCCGGTCCGGTTCCGGGTGTACCCGAAGACGGAGCCGTTCGAGGCGGTGGAGGCGATGCCCCGCGCCGCCGGCCTGGTCGGCGCGCACCACTCCCGCCGGCCCGGCGAGGGCGGCGAGCTGGCCGGGGTGCGCGTCTTCGGCCCCGGCGACCGGCTGCGCCGCGTCGACTGGCGGGTGTCGCTGCGGGCCCGGCAGCTGCACGTGGCCGCCACCCTGTCGGACCGGGACGCCGAGGTGGTCGTCCTGCTCGACGTGCTCGCCGAGGCGGGCCGCTCCGGTGGCGTCGGCGGGGCCGCGTCGGTGCTGGACACCACCGTGCGGGCCGCCGCCGCGATCGGTGAGCACTACCTGCACCGGGGCGACCGGGTGGCGCTGCTGGAATACGGTCCGGCGGCCCGTCGGCTGCGCCCCGCCACCGGCCGCCGGCAATACCTCACGCTGCTGGAGTGGCTGCTCGACGTGCGCGCCGAGGCGTCGCCGCACGAGCCGTACGACCAGGTCTTCGGGCCGCAGATCCTCTCCTCGGACGCGCTGGTGGTGGTGCTCACCCCGCTGCTGGACGAGCGGTCCGCGCAGATGCTGGCCCGGATGGCCCGTTCCGGGCGGTTCGTGGTGGCGGTGGACACGCTCCCGGACGGCCTGCCGCCGCCGGGCCGGCAGGGCTGGTCCGAGGTGGCGTTCCGGCTGTGGCGGATCGACCGGGACACGATGATCGGCCAGCTCCGCGAGCACGGCGTGCCGGTGGTCCGCTGGGCGGGCGCGGGCAGCCTCGACCAGGTGCTGCGTGACGTGGCCCGGCTCGCCACCGCCCCGAGGGTGGGCGGCAGGTGAGCGGGGCAGGGCGGCCGGTGAACGGGGCAGCCCGGCCGACGGGTGACGAAAGGCGGTGCCGGTGAACCCGGTCGAGGTGGTGACCGAACGCGCCCGGGCGGCCCGCTCGGCGGTCAACCGGGTCAGCGCGGCCCCGCTGCTGGTGCGCGCCGGGATCTTCGGCGCGGCGCTGGCGGGGCTGCTGCTGGCGTACCCGGCGCAGGTCCTCACCGGCCGGCCGCTGGCCGCCCTCGCGCTGGTGGCGCTGCTGCCGGCGATCGGGCCGCGCCGGATCTGGCCGACGTTCGCCGCCCTCGTCGCGGTCGGCGGCTGGCTGCTGGCCACCGAGGGATACGACCGCCCGGTCGCGCTGTGGCGGCTGCTCGCCGTGGCGGCTGCCCTCTACCTCGCCCACTCGCTGGCGGCGCTGGCGGCGCTGCTGCCGTACGACGCGGTGGTGGACCCGGAGCTGGTCGTGCGCTGGCTCACCCGGGCTGGCGGGGTGCTGCTCGCCTCGGCGGTGCTGGGGGTGCTCCTCGTCCAGGTCGCCGACGCCGGGCCCGACCGGGGGCACCTCGGCGTGACGGTCGCCGGGTTGCTGGTGGCGGTGGCGGTGGCCGCGTTGCTGGGGTGGCTGCTGCGTCGCAAATGACGGAACGGGAATGCACGTTGTGCAGGTCACAGGTGTTGTGCTCCGTCACAAAGGGGGGTCTCGAAAGGGGTTAGCGGAGCCGGCCGGGGAAAGATGGTAGGCGTGAATCCGAAGCGGATCCTTGTCGTCGGTGCCGGGCACGTCGGTCTCTACGCCGCCCTTCGCCTGTCGAAGAAGCTCTCCTCGCGTGAGGCGGAGGTCGTCGTCGTCGACCCGCAGCCGCACATGACGTACCAGCCGTTCCTTCCGGAGGCGGCGGCCGGCAACATCTCCCCCCGGCACTCCGTGGTGCCGCTGCGGCGGGAGTTGCGGCGGTGCAAGGTGGTGGCCGGCACGGTCACCCGGATCGAGCACGACCGCAAGGTCGCCACCGTGCAGCCGATCAGCGGCCCGACCCGGGAGATCCCCTACGACCACGTCGTGGTGGCCCCCGGCTCGGTCTCCCGCACGCTGCCGATCCCCGGCCTGCACGAGCACGGCATCGGCTTCAAGACCATCGGCGAGGCCATCTACCTGCGCAACCACGTGCTGGACCGGCTCGACGTGGCGGCGGCCACGCAGGACGCGCAGGTGCGCCGCAGCGCCCTGACGTTCACCTTCGTCGGCGGCGGGTACGCGGGCATCGAGGCGCTGGCCGAGATGGAGGACATGGCCCGCGACGCGCTGCGCTACTACCCGGAGCTGGAGCCGGAGGACATGCGCTGGGTGCTTGTCGAGGCGACCCAGCGGGTGCTGCCCGAGGTCGACCGGGACATGGGCGCGTACACGGTGCAGCAGCTGCTCAAGCGGAACATGGACATCCGGCTGGACACCCGCCTGGAGTCCTGCGTCGACGGGGTGGTGAAGCTCTCCGACGGCGACAGCTTCCGCTCCGACACGATCGTCTGGACGGCCGGCGTCAAGCCGTCGCCGATGCTGGACGCCACCGACTTCCCGCGCGACGAGCGCCGCCGCGTCACCTGCCTGCCGACCCTCCAGGTCGTCGACGGCGACCGGCTGGTCGAGGGCGCGTGGAGCGCCGGCGACTGCGCGGCGGTGCCGGACCTGACCAAGGAGCCGGGCAACTTCTGCTCGCCCAGCGCCCAGCACGCGGTGCGCCAGGCCGCCCGGATGGCCGACAACATCGCCAACGTGATCCGTGGCCGTCAGCCGGTGGACTACAAGCACAAGCACGCGGGCAGCGTGGCCAGCCTCGGCCTGCACAAGGGCGTGGCCCAGGTCTACGGCATCAAGATGACCGGCTGGCCGGCGTGGTTCATGCACCGGACGTACCACATGTCGCGGATCCCGTCGTTCAACCGCAAGGTCCGGGTCGTGGTCGACTGGTCGCTGGCGTTCTTCCTCAAGCGTGAGGTGGTCGCGCTCGGCCAGCTGCACGACCCGCGCGAGGAGTTCGCCGAGGCGTCGCAGCCTCGGTAAGGAAGGGCCCCCTGTTAACGCTTTCGGTATAGCAGGGGCCCCTTCTTAACACCTGGGCGGGCTTAACACCTGGGCGGGCGCGGGCTCAGACCCGCCAGATCCAGGCGTCGGCGACCCGCTCGGCCGGCCCGTAGAGCTGGTCCAGGGTCGCCCGCAGGTCGTCGGCGTGGCGGGTGCCGTCGGCCACCGCGAAGCAGGACGCGCCCCAGCGGTCGGCGTCCCGGGCGGCCTGCCGCCGCTCCCGGTCGCCGATCGCCGGCCGGCCGCCCCGCTTCGCCACCTCGCTGAGCAGGTACGACGTGGGGCGCTTCCAGGTGCCCATGGCGGCCGTGCCGCCCTTGCCGTACGGGGCGATGAAGAAGCCCTCGGGCAGGCCGAACGCGGCGTCGGCGGCCGTGGCCCAGCGCATCGGCCACGGCTCCTTCGGCGTGGGCAGCGGCACCGGCACCAGCACGCCGCCGGGGCGGACGCACTCCCGCCAGTGGCCGGCCGAGATGAACTCCGGCAGCGCCGGCCGCTCGGCCGTGGGCAGGGGGGCCGGCAGGACCGGCAGCAGCGCGAGCCCGACCGCCGCCGGCACCAGCCGGCGGGCCCGGCCGGTGCCGCGCAGCGCCCGGTCCACGGCCAGCACCAGCAGGGTGCCGGCCAGCGGCAGGACCGCCAGGGCGAACCGCATCGGCAGCGCCCCGTCCACCACGGGCAGGCCCGCCAGCAGGGCGTACGGGCCGGGGATGCTGGTCCGGTCACCGCGGACGACCACGTCCGGGCCGAGCGACAGGGCGGCCATGACCAGCGCCCCGGCCGCGCAGGCGAGCACCAGTGGGCGGCGGCCCAGCCAGACCGCGCAGCCGAGTGTGACCACGAGCAGGGGCCAGCCGAGGAAGGTGTTGTATTCGGCCGGGCCGGTGGTGAGCCGGGCCGCCTCGTCGCTGCCGGCCGCCGACAGCGGGGAGAGCGTCCACCAGCTGACCAGGTCGGCCGAGAAGTAGTGCGGGCTGAACATGCCGTCGGCGACGCCCTGCGGGCCGGCGAACTGGAACCACAGCGGGTATCCCAGCACGAGCAGGGCCAGCCCGGCGGCGACCAGCATCCCCCCGGCGAAGCCGGGCAGCGCCCGGCGCAGCAGCGCCCGGTCGGCCAGCGCGTACGCGACGGCCATCACCAGCAGCGTCAGCGCGCAGAGGAAGAGCACCTCCTCGCCGACGAACACCTGGACGCTGACCACGACGGCGAGGCCGACGGCGGAGGTGAGCATGCGGCGGCGGTCGGGGCCGACCCGCGCCGGGCCGCCGCCGGAGGCTTCGTCCGAGCCCTTGCCGCCGCCTAGGCGGCCCGCGCGTCCCTGCGGGTCGGCCGCGCGCAGCAGCCGGACCACCAGCCAGACGATCACCGGCACCAGCCACTGGGCGGTCATGTGCAGGTGGCTGTTGGTCTGCGAGACGATGCCCGGCCCGAAGCCGCACAGCCCGGCCCCGAGCGCGGCGGCGAGCCGGTGCGCCCCGAGGACGCGGGTGAAGAGCAGGTGCCAGGCGAGGGCGGTGCCGGCGAGGTTGAGCCCGGCGAGCAGGGCGAAGGTGACCGGGGCGCCGAACAGCAGGGTGACCGGGGCGAAGGCCACCCCGAGCGCGATGACCGTGGTGTTGGCCATCAGGTTGACCCCGTCCGGGGCGTTGAGCCGGTCGGTGAGCAGCCCGAAGTCGCCGAGCAGGGCGCGCGAGTCGACGGCCAGGAACCACTCGTACAGCGTCTGGTCCTCGGGGTTGAGCGCCAGCACCCGGCCGGCCGGGTCGGGCCAGAGCCCGTGGGTGACCCAGCCCGCCAGGGCCGTGAACAGCAGCCCGACGAGCAGGTCGGCCCGGTGCCGGGCGACGGCGGCCCGCAGCCGGACCCACCGGCCCGCGGCCCGGGCCGGTACGTCGGAACGGACTGCCTGCTCGGGGGCGGCGTCGGGGGCCGTGGGGGCTGCGCTGCTCACGGGTCGACCCTAGTGCGGGAGTGCCGGCGGGGTACGCCGGGTCGTGGCGGACCCGCTACGGTGACACTGCACCGGCGCGTGGGCGACGCGCGGGGCCGCCCAGCCCGGGTGGTGGAACGGCAGACACGGCCGCCTTAAAAGCGGCTGCCGCAAGGCGTGCGGGTTCGACCCCCGCCCCGGGCACGCGCAGCACGGTGACCGCGCCGGTGAATGCGACCGTCGGTGGCGGCGAGGGCGTCACCTGCGGGTCTCTCAGCTTCTTCACAGCTCCTGCGCCGGTCGGTGATCTCCACGGCGTCGAGCGGGGCGTCTACCCTGGAAGGGCACGTTCACGTGCGACGACCCCCTGAGGGAGGCCTGACAGTGAAGACTTCGAACCCGGTGCTCGCCCGACTCGGCCAGGCGGCCGAGCGGGAACGGGCCACCGGGTACGCCCCGACCGGGCCCTACGGGCAGCCCGGCTATCCGCAGCAGTACCCGGGCGCGACGGGCTACCCGGCCGCGCCGCCCACCGTGACGCCGATGTCGATCGACGACGTGGTGGTCAAGACCGTCGTGTTGCTGGGCATCCTCGGCGCGTCCGCCGCGGCGGCCTGGGTGCTCGTCCCGGACGCGCTGCTCGGCGTGGCCTGGATCGGCGCGGCGGTCGTGGGCCTGGTCCTCGGCCTGATCATCTCGTTCTCCCGGATGGCGAACCCGGCGCTGGTCATCGCGTACGCCGTCGTCGAGGGCGTCTTCGTCGGCATGGTGAGCAAGGCGTTCAACTCGCTCTACGACGGCATCGTGCTCCAGGCCGTGGTGGCCAGCTTCGGCGTGTTCTTCCTGATGGCCATGCTCTACAAGGCGCGGGTCATCCGGGCCACCCCGAAGTTCGTCCGGGGCATGGTCGCGGCGATGGTCGGCCTGTTCGCGGTCATGTTGATCAACCTGGTGCTGGCGCTGTTCGGCGTCAACACCGGCCTGCGCGACGGCAGCCCGCTGGCCATCGGCTTCAGCCTGGTCTGCATCGTGGTCGCCTCGCTGAGCTTCGTGCTCAGCTTCGCGGAGGTCGAGGAGGGCGTCCGGATGGGGCTGCCCCAGCGCTACTCCTGGACGGCGGCGTTCGGCATCCTGGTCAGCCTGGTCTGGCTCTACATCGAGATCCTGCGCCTGCTGAGCTACTTCCAGGGCGACGACTGACCCTCGTCGCTCGACGGCGCCCGCCCCGCGATCTCGCGGCGGCGGGCGCCGTCGTGTTCCGGCCCGGCCGACCCGCCCCGGGCGTCCGCCGACCGCCGCCGGCTGCGCGGGCGAGCGGCGACCGCAGGGGGTACGTCGGCCCGGCGTCCGTAGACTCGGCGCGGTGAGCGCAGCGGAACTGGGCCGGGCGGTGGAGCTGCTGGTCCGTCAGGTCGGGCACTGGCAGCAGCCGCGCTGGGCGGCCTCGGCCGGCGGCGGCAACGTGCCCCGGGCCGACCTGGTGCACCGGCTGGTGCAGGAGATCGCGAACCTCGCCGCCGACGCCGAGGGGCAGCCCCGCCGGGCGGTGCCCCGGCTCGACAACGACCTCGCCCTGCCCGACCAGCTCCGGGTGGTCGCCGCCGACCTGCTGGCGGCGGCCCCGCCGGACGCGGTGCTGCACCGGGCCGCCGCCGAGGTGACGGCGACCCGGTCCGCGCTCTGACCCCCCGCGCTCCCGGCTACCCGCGCGGCCAGGGCCCGCGTTCCCGGCCGCCCGCGCTCTAAGGCCCGCGTTCCCGGCCGCCCGCGCTCTAAGGCCCGGGTTCCCGGCCGCCCGCGCGGCCAGCGCGAGCGCCGGGAGGCGCCGCGCGGCTCAGCTCAGGCGTTCGAGGACCATGGCCATGCCCTGGCCGCCGCCGACGCACATCGTCTCCAGGCCGATGCTCTTGTCGTGCCACTGGAGCGCGTTGAGCAGCGTGCCGGTGATCCGGGCGCCGGTCATGCCGAACGGATGGCCGACGGCGATCGCCCCGCCCATCACGTTCAGCTTCTCCTCGTCGATGCCGAGCTGCCGGTAGGAGGGGATGACCTGGGCGGCGAACGCCTCGTTGATCTCGACCAGGTCGACGTCGTCGATGGTCATCCCGGCGCGGCGCAGGGCCTGCTTCGACGCCTCCACCGGCCCGAGGCCCATGATCTCGGGGGAGAGGGCGGTGACGCCGGTGGAGACGATCCGCGCCAGCGGGGTGAGGCCGAGGTCCCGGGCCCGCTGGGCGCTCATGATCACCACGGCGGCGGCCCCGTCGTTGAGCGGGCAGCAGTTGCCGGCGGTGATCCGGCCGTCGGGGCGGAACACCGGCTTGAGCCCGGCGACGCCCTCCAGGGTCACCCCGGGACGGGGGCCGTCGTCGGTGTCGACGACGGTGCCGTCGGGCGTGGTGACCGGGGTGATCTCCCGGGCCCAGAAGCCGTCGGCGATCGCCTTCTCGGCCAGGTTCTGGCTGCGTACGCCGAACGCGTCCATGTCGGCGCGGCTCACGTCGTACGCCTGGGCCAGGTTCTCGGCGGTCTGCCCCATGGTCAGGTAGATGTCGGGCAGCTCCCCCGTGGAGCGGGGGTCGGCCCAGACCTCCGCGCCGCCCTCGGCCCGCCGCGCCGAGCGCTCCCGGGCGGCGGCGAAGCGCGGGTTCTCCCAACCGCCGCCGACCAGCGCCTGTGCCTCCGGCGGGAGCGCGTCGGAGTTGCCGCGCGCGTACCGGGAGACGGTCTCCACCCCGGCGGAGACGAACACGTCGCCCTCGCCGGCCCGGATCGCGTGCATCGCCATCCGGGTGGTCTGCAGCGACGAGGCGCAGTAGCGGGTGAGCGTGGCGCCGGGCAGGCCGTCGAGGCCCAGCAGGGTGGCGACCACGCGGGCCATGTTGAAGCCCTGCTCGCCGCCGGGCAGGCCGCACCCGAGGTAGAGGTCGTCGATCTCGGTGGGATCGAGCTGGGGGACCTTGTCCAGGGCGGCCCGGACGATGGTGGCGGCGAGGTCGTCGGGGCGGACGTCGCGCAGGGAACCCTTGTGCGCCCGACCGATGGGGGAGCGGGCGGTGGCGACGATGACGGCGTCGCGGGACGACTCAGTCGGCATGAACCAACGTTAACTTGGCGGTAACCTACCGGGAAGCGGAGCGACCAGCGGGAAATGTCACCCCGGCCCGCCGCGCACCGGGGCCGGCCCGATCACTGGCGGGAGGCGACGTTCGCGGCGGCGGCGACGGCCGGGAGCAGGGCGTGCGCCCAGATCCGGTACCCGTCGGCGGACGGGTGGAAGCCGTCGTGGCAGAGCGTGCCGGCGTCGGCCCGGAACACCGGACCGGTCTCCGTGCCCAGGTCGACCACCGTGCCGCCCGCGTCGAGCGCGGCGGCCGTCTGCGCGCGGGCGATCCGCCGGCCGGACCAGCCGACCAGCTGCCGCAGCGGCGGCGCGATCGCGCGGGCCGCGCCGAGATCCGGGCAGGTGCCGACGACCACCTCGACCTGCGCCTCGCGCAGCCGCCGCACGGCCGACCCGAGGTAGGCCCCGGCCTCGGCCGGGCTGCGCAGCGCGGTCGCGTCGTTGGCGCCGATCAGGACCACCGCCACGTCGGGGCGCGGGCCGAGCAGCGCCCGGGCCACCTGGGTGGCCAGGTCGGTGGAGCGGGAGCCGGACACCCCGACGCTGGACAGGTGCACCCGCCGGCCGGCCGGCCCCTCGGCGAGCAGGTTGGCCAGTTGGCCGCCGACGGTGTCGCCGAGCCGGGCCACCCCGACCCCCAGCGCGGACGAGTCGCCGAGCAGGACCAGCCGCAGCGGCGGCGCGCCGGCCCGGCCGATCGTGGCGCGCAGGGCCAGGCCCAGCTCGGGCTGCGCGTACGGGCGGTTGCGGGCCAGGAACGCCTCGCCGGCCAGGACGGCCGCGCCGCCGATCGTCCCGGCGACCAGGGACACCGCCGCCGCCCGGCCCAGCCGGACGGCGAGCTCCGCGCCGAGCCCCCGGTCACCACCACCGCGCCTGCCGCCCTGCTCGGTCATGGCCGTCCTTCCAGTGTGGGTGAGTCGGCGGTCGGGCCGGCCTGCGGCACCGCGCCGACGCCGAAGAAGGCCCGCCGACGCAGCTGCGCCCACCGCCCGCCCGGCCCGCGGTCGCGGCCCCGGACCTGGGTGGCGCTGACCTCCGTGCCGGCGTGCCGGGCCGCCTCCTGGGCCGCCTCCGGCAGCGACCGGACGCCCTCGCCGCGGGCGAGCCCGGTGCGGCGCTCCGGCACCCCGCCGAGCGCGGAGAGCACCGTCGGCAGCAGCGCGGCGGCGGCCACCGCATACCCCTCTGCGGAGGGATGGAACCGGTCCCAGGCGAACATCCGGGTCGGCTCGGCGACGAAGCGGGGGCCGAGCAGGTCGCCGAGGGAGACCGTCCAGCCGCCCGCCTCGACCACCGCCACCGTCTGGGCGGCGGCGAGCTGCCGGCTCCACCGCCGGGCCAGCCAGCGCAGCGGCGGCTGGATCGGCTGGATCGCCCCGAGGTCGGGGCAGGTGCCGACCACCACCTCGCAGCCGACCCCGCGCAGCGCGCGGACCGCGTCGACCAGGTAGCGCACCGCCAGGGCCGGCGGGGTGCGGTTGGTGACGTCGTTGCCGCCGATCAGGATCACCGCTACGTCGGGCGACACCTCCAGCGCGGCCTCCACCTGCGGCTTCAAGCCGGGGGAGATGGCGCCCACCACGGCGAACCGGTGCAGCCGGACCGGCCGGTGCAGCCGGCGGGACAGCCCGGTGGCCAGCAGCGAGCCGGGCGTCTCCCGGCGGCGGTGCACGCCGTAGCCGGCGGCGGAGGAGTCGCCGAGGACGACCATGGTCAGCGGCGGGCCGGGGAGCTTCGCGCCGTAGACGCCGTCGCAGCGGGGCGGGGGCGCCTCGGCCATCGGGATGGTGCGGCGGGCCTGCCGGGCCTGGCCGAGCAGGACGCCCGTCGTCGCCGCGGCGGCCGCCGCGGTGGCGCCCGTGCCGATCGCCGCGACGCGGGCCACCCGCCGCGCACGCTGCCAGCGTGGGCCGAGCTGCCAGCGCGGAGCGGACTGCTCGCGCGGACCGGCCGGTGCGACGGAACCAGCGACCCCCATGCACCGACATTATCGCGCCGGTACGACACGCCGCTGTCGTCGTACTGCCCGGTTTCTGGCTGGGAGGCGACTGTTGCGGGTACCCCTTGCGGGGACACGGCACGCTGTGGAGTCGGAAGGGGCGTGGAGATGGGGAAGACACTGAAGCGCGGCGCGGCGTTCGCGGCGCTGGCCCGGGCGCTGACCGCCGGGGCGCGGGGCGGCCCGTCGCTGGGGGCCCGGCTGGCGGCGCTGCCCCGGATGATCCGGGCCACCACCCGCGGCGAGTACGACGGCGGCCTCCGGCTGGCCCTGATGACCGCGGCGACGGCGTACATCGTCTCGCCGATCGACCTGCTCCCGGAGATCCCGCTGGCGGTCTTCGGCCTGGCCGACGACGCGGTGATGGTGACCTGGCTGGCCGGCGCGGTGCTCGCGGAGACCGAGCGGTTCCTGGAATGGGAGGTCCGCCGGGCCTCCGTCATCCCGGGGCATGTGGTGCCCTGACGGGACGTACCCTGGGCGTCGAATCAACGTCTGCCCGGCCGCCGTCGCCGGCGCCGCAACGAAGGGCACAACGAGGTGCACTACTACGACAACGTCGTCGAGATGATCGGCAACACCCCGCTGGTGCGGCTGCGCAACGTGACCGAGGGCATCCGGGCCACCGTGTTGGCGAAGGTGGAATACCTCAACCCGGGCGGCTCGGTGAAGGACCGCATCGCGCTGCGCATGGTCGAGGACGCCGAGGCCGCCGGCATCCTCGGGCCCGGCGGCACGATCGTCGAGCCGACCAGCGGCAACACCGGCGTCGGCCTGGCCCTGGTGGCGCAGCTCAAGGGCTACCGGTGCGTGTTCGTCTGCCCCGACAAGGTCAGCCAGGACAAGCAGGACGTGCTGCGGGCGTACGGGGCGGAGGTGGTGGTCTGCCCGACCGCCGTCGCCCCGGAGGACCCGCGCTCCTACTACAACGTCTCCGACCGGCTGGCCCGCGAGATCCCGGGCGCGTGGAAGCCCGACCAGTACAGCAACCCGGCCAACCCGCGTTCGCACTACGAGACCACCGGCCCCGAGCTGTGGAAGCAGACCGGCGGCCAGCTCACCCACTTCGTCGCCGGGGTCGGCACAGGCGGCACCATCTCCGGCATCGGTCGCTACCTCAAGGAGGCCTCCGACGGCCGGGTGAAGATCGTCGGGGCGGATCCGGAGGGCTCCGTCTACTCCGGCGGCACCGGCCGGCCCTACCTCGTGGAGGGGGTCGGCGAGGACTTCTGGCCCACCACGTACGACCGGGACATCGCCGACCGGATCGTGGAGGTCTCCGACAAGGCGTCGTTCGAGATGACCCGGCGGCTGGCCCGCGAGGAGGGGCTGCTGGTCGGCGGCTCCTGCGGGATGGCCGTGGTCGCCGCCCTGGAGGTGGCGCGCGAGGCCGGCCCGGACGACGTGATCGTGGTGCTGCTGCCCGACAGCGGCAAGGGCTACCTGTCGAAGATCTTCAACGACTCGTGGATGGCCCGGTACGGCTTCCTCGACAACTCCGGCACCGAGCCGACCGTCGCCGACGCGCTCGCCGGCAAGCCCGGCGGGCTGCCCGAGCTGGTGCACGTGCACCCGACCGAGACGGTCCGCGACGCCATCGACTACATGCGCGAGTACGGCGTCTCCCAGCTCCCGGTGCTCAAGGCCGAGCCGCCCGTGGTCACCGGCGAGGTGGCCGGCTCGGTCGCCGAGAAGGACCTGCTCGACGCCCTGTTCACCGGCCAGGCGCACCTGCACGACACCATCGAGCGGCACACCGCCGACCCGCTGCCGATGATCGGCGGCGGTCAGCCGGTTAGCGAGGCGGTGGCCCTGCTGGAGAAGTCCGACGCGGCTCTGGTGCTGGTCGACGGGAAGCCCAAGGGGGTGCTCACCCGGCAGGACCTGCTGGCCCACCTCGGCGCCCGCTGACCCTGCAAGGAAGGGCACCTTATTAACGCTTTCGGTAGAGGAAGGGCCCCTTGTTAACGCCGCCGCCCGGTGCGGAGCGGGCGAGGCCAGCGTTCGGCCCCGCCCGCTCCGCACCGGCCTTGGCAGCGTCAGCCGTCGATCACGCGCGACGCCTCGGCTGGGCCGGAGTCCGCGTGATCGGTGAACGGGGCCGGGCTGGCGACCTCGCGGCGTGGTTCAACCACTGCAGCCCCGCCGGCCGGACATAGATCGAGCGACAGTCCACGGCATCTCGCGGCCGTCCGGCTTTCGGCCGTCCGGGCTGGCCCGGATGCACCCCTGACCGCGTTCCGCGCGGGGCTGGTCGACTGAAGGCCCTTGCCGACACGGTGAAGAGAACTTCCGCGAAGTAGCCCGGCCCCGGCCAACCCGCCACCGGCGGCCTCCGACCGGGTGCAGGGCGGCCACGACGCCACCCACGCCAACTTCAACCCGAACGGGTACCGGATCACCGCCTTGACGGTCGGCCGGCTGGACCGGCGCACCGGCGCACCGGCGCACCGGCGCACCGGCGCACCGGCGCACCGGGGGTGAGGGTGAGAGGGGAACCCCTCTCTACTGTATGCGTTAACAGGGGGCCCTTCCTTACCGCTCAGGCGACGGTCACGCCGCCCCCCAGGACCGCAGCGTGTTCATCCACCCCTGGATCTGGCCGACCGAGCCGGTCATCACCCAGCTGTTGAAGCGCTTCTCGCCGGCCCCGACGTTGCCGTGCCGCAGCACGGTGAACTTCGACGAGGCGATGTCGAACTCGCCGGTGCCGGTGCCGCACCCGCCGCCGATGAACTTGTACATCCGCATCTCCGACACCGAGCCGCCCTGGCTGGTGTTCGCGCCGTACACGGCCATCGCCTTGCTCAGGTCGGCGTTGGCGATGATCACCCCGCCCCGGTTCGGCGGGGTCCAGGAGAAGTAGCTCGCGTCGGAGCACTGGCCGAAGTTGGTGCGCTCGGTCAGCGTCTGGCTGACCGCGTCGTAGGTGAAGTAGCGGTTGAACTCGGCCCGTAGGTACGCCGTCGGGACCTCGATGCCCGGGTAGGTCAGGGCGGGCGAGTTCAGCACGGTCTGGTACCGGGCGACGGGGCCGAGCCCGCCCCAGTCCAGGGTGATGTCCTTGCCGAGCTGGAAGTCCCGGTAGATCGCCGGGTTCTGCTCGCCGCCGCCGAAGTTCTGCGGGACGAAGTCGATCGGCACGGACCGGGTGGACTGGGTCTTCGACGCGGTGTCCGTGTTCAGCGCCAGCAGCGGCGACCCGTGCCGGCGGTACGCCGGCCAGGCCGGGTTGGACCAGGTGTCGCCGGCCTCGGTCGGGTTGGCCGTCACCCCGTCGCGGGAGAAGAACAACGACGACTGCAGCTGCCGGCCGTAGTCGAGGTTGTTGATGTACTGGGTGCCGTTGTACGTCCAGTTCCACAGCGCCCCGCCGGTGACCCGGTTGGACGAGATGGTCACCCCGCCCGCGCTCAGCGACGCCAGCGACGTAGGGGTGTTGAGGTACCGGGGCCACGCGTACCCGTAGCTGGCCGACTCGTCCCCGTAGCAGGACTTCGCCCCCTCGTTCTGCGACCGGGTGCCGTGGTCGCCGGTGCACCCGTTGAAGGTGCGCAGGTACGGCTGCGTGCCGGCGGCCTGCGAGGTGTACGGATAGCCGAGGGCGTACTCGGTGCCGAAGCCGGCCTCGCCGGCGGTGCGGGAGTCCATGTGGTCGGAGCCGCCGTTCCAGTTCGGATTGTGCAGCCGGTAGAGCGCCGACCGCCCGGAGCCCGCGTACTTCGGCACGTAGTGGGTCTGCCCGTCGACGGGGAACTGGTCCCGCTCGGCGGGGTTGTTGGTGGTCATCAGGTCGGCCGGGAACCGACGGCGACCCGCCACAGCACGTTGGCGATCACCAGGTCGCCCCCGTCGGCGGCCCGCGCGGGGGCCGCCGGGCCCGACGCCGCCAGCAGTGTGCCGGCCAGCGCCGGCACGAGCGCCAGGGCGACCCGGCGGCGACGCCGGAATCCGAAGCTGTTCATCCTGCCTCCGCAACTCGGCCCCGGCACGACCGGCCGGGCGCCTTCCGGGACGAGGATGTGGGCCCCCGGTATAGCGCCGGTATATCGGGGCGGCGGGCGAACGCGCCGTCAGCCGGGCGGCGGCCCGTCCCCGTCCGCGCCCGCCCGGGCGAGCAGGCGTCGGGCGCGTGCCGACCACAGCCGGGCGCCCATCCGGTCGAAGATCGCCAGCGCCCGGTCGAGGTGCTCCCGGGCCGTCGCGGGCTCGCCCCGGGCCAGGCACAGGGCGGCGAGGCTGGTCCGGGCGTACGCCTCCCAGCGCAGGTCGGCGTGCGCGACGAAGACCGCCAGGGCGGCTGCCAGCTCCGCCTGCGCCTCGTCCAGCCGGCCGGACCCGGTGAGCGCGTCGCCCAGCCCGCGCCGGGCGTACGCCTCGCCGAGCGGGTCGGCGACCTCGGCGAAGGTCTCCCGACAGCGGTGGTACGTCTCCCGCGCCTCGTCGTGCCTGCCCTGCTCCACCTGGGTCATGCCGAGCCCGAGCAGGGCCGCCGCCATGCCCAGCCGGTCGCCGAGCCGCTCGAAGTCGGCGTGGCAGTGCAGGAGGCACTCCTCGGCCTCGTCGAGGTGCCCGAGGTCCAGGTGGATGCTGCCCAGCGTGCGCCGGGCGTACGTCTCGCCGGACCGGTCGCCGAGCGCCCGGAACGCGCCGACGCTGCGCCGGGCCACGTCCAGCGCCTCGTCGAGCCGGCCGAGCCCCCGGTACGCCACCGACAGCCCGCGCAGCGCGTGGGCGCTGCCCTGGTGCTCCCCGGCCGCCTCGAACAGCGGGAGCGCCTCGACGTACCGGCCGACGGCCCCCTCGGCGTCGCCGTGCCCCCACCGGGCGTCGCCGAGGCCGCGCAGCGCGTACGCCCTGCGGACCGGACTGCCGATCGTCTCGGCCAGCTCCAGCGACCGCCGGAAGTACGTCTCGGCCCGGTCGAACCGGCCCCGGTCCCGGTACAGGTCGCCGAGCCGCTCGGCCAGGTCGGCGGCCACGTCGGCGTTGCCGGCCCGGTGGGCGGCGTCCTGGGCCAGCTCGTGGGTGGCCTGCCAGGCGCTCCACTGCGACCGTTCCGCCAGGAACATGGTCGACGCCCGCGCCAGCCGCCAGGTCACCTCCCACCGCCCGGTTCGGTGCGCCTGGCCCAGGGCCGCCACGATGTCGGTCTGTTCCCGGGCGAACCAGCGGCGCGACTCCGCCCCGAACCGGCCCGCCCCGGCGGCGCCGGTCAGCGCGGCGGCGGCCCGCTCGGCGGCGGCCACCCAGGCGGCGAAGGCACGGTCCAGGGCCGCCGCCCGGTCGCCCGCCGGCTCGGCGACGGCCGCCTGCTCCGCCGCGTACACCCGCAGCAGGTCGTGGGTGTGGTAGCGGTCCTGGTCGGCGCCGGTCAGTTGCAGCAGTTGGGCGTCCACGAGATGGTCCAGCGTGTCCTCGGCGGCGGCCGGGTCGGCGTCGAGCAGCGCGGCGGCCAGCCAGCCGGGGACGGTGGGCTGGTCGAGCAGGGCGAGCAGGTGGAACGCCCGGCGGGCGGCCGGTTCGAGGCTGTCGTAGCTGAGCTGGAAGCTGGCCCGGACGTCGAGGTCGCCGACGCGCAGCTCGTCGAGTCGGCGCCGGCCGTCGGCGAGCCGGTCGGCGAACCGGTTCAGGCTCCAGTGGCCCCGGGTCGCCAGCCGGGCGGAGGCGACCCGGACGGCCAGCGGCAGCCGGCCGCACAGCTCGACGATCGCGCCGGCCGCCGCGGGCTCGGCCGCGACCCGGGCGGGTCCGGCCGCCGCGGCGAGCAGCTCGACGGCCTGCTCCCGGTCGAGCACGTCGAGGTGCAGCGCCCGCGCCCCGGCCAGCCCGGCCAGCGGCATCCGGCTGGTGACGACGGCGGCGCACCCCGGGCCGCCGGGCAGCAACGGTCGCACCTGCTGTTCGTCGGTCGCGTCGTCAAGCACCACGAGGACCCGGCGGTCGGCCAGCCGGCTGCGGTAGCAGCGGACCCGCTCGTCGAACTCGACCGGGAGCTGCTGGTCGGTCATGCCGAGCGCGCGCAGGAAGCGGGCCAGCACGTCCGCCGGGTCGACCCGGTGCGCGCCCTGGCCGTGCAGGCTCACGTGGAGCTGGCCGTCGGGGAAGTGCGGCCGGAGCCGGTGCGCGACGTGCACGGCGAGGCAGCTCTTGCCGACCCCGGCGGTGCCGGAGAGCGCCCAGATCCGCATCGCCGCGGCCGGCGGCCGGCCGAGGAAGGCGACGGCGTCGGCGACCTGCTCGTGCCGCCCGGTGAAGTCGGGGATGTCGGCGGGCAGCTCCGCCGGCACGGGCCGGCTGACCCGCGCCGGGGCGGCCACGGCCGGGCGGCGCAGCCCGGGGGCCAGCGCCCGCAGGGCCGGGCCGGGGGGCACGCCGAGGTCGTCGGCGAGGACCCGCTCGGCGTCCCGGTACGCGGCGACCGCCTCCGCGTGCCGGCCGGCCGCCTGGAGCGCGCGTACCTGCTGTTCCCGGAAGCGTTCGTGCAGCGGGTGGTCGGCGACCAGGCGGGTGAGCCGGGGGAGCAGGTCCTCGTGCCCGCCCAGGCGCAACGCCGTCTCCACCGACTCGCCGATCGCCCGCAGCCGGCCCTGGTCCAGCGCGGCGGCCTCGCCGCAGAGCAGGCCCCGGCCGACGAGGTCGGCCAGCGCCGGGCCGCGCCACCAGAGCAGGGCATCGTGGTACGCGTCGCGCGCGGCGGCCAGGTCGCCGCCCGCGGCCAGCCGCCGGGCTGCGGTGACCCGGGCGTCGAACTCGTCGGCGTCGAGGCGGTAGGCGCCCGGGTCGAGCCGGTAGGCCCCGTTGCCGAAGGTGAGCCCGCCGGGGAGCAGCTTGCGGAGCTGGTGCACGTAGAGCTGGAGGTTCTTCAGCGCGGACCGGGGCGGCGCGGCGGGCCACAGGGCGTCCACCAGGTCGGCGACGGCGGTCGGCCGACCCGGCCGGAGCACCAGGACGGCGAGCACCGCACGCTGCTTGGGCGGCCCCAGCGCCACCGGCTCGCCGGCCAGCTCCGCCTCGACCGGGCCGAGAATGCGAACGAGTATCCGAACCCCCACGGCAGCCGGCGGCGCGAGCCCATCCTGACGATCAACTCAGTCGATGATTGTAGGCCCGCCCGCCGACATGCCGAGGGTGTCCCGACGGGTGGGCGGCGGCGCGCCGCCGCCGCCCACCGCGGCGCTAGGAGTGGTTGAACGAGTAGGTGATGGTCTCGGCCGAGTTGGTCGGCAGGCACTGTGCGACGTCGGTCTTGCAGGCCGCCGGGGCGATGCCGAACAGGAACTGCACCGGGCCGGCGGTGAACGACCGGCTGGAGTCTGCGGTGATGCTGAGGTTGAACACGTACAGCACGTGGTCGGAGGTCTCCTGGAGGTCGGCCCCGGTGCTCGGCATGCTCGGCCGGCTCCACAGCCGGACCCACCCGCCGTTCGCGGTGTTCTGGTGGAAGCGCATGAACGGCTGGCCGCCCGGGTTGTTGCGCAGCCACTGGGTCGGCACCGCCACCGGGAACGAGACGTACTGGGTCTTGAAGTTGAGCGTCGCCCCCGAGGCGGGCCCGTAGACCCCGGCCCCCGAGCCGATCAGCGGGGCGTACGACATCCAGTCCGACCAGGGGCCGGTCATGCCGAGCCCGGCGAAGCGCACCCGGAACCGCGCCGAGGCGTCCCGGGCGGACGGCACCGGGAACCGGCTGTAGTCCGACGTCGAGCAGAGGTACTTGTCGACCGGCGAGCAGTAGCCGCTGAGCTGCTTGACCTGCCCGCCGATGTCCTGCTGGACATGCCACGACGGGTACGACGCCCCGGCGTCCACCACGTACTGCGGCAGCTCCCAGTAGCTGACCGGGTAGAGCACGTTGTTGAAGTAGGTGCGCCAGACGACCTCCTTCGGGCGCGGGCAGTGCTCGGTGGCGCCGACCCCCCGCTCCCAGACGAAGTCGCAGTACGCCCGCTTGTAGCGGGGCGGCAGCTTCGAGTAGACGCGGTCGGTGTGCGCCACCAGCCCCCAGTTCTCCGCCGGGGCGTCGGCGTTGCCCTGGTGGTAGCGGTACCAGATCGCCTGGGCGGTGTCGGCGCGGTTGGCCAGGGCGGTGAAGACGTCCTTGACGTACTGGCCCTGCTTGGCCTCCTTCTCCTCCAGGGTGGACGCGGACACGTCGTTGGAGTTGAAGCCGACCTCGGTGAGCCAGAACAGCGAGGTGGACTGCGGCACGCCCGCGGCGGTGAGCACCGCCCGGACGGCGTCGAGGCGGCCGTTGATGCCGGCCAGCAGCGTCGCCGTGGCGGTGTTGGCGTAGCCGCCGGGCAGGCTCAGCCCCATCGCGAAGGGGTACGGGTGGTAGCCGATCCCGTCGAACGGCCACGCCCCGCCGTTGGCCGAGCGGAACGCGGCGACCGAGGCGGAGCTCAGCACCCCGCTCAGGTGATTGGTGTCGTCGTTGGCGGTGCCGGAGTCGCCGCCGTCCATTCCGGGGTGCATCCCGTGCGTGATCACCTTGACCGTGCTGCCGCAGGGCTTGCTGCCGGCGAGCCGGCAGTACCGGTAGAACTTCCCGATCAGCCGGCCGTACGCGTCGCCCGGCACCACGTACGGGCCGGGGTGCGCGGCGGTGCCGGGGTGGTACAGCTTGTTGGCCTCGTTGAGCACCTCGACGGCGGCTAGCCGGCTGCCGAACGTGGTGACCACCGACAGCGCCTTGTCGATCCACACCTTCATGAACTTCGTCGTGGTGCCGTACTCCGGATACTGGCTGACCGCCACGGAGTCCTGCAACTGGTACAGGTAGGGCTCGCTCGCCGGCACCCCGCTGTTGCTGACCCCGCCCTCGACCAGGGCGAAGTTCAGCACCGCGATGACCTTGACGTCGCTGGGCAGCTTGTCGATCAACCGGCGGTAGAGCGTGAAGTCGACGGCCGTCTCGCCGGGGGCGGCGATCTCCAGGCGTACCGTCTTGACCTTGGCCTCGACCAGGTCCTTGATCATCTGGTCCTCGAACGCGACGCGCTGCGCGTCGGTGAGGTTCGGTTCGACGGCGGGCCGCAGGCTCCACGGGCTCATGACGGCCAACCCGGTCTTCGACTGGGACGCGACGGCGGCCGGTGCGACGGCGGTCGTCACCCGGCCGGCGCTGGCCGCCGAGAGCTGTGCGGTCGTGATCTGCGCGGCGGCGGCCGGCGGCGGCCCGGCGGCCGGGTCGGCGGCGGCGGGCCGCCCGGTGCCGACCGCCGTCACGGCGACGACGGTCAGGCCGGCCAGCAGCCGGCTCGTTGCTCGGTGTCGCATGCAACCTTCTCCCTCGCCCCGGCCCGTGCCGGCCGGACTGCCGCGAGCATGCGAGCCACCGGTATGCGTCCGGTATAACCGCCGGTCGGATCAGCCGCCGGGCCGGCCTTCCGGGGTGGTCGTCGGCCGACGTTCCGGGGTGGTCGTCGGGCCGCCCTTCCGGGTTGATCGTCGGGCCGACCGGCGGGGCGACCATTCACAGCCCGGCCACAAGCGGGCCACAGAGGGCGCCGGCCGGGCGTGTCTAGCGTCGGGACCAGCCGACGAACACCGACCCCGGGAGGAACCCATGCGCCACGACCTCGACCACCACGAAGGGCAGCGGGTCAGCCGCCGCCGGCTGATCGCCGGGATCGGCTCGGTCGGGCTGGCCGGCCTGCTGGCGGCCTGCGGCCGGGACGGCGGCACGGTCACCACGTCCACCGGCGAGACCGTCTCCCCGCAGGCCACCGCCAGCACGTCGACCGACCTGACCGCGCTGTTCGGCGAGGCCAACACGTGCACACTGACCGCGAGCACCACCCAGGGCCCGTACTACTTCGACGCCGACAAGATCCGCAGCGACATCCGGGAGGACCGGGAGGGCACCCGGCTGCGGGTGGCGGTCCGGGTGCAGGACAGCGAGCAGTGCGGGCCCCTGGCCAACGCCGTCGTGGAGATCTGGCACTGCGACGCCGAGGGGCTGTACTCGGGTGCTGAGGCGCAGTCCTCCGGCGCGGGCGGCGCGCAGGGCGGCGGGGCCCCGGGCGGCGGCACCCCGCCCAGCGGCGCGCCGGACGGCACCCCGCCGAGCGGCGGCCCGGCCGGAGGGGCCCCGCCGAGCGGTGCGCCCGGCGGCGGCGCGGCACCGGGCGGCGGCTCCGAGGGGTCGGCGGCCGACCTCACGCCGACCGACGACAAGCGCTACCTGCGCGGGGCCCAGGTCACCAACTCCGACGGGATCGTCGAGTTCACCACCATCTGGCCGGGCTGGTACCGGGGCCGCACCACGCACATCCACGCCATGGTGCACGTCGACAACAACCGGGTGCTGACCACCCAGATGATGTTCGACGAGGCCCTCAACACCAAGGTGTACGCCGCCGCGCCGTACTCGGCGCACACCGGGCGGGACACCTTCAACGACAACGACACGATCTACGCCGACAGCATGCTGATGAAGGTCGTCGAGGACGGCGACGGCTACCTCGGCGTGCTCAACTTCTCGGTCGACTCGGACCAGGACGGCGCGTGAGCCCGCCCCGCCCCGCCCCCGCCGGGGGCGGGGTAAGAAGGGGACCCTTCTCTACCGTATGCGTTAACAGGGGGCCCTTCCATACAGAGCACGCGCGTAGCGGAGCTGGCGGGTGCGGGCCGTGCCGATCCGGTCCTCCCGGCGCTCGCCGGTGTGCCGCCAGCCGCCCCGCTCGTAGAAGCGCCGGGCCGGCGCGTTGCCCTCCAGCACCCACAGCACCGCCCGCGTCCGGCCCCGGTCGCGCATGGTGGCCAGCGCGTCGTCCATCAGCGCCCGGCCCGTGCCCCGGCCCCGCTCGCCAGGGTCGAGGTGGATGGCGTTGAGCAGCCCCGTCGCCGGGTCGCCCGCGTCGTCCGGGCCGACGTAGCTGAAGCCGACCAGCCGGCCGTCGCGCTCGGCGACGGTCATCAGGTGGTCGTCACGCTCCCAGGTCCACCGCTCCACCCAGTACGACCCCATCGCCTCCTCCGTCGGGTCGGCGAGGGCCTCCGCCGGCAGGAACGACGAGTACGCCGCCACCCGGGAGCGCTGGTGCAGCGCCCCCACGGCGCGCAGGTCGTCGATGGTGGCGTGGCGGAGGGTGATCGTCACCCGGCCGAGGGTACCCGCCGGGGCGGGACCGGGACGGTCGTCAGGTCCTCGGCGACGACCAGCTCACCGGCGAAGTGCTCCCGGGCCTCGTCGGCGAAGCGCCGGACGTCGCCGTAGCGCTGGGAGAAGTGGGTGAGCACCAGCGTGCGTACCCCCGACTCGGTTGCCACCCGCGCGGCCTGGCCCGCCGTGAGGTGCCCGACCTCGGCGGCGAGCGCGGCCTCGCTCGCCAGGAACGTCGACTCGATGACCAGCAGGTCGGCGTGCTCGGCGAGGGCGTACACGTTGTCGCAGAGCCCGGTGTCCATCACGAACGCGAACCGCTGCCCGGGGCGGGTCACGCTCACCTCGTCGCGGGTGACGCGCCGCCCGCCGACGTCGAGGTGGCCGACGCGCCGCAGCTCGCCGACGGCCGGCCCGGCGATCCCGTACGCGGCCAGCCGCTGCGGCAGCATCCGGCAGCCGTCCGGCTCGACGAGGCGGTAGCCGTACGTCTCGATGGGGTGCCGCAGCCGGCGGGCCTCCAGGATGCCGCCGCCGCGCAGGGCGATCCGCTGCCCGTCGGCGCTGATCGGCTCGACGGCCAGCTCGGCGGTCTCGTGGAAGGAGCTGGCGTGCCGCAGCCGGGCGAAGTAGTCGGCCCCGCCGGCCGGGAAGTGCACCGCCACCGGGCGCGGGACCCGGTCCAGGGAGAGCCGCTGGATGGTGCCGGGCAGGCCGAGGCAGTGGTCGCCGTGGAAGTGGGTGACGCAGATCCTGGTCAGGTCGGTGGCGGTGACGCCGGTGTGCAGGAGCTGCCGCTGGCTGCCCTCGCCCGGGTCGAGGAGGATCACCTCGTCGTCCCAGCGCAGCACGTACCCGTTGTGGTTGCGCGCCCGGGTCGGGGTCTGGCTGGCCGTCCCGAGCACCACCAGTTCACGCATGGACACGGCGTTCTCCCCGGCGGATACATGAAGCGACCCCCGGGGCTTCCGTGCTCGCGCACGGGCCGGCTGGACTTGGCCGGCACCCCGGGGGTCGGGTGGCTGTCGTGGTTTCGCCGCACCGCTGCCACACGGTCTCGACGATCGTGCACCCGCCTCGCGGCGGGCAGGTTCTCACTGTCGAGGACAGCGGCTAGCGGACAGCCACCTCACGAGTCCGATTGCTATACAAGTCTGGACCACCTCCTTTCCCGTGTACCGCCACGCTATCCACTTCCCGGGGGCGTCGGCAACGGATTTCGACCAGCGGCTCAGGCGCGGTCGGCCGGCGCGGCCGGGGCGGGCCCGCCGAGCGCTGCCGGAGCGGCCCTCACGGCGCTGCCGGAGCGGTCAGTCGGCGATGCCGATCGGGCCCTCGCGCGGGCCCTCCTCGCTGGCCGGCTGCACCGCCAGCGACGGGAAGTCGGCAAGGTCGCCCTCCGGCTCGGCGTCCCACTCGGGGAACACCAGCTCGCTCTGGAGATAGAGGCAGAGCAGCTGGGTGAGGTGACCCAGCCCGTCGAGGTGGGTGCGCTCGTGGCCGTGGGTGGCGTCCACCCCGAAGCCGAGCAGCGCCACCCGGGCGTGCGCGCCCGCCTCCACCGCCGCCGCCACGTCCGAGCGGTAGAACTCGAAGACGTCGCGGACCAGGTCCACCCCGTGCTCGCGGGCGATCGCGGCGAGGTTGCGGGTCAGGTGGTAGTCGAACGGCCCCACCCCGTCGCCCATGGCCAGGGTGGCCGCGTTCTCCCGGGACTGCTGCCCGGGGGCGACCACCGCGGCGTCCACGGAGACGATCTCGGCGACGTCCGGGTCGAGGCCGTGGCTCGCCCCGTGGCCGATCTCCTCGGTGACCGTCACCAGCAGGTGCGCGGTCACCGCCGGGGTGACGCCCGCGTCGACCATCGCCTTGAACGCGGTCAGCACCGCCGCCACCCCGGCCTTGTCGTCCAGGTGCCGGGACTTGACGTACCCGCTCGGGGTGATCGTCGGATTCGGCAGGAACGCCACGAAGTCCCCGACGTCGATGCCGAGCGCCCGCAGCCCGGCCTCGTCGGCCACGGGCTCGTCGACCCGCACCTCGACCTGCTCCCAGCCGACCCCCTGGAGGTCGACGGCCTCGTTGTAGCGGTGCCCGCTGGCCTTCAGCGGCAGCACCTGGCCGCTGATCACCCGGTCCAGGTCGTCGGTGAAGATCCGCACGTGCGCGCCCTCGGCGAACCGGGCGCTGTGCGTGCCGACCTGCATCAGCTCCAGCCGGCCGTTCTCCTTGAGCCGCTTCACCATGCCGCCGATGGTGTCGGTGTGCACCACGACCGCCCGGTCCGCCCCGGTCTCCCGGGGCCCCGGCAGGCAGGCGCTGAGCGCGCCGCGCCGGGTCAGCGTGGAGGAGATCCCGAGCGCCCAGAGGCGCTCGCCCACGTACTGCTGCACGTGGTCGGTGCGCCCCGACGGGCTCGGGATCTCCAGCAGCTCCACCAGCACCTGGCGGAGGTAGTCCAGGTCGATCTTCAGGGGGACGGGTTTGCGTGCGGTCATGCCTGAGAGCTTGCCGCACCCGCCGGGGTCCAGAGGCGTTGCGGTGCCCGCGTGCCGGGGAAGAGGAGGTCGACGAAGCGCTCGGCGGTCGGCTGCGGCTCGTGGTTGGCCAGGCCCGGCCGCTCGTTCGCCTCGATGAACACGTGCTCCGGGCCGTCCGGGGCGCTGACCAGCAGGTCCAGCCCGGTGACCGGGACGTCCAGCGCCCGGCTGGCCGCCACGCACGCCTCGGCGATCGCCGGGTGCAGCTCGCCCGTCACGTCGTGGATCGTCCCGCCGGTGTGCAGGTTCGCGGTGCGGCGCACGGCCAGCACCGTGCCCTCGGGCAGCACGTCGCTCAGCTCGTAGCCGGCCTCGGCGACGACCTCCCGGGTCATGTCGTCGACGGGGATGCGCGACTCGCCCCCGGTGGCGGCGGCCCGGCGGCGGCTCTGCCGCTCGATCAGCTCGGCGACGTCGTGCACCCCGTCGCCGGTGACCTGGGCGGGCCGCCGGACGGCGGCGGCCACCACCTCGTGGTCGATGACGATCACCCGCAGGTCCTCGCCGTCGCGCATCTGCTCGATCAGCACGTCCGGGCAGAAGCCGCGGGCCAGGGCCACGGCGGCGGTCAGGGCCTCCGGCGTGCGTACGCCGACGGTGATGCCGTTGCCCTGCTCGCCGCGCGCCGGCTTCACCACCACCCGGCCCACCTCGGCCAGGAACGCGACGTCGGCGTCGTCGCCGGTCGCGGTGCGCCCGGCCGGCACCGACAGGCCCGCCTCGGTGAGGATGCGCCGGGTGACCCGCTTGTCGTCGCAGCGGCTCATCGCCACCGCCGAGGTCAGCTCGGACAGCGACTCGCGGGTGACGATCGTCCGGCCGCCGTTGCTCAGCCGCAGCTCGCCCCACTCCGGGTCGGTGACCTCCACCCGGATGCCCCGACGCATCGCCTCGTCGGCGACGATCTTCGCGTACGGGTTGAGCCGGTCGTACCCCTTCGGGGCGGCCGGCAGGAACAGCCGCTCGTTGATCGGGTTCTTCCGCTTCACGCAGAGCGTCGCGGTGCGGTAGAAGCCGAGCCGCTCGTACAGCCGGATCGCCCCGGTGTTCTCGGCCAGCACCGACAGGTCGACGAACGCCCGGCCGCGCGCGGTGAGCCGGGCCGCCAGCTCGGTCAGCAGCGCCTGGCCGGTGCCGGGCGGCGCGGTGTTGAAGTCGACGGTGAGACACCACAGGCTCGCCCCGTTGTCCGGGTCGGCGAAGACCGCGACGTGGTCCACTCCGGTGATCGTGCCGACCACGTCCCCGGTGGCGTCCTCGGCGACCAGGTGCAGGAACCGTTCGGTGCGGGCGTTGTCGACCAGCACGTCGACCGGGGCGGTGACCATGCCGTTGCGGGCGTAGATCCGGTTCACCGCGTCCGCGTCGTCGGCGTCGCGCAGCGTCCGGATCCGCAGGCCGGGCAGCCCGTCGCGGTCGTCGGCGGCGGCCGGGGCCGCGGGCAGCCGCAGCCGGTACGTCAGCGACGGGTCGATGAACAGCTCGTCGGGCAGCCGGGACACCAGCACGTGCGGGTCGCGCAGGTAGATGCAGATGTCCCGCGCCCCGGCCGCCTCCGAGCGCAGCACCGCCGCCACGGCGGCCTGCTCGGTGAACGTCTGGCCGAACACCAGCCGCCCCCAGCCGCAGTCGAGCACCACGCCGCCGCCGGTCGGCTGTTCCCCCTCGGCCTGCCCGTCCGGGGCGTCCGGCGGGGCCGGGGCGGGGGCCACCGGATCGCCGCCCGGCCCCACCCGCTCGCGGCGGCGGCCCAGCACCCGTTCCCGGTCGGTGCGCGCCGTCCCGGTCGCCAGGGTGTCGCTCACGGTCAGTCGATTCCGTGGCTCTGGAGCCACATTTCCAGGAGTCCCAGCTGCCACAGCTTGTTTCCGTTCAACGGGGTGAGTTCGGCGTTCGGGTCGGCCAGCAGCGCGTCGACGTACTCGGTGCGGAACAGGTTGCGGTGACGGGCGGCGGGCGCGTGCAGCGCGTCGCGTACCCGGTCGAGGAGCTTGCCCTCCAGGTGGGTGAGGCCCGGCACGGGGAAGTAGCCCTTCGGCCGGTCGATGACCTCGTGTGGCAGGACCCGGCGGCCGATCTCCTTCAGCACGCCCTTGCCGCCCTGGGCCAGCTTCAGCTCCGGCGGGCAGGTCGCGGCCAACTCCACGAACTCGTGGTCGAGGAACGGCACCCGGGCCTCCAGCCCGTGCGCCATGGTCATGTTGTCGACCCGCTTCACCGGGTCGTCGGTCAGCATGATCTGGGTGTCGATCCGCAGGCCCGCGTCGACGGCGGTCTGCGCGCCGGGCCGGGCCAGGTGGGCGGCCACGAACTCGCGGGCCGGGTCGCCGTCGGCCAGCCACGCCGGGTCCAGCACCCGGGCCAGCCCGGCCGCGTCCCGGTCGAGGAACGCCTTCGCGTACGTCTCGACGGCCCGCTCCCGGTCGACGCCGGCCAGCGGCGGGTACCAGTGGTAGCCGCCCAGGATCTCGTCCGCTCCCTGACCGGACTGGACCACCTTGACGTGCCGCGACACCTCCTGGCTGAGCAGCCAGAACGCCACGCAGTCGTGGCTGACCATCGGCTCGCTCATCGCCGCCACCGCCGCCTCCAGCGGGGGCAGCAGGTCCCGGGCGGCCACCCGGATCTGGTGGTGGTCGGTGTCGAACGTCTTCGCCACGATGTCGGAGTAGACGAACTCGTCGCCGGAGCGGCCGCCGACGGCGTCGAAGCCGATGGAGAAGGTGGCCAGGCCGCGCTGCCCCTGCTCGGCGAGCAGGGCGACGACCAGGCTGGAGTCCAGCCCGCCGGAGAGCAGCACGCCGACCGGCACGTCGGCGACCATCCGGCGGCGCACCGCCGTGGTCAGCGACTCCAGCAGGGCGTCCTCCCAGTCGCGGGCGGACCAGCCGGCCCGCTCGTCGCGCCGGGTGAACGCCGGGTCCCAGTAGACCCGCTCGTGGGTGGAGCCGTCGGCCTCGTAGACCCGGACGGTGGCCGGGGGCAGCTTGGCGACCCCGCGCAGGATGGTGCGCGGCGGCGGCACGATGCTGTGGAAGCTCAGGTAGTGGGCCAGCGCCACCGGGTCGATGGCGGTGTCGACGCCGCCGCCGGCCAGCAGCGCGGGCAGGGTGCTGGCGAAGCTCACCACGCCCGGGGACTCGGCCACGTACAGCGGCTTGATGCCGAGCCGGTCGCGGGCCAGCACGAGGCGGCCGGTGTCCCGCTCGCTGATCGCCACGGCGAACATCCCGACCAGGTGGTCGACGAAGTCGAGCCCCCACTCGGCGTACGCCTTGACGACCACCTCGCTGTCGCCGGAGGAGAAGAAGCGGTGCCCCCTGGCCTGCAACTCCTCGCGCAGCTCGCGGTAGTTGTAGACGCAGCCGTTGAAGACGCCGGTCAGCCCCGACGCCGGGTCGACCAGCGGCTGCCCGCTCGCCGCCGACAGGTCGATGATCTTGAGGCGGCGGTGGCCGAGGGCGACCGCCCCCTGGGACCACACGCCGCTGTCGTCGGGGCCCCGGTCGCTCATCGTGGCCGCCATGCGTTCCACCGCCGCGACGTCGGCCCGCGAGCCGTCACGGCGGAACTCCCCAGCCAGTCCGCACATGCCAGACAATGCTGCCAGAGGTGAGCCCCGCTCGCCTGTTGAGATGATGTCGTCGGCGTTACGTGCTTGCTAAGATGCGCGCCGTCGCGCCCCGGTGGGCCGCAGCCCGCCGGCGCCGCCGCCCTCACCCGCCGCCGCCGCGCTCGGCCCCTACTCAGCCTGCCCGGCCGGTTGTGAGAAACCCCGCATCGGTGCGACGCCGCCGGGCCCACGGCCGACCGCGTCCGACCGGACGGTCGCGCCGCGCCCGCCGCCGGTGCCCCGTTGTCCCCCGGACGGGGCATTCAGCGCCGAACGTCGCCGTGCCAGGGTGAGATCGGGCCCACGAGGAGGCGATGACCATGGTCGCGACGCGACGGACAGGCGTGCGGACCGGACGCGGCGTGCGTACCGCCGGCCGGCTGGCGCTGGCGGCGGCGGTCGCGGCGGCCGGGGTGCTGGCCGGGGTCGCCCCCGCGCAGGCCGTCGCCACCCGCACCGTGGCCTTCTGGAGCATGGACGAGCCGACGGGCGCCACGGTGCTCACCGACAGCAGCGGCAACGGCCGGCACGGCCGCGTCGGCGACGAGGTGGTGGCCGGGACGCGCTACGACGGCGCCACCGCCCACCGCTTCGCCTACCACAACCCCGCCGACAAGGAGTACGTGCCGGGGCACGTCAACCTGGTGCCGGCGAGCAACGACTTCAACCCCGAGGCCGGCGACTTCTCGTTCTCGATCCGCTACCGCACCACGAAGTCCTTCGGCAACATCATGCAGAAGGGCCAGGGCGGCACGGCCGGCGGCTACTGGAAGTTCGAGGCCCCCGAGGGCAAGCCCCGGTGCATGTTCCGGGGCGGCGACGGGGCGACGCGCACCGGCTACACCGGCACGTCCATCTCCGACGGGCAGTGGCACACCGTCACCTGCAACCGCACCGCCAGCTACGTCGAGATGTACGTCGACGGCGTGCGCACCAGCCGGCTCACCGGCCCCACCGGGACGATCGCCAACAACTGGCAGTTCTCGATCGGCGGCAAGAGCTCCTGCGACGGGGTGAACGTCACCTGCGACTACTTCGCCGGGGACATCGACTGGATCCGGCTCGTCAAGGGCACCGGCGGCGCGGCCAACACCCCGCCCAGCGCCGACCTCGCCGCGTCCTGCTCCGGGCTGGTGTGCGCCTTCTCCGCTGCCGGCTCCACCGACCCCGACGGCGCGGTCCAGGACCACGCCTGGGACTTCGGCGACGGCGCGACCGCCGACACCGCCAGCGTCCCCACCACCACCCACACGTACGCCCAGGCCGGCACCTACCGCGTCGCCGTCACCGTCACCGACGACCGGGGGGCCACCGGCACCGCCACCCGGGACGTCACCGTCGCGCCGCTGCCCGAGCTGATCTCGTACGTCGGGCAGGCCACCGCCAACGCGAACGTCACCAACCACTCCGTCGTCGTGCCCGCCGGAGTCCGGCCGGGGGACGTCCTGCTGCTGTTCCTCAGCCAGAACACCCACGCCGACACCGGGGAGCCCACCGGGGTGACCGACTGGACGCGGCTGGACCGCCTCGACGGGGGCTACGCCACCACCACCGCCTGGTGGAAGATCGCCGCCACCGGTGACGCCGGGACGACCCTGCGGGTCACCCTCGGCAAGCAGTCGAAGGGCAACCTGGTGCTCGCCGCCTACCGGGGCGCCGACCCGACCGCCCCGGTGGCCGCGTTCGCCAGCTCCGCCGACCCGGCCAGCTCCGCCACCCGGGTCACCCCGACCGCCCCGATCGCCGCCGAGCGCGGGTGGGGCGTGTCGTACTGGCTGCACGGCGACGCCACGTCGACCGCGCTGACCCCGCCGCCCGGGGTGCAGGTGCGCAGCAACGGCTCCCAGACCGGCGGGGGGCGGGTCACCGGGCTGCTCGCCGACTCGGGCGCGTCGGTGCCGACCGGCGCGTACGGCGGCCTCGGCGCGACCGCCGCGGCGGCCAGCACCACCACGACCACCTGGACCGTCGTGCTCCGCCCCGCGTGACGCCGGTCGGCCTACCTCTGCTCCAGAGAACGACTGAGGTCGCGCCGCCACTGCGCGAACCGTTCCCGCAGGCCCGGCAGCTCAGCGGGAGAGACGCCGTAGCAGTCGAAGTCCGCGTCGGTGATCTGCGTCAAGGCGCCCAAGGCGTCAACGAAGGCCGCCACCTCAAACCCGGGATCGGCGTTCATCGCCAGATCGAGGAGACGCCCCCGGGTGTAGCGGCCACTGCTGAGCGCTGCATCCACGTCGAGGAAGTCCCGCGCCTCGGCGCGGCCGAACAGGGCACACATCTTGTTGGCGACGGCGTCGTCCGGATGAAGGACAGGGCCGACTGGCGACGGGACCGGAGGATGGGCACGCCAGTCCGCCGACATCTCCAGTTTCTCCGGCTCGCTCCCGGGTCTGGACCGATCAGCGAGAAGGAGACGGGCGAAGGTCTCGTTGCGGATGACAGCGGTCACCTCGAAGCCGTGCGCGTCGAACGCCTTGACGACCTCGTCAACGGCACGGGGGAACTCGGCGCGAGTCTGCCAGGCGGTGAAGAGATCCACGTCCCAGCTCAGTCGGGCACCCATCCCATGGACGCTCACCGCGTATCCGCCCGCCAGAGCAAAGCCGTAACGGCCCGCGACAGCGAGTGCGATCTCGGCGATGAGGGCGTGTTGCTGCTGCATGACCTCAGGCGGCAACCTGGCGCGTCCGCCGAAGTTCGGGGAAACGACTCTCCCACGACTCCCGCACGGAAGTAGGCAGCCACATCGAGGGCCACAACCGGATCAAGGTCTGACGGTCGAGGAACGTGTGCAGGTCCTCGGGGGCGGCGGCCTCGTTGAGTACCGTGCGGTACAGGTCAAGGATGCGGCCGGGGTCCGCGAGGTCGTAGCGGGCGTTTCCCGACCACTTGAGGTGTCGGGGAAGGTCGACGACGCCGCTGGTCGGACCGTCGAGCCGATCGAGGGAATCGGGCACGACGACCGGCTTGGCGTATCCGCGTGGGCGGATGTCACCGGCCATCGTGCCCTCCTAGACGTCTCTGTCAGGGTAACGGGTCAGGGCCGCCGGAGGTGCGGGCCAGCCTGTCCCTTTCAGGCGGTGCGGGCCACGCCCACCGGGCAGCTCAGCCCGTTCGGCCCGTGGTTGCAGTACCCGTTCGGGTTCTTCGTCGGGGCCAGGTACTGCTGGTGGTAGTCCTCGGCGAAGTAGTAGCCGCCGAGCCGGTCGATCTCCGTGGTGATCTCACCCTTGCCGGCCCGCGCCACGATCGGCGCGAACGCGTCCCGCGACGCGGTGGCGGTGGCGAGCTGCTCGTCGGTGCTGGCGTAGATCGCCGACCGGTACTGGGTGCCCACGTCGTTGCCCTGGCGCATGCCCTGGGTCGGGTCGTGGTTCTCCCAGAACACCTTCAGCAGATCCTCGTAGCTGATCACGGTGGGGTCGTAGACGACCTGGACGACCTCGGTGTGCCCGGTCATGCCCGAGCAGACCTCCTCGTACGTCGGGTTCGGGGTGATCCCGCCCGCGTAGCCGACGGAGGTGGTGAGCACGCCGGGCAGGGTCCAGAACAGCCGCTCGGCGCCCCAGAAACAGCCCATCCCGAACACGGCGACCTGCGCGCCCGCCGGGAACGGCCCCTTCAGCGAGGAGCCGAGCACCTCGTGGCGGTCGCCGATCGGCATCGCGATCGGGCGGCCGGGCAGGGCCCGGTCGGGGGTGGGCAGCTCGGCGGGCATGCGACGAAGGAACACGGTGGAACTCCTCTCGTACCTCTCCCCGCGTGCAACACCGCCGGGCCCCGGTTCCTTACCCGCCCCGGCGGTGGGTAACCGACGCCCGTCGGGCGGGGCCTCAGGCCAGGGCGGCGGCGACCCGGGCGGCGTACGCCCCGGCCTCGGCGTCGTCGGCGTAGCGCGTGCGGGGCCAGAAGAACCCGCGCAGGCCGTCGCCCTTCGTCCTCGGCACGACGTGGGTGTGCAGGTGCGGCACCGACTGGGACACCTTGTTGTTCATCGCCACGAACGTGCCGCCGGCCCCGAGCCCCGCCTCGACGGCCACGGCGAGCCGCTGCACCAGCCCGAAGTAGCCGGGCAGGTCGCCCGCCGGCAGGTCGGCCAGGGTCACCAGGTGGGCGCGCGGCACCACCAGCACGTGGCCCTTGAACACGGGCCGGGTGTCGAGGAACGCCACCCCCTCCGGGGTGTCGGCGACCCGGAACGCCGGGACGTCACCGGCCACGATCCCGCAGAACACACACCCGCCCATCCGGCCAGGCTAGCCGCGCCCCGCGCCCCCCCGCCTGCCCTGCGCCACGCCCTCGCCCCGTCGCAGCGCGGGAGGCGGTGAGCGGGGAACCCTTCTCTACCGTAGGCGTTAACAAGGGACCCCTCCTTCCCACCGGCTAACGTCTGCGGCATGAACCACGGCTTCGAGACGCTCGCGATCCACGCCGGACAGGACCCGGAGGCCCGCACCGGCGCGGTGATCCCACCGATCTACCAGACCAGCACGTACGCCCAGGACGCCGTCGGCGCGCCCCGGCAGGGCTACGAGTACAGCCGCTCCGGCAACCCGACCCGCGACGCCCTCCAGGAGTGCCTCGCCGCGCTGGAGGGCGGCCCTGTCGGGCTGGCCTTCGCCAGCGGCCTGGCCGCCGAGGACGCCCTGCTGCGTACCGTCTGCAAGCCGGGCGACCACGTGGTCATCCCCGACGACGCGTACGGCGGCACGTACCGGCTCTTCGCCAAGGTGGCCGAGCGGTGGGGGCTGACGTACACCCCGGCGAAGGTCTCCGACGTCGACGCAGTGCGGGCCGCGATCCGCCCCGGCGCGACCCGGATCGTGTGGCTGGAGACGCCGACCAACCCGCTGCTCGGCATCGCCGACATCGCCGCCCTGGCCGCCGTCGCCCACGACGCGGGCGCGCTGCTGGTGGTCGACAACACGTTCGCCTCGCCGTACCTGCAGCAGCCGATCGCGTACGGCGCGGACGTCGTGGTGCACTCCACCACCAAGTACGTCGGCGGGCACTCCGACGTCGTCGGCGGGGCGTTGGTCGCCGCCGACCGGGCGCTCGGCGAGGAGCTGCGCTACCACCAGAACGCGATGGGCGCGGTCAACGGCCCGTTCGATGCGTGGCTGACGCTGCGCGGCATCAAGACCCTCGGCGTACGGATGGACCGGCACTGCGACAACGCCGAGCGGATCGCCGCGTACCTCGACGGGCACGCGAAGGTCGCCCAGGTGATCTATCCGGGCCTGCCGTCGCACCCCGGGCACGAGGTGGCCACCAAGCAGATGCGCCGCTTCGGCGGCATGATCTCGTTCCGGGCGGCCGGCGGCGAGGAGCACGCCGTCGAGATCTGCAACCGGGCCAAGTTGTTCGTGCTCGCCGAGTCCCTCGGCGGGGTGGAGTCCCTGATCGAGCACCCGGGCCGGATGACACACGCAAGTGCCGCCGGCTCGCCGCTTGAAGTTCCTGGTGATCTCGTGCGACTGTCTGTCGGCATCGAGACGGTCGACGACCTGCTCGCCGATCTGGAGCAGGCACTGGGCTGACCGCTGGTGAGGGAGGGTGGCCGTGCAGGACCTCATGCCGACCTGGGTGGGCGCGACCGCGAAGCAGATCGCCCGCGGCGTACGCCGGGGTGACGTCTCCGCCACGCAGGTCGTGGCCGACCACCTCGACCACATCGCCCGGGCCGACGCCGACCTCGCCGCGTTCCGCACGGTGCGCGGCGGCGAGGCGATCACCGAGGCGGAGAAGGTCGACGAGCAGGAGGAGCTGGCCAACCTCCCCCTGGCCGGCGTGCCGGTCGCGGTCAAGGAGAACACCGCCGTCGCGGGCCTGCCCACCTGGCACGGCTCGGCGGCGGTGCGCAGCGCCGTCGCCGAGGCCGACCACGAGGTGGTCCGGCGGCTGCGCGGCGCGGGCGCGGTGATCCTCGGGGTGACCCGGATGCCCGAGTTGGGCCTCTGGGCGCTCACCGACGACGCGAGCGCGGTCACCCGCAACCCGTGGGACCCGCGGCGCACCCCCGGCGGCTCGTCCGGCGGCGCGGCGGCGGCGGTGGCCGCCGGGCTGGTGCCGATGGCGCACGGCAACGACGGCCTCGGCTCGATCCGCATCCCGGCGGCCTGCTGCGGCCTCGTCGGGCTCAAGCCGGGCCGGGGCGTGGTGCCCTGCCAGCTCGGCGCCGACGACTGGTTCGGCCTCACCGAGCACGGCATGCTGACGTCCACGGTCGCCGACGCGGCGGTCGGCTTCCAGGTGCTCGCCGGCCGCCCGCAGGAGAAGCTGGTCCCGCCGCAGCGGCTGCGGGTGGGCGTCTCGCTGCGGTCCCCGGTGCGCGGCGTCGCCCCGGACGCGCCGAACCGTGACGCGGTCGCCGCCGCCGGCCGCCTGCTCGCCGCCGCCGGCCACGACACCGTGCCCGCCGACCCGGTCTACCCGACCCGCCTCGGCCTGGCCGGCATCGCCACCTGGTTCGCCGCTGCCGCCGCCGACGTGCGGGCCGCCGGGCTCGACCGGCGCAGCCTCCAGCCGCGCAGCCGCCGGCACGTCGCGCTGGGGGAGTGGGCGCAACGCCGGGGGTACGTCCGCGAGTCCGACCGGGTCGCCTGGCGCGAGCGGTCCATCGGCTTCTTCGCCGACCACTCGGTCGACCTGCTGCTCACCCCGGCGCTGGCCGGGCCGCCGCCGGAGGCCACCGGCTGGTCGGGCCGGTCCTGGGCGGCGAACATGAAGGCCAGCATCCGGTACGCCCCGTTCGCCGCCCCGTGGAACATCGCCGGCCTGCCCGCGATCGTGGTGCCGGTGGGCCGCCGCCCCGACGGGCTGCCGGTGGCGGTGCAGCTCGTCGGCCCGCCCGGCTCGGAGCTGCTGCTGCTCGGCGTCGCCGGCCAGTTCGAGATGCAGGCCCCGTGGGCCCGGCACGCCCCCGGCTACCCCCGCGTCGGCACGGGGTCGCCGACCGCCGCGTGACCGCCTAGCGTGTGTGCGTCCCGCACGCACACACCCTGGGCGGTTCCGAAGTGCAATGCCACACCTGCGGGGACGCCACGTCCCCGGAAGACCCCGACTGCCAGCGCTGCGGCACGCCGTTCGGTCAGCCCTCGGTGCTGCCCAACGTGCCTACGTACCCCGTCCGGGGTCTCGGCACCGCAGCGGCGGTCGCCGTCGGCGCGGCCACCGTGCTCTACCTGCCCGGCGCGTTGTTCCCACTGGTCGGCGAGCGGATGGCCCGCGTCGCGGGCGAGCGGGAAGACCGGGACCTGGTGATGGTCGCGGCCCTCGCCGAGGTGCTGCTCGGGCTGCCGTACGGCCTGGCCGGGGTGGTCGCCTCGGTTCTGGTGATCATCTGGACGTGGCGGGCGCGGACGAACCTCGACGCGTTCCCGGGTGCTCTGCCGAGCCTCGGCGCCGGCTGGGCGATCGCCGGCTGGCTGGTGCCCTTCGCCAACCTCGTCGTACCGGCCCGGATGGTGGCGAACGTGGCCCGGGACAGCCTGCCGCGCCGGACCACGCCAGCCCTGGTCGGGATCTGGTGGGCCGCCTGGCTGACCTTCACCGTCGGCGACATCCTCGTCGCCCGGGACGACAGCCGGCGGTACGAGCGGCTGACCGAGTGGCCCCGCAACGACGTGGAGTTCGGCAGCTACGTCCGCTACTACCAGGACACGCTCGACACCCGGCTGCTCCTCTGCGCCGTCTGCCTGGTCGCCGGGGTCTCGTTCATCGTGCTGCTCCGCCGGATATCCGCCGCCCAGCAGGACCGGATCGCCCGGGCCGCACAGGCCTGGCCCGGTCACCCCGGCTGGTCGCCGGGCGGGGCGTCGGCGACGTCCCCGCAGCTCCCGCAGGGGGCGGGTGGCACGATCGGGGCATGACGGAACTGGTCGGCCTCGCCGAGGTACGCGCCGCGCGGGAGCTGCTCGCCGGCGTCACCCGCACCACCCCGCTGGAGCCCTCCCGCCCGCTGAGCGCCGCGCTCGGCGGGCCGGTGTGGCTCAAGTGCGAGAACGTGCAGCGCGCCGGCTCGTACAAGGTGCGCGGGGCGTACGTGCGGATCTCCCGGCTGTCGGCGGCGGAGCGCGACCGGGGGGTGGTGGCCGCGAGCGCCGGCAACCACGCCCAGGGGGTAGCCCTCGCCGCCGGGCTGGTCGGCACGCACTCGACGGTCTTCATGCCGGTGAACGCGCCGCTGCCGAAGGTCGCCGCCACCAAGGGCTACGGCGCGCAGGTCGAGCTGATGGGCAACACCGTCGACGAGTCGCTGGTGGCGGCGCAGACCTTCGCCGAGCGGACCGGGGCGATCCTCATCCACCCGTTCGACCACCCGGACGTGATCGCCGGTCAGGGCACCGTGGCGCTGGAGATCCTGGAGCAGTGCCCCGACGTGCGGACGATCGTCACCGGGGTCGGCGGCGGCGGCCTGATCTCCGGCATGGCGGTGGCGGCGAAGGCGCTGCGGCCCGACGTGCGGCTGGTCGGGGTGCAGGCGGCGGGCGCGGCGGCCTACCCGCCCTCGCTGGCGGCCGGCGAGCCGGTACGCCTGCCGGCGTTCAGCACCATCGCCGACGGCATCGCCGTGGGCCGCCCGGGGGAGATCACCTTCCACCACGTCCGCAAGCTCGCCGACGAGATCGTCACGGTCTCCGAGGAGGACATCTCCCGGGCGCTGCTGATGCTGCTGGAACGGGGCAAGCAGGTCGTCGAGCCGGCCGGCGCGGTCGGGGTGGCGGCGCTGCTGGCCGGCGTGCTGGAGGTCGAGACGCCGGTGGTGGCGGTGCTCTCCGGCGGCAACATCGACCCGCTGCTGATGCTGCGCGTCATCGAGCACGGGCTCGCGGCGGCCGGACGCTACCTGCGGGTGACCGTGCGCTGCTCGGACCGCCCCGGGCAGCTCGCCTCGCTGCTCAGCGAGATCGCCGAGCACCGGGCGAACGTGGTCGACGTGGAGCACCAGCGGGCCAACCCGCACCTGCGGCTCGGCGAGGTCGAGGTGGCGTTGTCGGTGGAGACCCGGGGCGTCGAGCACTCCGACACGCTGATCAGCGCCCTGCGGGCCAGCGGCTACCAGGTGGTCTTCGCCGCCGACCGCTGAGCTGCTGCCGGTGCAAGGAAGGGCCCCTTGTTAACGCATTCCGTTGTACAAGGGGCCCTTGTTAACAGTTGTTCGGCTCGACGGCCGGGTCAGCCGGTGAACGGCTCGAAGCTGACCACCGTCACCTTGATGTCCGCGCCGCTCGGCGCGGTGTAGGTCACCGTCTGGCCGGGCCGGCTGCCCAGGATCGACTTGCCCAGCGCCGACTCGGGGCTGTAGACGGTCAGCTCCGTGGTGGAGGAGATCTCCCGCGAGCCGAGCAGGAAGGTCTCGGTGTCGTCGGTGTCGTCGTCGAAGTAGATCGTGACGACCATCCCGGGGGAGACCGTGTCGGCGCTCGGCGCCTCGCCGACCTTGGCGGTGCGGAGCAGTTCCTTCAAGTAGAGGATCCGCCCCTCCTGCTTGCCCTGCTCCTCGCGGGCGGCGTGGTAGCCGCCGTTCTCCCGGAGGTCGCCCTCCTCGCGCCGCGCGTTGATCTCGGCCGCGATCACGGGCCGGTTGGCGATCAGCTCGTCGAGCTCAGCCTGGAGGCGGTCGTGCGCGTCCTGGGACAGCCAGGTGGCGGGCGCCTCGTTCCCCTTGTTGGACACAGGCGATCTCCTCGGTTGTGCGGACTGGCTGACGGGTGAACTACCAAGTTACCAGTGCCGTGCCCGTCCGGGTGCGGACGATCACCGCGGGTGCCGGCGGCAAGACCCGCGGTGCGCGTGGCGCGGTGGCGTTTCAGCAGCTCAGTCGGCCGGTCGGCAGCGCACCACCTCACCGATGAAAGGGCGGGCCGTGGTGGCCAGCCGGTGCCGGGCGGCGGCCTGGGACTCGCCCGGCCGGGCGGCCACGGTGACCTCCTCGCGGGCCACCTCCGCCCCGTCGTGGGAGCGGGCCCGCAGCACGCAGGTCGCCGAGCCGCCCGCCGGGACCGTCACCCGGAAGTCGACCACCACCTGGGAGTCGGTGATGTCCGTGTACGTGATCACCTGGGCGTCGTAGGTCGGGTCGCCGTACTTGCCGTACATGCTGAACGCCGCCAGCCCGAGTGCCGCCACCAGGGCTGTCGCGAGCAGCGCGACCAGCGCCGGCCGGCGTCGGCCCGGCTCCCTGCGCCGGCCGTAGCGGCCCGGCGGGAACACGGGCGCACCCGGCGTGATTGTGGCGTGCGTCTCGGTCACCGGCGGCGGTCTCCTGGCGTTGTTGTCGGCCCCATCGGCAAGAATGGCAGAGTCCAATCTTTCCAGCCCGGCGCCGGCTCGTGGACGAGTCCTCAGTCACCTTCGCTGAGGTAAGGATGACAGGTCGGCGGGCGACGCCGGCAGGCAGCGCCGGTGGGCACAGACGAGGAGCGCCGCAAGTGGCAGAGCAGCTGCGTCTCATGGCCGTCCACGCGCATCCCGACGACGAGTCGAGCAAGGGTGCCGCGACCATGGCGAAGTACGTCGCCGAGGGGGTCGACGTGCTGGTCGTGACGTGCACCGGTGGCGAGCGCGGCAGCGTGCTCAACCCCAAGATGGACCGGCCGGACGTGTGGGCCAACATCGCCGAGATCCGCCGCGCCGAGATGGACGCCGCCCGCGCCATCCTCGGCGTCGAGCAGGCCTGGCTGGGTTTCGTCGACTCGGGGCTGCCCGAGGGCGACCCGTTGCCGCCCCTGCCCGAGGGCTGCTTCGCCCTCCAGGACGTCGAGGTGGCCGCGGGCCCGCTGGTGCGGCTGATCCGGCAGTTCCGTCCCCACGTGATCACCACGTACGACGAGGAGGGCGGCTACCCGCACCCCGACCACATCATGACCCACAAGGTCACCGTGGCCGCGTTCGACGCCGCCGGCGACCCGGAGCGCCACCCCGACCTCGGCGACCCCTGGCAGCCGCTCAAGCTCTACTACGACGTGGGCTTCTCCAAGGGCAAGATCCTGGCGCTGCACGAGGGCATGCTCGCCGCCGGCCTCGCGTCGCCCTACGAGGAGTGGCTCAAGCGCTGGGACGACCGCCCCGACAAGGGCCCCCGGATCACCACCCGCGTCGAGTGCGCCGACTACTTCCCGGTCCGCGACGATGCGCTGCGCGCCCACGCCACCCAGATCGACCCGGACGGCTTCTGGTTCCACGTGCCGATGGAGCTCCAGCGGCAGGCCTGGCCCACGGAGGACTTCCAGCTCGCCCGCTCGGTGGTGGACAGCCCGCTGCCCGAGTCCGACCTCTTCGCCGGGGTCCGCGAGACGGCCCATGCCTGCTGAGCCGGCCGTGCCGGCCGGAGCTGCGCGGGCCGCACGGCCCGTGCGGCTCACCGAGCCGGCCGTGACCGCCGATCCGGCGCCGGGCTACCCTGGGGTCCTGCCACGATCCGGAGGAACACCATGCTGACCGCCGCCCAGGTGCTCGCGCAGAACAACTTCGGTGACACGCGTACGGGTGGCCTGGCCGGCCCGATGGGCCTCTTCCTCATCGTGCTGCTGGGCACCGCCACCGTGCTGCTCATCCGCAACATGAACTCCCGGCTGCGCCGCCTGCCCGACCACTTCCCCGCGCCCGGCGAGTCCGCCGACGCGGGCCGGGTGGACGCCGCCGTCGGGGGCGGGCCAGCGGCCACCGACGCGGGGCGGGCCGACGCCACAGTCGTCGATCCGACAGACGGGACCTTGGGGCACGACTCACGCTCGACCGCCCCGAAGGGCCCCCAGCAGCACGGAAACGGGTGATCGGGGCGTGATTCACGCCGAAGCCGGCCGTCGCCCCCTGTTGCGCTCCCCGGCTTTGGCTTAGCCTTCCGCCGGGGGACCAAAAGTCCCCGGGCCGCGCGCGGGAGGGGGCACCGATGACCGGGTCAGCGACGGCTGCCCGCTGTGCGGTGCGACGGGCTGTCCGTCTTGCGGCGCTCTGCCCGGCTGCCTGCGGTGCGGCGCGATCGGCTGCCCGCCGCCATGCGGCGCGACCGACTGCCCGCGGCGCGGTGCGGCGACCGGCGGACGGGGGAGGTCGGTGACCTCCGCCAGGGCCGACGATCCGCTCGGCCTGCCGGAGCCGGCCAGCGCCGATCCCGGCCCGTCGGGGCGGGCCGGCACCGAATCCGACCCGCAGGCGCGGGCCGGCACCGAATCCGGTCCGCCGGGGCGGGGCACCGCCGGAGACCCCGACCGGTCGGCGGAACGGAGCACCCCGCACCGGGTCCTCGCCCTGACCGTCGCCGTGGCGCTCACCGCCCTCGTGGCCGCCGCGATCGGCCTCACCCTCCCCACCCACCTGCCGCCCGACGACCCGCTCCCGGCACCCGCCCGGTTCGGCATCGGCGTCGCCGTCGTCGTGGTCGCCCAGCTCGCCCGGCTGCGCTTCCGCACCGCCTCCGGAATGGTGAGCACCACCTGGGGCGAGGCGGCCCTCGTCGTCGGGCTCCACCTGGTCCCCGCCGGCTGGCTCCCGGCCACCACCCTCGTCGGCGCCGGGCTGGCCTGGGCGCTGCTCTCCCTGGCCGCCGACCGTCAGCCGCCGCTGGAGACCGTCCGCATCGCCGCCTCGCTGAGCGCCGCCACCGCCCTCGCCGTCGCGGTCACCAGCGCCCTCGGCGCGCCCCTGCTGGCCACCCCCACCCCGGAGCTGGCGCTGGCGCTGGCGGCCGGCGCGGTGACGTACCTGCTCGCCACGGCCTGGCTCGGCGGGGTCGCCGTCGCCCTGCGGCACGGCGTGCCGATGGGCCCGCCGCTGCTCGCCGCGCTGCGCGCCAAGCTGCTCATGTTCGTCGGGAACGTGGCCGTCGGCCTGGCCGCCGTGGCGCTGCTGGAGCTCGACGCCCGCTGGCTGCTCGCGTTCCCGCCCGTGCTGTGGCTGCTCCAGCAGACCTACCGGCACCGGCTGCGGGCCGACCAGGAGCGGCGCACCTGGCGGGCCTTCGCCGAGGCCACCGCAGCGCTCAACCAGCTCGACGAGCGGGGCGTCGCCACCGCGGCCGTCACCGGCGCGCTGACCCTCTTCGGCGCCGAGCTGGTCGACGTGGACGTGGCGCGGGGCGACGGCCGGTGGCGACGCTACCGGGGCGACAGCGGGGGCCGGGTGACCGACCGGGAGATCGACCCGCCCACCGGCTCCGCCGCCGGCCCGCACGAGCTGGTCCGCCCGCTGACCGTCGGCAGCAGCCGGGTCGGCGAGCTGCGCGTCCGGTTCCCCGGCTCGGCGCCCCCCGACGCCCGCGAGCAGGACGCCGCCGCCGCATACTCCGACGCCCTCGCCGCCGCCCTGCACGACGCCGCCACCCACCGCGAGCTGCGCCTCGTCACCGCCCGTTCGTCGTACGAGGCGGTGCACGACCCGCTGACCGGCCTGCTCAACCGGGCCGCCATGCTCGGCAAGGGCGACCAGGCGCTGCGGCAGCGCGCGCACGACCACCCCGTGGCCCTGCTGCTGCTCGACATCGACCAGTTCAAAGAGGTCAACGACACCCTCGGGCACGCCGCCGGTGACCAGCTGCTGCGGCTGACCGCCAACCGGCTCGGCGCGCTGACCCGCTCCGGGGACCTGCTCGGCCGCCTCGGCGGCGACGAGTTCGCCCTGCTGCTGACGTCGGTTCCGGTGGTCGGTGCCCGGACCGCACCCATGGCGTACGCGCTGCGCCAGGCCCGGGAGATCGCCGAGCGGCTCGCCGCCCCGACCGAGGTGGCCGGGGTGCGGATGTCCGTCGAGGTGTCCGTGGGGGTGGTGGTGGCCGATGCCGGCACCGCCGACCTGACGGAGCTGCTGCGCCGGGCCGACATCGCGATGTACCAGGCGAAGGAGGGCGGCGGCAGCGTCGCCGCGTACGACAGCTCGAAGGACGCCGCGAGCACCGACCAGCTCGCGCTGCTCGCGGAGCTGCGGGAGGCCCTCGCCGCCGACGACCAGCTGGTGCTGGCGCTCCAGCCGGCGGTGGACCTCGCCACCGGCGCGCCGACCGGGGTGGAGGCGCTGATCCGCTGGCGGCACCCGCGTCGGGGCTGGCTCGGCCCCGGCGACTTCATCCGCCCGGTGGAGAACAGCGAGCAGCTCGGCACGTTCACCCGGTACGTGCTGGACAAGGCGCTCACCGTGGCCGCCGAGTGGGCCCGCGCCGGCCTCGACGTGCCGATCTCGGTGAACCTGTCGGCCCGCAGCCTGCTCGACCCCCGGCTGCCCGCCGAGATCGGCGAGGCGCTGCGCCGCCACCAGGTGCCGCCGCAGCGGCTGGTGCTGGAGATCACCGAGACGGTGGTGATGAGCGAGCTGGAGGTCATCGACGAGGTGCTGGCCACCCTGCGGTCGATGGGCGTGCAGCTCGCCGTGGACGACTTCGGCACCGGCTTCTCGTCGCTGGCGTTCGTGACCCGCATCGCCGTGGACGAGCTGAAGGTCGACCGGTCGTTCGTGATCCGGATGGCGGACTCGCCGGAGGCGGCGGCCATCGTCCGGGCGACCGTCGGCCTCGCCCACGAGCTGGGCCTGCGGGTGGTCGCCGAGGGCGTGGAGACCGCCGAGCAGCGGCTCGCCCTGGCTGAGCTGGGCTGCACGGCCGCCCAGGGCTACCACTTCTTCAAGCCGATGCCGGCCGACAAGATCAGCGCGGTGCTCGGGTCGCTGGTGGACACGTCTCAGGCGAACGTCGTGCCGCTGCGCGCAGACGGCGCCTCCTGACCCGTACGTGAAGTGGTCCCCGTGCTCGGCGAGCACGGGGGCCGGCTTGTTCACACCGTGGAGCGACCGCTGCCGGGGCAGGTGCCTCGGCTGCCCTGGGCCTGGTGGGGCGGGCAGGACTTGCCGACGGCTACGCCGACGCGGGCTCCGCAGACGGAGCACTGACTCTGAGGTGCCATGACTGGACTCCTTCGGGGATCAGATAGTCCGGATGAGGGTCCTGTTCCGGCTCGGCACCCGCTCCGCTGGCGGACGTGCCACGAAGGTAGAGCACCGATTTGTCGTGGGTGGTGATCCGGAGCGCGGCGGCGACCGGCACTTCGACGCCGGGCTGACGGCACAGCTCCCAGCCGGCGAACTGCTCTGGCCGTGCGGCGTCGAGAAGCCGGTGGGCGAACACGAGAACACGTGCCGCGCGCAGCCTCGGCGGCGGCATCTCGTCGGGCGGCTGCACCGCTGCGGCGTCCCGCGGCGGCACGGCAGCCCAGAGCATCCCGGTCGATCCGGACCGGTGGACGACCTTCACGCCCGGCGGGGACTGGCCGCCCGGCTGGTCGTCCCGGCCGTACCGCTCGACGGCGGTGATGTCCGGGTGCTCGGCGGCCCGAAAGAGGGCTTCCATGATGTCCAGGGCCTGGGATACCTGCACGGTTGCGCTCTCCTGGGGATCGGGAATCGGGGCAGCTCACGGGCCGGGTAAGTCTACCGACGGGCGGCGGAGCCCGGCTCCGGCGCGTGGCCGGCCCACCGGACGGCGCGTCGTCGATCATGTGACCTGCGCTCCTTCAGTCGGCCGTGCGGCGCCTTCCTGTTCAGCCTCGGATCGGTGCCCGGACACGTCCAGGAGGTTTGCGTCCGCAGCTTGTCCGTCCCGTCAGCAGACGAATGGGCCCGATATGGTGAGCTTGATGACTGACTATCTCCAGGTGGCCACGGCGACGGACAGCCGCGATAGTGGCGTACTTCTCGCCGAGGGCGCGGTGGCTGGCCGGTTTGCCGCCGGTGCTCAGGTCGTGGGGCCGGTGACGAGCGTGTTCTGGCACCACGGCGAGCGGGGCGTCGGCGAGGAGTGGCAGATCTTGTTCTTCACCACTGCCGCTCGCTACCCAGAGTTGGAGCGGTATCTGCTCGACGCGCATCCGTGGAGCAATCCTCAGGTGATCGCTGTGCCGATCGTGCGTGGTTCTACCGATTATCTGGCGTGGGTGGCCCGGTCGGTGGACGTTTAGCGGCGGTCGCATCGACCTCGGCCGCGTACAGGTGGTAGGTGTCGGCACCGCCGAGATGATTGTCCAGGCGGCGCAGGCGTGCGGTGCGTTCGAGGAGTCGAGCGGGGGTGGCCGTGCCGATGCGTCGACCGTGGGTGAGCAACGAGTGGGGCAGCGCTGCGGCCAGGCCGGCGGCGACGAGTTCGCGGCGGCGTAAGCCTGGGCGGGAGCCGGCCAGCGCGACGAGTTCTCCCATGGCGCGCAGGGCATCGTCGAGCCGGCGAGCCACCTGCAGGCTGGGTGCCTTCGCACCGGTTTCCAGCTCGTCATGACCGCTCCAGGTACGGGGCTGGGTGGTGCCCGTCGCCTCTGTCGACAGGCACCACGTCGCACGTTACGCGCAGAGCGATCGAATGGCTGCCCTCGGTAGTGTTGTGGCGCGGATCGGTCAGCCGCGGGGGAGGACGTCGTCGACCACGCTGGGCAGGGCCGCCCAGTCGGCCGAGGCGATGCTCGCGTGGGCCCGCGCCAGTTGCGCCACCCGGGCCGCCGCCGCGTCGGGGTCGGTGTCGCCCACCGCCGGGGGTACGTTCTGCGCACTGGTCATCACCAGCAGGTAGTGGTTGGTGTCGTACCAGGCGGTGTCGATGCCGCCGGTGACGTACGCCGACGCGTCGCCGTCGAAGACGACGAACCAGGGGCGCAGGGCGGTGTCGGCGTACCGGGTGCGGGGGTCGCCGGCCTGGGCGCGGTGCACGGCCGGGAACGCCTGCGCCGAGCCGAGGGTGCCGGCGGCGGCGAGCGCGGCGAGGTGCTGGGCGTACTCGATGTCGGTCCACAGCTTGTCGGTGGGGTTGCTCTCCTCGACGGTGCCGGGGATGAGGTGCACGACGACCCGGCCGGCGAGCTGCTGTCGGGTGGGCCAGTTGTCGGCGCGGGCGGCGGCGTCGAGGCTGGCGTGCCCGCCCAGGAGGTCGGCGGGGCGGAACACGGCCGACCCGAGCCGGGCGGCGAGCAGCGCGTCGAGCTGCGCCGGCCCCTGCCCGGTGCGGGCGCTGAAGCCGGTCTTCAGCTCCAGTTTGAGGTGCAGCGGGCCGGCGTCGGGGTGGGCGGCGAGCCAGAGCCGGATGTCGTCGAGGCAGTGTTCGAGGTTCTTGTTGCGGGTGCCGGTGTAGAGCTGGGCGGCGCTGGTGGCGGCGACGCAGTTGTTGTTGTTGCCGAGCGGGTTGGAGTGGCTGACCCGCCACTGGTTGGCGACGATGTCGGGCCACACGTCCAGCTCGATCATCCCGGGCCGGGCGTCGAGGGCCTGCGCCAGGTAGTCGTACGTCCCCTTGTCGTACGCGTTGTGCGTGCCGACGGCGGTGGTCGCCGAGACCCGGGCGCCGGGGTCGACGGCGGCCTCGGCGGGGCTGGCGGCGACGAGCGCCGCGAGCACCGCGATCGACGTGAGCGCGGGCAGGGAACGGGATCGGCGCATGCGTGCCTCCTCGGCGGGCCGGCGACCGTCGCCGGGCATGCACCGATATAAATACATGAACGTGAATGGGGGAAGACCTGCGGGCGGCCGGCGCGGTACCGCCGCCCGGTGGATATGGTCGACGGGTGAACCGACTCGCGAGCGCCACCAGCCCGTACCTCCTCCAGCACGCCGACAACCCGGTGGACTGGTGGCCGTGGTGCGACGAGGCGTTCGCCGAGGCGAAGCGGCGCGACGTGCCGGTGCTCGTCTCCGTCGGCTATGCCGCTTGCCACTGGTGCCACGTGATGGCGCACGAGTCGTTCGAGGACGAGGCCGTCGGCAAGCTGCTCAACGACGGCTTCGTGGCGATCAAGGTGGACCGCGAGGAGCGCCCCGACGTCGACGCCGTCTACATGACCGCCACCCAGGCGATGACCGGGCAGGGCGGCTGGCCGATGACGGTCTTCGCCACCCCGGACGGCACCCCGTTCTTCTGCGGCACCTACTTCCCGAAGCCCAACTTCGTCCGGCTGCTGGAGTCCGTCGGCACCGCCTGGCGGGAGCAGCGCGAGGCCGTGCTGCAACAGGGCTCCGCCGTGGTCGAGGCGATCGGCGGGGCGCAGGCCGTCGGCGGCCCGACCGCCCCGCTCACCGCCGACCTGCTCGACGCCGCCGCCGCCCAGCTCACCCGGGAGTACGACCGGGAAAACGGCGGCTTCGGCGGGGCGCCGAAGTTCCCGCCGCACCTGAACCTGCTCTTCCTGCTGCGTCACCACCAGCGCACCGGCTCCGCCGAGAGCCTGGAGATCGCCCGGCACACCGCCGAGGCGATGGCCCGGGGCGGCATCCACGACCAGTTGGCCGGCGGCTTCGCCCGCTACTCGGTGGACGGGCACTGGACGGTGCCGCACTTCGAGAAGATGCTCTACGACAACGCGCTGCTGCTGCGCGTCTACACCCACCTGTGGCGGCTCACGGGCGACCCGCTCGCCCGGCGCGTCGCCCGCGACACCGCCCGGTTCCTCGCCGACGAGCTGCACCGGCCCGGCGAGGGCTTCGCGTCCGCGCTGGACGCCGACACCGAGGGCGTCGAGGGGCTCACGTACGCCTGGACCCCGGCCCAGCTCGTCGAGGTCCTCGGCGAGGATGACGGCCGCTGGGCCGCCGACCTCTTCGCGGTCACCGAATCCGGCACCTTCGAACACGGCACGAGCGTGTTGCGGCTGGCCCGGGACGTCGACGACGCCGACCCGGCGGTCCGGGGCCGCTGGCGCGACGTCGTCGGGCGGCTCCTCGCGGCCCGCGACACCCGCCCCCAGCCGGCCCGCGACGACAAGGTGGTGGCCGCCTGGAACGGGCTGGCGATCACCGCGCTCGCCGAGTTCGTCCGCCTCGTCGAGACCCTCGGCACCGGCACCGGCACCGGCACCGGCACCGGCACCGGCACCGGCGCGGGCGGCGACGAGGCCGACGCCAACCTGCTGGAGGGCGTCACGATCGTCGCCGACGGCGCGCTGCGGGACGCCGCCGAACACCTGGCCACCGTGCACCTCGTCGACGGCCGGCTGCGCCGGGTCTCCCGCGACGGCGTGGTCGGCGAGCCGGCCGGGGTGCTGGAGGACTACGGCTGCGTGGCCGAGGCGTTCTGCGCCATGCACCAGCTCACCGGCGAGGGTCGCTGGCTGGAGCTGGCCGGCAACCTGCTGGACACCGCCCTCGCCCGGTTCGCCGCCCCCGGTGGCGGGTTCTACGACACCGCCGACGACGCCGAGCAGCTCGTGGCCCGGCCGGCCGACCCGACCGACAACGCCACCCCGTCCGGCCGGTCCGCGCTCGCCGCCGCCCTGGTCACGTACGCGGCCCTGAGCGGGGAGGCCCGCTACCGGGAGGCCGCCGAGGCGGCCCTCGCCACCGTCGCGCCGATCGTCGCCCGGCACGCCCGGTTCACCGGGTACGCGGCGGCGGCCGGCGAGGCGCTGCTGTCCGGCCCGTTCGAGATCGCCGTGGTGACCGACGACCCGGCCGGCGACCCGCTCGTCGCCGCCGCGTACCGGCACGCCCCGCCGGGTGCGGTGCTGGTCGCGGGCCGGCCCGACCAGCCGGGCGTGCCGCTGCTCGCCGACCGGCCGATGCGCGACGGGCGGCCCACCGCGTACGTCTGCCGGGGGTTCGTCTGCCAACGCCCGGTCACGACCGTCGACGACCTCCTCGCCCAGCTGTAAGGAAGGGCCCCTTGTTAACGCCTTCGGTATAGCGGGGTCCCCCGCTATACCCCTCGCCCCGATGGCGGCGGAGCCGCCGCTAGGCTGGCCCGCGAGATGGATACCCGAACCGGTCTGCCAGTTGTCGGCATGGTGGGGGGCGGCCAGCTGGCCCGGATGACCCACCAGGCCGCGATCGCCCTCGGTCAGTCGCTGCGCGTGCTCGCGCAGGCCCCGGACGACGGGGCGGCCCTCGTCGCCGCCGACGTCCAGTACGGCGACCACACCGACCTCGCCGCCCTGCGCACCTTCGCCAAGGGCTGCGACGTGGTCACCTTCGACCACGAGCACGTGCCGACGGAGCACATCCGTGCCCTCGCCGCCGAGGGGGTGAAGCTCTTCCCTCCGGCCGACGCCCTGCTGCACGCCCAGGACAAGCAGGTCATGCGGGAGCGGCTCGGCGAGCTGGGCGCGCCCAACCCGGCGTGGCGGCCCGTCGCCGAGCCGGCCGACCTGGTCGCCTTCGGCGACGCGCAGGGCTGGCCGGTGGTGCTGAAGGCGGCCCGGGGCGGCTACGACGGTCGGGGCGTCTGGCTGGTCGACGACGCCGTGCAGGCCGCCGAGCTGGCGGCCACCCTGCTCGCCGGCGGCACCCGGCTGATCGTCGAGGAGCGGGTGGCGCTGCGCCGGGAGTTGGCCGTGCAGGTGGCCCGCTCGCCGTTCGGGCAGGTCGCCGCGTACCCGGTGGTGGAGACCGTGCAGGTGGGCGGCATCTGCGTCGAGGTGCTCGCCCCCGCGCCGGGCCTGCCCGAGGAACTGGCCGTCGCCGCCCAGCAGCTCGCCATCGACCTGGCCACCGCGCTCGGCGTGGTCGGCCTGCTCGCCGTGGAGCTGTTCGAGACCCCGGCCGGGCTGGTGGTCAACGAGCTGGCCATGCGTCCGCACAACTCGGGCCACTGGACGATCGAGGGGGCCCGCACGTCGCAGTTCGAGCAGCACCTGCGGGCCGTGCTCGACTACCCGATGGGCGACACCTCGCTCGCCGCCCCCGTCGTGGTGATGGCGAACGTGCTCGGCGGGCAGCCGGGCGGCATCTCCATCGACGAGCGGCTGCACCACCTCTTCGCCGCCGAGCCGGGCGCGAAGGTCCACCTGTACGGCAAGCAGGTGCGACCCGGCCGCAAGATCGGGCACGTCACGGTGCTCGGCGACGACCTGGCGGACGTGCGGGCGCGGGCCGCCCGGGCCGCCCACTGGCTGACGGAAGGGACGCCGGCATGACCACCGTCGGTTTGATCATGGGTAGCGACTCCGACTGGCCGACCATGAAGGCCGCCGGGGAGGCCCTCGCCGAGTTCGGGGTCGGCTACGAGGTGGGCGTCGTCTCCGCCCACCGCACCCCCGGCAAGATGATCGAGTACGGTCGCACCGCCGCCGACCGAGGCCTCAAGGTGATCATCGCCGGGGCGGGCGGGGCCGCCCACCTGCCCGGCATGGTCGCCTCGGTCACCCCGCTGCCGGTGATCGGCGTGCCGGTGCCGCTCAAGCACCTCGACGGGATGGACTCGCTGCTGTCCATCGTGCAGATGCCGGCCGGCGTGCCAGTGGCCACCGTGTCGATCGGCAACGCCCGCAACGCCGGGCTGCTCGCCGTCCGCATCCTCGCCGCCGCCGACGAGGGGCTGCGGGCGCGCATGGTGGCCTACCAGGCGAGCCTGGAGCAGCTGGTCGCCGACAAGGAAGCCGCCCTCCACGCCACCCTGACCTGATCGATCGTCATCTCATGCCGCGCAGGGCCGTCTGGAGGCGGTCCTGGGCGCGGCGGCGGCGCTCGTTGCTCGCGCCGAGCACCAGCAGCACCAGCCCCACCGGGATCAGCACCAGCCAGGGGCCGAGGCTGAACAGCGCGTGCACCGCCGCGATGGCGGTGACCGTCGCGCCGACGATCACCGGGGCCTGCTGCTGGCTGGTGGTGCCGAAGATCAGCACCGCCACCGCGCCGAGCAGCAGCAGCACCTGCCGCAGCATGCTGGAGTCGGTGGCCAGCACGATCGCCAGGGTCGGCACGAACGCGGCCACCAGCGCGGGCCCGTACGCCACCCAGCTCGACAGGTCCGGCCGTTGCCGCAGCTCCAGCACCCCCACCAGCAGGGCAAGCGCCGCGAACGGCAGGGTGTAGGCCTCCGGCAGCGCCACGTCGGCGACCCGCATCAGGATCCACCAGGCGACGATCTCGCAGAAGACCACCGCCCAGAACAGGATCCGCCGCTCCACCGGCTGCCGCCCTGGCCGGGCCGCCGCCACCCCGAGCACGGCACCCCAGGCGGCCAGCAGCGCGGCGATGTGCCGGGGCGAGTCGAAGGCCAGCGCCAGGGCGATCAGCGCGGCGGCGAACCCGCTCCACTCCACCGTGGCCGCCTCGCGCCGGGCCTCCGGCCGGCGCAGCCGGGGCAGGGTCGCGGCGAACACCTGCAGGGCCGCCCCGACGGCCAGCACCCCGAACGCGGACCAGACCGCGGCCAGGCCCGCCACCAGGCCGACGACCAGCACGAACAGCTGCGCCGTCAGCGAGGCGAACAGCCAGCCGAGGATGCGGGCCCGCTGCGTGGTGCCGTACAGGGCGGCGACGACGCCCACGCCGACCGCCCCGCCCAGCGTGAACAGGGTCAACTCCCGGGTGGCCAGGCTGCCCAGCAGCCCGGCCCCGCCCCCGGCGAGGCCGATCACGAAGACCAGCACCCGGGCGGTACGCAGCGACCGCGCCCGCTCCGCGATCGGCGGGGGCGGGCTGAGCGCCAGCCCCAGCATCGAGATCGTGAACACCGACAGGGCGGCCAGCACGCTCACCGGCCAGCCGTGGCCCAGGGCGGTCGGCGTGATCAGCAGGGTCACCGCCGCCCCGGGCAGCACCACCGGCACCGCCCGGGACCGTCGCCCGCCGCTGAGCCCGACGGCGGCCAGCGCCGCGGTCAGCGTGAGCAGCAGCGCGGTCAGCACGTGCGTCGGGTCGACCGCGTCGGCGGGCGGGGCGAGCAGTTCCGGCGGCGGCCCCTGCCACACCCGCTTCAGCGCCCGGTACGGCTCGACCAGCGCCACCTCCAGGGCGGGCGCGAGCGAGAACACGGCCAGCGCGACGGGCAGCGCCGCGGCGGCCAGCGCCCCCGCCGCCGGGCTGACGCGCCAGCGCACCGCCGTGCCGTCGTCGTCGGGGGCCCGGCGCAGCGCGCCGTCGAGCAGCACCGTCCAGCGCCGGACCCGTTGCGCCGAGCCGGCCGGCGGCACGGTCGACGCGCGGACCAGCTCGGCGAGCACCCCGAGCAGCGCGGCGGCCGCCGCGTACACGCCGGAGGGCAGCCCGGCCACGATGGCGGCGGCGGCACTGACGGTCGCGCCGCCGACGATGGCCGCGCTGGCGTACGGAAGATATTGCGGGACCTGCCGGCGGACCGCGGCGATCGCGGCCAGGCCCAGGCTCGACGCGGCCAACGCGGCCGTCAGCACCACCTCGGGTGACCGGCCGAAGTCGGCGGCCAGGGCGGCCATCGCGCCGGGGAGCGCGAGCAGCGCGGCCCCGGCCGCGATCCCCCCGATCTGCACCAGGTGCGGCGGCATCCCGTCCGCTTCCACGTCGTCCACCAGCGGGGCGGCGAACACCCGGGACAGGGCCGCCACGACCACGCCGACGAGCACGATCCCGCCCAGCGCCAGCGCGGTCGTCCACGGCCGGACCAGCCCGGCGCCGGCCGCGTGCAGGGCGACCGCCCCGGCGACGGTCGCCCGGGACAGCCCGGCGCGCGGGTCGAGCGCCGCGGCGGCGGCCGTCCCGAAGGCGGTGGCGACCGCCAGGCCGACCACCACCGGGGACCACCAGGGCAGGTCGAAGGCGGCCGGGAGGCTGATGGTGGCGAGGACGGCGGCGGCACCCGAGACGTCGTGCCTCCACGGATGCGGGAGCAGCACTGCGGCGGCGATGCCGAGCAGGGCCAGGGCGACCGGCGCCTGCCAGGTGGACCCGCCGGTCGGCGCGGCCGGCCAGCCGGACAGGTCGCCCGCCCAGATCGGGCCGGGGGTGGCCAGCACGCCCCAGCCGCCGCGCAGCGCGCTCCAGCCCGCGAGCAGCCCGATCAGGGCGCCGCCGACGGCCAGGCCGAGGATCGGCCCGCGCCGCCACTCCTCCGGCATCGCCCGTGCCACCGCCGCGACCGCCGCCACCAGCGCGGCGGCCACCACGAGCTGCCCGCCAGGGGTGAGCACCGCCGCGACCCGGACCAGCGTCGCGACCAGCGCCGCGGTGACCGCCGCCGTGGCCAGGTCGGAGCCGTCGAGCGTCACGTCCGCCCGCCTCCCCGCGTCGATCGACGGGGCGAGGAAGACCAGCAGGCCGGCCACGAACAGCAGCGCGCCCACCCAGGCGTCGGCGGCGGTGGCCCCCGGCGCGGTGAACGCGGCGGCCGTCACCACCAGCGCCCCGAGCCCGGTGCCCAACGCCAGCGGCATGGGGATGCGCCGCTCGGAGACCTGCACGAGGGCCGCGTAGCCGAGGGTGACGCAGACCGCGAGGAAGCTCGCCGCCAGCACCGGCACGGTGACCACGCGCAGGCTCGCCGGGGTCGGCGTCGGGTCGGTCGGCACGGTCGCGGCGACGAACGCCGCCACCGCCCCCGGCAGCGCGAACGCCGCCCCGCCCGCGGCCCAGTTGGCGACGGTGTCCGCGGCGGCTGCGGCGGTCATCCGGACCCGGGGCACCACCGCGACCAGCGCGCCGCCCACGAAGAGGGCGAGCAGCACGGCGGCGGTCAGCGCCGGCCGGGCCAGCCCGGCGCCCGCGCCGAGCAGGCCGACGACGGTGGCGGCGACCGCGTGCACGGTGGCGGACCGGGTCGTCGTGGCGGTGAGCCCGACCGCGCCGATGCCGACGGCGGCGACCACCATCGGCCACGGCGCGGCCGCCCAGCCCAGGCCGAACGACGCGGGGACGGCCAGCGCGGTCAGCGCCGCCCCGGCCACCGCGAACTCGCGGCGGATCTGCGGCGGCAGCGCCAGCACGGCGGCGACGGTGAGCAGGAAGGCGCTGGCGGCGAGCTGCCAGGCCGCCGGGCCGACGGAGGCGGCCAGCTCGGCGGGGTAGCGGTCGAGGTCGGCCGCCCAGGCCGGGCTTGCCGCGAGGGCCGGGGCCAGCCCGGCGCGCAGCGCGCCGACGGCCACCACCAGGCCGCTGACCGTGAGCGCCGCCGCCGAGGCGAGCTGCGGGCCGCGCCGGGCGACCTCCGGCAGGACCCGCACCGCCAGGCCGGTGACCGTGATGACGGCGGCGACGAGCAGTAGGGCCCGCCCGGGGAAGGCCACCGCCGCGACCCGGCCCAGCGCGCCGACCACCGCGAGGGTGAGCACACCGGCGGCCACGTCCGGCAGCGGCGGCCGGCGCAGCACCAGCGCGCCGCCCAACCCCACCAGGGCGGCCAGCAGCAGCACCGCGCCCGCCCCGGCCGCCGTCGGCACCGAGGCGGCGCGCAGCAGCGCGGTCACCGCGTACGCCAGGGCCAGCACCACCGCGACGCCGTGCAGCAGCCAGGTCAGCTCGCGCAGGGCCGGCACCGGGCGGGTGGGCGGCTCGCCGGCCGGCACCCCGCCGGAGGCGTCGAGCACCTCGCCGGCCTCCTCCGGGTCGCCCTCCGGCCGCCGTTCCCCGCCGGGCCGGCCGCCCCGGGTGGGCCGGTCCTGCACGGCGTCCTCGGCGGACGGGTCGGCTCCGGCGGGCCGGTCGTCCTCGCTGGGCCGCCGGGGCGGCGGGGCGGGCGGGGCGATCCGGCCGCCCGGCGGGTCCGCACGCACCGGCCGCTCCACCGTCACCGGGGACCGGGCCAACCAGAGGTCGACGACGGCGACGACGGTCAGCACCAGGGCCCAGCCGGCCGGCCCGGACACCCGGTCGTACGCCAGCAGCGGCAGCACCGGCTGCGCGGCCAGCACCGTGGCGAAGCGGGGCGCGCGCAGCCCAGTGAAGAGGGCGTAGCCGAACCCGACGGCGGCGGTGACCAGGAAGATCACCCCGGCGAAGACCGCACCGGACGCCCCCCCGCCGCCGATGAGGTCCACCGCCCACAGCGCGTACCCGGCGAGGGGCACCAGCAGCAGGCCGACGGCGGAGATCGTCTCGGCGGTCGAGGTGAGCCCGCGCCGGGCCAGCACCGGCGGGGCGAGCAGCAGCAGCACCGTGGCGACGAGCAGGACCCCGAGCCGGGACAGGGCGTCCATCGAGCTGGTGGCCACCACGGCGAAGACCACCGCGGCCACGGCGAGCAGCAGCGCGCCCAGCCCGAGGGGGATGTTCTGCACCTCCCGGGACGACGCCTCCGGCGGATTCTCGGGGTCGTCGACGTCCAGCCAGCGGGCGGTCGCCGGCGGCGGGGGCGGCGGCGGATCCTGCGGCGGGGGCGGGGCGGCGCCCTGGCGGGGCACCCGGGGCGGCGCCCCCGTCGTCACGGTCGGCGGGCGGCGGCCGGGGCGGCGGCGCAGCACCCGCCGGGGGCGGGCGGCCTGCTTGAGGCGTTCCTCGGTGGCGTGGCTCAGGATGTCCCGCTGGAAGAGGGCGGCCTGCATCTTCGCGGCGATCTGCCGCTGCTCGGCGGCGATGGCGGCTTCGCGGGCCTTCATCTCCGCGATCGAGCGCTCGACCTCCGCGAGGTGACCGGCCCACTGGGGCTGGTGCGCGCCGCAGTGCGGGCACTGCGCGGCCGGCTTGATCTCCCGACTGCACGAGGAGCACTGAAAGGTCTGCACGACACCCCTCCACCCGGCCGGCCCGCACTGTGGACTACCACTGTCGCAGCATGCCCTGAGCCGGCGCGGATTTCGACACCTGTCGGCGGTTCGGCGGTGACGAATGGGTGACCGGGGACGCCACCGGGCCGACCGGAGCGGCCGACGGGGTGACCGGGGCGGCCGAGCGGTGGCCCCGACGTGCGGCGGCCGGCCCCGGACGAGGTCCGTGGCCGGCCGTCACCGGTGTCGGTCGGGGGTCAGGGGCGGCCCATGCCCCGGTACTCCCAGCCGGCCTGGCTCCACAGTGTCGCGTCGAGGCAGTTGCGGCCGTCGACCACGCGGCGGCCGGCGACCAGCTCGCCGAGGGCCACCGGGTCGGCGTTGCGGAAGTCGGCCCACTCGGTGAGCACGCAGACCAGGTCCGCCCCGGTCACCGCGTCGGCCATCGTGGACTCGTACGTCAGCTCGGGGGCCACCCGGCGGGCGTTCTCCGCGCCCTGCGGGTCGAACACGTGCACGTCCGCCCCGGCCTTGCCGAGCAGCCCGGCGACGGCGAGCGCCGGTGCGTCGCGTACGTCGTCGGTGTTGGGTTTGAACGTGGCGCCGAGCACGGCGATCCGGGTGCCGGACAGGTCCGGGCCGGCGGGCCCGGCGCGGCGGCCCAGCAGCTCGGCGGCCAGCGCGATCACCCGGGTCCGGCGGCGCAGGTTGATCAGGTCGACCTCGTGCAGGAAGCGCAGCGCCTCGCCGGCCCCCAGCTCCTGGGCGCGGGCCTGGAACGCGCGGATGTCCTTGGGCAGGCAGGCGCCGCCGAACCCGAGGCCGGCCTGGAGGAAGCGGTTGCCGATGCGGGGGTCGTACCCGATGGCCTTGGCGAGCTGGGTGACGTCGCCGCCGGCGACCTCGCAGACCTCGGCCATCGCGTTGATGAACGAGATCTTGGTGGCCAGGAAGGCGTTCGCGGCGACCTTGACCAGCTCGGCGGTGGCGAAGTCGGTGACCACCAGCGGGACCTCCCGGTCCTCGGTGGCGGCCAGGTCGAAGACCCCCTTGTGGGCGGCGTAGAGCATGCCGTTGGCCCAGTCGCTCTTGACGCCGACCACGATCCGGTTGGGGCGCAGCACGTCGTCGACGGCGAAGCCCTCCTGGAGGAACTCGGGGCTCCAGGCCACCTCGACGCCGAGGTCGGCCGGGGTGTGCTTGCCGACGAGCTGCTCCACCCACTCGGCGGTGCCCACCGGCACGGTGGACTTGCCGACGATCAGCGCCTTGCGCGTCAGGTGCTGGGCGAGGCCGGTGACGGACGCCTCGACGTACGACAGGTCGGCGCCCATCCCGTCGGCCCGCTGCGGGGTGCCCACGCAGATGAAGTGCACGTCGCCGAAGTCGGCCGTCTCGGCGATGTCGGTGCTGAACCGCAGCCGGCCGGCGGCCAGGTTGCGCCGCAGCAGCTCGTCGAGGCCGGGCTCGTGGATCGGCACCTCGCCCGCGTTCAGCTTGGCGATCTTGTCGGCGTCGACGTCGAAGCCGAGCACCTCGTAGCCCAGCTCGGCGTAACAGATGGCGTACGTCGCACCGAGGTACCCGGTGCCGAGGAAGGTGACCCGGGGTCGGGCCGCGCCCGACGGCGGCGTGACCGCGGCGATGGCCGGCATCGGTTGGGTGTTCGGGTACGGGATCGTCACGCCTGTCTTCTCCGCTCGCGCTGGCGGCGCTTGCTCGCGTCGCATTCGGCTGCGGCGCCTGGCCGGCACCGAAGGGGAATTGTGTCGTTTTCTGCTCGCCGTGCCGCGTCGACCTCCGCGCGCCGCGTCGCTTCGACGCCTCGGTCAGGCCCGAGCCTACGCGCCGGTAAGGATCAACTGAGCGCTGGTCGCTATCCTTCAGTCTGCGCGGTCGGCGGTTCCGAGACGCTACAGACTGGGCATGATAGCCGTGAAGGGGAGGGGCCGACATGGCCGCAGAGCAGTCGTTCGACGTCTACCGGTTGCCCGAGGAGCACGAGGCGGTCCGCGAGGCGGTGCGTGAGGTCTGTGCGGCGAAGGTGGCGCCGCACGCCGCCGAGGCGGACGAGACGGGCGAGTTCCCGAAGGCGTCCTACGACGCGCTGCGCTCCGCCGACTTCCACGCCCCGCACATCCCCGTCGAGTACGGCGGCGCGGGCGCGGACGCCCTGGCCACGGCCATCGTGATCGAGGAGGTCGCCCGGGCCTGCGCCTCGTCCTCGCTGATCCCGGCGGTCAACAAGCTGGGCACCATGCCGCTGATCCTGGCCGGCTCCGACGAGCTCAAGCGCGCCTACCTGACCCCGGTGGCCGCCGGGGAGGCGATGTTCTCCTACTGCCTCTCCGAGCCGGAGGCCGGCAGCGACGCCGCGTCGATGACCACCAGGGCGGTCCGCGACGGCGACCACTGGGTGCTCAACGGCGTGAAGCGGTGGATCACCAACGCCGGAGTGTCGGATTTCTACACCGTCTTCGCCGTGACGGATCCCACAGCCCGATCGAAGGGCATTTCGGCGTTCGTGGTCGAGAAGTCCGACCAGGGCGTCAGCTTCGGCGCCCCCGAGAAGAAGCTCGGCATCAAGGGCTCGCCGACCCGCGAGGTCTACCTCGACAACGTCCGCATCCCCGCCGACCGCATGATCGGCGCGGAGGGCACCGGCTTCGCCACCGCCATGAAGACCCTGGACCACACCCGGGTCACCATCGCCGCGCAGGCCGTCGGCATCGCGCAGGGCGCGCTCGACTACGCCAAGGGGTACGTGCAGGAGCGCAAGCAGTTCGGCAAGGCGGTCGCCGAGTTCCAGGGCGTCCAGTTCATGCTCGCCGACATGGGCATGAAGCTGGAGGCGGCCCGCCAGTTGACGTACGCCGCCGCCGGCAGGTCCGAGCGGGGCGACGCCGACCTGACCTACTTCGGCGCGGCGGCCAAGTGCTTCGCCTCCGACGCCGCCATGGAGATCACCACCGACGCCGTGCAACTGCTCGGTGGGTACGGCTACACCCGCGACTACCCGGTCGAGCGGATGATGCG
>NZ_FMCW01000043.1 GCF_900091595.1 Micromonospora haikouensis
TTGGGTGATCCGATTGAGGTGGAGGGTTTGACGCGGGCGTGGCGGGAGTTCACGTCGCGGACGCAGTTCTGTGCGATTGGTTCGGTGAAGTCGAACATTGGTCATTTGGAGCCGGCTGCTGGGTTGGCTGGTGTGGTGAAGGTGTTGCTGGCGTTTGATCGGGAGTTGATTCCGCCGACGTTGCACGTCAACCGGCCGAATGATCACATCCGGTTCGAGGAGTCGCCGTTCTTCGTGGCGGATCAGGTCGTCGCATGGCCTCGGGTGGCGGGTGTGCCGCGGCGGGGTGCGGTGTCGGCGTTCGGGATGGGTGGGGTGAATGCTCACGTCATTCTGGAGGAGCCGCCGGTCGCCGCTCCGCGTGAGGTGGTGTCGCAGGAGTCGTTTGTGGTGAAGGTGTCGGCGTCGAGTGTGGAGGGTGTGCGGCGTTTGGCGGGTGATTATGCGCGGGTGTTGTCGGGTGTGGGGACGAGTGGTGTGGGGGATTTCGGGTTTACGGCGAATGTGGGTCGGGCGTCGCATCGGTTCCGGGTGGCGGTGTCGGGTGTGGATGGTGTGGGTGTGGCGGAGGGGTTGTCGGCGGTGGCGGCGGGTGATCGTGCGGTGGGCCGTCTGGTGAATGCGGCGCCGGTGTCGGTGTTCGTGTTTTCGGGTCAGGGTTCGCAGTATGCGGGGATGGCTCGGGGTTTGTATGGGGTGGAGCCGGTGTTCCGGGCGGCGTTGGACGAGTGTGCGGGGCTTGTTGCCGGTGAGGTGCCGTTGTTGGAGTTGTTGTTCGGTGGTCGGGGTGGGGAGTTGGTGCAGACGCGGTTTGCGCAGGTGGGGATTGTTGCGGTGCAGGTGGGGTTGGTGCGGTTGTTGGAGTCGTGGGGGGTTCGGCCGGGGTTGGTGGTGGGTCATTCGGTGGGTGAGTTGTCGGCCGCGTGGGCGGCGGGGGTGTTCGGGTTGAGGGATGTGTTGGGGTTGGCGGTGGTGCGGGGTTCGTTGATGCAGGGGCAGCGGTCGGGTGGGGCGATGGCGGCGGTGTTCGCTGATGCCGAGGTGGTGGGGTCGGCGGTGGTCGCTTATCCGGGGTTGGAGGTGGCGGCGTGGAATGGGCCGCGGAGTGTGACGGTGTCGGGGCCGGTGGATGTGGTGGATGCGTTCTGTGTCAACTCTGGTTTGCGGTGTCAGCGGTTGGTGGTGAGTCATGCGTTTCATTCGGAGGCGATGGTGGGGGCGGTGGGGCCGTTTGCGGAGGCGGTGTCGCGGGTGGTGGTGTCGGCGCCGCGGATTGGTTTTGCGTCGTCGATTTCGGGTCGGTGGCATGACGCGGGGTCTGTGGCGGATGGTGGGTTGTGGGGTGGGGGGATTCGGGGGCCGGTGTTGTTTGGTGAGGCGTTGGGGTTGGTGGGTGCGGCTGGTGGTGGGGTGTTCTGGGAGATTGGTGCGCATCCGGTGTTGACGGGTCTGGGTCGGCAGGTGTTGCCGGATCCGGGGTTGGTGTGGTTGTCGACGTTGCGCAGGGATCGTTCGGATCAGGTGCAGGTGCATTCCGCGGTGGCGGAGTTCTACAGCCGTGGTCTGGGTGAGGTGGACTGGGTGGGGGTGCATGCCGGTAAGGGGCATCGCACGACGACCATTCCCACCTACCCCTTCGAACGCCGGACGTACTGGGTCCCCAATGGACGAGACGAGTCGAGAATCGTCGCGACGAGCCGTCCCGCTTCCTTGAGGGAGGAAACACGCAAACCTAAGATCCACCTCTACCCGCCCGCTGAGGGAATCTCTGTCGTGAAGGACCGGATGCAATGACTGGCGAATACGGACTCAAGCGCCACTTCAACGGTGACGCCGCCCGCCTCATCGGTGGGAAGATCCGCGAGGTCCACCCGGAGTTCGACGTCGAGGACTACGCCGTCGAGGTCGAACGGCGGATCCCCGGAAAGGAGCTGAAGGACCGGGTCCTCGTCTTGGCGGAGGGGCTGCGCAGCCGGCTCCCACAGGACTACCCCGAGAGCGTGCGCATCCTCGTGTCGATCCTCGGCGACGAACTCGCCGAGGGGGAGGGGATGTTCAACGTCAGCTGGTACCTCATGCCGGTGGCCCGGTTCGTCGAGGAGTACGGCCTGGACCACCCGGAGGTGTCCCTCGACGCCCTCGTCGAGATCACCAAGCGGCACACCGCCGAGTACGCCATCCGCCCGTACATCGAGCAGCACTACGACCTGACGATGAAGCGGATGGCCGACTGGGCGCGCGACCCCAGCCACAACGTGCGCCGCATGGCCAGCGAGGGCACCCGTCCCCGCCTGCCCTGGGCGCGCACGCTCACCATGTTCGTCAAGGACCCGCAGCCCGTCCTGGAGATCCTCGAACCGCTGCGCAGCGATCCGTCGGAGTACGTCCGCAAGTCCGTCGCGAACAACCTCAACGACATCTCCAAGGACGCACCCGACGTCGCGTTGGCCACCGCGCTGCGCTGGCAGCAGGAGAGCCCGACGCCGGAGACCGCCTGGATCGTCCGGCACGCGCTGCGCACCCTGGTCAAGAAGGGCAACCAGGAGGCCCTCGCGATCGTCGGCGTCACCGGCGGCGAGCACATCCGCGTGCCGTCGATGCGGCTGTCGCCCCGGTCGCTGACCCTCGGCGAGTCGACCCTCATCCGCCTCGACGTCGAGAACACCGACAGCCGTCGGCACACCGTCGCCGTCGACTACGTCGTGCACCACGTGCGCAAGAACGGCCAGAGCATCCCGAAGGTCTTCAAGCTCACCACCCTCGAACTGGCCCCCGGCGAGCGCCGGACGGTGGAGAAGTCCCACCCGGTGCGGGAGGTCTCCACCCGGCGCTACTACCCCGGCGAGCACCTCGTCGACATCCAGGTCAACGGCCAGGTCCTGGCCACCGACAGATTCGACCTGCGGCTGTGAGCGCCCACCGGACCCCGCTGGCCGCCGACGACCCGGTGCTGCGCGACCACCGGATCGGCGGGACGCCCGTGCTGGCCGCGGCGGCGCAGGTCGACGCCATGCTCACCGCCTGCGACGCGGCGCGGCCCGGCGGGAGCTGGAGCCTGGAACAGGTCGCGTTCCTCGCGCCGCTGCGGGTGCCGCCCGGCACGACCGTCGAGGTCGAGACCACGCTGACCGACGACGGGGAGTGCGCGCTCGGCTCGTGGGAGCCGGGCGCGTCCAGCCCGACGCCGCACAGCCGCGCCCGGGCCACCCGCTCCGCGCTGCCGCCCCCGCACTACCTGGACGTGGCCCAGCTGCGCGCCGGCTGCGTCGACGAGGTGCCGCTGGCCGCCGTCGCCGACTGGCGGCGGGGCAGCGGCATCGAGTACGGCCCGACCTTCCACGCCATCCGCGCCGCCCACCGGGGGCCGGGCCGGATGCTGGCCCTGCTCCGCGCGTCCGGGGGGCTGACCGACCCGCACCTCGTCCCGCCGGCGCTGCTCGACAGCGTCTTCCAGTGCCTCGGGATGCTCGACGACGGCACCGCCGGGGGGTGCCTGCCCTGGTACGTGGGGCGGGTCACCGTCCGGCGGCGGGTCACCGGCACCGTCCTGGCGCTGGTCGAGCGCACCGACCCGCAGGGCGCGTCCGGCGGTGCGGTGCGCGGGCGGGCCACCGTCTGCAACCAGCAGGGCGAGGTGCTGCTCGAACTGGACCGGATCATCCTGAAGGCGCCGGGGCGGGCCGGCGGATCCGACCGCCCGGCGGGGGCACCGGCCCGGCACCGGCCGGTCCCCGCCGGGTCGGTCACCGCCGTCACCTGGCAGCCGGTCACCCCGACCCCGGAGCCGGAGCCGACCGGCGGCCACACCTGGCTGGTGTCGCGCGAGCTGTCCGGCGGGTCGCCCGACGACGGGCCCGTGCTGCTCGACCCGACGGACCTGCACGACGAGCACGTCGACCGGGCGCGCGCGCAGACCCCGCCGGCCGAGGTGGTCTACGTCGCGCCGCGCGGGGTGCGGGACGCCGACGAGGCCGCCGCCGTCCTCCAGGGCGTGTTCACCCTGGTCCGGCGGCTCGCCGCGCAGCCGCCGATGCCGGCGCTCACGATCGTCACCAACGCCGCCCACCAGGTCACCGGCGGCGAGCCGGTCGAGCCGGTGCAGACCGCGCTGTGGGGGCTGGCGCGCACCCTGCGCATCGAGCACCCGCAGGTCCGCGTACGCCTGGTCGACCTCGGCCTCGGCGGTGCCACGCCCCCGCCGACGCTCGACGAGGTGCGCCACGGTGAGGCGGAGCTGGCCTGGCGCGACGGCACCTGGTATGCCCCGGCGCACCCGGCGGTCGACGCCACCCCGGGCGAGCGGGCGGGGCGGGCGGTCGGCGGCCGGTTCCTGATCACCGGCGGGCTGGGCGGCATCGGCCTGCACGTGGCGGAGTCCCTGGCCGGCGCGGGCTGCGCCCACCTCACGCTGGTGGGCCGGACGGTGCCGACGCAGGGGCCGGCGCGGGACCGGTTGGACAAGCTCGCCGCCGCCTGCGACCTGCGGGTCCTCGCCGCCGACGTGCGCGACCTGCCGGCGGCGCTGGCCGACGCGGAGCCGTTCGACGGCGTCTTTCACGCCGCCGGCGTCCTGCGCGACGGGCTGGCGCGCAGCCTGTCGCCCGAGCGCGTCGACGAGGTGTTCGCCCCGAAGATCGGCGGGGTGCACGCGCTCGACGCGGCGTTCGGTGCGCGGGCGCGCCCCGGGTACGTGGTGCTGTTCTCCTCGATCTCGGCGACGCACGGCAACCTCGGCCAGAGCTCGTACGCCTGCGCCAACGCCTACCTCGACGGCTACGCCGCCCGCCGCCGGGCCGAGGGGGAGGCCTGGTACAGCCTCGGCTGGGGCCTGTGGGCCGTCGGCATGGGTGAGCGGGTCGCCGACGCGGCGGCGGCGCGTGGCATCCCGGCGCTGCCCGCCGACGACGGCGTCGCGCTCCTGCGGCACACCCTCGGGCTGCCGCCCGGCAACTACGTCCTGTCCGCAGTCGACACCCCGAAGGACGACGAGATGACGACCCCTGTGACCTCTCCCGACACCCGGCTGTGGCCGGAGCTGTCGGCGATCCTGAAGCGGACCCTGCACGTCGCCGAGGTGTCGCCCGAGGACAACCTGCTGGACCTGGGGCTGGACTCGATGATGGCGGTCGAGGTCTCCGCCGCGCTGGCCGGCGCGGGCGTCGAGATCGACCCGGCCACCTTCTTCGACCACCCCGGCGTCGGCGCGCTGCTGCGGCACCTGGAGGGGCTCCCGCGCGCCGCCACCACGACGGCGCCCGCACCGCCCGCACCGCCCGCGTCGCCCGCCGCGCCCCCGGCGGCCGGCCCCGCCGGGCCGCCCGCGCCGGTCGCCGTACCCCCGGTGGCGGCCGCGTCGCCCGCGGCCGTCGGGTCGGGCGGGCCGGCGGCGCACCGGTTCGTCCCGGACTGGGACCGGTTCCGTGACGGCGACGGCGACGCGGTCGTGCGCCGCCCGGCCGGGCGCACCGCCGAGCCGGCGGCGGTCGACGGACGGCCCCCGGCGGCGAACGGGCGGCCCGCCGCCGCGCAGCCCCCGGCGGCGGCGAACGGGCGGCCCGCGCCGGCCCCCGCCGCCGGCCACCGCCCGGCCCCGGCCGGACCCCCGCCGGCCGCGCCCCGGCCCGCCGGGCCGCCCGGCGTCGCCGCCCCTCTCGGCGGTGCGGTTCCCCGCCGCACGCTGCCCGGCCGGCTCGCCGACCGCCCGGACGGCACCTTCCTCGACCGGCGCATCGACGCGCTGTCGGTGGACGACCGGCTCGTCATCGCGCGGGACGACTACTTCTACGAGCCGGTCATCGAGGAGTCCAAGGGCGCCTGGATCAAGTTCGACGGCCGGTGGTTCCTCAACTTCGCCTCCTACAGCTACCTGGGGCTCATCGGCCACGACTACATCAACCACCAGGCGCAGCGCGCCCTGGAGCGGCACGGCACCGGCGCGCACGGGGTCCGGCTGCTCGCCGGCACCCTGCACCTGCACCGCGAGCTGGAGCTGGCGATCGCGCGGTTCGTCGGCGCCGAGGACGCCATCGTCTACACCAGCGGCTACATGGCCAACGTGGCGACGGTCGGCGCGCTGGTCGGGCCGGGCGACGTGGTCATCGGCGACGTCTACAACCACGCGAGCATCCTCGACGGCTACCGGCTGTCCGGCGCGACCGTCATCACGTACGCCCACAACGACCTGGCCGACCTGGAGCGGGCCCTGCGCCGGGCGGGCGACGCCGGCAAGCTGGTCGTCACCGACGCGGTGTTCAGCATGGACGGCGACGTCGCCGACCTGCCCGGCATCCTGGAGCTCTGCGAGCGCCACGACGCCCCGCTGATGGTCGATGAGGCGCACAGCCTCGGCGTGCTGGGCGCCACCGGCCGGGGCATCACCGAGCACTTCGGCATCGACCCGGCCCGGATCGCGGTGAAGATGGGCACCCTGTCCAAGACGGTGCCGAGCACCGGCGGCTACGTGGCGGGCTCCAGCGACCTGATCTTCGCCCTGAAGAACAACGCCCGGGGCTGGATGTTCTCCGCCGCCGGCACCCCGATGCAGGTGGCCGCCGCGCGGGCGGCCGTCGAGGTCATGGAGGCGGCCCCGCACCTCACCGGCGAGCTGCGGGCCCGCACCGACCGGTACCGCGCGCAGCTGCGCGCCCTCGGCTTCGACACCCTCGGCAGCGTGACGCCGGTGGTGCCGATCATCTGCGCCAGCGCCGGCCAGGCCCAGGAGATGGCCCGGCTCTGCCAGCACGAGGGCATCTTCGTCCAACCCATCGTCTATCCCACCGTGCCCAAGGCGCTGCCGCGCCTGCGGACCATCGTCAACCTCAGCCACTCCGTCGACGACCTCGACCACGCCGTCGCCGTCTTCGCCGACGCCGGCCGGCGGGTCGGGCTCATCGCCTGAGGGCAGCCGGGAGCGTTCCGGTCGCGACACCACCCGTGTAGCCGGCCGCCCGCAGCGGGCGGCCGGCGGAAGAAACCCCGTCGAGAGGAGACCACAGTGAGCGACATCGACAGCAGGGCGTTCTTCGGTGCCGTCCTGAAGGCCATCGCCTGCACCCGCAACCACAACCCGGACGAGTCCGGCTACGCCGAGGGCGTCCTCGCGCCCACGGCCCGCATCCGCGAGTTCGAGAAGGAGCTGGGCGACCGGCCGCTCGGCCCCGCCGAGGTGGACCAGGTCCTCGCCTGGCTCGACTCCACGTTCCGGACCAAGCACACCCCGGCCGAGGAGCGGGAGCACTACCTGCGGCGCGTCGCCGAGGTGACCGGACAGACCCGGGCCCAGGCGGCCGTCGCCGCGTAACCGGTCGCCCTCCCCGAGCGGGCCGCGGCGTCGACACCCCCCCGTCGGCGTCGCGGCCCCGACCACCCCTTTGACCCGAGCGCCAAGGACGTCGCACATGCCGAATCTCGCCTGGTACAGCCACGAGGTCTGCTTCTGGCACGACCCCGGCCAGGGGTCGGGCTACCTGCCGGTCGGCCCGGGCATCGAACCCCTGCGCCAGTTCGCCGTCGACCCCGACCTGCGCCGCGCCGAGGGACTGGTGCGGATGGCCGGGGTGCTGGACCACTACACCCAGGTCACCCCCGCGCCGGCCGGCGACGACGCCCTGCTGCTCGTGCACACCCGCGAGCACGTCGACCGCGTCGAGGCGGCCTCCGCGCTCGGTGCCGGCGACGCCGGGGTGTACGCGCACGTCAACCACCACAGCGCCCACGCCGCCCGGGTGGCCGTGGGCGCCTGCGTGCAGGCCACCGAAGCCGTGCTCGACGGGCGGCACGACCGGGCGTACTGCCTCGTCCGGCCGCCCGGGCACCACGCCGAGCCCGACCGGGCGATGGCCCTCTGCCTCTACAACAACGTGGCGATCGCCGCGCGGGCGGCCCAGCGGCACGGCGTACGCCGGGTGCTGGTGCTCGACTGGGACGTGCACCACGGCAACGGGATCCAGCGCACCTTCTACACCGACCCGGACGTCCTCTACGTCTCGATCCACCAGGAGGGGCTGTTCCCGCCCGCCTCGGGCCTGGTCACCGAGACGGGGGAGGGCGCCGGGGCGGGGCGCACCCTCAACGTGCCGCTGCCGGCCGGCTCGGGGCACGAGGCGTACCTGGCGGCGCTGACCCGGCTGGTCGAGCCGGCGGCCCGCGCCTTCGGCCCGGAGCTGATCCTCGTGGCGGCCGGCCTCGACGCGGGCGGCCACGACCCGATGGGCCGGATGATGTGCACCAGCCGGACCTTCCACGCCATGACGGCCCGGATGTGCGCCCTCGCCGACGAGCTGACCGGCGGGCGGATCGTCCTGGCCCACGAGGGCGGCTACTCGGCGTGGTACCAGCCGACCCTGGTGCTGGCCGTCGCGTCGGCGCTCGCGGGCCTGCCGGAGCCGCCCGATCCCTTCCTGCACTCGCTGGAGCACCTGCCGGGGCAGCGCCTGCGACCGCACCAGAACCGCGTGCTCGCCCACCTCGAAGCCCACCATCCGCTGCTGGCGTGAGGACGACGATGAACCCCTGGTTGCTGAAGGTGGGCGGCGGCGCACGACCGGCCGCCGCAGCCGGGCCGGACGCCCCGTGGGCGCGGCTGGTGGCGCTGCCGCACGCCGGCGGCTGGCCCTCGGCGTTCCGGTCCTGGACGCGGGTCGTCCCCGCCGGGGTCGAGTTCCTGGTCGCCCAGCTGCCCGGCCGGGGCCTGCGCGCCGCCGAGCCGCTGCTGCGGCGGGTCGAGCCGCTCGTCGACGGCCTTGCCCGGGCGCTCGCCGAGCGGGACCCCCTGCCGTACGCGATCGTCGGGCACAGCTTCGGCAGCGTGCTCGGCTACGAGCTGACCCGGGCGATGGAGCGGGCGGGACTGCCGCCGCGGCACCTCGTCGTGTCGGCCCGGCAGCCGCCCTGCTTCCCCAGCGAGCCGCCGTACGGGCACCGGCGCACCGACGCCGAAATGCTGGAACACCTCGTGGACATCGGCGGCATCGCCCCCGACCTGCTGCACCGGGCGGACCTGGTGCGACCCGCGCTGGCCGCGATCCGCGCCGACCTGGAGGCCATGGAGACCTACGAGCGGCCGGCCACCGGCACCGGCGTGCCGATCCTGTCGTTGGGCGCGGCGGACGACCCGATCGTCGTCGCCGACCGGCTGCACCTGTGGTCGCTGGAGACGACGGGGCCCTTCGCCCGCCGGTTGTTCACCGGCGGCCACTTCTACCTGTACGAGCCATACGTCGCCGAGGCGGTGGTCACGCACCTGACGACCCACTGTTTCCCCCGTCCGGCGACACATGAAGAAAGGATCCACATTGAGCACCACGATCGAACCGCAGCACCGGGCGGGCCCCCGGGAATGGCTCGGCCTGGCAGTGCTGGCGCTGCCGACGCTCCTGCTCTCCATCGACATGAGCGTCCTGCACCTCGCGGTGCCGCACATCAGCGAGAGCCTGTTGCCCAGCGCCCCGCAGATGCTGTGGATCATCGACATCTACGGCTTCATGATCGCCGGGTTCCTGGTCACCATGGGGACCCTCGGTGACCGGATCGGCCGGCGGCGGCTGCTGCTGATCGGCGCCGCCGCGTTCGGCGTGGCCTCCGTGGTCGCCGCGTACGCCGACACGCCGGCCATGCTGATCGCCTCGCGCGCCGCCCTGGGCGTCGCCGGGGCCACCCTGATGCCCTCCACCCTCGCGCTGATCAGCAACATGTTCCAGGACGCGCGCCAGCGGGGCGTCGCCATCGCGGTCTGGGTCACCATGTTCTCCGTCGGCATCGCGCTCGGCCCCGTCGTCGGGGGCGCGCTGCTGGAGTACTTCTGGTGGGGCTCGGTGTTCCTGCTCAACGTGCCGATCATGGCCGTGCTGCTGGTGGCCGGGCCGCGGCTGCTGCCGGAGTACCGGGACGCCGACGCCGGCCGGCTCGACCTGGCCAGCGTGGCGCTGTCCCTGGCCGCGATCCTGCCGATCATCTACGGCCTGAAGGAGCTGGCCAAGGAGGACGCGGGCCCGCTGCCGCTGCTCGCCGTCGTCGCCGGCCTGGTCGTCGGGGTGTTCTTCGTCCGCCGGCAGCGTGCCCTGGCCAGCCCGTTGATCGACCTGCGGCTGTTCCGCAACCGCCCGCTGGCCACGGCCCTCGTGGCGATGCTGTTCAGCATGCTCATCGCCGGCGGGACGTACCTGTTCGTGACGCAGTACCTGCAACTCGTCGTCGGGCTCTCGCCGCTGCGGGCCGGGCTCTGGCTGCTGCCGGCGGCGCTCGCGTTGATCGTCACGTCCATGCTGTCGCCGGTGCTGGCGGGGAAGATCGCGCCGGCCCGGGTGGTGGCCGCCGGCCTGGCGGTCTCGGCGGTCGGGCACCTGATGCTCGCCCTGCTCGACAGCCAGGGCGGCCTCACCCAGCTGGTGGTCGGCTTCCTGCTCGTCTACGCCGGTGGCGGCCCGCTCATCGCGTTGGGCACCGACATCGTCGTCGGGTCGGCGCCCCCCGAGCAGGCGGGCTCCGCCTCCGCCGTGTCGGAGACCAGCACCGAGCTGGGCATGGCGCTCGGCGTCGCCATCCTGGGCAGCGTCGGCGCGATCGTCTACCGCAGTCAGTTCACCGCCCCCGAGGGCTCGGCCGCGGGCGACACCCTCGCCGCGGCCGTCGCCGCGGCGCAGCAGCTGCCCGGCGACGCGGGCGCGGCGCTGCTGGCCGCCGCCCGGGACGCCTTCACCGGCGGCCTCAACCTCGTCGGGGCGATCAGCACCGTGATCACGGTCCTGCTCGCGGTGGCGGTGCTGACCATGGTCCGCGACCGCCCGGCCGGCGACGCCGAGGCCGGCGCGGACGACGCCGTGCCGGCGCAGGCGGCCTCCTGACGGCCGGCCGTCCCGGCGGGTCACCGCCCGCCGGGACGGCTACCGCCCGGTGACGGCCGGCTCGGCGGGTGACGGGTCGGCCTGCGGGAGGCGGAACGGCACGGGGTCGGTGAGTTCACCGACGAACGCGCCGTCGACCCGGTCGAGGAAGCCGATGAGCGCCCACCCCCGGTCGCCGTCGGGGACCAGGCGGGGCGCATAAAGGTGCGGGTGTGGGACGGGGCGCGCGGCGGCCACGTCCCAGGGGCCGCGCACGCTCGGCGCGTCCGCCACCCAGATCCGGTGGTCGCGCAGGCGCGGGTCCGCGACGGCGTTGGTGCAGAACAGCAGGAGGGGCCGGCCGTCGACGACGGCGACCTGCGGCACCTCCAGGTGGCCAAAGCCGGCGGGCGCGGACAGCGGCGGCCGGACGGTCCAGGTGACCAGGTCGGGTGAGGTGGCGTGCCCGATGACGCCCCGCCCGCCGGCCGGGCCCCGGTTGGCGCGCGCGGTGACGAGCATGTGCCAGCCGTCGCCGTCGGGGTCGGCGAAGACCCAGGGGTCGCGCCAGGCCTGCTCGTACCACGCGTCCCGGTCGAGCAGCTCGTACCAGGTCGGGTCGGCCTCCACGAGGGGGCCGTCGCCGTGCCGGTGCCAGGTGGTCAGGTCGTCGGAGACGGCCAGCCCGACGCGCTGGACGAGGCCGCCCTCGGCGCGTCCGACGCCGGTGTAGAACAGGTGCCACCGCCCGTCGGGGCCGCGGACGGTGCAGCCGGTCCAGGTGGCCAGGTCGTCCCAGGCGGGCGCGTCGGCGGGCACGAGCGCGTCGGGGAGCAGGGTCCAGGAGCGCAGGTCGGTGGAGACGGCGTGCCCGATCGACGCCCGGTGGTGGCGGCGCTCGGGGTCGTGCAGGGCCCGGGAGGCGCGCAGGAAGAACACGTGCCACCGGCCGTCGTCGTCCTGGACGTACCAGCTGTCCCACACCCAGTGGTCCGGCAATCGCAGCATGGCCGGCAACCTATCAGTGAATCGGTTTAGCAACCACCTCGGCCGGCGGTGGCGGCGCTCACCGGTCTACGCCGGGGCCCGCCTCGGCGCGGGGACGCCGGCGGCCGGCGCGGCGACGGACCGGCGGCGGCGCAGCGGCATGGGGACGTACGACGGCCCGGCGTCGCCCCCGTCGAGCACGAGCTCCACGGCGCGACGGCCCATCCGCTCGTGCGGCAGGGCGGCGGTGGTGAGGCCGGGGCGCAGCCAGGCGGCGATGGGATCGTCGTCGAACGAGACGACGGAGATGTCCTCGGGGATGGCCAGGCCGGCCTCGCCGAGGGCCTGGTACGCCCCGAAGGCCAGCCGGTCGTTCATGCAGACGACCGCCGTCGGCCGGGGCGAGCGGGACAGCAGGTTGCGCATGGCGGCATACCCGTGCTCCGGCAGCCACTCCGCGCAGAAGCACTCGGCGAGCAGTCCGACGTCGGCCGCGGCGAGGGTGGCGCGGATCCCGCGCAGGCGGGCCGGCGCGGCGATGGAGACCTCGGGATCGCCCTCCTTGAGGCGGTTGCGGCCGATCAACGCGATGCGGTCGCGGTGGCCGTGCGCGAGCAGGGCCTCGACGAGGGCGACGGCCGCCTGCTCGTCGTCGGGTAGCACGCAGGGCCGCTCGTCGGGGCTGACGGCGTTGAGCAGCACCACCGGGCCGCCGAGGATGGCGGGGGGCACCGTGAGCCGGCGGGTGGCCATCGCCGCGTAGACGACGCCGTCGACCTGGCGGTCGAGCATCGCCTCGATGGCGTACCGCTCGAACGCCGCGTCGCCCTGGGTCTCGGTGATCAGCAGCACGTGGTCCCGTTCCCGGGCGGCGTCCAGCGCGCCCCGGATCAGGTCACCGGCGAACCGGGTGGTGGCGACGATGTCGGAGACGAACGCGATGGTGGCCGTCTTGCGGGTGCGCAGGCTGCGCGCGGCCATGTTGGGCCGGTACCCGAGCTCCTCGGCGGCGGCGAAGACGCGTTGGTGGGCCTCCGCGGACAGCCGGGTCCCCTCCCGCCCGTTGAGCACCATCGAGGCGGCCGTCTTCGACAGTCCGGCCAGCCGCGCGACATCGGCCAGGGTTGCTCTGTTGCGGCCCATGACTCCTCCGAATCACCGCGGCGCGTCCGGCGCCGCCCCGTCACATCATCATGCGCGGGTCACGAGGGCCACCCCGGTGGGTGGGTGACGGGCCGCGGGACGTGTGAACCAGCCGTTTCCGAGTCGTTGCGAACTCGTCCTTGACAGGTTCGGAGCGCCGCGCGCATGCTCTGCTAAATCATTTTAGCTGCGCCGTTCGGTCGTGCGGAAGGGCACCTCGACCCTCCCCGTGATCATGTCGACCGGCTCGGTCGCGACCCGCAGGGCGGGCCGCCCGGTCCCGGCACGAACACGGTCGGGGCCGGTGCGCGCCGGCCCGCCGGGCGGCGTGACGCGGCGTTGAAATCAAGGAGTGGTTGACGTGCCGGATTTCTCGACCAGGTTCTCGCGGCGCGGCCTGGCACTGCTGGTGCCGGCCCTGGCCGCCGGCCTGGTGATCAGCGCGTGTAGCGCACCAGGGTCGGACCAGCCGTCGTCGACCGGGTCCGACGCACCCGTCAGCACCGAACTCGGCACCGGGCCGATCACCCTGGAGCTGTACGCGGAGACCGGCTTCCCGCTGGTCAAGGCGCTGGCCGACGAGTTCACCAAGCAGCACCCGAACGTGAAGTTCAACATCCGCGAGGACCAGTTCACGGTGATCACGGAGAACGCGCCCCGGGTGCTCGCCTCGGACAACGCGCCCGACATCATCCGCCTGCCCACCATGGTCGACCTGGTCAAGGACGACCTGCTGAAGAACCTCGACCCCTACGTCGCGGCCTACGGCTGGGACAAGTTCCCCGCCTCGCAGCTCGTCCAGCTCCGGCTGGCCGACGGCGGCAAGGTGCGCGGCTCGGGCTCGCTCTACGGGCTGGGCCTCGGCTACAGCGTGACCGGGGTGTTCTACAACAAGAAGCTGGCCCAGCAGGTCGGCATGACCGAGCCCCCGGCCACCGTCGCCGAGTTCGAGGAGCTGCTGGCCAAGGCCAAGGCCGCCGGCGTGCAGCCGATCGTGCAGTTCAACAAGAACACCGCGGGCATCAACTTCCCGCACCAGGCGCTGCAGAACCAGTTCGGCGACCCGGCCCAGATCGCGGACTGGATCTTCCAGAAGCCCGGTGCCACCTTCGACACCCCCGCCGCGCTGAAGGCCACCGAGACCATCCAGCGGTGGGCCAAGGCCGGCTACTTCACCAAGGACGCCAACGCCCTGGACTACGCCACCATGGTCGGCGACTTCACCAAGGGCGGCGGCCTGTTCATGTTCAACGGCGACTGGGAGTCGGGCAACCTCGACAAGAACATGGCCGGCAACGCGGGCTTCTTCCTGTTCCCGACCGAGGCCGCCGGCGGCAAGCACGTCGCGATGTCCGCGCCGAACACCTTCGGCATCGGTGCCCGGGCCAAGAACCCGGACGCCGCCGCGTACTTCCTGAACTGGGCGCACACCGACGCCAAGGCCCGGGAGATCTCCGTGAAGGTCGGCGGGTCCAGCCCCGGCGGTCCCGCCGAGCTGTCCCTGCCGCCCGTCACCGAGGGCACCGTGCTGGCCGAGACGCTCAAGGCGTCGCAGCAGCTCGGCGCGGAGAACGGCGCGGTCGACTTCACCGCGAACGCCACCGGCGGCATCTTCGCCGCGGCGATCACCCCCGAGCTGCAGAAGCTGATCGCCGGGCAGCAGACCCCCGAGGGGTACGTGAAGGCGGTCCAGGCCGAGTACGAGAAGGAACTGTCCCGATGACCGCTGCCGTCGGCGGCACCGCCGCTGGTGTCCCGACCGGCGGCGCGGACCGGCAGTCACCCGTGCGGCCCCGCCGGAGGCGGCGGGGCCGCACGGCCGGGTGGCTCGGCTGGCTGTGGGTCCTGCCGGCCCTGCTCATGTACGGGTTCTTCGTGCTGCGTCCGCTGCTGCTCACGATGCAGTACTCGCTGTACCGCTGGAACGGCATCGGCCAGGCCGAGTGGGTCGGGCTGACCAACTACCTGACCGTGTTCACCGACAGCGACCTGCTGAAGATCATCGGGAACGCGTTCGTCCTGATCGTCTTCTTCAGCTTCGTCCCGGTCGCCCTCGGGCTGCTGGTCGCCAGCCTCGTGCGCCGGATGAGCGGCGGCCCGTTCGGCACCGTGGTGCGTACCGTGCTGTTCCTGCCGCAGGTGATCCCCCTCGTCGCGGCCGGCATCGCGTGGAGCTGGCTGCTGTCCACCGACGGCCTGGTCAACCAGGTGCTGCGGGCGGTCGGCCTGGGCGGGGTCACCCGGGCCTGGCTCGGCGAGTTCGACACGGCGCTGCCCGCGGTGGGCGTGATCGGCACCTGGGTGATGCTCGGCCTGTGCACGATCCTGCTCGTCACCGGCATGAGCAAGATCGACCCGGCGCTGTACGAGGCGGCCCGCATCGACGGCGCCGGACCGGTGCGGGAGTTCTTCGCCGTCACCCTGCCGAGCCTGCGCCAGGAGGTCGGTGTCTGCCTGACCGTGACCATCATCGCCGCCCTGGCCAGCTTCGACATCGTCTACATCTCCACCAGCGGCGGCCCCGGCATCCAGACCACCGTGCCCGGCCTGGAGATCTACCGGCTCGCCTTCTCCCAGCGGCAGGTCGGGCTGGCCTCCGCGCTGTCGGTGGTGCTCATGGTGCTGGTGCTGGCCTGCGTGCTGCCGATCCAGCGGCTGACCCGGGAGGACAAGGCATGAACCTCACCAGCCGCAGCGAGCGACTGACCGGCCGGATCTTCCTGATCGCGCTGGTCGTCGTCACGCTGCTGCCGTTCCTGAGCATGCTGTCGGCGGCGTTGCAGCCGCGCGGCACCGTCCCCACCGGACTGGCCTGGCCGGCGGACCCGCAGTGGGGCAACTTCGCCGACGCGTTCACCGCCGCCAACATGGGCGCGCTGCTGCGCTCCAGCCTGCTGATCGTCGTCGGGGTCGTGCCGATCGGCGTGGTCATCGCCACGATGGCCGGATTCGGGCTGGGCCACCTGCGGGTGCCCGGCGGCCGGATCGCCTTCGGCCTGCTGCTGCTCGGCCTGACCCTGCCCTTCGAGGCCGTGGTCACCCCGCTGTACTACCAGATGCGCGACCTCGGCCTGCTCAACACCCGGTGGGCGATCATCCTGCCGCTGATCGGCCTGTACATGCCGTTCTCGGTGTTCTGGATGCGGGCGCACTTCGCCACCGTGCCCAAGGAGCTCTCCGAGGCGGCGCGGGTCGACGGCAGCAACACCTGGCAGTTGTTCTGGCGCGTCCACGTGCCGCTGGCGCGGCCCGCCATCGCGTCGCTGACCATCCTGCTGTTCCTGTGGACCTGGAACCAGTTCCTGCTCGCCATCGTGCTCGTCGACGACGCCACGAAACGCACCATGGCCGGCGCGCTCGGGGCGTTCCAGGGGCAGTGGGGGACGGATCTGGTGCTGCTGTGCGCCGGCTCCCTGCTCATCCTCACCCCCACCCTCATCGTGTTCCTGATCTTCCAACGCCAGTTCATCAAGGCCCTCATCCAGGGATCGCTGAAGGGATAGCGCGTGACGACGCCTGCACCGGTCCACGGCGACGCCGACGAGGGCTTCGGCCCGGTCGTCGACGTCTTCCGGGACAACTTCACCGCGCGCGGCGACGTGGGCGCCGCGGTCGCCCTCTACGTGCGGGGCCGCAAGGTCGTCGACCTGTACGGCGGGCTCGCCGACCCGCGCTCCGGCCGCCGGTGGGCCGCCGACACCCCGGCGGTCGTCTTCTCCTGCACCAAGGGGATCCTGGCGGTCTGCGCGTACCTGCTGGTCCAGCAGGGCCGCCTCGACCTGGACGCCCCCGTCACCCGGTACTGGCCCGAGTTCGGCCAGCACGGCAAGGACGGGATCCCGGTGCGCTGGCTGTTCACCCACCAGGCCGGCCTGCCGGCCCTGGACCGGCCGCTGACCCGCGCGGACGTGGTCGCCTGGACGCCGGTGATCGAGGCGATCGAGGCGCAGCCGCCGCTCTGGCCGCCGGGCACCGCGCACAGCTACCACGCGATGACCTACGGCTGGCTGGTCGGCGAGGTGATCCGCCGGGTCACCGGGCAACTGCCCGGCGCGTTCTTCCGCGCCGCGCTCGCCGACCCGCTCGGCCTGCGTACCTGGATCGGCCTTCCCGACGCCGCGCGTGCCGCGGTGGCCTGGATGCTGGCGCCGCCGCCCGGTGCGGTGCCGGCCCCGGACCCGGTCGCCGAGCGGGGGCTGACCATGAACGGCGCCTATCCCTTCCCGGCCGACGACGAGGGCCTGGTCAGCTTCAACGACCCGGTCATCCAGGCCGCCGGGATCCCGGGGGCCGGCGCGGTCAGCACCGCCGAGGGCCTGGCCCGGCTCTACGCCGCCGCCGTGTCCGACGTCGGCGGTGGCCCGCGCCTGCTCACCGCCGCGTCGGTCGACGACGCGACCACGCCCCGGGTCTGGGGCCAGCAGCGCTACGGGCCGCCGGACGGGGGGCAGCGCTGGGGGACCGGCTTCCTGCTGGACTCCCCGCCGGCCCGGCCGCTGCTGGGCGCGCGCAGCTTCGGCCACGACGGCGCGGGCGGCCACGTGGCCTTCGGCGACGACGCCCACGAGGTGGGCTTCGCGTACGTGGTCAACCAGATGGGCGGGGTGGACGACGAGCGGGGCGACCGGCTGGTCGCCGCCGTGCGCCGGTGCCTGGAGGGCTGACCCTGCACCGGGTACGGCAACGCGGACACCGTCCGGCCCGATCCGTCGGCCCGCGCCGACCCGTCGGGTGCCGGGCGGCGGGTCGGCCCGGACGGGGCGGCCGCGGGGTCCACAATGGCGCGATGAGCGTGGGGGAGGGTGGGTCGACCGCCCTGGACTACTACCTGGTCCATCCGGGCCCGGCCGGCGGCGAGCCGCGCGGCCGGCCGGAGGGCGTGGTCGTCGAGGAGTTCGTGTTCGCGGCGGACCACTCGGCGGTGCGCCTGCACAGCGCCGCGTGGACCCCGCAGGACGGCGGCTGGTGGAGCTCGGCGGACTTCAGCCGGACCATGCGCCTCGACGCCGCCCTGCGCAACCGCGTGGTCGCCGTCACCCGGCGCGAGTGCGGGGCCGCCTACCGCGAGCTCGGCGGCGGCGAACTGCCCGACGAGGGGGCGCTGCGCGGCCACTTCCACGACGCCGAGCCGCTGGCCACGGCACCGCTGTCCCTCGGCACCACCGGGATCACCGCCGGGTTCCACGCGACCCGGGTCTACCGGGTCCTGTTCGTCGACGTGCTGGGGCCGGACGGCCTGGCGCACCTGCGGGACACCGGGCGGATGACCGTCACCGGTGACGTGGCCGACCCACGGGCCCGGGTCGTCGGCGTCGCCCGTCGCCGGGTCGGCGACGACGAGTTCACCTGGCACCTGCGCCGCATCGGTGGTGGTGGCCCGTGGTGCCTGGACCTGACCGCCGACCTGGCCGGCAGCCGGGACGGGGCCATCCGGCCGGTCCTGCGGGAGCTGACCACGACGCTACGGATGCGGGGGCTGCTTCCCGTCACGGTCGAGCGCCTCTCCTGACCGCCGGGCGGGTGCGGCGCCCGACGGCCAGAAGAAACGGCTCAGGACGCCGGCGACGGGCTGACCGCCGCACACGCGGACAGTGCCTCCGCCGTCTTCGTGTCGTCGGAGTCGAGGTCGTCGGGGTCGACGCCCCGGTTGCTCAGGCAGGTGCGGTAGGCCGCGCTGCGGCCGTCGCCCTGCCCGCCGTTCGGGGCACCCGAACCGCTCGGCCGCGCGCCCGGTCCGCCGGCGCCGCCCGGCCCGCCGCTGGGCCGCACCGACGCGCACGCCTCCTGCGCCTTCTCCCACGTGGCCTCGTCGACGCCGTCGGGGCGTCCCATGCCCGGTCCGCCGCGTCCCGCGCCCGCCGAGGCGTCCGGTCGGGCCGAGGGACGCACGGTGGGGCCACCGGAGGGATCGCCGGAGGGCCGGGCCGTCGGGGCGCTGGACGGCCGCGCGTCGCCCGCGCCGGCCGACGGCAGGGTGACGCCGTTGTCCTGCAGGCATTCCTGGTACGCGGCGAAGCCGTTCTGGCTGCTCTGCGCGCTGTCGCCGGCCGACGTGGCCGCGTCGTCCGAGCCGCTGCAGGCGGCCGACAGTGACAGGGCGACGACGGTAAGCGTGGCCGCGAACAGGCGGCCCTTTCCAGACAGCGACATGCGAACTCCTCGACCTTCTCCGGGGCCCGTCCAGGTAAGGGGCCCATCCAGGTAACCGGGGCCACCTCACCGGCGGCTCGGCCCTGGCTCGGAGTTGGCTCGGAATCCGACCGCCCGAGCCCGGCCGTTCCCAGTCAACTCCGAGCTGAGGCCGAGCCGGCGACGAGCAGGGGTGTGCAGACTGGCCACCCATGGGAGACGGCCTGAAACGACGGTGGCGTACCCGGCGCGTACGCCGGGGCGTGGCGGGCGGCGTCGCCCTGCTCCTGCTCGGTGCGGGCGGCGCGTGGGCCCTGACCACGACCGCCGAGCCGACGACCGCCCGGCCGGCCACCGTGGCCGTCGACCGGGGCGCTGTCGCCGTCGAGGTGGCCACCTCGGGCACCGTCGCGCCGGCGACCACCCGCGCCCTGAGCTTCACCGTCGCCGGAACGGTGCAGACCGTCTCCGTGCGGGCGGGCGACGTGGTGCGGGCGGGGCAGCGGCTGGCCGCCGTCGCCGACGAGGACGTCGCCACCGCCGCCGAGGCGGTGGACGAGGCCGAGGCCGACCTGGCCGAGGCGCGTGACACGCTCACCCAGGCACGCGAGTCGGCGGACGACGCGGCGACGTCGGACTGCTCGACCGGCAGCTCCGGCTCCGGCGTGCGACCGGTCGCCTGGAGTTCGCCCACGGCGACCGCCATCACGCCGACGCCCACCGCCTCCGCCAGCTCCCCGACCCCCTCCGCCTCGCCCACCACCGCCGGCCCGACGTCCGGCCCGACGGCCACCGGCGGCGGGTCGGCACGCCCGTCGGCGTCCACCCAGGGCGGCTCCTGTTCCGCCAGCGGCGGGGGCACCGACCCGATCCTGCAGGCGCAGCGGCGGGTCAACCAGGCCGAGGCCAGCCTCGCCGACGCGCAGGACGCGCTGGCCGGTGCCACGATCACCGCGCCGATCCGTGGCACCGTGCTGTCCGTCGCGGGGAAGGTGGGCAGCGAGGTCGGCCGGGGCAGCACCTTCATCACCCTCGCCGACACGTTCGCCATGCAGGTCGAGGCCAAGTTCCCCGAGGCCGACGCGGTGGCCCTGGCCGTCGGGCAGAGCGCCGCGCTCACCCTCCCCGACCGGCCCGACAGCACCTTCCCGGCGACCGTCGTCCAGGTCGACCCCGTCGGCAGCAGCGACGGCACCCTGGTCCGCTACGGTGTCGTGCTCTCCTTCGCCGACGCGCCCCAGGACCTGCTCGTCGGGCAGAGCGCCGCGGTCACCGTGCAGACCGCAGCGGCGCAGGACGCGCTGCGGGTGCCCTCCACGGCGGTGCACGAGGTCGCCGACCGCACCGGGACCGTCCGGGTGGGCGTCGAGGGTGCGACACGCACGGTCACCATCGGGTTGCGCGGTGGTCAGTACACCGAGATCACCTCCGGCCTCACCGTCGGTGAGTTGGTGCTCCGCTCCTGGTGACAGCGGGCCTGGTGACAGCGGGATCACAGGTTCGGCACAGTGGGCGTGGAGACCCGTCCGGTAGGCAGTGGCAGTGCCTACCGACATTCTCCGGCCACCGACCGGGCGGACCGCGACGGCCCTCGACGGCGCGTGCGCCGCCCGGGTGCTCGTGGTCGACGACGAACCGAACATCTCCACGCTGCTCGCGGTCACCCTGGGGCTCGTCGCGTACGAGACCAGGGTCGCCGCCAGCGGCCGGGCGGCGCTGGCCCTGGTGGAGGAGTTCGACCCGCATCTGGTGGTCCTCGACGTGATGCTGCCCGACCTCGACGGCTTCGAGGTCGCCCGCCGGCTGCGGGCGGCCGGTCGCCCGGTGCCGGTGCTCTTCCTCACCGCGCGGGACACCGTCGACGACCGGGTCACCGGGCTGGTCGTCGGCGCGGACGACTACGTGGCCAAGCCGTTCAGCCTGGAGGAGGTGGTGCTGCGCATCCGGGCCATCCTGCGGCGTAGCCACCCGGAGCCGTCCCCGGCCGCGCCGCCGGCACCCCCGCCCCCGGCCGCCCTGCGCTACGCCGACCTGGAACTCGACGACGACGCGCACGAGGTGCGCAGGGCCGGGCGACCGGTCGACCTGTCGCCGACGGAGTTCCGGCTGCTGCACTTCCTGCTCGCCAACGCGGGGCGGGTGGTGAGCAAGGCGCAGATCCTCGACCGGGTGTGGAACTACGACTTCGGCGGGGACGGGCGCATCGTCGAGTCGTACGTCTACTACCTGCGGCGCAAGATCGATCGGCTCGGTCCGCCGCTGATCCACACCGTACGCGGAGTGGGGTACACGCTGCGGCTGCCGCGCGGCGACGCGTGAGCCGCCGGCCGGTCCGTCCCTGGGCGCACTGGACGCTGCGTTCCCGGCTCGTGCTCCTGGTCGGGATCCTCGCCACGCTCGCCCTGCTCGGGGCGAACGCCGCCGGCCTGGTCCTGCTGCGCGGGTACCTGCTGCAACGGGTCGACCAGCAGCTCACCGGCCAGGCCCGGCCGTTCGCCGACGCCCCGCGCACCGCGGCCGGGTCCTCCACCGGCGACGACGCTCCGGCCGGGCCGCGCAACCCCGGCCGGCTGGCCCGGCTCGGCCCCGACCAGCTGGTCGTCCACTACCTGGCCGACGGCACCCGGGACGCCGAGCGCAGCAGCACGCCGACGGCCGGCGCACCCGATCCCGGCCCGCTGGCCGAGGTGGCGGCGCGGGCCCGGGACGGACGCCCGTACACCGTCGACGGCGACGGCGACGGGTGGCGGCTGCTGGCGGTGTCCGCCGGCGACGGCGGGGAGGTCGTGGTGCTCGGCGCGTCCCTGGCCGAGGCGGAGCGGACCGTCGATCGGCTCATGGTCATCGACGTCGCGGTGACCGGCAGCGTGCTGGTCGTGCTCGGCCTGCTCGCCGCCTTCGTGGTCCGCCTCGGGCTGCGTCCGCTGACCAGGATGGAACGCGTCGTCGCGGGCATCACCGGCGGCGACCTGGCCCGCCGGCTGGACGACACCGACCCGCACACCGAGCCCGGCCGGCTCGGCGCCGCGGTGAACCTCATGCTGGACCGCATCGGCACGGAGATGACCGCCCGGGCCGCAGCCGACCGCCGGCTGCGCCAGTTCGTTGCCGACGCCTCGCACGAACTGCGCACCCCGCTGACCTCGATCCGGGGCTTCGCCGAGCTGTACCGCCGCGGCGGCGCCCCGCCCGGCCCGCGGCTGGCGGAGGCGATGGGCCGCATCGAGGCCGAGGCCGCCCGGATGGGAGTGCTCGTCGAGGACCTGCTCCTGCTCGCCCGGCTGGACCGGCACCGCACCCCGGTGCTGCGCCCGGTCGACCTGCTGGAGGTCGCCGCCGACACCATCCGCGACGCGCACGCCCGGGCCCCGGGGCGGCGGATCCGGTTGACCACCCTCGCCGAGGACGACGAGACGTTCGAGCCGCCGACCGTGCTCGGCGACGAACACCGGCTGCGTCAGGTCGCCGCGAACCTGCTCGGCAACGCCATGCAGCACACCGGGCCGGGCGCGCGGGTGACCGTCCGCATCGGCCGGGTCGCCGCGTCGGTGGTCGACTCCCCGCTGCCGGCGCTCCGGGGAGGTGCGCTGGTCCGGTCCGGCCCGGCACCGGCCCGGCCCACCGGCGCGCTCGCGGTGCTGGAGGTGCACGACGACGGCCCGGGCATCCCCGTCGAACACGCCACCCGGGTCTTCGAACGGCTCTACCGCGCCGACCCGAGCCGGGGGCGGGGCGACGGCGGCGGCTCCGGGCTCGGGCTGAGCATCGCGGCGTCGATCGCGTACGCCCACGGCGGCTGGATCGAGCTGGACACGGCCCCCGGCGCGGGCACCGCCTTCCGCGTACTGCTGCCCGCCGCCGGCTCCCCGGCGCAGGGCGAGGGGCCGACGCCGCCGGCCCGCGACGCGCCGGCCGGCCAGCACGACCCCGGCTCCCGGCCGGCGCCGATTCCGAGCCAGCTCTGAGGTGGCGTCGAAGGTCCTCCGAGGCTGGGCCGCCAGGATCCCTGGCATGCGTGCACGCCTGCCGGCCGCCCTGCGCCGGCCTCCTGTGGCGGTCAACGCCGCCCTGACCCTGCTGCTGGTCGGCGGCGGCGCCGGGGCCTGGCTCTCCGTGCGCGGGGACTCCTCGGCGCAGGCCGGGGCGACCGGCGGCACCCGGACGGTCCAGGTCTCCCGGGGCACGGTCACCGCGACGGTCACGGCGGACGGTTCGCTGGAGAGCGCCTCCACCGCCACCGCCAGCTTCGCCACCGCCGGGACGGTCACCTCGGTCGCGGTGACTGTCGGCCAGAAGGTGACCAAGGGGCAGCTGCTGGCCAAGGTCGATCCGGCCGACGCCCAACGCGACCTCGACGTGGCCCGGGCGAACCTGGATGCCGCCGAGGATGCGCTGGACCGGGCGCAGGACGCCGGCTCCGACACCTCCACGGCGGAGAACGAGGTCACCCAGGCCGAGCTGGCCGTCGACGAGGCCGAGGCCGCGGTGGCCGGCACCCGGCTCACCGCGCCGATGGCCGGCACCGTGGTCGCCGTCAACGGCACCGTCGGCGGCTCGTCCGGGGGCTCGTCGGGTTCCTCCGGTTCGTCGGGGTCGTCGGGGTCGTCCTCCGGTGGGTCGTCGAGCGGTTCCTCCGGCTTCGTCGACATCGCCGACCTGTCGAAGCTCCAGGTCACCGCCGCCATCGCCGAGTCCGACGCCACCCGGCTCAAGGCGGGACAGGCGGCCACGGTCACCTGGAACGCCCTGGACGGTGCCACCGCCACCGGCGAGCTGGAGGCGATCGACCCGCAGGCCACCACTTCCAACAACGTGGTCACCTACGGGGTGACCGTCAGCGTCGCCGAGCTGCCCACCGGCGCCCGGCCGGGGCAGACCGTGCAGGTGGCCGTCGTGACCGGCACGGCCCAGGACGTGCTCCTGGTCAACTCGGCTGCGGTGAGCGGCAGCGGCGACCGGCGGACCGTCACCGTGCTCACCGACACCGGGCAGGAGACCCGGCGGGTGCAGGTCGGTCTGGCCGGCGACCAGTCCTACGAGATCACCTCCGGGCTCACCGAGGGGGACCGGGTCGTGCTGCCCGAGAGCACCACCTCCGGCAGCAGCAGCGGCGGCCTGACCGGCGGTGGCGGCTTCCCCGGCGGCGGGGGCCTGACCGGCGGGGGCGGCGCCCCCGCCGGGGGACAGGGCGGCCCCCGCACCGGCACCGGGACCCGCTGATGCAGCCCCGGACCTCGCCGCGCCGTCCGGTCCTGGACGTCCGCGCGCTGACCAAGGTGTACGGGGAGGGCCCCGCCGCCGTGCACGCCCTGGGCGGGGTGTCGCTGACGGTGGACGCCGGCGACTACGTCGCCATCATGGGCTCGTCCGGCTCCGGCAAGTCCACCCTGATGAACATCATCGGCTGCCTCGACGTGCCCTCCGGCGGCAGCTACCTGCTCGACGGCGTCGACGTCGGACGCCTGGCGGACCGGCAGCTCGCCCTGGTGCGCAACCGGCTCATCGGCTTCGTCTTCCAGGCGTTCAACCTGATCCCGCGCACCAGCGCGGTCGCCAACGTCGAACTGCCGCTGGCGTACGCGGGCGTGCGGGCGGCGCAGCGGCGGCGGCGGGCGCTCGCCGCGCTGGACGCGGTGGGGCTGGCCGACCGCGCCGGCCACTTCCCCAACCAGCTCTCCGGCGGGCAGCAGCAGCGGGTCGCGGTCGCCCGCGCGCTGGTCACCGAACCCGCGCTGGTGCTCGCCGACGAGCCCACCGGAAACCTGGACAGCCGCTCCACCGAGGACATCCTGGCGGTGTTCGACCAGCTCAACGCCGCCGGCCGGACGATCGTCCTGATCACCCACGAGCCGGAGGTCGGCGACCGGGCCCGGCGGCTGATCCGGCTCCTCGACGGCCGGGTCCGCTCCGACGAGCGCCAGGACCTCACCGGCCGGCATGCGGCGGGGGCCGCCCGATGACCGTCACCGAGACCATCCGGTTCGCCCTGCGCGGCGTGGCCGCCAACAAGCTGCGCTCGGCGCTGACCATGCTGGGCATCCTCATCGGCGTCGCGGCGGTGATCCTGCTGGTCGCCGTGGGCAACGGCTCCGCCCAGGCGATCACCAGCCGGATCGAGGCGCTGGGCACCAACACCCTCACCGTCACCAGCACCAACCGGAGCTCGGGCACGGGCGGCCTGACCGTCGAGGTCGCCGACGCGCTCGCCGACCCGGTGCTCGCCCCCGGCGTCCGTTCGGTGTCCCCGCTGGCCAGCACCTCCACGACGGTGACGTACGAGGGTGCCGACCACGAGGTGTCGCAGTTCGTGGGCACCCGGCCGAGCTGGTTCACCGCGGCCAACTCGCCGGTGGCCGACGGCGCCGCGTTCACCGCCGACGACGAGGCGCAGGCCCACCGGGTGGTCGTCATCGGGCAGACCGTCGCCGACGAGCTGTTCACCGGCGTCGACCCGATCGGCCGGCAGGTCACCGTCGGCGGCGCGCTGTTCACCGTGGTGGGGGTGCTCGCGGCGAAGTCCTCGACCGGGTTCCAGGACGCCAACGACACCGCCGTCGCGCCGCTGAGCGCCGTACGGGAGGTCCTCACCGGGTACGGGCCGATCAGCTCGATCCTCGTCGAGGCGGCCGACCCTGGTGAGGTGGACGCCGTGCAGGACCAGATCTCCGCGGTGCTCGCCCAGCGGCTGCCCACGACGACCGGGTCGAGCAGCGCGCCGTACCGGATCCAGAACGCCGCGCAGCTGTTGCAGACCCAGACCGAGACCGCCGACACCTTCACCACGCTGCTCGGCGCGGTCGCCGCGATCAGCCTGCTGGTCGGCGGCATCGGGATCACCAACATCATGCTCGTGACCGTCACCGAACGGACCCGGGAGATCGGCATCCGCAAGGCGCTCGGCGCCCGCCGTCGGACCGTGCTGACCCAGTTCCTGATCGAGGCGACGCTGCTGAGCCTCCTCGGCGGGGCGCTCGGGGTGGCCGCCGCGCTGCTCGGCTCCCGGTTCACCATCGTCGGTGTCCGGCCCGTGATCGTGCCCAGCTCCGTCGCGTTGGCCCTCGGCGTCTCCATCGCGATCGGCCTCTTCTTCGGCGGTCTGCCGGCCGCCCGGGCGGCCCGGCTGCGTCCCATCGACGCCCTGCGCTACGAGTAGGCCAGCATGTCCGACAGGCAAGGACCGAACATGGACAACAGCGACACCGTCGTCTTCGCCCGGGTCGGCGGCGGCGCCTCGGCACCGGGCGGGCCGGCGGAGCCGGACGACGACCGCGCCGTCGCGTCGCCGACCGCCGCGGGACCCGACGACGACCTCACCGCCGCGCTGGCCGCGGCCGCCCCGCGCCGATGGTGGAACCGGGGCACGCTGGTCCTCGGCGCGCTCGTGCTCGTCGTCGCCGGCTTCCTCGGCGGGGTGCAGGTGCAGCAGAGGTGGGGCGAGCCGGCGGCGACCGGTGGTGCGGCACGCTCCGGGGGGTTCCCGGCGGGCCTGCCCAGCGGGGCGGCCGGGATGGGCCGCGGCCAGGGCTTGACCGGGCAGGCCGGGCAGCCGAGCGCGAGCGCGACGGCGGGCACCACCACCGGCACGGTGACGCTCGTCGACGGTGACACCCTCTACGTCGAGACCGCCGACGGCACCGTGGTCACGGTCCGCACCACCGACGACACCGCTGTACGGACCACGAAGGCCAGCAAGCTGTCGGCGCTCAAGAGCGGCCAGAAGGTGACGGTGCAGGGCGGCGCGCTCACGGACAACGCCATGACCGCCACCTCCGTCACCGCCGGCGGCTGAGTCCACCGCCGGCCGAACGACCCACCACGGGCGCGCGGACCGTCCTCCTCCGGTCGGCGCGCCGACTCGCGGGCCCGGCCCCCGTCCACGGCGAGCGTGGGTGGGACCGGGCCCGCGAGCCTGCTGGCGGTCGATCAGGCGGTGGTGCCGGTGACGGTGCTGCCCGAGCGGGTCACCTGGTAGGTGACCTTCTCGCCGCTCCAGAAGTGGAAGGTGAGCGTGACCGGGGCGTTGTCGGTGACCGCGGCGAAGAAGTCCGGGGTCAGGGCGATGGAGCTGCCGGTGTAGTCGGGCTGGAACGTGACGTCGAACTCCTTGAACGGCGTCCAGTCGTGCGGGCCGGCGTTGCTGCCGTCGGCGTACTTCGCCTCCATGGTGGCGAGCTGGTCGCCCCGGAACTGGGTCGGGATGGCGAACGCGCTGGTGGTGCCGGTCGCGTTGCCCAGGACCGGCCGGTCGTAGGTGATGATGTTGATGCGCCACGGCACGCCCGCCGAGAACCGCGCGTGCAGGGTCGCGTTGACCCCGTACGCCCGGCTGCCGGTCAGCCGGGTCAGCGCGGCCGCCGTCAGGGTGAGCTGGCTGCCGCTGACGGTGTAGTCGGTGCCCTGGACCAGGTCGGTGCTGCCCTGCCGCAGGCCCTGGAACGTGGTGCCGTTGAGGTTCAGGGTGAGGGTCTTGGCGCTGATGGCGCTGGCCTTGGCGTTGAACACCAGGTCCGACGAGGCGGTGCCGGAGCGGGTGGTCCAGCTCGACTTGATCTGGGCGATCAGCTCCGGGTCGCTCCACTGGAACGAGGTCCGGCCGAGGTGCTGCCCGTTGTCCCACAGCATGGTGGTGAGCTTCCTGGCCCGCGCGTAGTGGCCGAAGTACTCGAAGAACTTCAGCTTCTCGCCCTGCTCGATGGTGCCGGTGTGCCGGTCGAAGCCGAGCAGGCCGTACTCGCCGACGATGACGGGGATGCCCTTGGCGACGAAGGCGTCGTACACCCGGTCGAAGGAGTCGGTGAGGTCCTTCTGGGCGGTGGCGTCGAAGTGGGTGCCCCCGGCGACGTTCACGCTGAAGGGCCAGTAGCCGTAGTAGTGGACGGTCGCGATGAGGTTGCGGTCGTTGAGCGCGTTGAACGTGGCGACCAGTTCGTCGATGCGGGCCTGCTCCGACGAGGTGTGCAGGGTGGGCAGCACCAGCAGGCGGGTGGCGTTGTTGCCGCCGGAGGCGCGCACGATGCGGTGGAACGACGTGTTGAGCTCGGCCAGCAGGGTGGCGTTCTGGGCGTCGCCGGAGCTGCCGGTGAACTGCGGCTCGTTGACGCTCTCGAACACCAGCTTCGGCGACGAGCCGCGGAACGTGCTCGCCAGCTGGGTCCAGATCGCGTTGTACTTGGCCAGCACGGTGGTCCGGTCGGTGGGCATGGTGTTGATCCACTGCCACGAGTCGTGGTGAATGTTGATCATCACGTAGAGGTCGTCGGCGAGCGCCCAGTCGACCACCTCCTTGACCCGGTTCAGGTACGCCGCCTCGATCGGGTAGTTGGGCGCGCCGCCCAGGTGCGCGCTCCAGGTGACCGGGATGCGGACGCTCTTGAAGCCCTGCGCCTTCACGTTGTCCAGCAGCGCCTCGGTGATGCGCGGGTTGCCCCAGGCGGTCTCGTCGGCGCCGACGGCGTCGAGGGAGTTGCCGAGGTTCCAGCCGGGCTGCATCGCGGCCACGGCCGCCATCGCGTCGCCGGCCGGCGGGGGCGTCGTGGGCGGGGGAGTGGTCGGCGGCGGCGTGGTGGGGGGCGTGCTGGTCGGCGGGGCCGTGGTCGGGCCGACGCCGCCGGTGCAGGCGACCCCGTTGAGCGCGAAGGAGGTGGGGCTCGGGTTCGTGCCGGACCACGAGCCGTTGAAGCCGAAGGAGACCGACGCGTTGGTGGCGATGGCGGCGTTGTAGCCGACGTTGGCGGCGGTGACGTCGTCGCCGGCGGCGGTGACGGTGGCGTTCCACGCCTGGGTCACCCGCTGCCCGGCGGGGAACGTCCAGGTCAGGCGCCAGCCGTTGATCGCGTCGCCGAGGTTGGTCACGTTCACGTTCGCGCCGAACCCGCCCTGCCACTGGCTGCTGACCTGGTACGTCACCGCGCAGCCCGCCGCCGCCTGCGCGGTGCCCGCGACCAGGACGCCGACGGCGGCCAGCAGCATCGTGACCGCGCTGGTGAACGCGCCGACCCGCCATCGGGTCCGTCGGGTGGTGCCTCGTGTGCCGATCATGACACTCCTTGCCGGGAAGATGCCGCCGCATGATGGGGGGGTGGGCAGGGCGTCGGGAACGCGCACGTGACGCCCGTCGGACGGGCAGATTAAGTTTGGACCCTAAACTTTGTCAATCGGTGAGCGGCTATGCCGCAGGTGGCCCGACGCCTGGCTAGGCTTGCCCGGTACGTCGCAGAGGGGAGGGCACCTGCCGCCGACCGCCACCGTGCTCGTGGTCCTCGGGCGCGGCGTGCTGCCCGCCGCCGGGGGGACCTGGGCGCTCACCCCGGCCAGCCTCGCGCGGGTCCGGGCCGCCCGCGACTACGTCGCCGCCAACGAGGCGGCCTTCGCGGCCGCCGCCCAGCGGGGCCGGCGGCCGAGGATCGTGTTCACCGGCGGCTGGGCCGAGGCCGCCGAGGGGGCCGCCCCGCCACCGGCCGGGTGGCGCGAGGCCGACCTGATGCTCCGCGAGGCGCTCGCGGCCGGCCTCGACCGGCACGCCGACCTGCGCGCCGAGGCCCGCTCACGCAGCACCCTGGAGAACCTCCTGCGCACCGCCGCCGACGGGCTGCTCGCCGGCCACGCCTTCGACCGGCACCACCCGCTGGGCATCGTCTCGCACACCTGGCACCTGCCCCGGGTCCGCTACCTCGCCCGCCGGGCGCTCGGGCTGCGCGGCGGGGCGCTGCTCGACGTGCCCGCCACCGGTGGGGAGCCCGCGCCCGGATGGTGGCCGGAGGGCGCCGTACGCATGGCGTGCCGGCTGTGGTTCCTCGGCGTCCGCGAACCGGCGGGCCTGCTGCGCCGCGAGCGGGCGATGGTCGCGCTGCTGCACCGGGCCCGCCGCGGCACCCGTCGGGCCCCGGCGGGCGGGCGGCCCTCCGCCCGGCGGCCGACGGGAGGTGACGCGGACGCCCCGACGGGGTACAGGACGGTCGCCGGCGGATCGACCGCCGTCACGAAGAACAGGCGGACCCCATGATCGTCCTCGTGCCGGTGTACGAGCCGGGACAGCGGCTGCCCGACCTCCTCGGCGAGCTGCGCGACGCCGCCCCCGACGTGCCCGTCGTCGTGGTCGACGACGGCAGCTCCCCGGCCTCGGACCCGGTCCTCGACGCGGCGCGCCGGCTCGGCGGCGACGTCCTGCGCCACGGGTCCAACCGGGGCAGGGGCACGGCCCTGAAGACCGGGTTCCGGCACGTCGCCCGGGCCTATCCCGGGCACGACGTGGTCTGCGCCGACGCCGACGGGCAGCACCGGGTCGCCGACATCCTGCGCGTCGCCCGCGCCCTGCCCGACGGCGACGGCGACGGCGCGATAGTGCTGGGGGTACGCCGGTTCGACGGCACGGTGCCGCTGCGCAGCAGGATCGGCAACGGCGTCACCGGGCTGCTGTTCCGGGCCGCCACCGGCGTCGGGGTCCACGACACCCAGACCGGCCTGCGGGCGTACCCGCGCGGCCTGCTCGACTGGCTGCTCGCGGTGCCCGGCGAACGCTTCGAGTACGAGATGAACGTCCTGCTCCACGCGGCGCGCGACGGCCACCCCGTCCGGCAGACCGTCGTCGCCACCACCTACCTGGCGGACAACGCCTCCTCGCACTTCGGGGCGCTGCGCGACTCCGCCCGGATCTACCTGCCGCTGCTGCGCTTCGCCGCGTCGGCGCTGCTCGCCCCGTCCCGTCCCCGCCGATAGGCCCGTTCGCCCCTCCTTCCCCCGCCCGCCGTAGAACCATGTGGGGGCGGGCAGGCGCCTCCGACGCCGTACGGCCGCACCGGCCGTACGACGCGGAGGGGTCGACGTGGAGGGGCTCGTCCTGATCGTGGTGCTGGCGGCCACCGTGCTCGTCGGCACCACCATCGGCGGGCGCTACCGGGTCGCCCCGCCGGTCCTGCTCATCGGGATGGGCGCGCTGCTGGCGCTCGCCCCGCCGCTGTCGGACGTGGTGCTCGAACCGGACGTGGTGCTGCTGCTGTTCCTGCCCGCGATCCTCTACCGGGAGAGCCTCACCATCAGCCTGCGGGAGATCCGCGCCAACCTGACCGTCATCGCCCTGCTCGCCGTGGGGCTGGTCGCGGTCACGATGGTGACGGTGGCGCTGGTCGCCCAGGCGGTCGGGGTCGAGGGGCCGGCGGCGTGGGTGCTCGGGGCGGTGCTGGCCCCGACCGACGCCGCCGCGGTCGCCGGCCTGGCCAAGCGGATGCCCCGCCGGTTCCTCACCGTCCTGCGCGCGGAGAGCCTCATCAACGACGGCACCGCGCTGGTCCTCTTCGCCGTCGCGCTCGGCCTGATCACCGGCGGCGCACCGCCGGGGGCGCTGCCGCTCGTCGAGCGCGTCGGGGGGTCGTTCCTCGGCGGCGTCGCGGCCGGGCTGGCGATCGGGGTGGTGGTCGTGCTGATCCGCCGCCGCCTCGACGACCCGCTGCGCGAGGGCGCGCTCAGCGTGCTCACGCCGTTCGTCGCGTTCCTGGCCGCCGAGGAACTGCACGCCAGCGGGGTGCTCGCGGTGGTGGTCGCCGGCCTGGTGCTCTCCTTCGCCGGTCCCCGGGTGATCCGGGCACCCTCCCGGGTGCTGGCCTACGCCTTCTGGGACCTCACCACCTTCCTGATCAACGGGGGCCTGTTCGTGCTGCTCGGGATGCAGATCCCCCGGGCGTTGCGCGGGGTCACCAGCACGTCGGTGGGGCAGGCGCTGCTCATCGCGGTGCTGGTCGCCGGCACCGTCCTGGCGACCCGGATGGCCTGGCTGCACCTGTCGGCGTACCTGCTGCGGCTCGTCGACCGCCGTAAGTCGCAACGGGCCCTGCGGGTCGGCTGGCGGATCCGCACGGCCGCCGGGTGGGCCGGCTTCCGCGGCGCGGTGTCGCTGGCCGCGGCCCTCGCGGTGCCGCTGACCACCCCGGCCGGGGAACCCGTCCACGAGCGGGACCTGATCATCTTCTGCACGGCGCTGGTGATCGTCATGATCATGCTGGTGCAGGGCACCACCCTGCCGCTCGTGGTCCGCTGGGCGGGCCTCGTCGGCGACCAGCAGCGCGCCGACGAGGTGCGGATGGCCCGCCTGCGGGCCACCGAGGCCGGGCTGGCGGCGCTGCCGGAGGTCGCCGACGGGCTGGGCGTGCACCGGGACGTCGCCGACCGGATCCGCGTCGACTACCAGGACCACCTCGACGACATCCGCGCCGCCGAGCAGGGCGAAGCCGCCGAGCAGGCCCGCGACCTGGAGCGCCGGCTGCGGCTGGCGGTCCTGGACCGCAAGCGGCGCGAGATCACCCGGCTGCGCAACGCCAACGAGATCGACGACACGGTGCTGCGCGAGCTGCAGGCCGCGCTCGACATCGAGGAGATCCGCCTGCTGGGCCCGCCCACCCCCGAGTGACCACCGGCCGGGCCGGCCGGCGGCGTCAGGCCCGGGCCGGCACGCCGCCCGCGCCCTCCCGCAGCGCCAGGTCGGAGAAGTGGCAGGCGACCTCGCGGTCGGCGTCGCCCGGCGTCGGGCCGAGCACCGGCTGCACCTGCCCGCACTGCTGCCGGGCCAGCCGGCAGCGGGTGTGGAACAGGCAGCCCGGCGGCGGGTCGGACGGGCTGGGCGGGTCACCGGCGAGCACGATGCGCCGGCTGCCGCCGCGCTGGCCCGTGGGATCGACCACGGGGGAGGCGGACAGCAGCGCCTGGGTGTACGGGTGGGCCGGCCGGGAGTAGACGGTCTCGGTGTCGCCGATCTCGGCGAGCCGCCCGAGGTACATGACCGCCGTGCGGTCGGCGACGTGCCGCACCACGGACAGGTCGTGGGCGATGAACACCAGGGCGATGTTCATCCGGCGTTGCAGGTCCCGCAGCAGGTTGACCACCTGCGCCTGCACGCTGACGTCGAGGGCGGAGACGGGCTCGTCGCAGACGAGGATCTCCGGTTCCAGGGCGAGGGCGCGGGCGATGCCGATGCGCTGGCGCTGCCCGCCGGAGAACTGGTGCGGGTAGCGGTGCATCAGCTCCGGCGCGAGCCCGACGAGGCCGAGCAGCTCGGCGACCCGGTCGGAGCGGGCCCGCCGGTCGCCGCGGCCGTGCACCACGAGGGGCTCGGCGATCAGGTCGCGCACGCACATGCGCGGGTCCAGCGAGGTGTACGGGTCCTGGAAGACCATCTGCACCTGGCGGCGCAGCAGCCGCCGGTCGCGCCCCCGCACGCCGGTGATGTCGCGTCCCCGCACCACGATGCTGCCCGAGTCGGGGCGTTCCAGGCCGACCAGCATCCGGGCCAGGGTGGACTTGCCGCACCCGGACTCCCCGACGACGCCGAGGGATTCCCCGGCGTGCAGCCGGAGGCTCACCCCGTCGACGGCGCTGACCCGGGTGCGGCCGAGCCCGGCCCGGCCGGTGGTGAACGTCTTGCGCAGGTCCGTGGCGACCAGGACGGGCTCAGCCGGTGACGACATGCGACAGCTCCTCGGTGCGGTGGCAGGCGGCGGCGCGGCCGTCGATGACCCTCAGGGCGGGGCGCTCGGTGCGGCACCGCTCGACGACCCGGTCGCAGCGGGGGTGGAACGCGCACCCGGGCGGCTTGCGGGTCGGGTTGGGCGGGGTGCCGGGGATGGCGTACAGGTCGTCGCCGCGCTGGTGGGCCTGGGGCACGGAGCGCAGCAGGGCGTCGGTGTACGGGTGGGCGGGCGTGCCGAGGACCTCGGCGGTGGTGCCGGTCTCCACGACCCGCCCGGCGTACATGACCACGACCCGGTCGGCGACCTCGGAGACGACGCCGAGGTCGTGGGTGATCAGCAGGATGCCGATGCCGAGATCCCGGCGCAGCCCGTTGAGCAGCTCCAGGATCTGGGCCTGGACGGTGACGTCGAGGGCGGTGGTCGGCTCGTCGGCGATGATCAGCTCGGGGCGCAGGGCGATGGCCATCGCGATGAGGATGCGCTGGCGCATCCCGCCGGAGAACTGGTGCGGGTACTCGTCGACCCGCCGGTCCGGGGCGGGGATGCCGACCTGGGAGAGCAGGTCGACGGCGGCGGCGCGGGCCTGCCGGCGGGACGCGCCGCGATGGGTACGGAACAACTCGCCGAGCTGGTCGCCGATGCTGAGCACGGGGTTCAGGGCGGACAGCGCGTCCTGGAAGACCATGCTCATCCGGTTGCCGCGCACGGCCCGGCGCCCGGCCTCGGTGAGCGTGGTGAGGTCGGTGCCGCCGAGCGCGACGCGGTCGGCCTCGACGCGCACGGTCGGCGGGTGCAGCCCCATGATCGCCTTCGCGGTGACCGACTTGCCGGAGCCCGACTCGCCGAGCAGCGCGACGAGTTCGCCGGCGGCGACGTCGAGGTCGACGTCCACGGCGGCGGGCACGTCGCCGCGCCGGGTGGCGAAGGTCACGGACAGCCCGCGTACCGACAGGGCCTGTCCTCCTCCGTCCGGTGGGGCGGTGGTTGGGGCGTCTGGCTGATTCACCGCGAGCCTCCAGCTACGCATAACGGACGCCCGTGCCGGTAATCCCCGCTGCAACGGCCGTCCGTGCCTGTTCCTGAACTGCATCTTGACTTCCGTGCCGAATCATTGCAACCCTCTAATCGGTCGCGCCGGTTCTGGGCGCCGACCCCGGCGGCCGCGCCTCTTCTTCGCGGGCCGCGAATCTGAAGGGACCCCACGCGGATGCTTGAACAGGCGAAGCGCTACACCGGCTACACGGCGTACGACTACCTGGAGGCCGGCAAGGACTTCAAGAAGTTCCGGTACGCCGAGCAGATCAGCCGGGTGCCGGCCTACGCCGGCCTCGACCTCTCCGACAGCCAGCGGGAACGCACGCAGCGGCTGCTGCGCGACGAGATCGTCATCTCGCTGCACGACCACGTCCAGGTCTTCCCCGAGGACATGGGCCAGCTCCGCGAGCACATCCGGGCCGGCCGCGAACCCACCGGCTACCTCGGCCTGTCCCGCTCGGGCATGACCGCCGTGTTCGACAACGGCATGGACGGCACCTGCTGCATCTCCAGCGACGCCGGCTGGAAGTACACCGACGTCCTGTTCGACCTCGGCGTGCGGATGGCCGACATCGCCCACCAGGACTACGTGATCAAGGCCGAGTCGCTCAAGGACATCTACCACGCCCACGAGACCGGCCGGCTCGCGCACGTGTTCGCCCTCGAAGCCGCCACCATGATCGAGAACGAGGTCGACCGCCTCGACGTGCTCTACGGCTTCGGCGTCCGGCAGATCGGTATCGCCTACTCCGAGGCCAACATGCTCGGCGGCGGCCTCAAGGAACGCGGCGACGGCGGCCTGACCTACTTCGGCGAGCGGGCCGTCGAACGCATGAACAAGCTCGGCCTGGCCATCGACATCTCCCACTCCGGCGACCGCACCGCCATGGACGTGATCCAGAAGTCCACCAAGCCGGTGTTCATCACCCACTGCGGCTCCCGCGAGGTGTGGCCGACCAACCGGATGAAGCCCGACGCGGTCATCGCCGCCTGCGCCGAGCGCGGCGGGGTGCTCGGCCTGGAGGCCGCCCCACACACCACCCTGTCCCCGGCCCACCCCCGGCACAGCCTGGAGTCGGTCATGGACCACTTCGTCCACGCGGTCGACCTCATCGGCATCGACCACGTCGCCTTCGGCCCCGACACGCTCTTCGGCGACCACGTCGGGCTGCACGACGCCTTCGCGGCGAACCTGTCCACCAAGGAGGCCCACGGCCGGGTCGAGTACCCCAAGGTCGAGTACGTCGACGGCCTGGAGAACCCCGCCGAGTGCTTCTACAACATCATCGGATGGCTCGTGGCCCACGACTACTCCGACGACGAGATCCGCAAGGTCATCGGTGGCAACACCATCCGCGTCCTCGAGGAGGTCTGGGTCTGATGCGTCTCCGCCTACCCCTCGTCGCCGTCACCGCGCTCGCCGCGGTGGTCGCGACGGCAGCCTGCAGCCCCAGCGCGCCGAGCGACTCGGCCGCCCAGGGCGGCGACAAGAACGCCACCCTCACCATCGCCACCACCACCGACGTGGTCAACTTCAACCCGCTGCTGGGCAACAGCCGCACCGACGGCTGGATCACCAACCTGATGTACCCGCGGCTGCTCACCATCGACGCCAACGGCGCCAAGCAGTCGTACCTGGCCGCCGACCGCGGCTACAGCGACCCCACCACCGGCTTCTACGAGCTGCGCGGCGACATGAAGTGGAGCGACGGCACCGCCGTCAGCGCCGCCGACGTCGCGTACACCATCAACACGATCATGACGAAGAAGCCCGCCGGCAACGTCGTCTACGGCCAGCTCGCCAACGTCGAGTCCGCCTCCGCCCCGACGGCCACCCGGGTCGAGCTGAAGCTCAAGCGACCCGACGCCACCGTCGTCGACGAGGTCGGCTTCTGGATGAACGTCGTGCCCAAGCACGTCTTCGAGAAGGCCCCCGACGCGGGCACCTTCGCCAACAACAGCGACTGGGTCAGCGCCGGGCCGTTCAGGCTCACCACCGTCGCCAAGGGCCAGAGCTACACCCTGGAGCGGGTCACCCCGTACCCGATGGCCCCCGCCGGCACCCCCAACGTGGCCAAGGTCGTCTACCGGGTCTACCCCGACGTCAACACGGAGATCCTCGCGTTGCGCAACGGCGACGTGGACCTCATCGCCAACGCCCTGCCCCCGGCCCAGGTCAAGACCCTCCAGTCGACCCCCGGAGTCAAGGTCCAGGAGGTCCCCGGCCTCGGGTACGCCCACATGACGTACAACATGACCCGCAAGCCCCTGGACAACCTCAAGGTGCGGCAGGCCCTCGCCCACGCCGTCGACTACGAGGCCATCCGCTCCGTCGTGCTGCAGGGCCAGGCGGTCACCACCGGCTCCAGCCCCATCCCGCCGGTGCTCAAGGACTTCGTCAAGCCCGACCTCAAGGAGTACGCCTTCGACCCGGAGCTGGCCCGCAAGCTGGTCACCGAGTCCGGCGTCGGCACCCTGCGCCCGCTGACGATGATCTACTCGCTGCAGGACGCCGTCACCTCACAGTGGGCGCAGCTGGTCAAGGACAACGCCGCCCAGGCCGGCATCACCATCGAGCTGCAGGGCATGGACCGCAACACCTACCTGGCCAAGACCGCCGCCGGCGAGTACGACATCTACGCCGGCAACTTCGCCATCATGGACGACCCGGCGACCAACATGGCCCTGACGTTCCTGCCCGACGGCGCCATCAACTACACCAAGGTCGACGACCCGGCGCTGAGCGCGCTGATCACCAAGGCCACCGCGACCACCGACAAGGCCGCCCAGAAGGACCTGATCTGGCAGGCCGCCACCCTCGTGCACGACAACGTCTACGACAACGTCATGTACATGCAGAACCTGTACGTCGCCCACAGCGACAAGTGGGACGGCTTCGTGGTCAAGCCCAGCGAGCTGCTGTCGGTGGTCGACCCGCAGTCCCTGGCGAACGCGCGGAAGGTCGGCTGAGCGGATGCCACCGGTTGTCGGCTTCGTCGCGCGGCGGCTCGGACGGGCGGTCCTGACGCTCTGGTTCGCCACCACGATCACCTTCCTGCTGCTGCGGCTGCTGCCCGGCAACCCGGCGCTCGCCGTCGCCACCCCCAACATGACCCCACAGACCCAGGCGATCCTGCTGCGCCAGTACGGCCTCGACGAGCCCCTGCTCGTCCAGTACGGCAAGTACCTGTGGCAGCTCGTCCAGGGCAACCTCGGGGTCTCCATCACCCAGTCCGTTCCGGTGACCGACGTGCTGCTGGAACGCCTCCCGTGGACCCTGCTGCTCACCGGGTCCTCCCTGCTGGTGACGGTCGCCGTCGGCATCCCCCTCGGGGTGCTGGCGGCGACCCGCCCCAGCGGGCTGCTCGACCGGCTCGTCCAGGTCGGCGGCGTCGTCGGCCAGTCGGTCTTCGTGCCCAGCGTCGCGATCGCGCTGCTGTTCCTGTTCGGCCTGCAACTGCGGTGGCTGCCCATCGGCGGCGCGTACAGCCCCGGCGTCTACGGCGGGCAGTGGTACCTCGACGTGGCCGCCCACCTGGTGCTGCCCTGCGTCAGCCTCGTCCTGGTGCAGCTCGGCTCCTACGTGCTGACCCTGCGGGCCACCCTCATCGACTCCCTCGGCGAGGACTACTGCGTCCTGGCCACCGCCAAGGGCCTGCCCCACCGCAAGGTGGTGTGGAAGCACGCCCTGCGCAACGCGCTGCTGCCCACCACCACCCTGGTCGGCCTGCAACTGGGCTTCCTCGTCGGCGGCGCGGTGCTCACCGAGACCGTCTTCGCCTACCCGGGCATCGGCCGGGGCATCTACGAGGCGGTCACCCAGCTCGACTACCCCGTCCTGCAGGGCGCGTTCGTCCTGCTCGCCGCGACCGTCGTGCTCGCCAACGTGGTCACCGACCTGGCGTACGGCCTGCTCGACCCGAGAGTGAGGACCCAGTGACCGCCGCCGGCATCGCCCTCGACCAGGTCGTCGCCGACCAGCCGACCGCCGCGAGCGCCACCTGGACGGCGTTCCGCCGCAACCCGCTGGGCCTGGTCTCCCTCGCCGTGCTCGCCGCCCTCGTCGTCGTCGCGGTCGCCGCCCCGCTCATCGCCGACTACCCCGGCGGCTACGGCCCGGCGGTGCTCACCCCGCCGTCCGGGCAGCACTGGTTCGGCACCGACAACCTCGGCCGCGACATCTTCGCCGAGGTCGTCTGGGGCACCCGGATCAGCATGCTCGTCGCCGCGCTCTCCTCCGCCCTGGCCATCGTCATCGGCGTGCTCGTCGCGGTGCTCGGCGCGTACTTCCCGAAGGTCGACACCATGGTCGGCACGGTCGTCGACCTGGCCCTGTCGCTGCCGGTGCTGCCCCTGATGATCCTCGTCGCCGCCCTGGCCGGGCCCAGCCTCGCCACCGTGGTCGTGGTCATCGCCCTGTTCTCCTGGCCGGAGGTGGCCCGCGTGGTCCGCTCCCAGGCCCTGGCCGTGGTCCGGCTGCCCTACATCGACGCCGCCCGGCTCACCGGCGGCTCCTGGCTGTGGATCATCCGCCGGCACCTGGTGCCCGCCGTCGCCCCCGTCATCGTGGTGTCGGTCGTGCTCACCGCCTCCCGGGCCGTGCTGTCGGCCGCCGGCCTGGCCTTCCTCGGCCTCGGCGACCCCAACAGCTGGTCGTGGGGCCGGATCCTCTACGAGGCCCAGCAGTCCGGCGCGATGTCCAGCGCCTGGTGGACCACCCTGTTCCCCTCGCTGGCGATGCTCGCCCTCGTCGTCTCCGCCACCCTCATCTCCATCGCCTACAACGACGCCCGCAACCCACGCACCCGGGAGAACTGACGTGCTGTCGACCCAACGGCTCCCCGTGGACTTCTACCGCTCGGTGCAGGACGACGTGCGCGCCGCCGCCGACCGCGCCGGCCTGGCCGCCGTCCTCACCGACCACCCCGACGACGTCGCCTACCTCACCGGCTTCTTCCACCACCCCTGCGAACGACCGGTGGCCGTGCTGCTGCCCGTCGACGGCCCCACCCGGCTGCTGCTGCCCGAGCTGGAACGCGAGCACGCGCAGGCCCAGCACGCCGCCGCCGACCTGGTGTCCTACCCGGAGTTCCCCGGCCGCGTCCCGCCGTTCACCCACCTGCGCGACGTCGCCGGCCGCGTCGGCCACCCCGGCAGCACCGCCGCCGCCCGCGTCGCCGAGATCGCCCGGGACCTGCCCCGCGCCGAGCTGGAGATCGCCGACGTGGTGGGCACGGCCCGGCTGCGCAAGCGGCCCGAGGAGATCGCCCTGCACGCCGAGGCCGCCCGGATCACCGACCTCATGCTGGTCGCCGGCCGCGACCTTGTCGAACAGGCGCTCGCCGCCGGCGGCGAGCTGCCGAGCGAGGCCGAGCTGGCCGCGCACGTCACCCGGGTCGGCACCGCCACGATGTACGCCGACCACGCCGACGTCGTGGTGGTGTCCCTGCTCGCCGGCGGCCTCGTCTACGCCGGCCCCAACAGCGCCCACCCGCACGGCCTGCCCTCGGGCTACCGGCTGCGCCCCGGCGACACGTTCATGCTCTCCCTCGGCTGCGCCGTCGGTGGCCGGTACGTCGAGGGGGAGCGCACGTTCCTCCTCGGCGAGCCCAGCGCCGAGCAGCGCCGCTACTACGAGGCCGTGCGTGCCGCCCAGCAGGCCGGCACCGAGTTCCTCGCCCCGGGCGTGGTCTGCGCCGACGCCAACCGGCACTGCCTCGACGTGATCCGCGACGCCGGCCTGGCCGGGTTCCTGCGCCACCGGCAGGGCCATGGCATCGGCCTCGGCATGCACGAGCCGCCGTGGCTGGAGGACGGCGACCCGACCGTGCTGGAGGAGGGCATGGTCGTCTCCAACGAGCCCGGCATCTACGTGCCCGGCCACGCCGGCTACCGCATCTCCGACTCGATGCTGATCACCGGATCCGGGGCCCGCCCCTTCACCAGCTACCCCCGTTCCCTCGACGACGTCGTCATCCCCGTCCCCTGAGCCGCCGTCCCGTCCCCTGAGGAGTGCCTGCCGTGCGACTGCCGATCAACGGAAACGAACTGGAGGTGGAGGTCTTCGGCGCCGAGGACGCTCCGCTGCTCATCGCCCACCACGGCGCGCCCGGCCTCGGCTCCCGCGCCGAGCCCCGCGCCACGTTCCGGCCGTTCGCCGACACGTTCCGCGTCCTGGTCTTCGACGCCCGCGGCAGCGGCGTCAGCGAGGGCCGGCCGCCGTTCACCCACGAGCAGTGGGTCGCCGACGTCGACGCGCTGCGGGAGTGGGCCGGCGCGGAGCGGTTCGTCCTGGCCGGCGGCTCCTACGGCGGCTTCATCGCCATGGAGTACGCGATCCGCCACCCGGAGCGGCTCACCGCCCTCGTGCTGCGCGACACCTCCGCCGACCACGAGAACGAGAAGGCCGCCCGGCACAACGCCGAGACATCCACCCGTGTGAAGATCGACCCCGACAAGCTGGACCGCATCAACACCGGACGGGTGCGTGACGATGACGACCTGCGGGACTGCTGGCGGGAGATCCTGCCGCTCTACGACCACGTCTACGATCCGGCGGCCGTCGAGGCCAAGGTCGAGGCCACGTTCTACCGCTACGAGACGCACAACCACGCGTTCGCGGTGAACCAGCCCGCGTACGACATCAAGGCCGACCTGCACCGCATCACCTGCCCGACGCTGGTGACCGTGGGCCGCGACGACTGGATCACCCCGGTGGCCAGCAGCGAGACCATCGCCGCCCTGATCCCCGACGCGCGGCTGGTGGTGTTCGAGAAGTCCGGCCACTCCCCGCAGGTGGAGGAGGCCGAGCTGTGGCGCGAGACGGTACGCGACTTCCTGCGCGAGGTGGGGGCGGATGAGCAGCGGTCCTGAGCACCTGGACGACCTGGACCGGCGGATCATCCTGGCCCTGCAGGCCGACGGGCGGGCCACCTGGACCGAGATCGCCGAGCGGTGCCAGACGTCGGTGACCACCGTGGCGCGCCGCGGCCAGCAGCTGCTGCGCGACGGCATCGTCCGGGTCGCGGTGATGCCTGACGTCGAGTACCCGGGCGCGGCGGACCTGTTCGTGCTGCGCATCACCTGTGAGCCGGGCACCCAGAAGCGGGTGCTGGCCCAGCTCGCCGACCGGGCCGACCTGCGCTTCCTGGCCCTGGTCACCGGCCCGGCGGACATCATCGCCGAGCTGAGCCTGCGCCGGGGCGACTCGCTGCACGCCCGGATCGTCGAGGAGATCCAGGCGATCGAGGGCGTGCAGCGCTGCGACACCGACCTGACCCTGCACGTCTACAAGGTCTCGCACGACTGGGGCCAGCAGCTGGTCGTGCCGGGCACGCCCGACACCGTGGTCGAGGTGCACCAGTGCGCGCCGGGTCACTTCGACGCCGCCGACGAGAAGATCATCGACTTCATGCAGGAGGACGGCCGGGCCAGCTTCCGCGCGGTCGCCAAGGCCCTCGGCGTCGACGAGAGCACGGTGCGCCGCCGGTTCGAGGTGCTCCAGCGCCGGGGCTGCATCAGCGTGGTCACGCTGGTCTCCGCGCCGGCGCTCGGCTTCGAGTCCGAGATCATCTTCAACATCACCGTCGACCCGGCCCGCCTCGACACCCTCGCGCACGAGCTGGGCACCCACCGGGGCGTCCGGTACGTCGCGGCCACCCTCAACCGCAACGCGCTGTTCTGCGAGGTCATCCTGCCCACCACCGACGACGTGCACGCGTTCACCACCCGTACGCTCGGTCGCCTCGACGGGGTGCAGGGCTGGACGGCCAGCATGGTGCTGCTCACCATCCGGCGGGGCTTCGTCGAGACCCCCTGGTGGCGCGACAACGTCTGAGGCGGGCATCCGGGCAGGTCGGAGGCCTTCTCCGTCAAGGAGGGGGGTCGATTTTGCGGGCCCGAGGGGACGGTAGTAATGTTCTGTTCCGGCAGGGAAACGGGCGCCAGGTGGGAGACCACGGCGGACGGCCTGCCGGACCCCAGGAAGCCACCGGCGGATGCCGGGTGCAGAATGGTGGCCGTAATTCGGGTGGAAGCGGGTCGGATCGGGATTCTCCGGTTTGACAGTGCGGAAACCGGAGGGTAACGTAGTAAAAGTGCCCAGCGCGAAAGCGGGGGGCGCGGATGAACGGAATGCCCCGGATGGGGCCCCCGGGTTTGGGGGTTTCGGATGGTGTGTGGTTGTTCTTTGAGAACTCAACAGGGTGCTTGATAAGCCAGTGCCAAGTAGTTTGATACCCCGCGCTGGGTCGGCTTTGCCGGTCTGGTGGGGATTTCTTTGGCAACACTTTGTTGTCGGGATGGATTGTTCAACAGGTTTTTGTT
>NZ_FMCW01000015.1 GCF_900091595.1 Micromonospora haikouensis
AGCCCCCGTTTCCGAGGGTTATCCCAAAGCCTAGGGCAGGTTGCTCACGTGTTACTCACCCGTTCGCCGCTCGAGTACCCCGAAGGGCCTTTCCGCTCGACTTGCATGTGTTAAGCACGCCGCCAGCGTTCGTCCTGAGCCAGGATCAAACTCTCCAACAAAAACCTGTTGAACAATCCATCCCGACAACAAAAAGTGTTGCCAAAGGAATCCCCACCAGACCGGCAAAGCCGACCCAGCGCGGGGTATCAAACTACTTGGCACTGGCTTATCAAGCACCCTGTTGAGTTCTCAAAGAACAACCACACACCATCCGGAGCCCTACACTGTAGGGCTGCCTTCCGGGGCAACCTCTCTAACTTACCCGATCTCATCTTTGCTGTCAACCCTGTTCCCAAGGTTTACGCTCAGATTTGCTCGGGCCCACGGCGACGCACGCCGAAAAACGGCGGTCGTTTCTGTCGTGGAGAGCCGCAGACCGGCCGATCGCCGCTTCGCGGCCACCCGCCCGGCTCCTGCCGGCCCCAGCACTCTACCCGGTCGGCTTCGCGATCGCAACCCCGTCTCACCGGAGTCGCCCCGCACCGCCCGGACCAGCCTCGCTCGGCGTCTCCGCCGCGAGCCTGTGCCCGCTCTCAGCCGGTTTGTCCGGCCTCCCGCGTGCAGAGAGAAAGTTACGCGTACGGCCTCGGGAAGGCAAATCAACGCCTGTCACTGTCCCGACGGAAAGGGCCCCGCCACGCACACCGAAATCGCGCCCGCGCATGTCAGAGTGTCTGGCATGGATGACGCCCTCCCCCGCCAGGCGACGCCCCTCGCCGAAGAAGCCCTGCTCGGACTGCTGCTGCCGTTCTGGCAGCTGGTCATCGGCGCCGTGGTGGTGGCCGTCATCCTGCTCTCCGTGGGCCGGCTGGCGCGGCGTGGACGCTCGCGGATGTCCGCCGCGCTGCTCATCACGGCCACCGCCATCGCCGGGCTCACCGTGCTGGGGGTGCTCCTGCAGAGCTGACCCACGGGCCCGGGCGCTTCAGAGCCGGCGGTTCGCCAGGCTGGGCAGCTCGGTGCGAATGGTCCGGAGGCGGTCCAGGTCCAAGTCGACGACGGTGAGACCGGGACCGTCCGGCACCTGGCCGAGGACCGTCCCCCACGGGTCGACGACCATGCTCCGGCCGAAGCAGGTGCGCCCCGGCTCGTGGTCGCCGGTCTGACCGGCGGCGGCGACGAAGCACTGGTTCTCGATGGCCCGCGCCCGCAACAGGACCTCCCAGTGGTCGCGCCCGGTGTGCACCATGAACGCGGCCGGCACCACCAGCAGCGTGGCACCCCCATCCGTGGCCAGGTGCCGGTACAGCTCCGGGAACCGGAGGTCGTAGCAGATCGACAAGCCGACCCGGACGCCCTCGACGTCGACCACCACCGGCTTGTCTCCCGGCGCCACCGTCGCCGACTCCAGGTATGACACCCGGCCGGGGATCTCCACGTCGTACAGGTGGATCTTGCGGTAGGTCCCGACGAGCGCGCCCGTGCGGTCGAAGAGCAGGGAGGTGTTCCAGGTGTGGTCCCGATCCGGGCCCGCCTCGTGGAACGACCCGGCGTGCACCCAGATGCCGAGCCGCCGGGCGACGTCGGCGAAGAACCGACCCACCGTGCCGTCCACCGGCTCGGGCGCCGGCATCCGGGCTGCGGTGCCGAGATAGTCGACATACTCCGGGAGGACCGCCAGGTCCGCGCCGGCCGCTGCGGCCCGGACCAACAGGGCCTCCGCGGCCGCGAGATTGGCGGCCCGGTCGTCGCGGGAGTTCAGCTGGCAGACGGCGACACGCATGACCCTCAGCGTACGGCTGGCGGGGCCCCCGCGACAGCCTCCACCGCCGGCGGAGGGGTCGTGCACCCTCCCCGCCGGACGGGGAGGGTCAGGCGGACTTCTCCTCGCGGTCCCGGCGGGCCCGGCGGCCGGTGAACTCGCGCGGCACGATCGTGGGGTTGACGTTCTCCAGGACCACCTCGCGGGTGATCAGCACCCGGGCGGCGTCGGGGTTGCTCGGCACCTCGTACATCACGGAGAGCAGGACCTCTTCCATGATGGCGCGCAGGCCCCGGGCCCCGGTGCCGCGCAGCATCGCCTGGTCGGCGATGGCCTCCAGGGCCGGCGGCTCGAACTCCAGCTCCACGCCGTCGAGCTCGAAGAGGCGCTGGTATTGCTTCACGAGGGCGTTGCGCGGCTCGGTGAGGATCCGCACGAGGGCGGACCGGTCGAGGCTGCGGACGTTGGTGATCACCGGAAGCCGGCCGATGAACTCGGGGATCAGGCCGAACTTCAGCATGTCCTCGGGCATGACCTGGCTGAAGATGTCGTCGGTCGACCGCTCGGAGACCGAGCGGAGCCGCGCGCCGAAGCCCGTCCCGCCGTGGCCCGTGCGGGCCTCGATGATCTGGTCGAGGCCGGCGAAGGCGCCACCGCAGATGAACAGCACGTTGGTGGTGTCGATCTGGATGAACTCCTGGTGCGGGTGCTTACGCCCGCCCTGCGGCGGCACGTTGGCCACCGTGCCTTCGAGCATCTTCAGCAGCGCCTGCTGGACGCCCTCGCCGGAGACGTCCCGCGTGATCGACGGGTTCTCCGACTTGCGGGCGATCTTGTCGACCTCGTCGATGTAGATGATGCCGGTCTCGGCGCGCTTGATGTCGTAGTCGGCGGCCTGGATCAGCTTGAGGAGGATGTTCTCGACGTCCTCGCCCACGTACCCCGCCTCGGTGAGGGCGGTGGCGTCCGCGATCGCGAAGGGGACGTTGAGCATCCGGGCGAGGGTCTGCGCGAGGTGGGTCTTGCCGCACCCGGTCGGACCGAGCAGCAGGATGTTGGACTTGGCCAGCTCGACGGCGTCACTGCCGGAACCCGGCGCGCCGGCCGCCTCGGCCTGGATCCGCTTGTAGTGGTTGTAGACGGCGACCGCGAGCGCCTTCTTTGCCTGGTCCTGGCCGACCACGTAGTTGTCGAGGAACTGGCAGATCTCCATCGGCTTGGGAAGCTCTTCCCACTTCACCTCGCCGGACTCGGCCAGCTCCTCCTCGATGATCTCGTTGCAGAGATCGATGCACTCGTCGCAGATGTAGACCCCGGGGCCCGCGATGAGCTTCTTCACCTGCTTCTGCGACTTGCCGCAGAAGGAGCATTTGAGTAGGTCGCCGCCGTCACCGATCCGTGCCACCTACGTTCTCCCTGCACTCATCGGCCGGTGCACCGGCCATGACCTGCGGACGCTGCGCTCCGTCCGTCTCCGTTCGCTCGCCGGACCGTCCCGACGCAGCGGTACGGGCCCGACGTTACCCGCTGGCGGGGGTTTCTCCGACCCCCAAATCGGGCGTGTCAGAGGTCGGCCGGGAACGCGCCCGGCCGACCCCCGACCCCATGCTCGGCTCAGCTGGCCGCGTTGACGGCGAGCAGCCCCTTCTTGCGGCTGGTGAGGATCGTGTCGACCAGCCCGTACTCCTTGGACTCCTCGGCCGTCATGATCTTGTCGCGGTCGATGTCCTTGCGGACCTTCTCCACGGGCTGGTTGCAGTGCCGGGAGAGCATGTCCTCCAGCTGCGTGCGCATCCGCAGGATCTCCCGGGCCTGGATCTCGATGTCCGAGCCCTGCCCGTAGCCGCCCTCGGTGGCCGGCTGGTGGATGATGATCCGCGAGTTCGGCAGCGCCATCCGCTTGCCCGGCGTGCCGGCGGCGAGCAGCACCGCGGCGGCGCTGGCGGCCTGCCCCAGGCAGACGGTGGAGATGTCCGGCCGGACGTACTGCATCGTGTCGTAGATCGCCGTCATCGCGGTGAACGAACCACCCGGCGAGTTGATGTACATGATGATGTCGCGGTCGGGGTCGGTGCCCTCGAGCGTCAGCAGCTGCGCCATCACGTCGTTGGCGGACGCGTCGTCCACCTGGACGCCGAGGAAGATGATCCGGTCCTCGAAGAGCTTGTTGTACGGGTTGGACTCCTTCACCCCGTACGACGTGCGCTCGACGAACGACGGCAGGACGTAGCGGTTGTGCACGGCCGCGAACTGGGGCGGCAGGCTCAGGTCGGTCATCGTCAGCTCCTCGGTCAGCTCAGGGTCCCGGCGCCTTCCGGAACCTGCGCGGCTCCGGTGATCACCTTGTCGATGAAGCCGTAGTCCATGGCCTCCTGGGCGGTGAACCAGCGGTCGCGGTCCGAGTCCGCCTCGATCTGGGGCTGGGTCTGGCCGGTGTGGAAGGCCACCCGCTCCTGGAACATGCGCTTCGTGTACAGCATCTGCTCCGCCTGGATGGCGATGTCCGACGCGGTGCCGCCCATGCCGCCGGACGGCTGGTGCATCATGATCCGCGCGTGGGGCAGGGCGTAACGCTTGCCCTTGGTGCCCGCGCAGAGCAGCAGCTGCCCCATGGAGGCGGCCATGCCCATCGCCACCGTGGAGACGTCGTTGTCGATGTACTGCATCGTGTCGTAGATCGCCATGCCCGAGTAGACCGAGCCGCCGGGCGAGTTGATCCAGAGGAAGATGTCCCGGTCCGGGTCCTCCGCCGCGAGCAGCAGCAGCTGCGCGCAGATGCGGTTGGCCACCTGGTCGTTCACCTCGCTGCCGAGGAAGATGATGCGCTCCCTGAGCAACCGGTTGTAGACCGAGTCGTCGAGGTTGCCAATGTTCTCGCCACCGCGGGCATCGATCGCCCGGAGCGGCTTCGCTGGGATGTGCATGTCGGTCATGGCAGCCCTTCGCTCTCCGTACCGTCCTACCCGACACTAACCGCTCGCCCGGGCGGCAGAGTCCCGGTCGGGGCGCTTTTCGCTCTCAGCGCAGCCCCTCCGAGACGTACCCGGAAAAGGGCTCGGGCCGCCGCCCACCGCAACCGGTGGACGGCGGCCGCACCCGAGGTGTCAGTGCTCGTGGTCGTGGGCCTCTTCGCCCTCGGCGCGGATGGCGTCGAGGCTCACCTCGTTGCCCGCCGTGTCCTTGATCTTGATGCGCTCCATCACCGAGGCCAGCGCCTTGCCGCGCCGCACGTCGCCGAAGACGGCCGCCGCGCTGCCCGAGCGGACGAGCTGGTCGTAGTACTGCTGCGGGGGCATCCCGGCGCGCTGCGCGCGGTGGACGATCTCGTGGCCGAACTCGTCGTCGGAGACCTGGACCTCCTCGGCGTCGGCCAGGGTGTCCAGCAGCAGCTGGATCTTGACGCCGTCGGTCGCCGCCTCGTTGAGCTCGGCGTCGATCTGCTCCTCGGTCTTCTCCTCGGCCGCGAGGTATTCCTCCAGGGAGGCGCCGATCCGCTCCAGCTGGTCGATCATGGCCTGCTTGCGGCCCTCGACCTCCTCGCGCACGACGCCCTCCGGCGCCGGCACCCCGGCGGCCTCGACGAGCTGCTCCAGGGCCTTGTCGCGGGCGGCATAGATCTGCTCGACCCGCTTGCCCCGGGTGACCCGCTCGCGCACGTCGGCGCGCAGCTCCTCGATGGTGTCGAACTCGCTCGCCATCTGGGCGAAGTCGTCGTCCAGCTCCGGCAGCTCCTTCTCCTTGACCGTGCGCACGGTCACCGCCACCTCGGCGTCCCGGCCGGCGAAGTCGCCGCCGACGAGCTGGGTGGTGAAGGTGGTGCTCTCGCCGGCGGCGAGGCCGACGAGGGCCTCGTCCAGCCCCGGCAGGAGCTGCTTGCTGCCGACCTCGTGGGAGATGTTGGTCGCCGAGCCGCCCGGGACGTCCTCGCCGTCGACCGTGGCGTTCAGGTCGATCTGCACGTAGTCGCCCTCGGCGGCGGCCCGCTCGACGGTCTTCAGGGTGGCGAACCGCTCGCGCAGGTTCTTCACCTGCTCCTCGATCTCGCTGTCGTCGATCTGGAGCTCGTCGACGGTGACCTCGATCGAGTCGAGCTCCGGCAGGGTGATCTCGGGCCGGACGTCCACCTCGGCGGTGAAGTTGAGGGAGTCGCCGTCGTTGAACTCGGTGATCTCGACCTCGGGGCGACCGAGGGTCTTCAGGTCGTGCTCGCGGACCGCGGCGAGGATGTTCTGCGGGATGGCCTCCTGCACCGCCTCGTTGAGGACGGTGCCCCGGCCCACCCGCTGGTCGATCACGGCGGCCGGCACCTTGCCCCGCCGGAAGCCGGGCACCTGCACCTGCGAACCGATCTCCCGGTACGCCTTCTTGAGGCTCGGCTCGAGCTCGACGAACGGCACCTCGATGGCGAGCCGCACGCGCGTCGGGCTCAGAGTCTCGACGGTGCTCTTCACAGGCGTACTCCTTGACGGATCTCAGTTGAGTCTGGGCGTGATTCAGCCCATCGAGTGTAGGCGAGCCGACGCGGCCCCTCGGCAGCGCCCGGGGCACCAGGTGGGAACCGGCGGCTCCCAGGGGTGCCCCGGCCGCGGACGACAGTCGGGGTGGCGGGATTTGAACCCACGGCCCCTCGCTCCCAAAGCGAGTGCGCTACCAAGCTGCGCCACACCCCGTGGCGACGAGAAGTGTATGCCGTCGAGGCGCGGCGGGGGTGCCGGGGCCGGACGCGCCGCCTCCGCGCCGCCTCCGCGCCGTCATGTCGGCGACATCGCGGTATCCCGGGGCGGGGATACCGCCACCTCCCCGGCATGACGTGGATCATGGATACGCGCGGACAGGATGCGCGCCGAACCGGGGCACCGGGTAGGCTGTCGGCGCACCCCGTGCACCGGGGCGCACGCGGGCGTAGCTCAATGGCAGAGCTTCAGTCTTCCAAACTGACGGTGCGGGTTCGATTCCCGTCGCCCGCTCCACACCCTCCGGCCCAGCTTCAGGAGTGGTTCTCCCTGAACCCGGCCGGTCGCTGTTCCTTCGTTGCGGCTCCGGGTCCCGGTTCGTTGTCAGCCCGGTCGGCGGACCGCCGCCCGTTCGCGGTGGCCCGAGCAGGGCGACGACCGCCGCCACGACCCTCTCGACGGCCGGAGCCGCGTCGTCCGACGTGTCGACTTCGACGACGGCGTCGACGCCCTCCGGCGGTGCGAAGATCGACCGCCCCATCTCGCCCCGCCGGAACAGGGCGAGAAGTTGCTGGTCGACAGCCCCGCCACCGGCCGCCCGCGCAGCCAGTCGCCGGCCGATGACCGCCTCCCGGGCGACGACGTGCACGGCCAGCACGCGGCTGCCACCCGCGAGCAGCGCGCGCAGCAGGTCGTGGGACAGCACCGAGGACTCGACGACGAGGCTCACCCCGGAGGCGGCGAGCAGCCGGGCCGCGTCGACCATCACGGCTTCGGCCCGGAGGCTGACGGGACCACCGGCGACGTGGAAGTCCCCGGCGAGCCGTACCCGACCGTCCTCGCCGACGGAGGCGGAGGACAGGGCGAGACCGGTCTTGATCTCGTCGCGGGTCAGGAACGGGATGCCGAGGTGACCGGCCGTCGCGGAGGCGACGGTCGTCTTCCCGGCGCCCGGGCACCCGCACACCGCGATCACCACCGGCCGCTCCCGCACTGACATCCGCCGATACTGACCGGCCAGGACGTTCCCGGCTACCGGGGTCGTCGTCAGGACGGGGTACGCGACCACTGCTGGTTGGTGGCACCGCTGCAGGCGTACTGCTGGATGTCCGCGCTGTCGCCGGTGCCGGCGTTGACCACGTCGAGGCACTTGCCGCTGTGCCGGGCCCGGAGCTGGAAGTAGTCGCCGGTAGCGGCCCACTGCCACTGCTGGTTGGTGCCGCTGCCGCAGGTGTACTGGATGATGTTGGCGCCGTCGGCCGTGGACGCGTTGGCGACGTCGAGGCACTTGCCGCTGTTGGCGTTGACGACGCGGAAGTAGCCGCCGCCGGCGTCCTGGAACTCCCACTTCTGGTTGCCGCCGCCGTTCCAGGTGTACTGCCTGACCTCGGCGTTGTTGGCCGTGGAGTAGCCCACCACGTCCATCACCCTGCCGCTGTGCCGGGCGGTGACGCGGTAGGAGGCGGGCGAGTTGCCGGTGACCGTCCCGGTGGCCGTGTCGATGGTGACGGACGGGTACCAGGTCAGGCTCATGCTGGTGCTGGACGGGAAGGCGATCGGCAGCCAGACGTACTGCGAGTCGCCGACGGGGCCGCCCCAGGCGCCCGCCCAGCGGTCGCCCAGGTACAGGTAGCTGGTGGTGGAGGTGCCCTGGATGGGCAGCACGTAGGCCGGCTGGGAGCTGAACGTGTTGCTGTTGCCCACGTCGGTCCAGCCGCTCCACGGCCCGGAGATGCTCGGCGCGGTGGCGTACTTCGCCTGGTTGGGGCTCCAGCCCGTCGCTCCGGAGGTCAGCAGGAAGTACGTGCTGCCCCGCTTGAACATCGCGGGCGCCTCGCGGTGGGCGCCGTCCCAGAAGTTGCCCACGAGGGTGGCGACGTTCAGGTAGTCCGAGGTGAGCCGGTAGATGTGCAGGTCGTAGTTGTCGTCGGCGGCCGAGATCATGTACGCCGTACCGTTGTCGTTGTAGAGCGTGATGTCGCGGGACATGTGCTGTCCGAGCGGCCGGAAGCTGCCGTGGTAGGTGTAGTTGCCGTCCACGGTGGCCGACGAGGCCACGGCGGCCCGCGCCTCGTTGTAGTCGGAGCCGTTCTCCTTGTGCATCCACATCACGTACCGGCCGGTGCTGGCGTTGTAGATGACCTTCGGTCGCTCGATGTTGGCGCGCTGCAGCTCGGCGGCCGACGACTGGGTCAGCACGTTGTTGCGGAACTCCCAGGTGCGCAGGTCGGTGGAGCGGTAGACGGAGACCGCCCGGAAGGTGTTGTCGGCGTTGCGGTTCTCGCCGAACCAGTAGTAGTAGTCGCCGACCTTGAGGACACCGCCGCCGTGGGCGTGCACCACTGCGCCACCCGTGTCGGTGAACTGGGTGCCGTTGGTGACGGTCACCGGGGCGGCCGTGGCCACGGTGGTCGGCCCGACCACCGTCGCGATGGCCACGGTGAGCGCCATTCCCAGCGACAGGAGACGTCCGCCTCTGCTCATCCGATCGTCCTTCCGTCGGTCAGGACGGCCGCGCCGACCTCGACATCCGCCGCAGGGCCCCGACGCCGCGACGCGGCCGAGGCTGGGCTGCACGTGCATTAACCCATCGATGGTCACCCATGCGCAACAACTCGGTAACCGGAGTGTGGGACGCCCGCCGCCGGATTACCCTCGTGCGGTGCGGAAGCGGACACGCGTCGTCCTCGGACTGGTCACGGCCGTCGCGCTCGCCGCGCCGGTCGCCGTCGCCGGCGTCCACCTCACCCACCGCCGCGACGAGGACGGCTACCTGGCGTACCTCAAGGAGTACGGCGATCCGCACAGCGACGCCCCGGTGCCGGTGCTGCCGCCCGCCGCCGACCTGCTCGCCGAGGGCGACGCGGCCTGCGACTGGATGCGGGAGCAGCCGTACGCGCTGTGGCGGACCGCGCCGCGGTACCACTTCATCGCCGTCTACGAGCGCTACCTGCAGCGTGTCTCGGGCCGCCCACCGCGTTGGGGCACCGGCCTGCCCGACATCAACATGGTGGTGGCGGGCGCCTGGGCGTACCTCTGCCCGGCCGACTGGGAGCTACGGCAGCCCCGGCGCCGCCCCTTCGCCCCCGAGCCGGACTGAAGCACTGACCGGGCTGACGGTTAGCGGCCGCAGGTCAGCGTGGGGACGCCGGCCGCGCCGCTGGACCACACCATCATCCCGAACGTCGTCGAGGCGCCGGGCGCCAGCGTGCCGTTGTACGACGCGTTGCGGACGACGACGTCGGCCCCGCTGGTCTCCGCCACCCCGTTCCAGGCCGCCGAGATGCGCTCGTCGCCGGGCCACCGCCAGGACACCCGCCAGCCCTGGACCGGTTCGCCGCCGCTGGCGCGCACGGTGACCGTGGCGGTGAAGCCGCCGATCCACCGGTTGTCGACGGTGGCGGTCGCGGTGCACACCGACTGCTCGGTGGTGCGGGCGGGCCCACCGATGACGTACGGGTCCTTCTTGCCGTCGGGCTCGCTGAACCGGAACCAGTAGTCGGTGCCCGGGGTCAGCCCGCCGATGGTCACCGTCCCGTTGCGCTCGGGCCCGGTGAGTGCCTGGGCTGCGGGGTTGCGCCACTGCTCGGCGTCGGAGCGGCTGGTGAAGAGGAGGACCTGCATCGGCGGGTCGTAGCCGCAGGGCGGGCTGAGCAGCATCGTGTAGGTGATGGTCAGGCTCGTCGTGGTGGTCGCCGTCACCTGACCCCAGATCGGCAGGGCCGGCGGGCACGCCACGGTCGGGGTGGGGACCGGCGGCGCCGGGGTCTGCATCGGGGCGGGGGGCGCGGCGGCGGCGCCGGCCGCGCCGGCCCAGGTGGCCAGGGTCAGGGGCGCGGCGGCGAGCACCACGCCGGGCATGCGGAACATCCGTACCTCCTCGGATCGCGGGACGCGCCGACCGACTGGCGGGCAGCGGTCGGCGGCGGTCGCCGGGAGGGCGGCCCGGCGCCGGATGGCCCTGCCACCCCGCGCGCCTTCCCAGGCTGGTTCGGGGCTTCGCGCCGGCTCCCGGGCGCGCGACCCAGCGACAGCCTTCCATTCGATAAACGTCGATGCAATAAGCCGTTCCGGTCGGGCGCGGGCAGCCGTCAGGACAGCCGCCGGCGCGCGGTCAGGCCGGCCGGCGTTCGGCGTTCAGGCCGTCGACGACGCGGGTGGCGATGCGCTCCAGGGCGCGTACCTCGTCGGGGTCGAGCTGGTCGAAGACGAGCCGCCGGACGGTGTCGACGTGCGCGGGCGCGGCGGCTTCGATGGCCGCGCGGCCGGCGGCGGTGAGCACCACGAACGCGCCCCGGGCGTCCTGGGGGCACTCCTCGCGGTCGACCAGGCCCCGGCGCTGCATGCGACCGAGGTGGTGCGACAGGCGGCTCTGCTCCCACTGGAGGTCGCGTTGCAGCGCGAACGGGCGCAGCCGCCCGTCGGGGGCCTCGGCGAGCTGGACCAGCACGCCGTAGTCGGCGAAGGAGAGCCCGGAGTCGGCCTGCAACTGCCGCCCCAGCCGCGCGGCCACCTCGGCCTGCATGCGCAGGTACGCCCGCCAGGCGCGCTGCTGGTCGTCGTCGAGCCATCGGGTGCCGGTCATGACCCCAGCGTACCAGTGATGCATGACACGTCATGGACGGAATGAATGATGCGTCATGTAGGTTGAGGCCAACGTACATGACACATCATGAGACCCCGGAGGAGATCGAGATGAGCACCGCAACCGGCGCCGACCTGGCCCAGCTGACCGGCACCTACACCATCGACCCGAGCCACACCCGCATCGGCTTCGTGGCCCGGCACGCGATGGTGACCAAGGTGCGCGGCGCGTTCAACGAGTTCGAGGGCTCCGTCGCCTTCGACGCGGCCGACCCCGCCCGCACCGACGTGCGGGTGACCATCCAGGCCACGAGCATCGACACCCGCAACGCCCAGCGCGACGCGCACCTGCGCAGCAACGACTTCCTGGACATGGAGACCCACCCGGAGATCACCTTCGTCTCCACGGCGTTCCGGCAGACCGGCGAGGACACCTTCGACCTGACCGGCGATCTGACCGTCAAGGGCGTCACCAACCCCGTCACGATCCCCTTCACCTACGAGGGCGCGGCCAGCGACCCGTTCGGCAACCTGCGCCTCGGCTTCGAGGGCGCGGTGACGATCAACCGCAAGGACTACGGGGTGACCTGGAACGCGGCGCTGGAGACCGGCGGCGTGCTCGTCAGCGAGAAGATCACCCTGGAGTTCGAGGTCTCGGCGATCAAGAACGCCTGACCCCGCTCCCCCTCCCACCAGCGGCCCTGAGAGGACATCCCATGAGCGCCACGCTGACCCCCCGGGTGGACATCCGCCGGGCCGACGACCGGTACAAGACCGACATCGCCTGGCTCGACTCCAAGCACTCGTTCTCGTTCGGCAACCACTGGTCCCCCGACAACACCCACCACGGGCTGCTGCTGGTGAACAACGACGACGTGGTCCGGGCGGGCACCGGCTTCGAGACGCACCCGCACCGGGACATGGAGATCGTCACCTGGGTCCTCCAGGGGTCGCTGGTGCACCAGGACTCCACCGGCCACTCCGGCGTGATCTACCCGGGGCTGGCCCAGCGGATGAGCGCCGGCACCGGCATCCTGCACTCGGAAAAGAACGACTCGTGGCGGCTCGGCGGCGAGCGGCACACCGAGCCGGTGCACTTCGTGCAGATGTGGGTGGTGCCCGACGAGCCCGGCGTCACCCCCGGCTACGAGCAGCTGGAGATCGGCGACGAGCTGCTCACCGGCGGCCTCGTCCCGGTCGCGTCGGGGATGGACCGGCACGCCGACGCCGCCGCCATCCGGATCCGGAACCGGTACGCCGCCCTCTACGCGGCCCGGCTCCAGCCCGGCCAGAGCGTGCAGCTGCCCGAGGCGCCGTACCTGCACCTGTTCGTGCCCCGGGGCGCGGTGACCCTCGAAGGCTCGGGCGCGCTCGGCACCGCCGACGCGGTCCGCTTCACCGCCACCGGCGGGCAGCAGGTCACGGCCACCGAGCCGGCCGAGATCCTGGTCTGGGAGATGCACGCCACCGTCGCCGGCTGAGCCGGCACAGCGGCGGCCACGGGACCGGTGTCCGGCCTGCGTACGATGCGGGGCCGGACATCGGCTCGTCCCGGCGGAGGTAACGGCAGATGGCAGGCCAGCACGACGGGTTCGCCCTCGGCGTCGACCTCGGCACGTCCAACACCGTGGCCGTGCTGCGCTGGCCGGACGGGCGGACCCGCCCGCTGCTGGTCGACGGGCAGCCGGTCATCCCCTCCGGCGTGTACGCCGACACCGACGGGCGGCTGCACGTCGGCCGGGACGCCCGGCGGCTGGCGCAGGCCGACCCGGGGCGCTACGAGCCGAACCCGAAGCGCCGCATCGACGCCCCGACCGTCGCGCTGGGCGACCGCGAGTACGCCCCCGCCGACCTGCTCGCCGCGATCCTGCACGCGGTCGGGCAGGCGGCCGTCGCCGCGGTCGGCTTCCTGCCCCCGGCGGTGCTCACCTGCCCGGCGTCCTGGGACGACGCCCGCCGGCAGGTCCTCGCCGACGCGCTGCTGCGGGCGGGCTGGCCGCAGGCCGCCGAGCACACCCTGTCCGGCCCCACCCCGCCCGGCACCCGGCTGCTGCGCGAGCCCGTCGCCGCCGCCCGCTACTACGCCCAGGTGCTGCGCCGGCCGGTGCCCGTCGGCGGCTCGATCGCCGTGTTCGACCTCGGCGGCGGCACCCTCGACGTGGCGGTGCTGCGCAACGAGGGGGCCGACCCGTGGGGCGACTCGGGCTTCACCGTGACCGCCACCGGGGGCGTGCCCGACCTGGGCGGGCTGGACCTGGACGCGGCCCTGGTGGCCCGGCTGGGCGAGCGGGTGTCCGCCACCGACCCGCAGGTGTGGCAGCGGCTCACCCGGCCGGCCGACGCGCCGCAGTGGCGCGACCGGCACCAGCTGTGGGAGGGCGTCCGCGAGGCGCGGGAGATGCTGTCCCGGGCGACGGTCGCGCCGGTGGTCGTGCCGGGCCTGCCGGCGGTCGTCGAGCTGACCCGCGAGGACGTCGAAGGCGTGGCCGCCCCGCTGCTGGCCCGGGCCGTCGCCGAGACCCGGCGGGTGATCGCCGCCGCCGGCCTCACCCCCGACCGGCTCGCCGGCCTGTTCCTGGTGGGCGGCCCGACCCGGATGCCGCTGGTGGCCCGCATGCTGCACGCCGAGCTGGGCGTCGCACCGACCGTGCTGGAGCAGCCGGAGCTGCCGGTGGCCGAGGGGGCGCTGACGGACCTGCCGACCCCCCGCCCGGCCCCCGCGTCGCCGCCCGCCCCGCCCGGCGCTGCTCCGGGGCTGCCGTCGACCGTGCCCGCCCCCGCCGGGACGCCGGCCACCGCGTGGGGCGGGCCCATGCCCGTGTCGCCGCCCGCGCCCGTGCCGCCGACCGTGCCCGGATCACCCGCCGCGCCCGGGTCACCCGCCACACCCGGGTCGCCTTCGGCCGCCCGCCGACGGCGCGCGCTGTGGATCACGGTGGCGGCGGTGCTCGCCCTCGCCGGGGTGGGCGTCGGGGCCGCGCTGTGGTTCACCCGGGACCGCTACCCCGGGCTGGAGTTCCAGAACCTGGCCGAGGTCGAACGCGTCCCGGCCGGCGAGGACCGGCCGGTCGAGACCCTCACCGCGCTGCTCGGCGACGTCGGCTACGCGGCGTACCCGCTGCCGGACGACCGGCTGGAGATCGTGGCGCTCGACGCGGGGACCGGCCGCACCCGGTGGCGCACGCAGACCACGCAGACGGCGCAGCAGTGGGACGCGCTCGTCGCCGTGCCCGGGGCGGTGGCGGCCTTCGCCGACCCGATCGGCGTCGACGCGCCCCGCGAGCTGGTGGTGCGCGACGCCGCCTCCGGCGGGCAGCGGTGGAGCCGGAGCATCGGCGACGACGACCGGGTGATCTTCGGGCGGGACGTGGCGGTGCTGGTCGACACCACCGGGAACCGGCTCGTCGGGCTGCGGATGCGCGACGGGGCGCAGGTCTGGACCGAGGACAACCCGCGCGACTCGTCCGGCAACGCCCGCAGCGCCGTGCTGCCCGTCGAGACCGCCGAGGCGGCCGGCGGGCCGGCGTACGCCGACGGGACGCCCCGCGACCCGTGGCGGGGCAAGGCCGACCGGCTCGTGCAGATCGGCGCGGACCGCTCGGCCCGGCTGATCGACCTGGTCGAGGGCACGGTGCTGCGCAGCTGGCCCGCCGTCGCCGACCTCGACGACCCGATGGTCGCGCGGGACGACCGGCTGTACGTGGTCGACGACGCCGGGGCCGGCGGCTACCGGCTGCTCGGGTACGACCTCACCCGGGTGGCCGAGCCGACGGTGCTGCACAGCGCCGCCGACGACGGGCGTCGGGTGGCGGCGCTGGTGGCCTGCGGCAAGCACCGGGCGTGCCTGTTGGAGGCCCCGGCCGGCGACGCGGACCGCGCCGAGGTGGTGGCCGTCGCGGAGGGCGAGAAGGCGAGGCGCTGGGCGACGCCGGGGGCCAGGGAACTGGTGCCGGTGGGCGCGCACCTGATCGTGCGGCGGCAGTTCCCGGAGGCGACGTCCACGCTGTTCGACCCGGCGGGCCGCGCGGTGCTGCGCGACCGGAGCGGGGTGGCCGTGCGGCTGGACGCGGGCAACGTGCTGGTCTTCGCCGACCCGCTGAGCGGCGGCGAGGCCAACCGCAGCGTCGCCGGGCTGGCCGTCGGCGGCACCGGCCCGGTCGAGCTGGGCCTGGCCGAGGACGTACGCAGCGAGTCCTGCTCGTGGAACACCAGCGTGCTGCTGTGCGGCGCGGCGAAGGACTTCGTGCTGTACCGCTTCGCCCCGACGCCCTGACCCTGCGCACACACGGTGGTGGATCGCCGCCCGGCCCCGCCCGCCGGTGCGGAGCGGACGGAGCCGGGCGGCCGTCAGTCGGCCGTCAGTCGGTCCTGGCGAGGTCCCGGAAGACGGTGAGCGTGGCCGGGTCGTCGATGGTGGCCGGCACCGGCTCGTCGCGCCCCTCCACCAGCCCACGCATGGTGCGGCGCAGGATCTTGCCGGAGCGGGTCTTCGGCAGCGCCGGCACGACGGTCACCCGGCGGAACGCGGCGACCGGGCCGATCCGCTCCCGCACCAGGGCCACCAGCGCGGCGGCGAGGGCGTCCGGTTCCACCTCGACGCCGGCCTTGAGCACCACGTACCCGCTGGGCACCTGGCCCTTCAGCGCGTCGGCGACGCCGATCACCGCGCACTCGGCCACCGCCGGGTGCCCGGCCAGCACCTCCTCCATCGCCCCGGTGGAGAGTCGGTGCCCGGCCACGTTGATCACGTCGTCGGTGCGGCCCATCACGTACAGGTAGCCGTCGGCGTCGAACCGGCCGCCGTCGCCGGTCAGGTAGTAGCCGTCGAAGGTGCTCAGGTACGACCGCACGTACCGCTCGTCGTCGCCCCAGAGGGTCGGCAGGCAGCCCGGCGGCAGCGGCAGCCTGATCACGATCGAGCCGTCGACGCCCGCCGGCACCTGTTCGCCCCGCGAGTCGACCACCCGCACGTCGTAGCCGGGGACCGGCACCGACGGCGAGCCGGCCTTGATCGGCAGCGGTTCGAGGCCGCGCGGGTTCGCCGCCACCGGCCAGCCCGTCTCGGTCTGCCACCAGTTGTCCACCACCGGCACGCCCAGCCGCGCCCCGGCCCAGGCGAAGGTGTCCGGGTCGAGCCGCTCCCCGGCCAGGAACAGCGTGCGCAGGCTGGTCAGGTCGTACCGGCGGATGCGGGTGCCGTCCGGGTCCTGGCGGCGGATCGCCCGGATCGCGGTGGGAGCGGTGAACAGGGCGGCCACCCGGTGCTGGGAGACGACCCGCCAGAACGCCCCCGCGTCCGGGGTGCCGACGGGCTTGCCCTCGTAGAGCACCGTGGTCGCCCCGGTGAGCAGCGGGCCGTACACGATGTAGGAGTGGCCGACCACCCAGCCGACGTCGGAGGCGGCCCAGAAGACGTCGCCCGGCCCGATGTCGAAGACGTTGGCCATCGACCAGCGCAGCGCCACCGCGTGCCCGCCGTTGTCGCGTACGACGCCCTTGGGTCGGCCGGTGGTGCCGGAGGTGTACAGCACGTAGAGCGGGTCGGTGGCGGCGACGGGGACGCAGTCGGCGGGCTCGGCCCCGTCGAGGGCGTCGTCCCAGCTGACGTCGCGGCCGGGGGTCAGCGGGGCGGGATGCTGGGGCCGCTGCACGATCACGCACCACTGCGGGGCGTGCTCGGCCTCGGCGAGGGCCGCGTCGAGGATCGGGTGGTAGGGCACGATCCGGTCCACCTCGATGCCGCACGAGGTGGCCACGACGACCTTGGGCCGGGCGTCGTCGATGCGGACGGCCAGCTCGTGCGTGGCGAAGCCACCGAACACCACCGAGTGCACCGCGCCGATCCGGGCGCAGGCCAGCATGGCGACCACCGCCTCCGGGACCATCGCCAGGTAGAGCAGCACCCGGTCGCCCCGGCCGACCCCGAGCCGGCGCAGTGCCCCGGCGAACCGGGCGGTCGCATCAAGCAGCTCGGCGTACGTGTAGGTGCGGGTGACGCCGGTGACCGGGCTGTCGTGGATCAACGCCGGCTGGTCGCCCCGCCCCGCCGCCACGTGCCGGTCCAGGGCGTTGTGGCAGGTGTTCAGCTCCCCGTCGGGGAACCAGCGGTACAGCGGGGCCCGGGTGTCGTCGAGGATCCGCTGCGGGGGCCGGTGCCAGTCGATCTCCGCCGCCGCGTCCCGCCAGAATCCCGTCGGGTCGGCGATGCTCCGCTCGTACGCTGCTCGATACGCGCCCATCGGGCCATGATCGCCGGGGGCGGCGGGTGAGGACGACGGCCGATCGGCTCCGGTGCGCCGGACGTACCCCCCGGGTCGCCGAACGGCGCTGCGGCCGCGCGCCGAACCCGGGCCGGACGGTCGGCCGGTCCCGCCGGGGCGGATGAAGGCCCGCCGGGTGGGTATGCGGCGTCGGCCTGGTGAGGAACGGCCCGCGTCGCGCGGGCCGCGACGGCGACGCCCGGGCGGCCCGGCCCACGGCCGACCGCCCGGGCGCACCGGGGACTCAGTTGCCGGTGACCCAGTTCCAGGCGGAGACCACCCACTCGGTCTGCTGGAGGTAGGCGACCCCCAGGCCGACCAGGAAGACGGCCGTCACCAGGTGGGCGCCGCGCGCGCTGCGCCGGACCCGCCCGAGCTGCCGCTCCAGGACGACCCGGCCGAGCAGCCGGGACAGCCCGAACAGACCGGCGGCGACCAGCAGGCTCAGCAGGAAGGTGAGCACCGGCGCGCCCAGGTTGCCCCGCCCGGAGATGGCCCAGATGCCCCAGCAGACGAAGGCGAAGAGGGCACCGGCGGCGCTCCACTCGCCGCCGACCCGGAGCTGGTTGAGGTGCCAGCTCAGCGGCCGGCGGGGCGCCGACACGTTGGACCACTGCCCATCGTGCCCGTCGTGGCCGCCGTGCTCGACGGTGGGGAACTGCTCGGTGCGCGGCGGGCGCCGCTGGCCGACGGACGCCACGCCCCGGCGGAAGGCGTCGGGCTGCGGCGGCACCCCGACACCCGGCTGCGGCGGCACCTCGACCGTGCGCTCCGCCCACGGCTGTGTCTGGTCTGCCATCTCGTGTCCTCCCCCTGACCGATGCCGGCGTCGCCGGCCCGCCATCTCCGAGGGTAACCAGCCGGCAAATCCGCTCGCCCGTGCGTGCGCCGTGGGATAGACACGGGCGATGACCGATACTGCGCTGCCGATCACCGTCGGCCGGGCCGGCGGCTTCGACGAGCTGGCCCGCCTGTTCGAGATCGCGTTCCACACCACCCTTCCCGCCGAGACGCGCGAGGCCGAGCGAAGCATCTGGGAGCCGCAGCGCAGCCTGCTGGTCTTCGACGGCGCGGACCTCGTCGCGTCCGCCGGGGCGTACACCCGGGAACTGACCGTGCCGGGGGCGGTCGTCCCCGCCGCCCACGTGACCATGGTCGCGGTGCTGCCCACCCACCGCCGCCGCGGCCTGCTCACCCGGCTCATGCGCCGGCAGCTGCGCGAGGTGCGCGACGCCGGCCGGGAGCCGGTGGCCGTGCTGTGGGCCAGCGAGGGCCGGATCTACCCCCGCTTCGGCTACGGCCTCGCCGCCCAGCAGCTCGCCGTCGAGTGCACCACCACCGAGCTGCGGCTGCCCGCCCCGACCGCCGCCGAGGGCCGGCTGCGCCTGGACCGCCCGGCCGCGCGGCAGGCCGAGCTGGCCCGGGTGTACGACCGGCAGCGCGCCGACCGCCCCGGCTGGTCCGACCGGGACGACCGGTGGTGGCGGTACGTGCTCGGTGACCCGGCCGACCAGCGCGACGGCGCGACGGAGCGGCGGGTGCTGCTGCACGAGGCCCCGGACGGCGAGGTCGACGGGTACGCGCTGTGGCGCTCCCGGCTCAGCCAGGACGCGGGTGGCGTGTGCGGGGTGACCGTCGTCGACGAGGTGGTGGCCGAGAACGCGACGGCCCGCCTGGCGCTGTGGCGGCTGCTGCTCTCGCTCGACCTGACCCGCCGGCTGTCCTACCGGGGGCCGGTGGACGATCCGCTGCTGCGCCTGGTCAACGAGCCGCGGCGGCTGGAGCCCCGGGTGTCCGAAGCGCTGTGGGTGCGGGTGGTGGACGTGCCGGCCGCCCTCGCCGCCCGCCGGTACGCCGCCGTCGTCGACATGGTGGTCGAGGTGACCGACGAGCTGCTGCCGGAGAACGCGGGGCGCTGGCGGCTGACCGGCGGCCCGGACGGCGCCCGCTGCGTGCCCGCCGACGCCCCGGCCGACCTGGCCTGCGACGTGCGGGCGCTCGGCGAGCTGTACCTGGGCGGGGTGGGGATCACCACGCTCGCCGACGCCGGGCGGGTCGCCGAGCTGCGCCCCGGTGCGCTCGCCGCCGCCGGCCCGGCCTTCTCCTGGCACCGGGCCCCGTCGGGGATGGGCGTCTTCTGACACCCTGGTTGCGTCGGGCCGGCCCGGGCGGGGCGCGGGGGCGGTCCCGGGCGGTACGGTCGACGGATGGGTGACGCGGAACGACGGCGACGCCGGTCGAGGCACCACACCGACGGCGAGACCCCGGCCGCCGCCACGGCCGGCACGCAGGACGTGGCGGCCGAGCCGCCGCGCCGCCGGCCCGCCCCCGGCGGCGACGACCGGGACGGCGGCGAACGGGGCCTGCGCGGCCTGGTCGGCCCCGGCTCCTCGCAGGTGGGGCCCCGGGCGGCGATGCGGGCCCGGGACGCCGCCCGGCCGACCGAGGCGGACCTGGCCGAGGCGGAGCAGCGGGTGGTCGTCGTCCGGCGCAACTGGGTGCCCCGCGAGGACCTGCCCCGCTCCGGCCGCTGAGCTGCGCGGGGCGGGGCAGGTCCTCGCGCCGGGTCAGGGCAGCTCGGGCAGCTCGCGGGTCTGCTCGTACGCGGCGACCTGCTCGATCCGCCGGGCGTGCCGGGGGTTGCCGGAGAACGACGTGGTGAGGAACGCCTCGACGATGGCGGTCGCCTCGTCCAGGGTGTGCTGGCGGGCGCCGACGGCCACGATGTTCGCGTCGTTGTGCTCCCGGCCGAGCTGGGCCGTGTCGATGTTCCAGGCCAGCGCCGCCCGGACGCCGGCGACCTTGTTCGCGGCGATCTGCTCGCCGTTGCCCGAACCGCCGATGACGACGCCGAGGCTGCCCGGATCGGCGACCACCCGGGTGCCCGTGTGCAGGCAGAACGCCGGGTAGTCGTCGTCCGGGTCGAAGACGTGCGGCCCGACGTCGACCACCTCGTACCCCTGCTTGGCGAGGTGGCTGGCCAGGTGCACCTTCAGCTCGAAACCGGCGTGGTCGGATCCCAGATAGACGCGCATACCGCGCAGTCTGTCAGGCCGGCTCACGCGCCGACGCGCGGGCGGCGGCGCGGAGCCGGTTTTTGCACAGAAGCGCAGTTCAGGGTGTTGCTCAGCGGGGCAGCTCGGCCACCACGAGGCCGCCGCGGGCCTTCGGGGTGAACCAGGTGCTCTTGCGCGGCATCTTCTCCCGGGCCAGGTTCACCGCGACGAAGTCGTCGACGGTCACCGGGGCGATCAGCACGGCCAGCTCGGCCCGGCCCGCCTCGACCTCGCCGGTCAGCCAGCTCGCCGGGTAGTCGCCGCCGACGTACGTGATCCGCTTGTCGCCGGGGTCGAGGCCGAGCGCGTCGCGCAGCAGCACCCGCTCGACCAGGGCGTGGTCGAGGTTCTCCAGCCGGCCGCCGTCGACGTGCGGCAGGCGCACCGCGTACCCCTGGTCGGGGAGCCGGAGCGCGACGGTGCCGCCGGCCGTCGGGACCTCGACCGGGCCGTCGACCGGCTCGACCTCGGCCCCGGCGGCGCGGAGCCGGTCGAGCAGCTCGGCCGGGGTGACGGTCAGCTCGCTGACCAGCCGGTTGTAGGGCTGGATGGCGACCGACGCGGGGGTGGTCACCACGGCCAGGAAGCGGGGCAGGCCGCCGGTCTGGGCGGCGAGGCTGCGGTGGTTGCCGTCGGCGACCACCAGCTCGCCGCCGCCGGCGAGCGCGGTCAGCGCGTCCTGCTCCGGGCCGGGGCCGAGCAGCCACACGGCGTGCGTGCGCCCGGCCTGATCGGTGTCGGTCGCGGCGGGCGCGCCGGCCGTCTCGGTCGCCGCCGCGAGCGCGGCGTGCAGCTCGTCGCCCCGGCCGGTCTGGAGCAGGAGTACGGGCGAGAGCAGGTGCCCGAGCGCCTCGGCGAGCGCGACCCGCTCCCGGACCTTGGCGATGAACACGTCCTCGTTGCGGATGACCAGGCCCGGCTCGTCGGCGCTGGTGGAGATCTGGTCGGTGTCGACCATGGCGAACATCCCGTACGCGGTCTCCTCCCCCGGCGCGCTGATCCGGTAGAGGACCACGACCTGCTCGGCCGGGGTGTAGCTGCCGTCGGCCTTCGCCTCGGCGAGCCGGGTCACCGCGTCGGGCAGCGCGTCGAGGAACGACTTCCCCAGGCTCTCCGGGGCCCGGTGGGGCATCTCGATGCCGAGGGCACTGTGCGGGTTCGCCTCGATGATCGCGGTGATCTCCGCGTCGTCGGCGAACTCGTCGTAGTTCTGCGCGCCGGTGCCGCCAGTGGTGATCCAGGCCCGGGCGATCGGATGCACGACCGTCATGTCCGCTGACGCTACCGCCGCGGGGTTACGCCGCGGGCCGCACCCCACCCGAGTCCACCAACTGAACGGGGCCCCGCCGGTCGCGCCGCCTGGGCGGCGCGACCGGCGGGGGTGAGAGGGGAACCCTTCTCTGCCGCAGGCGTTAAGAAGGGGCCCTTCCTTACTCGAAGCTGGGGCCGACCTCGCGGGAGCGCTTCAGCTCGTAGAAGCCGGGCGTGCCGGCGACCAGCAGGACGCCGTCCCAGAGCCGGCCGGCGGCCTCCCCCTTCGGGCGCGGGGTGACCACCGGGCCGAAGAACGCCACCGGCGAGCCGTCCGGGCCCGGCGCGTGGATCACCGGGGTGCCCACGTCCTGGCCGACCGGCCGCATGCCCGCCTCGTGGCTGGCCCGCAGCGCCTCGTCGTAGTCGGTGGAGTCGGCGGCGTCGGCCAGCTCCGGGCCCAGCCCGGCGTCGGCGAGCGCGGCCACGTACAGGTCCCGGCCCAGCTCCTCCTTGCCCAGGTGGATGCGGGTGCCCAGCGCCGTGTAGAGGGCGCGGACGGCGTCGGGGCCGTGCTGCTGCTGCACGGCGACGCACACCCGCACCGGGCCCCAGCCGGCCTGCATGAGCTGCTGGTACTGCTCGGGCACGTCCCGGCCCTCGTTGAGCACCGACAGGCTCATCACGTGGAAGCGGACGTCCACGTCGCGGACCTGTTCCACCTCCAGCAGCCAGCGGGAGGTCACCCACGCCCAGGGGCAGATGGGGTCGAACCACATGTCGACGGCGACACGGTCGGTCACGTGAGGTTCCCTTCGCGACGGGAGGGCCGAAAGCCGGCGCCTCGTCCCTCGATCCTCACCCCACGGCGCATCGACCGGTAGCGGAATGAGAGCGTGAGCTCGACCACCGCGAGGTGCCCTCGCATGGAAGACTCGGATCGGAACCGGTCGCCACGAGCGAGCGGTGGGCTGGCGCCGCGGCGGCGCACGGCGAGAGTGGGATGGAGACGAACAGTGCCGGGAGTGCGCAACCTGACCCAGGTGGAGGCCACCGAGCGGGCCCGCCTGCTTGAGGTGACCGGGTACGACATCAGTCTGGACCTGTCGACCGCCGTGCAGGCGGCCGACGGACGCACCTTCCGGTCGGTGACCGAGGTCCGGTTCCGCTGCGCCGAGCCGGGTGCGGCCACCTTCATCGAGGCCGCCGCCGAGTCGGTCCGGTCGGCCACCCTCAACGGCGTCCCGCTCGACCTGTCGGGCTGGTCGGCGGAGAAGGGGCTGGCGCTGCCCGGCCTGGCCGCCGAGAACACCCTCGTGGTGGACGCCGACTTCGCGTACTCCAACAGCGGGCAGGGGCTGCACCGCACGGTCGACCCGGTCGACGGGGAGACCTACCTTTACAGCCAGTTCGAGACGGCCGACGCGCAGAAGGTGTTCGCCTGCTTCGACCAGCCCGACCTCAAGAGCGTCTACACCTGGCACGCCACCGTCCCGGAGCACTGGCGGGTGGTGTCCAACATGCCGGTGGCCCGCGAGGAGCCGGCCGGCGAGGGGCTCAAGGCGGTCCACTTCGCCCAGTCGGCCCGGATGAGCACCTACATCACCGCGCTCTGCGCCGGCCCGTACCACGAGGTGCGCGACAGCCACGACGGCATCGACCTCGGGGTCTACTGCCGGGCGTCGATGGCGCAGCACCTCGACGCCGACGACCTGTTCCTGATCACCAAGCAGGGCTTCGACTTCTTCCACGAGCAGTTCGGGGTGCGCTACCCGCTGCCCAAGTACGACCAGCTCTGGGTGCCCGACTTCAACGCCGGGGCGATGGAGAACTTCGGCTGCGTCACGCACGCCGAGTCGCACTACATCTTCCGCTCGCAGGTCACCGACTTCGAGTACGAGCAGCGGGCCAACACGATCCTGCACGAGCTGGCGCACATGTGGTTCGGTGACCTGGTCACCATGCGCTGGTGGAACGACCTGTGGCTCAACGAGTCGTTCGCCGAGTGGGCCAGCCACTGGTGCAACGCCCACGCCACCCGGTTCACCGACGCGTGGACGACGTTCCTGTCGATCCGCAAGAACTGGGGCTACCGGCAGGACCAGCTCTCCTCCACCCACCCGGTCTACTGCGAGATGCCGGACCTGGAGGCCGTCGAGGTCAACTTCGACGGCATCACGTACGCCAAGGGCGCGAGCGTGCTCAAGCAGCTCGTCGCGTACGTCGGCGAGGAGCCGTTCCTGGCCGGGCTGCGGGCCTACTTCGGCAAGCACGCCTGGGGCAACGCCACCTTCGACGACCTGCTGTCGGAGCTGGAGGCGGCCTCCGGCCGGGAGTTGCGCAAGTTCGCCGCCCAGTGGCTGGAGACCGCGCAGGTCAACACGCTGCGCCCCGAGGTGACGATCGGCGCGGACGGCAGCTACGAGCGGGTCGTGGTGCGGCAGGAGGCCCCGTCGGGGCACCCGACGCTGCGCACCCACCGCATCGGCGTGGGCCTGTACGACCTGACCGACGGCCGGCTGGTGCGCCGCGACCGGGTCGAGGTCGACGTGACCGACGAGGCGACCGAGCTGACCGACCTGGCCGGGGTGCGGGCCGCCGACGTGCTGCTGCTCAACGACGACGACCTGACGTACGCGAAGCTGCGCCTGGACGAGCGGTCGATGGCCACGGTGGTGCAGCACATCGCCGGGTTCGAGTCGTCGCTGTCGCGGGCCCTGTGCTGGATGGCGGCGTGGGACATGGTCCGCGACGCCGAGCTGTCGGCCCGCGACTACCTGGCGCTGGTGCTGGCCGGGCTGCCCGCCGAGACCGACATCAACCTGGTCACCGCCACCCTGCGGCAGTCGGTGGTGACCACCCTCAACCTGTACGCCGACCCGGCGTGGGCCCCGACGGGCTGGGCGGAGCTGGCCCGCGCCGCGAAGGCGACGCTGGCCACCGCCGAGCCGGGCAGCGGGCTCCAGCTCGCCTGGGCGCGCGCGTACGTGCAGGCGTCCCGCTCGGCGGAGGACCTGGCCGCCGTCCGGGGCTGGCTGAACGGGGTGGACGTGCCCGCCGGGCTGGCCATCGACACCGAGCTGCGCTGGGTGATCCTGCAGTCGCTGGTGAGCAAGGGCGTCGGCGGGCCGGCCGAGATCGAGGCGGAGCTGGCCGGCGACCGCACCGCCAGCGGCGAGCGGGAGGCCGCGTACGCGCACGCGCTGGTGCCGACGCCGGAGAACAAGGCGGCGGTCTGGGCGCAGCTCACCGGCCCCGACGCGCTGCCGAACTGGCGCAACCGGGCGCTGTTGCAGGGCTTCGCCCCGGCGGTGCAGGCGGAGCTGGTCGCGCCGTACCGGGAGCGGTACTTCGAGGTGGTGGACCAGGTCTGGGCGCAGCGCGACAGCGAGCCGGCGCAGGAGTTCGTGCAGCTGGCGTACCCGACGCAGCAGGTCTCCGAGGACACGGTGGCCGCCACGGACGCCTGGCTGGCCGCCGCCGGCGACAAGCCGGCGTCGCTGCGGCGGCTGGTCGCCGAGGGCCGCGACGCCGTCGTGCGCGCGCTGAAGGCCCGCGAGCGCGACGCCCGCAGCGCCTGACCCCACGTGGTACGCGGCCCGGGGCCGACGGTGGACGCGAGTCCACCGCCGGCCCCGGGGCGTTTAGTGTGGCGTGAGGAGGTGGACGCGATGGCACAGCCGACGTACGGGTGGCAGCCGCCGGGGCGCGGCTGGCGCGAGGAGGACCTGCGCGACCTGCCGGAGAACGGGAACCGCTACGAGATCATCGACGGGAGCCTGCACGTGACCCCACCGGCCGGACCGGACCATCACGAGCTGGCCGACGACATCCGGATGGCGCTGCGCCAGGCCGCTGCGCCGGGCTGGCGGGTCATCCGCGAGATCGGTGTGCGGGTGCCGGGCGGCAACCTGATCCCCGACGTCACGGTGCTGCGGCCGACCGCCCCGCGGGAACGGATGTGGGCCGAGCCCGCGGATGTGGCGCTCGTCGTCGAGGTCGAGTCACCCAGCAGCCGCCGGCACGACCGGTTCACGAAGCCGGCCCTCTATGCCGAGGCCGGCGTTCCCGCCTACTGGCGGGTGGAGCGGGGCGACTTCGGGCCGGTCGTGTACCGCTACGAGCTGGCCAAGGACGACCACTACCGCCTGCTCGGCACCGTGGGCCCCGATGACCCCGTGCAGGTCGCCGAGCCCTGGCCGATGACGCTCGACCCGGGCCGCTGGCCCCGCTGACGGCACCGCCCCGCCCCGCCGGACCGGCACGCCCCGCCGAACGCACGGACGCCCGGTCCGCTGTCGCGGACCGGGCGTCGCCGTCGTGTGCGGTGCTGCTCGCCGTGGGCTCCTGCTCGCCGTACGGGTGGTGAGAAGGGTGCCCTTCTCGACCGTATGCGTTAAGAAGGGGCCCTTCCTTACGCCCGTCCGGCGTGGCTGGCGAGCTGGTCGAGACCGCTGATGATGCCGCCGGCCAGGTCGCCGCCGCCGAAGGCCGCCACCATGGAGAGCGCGGCGAGCTTCGCGTAGGTGTCGGGGATGCGCTTGCGCGCCTGCCGCCCGGTGACGATCTCGAGCTGGCGCTGGTTGGGCGACACCGCGATCAGCACGGACCGGTCGGGGTCGGCGAGCTGGCGGTGCAGCCGCTGGGCGTGCGCGCGGATCGGCTCGTCGAGCCCGCCGACGTAGACCGAGAAGACCAGCCCGGTCCCCTGGTCGGCCAGGCGGAGCGCCTCGTCGATGCGCAGCAGCTGGCGGGTCGAGAAGGGCCCGTCCAGCACCTCGGGCGGGGTGCCCGCCTCGGCCTGCTTCTCACCAACGGTCACTTGCGCCTCCGGTTCCACCAGCCGGCGCCTCGACGCCGGCCCGGTCAAGCTTGTGGCTGGTCAGCGCCGGCGCCTGCGCGCCCGCCGCCAGCGCGGTGCCGGCCGAGTCGGCCAGCTGCTCCGGACGGCCCAGGAACCAGACCGGAGTGAAGTCGAAGGGTCGACCCGGCCGGTAGCGCTTGGCACCGCCACCGGAGGACCGGCCACCGGCGAACGCCAGCGCGGTGATCACCAGCACCACGGCCGCCGGGATGCCGACGAAGATCAGCAACGTCTCGGTAACAGACAATCCCAACGCCCCCAGGCGGAAAGAGAGACCAGGAACTTCCGGGTCGGTTGGACGATCATGACATCGGCTCGCCGACTCCGCTCGTATTCACGTTAGCGGAGCCCACGGCCCGCCAGACTGCGGGGTGGCGATCCCACCCGCCACTGGCGTGCTCAAGCTGCGCGGCGACACCGAGAAGGGTCGCGTCGGCACCGTACCGGCCGGTGAGCAGGACCCCGACGGGCAGCCCCTCGGCGGTGCGCCCCAGCGGCAGCGACACGGACGGTTCCCCCGTGACGTTGAACACGGCGCAGTACGGCGAGAACCGCCGTTGCAGGTCGAAGTCGCGCTCGGGGTCGCCGTCGGCGGTGAACCAGCCCACCGGCGCCTGCGGCGCTGCGAGGGTCGGGCAGAGCAGCAGGTCGCAGCCGGCGGTGCGGCGGGCGGCCCGGCGTACCTGCGCCTGGAGCTCGCCGAGGGTGCCGGTCAGGGTGCCGGCGGAGATCTCCGCGCCGCGCGAGCGCAGGAGGCGGGTCAGCGGCAGCAGCCGGCTCTCCCGCTCGGGCGGGACGGGGGTGAGCGCCAGGACATACCACACGATCTCGAACAGCGGCCACACCTCGGGGCCGAACGGCGCGGGGACGTCGACCACCTCGTGCCCGGCGTCGGCGAGCAGCGCGGCGGCGGTGTCGACGGCGGCCACGCAGTCGGGGTGGACGGGCTCGTCGGCGAGCATCGGGGCGGTGAACCGGCCGACCCGCAGCCGGCCGGGCGCGCCGCCGCGGGCCGCGCCGAGGTAGCCGCCGTCGGGCGCGGGCGGCGGCAGGTAGGGCTCGCCGGGCACCGGCACCGCCATGACGTCGAGCAGCGCGGCGACGTCGGCGACGGTGCGCCCCAGCGGCCCGTTGATCGGCAGGCCGAACGCGCCGAAGCCCAACGGCCCGCCGGGGACCGCGCCCCGGCTGGGCTTGTGGCCGACGAGGCCGCACAGCGAGGCGGGGATGCGCAGCGAGCCGCCGCCGTCGGAGCCCTGGGCGACGGGGACCAGCCCGGCCGCGACCGCCGCCGCGGCTCCGCCGGAGGACCCGCCGGCCGTGTACGCCAGGTCCCACGGGTTGCGGGCCGGCGGCGCGACCAGGCCCTCGGAGTAGAGCGAGCAGCCCAGCTCGCTGGTGGTGGTCTTGCCGAGGCTGACCAGCCCGGCGGCGCGGATGAGCCGGACGACGTCGGCGTCGAGCGGGGGCACCAGGTCGGCGAAGGCCGCCGAGCCGAACGTGGTGCGCACCCCGGCGGTGAGCGTCAGGTCCTTGATCGCGGTGGGCACGCCGTGCAGCGGGCCGCGCCCCTGCGCGGGGGCGGCGTCGGCCGCCCGCGCCGCCTGGCGGGCCGCCTCGCCGGTGACGGTGACGAACGCGCCGACGGTGTCGCCGAGCGCGTCGACCCGGGACAGGTGGTGCTCGACCAGGTCCACGCTGGAGCACTCGCCGCGTGCGATCGCGGCGCCCTGCTCCAGGGCGGTCAGGTCGTGCAGCTCGGCCACCCCGCCCATCCTGCCCGACCCCGCCCCGCCCCGCCGCCCGACACGACCGGTCACCGCGGCGTCTTGTCGTCCTCCAGCAGGCCCGCCCAGTCGCGGTCGATCGACAGCAGCTCCCGGATCGCGAACCGTCGCTCCAGGCCGAGGAAGCGCAGGGCGTTGGTGGAGAGGAGCTTGGCGCGCTGCCCGGCGGTGAGGAAGTCCGCCTCGCGGACCACCCGCCCCGCCGGCCGCTCCCCCAGCGGGTACGGGTAGTCGCTGCCGACCAGCACCCGGTCCTCCCCCATGGTGTCGACGAGCAGCCGCAGCGCCGCCGGGGCGAACACCACCGAGTCGACGCAGAACCGGTCGACGTACGCGCTGGGCGGGGCGGCGGACGCGCCCCGGACCAGGTCGCCCCGGCGGTGCCAGGCGTTGTCGGCCCGGCCCAGCCAGAACGGGAAGCTGCCGCCGCCGTGGGCGAAGCAGATCCGCAGCGTCTCCGGCACCCGGTCGAACACCCCGCCGAGGATCATCGCCAGCACCGACAGGTGCGTCTCGGCGGGCATCCCGGCCAGCCAGCGGGCCATCCACCGGTCGAGCCGGGGGCCGTCCGGCATGTCCCACGGGTGCACGAAGACGGGCGCGCCGACGTGCGCGCAGTGCTGGAGGAAGGTGACCACGCCCGCGTCGTCGAGGTCGCGGTCGCCGACGTGGTTGCCGATCTCCACCCCGACGTGCCCGGCCGCGAGGCAGCGGTCCAGCTCGGCGCAGGCCGCGTCCGGGTCCTGCAACGGCACCTGGCAGAACGGCACGAGCCGGTCGCCGCCGCCGGCCGTGACCTCCAGCGTCAGGTCGTTGAAGATCCGGGCGACCTTCGCCGCCTGGTCGGCCGGGCGGTCGTAGGAGAAGAACACCGGCGTCGGCGAGACCACCTGCACGTCGACCCCGTCGGCGGCCATGTCGGCCAGCCGGGTCGGCGCGTCCCAGCACTCCGCCCCGACGGGCCGGAACTCCGTCTCCCCCACCATGATCATGGCGGCCCGCTCGGAGTCGACCCGCAGCCAGGGCCAGCCGGACCCGCCGCACGCCGCGCCGAGGTCCGGCCACCCCTTCGGTACGACGTGCGTGTGCACGTCCACGACGGGTGCGCCCCCGTCCGGGGCGGGTGAGTGTGACGCGGGCCCGGCCGTCATCAGCCCTTGCCCGGGTGCAGCGCGCCGCAGTCGCCGCAGGTGCGGGCGGCCTCGTCGGCGTAGAACGCGCCGAACACCGGGGGCAGGTCGGCGGCGATGTCGCGGACCTGCAACTCCACCTCGTGCACCTTCGCCCCGCACTGCGGGCAGTACCACTGGAACTTCTCCAGCGTGCCCTCCTCGCGGACCCGCTCGACGACCACGCCGATCGAGCCAGCCTCGGGGCGCTGCGGCGAGTGCGGGGTGTCGCGCGGCAGCATCCACATCTGCCCCTCGCGCACGTGCACCGTACGCGGCCCCTCCGGCGTCATCAGGTTGACGTGCATGTTGCCCTTGACCTGGTAGAAGAACTCCTCGTACGGGTCGACGTGGAAGTCGGTGCGCTGGTTGGGCCCGCCGACGACCATCACGATGAAGTCGTCGCCGCCGGGGAACATCTCCTTGTTGCCCACGGGCGGCTTCAGCAGGTGCTGGTTCTCGGCGATCCAGCCGGGGAAGCTGAACGGCTCGGCGATCTCACTCACGACTGACCTCCCGAACTCACGACTGACCTTCCGACGTCACGACTGACCTTCCGCCGGAAGAAGTGCCACGGCCTGCATCTCGATCAGCAGGTGCGGATGCGGAAGCTGGTGCACGGCCACCGTGGTCCGGGTCGGCCCGTCCGCGTCGAAGAACTCCGCCCACACCTCGTTGTAGCCACCGAAGTCGTTCATGTTGACCAGGTACGAGGTGACCTGCACGAGGTCGGCCAGGTCCGCGCCGACCGAGCGCAGCAGGTCCCGGAGGTTGCCGATCACGGCCCGGGTCTGCTCCCGGATGTCCAGGTCGGTGGTGCCGAACTCGTCCACGGCGACGCCGGCGAACGTGTTGTCGGGCCGCCGCGACGACGTACCGGAGACGAAGACGAAGCCGCCCGCGACCTTGACGTGCGGGAACGCCCCGCGCGGCACGGCCTTCCCCGCCACCACCCGAGCCCGCCCGCTCACGACGCCGCCCCGGGCGACGCCGCCCGCAGCGACGCGACGCCGAGCTTCTCGACGACGGCCCGCACGTGCGCGCCCGGCCGCAGCGGCACGGCGGCCGTCGCGGCCCCGGCGAGGAACACCCAGCCGGAGCGCAGCCGCACCCCGTGCCGGCCGGCGAGTCGCAGCCCCTCGTCCAGGGCCCGGCGCGGGTCGCCGAGGATCGCCGCGGTCGAGCCGACCTGCGCGATGCGCCCGTCGACCTCCAGCAGCACGCCGAGGTTGTCCAGCCCGTCGGGCACCGGCGACCAGGGCCCGATCGTGAACACGCCGGCCGAGGTGTTGTCGGCGATCACGTCCGGCAGGGAGAAGGTGAAGTTCGCGTACCGGGAGTCGATCAGTTCGATCGCCGGGGCCACGGCGCGCACCGCGTCGGCGAACGACCCGACCGGCTCGCCCGGCTCGGGCACCCGGTCCAGCAGGAACGCCACCTCCGGCTCGACCCGGGGATGGATGAAGTCGGCCACGTCGACCGTGCCGCCGTCGGGCACCCGCATCACGTCGGTGAGCCGCCCCCAGATCACCTCGTCGACGCCGACCTGGGCCATCTTCGCGCGGCTGGTCAGCCCCATCTTCAGCCCGACGAGGCGCTCGCCCCGGTCGAGCCGGCGCTGCACGAGGGCGGTCTGCACCGCGTACGCGCCGTCGACGTCGAGGCCGGTCTCGGCGGCGAGCTGGCCGATGGCGGTGGCCGTGTCGGCCGCCTCGCCCAGCTTCGCGGCGATGCCGGCGGTGTCCACCCCGATCATGACTTCTCCTCGCTGAAGCAGGTCCGCACCGAGCCGAGCCCGGAGATCCGCGCCTCGTACGCCGCGCCGGGCGTCACCGGCGCCATCGGCCCGAGCGCCCCGGAGAGCACCACGTCACCGGCGCGCAGCGGGTCGCCGGCGCGGGCAAGGGTGCCGGCGAGCCAGCCGAGGGCGTGCAGCGGGTTGCCGAGGCACGCCGCGCCCGCGCCGACCGAGACGGGCTCCCCCGCGTGCTCCAGGACCATCCCGCACAGCCGCAGGTCGACGTCGGCGAGCCGGCGCGGCGCGGCACCGAGCACGAACAGCCCGCTGGAGGCGTTGTCGGCGACGGTGTCGACGATGGAGATGTCCCAGCCGGCGACCCGCGAGTCGACGATCTCGATAGCCGGCAGCACGTGGTCGACGGCCCGCAGCAGGTCGACGGTGGTGGGCCGCCCGACGGTGAGGTCCGCGCCGAGCACGAAGGCGATCTCCGCCTCCACGCGGGGCTGGAGCAGCCGCCCGATCGGCACCTCGTCGCCGTCGGCGACGGCCATCGCGTCGGTCAGCACGCCGAAGTCCGGCTCGTACACGCCGAAGCCGTCCTGCACGGCCCGGGAGGTCAGGCCGATCTTCGCGCCGACCCGGCGCTCGCCCCGGCCGTGCCAGGCCCGTGCCTGGCGCTGCTGCACGAGGTACGCCGACGCGACGTCCCCCTCGGGCAGCAGCCGGCCGCGCAGCGGCGGGCAGGGCTTGCCGCTGGACCGGGCCTCGGTCAGCTCCCGGGCGGCGGCTTCGATGTCGACGGTCATGTGAGGTCCACGCAGACGTTGGTGAGTTCGGAGTAGAAGTCGAGGGAGTGCACGCCGCCCTCGCGGCCGATGCCGGACGCCTTCACCCCGCCGAACGGGGTGCGCAGGTCCCGCAGGAACCAGGTGTTGACCCAGACGATGCCGGCGTCGAGGCGGGCCCCGGCCCGGTGCGCCCGGCCCACGTCCCGGGTCCACACGGTCGCGGCGAGGCCGTACTCGGTGCCGTTGGCCAGCGCGTACGCCTCCTCCTCGGTGTCGAACGGGGCGACGTGCACCACCGGGCCGAAGATCTCCTCGCGGTTGGTGCGGGCGTCGGGGCGCAGGCCGGTGAGCACGGTGGGCCGCACGTACGCCCCGCCGTCGCGGGCATCGCCGAAGGCGGGCGTGCCGCCGCCGGCCCGGAACTCGGCCCCCTCGGCGCGGGCCAGGTCGTGATAGCCGAGCACCTTGTCCCGGTGCTGGTGGGAGATCAGCGGCATGTTGACGGTGGCCTCGTCGGCGGGCCACCCGTACGCGAGTGCGTCGGCCGCCTTCGCCAGCCGCCCGACGAACTCGTCGAACACGGGCCGCTGCACGTAGATCCGCTCGGTGCACAGGCACACCTGGCCGCCGTTGGTGAAGCTGGACCGCACCGACCCGGCGACGGCGGCGTCGAGGTCGGCGTCGGCGAAGACCAGGCCGGCGTTCTTGCCGCCCAGCTCGAACGAGACGGCCTTCACCCCATCGGCGGCGGCCCGCATGATCGCCCCGCCGGTGGCGGACTCGCCGGTGAAGGTGATCGCGTCGACGTCCGGGTGGTGGGTGAGGAACTCGCCGGCCGAGTCGGGGCCGAAGCCGTGCACCAGGTTGAACACCCCGTCGGGCACCCCGGCGGCGGCCAGCGCCTCGGCGAGCAGGGTCGCCGAGGCGGGGGTCTCCTCGCTGGGCTTGACCACCACGGCGTTGCCGCAGGCCAGGGCCGGGGCGACCTTCCAGGTGAGCAGCAGCAGCGGCAGGTTCCACGGGACGATCACGGCGACGACGCCGACGGGCTTGCGCACGGCGTAGTTCAACGCCCGCCCGCCGGTCGGGGTGACGGTGGTGAACGACTCCGTCGGGGCGGTCGCCACGATCTCCGCGAACGCCCGGAAGTTGGCCGCGGCCCGGGGCACGTCCAGCGTGCGGGCCTGGCTGATGGACTTGCCGGTGTCGGCGACCTCGGCGGTGACCAGGTCGGCGAAGCGGCGTTCCAGCTCGTCGGCGACCCGGCGCAGCACCTCGGCGCGCTCCCGCTCCCCCGTCCGGCCCCACGGCCCGCGCAGCGCCGCCCGGGCGGCGGCCACCGCGTCGTCGACGGTGGACCGGTCGGCCTCGACCACCTCGAAGACCGGCTCGCCGGTGACGGGGCTGTGCTTGGTGAACCGCCGGCCCGCGTCGACGAACTCCCCGCCGACGAAGTGCCGCAGCAGCGGCGGCCCGCCGGCCGCCCGCCCGGCCATCAGGCCCGGATCCCAGGTCACGCTCACCGCCGCCGTCCCCGGGTCCACGCCGCGCCGACCGCGCCGACCGCGCCGGCCAGCAGCGCCGCCGTGCCGGCGGCCACCGCCCCGAGCGCCGCCTGCTGGCGGCGCACCCGCCGCCGCACCCGCGCGTACGGGGTGGTGGAGAAGGACACCAGCTCGTACTGGGAGACGTACCGCCCGGGCAGGGCCCGCTCCAGCGCGTGGTCGAGGCGGCGGCGGGCCTGGAAGACCGGGGAGGCCACCTTGTCGCGCATCTCCACGAAGTTGGCCAGCGCCATCCGGGCGATCGCCTCGGCGTCGCCCTGCCGCCGCGCCTGGAACAGCGGCAGCGCCGCCGCCCAGTCGTCGGCGCACTCGTCGAGGCAGTGGTCCAGCGCCACCACGTCCTCGAACGCGCAGTTCGCGCCCTGGCCGTAGAACGGGACGATGGCGTGCGCGGCGTCGCCGAGCAGCCCGACCCGCCCGCCCGCCTGCCACGGGGTGCAGCGGACGGTGCCGAGCACCCCGACCGGGTTGTGCTGGTAGTCGTCGACCAGGTTGGGGGCCAGCGGCAGCAGGTCCGGGTAGTGGGTGGCGAAGTGCCGTTCGATCGCCGCCGGGCTGGTCAGCGAGGCGAAGCTCGCCGTGCCGTGGGTGGGCCAGAACAGCGTGCAGGTGAACGAGCGGTCGGGGTTGGGCAGGGCGATCATCATCGACGTGCCGCGCGGCCAGATGTGCAGGGCCGCCGGGTCGAGGGCGAACTCCCCGCCGACCGGCGGGACGGTCAGCTCCTTGTAGCCGTAGTCGAGGAAGTCGAGGCTCTCCTGGAGCACCCCGTACGCGAGGAGTTGCCCGCGCACGGCGGAGCCGGCCCCGTCGGCGCCGAGGACGACCGGCGCGGCGGCCGTGGTCTTGCCCTGCGGGGTCTCGAAGGTCATCTCGCTGGTGGCCGGGTCGAGGCCGACGAGCCGGTGGTCGAACGCGACCCGCACCCCGGGCAGCGCGGTGGCGGCGGTGAGCAGGGCGTTGTTGAGCGCGCCCCGGCTGATCGAGTTGATCGCCCGGTCCCCGGTGGCGCTGTACGACTGGAACGTCGGCTCACCGACCACGGGGTGGATCATGCGCCCGCGCATCGGCAGCGCGTCGGCCAGCACCTGCTCGGCCAGGCCGATGCGGCGCAGCGCGTCGAGCCCCCGCTCGGACAGCGCCAGGTTGATCGAGCGGCCCCGCTCGACGCGGCCGGTGCGCGGGTCCGGCCGCCGCTCGTAGAGGGCCACCCGGTAGCCGCGCCGGGCCAGGAAGCAGGCCAGCAGGCAGCCGGCCAGCCCGGCCCCGACGACGGCGATCTCCTCGCGTTCGGGGTTCATGGGGTCACCTCCGCGACCGTCGCGGCCAGCGCGTCGGCGACCCGCCAGCAGTCGTGGTACGTCGAGTAGAGCGGCACCGGGGCGAACCGGACGACGTCCGGCTCCCGGGCGTCGGCGACCACCCCGTGCTCGTGGCGCAGCCGCTTGGTCAGCTCCCCGGCGCTGCCCGCGCCGATGCGCACGGAGAGCTGGCAGCCCCGGCGGGCCGGGTCGCGGGGGGTGACCACGGTCAGCGGCCGGTCGGCGGTGACCTCGTCGAGCAGCCGCTCCAGGTAGCCGGTGAGCCGCAGGCTGCGTTCCCGCAGCGCCGGCATGCCGATCGAGTCGAACAGCTCCAGCGAGGTGCGCACCGGGCCCATGGCGAGGATCGGCGGGTTGGACACCTGCCACGCCTCCACGGTGGCCGGCGGCCGGGACGTCGGGGTCATCTCGAACCGGGTGGCAGCGTCGGTGCTCCACCAGCCCTCGAAGCGGGGCAGGTCGGCCCGGCCGAGGTGCCGCTCGTGGACGAAGACGCCGGCCAGCGCCCCCGGGCCGGAGTTGAGGTACTTGTAGGAGCACCAGGCGGCGAAGTCGACGCCCCAGTCGTGCAGCGCGAGCGGCACGTTGCCGGCGGCGTGCGCCAGGTCCCAGCCGACGACCGCACCGGCGGCCCGGCCGGCGGCGGTGATCGCCGGGATGTCCAGCAGCTCGCCGGTGAGGTAGTTGACCCCGCCGAGCAGCACCAGCGCGATCGTGTCGCCCTCGGCGGCGAGCAGGTCGGTCACGTCGGCGGTGCGCAGGGCGTCCTCGCCGGGGCGGGGGCGCAGCCGCAGCACGGTGGCGTCGGGGTCGAGGCCGTGGAAGCGGGCCTGGCTGCGCACCGCGTAGCTGTCCGACGGGAAGGCGGCGTCCTCGATGACGATGCGGGTGCGCCGCCCGGCCGGCCGGTAGAAGCTGACCATCAGCAGGTGCAGGTCGACGGTGAGGGAGTTCATCACCACGGCCTCGGTGGGCCGCGCGCCGACCAGTCGCGCGACGGGCCCGGTCAACAGCTCGTGGTACGGCAGCCAGGGCCGCTGCCCCTCCAGGTGCCCCTCGACGCCGAGGCGGCCCCACGCGTCCAGGTCTGCCAGCAGCTCGGCGCGGGTGGCCCGGGGTTGCAGGCCGAGCGAGTTGCCGGCCAGGTACGCGGCCTCCGGGTAGCGCCCGCCGTCGGCCGGCGGCACGTGGAACAGGTGCCGGTGCCCGGGGTCGGCCTTGTCGAGGCGGTGCGCCTCGCTCTCCGCGACGGTCATCGTGTCCTCCCCGCTCACATCGCCGTCCGGGCCGACCACAGCTCGGGGAAGACCACCCGGGCCATGCTGCGCTGCAACCAGGCCAGGCCGGCGGAGCCGCCGCTGCCGACCTTCGCGCCCATGGTGCGCTGGACCGCCTTGACGTGGTTCCACCGCCAGTCGCCGAACTGCTCGGCCACCTCGGCCAGCGCCTCGCCGAGCAGCCGCAGCTCGTCGCCCGCCCCGCCCGCGCCGGCTTCCTCGCCGGTTGTCTCCCCGTCGCCGGCTTCCTCGCCGCCGGCTCCCTCGCCGTCGTAGATCGCCACCCAGGCGGCCTCCACCGCCGGGTGCGGCCGGTGCTCCTCGGCGACGTCGCGCCCCAGCACCTCGGCCGGCACGGCGAAGCCGCGCCGGGCCAGCAGGGCCACCACGTCGTCCCACAGGCTCGGGGCGGCCAGCGTGGCGCGCAGCTCGGCGTGCACCTCGGCCTGCCGGCGGAACGGCCGGATCAGGGCCGCGTCGCGCAGGCCGAGCGTGAACTCCAGGTGCCGGTACATCGCCGACTGGAAGCCGGAGCCCTCGCCGAGCAGGTTGCGGAACCGGTTGAAGTCGGCCGGGGTCATCCAGCGCAGCCCCTTCCAGGCCGCGTTGAGCCCCTCCAGGTGCAACGCCGCGCGGCGCAGCGGGGCCAGGGCGGCGCGCACCCGGTCGGCGCGCAGGCAGCGCTGGGCCTCGCGCAGCTCGTGGCGGGTCAGCCCGAAGTACAGCTCCATGATCTGGCTGACCATCAGGAAGGACATCTCGCCCGGGTCGTCGCTCAGCGGCTGCTGCAACCGGTGCAGGGTGCTGGCGTGCACGTACGCGTCGTAGGGCACCCGGTCGGCGAAGTCCAGGGTCGGTTCGCCGCCGTTGCGGGCCGCCCGGGCCGCCCGCTGCCGCGGGGTCGCCGGACGGACCACCGTGGCCGGTGCGGGCACCCGCAGGTCCGTCTGCTCCACCTGTCGTCTCCTCCATGAGCCGGGTAGCGTCATGGTGCCCCGGTCGACCGGCCGAACGGAATGCCGATTCGACGGCGCTGCCGCCCTTCGACCTGCGAAGCCAAAGCCGAAACCCCCATCCACCTTTCGGAGAGGAAGGTCAGGCGTGGACGACATGGACTGGGCGCTGCTGCGGGAACTCCAGGCCGACGCCCGGCTCTCGTACAGCGAGCTGTCCCGGCGGGTGCACCTGTCGCCGCCGGCCGTGGCCGGACGGGTCCGCCGGCTGGAGGAGTCGGGGGTGATCACCGGCTACCACGCCCACGTCGACCTGGCCCGCGCCGGCCGCACGGTGGTCGCCCTGATCCGGATGTCCTGCTACGGGTCGCGGTGCATCCTCAACGACCCGGACGTGCCGGGTTGGCCGGAGATCATGGAGATCCACCGGATCACCGGCGACGCGTGCAGCGTGCTGCGGGTGGCGGCCGGCTCGATCGGGGACTTCGAGCGGGTGATCGACCGGCTCGCCCCGTACGGCCAGCCGTCGAGCACGATGGTCCTCTCCACCCCCCTGGCCTGGCACCCCGTCACCCGCCTGTAAGGAAGGGCACCTTGTTAATGCTTTCTGTATAGGAAGGGCCCCCTCCTAACACCTGCCGACCCGCCGCGCGGACCCGTGGCGGCATCCCGGCGCGAGCGCCCCTGGGCGCGGGGTTTGCCCCCGGGCCAAAGGGAATGCAGGGCGGACTTGTCCCGGGGAGGATTCCGGTGCCCGTGCACCGGGAGGGGGGAACAATGCGGGGACTTACCGCGTCACAACGCGCCCATCCGGCCATGCGGGCCATGCGGGCCGTGCTGACCGTACTCGGCCTGATCGGGGCGTTCGTCCTGTTCGCCGGCGCGCCGGCCCGGGCCGGGGAGAACACCTTCATCGAGGTCACCCCGAACAGCGCCCAGGCCGGCACCCGGGTCGACATCCGGGCGAGCTGCGACAACGACAACAACCGCCAGGCCGACGTGCAGTCCGACGCGTTCGGGCGGGTCGTGCTCCGGCCGAACAACGGCTTCCTGACCGGGGCGGTCACCATCCCCGGCAACAAGCAGGCCGGCGACTACTCCGTCGAGCTGCGCTGCGCCAACGGTGGCACCGCGACGACCACCCTCACCGTGCTGAACATGACGCAGCCGAGCAAGGGCCCGAACACCGGTGCCGGCGGCACGGCCGGCGAGGGCCGGGGCACGGGCTCGCTGCTGCTGGTCGGCGGCCTGGTGGCGGCGGCCGTCGCGGCCGGGTTCGGCGCGTTCGGCTCCCGCCGGCAGACCGGGACGCGGTCCTGACCGGGATTCGTCATGGCCCGACGTACCCGCGCCGACGCCACGGCCCGACGCGAGCGCGACCGGCGGGACCGCGCCCGGCGGACGCGGCGCAGGCCGGTCCGGGCGGCGGCCCGGCTCGTGGCCCGGGGCTGCGGCCGGTTCGCCCGGGTGGCCCGGCAGGCGTTCTCCGCCAGCGTCACCACCGTGGGGCCGCCCGGCCACGCCGTGACACCCGGCCGCGCCGGGCCCGTCGGCGCGGCGGACCCCTCCGGTACGGCCGCCCGCCGGTGGCAACGGGCCGTCCGCCGGGGCCCCGGGTTCCCGGTGCTGTTCGTCGCCGCCCTGATGGTGTTGATCGTGGCGATGCTCGGCGTCGAACAGGTGACGGGGCACAGCCTCCTGCCGGACCGCTTCATCGCCGGGCTGCGGCCCCCGCCGAAGAAGTTCCCGGTGCTGCCGGCCAGCCGGCCGGTGGGCATCGCGAGTGCGCCGATCGGCCTCGACGCCCCGGTGCACGACGTGGGCATCGCCGCGGACGGCAGCATCGGGGTGCCCGACGCCGACCGCGCCCAGGAGGCCGGCTGGTACGACCAGGGCCCGACCCCCGGCCAGTACGGCCCGGCCGTGATCGTCGGCCACGTCGACACCCGCACCGGGCCGGCGGTCTTCCACGAGCTGAAGGAGCTGCGTTCCGGCGACCGGGTCGAGGTGCGCCGGGCCGACCGCTCCGTGGCCATCTTCGAGGTCGACGAGGTGCGGCGCTACGCCAAGGCCCGGCTGCCGGTGGACGAGGTCTACGGCGACTTCAGTCGGCCGGGGCTGCGCCTGATCACCTGCGGCGGCGCGTGGGTCGGCGGCGAGACAGGGTACGCCGACAACGTGGTGGTGTACGCGTCCCTGGTGAAGGCGCGCACCACCTGACGCGCACCGCGCCGGCGGAGGACACGCGGCTCAGGCCGCCGCCTCGGTCTCGGCCTCGCGCAGGTCGAGCCAGTCCGCCCAGCGCGGATCGGGGGCCCGGTGCCCGAGCACCCGCCAGGCCGTCCCCTTCGGCACGGCGGGCGGGGCGTGCAGCCGCCAGCCCAGCTCGGCGGGGGTCTTGTCGCCCTTGGTGTGGTTGCACCGGGCGCAGGCGGCCACCACGTTCTCCCAGGCGTGCCGGCCGCCCCGGCTGCGCGGGAAGACGTGGTCGATGGTCTCGGCGGGGCCCCGGCAGTAGGCGCACCGCCAGCCGTCCCGGGCGAAGATCGCCCGCCGGGAGAGCCCGACGTGGGCGCGGTAGGGCACCCGCACGAACCGGGTGAGCCGGACCACGGAGGGCACCGGGAGCGCGTTGCGGGCGCTGTGCAGGATCCCCTCGCCGTCGGCGACGCAGACGGCCTTGGCGGAGAGCACGAGGATGGCGGCGCGACGCACCGACACGACACACAGCGGCTCGTAGGTGGCGTTGAGAACCAGCGCGCCGGAGCCCACCGTGGGTCGTATGTCAGGCATCGAGCTCACCCTCCCGGTCCAGCTGCTCCCACCGCTGGCACGCCGGGCGTGCCCCGCGCAGGGCGGAACGACGCCGGCGTCGGCGGGATCACCGACGTCCGTTGCGCCAATCGTCCCTGATAAGGCCCCGGATTGCACGTACTAATCCGGGGTCCCTCGCCGAAGCATTCCGGGGTTGTGTCAGGATGACCGGTTCCGCACGGTCCGCCCCGGCGTATGCGCCCCGCTGCCGGCCGGTCGCGGGCGGTGGGGTACGAAAGCAGGGTGAGCGCCCCCAGCCTGTTCCTCGCCGCCCTTCCCGCCGCCGCGGCCGCCGTCGTGGCCCCCGGAGCGTCCCCGGATCCGTCGCCGAGCGCGGACTGCCAGGGCAGCACCTCCTGCGAGTGGTTGTACGAGACGAGCGGCTCGGCCTGGTTCGCGGAGGGCAGCTACTGGATCCTGCTCAAGCCGCTGCGGGTGCTGCTGATCCTCGCGCTGGCCCTCATCGCCCGGTGGGCGCTGCACCGGATGATCAAGCGGCTGGTCCGGACCACCGCCGACGGGGTGCCCACGCTGCTGCGCCCGCTGCGCGAGCGGGTGCCGACCGCCGCCCACGAGCCCGGCGAGTTCATCCCCGAGCGGCGGCGGCAGCGGGCCGAGGCCATCGGCTCGGTGCTGCGCAGCATGGTCACGGCGTTCGTCTTCGGCATCGCGCTGCTGATGATCCTGCGGGAGTTCAGCTTCGACCTGGCGCCGCTGCTGGCCAGCGCGGGCATCGCCGGCGTGGCGCTCGGCTTCGGCGCGCAGAGCCTGGTCAAGGACCTGATCGCCGGGCTGTTCATGCTGGTCGAGGACCAGTACGGCGTGGGCGACACGGTGGACCTGGGCGAGGCGACGGGCGTGGTGGAGTCGGTCGGCCTGCGGGTCACCACGGTCCGCGACGGCCGGGGCGTGCTCTGGTACATCCGCAACGGCGAGATCGTCCGGGTGGGCAACAAGAGCCAGGGGTGGGCGCTGGTCGTGGTGGACCTGCCGATCGGCTTCGCCGGCACCGAGGAGGCGACGGCGGTGCTGCGCACAGCCGCCGCGTCGGTGGCCCTGGACCCGGACCTGGCCCCGGAGATCGTGGAGCAGCCCGACGTGCTGGGCGTCGAGCAGATGACGGTGGACGGCGCGGTGATCCGTACGGTCGTGAAGACCACCGCGGACGGGCAGTTCGCGGTGGGCCGGGAACTGCGCCGGCGGCTCGCCGAGGCGCTGGAGAACTCGGGCATCACCGCCAAGATCGCCGCGGCCCGCCTCTATCCGGGCGTCCCCCTGCGGGCCGCGGACGACACGGCGACCGGCCAGGGCGGGGCCACCTGACCCGGCTCCGCCGCCACCGCCGCAGCGGCCCCACCCCGCTCCAGGCACCGAGAACCGTCGATGACCTGCGGTTTTGTTGACCGAGAATACAGGGGTCGCGGACCGTGCGGCCCCTCGGGTATCGTCCGTTCGTTCAGTCGGAGATGCGACGATCAATCCGTTCGCCCTAGCTAGTTGTCAGACGATCGGGCAGAATCCGGTACGCACGCCACCTGCCGGAGCGTGATCACGTCTCGCTGATCCGTAGATCTGACGACGGTTCCCGGTCAGGCCATCACGAGTGGCCCACCGTGGGAACGATGGAGGCCACGGTGTCCGACGAGCGACCCTCCCAGGAAGGGCCGGCCACCTTCCGCGAGGTGTTCGCCCAACGGGAGTACAGGGCGGTCTTCACCGCCAGCGCGCTCTCCTGGATCGGCGACTTCATCGCCAAGGCCGCGGTCACGGTGCTGGTCTACCGCGAGACGCAGTCCGTGGGCTATTCCGCCGCCGCGTTCGCGGTCAGCTTCCTGCCCTGGCTGATCGGCGGCCCGCTGCTGGCCACGCTGGCCGAGCGCTACCGCTACCGCTCGGTGATGGTGGCGTGCGACCTGATCCGCATGGCCCTGATGGTGCTGGTCGCCCTCCCGGGCAACGAGCCGTGGCTGATCCTCTGCCTGCTCTTCGCGACCACCCTGGCCAACCCGCCCAGCCAGGCCGCCCGGTCCGCGCTGATGCCGCTCATCCTGACCGGCGACCGGCTGGTGGTCGGGCTCTCGCTCAACAGCAGCACCGGCCAGGCCGCCCAGGTGCTCGGCTATCTCATCGGCGCGGCCCTCGCCGCGTTCGACCCGACCCTCGCCCTGCTGGTCAACGCGGCCACGTTCGCCCTCTCGGCGGCCCTGGTCCGCTTCGGCGTCCAGGACCGGCCGCCGGCGATGACCAGTGCCCACCGCAGCCACCTGCTGCGGGAGACGGGCGACGGCTTCCGGATCGTCTTCGGCACCCCGGTGCTGCGGGCGATCGCCCTGCTGGTCTTCAGCGCCATGCTCTTCTCCATCGTGCCGGAGGGGCTGGCCGCCGCCTGGGCCCGCGAGGGCGTCGACGACGGCATGGACAGCGGCGTCGCCCAGGCCGTGATCATGGCCGCCAACCCGGTCGGCTTCATCCTGGGCGGGCTGCTGGTCAGCCGGGCGGTCGCCCCGGCCCGCCGGCTCGTGCTGATCCGGCCGCTGGCGGTGCTCGCCCCGCTCGTCCTAGTGCCGTCGCTGCTCGACCCGCCGCCGCTGGTGGTGGCGCTGCTCGCCGGCCTGTGTGGCTTCGCGGTCGCCGGGCTGCTCCCGGTCGCCAACGGTCTCTTCGTCCGCGCGCTGCCCAACGGCTACCGGGCCCGGGCGTTCGGCGTGATGGCCACCGGGGTCCAGGTGATCCAGGGCCTCGCGGTGCTGGTCACCGGCCTGCTCGCCGAGCGCTTCCCGATCCCGGTGGTGGTCGGGGGGTGGAGCGCGGCCGGCGTGGTGCTGATGCTGCTCACCGCCGCGGCATGGCCGACGCGGGCGGCGATCGACACGGCGGTCGAGGCCGCCGGCAACGCGGGCGCGCCAACCCCGGCCGGGGGCGGCGAGCCTCGACCCCGGCCGGCCGCCGCGGGGGGCGGACACGAGGGTGGCACGCCGGGCGAGCGCGGCCGGGCCAGCCAGGCGGTGAGCTGACCCGCCCGGGGGCCGCCATCGCGGGCCGCCCGACTCCCCTCGCCGGCCGGACCGCCCCCGCCCCGCTGTGACGAGGTCGGCAGCGCACGGGCCGGTTGGCCCCCGCCGGCTCCGGCCGCACCTGGCAGGATGGAGCGGTGAATCCCACCGGTGAGTCCGAGCGTGCCGTGACCCTCTTCGAAGCGGTCGGCGGCGAACCCACCTTCCGCAAGCTGGTGGACGAGTTCTATGCCGGCGTCGCCACCGATCCGCTGCTGCGGCCGATGTATCCGGAGGAGGATCTGGGCCCGGCCGCGGACCGGCTGACGCTGTTCCTCATGCAGTACTGGGGCGGCCCCAACACCTACTCCGCCCAGCGGGGGCACCCCCGGCTGCGGATGCGGCACGCCCCGTTCCGCATCGGTGCCGCCGAGCGCGACGCCTGGCTGCACCACATGCGACGGGCCGTGGACCGGCTGGATCTGCCGCCGGAGATCGCCACCGCGCTCTGGGACTACCTGGAACGGGCCGCCTACTTCATGGTCAACGTCATGGAGGACCCGGCCGGACCGACCTGACGCGGTCCCGCCCGGGCCGCCGGCGGCGACCCGGGCGGGACCGTACGGGTCAGAGCAGGGCGCCCTCGTCGTGCAGCCAGTCCACGAAGGTGGTGGCCACCGCGGCCCCGCAGTCGAGCATCTCCACCAGCAGCGCGTCGTGCGCCCCGGCGCCGAGCGGCACCTGGAGCTCCGCGTAGATCGGCAACTGCCCCCGCTCGGTGGGGTCGCCGATGTAGGCCTTGCAGAACCGTCGGGTGTGGTTCCACTCGTTGACCACCCGGTAGGCCCGGTCGGCCCAGTCGGGTGGGACCGTGGCGTGCGGGCGGGCCCGCATCACCAGGATTTCGTCCTCGGGACCCTCCAGGGTGACCAGCACCGCGTGCCGCTCCCACATGGCCAGCAGGTTGCCGTCGCCGTCGGCCAGGTAGCGCACGTCCAGCAGGTCGAGCGCGTCGCAGACCCGGCGAAGGGTGACCGGCGCGATGGTGGCCGACATGTCGGCGATCATCGGCCGATCGACGGACGGGCAGTCGTCGCCCGGTTGACGTGGGGCCGGTGGTCCGACCCGGACGGTGCTGTCCACTGTGATCCCGCTTCGAGTTTCCGGTTCGCCGCCAACGGCGGGACCGGGGCGCCATGACCACCACGGCATCGCTCGCGCACCTCACTCCCCAGCGGATCCAGCCGCCTACGGTGCGTTGGATCCGAGGATGGACGGTACCCGGACAGCCGGGTTGTGGCATCCCCCCAACGACAGCACCAGGCCAGAAGAATGACCGCCGGTCATACTTTCGGATGAGTCCCGAGCGGCGTAACGGCAAGATCCGCGACCTTCTGCGACCACACGGCTCCGTATGGTCCCACCAGGCCGACCCATCGGCCGGCCATCCTCACCTGAACGTCACCGCCTCCGGCCCCCGCACCGAGGCTCGCGGCGGCCCCGACGGCGTTGCCGGGGCGGCCCAGGAAGCCCATCCGCACCAGCCCCTGGACCAGCCGCTGGGCGACCTCGACCGGGGGGCCGGGCGGGTCGTCCGGGGTGACCACCACCGCGACGTGGTCGAGCAGGGCGTCGCGCAGCGCCCGCTGCCCCACCGCCCGGCCGGCCACCCCGTGCGCGGCGGCGTCCCGCAGCGTGCCGGCCGCCGCCGCCGCGATCCGCCACAGCTCCCCGGCGGGCAGCAGCTCCACCGACCGGCTCGCCGGCGGCGGCAGCGGCCAACGCCACTGCGCGTCCCGCCGCGCGGGCAGGTCGCCCGCGCCGGACGACAGCGCGGCCAGCAGCTCCCGGGCGGCCACCGTGACGTCACCGCACCCCGGCCCGCCAACGGTCCGGACGGCCAGCACGCCCCACGGCAGCCGGGCCCAGAGCGCCGTCCGGCCGCCCGCCGCGCCCGGCTCGCCCACCGGCGGGGCCGACCGCAGCCGGACCGGCGCGGCCGGGTCGAGCCGGACCAGCCGGGCCAGGAACGCGCCCGCGTCGGCCGCCCCGGTCAGCCCGTGCCCGCCGGCCGGGCCGGGATCCGTGCCGGCCGGGCCGGGGCCCTGCGGGCGCGCCGGGGCGCCGCTCACGCCGGCCTCCCGGACGTGCCGCCGGGGGCGTACGACAGCAGGAAGGCCCGCTCCTCGTCGGTGATCCGCCGGGGCCGCTGGGCGGCCAGGTCGAACGGGACCAGCACCGAGCGGGCGGTGCTGGCGAGGGTGTCGCCGTCGTACAACTCGTAGGCGACGGTGAACCGGGACGCCCGGATCTCCTCCACCCACAGCTCGATCCGGACGGTGGGAGCGGCCTCCGCCGTGGCCCGGCCGAGCGCGTAGTCGACCGGGCGCAGGTAGTCGACCTCGTGCCGGCGGATGACGACCCCGTCGGCGAACGAGCCGACGCCCCACGCCTTGCCGCCGGCGAACATCAACGCCACCCGCGCCTCCTCGTAGAGGGTGAGGAAGCGCGAGTTGTTGATGTGGCCGTACGCGTCCAGGTCGGACCAGCGCAGCGTGCAGTGGTAGACGAAGCGGTCCGCCATGCTCAGTCGCGGGTGAGCTTGCGGTAGGTCACCCGGTGCGGGCGGGCCGCCTCGGCGCCGAGCCGGTCGACCTTGTTCTTCTCGTACGCCTCGAAGTTGCCCTCGAACCAGAACCACTTCGCCGGGTTCTCGTCGTCGCCCTCCCAGGCCAGGATGTGCGTGGCGACCCGGTCGAGGAACATCCGGTCGTGGGAGATGACCACGGCGCAGCCGGGGAACTCCAGCAGCGCGTTCTCCAGGCTGGAGAGGGTCTCGACGTCGAGGTCGTTGGTCGGCTCGTCGAGCAGGATGACGTTGCCGCCGATCTTGAGCGTCAGCGCCAGGTTGAGCCGGTTGCGCTCGCCGCCGGAGAGCACCTTGGTCGGCTTCTGCTGGTCGGGGCCCTTGAACCCGAACGCCGCGATGTACGCCCGCGACGGCATCTCGACCTTGCCCACCATGAGGTGGTCGAGCCCGTCGGAGACGACCTCCCAGACCGTCTTGTCGCCGGCCAGGCCCTGCCGGTTCTGGTCGACGTACGACAGCGAGACCGTGGGGCCGACCCTGACCTCGCCGCCGGTGGGCTGCTCCAGCCCGACGATGGTCTTGAACAGGGTGGTCTTGCCGACGCCGTTGGGGCCGATGATGCCGACGATGCCGTTGCGCGGCAGCGAGAACGACAGGTTGTCGATGAGAATCCGGTCGCCGAAGCCCTTGGTCAGGTTGTGCGCCTCGATGACGGTGCTGCCCAGGCGCGGGCCCGGCGGGATCTGGATCTCCTCGAAGTCCAGCTTCCGGGTCTTCTCCGCCTCGGCGGCCATCTCGTCGTAGCGGTCGAGGCGGGCCTTGGACTTGGTCTGCCGCGCCTTGGCGTTGGAGCGGACCCACTCCAGTTCCTCGGAGAGGCGCTTCTTCATCTTGGCGTCGCGGCGGCCCTCGACGGAGAGCCGGGCGGCCTTCTTCTCCAGGTAGGTGGAGTAGTTGCCCTCGTAGCCGATGGCCCGGCCCCGGTCCAGCTCCAGGATCCAGCCGGCCACGTTGTCGAGGAAGTAGCGGTCGTGGGTGATGGCCAGGACGGTGCCGGCGTACTTCGCGAGGTGCTGCTCCAGCCACTGCACGCTCTCGGCGTCCAGGTGGTTGGTGGGCTCGTCGAGCAGCAGCAGGTCGGGCGCCTCCAGCAGCAGCTTGCACAGCGCCACGCGGCGGCGCTCGCCGCCGGAGAGCTGGGTCACGTCGGCGTCCGGCGGCGGGCAGCGCAGCGCGTCCATGGCCAGTTCGAGCTTGGAGTCGATGTCCCAGGCGTCGGCGGTGTCCAGCTCCTCCTGGAGCTTGCCCATCTCCTCCATCAACTCGTCGGAGTAGTCCGTCGCCATCTGCTCGGCGATCTTGTTGAACCGCTCCAGCTTCGACTTGATCTCGGCGACCGCCTCCTCGACGTTGCCGAGGACGGTCTTGGCGTCGTTGAGCGGCGGCTCCTGGGCGAGCAGGCCGACGGTGTAGCCGGGCATGAGCCGGGCCTCGCCGTTGCTCGGCCGGTCGAGCCCTGCCATGATCTTGAGGAGGCTGGACTTACCGGCACCGTTCGGGCCGACCACACCGATCTTGGCCCCCGGCAGGAAGTTCAGCGTCACGTTGTCCAGCACGACCTTGTCGCCGTGCGCCTTGCGCGCCTTTTCCAGGACGTAGATGAACTGGGCCACGGTGCGGGCTACCTCCGTTGATTGCTGGTCTCGACGCGTCGGGATGCGGGCGCGGGCTCCGGGGCCCCTCGCCGCCGCCGGCCGGGGGCCGGCCACGACGCACGCCATCGTCAATCCTGACAGGTACGCCGAGCTGCGCCCACATCACCCCGCCCAGGCGGTACGCCAGCGCGCCTCCTTGCCCCGCCCGGTATAACCGGATAGCTTTCGCGGTATGACCAAGAAGATCGCCATCAGCGTTCCCGACGACGTGGCGCAGCGGCTGGCCGAGGAGCCGAACGTCTCGGCGTTCATCACCGAGAGCGTCCGGCAGCGGATGGCCGGGGAACGCACCCGTCGGGCACTGCGGCAGGTCGGCTTCCGGTTGACCGAGGCGGGTCTCAGCGAAGCCGGGCAGCGGCTCGACGAGGCGCAGGCGAAGATCACCCCCGAGCTGCGGGCCAAGGCGGCGGCGCTGCTGGGCGAGGCGTCGCGCGGACGGCTGGCCTCGTGAGCGAGGCCGGCCTGGTGCTCGACACCTCCTGCCTGCTCGCCTATTCCGAAGGGACCGAGGCGGTCGGCGAGCAGATCGCCAAGGTCGCGGACAAGCTCCAGGCCGTGGTCGTCCCCGCCCTCTGCCTGGCCGCCGCGTACCGGCAGGTGACCAGCGACGGCTGGCCGCTCCTGGACATCCTCGGCGACCTCGAACAGGTGGTCGTCACTCCCGTCGAGCACGACATGTGCGCGATCCTCGGTGGCTGGTCGCGAACCCTGGGGAGCATGGACCTGGCGCAGGCGGCGATGGAGGCCGCCCGGGCGACGACGCCGATCATGACGGACCGGCGCGAGGTGCTGGGCGAGGTGCTGCCGAAGGAGTGGCCGATCATCGATCTGTGAGCCGGGCGGCCGACGTGATCACCTTCACGGTTCGGCCAGCGTGGGACGGGTAGGTAACTCCGGCACGGGGCCCCAGACGCCGCAGCTACGCTCAGTACGCTCAATCGCGGTGGACCCGTCAGCACCCGGAGGTGGCCGAACGTGACCGTCCGTAGTTCCTTTGTCGTCGTGGCGAACCGACTACCGGTCGACGAGGTGAACACCCCCGAGGGGCGGCAGTGGCGACGCAGCCCCGGTGGCCTCGTCACCGCCCTGCACCCCGTCCTCGCCGAGCACCAGGGGACCTGGGTCGGCTGGGCCGGCGGCACCGGCCCCGCCCCCGAGCCGTTCGACCTGGAGGGCATCCGGCTGCACCCGGTGCCGCTGAGCGCCGACGAGCTGGAGCGCTACTACGAGGGCCAGTCGAACGCGACGATCTGGCCGCTCTATCACGACGCGGTGGAGACACCGGCGTACAAGCGGCGCTGGCGCGAGGCGTACCGGCTGGTCAACGCGCGGTTCGCGGAGGCCGCGGCGGAGGTCGCGGCCGAGGGCGCGACGGTCTGGGTGCAGGACTACCAGCTCCAGCTCGTCCCGGCGATGCTCCGCGAGCTGCGCCCCGACCTGCGGATCGGGTTCTTCCTGCACATCCCGTTCCCGCCGATCGAGCTGTTCATGCAGATGCCGTTCCGCACCGAGATCCTGCGCGGGCTGCTCGGCGCGGACCTGATCGGCTTCCAGCAGCGGCTCGCGGCGCAGAACTTCGTCCGGCTGGCCCGGCACCTGCTCGGGCTGCGCTACGAGGGGCAGATGATCCAGGTCGACGGCCGCCAGGTGAAGGCGGGCGCGTTCCCCATCTCCATCGACACGAAGGAGATGGAGCGGCTGGCCGAGGACCCGGCGATCCAGTCCCGGGCCAAGCAGATCCGCGAGGAGCTGGGCAACCCCCGGACGATCATCCTGGGCGTCGACCGGCTCGACTACACGAAGGGCATCGAGCTCCGGCTCAAGGCTTTCCGCGAACTTCTTGCTGACGGAAAGTTGACAGTTCCGGACGCGGTTATGGTGCAGGTGGCGACGCCGAGCCGCGAACGGGTGGAGCACTACCAGGCCCTACGGGTCAAGGTCGAGCGCGAGGTTGGCCGGATTAATGGCGAATTCGGCAGGGTCGGCGTGCCGGCGGTGCATTATCTGCATCAGTCGTACAGTCGCAGTGAGTTGGCGGCGATGTACGTGGCCGCCGACGTGATGATGGTGACCCCGCTGCGAGACGGAATGAATCTGGTGGCCAAGGAGTACGTGGCATCGCGCGCCGACCAGGGCGGCGCGCTCGTGCTCAGTGAGTTCGCCGGCGCCGCGACAGAGCTGCGCCAGGCGTTCCTGTGTAACCCGCACGACCCGGACGCGGTCAAGGACGCGTTGCTCAAGGCCGTGCACGTGGAGAAGCCCGAGGCCCGCCGCCGCATGCGGGTCATGCAGCGCCACCTGCGTACCCACGACGTGGGGCACTGGGCGAAGTCGTTCCTCACCGAGCTCGGTGTGCCTGATACGGAGGTTGCGTGAACACGTCCGTCCACGACGGGGCGGCCCCGGCCGCGGGAGTGCTGGATCCGGACCTGCGGGCGGCCATCGGGCGGATAGCCCGGGTCCCGCAGCTCCTGGTCGCCTGTGACTACGATGGCACCCTCGCGCCGATCGTGGAGGACCCGAGCAAGGCCGTGCCACTGCCCGAGTCGGTCGCCGCCGTCCGGGCGCTCGCCGCGCTGCCGCAGACCACCGTCGCCGTGGTCTCCGGCCGGGCGCTGCGCGACCTGGCCGCGCTCTCCCGGCTGCCCAGCGAGGTCCACCTCGTCGGCAGCCACGGCTCCGAGTTCGACATCGGCTTCGTCGAGCGACTCTCCCCCGAGCTGATCGCCGTGCGCACCCGGCTGCGCGACGCGCTGCGCGAGATCGCCAGCGCCCACCCGGGCGTCCGGCTGGAGCGCAAGCCCGCCAGCGTCGCCGTGCACACCCGCGGGGTGGACCCGAAGGTCGCCGCCGCCGCCGTCGACGCGGTCCGCTCCGGCCCCGCCACCTGGGACGGCGTCACCGTCACCCAGGGCAAGGAGGTCATCGAGCTGTCGGTGGTGGCGACCCACAAGGGCACCGCCGTCGACCAGCTCCGCACCCAACTCTCGGCCAGCGCCGTGCTGTTCATCGGCGACGACGTCACCGACGAGAACGCGTTCGGCAACCTGCACGGCCCCGACATGGGCATCAAGATCGGCCTTGGCGAGACGAAGGCCGACTACCGGGTCGGCGAGCCCATCGAGGCCGCCCGCGCGCTGGGCCTGCTGCTGGAGACCCGGCGGCACTGGCTGTTCGGGGAACGCGCCGTCCCGATCGAGCGGCACTCGATGCTCGCCAACGGGCGTACGGTCGCGTTGCTCACCCCCGAGGCCAAGGTCACCTGGCTCTGCCACCCCAAGCCCGACTCGGCGGCGATCTTCGCCGACCTGGTCGGCGGCAGCCCGGCGGGGCACTTCAGCGTCGCCCCCGAGCGCGGCGGCATCCCGCTGGGCCAGCGCTACCGTTCCGGCACGATGACGGTGGAGACCCGCTGGTCGGGCCTCACCGTCACCGACTGGCTGGACAAGCCGGCCCGGGAGACCACCCCCGACGGCCCGGCGGTCGTCACCGGCGACTCCGCCCTGGTGCGGGTGCTCACCGGCTCCGGGAAGGTGCGGGTGGAGTTCGCCCCCCGGCCCGAGTTCGGCCAGGTCGCCACGCAGCTCCAGCCGGTCGGCGACGGGCTGCTGGTGCTCGGCTCCAACGAGCCGATCGCGCTCTACTCCCCCGGAGTGCAGTGGCAGGTCGACAACGACGGCGGGTACGAGACGGCGAAGGCCGTCGTCGACCTGTCCGCCGCCGGTGGTCAGGTGGTGCTGGAGCTGCGCTTCGGCACGCACAGCCTGGAGCACCACCGGCTGACGGTCCACGAGCGGCAGGCCGCCGCCGAGCAGCCGTGGAAGGACTGGGTGGCCTCGCTGCGGCTGCCCGCCACCGCCCGGGACCTGGTCGCCCGCAGCGCGCTGACCCTGCGCGGCCTCTGCCACGAGGCCACCGGCTCGATCCTCGCGGCGGCGACCACGTCGCTGCCCGAGGAGCTGGGCGGCGTGCGCAACTGGGACTACCGCTACTGCTGGCTGCGCGACGCGGCGATGACCGCGCGGGCGCTGGTCGACCTCGGCTCCACCGAGGAGGCCGAGGGGCTGCTGCGCTGGGTGGACGGCTGCATCGAACGCACCGGCGGGCACCCCGAGCGGCTGCACCCGCTCTACACCGTCGACGGGTACGAGCTGGGCGCCGAGGCGGTCATCGACACCCTGCCCGGCTACGCCGGCTCCCGGCCGGTGCGGGTCGGCAACCTCGCCAACCACCAGCTCCAGCTCGACGTGTTCGGCCCGATCGCCGACCTCATCGCCGCCGTCGCCGACGCCCGGGGCTCCGTCCGCGAGGACGAGTGGCGGGTGCTGGAGAACATGGTCGAGGCGGTCCGCCGCCGCTGGCACGAGCCCGACCACGGCATCTGGGAGGCCCGCCTCCCCCCGCGGCACCACATCTTCTCGAAGGTGATGTGCTGGATGACCGTCGACCGGGCGCTGCACGTGGTGCGGCAGCACAGCGGCGAGGACCGGCCCGAGTGGGTGGAGCTGCGCGACCGGATCGGCGCCAACGTGCTGGAGTACGGCTGGCACGCCGACGTGGAGGCCTACAGCGTCGCGTACGGCGACGAGGACATGGACGCCTCCTCGCTGTGGATCGGCCTGTCGGGCCTGCTCCCCGGCGACGACCCGCGCTTCCTGTCCACCGTGCTGCGCATCGAGGCCGACCTGCGCAGCGGCCCGGTCGTCTACCGCTACCACTGGGACGACGGCCTGCCCGGGCGCGAGGGCGGCTTCCACATCTGCACGGCGTGGCTGATCGAGGCATACCTCCGCACCGGCCGCCGCACCGACGCGGAGGAGCTGTTCGCCCAGATGGTCGACACGGCGGGCCCGACGGGGCTGCTCCCCGAGCAGTACGACCCGCTGGCCGAGCGCGGGCTGGGCAACCACCCGCAGGCGTACAGCCACCTCGGCCTGATCCGTTGCGCCCTGCTGCTGGACAACATGCTCAAGCAGTGACCGAGGTGTAAGGAAGGGCCCCCTGTTAACGCATTGCGCATAGCAGGGGGCCCTTCTTAACGCCCGATCTCGTGGGTTCGGCACGGGAAGGGCCCCGCACGGGTGAGGCCGGCACGGGCAGCGCCGGGCGGGTGGCGGGCGGGGTCAGCCGTCGAGCGCGCCCACCACGTCGCCGACCACCACGACCGCCGGGGGCCGCAGGCCCGCCTCGGCCACGTCGGCGGCCACCGCACCGAGCGTCGAGCGCAGGCTGCGCTGGTCGCCGGTCGTGCCCTCCTGCACCACCGCGACCGGCGTGTCCGCGGGCCGCCCGTGCCCGATCAGCGTCCCGGTGATCGCGGCGAGGTTCTTCAGCCCCATCAGGATCACCAGCGTGCCGCGCAGCCCCGCGAGGGCGTCCCAGCGCACCAACGAGGCCGGCGAGTCGGGCGCGACGTGCCCGGAGACCACGGTGAACTCGTGCGCCACCGCGCGGTGGGTGACGGGGACGCCCGCCGCCGCCGGGGCGGCGATCGAGCTGGTCACCCCGGGGACCACGGTCACCGGCACCCCGGCCGCCGCGCAGGCCAGCAGCTCCTCACCGCCCCGACCGAAGACGTACGGGTCGCCGCCCTTGAGCCGCACCACGAACGCCCCGGCCAGGGCCCGGTCGACGAGGATCCGGTTGATCTCCTCCTGGGCCCGCGACGGCCCGTACGGGATCTTGGAGGCGTCCACCAGCTCGACGCCCGTGCGCAGCTCGTCGAGCAGCAGCCCCGGCACGAGGCGGTCGGCGACCACCACGTCGGCCTCGGTGAGCAGCCGCCACCCCTTCACGGTGATCAGCTCCGGGTCGCCCGGCCCGGCCCCGACGAGCGCCACCCGCCCGCGCCCGGCGGCAGCGTTGTTAACAGGGGCCCCCTCCTCTACAGAATCCGTTAACAGGGGGCCCTTCCTTGCACCGAGGAGGTCGCGGACGGCGTCGCGGACCGTCATGGCGCGGCGGGGGTCGCCGCCGCCGAGGACGGCGACCGTCACCGGGCCGTGCCGGGTGACGGCCGGCGTCCACGCGGTCGCGGCGGCCCGGTCGTCGGCCCGGACGCAGAAGATCCGCCGCTCGGCGGCGGCGGCGCTGACCGCCGCGGCGGCCACCGGGTCGTCGACGGCCGCCTGCACCAGCCAGGCCCCGTCCAGGTCGTCGGGGGCGAAGCGGCGCGGCTCCCAGTGCAGCCGGCCGGCGTCGACGTGGGCGCGCAGCGCGGGGGTCAGCTCCGGCGAGACCAGCAGGACGTCCGCGCCGGCGTCGAGCAGCGCCGGCACCCGCCGGGTGGCCACCGCTCCCCCGCCCACCACGACCACCCGCCGGCCCGCCAGGCGCAGACCCAGGGGGTACGGATTGGGTGCGCTCACTTCTCGGCCACCCCCGCCGAGTCGAACGTGGCCACCTCGTGCAGCACCCGGACCGCGCCGGTCACCACGGGCAGGGCCAGGAGCGCGCCGGTGCCCTCGCCGAGGCGCAGCCCGAGGTCGATGAGCGGGTCGAGCCCGAGGTGGCGCAGCCCGGCCGTGGCCCCCGGCTCGGCGGAGCGGTGCCCGGCGACCAGCGCGCCGACCGCGTCCGGGGCGAACGCGACGGCGGCGAGCGCGGCGCTGACCGCGATCACCCCGTCGAGCAGCACCGGCACCCGGCGGGCGGCGGCGCCGAGGATCAGCCCGGCCAGGGCGGCGTGCTCCAGGCCGCCGACGGCGGCGAGGACGCCCAGCGGGTCCGCCGGGTCGGGGGCGTGCCGGGCCAGCGCCGCCCGCACCACCCCGATCTTGCGGGCGTACGTGGGGTCGTCCACGCCGGTGCCCCGGCCGGTCGCCTCGGCGGGGTCGACGCCGGTGAACGCGGCGACCAAGGCGGCGGCCGGGGTGGTGTTGCCGATGCCCATGTCGCCGGTGAGCAGGATGCCCGCCCCGGCGTCGATCAGCTCACGGGCGATGCGGATGCCGGTCTCCACGGCGGCGAGCGCCTCGTCGCGGGTGAGGGCGGCGGTGACGGCGAGGTCGCGGGTGCCGGGGCGCACGTTCGCCGCCACGAGGCGGGGCGTCCTGGTGGCGGCGGGGCGCCCCGCCGGGTCGCCGGGCGGACCGTCCGCCTGGGCGGGGACGGCCGGCGGCAGCGGGGTGGCGACGCCGACGTCGACGACGGTGACCGAGGCGCCGGCCTGCCGGGCGAACGCGTTGACCACCGCGCCGCCGGCCAGGAAGTTGCCGATCATCTGCGCGGTGACCTCCTGCGGCCAGGGGGTCACCCCTTGGGCGTGCACGCCGTGGTCGCCCGCGAAGATCGCCACGGCCGCCGGCTCGGGCAGCGGCGGCGGGCAGGAGCGGGCCAGGCCGGCGAGCCGCACCGAGAGCTCCTCCAGGACGCCGAGCGAGCCGGCCGGCTTGGTGAGCCGACCGTGCAGCTCACCGGCGGCGACCATCGCCGGCTCGTCGAGCGGCCGGATCGCCGCGATGGTGGTGTGCAGCATCATGCCTCCAGGATCTCCGCCAGCACCTGGGCGAAGGCGTCGGTGGTGGCCCGGTCGCGCACGGCCACCCGCAGCCAGTCTGCGCCGAGGCCGGGGAACGTGTCGCCCCGGCGTACCGCCCAGCCGCGCTCGCGCAGGCGCTGCCGCACCCCGGCCGCGCCGGGCAGGTGGACCAGCACGAACGCGCTGGCCGGGTGGCCCGCGACGCGTACGCCGGGCAGGGCCGACAGGCGGGTCACCAGGTGGTCGCGGTCGGCGGCCAGCTCGGCGGCGATGGCGCGCTCGGCCGCGACGGCGGTCGGGGACGCGCAGGCGGTGGCGGCGGCGAGCGCCGGGGTGGAGACCGCCCACAGCGGCTGGGCGGCGGCGAGGCGGGCCAGCAGCGGGGCCTCGCCGAGCAGGTAGCCGATCCGCAGCCCGGCCAGTCCCCAGGTCTTGGTGAGGCTGCGCACGACGACAAGGCCGGGCAGGTCCCGCCGGGCGGCGAGGGACTCGGGCTCGCCGTCGACGCCGGGCGCGGCGGTGGTGTCGGCGAACGCCTCGTCGACGACGAGGACGCGGCCGGGTCGGGCCAGCGCGGCGAGGTCGGCGGCCGGGTGCAGCACGGAGGTGGGGTTGGTGGGGTTGCCGACCATGACGAGGTCGGCGTCGGCGGGCACCCGGGCCGGGTCGAGGCGGAAGCCGTCGGCGGGGTCGAGCAGCACCCGCTCGACGGAGTGCCCGGCTGCCCGCAGCGCGGCCTCCGGCTCGGTGAACTGGGGGTGCACGACGACCGGCCGGCGTGCGCCGGTCAGGGCGCGGGCGAGCAGCACGAAGCCCTCGGCGGCCCCGGCGGTGAGCAGCACCTCCTCCGGGGAGCGGCCGTGCCGGGCCGCGACGGCAGCGCGGGCGGGCCGGGGGTCCGGGTACGCGGCCAGCTCGCCCAGGGCCGCGGTGATCGGGTCGGCCAGCCAGTCCGGCATCGGGGCGCGGCGGACGTTGACGGCGAGGTCGACCAGGCCGTCGCCGACCTCGGCGTCCCCGTGGTGGCCGAGGTCGGGACCGTCGGGGACGGGACCGTCGTGGCCGAGGGCCGGACCGGCCTGACCGGGGGCGATGCCGGCCTGGCCGGGGGCGATGCCGGCCTGACCGGGGGCGATGCCGGCCTGACCGGGGGCGGTCCGGTCGGGGCCCGGTCCGTCGGGGCCGGGGTCGGGAGCGGGGTCGGTCCCGACGGTGGCGTCCGGCTCGTCCCGGGTGGGTGGTGGCGGCACCAGGTGAGCACGCATGTCCGCGATCCTGCCGGGAAGCCGCCGCGCGGGACAGCGCATCCCGGCGTGGGCCGCGTCACCCGCCGCCGGTTTATGAATTGTTCTCACGGACGAATCGGAAATGTCATAACTTGACCCCGTGAGCTACCGACCCCTTGCCTCCGCTGGTCGTCTCGTCCCTCTCCTGCGCGCCGGGCTGATCGCCGGCATCGTCATCGCCGGCGCGCTCTACCCGCTGGCCGCCGTCACCGGCCTCGGCGCCAAGGCCACCGCGCACGCCGGTGAGCAGAAGGCCGACATCCTGCGCACCGCGCTGCCCGCCGAGACCTCGTACGTGTACGCGCCCGACGGACGCACCGTGCTGACGATGTTCTACGAGGAGTACCGCCGCTACACGAAGCTGTCCGACATGTCCCCGAACATTCAGCAGGCCATCGTGGCCGCCGAGGACAGCCGCTTCTACCAGCACCGGGGCGTCGACCCGAAGGGCGCCGCCCGCGCCTTCGTCGCCAACTCCCAATCCGGCGGGGTCTCCCAGGGCGCGTCGACCCTGACCATGCAGTTCGTCCGGATGACCCTCCGGGACAGCGCCAAGACCCCGAAGGAGGTCCAGGAAGCCACCCAGCAGACCAGCCTGCGCAAGGTCAAGGAGATGCGGATGGCGCTGGACGTCGAGAAGGAGCTGACCAAGGAGCAGATCCTGGAGCGCTACCTCAACTCGGCGTACTTCGGCCACCGGGCGTACGGCATCTACGCCGCCGCGCAGATCTTCTTCTCCAAGACGCCGGCCACCCTCAGCCCGGTCGAGGCGGCCACCCTCGCCGGCCTCGTCAAGTCGCCCTCCGAGTACGACCCGGCCAGCTCCGACCAGAAGGACGCCACCGGCCGGCGCAACTACGTGCTGGACCGGATGGCGCAGCTCGGCTACCTCAGCCCGGACGCCGCCACCGCGGCGAAGGCCGAGCCGATCCGGCTCAAGCTGACCGACCCGCCGAACGACTGCGCGTCGCTGCCGGCGACGTACCAGACCTGGGGCTTCGCCTGCGACTACCTGAAGAACTGGTGGAGCGCCCAGCCCGCGTTCGGGGAGAACCGGCTGGAACGGATGGACAAGCTGCGCCGCGGCGGCTACCGCATCGTGCTCAGCATCGACCCGAAGATCCAGGCGGCGGCCGAGAAGAACGTCGGGGCCAAGGAGAACACCGGCAGCCCGTTCGCCAACGGCATCGTCGTCGCCGAACCGGGCACCGGGCGGATCAAGGCGATGGCGGTGAACCGCAACTACTCGCTGGACGTCAGCGAGAACGGGCCCAGCTCCAACCCGGAGGCGTCGCCGAAGGTGAAGGCCAACTACCCGAACACCGTGGCGCCCCTGCTCGGCGGCGGCGACCTCCCCGGCTACCAGGCCGGATCGACGTTCAAGATGTTCCCGATGCTGGCCGCGCTCAACGCCGGGATGCCACTGTCCACCGCGTACGACTCGCCGTACCGGTATCAGTCCGCCGTGTACGACGGGTGGGCCCCGTCCAACGCCAGTGCCGCGATGACCGGCCGGCAGACCATGTGGTCCGGGTTCGGCAAGTCGGTGAACACCTACTTCGTCCAACTGGAGGAGAAGGTCGGGGCGGACGCCGCCGTACGGCTCGCCGAGCAGCTCGGGCTGCGCTGGCGCACCGACGTCGACCGCGATCAGGCGTCGCCGACCAAGGCCAAGAAGTGGGGCGCGTTCACCCTGGGCGTCTCCGACGCCACCCCGCTGGAGATGGCGAACGCCTACGCCGCGATCGCCGCCGACGGGCGGTACTGCGAGGCGATGCCCGTCCAGTCCATCAGCAAGCGGGACGGCACCCCGGCCACGTACACGACGGCCGGCGGGATCGAGCGGGAGGTCGCCAAGCCGCGCTGCCGGCAGGTGGTCAGCGCCGACGCGGCCCGCGCCGCCACCGACGCGGCCCGCTGCCCGACCGGCGACACCCCGGCGAAGGGCAGCTGCGGCGGCTGGTCGACCGCCGACAGCGTGCGCGGCACGGTGGGGCGCCCGGTGGCCGGCAAGACGGGTACGACCGACAGCACCCGGTCGGCCTGGTTCGTCGGCTACACACCGGAGCTGGCGGCGGCGAGCTTCATCGCGGACCCGGACAACCCGTTCAACGCGGTCGGCGACGGGCAGTCCCAGATCCCGATCGCGGCGGTGGCGAACACCCTGCGCGACGGGCTGAAGGGTCAGCCCACCCGCCAGTTCACCCCGCCCTCCGACGCCATCGTCGGCTGACCGGCGACGGTCAGGCGGGAGCCACGAGCGTCGCGGCGGCCCGGGCCGCCGCGACGACCCGCGCACCGACCCCGGGCTGCCCGGCCCAGTGCACCATCAGCTGGGAGGCGTGCACGCCCCGCCAGACGAACCCCTCGGGCGCGCCGCCGTCCCAGCTCCACGCCGGGGCCTGCCCGGCCCGGGGGGTGAGCACCGCCCGGTGCTCCTTGTAGCCGACGACCGTCGCACCGGCCGGGGCCAGCACGCTGTCGGTGCGGGCGGTCGCCGACCGGTAGCCGACCACCACGCCGTCGCGGCTGGCGCCCACCGCGTCGAGCACGCCGCACATCGGCAGCCCGTCCAGCTCCCGGGCCAGCCAGAGCAGGCCGGTGCCCTCGGCGAGCACCGGCCGCCCGGTGCGGGCCAGCTCCGCCACGGCGATGCAGAGCCGACGGTTGGCGGAGAGCTGCTCCGCGTACGACTCGGGGAGGCCGCCGCCGACGACCAGCGCGGCCGCCCCGGCGGGCAGCGCCTCGTCGCGCAGCGGGTCGAAGCGGACCACCTCGGCGCCGGCCGCCCGCAGCAGCTCGGCCGTCTCGACGGGGCCGTAGTCGCCGCCCGACCCGCCGGCCACCGCGATCACCGGGGACGCGCCGGCCGGCACGGGCCCCGACGGGTCCGCCGGCTCGGCCGGCTCCGGCGACCAGGGCTCGCCCGGCACCGGCGGGGCCGACCTGGCCAGCGTCAGCAGCCGGTCCAGGTCGAGCGTGGCGGCCACCGCCTCGCCGAGCCGGCGGACCGCCCGCAGCGCGTCGGCGTCGCGGCCGACCACCGGGGCCAGGCCGTGCCGCCGGGCCGGCAGCACCGGGGGCAGCTCGTGGCGGCGCACCGCGCCGTAGACCGGCACGCCGACGTCGTCGAGCGCCTCGCGCAGCATCGCCTCGTGCCGAGGCGAGGCCACCCGGTTGAGGATCACCCCGCCCAGCCAGAGCTGCTCGTCGTACGCCCGGAAGCCGTGCACCAGGGCGGCCACCGACTGCCCCATCGACGCCACGTCGACCACCAGCACCACCGGGCTGCGCAGCGCGATCGCCACGGCGGCGGTGGACTCCGTCTCCGGCTGGCCGGCGACCGAGTCGTACAGCCCCATGGTGCCCTGCACCACGGCGAGCCCGGCACCGGCGGCACCGTGGCCGAACAGCGCCGGGACGCGCTCGGGCCCGACCAGCCGGGCGTCGAGGGTGCGCCCCGGACGGCCGGCGGCGAGCCCCAGATAGCCGGCGTCGACCTGGTCCGGCCCGACCTTGAACCCGGCGACGTCGAGGCCCCGCTCGGCGAAGGCGGCGAGCAGCCCGAGCGCCACCGCGCTCGTGCCGTGACCCGAGGACGGCGCGCTGAGCACGAGGCGCGGCACGACGGTCATCAGCGACTCCTCCGGCGGGGGTGGTACGCGGCGGAGGTCGGCCCCCCGATCCGCCCGCGTGACGATACCCGCCCGGACGGACGCCCGGCGGCCGCCGAACGGCTCGCGTCGCGGGGGAAGGGTTGCGTCGCGCGGTCGCGCCGGAGGGGCGCGCCGCGCCGCCCGCCACCGGGTCGGGGCCGGTCGCCTGGTGACGGCGGTCCTGCGGGTAGCCTCGACGCGTGTACCGGTTCCTCCTGACGCCACGCTGGCTGGGCATCCTCGCGCTGACCCTGGTCGCCGCGGCCGTGATGGTGCTGCTCGGCAACTGGCAGCTGGACCGCTACCGGGGCCGCACCGCGATCAACGAGCGGATCGACGCCGGCAGCCGGATGACGCCGGTGCAGCTGCGCGACGCCGTGCCGGCCCCCACCGGGGGCGGCGGCACCGCCGGCCCGGCCCCCGCCGACGAGGCCACCTGGTCGCGGGTCACCGTGACCGGCCGGTACGACACGACGAACATCGTCCTGGTCCGGGGCCGGACGGTCGACAACCGGGTCGGCTTCGAGATCGTCACCCCGCTGGTCCTCGCCGACGGCACGGCCGTGCTCGTGGACCAGGGCTGGGTGCCGCCCGCCCCGGGCGGGGCCCTGGCGCAGCCGCAGCTGCCGCCGGTGCCGCCGGGCGAGGTGACCGTGGTGGGCCGGGTGCACCCGACCGAGAGCGGCGCGGGGGCCGTCGACCGACGCGACGGCCGGCTGGAGACCCGGCGGATCGCCGTCCCCCGGCTGGCCCGGGAGCTGCCCTACCCGGTCTACGGCGCGTACGTCCTGCTCGACGAGCAGACGCCGGCCGCCGACCCGGTCTTCCAGGCGGTGCCGATCGGGCACACCAACAACTGGCAGAACTTCGGTTACGTGGTGCAGTGGTGGATCTTCGCCGTGATGACGCTCTTCGGCTACGGCTGGGTGGCACGGCGGGAGGCCCGCCGGGAGGCCGGGCTGGACGGGCCGGCGAAGCCACTCGACCGGGCCGCCGAGCCCTCCCCGAGCACCCCCGCCTGACCGCCGCCGGGCCCACCCCGAGCGCCCCGCCTGACCGTCGCCGAGCATTTCTCCGGCCGGGCTCGCTGCGGAAACCGGACACTCGGCGGGTCGCCGGGGCGCGACGGGAAGTTGTAGTGTCCGCCGGGTGATCGACTACCGTGGGGGGTCGCGGTGACCCCTGATCCCACGCCGCCACCACACCCGCCGGAGCCGCCCGCCTCGGGCCCGCCCTTCCCGGAGCTGCCCTCGCCGGGGCCGGCTTCCCCGGGCCTGCCTTCCCCCGAGCCGGTGACCGCGACGCATCCGTCGACCGACCCGTGGGCGGTCACGCCGCGCTCGACGACGTACTCGACCCCACCGGCGGGCTTCCCGGCCACCGCCGACCCGTTCGCCCCGCCGCCGGCCACGGCTCCGTTCCCGGTGCCGCCGGCCGCCGCGCCGTACTCGGCGCCGCCCGGCCCGTACTCCGCACCGCCGGGCACGGGCGCGTTCTCCGCCCCGCCCGCCACCGGCCCGTACTCCGCGCCGCCTGGCCCCGGACCGTACTCGGCGCCGCCGGCCGGGCCCTACCCGCCGGCGCTGGCGGGCCCGCTCGGGGCCCCGCAGTACGGGGCGTCCTCCGTGGTGGCGGTGCAGATCGGCGAGATCATGGTCACCCCGCCGGAGATCCGCACCCCGGCCGGCGTGCTGCCCCTGGCCGGGACGCAGTGGCACGTCGCCGACTACTGGCAGACGGAGCAGAAGGTCGCCACCTGGGCGATCGTCTGCGCCGTGCTCGGCTTCTTCTGCCTCACCATCTTCAGCCTGCTCTTCCTGCTGATCAAGGAGACCCGGCACTACGGCACGGTGCAGGTGACGGTCAGCAACGGCCCCCACCAGTACGTGGCCCGCATCCCCGTCACCGACCAGGGGCAGGTCATGCACATCAACAACCAGGTCAACTACGCCCGGTCGCTGTCAGCCTGACCGGTCGTGTCGGGCAGGTGGTGGTATCCGCAGCTCGGGATGCCGCCACCCGCCCGACATCACGACGGCAGGTGGCCGACGTGCAGCGCCCGGACCGCGTCGATGGTGTCCGCCTCGGCGGCGGTCTTGTCGCTGCGGTAGCGGACCACGCGGGCGAAGCGCAGCGCCATCCCGCCCGGGTAGCGGGAGCTGGTCTGCACCCCGTCGAACGCGATCTCGACCACCTGCTCGGGGCGGACCCGCACCACCCAGTCGCCGCGCTCCACGGCAAGGGCGAGGAACCGCTCGGTCTGCCAGCGCAGCACCTCGTCGGTGAGCCCCTTGAACGTCTTGCCGAGCATGACGAACTCGCCGGTGGCCGGGTCCCGCGCGCCGAGGTGCAGGTTGGACAGCCAGCCGCTGCGCCGGCCGCTGCCCCACTCCACGGCGATCACCACCAGGTCGAGGGTGTGCCGCGGCTTCACCTTGACCCAGGCCGCGCCGCGCCGCCCGGCGTCGTAGGGCGCGTCGGGGTTCTTGACCACCACGCCCTCCTGCCCGGCGTCGAGCGCCGCGGCGAAGGCCGCCCCGGCCGCCTCGGTGTCGTCGACCGTCATCCGGCCGACCAGCAGCGTCGGGTCGACCGCGCCGGCCAGCGCCGCCCACCGCTCGCGGCCGGGCCGGTCGATCAGGTCGTCGCCGTCGAGGTGCAGCAGGTCGAAGAAGTACGGTGTCAGCACCGCCTCGCCCGTGCTCTCGGCGGCGGCGCGCACGGCCGGGGCGACCGGGGCGAGGCCGTCGGCGACGGGTGCCGACACGGGCGTGTCGTCGGACGAGCCGGCCCCGGCGGCCGGTGCGGAGCGGCGGGCGGCCCGGCTGGAGGTCTGCTGGAACGGCAGCGGCCGGCCGGTGTCGTCCAGCCCGATGGCCTCGCCGTCGAGCACCAGCTCCCGGGCGGGCAGCGCCCGCACGGCGGCGACCACCTCGGGCACCCGGTCGGTGATCTCGTCCAGGCTGCGGGTGAAGACCGCGATGTCGGGGCCGGAGCGGTGCACCTGGATGCGGATGCCGTCGAGCTTCACGTCGACCACGGCGGGGACGCCGGTCGCGGCCAGCGCGTCGTCGACCGTGGGGGCGCTGGACGCCAGCATGGGGGCGAGCGGCCGGCCGACCCGGAGCCGGAACTCGGCCAGCGCCGCCGCGCCGCCGCCCAGGGCGGCCACCGCCACGGCCCGCAGGTCACCGGCGAGCAGCAGCGCCCGGCGTACGGCGGCCAGCGGCACGTCGGCGGCGCGGGCGACCGCGTCGGCGAGCAGCCCGGCCTGGGCGCCCTGGCGCAGCTCGCCGCTGAACAGGCCGCGCAGCATCCGCTGCTCGTCGGCGGTGGCGGCGGCGAAGAGCCCGTGCAGGAGTTGCCGGCGGCGGGCCTGGGAGCCGGGGCCGGCCACCGACGCGATGTCGTCGATCGCGGCGTCGACCGCGCGGACGGTCAGGGTCGGCTCGGCGGCCGGCGGCGGCAGGTCGCGCAGCCCGGCCCAGCCGACGCCGGTCTGCCGCTGCCGCAGCTCACCGGCGAGCCAGCCGGCGCCCGCCGGGACCTCGGCGGGGTCGAGCGCCCGCAGCGCCGCCGCGAGCAGGTCCACCTTGGCCCGCCGGCCGGTGGTCGCGCCCACGGCGGCGGAGGTGGCCGCCAGGTCGAGGAACCGCACGCACCTCATCCTGCCAGCCACCCCCGACACCGCTGGGGATACGCGGAACGCCACCGGAAGTTGCCGCTTCCGGAGCCGCCGCGTCACCCCGGCCCGGCACCCGTGCCGGATGCCCGGACCGCCCGGTCCCCGCCGCCCCCCAGCGTGCGGGGACCGGTGTCTCGGTGGAGCCCGGCCCGCGCCGACCGCGCCCGGCCGGTCGCGCCACGACCGCACGGCCGGCTGGCCGCGACCGCGACCGGACAGCTGGCCACGGCCGCAGGCCGCACGGTCAGGCCGCGACGGGCTCCTCGATGCGCAGGCCGCGGGCGCGCACCTCGTCGGCGACGCGGGAGAGCAGCGCGTCGAGCGTCACCAGGGCGGTGGAAAGGTCACCGAGCTGTTCCTTGAGCGTGTCCTCGGACCACGCGGAGACGTCCACGTCCCCCAGAGCGCTGACGGCGGCCCCGAGCCGCGCCATCACCTCGTTCGTACTCATGTTCGAAAGGCTATACCAGGCTGTCCCGCGACACGCCGAAAACACCCCGATGAACTGGGACGTTACGGTTCCGTCACCTAACTCCGGTTCGTGCCGGCGGCGTCACCCGCGCCTCAGCGGCCCCGCTCCGCCGCCGCGGCCACCTTCGCCAGCAGCAGCGCCTCGGCCGCGCAGACCCGGGCGAACTCGCCGAGGTGCAGGCTCTCGTTCGGGCCGTGCGCCCGGGCGTGCGGGTCCTCCACCCCGGTCACCAGAATCGCCGCCTGCGGGAACATCTCCTGGAACGTGGCGATGAACGGGATCGACCCGCCGATGCCGATGTCCACGGGCTCGGTGCCGTCCCAGGCCGTACGGAAGGCGTCGCGGGCCGCGTCGAACATCGGGCCGGACGCGTCGATGACGCACGGGGCACCGTCGTGCTCCAGCGTCACCGCCACCCGGGCGCCCCACGGGGCGTGCTTCGTCAGGTGCTCGCGCACCGCCGCGTACGCCCGCTGCGGGTCGTCGCCCGGCGCGAGCCGCACGCTCAGCTTGGCCTTCGCCGCCGGGACCAGGGCGTTCGGGGCCTCGCCGGTGGCCGGGGCGTCGATGCCGAGCACGGCCAGCGCCGGCTTGGTCCAGATCCGGTCGGTGATCCGGCCGGTGCCGATGAGCGACACGCCGTCGACCAGCCCGGCCTCGGCCCGGAACCGGTCCTGCGGGTAGTCCACGGTCGCGCCCTCCCGGCCGGACAGCCCGGCGACCGCCACGTCCCCGGCGTCGTCGTGCAGCGTCGCCAGCAGCCGGACCAGCGTCGTCAGCGCGTCGGGCACCGCGCCGCCGAACATGCCGCTGTGCACGGCGTGGTCCAGGGTGCGGACCTCCACGAAGCAGTTGACGATGCCGCGCAGCGACGTGGTCAGCGCCGGCACGCCGACGTCCCAGTTGGCCGAGTCGGCGATCACGATCACGTCCGAGGCGAGCGCGTCGCGGTGCTCGGCGAGCAGCCGCTCCAGCGAGTCCGAGCCGTACTCCTCCTCGCCCTCGACGAAGATCACCACGCCGACGGGGAGCCGGTCACCGAACGCGCGCAGCGCCGCGACGTGCGCCATGATCCCGGCCTTGTCGTCGGCCGCGCCCCGGCCGTAGAGGCGGCCGTCCCGCTCGACGGGCTCGAACGGGTCGGACTCCCACAGCGACAGGTCGCCCACGGGCTGCACGTCGTGGTGGGCGTAGAGCAGCACGGTCGGCGCGCCGGGCGGGGCGGCCCGCGTCCCGATCACCGCCGGCTGCCCGCCGGACCGCACGATCCGCACGTCGAGGTCGCAGCCGCGCAGCAGCTCCGCCACCGCCTCGGCGGACCGCTCGACGTGCGAGTGGTCGAAGCCGTCGAAGGCGATGCCGGGAATGCGGACGAGTCGTTCCAGGTCGGCGCGGACGCCGGGCAGTTCCCGCGCGACGGCGGCCCGCACCTCGGCGTCGGACATGATCGGTGAGGTCATGACCGGCATCGTATGCCGGCCTTACCGAGGCCGGCGGCGGACGTACTCGGTGCCGGGGTCGTGCGGCACGTCCGGCGCGCCGTCGACGACCAGGTCGACCGCGTCGGCCGTGCCGTCGGCGGCGAAGTGCGCGCGCTCACCGACGTGCCAGCGGCGCAGCTCGGGCAGGATCCCCGGCCCGTCCCGGGCGACGGCCCGGGTCAGCCGCAGCTCGGCGGGCGCGGTGACCAGCACCGACAGGGTCAGCTCGGGCCGGACGGCCGCCCGCGCCGCCGACACCCCCTCGACGATCACGACACCGGCGGGCGGGACGGGCACCTCGCCGGGCAGGAAGCGGTGCCGCACCCAGCTGTACCGCCGGTAGGACCCCGGCTGACCGGCCCGCAGCGGGGCGAGCACCCACCGCTCCAGCCGGGACCAGAAGGTGAGCTGGTCGGGCCAGCCGTCGAGCAGGTCGTCGGTGTGCACCACCGGTGGTCGCCCGCCGCCGGGCAGCGCCGCCAGGGCGTCCGCGAGGCGCGCCGCGAAGAGGCTCTTGCCCGCGCCGCTCGGCCCGTCGACCGCCACCAGTCGGGTACGCCCCAACCGCGCCGGCCCGGCCAGCACCCGCCGGCCCAGCCCGGCGTACGTCTCGACGACCGGCACCCCCACGGCCCCGACGCTAGCGGTCCGCCCCGGCGGGCACGTCGGCCGTACGTCGTCCGGTCGAACCGAGGCCGTTTCGTTGCGCGGAGTCCCCGGGCCGCAGGCATGATCGTGCCGTGCGCCACAACGTGATGAGCCCGGGCATCGACGCCCTGCTGGAACAGGCCCGTTCGGGGGTCCGCCGGCTGACCCCGCACGAGACGGTCGAGGCGGTACGCCTCGGCGCGCTGCTCGTCGACACCCGCACCGATGCGCAGCGCCGGGATCAGGGCGACCTGCCCGGCGCGGTCGTCATCGACCGGACGGTGCTGGAGTGGCGGCTCGATCCGGCCAGCGAGTGGCGCATCCCCGAGGCCACCGGGTACGACCGGGAGATCGTGGTGGTGTGCCGGCAGGGCTACAGCTCCAGCCTGGCCGTGGCGAGCCTGCGGACGCTCGGCCTGCACCGCGCCACCGACCTGGTCGGCGGCGTCGAGGCATGGCGGGAGGCGGGGCTGCCGATGTCCGACCGCCCCGCCGACATCCGCTACTGACCGCCCGCTCGCTACTGACCGCCCGCTGGCGGTGCTGGCCGGGCGGCGGTGCTGGGACCGGGCGGCGGTCAGGCCGGCTCGGTCACCCGGCCCAGCCAGTGGGCCGCCTCGGCCTCGGTGAGCGCCCCGTCGACCGTCAGGGCCGCCGACATCAGCGGGAACCGCCGGATGTTGTTCCAGCTCCGCTGGTACGGCGGCGGGTCGAGGACCACGACGCGGGCACCCTCGAAGAGCGGGATGTCCGCCGGGGCGCCCTCGTTCCAGATCCACTTGCCGTGCCCGTCGACCAGGTTGAAGCTGCCCACGACGGTGCCGCCGAACCGGTCCTCGGGCGCGTCGGTGGCCACCTCCACCCAGGCCGGGTCGACGGTCAGCCCCTCGATCAGCCCCCGCTCCGCCGGGCCGGCGAGCGCCCCGGCCAGCAGGGTGTGCAGCTGGAAGTTGTCGGCCACCCCGTCGATGGTGACCCGCCAGCCCCGGCCCGTGGCCCGGTGCAGCACCAGCAGCCGCTCGCCGTCGAGCACCCGCAGCAGGCCCAGGACGCACTCCAGGTCGGGCCGCTCGCCGGCCAGCCCGGCACCGACCTCCAGCAGCCGCTCCCGGTGCGGGAACGAGGCGCGCACCGACGCGGACTGCTGCAACAGGGTGATCACGGGCATCGCCCAGGTGCCGGCCGCGTACCAGCCCTGGACCGCGTCGATGGCGGCGGCCTCGTCGTCGCACGCCTCCGTCAGGGCGGCGAGCGCGTCGTCCATCGTGGCGGTATCGTCGGGGTCGGGCAGGGCGTCGTCGCCGCGTACCCGCTGCCAGCCGGAGCGGAAGCGGTGCGCGCCGGCCAGCGCGGCGGCGAGCCCGTCGGCGGCCGGGGTGACCAGCTCGTCGGGGCGGGCCCCCAGCTCGACCAGCGCGCCGCAGAGGACGGAGAACTGGCCGCCCGCGCCGGTGCCGAGCTGCGGCAGCAGCGCCACGCACCGGGGCAGCACCGCGTCCAGCTCCGCCACGGACGCCTGCTGCGCCGCCTGCCAGACCCGCGCCACGGCCCTGGTCATGGCGTCACCGTCGCGCCCGCGCACGGCCGCCTCGACGTCGGCGACCCGGTCCGCCAGCTTCCCCCTGCGATTGAAGATCATCGGCGCAGCCTAGCGAGCGCGCCGGGCCCCGACGGCCGCCGACGGGGGTGGCGGCGACCCGGGATCCGACTCGCGGTCGCCGACCTGCGCGTGTCCGGACATGTGCGACACGTCACTGCCGGCGAGGTACCCGGGAGCCGGTCGGCGCGACGCTCGCTCCGCATGGCCGGAGCCCGTTTCGGCGCGGCGCGCCGGGTTCCGGGTGGGTTCGGCGCGACGCGCTGGATGGCTGAGGGCCGGGTCAGCGCGGCGCTCCGGATGGCTGGGGTACCGGGTCAGCGCGGCGCTCCGGGTGGGACGAACGGCAGGCCGGCGGGCGGACCGGACTCGATCAGCCGCCACAGGGCCGCCGTGTCGAGGTGCTCCTCGACCAGGTCGCCGAGCAGGTCCAGGGAGCGCTCGCGGGCGGCGGCGAAGCTGGTGTCCGGGGCCACCCGGAACCCGGTACGGCCGGCGAGGCGGGCCGCCTCGGTGAGGAACCGGCGACGGAACGCGTCGGACTCGAAGGCCCCGTGCCAGTGGGTGCCGCACACCGCGCCGCGCACGGCCCCCTCGCCGGTGCCGTCGGCGTACGCCAGCAGGGGCGGCAGCCCCGGGTCGGCCGACGAGACGTGCCCGTGGTGGATCTCGTACCCCCGGACCGGGACGCCCGGGTCGGCGGCGGCGGTGCCGGCGGCCTGCCGGACGGTCTTGCGCGCGGCGAAGGTGACCTCGACCGGCAGCAGGCCCAGCCCCGCGACGCTGCCCGCGCGGCTCTCCACCTCGTCGTGCACGGCCCGGCCGAGCATCTGGAAGCCGCCGCAGATGCCCAGCAGCGGCTTTCCGGCCGCCGCGTGCGCCGCCACGGCGTCGGCCAGCCCGGTCTCGCGCAGCCAGGCCAGGTCGGCCACGGTGGACTTCGAGCCGGGCAGCACGACCACGTCGGCGGCGGCCAGCTCGGCCGGCTCCACGGTCAGCCGGACCCGGACGCCGGGCTCGGTGGCCAGCGCCTCCACGTCGGTGGCGTTGCTGATCCGGGGCAGCCGGACGACCGCCACGTCCAGCCAGTCCGTGCCGTGCGGGGCCGCCGGCCGACCGAGCACCCGGCCGTACGCAAGCGAGTCCTCCGCGTCCAGCCACAGGTCCAGGTGCCAGGGCAGCACCCCGTACGTGGGGCGCCCGGTGACCCGGGCCAGCATGTCCAGCCCCGGCCGGAGCAGCCCGAGGTCGCCCCGGAACTTGTTGATCACGAAACCGGCGACCAGCGCCTGGTCGGCCGGGTCGAGCAGGGCGACCGTGCCGAACATCGAGGCGAACACCCCGCCCCGGTCGATGTCACCCACCACGATCGTGGGCAGCCCGGCGTGCCGGGCCAGCCCCATGTTCACGTAGTCGCCGGCCCGCAGGTTAATCTCCGCCGGGCTGCCGGCCCCCTCGCAGACCACCACCTCGTACGCCTCCCGCAGCTCGGCCAGCGCGGCGAACGCCGCCTCGGCGAGGCGGGGCCGCAGGGCGTGGTAGTTGCCGGCGGTGACCGTGTCGACGGCCTCGCCGAGCAGCACCACCTGGCTGGACCGGTCGCTGCCCGGCTTGAGCAGCACCGGGTTGAACCGCAGGTCGGGGGCGATTCCGCAGGCCGCCGCCTGCATCGCCTGAGCCCGACCGATCTCCCCGCCCCGGCCGTCCGGGCCGACCACCACTGCCGAGTTGTTCGACATGTTCTGCGCCTTGAACGGGGCGACCTTCACCCCGCGCCGGTGCAGCCAGCGGCAGATCCCGGCGGTGAGCACGCTCTTGCCCGCGTCGGAGGTGGTGCCGGCGACCAGCAGCCCCCCGCTCACCTGCCCTCTCCCCCGCCCCACCGGCCCGCCCTCGCCGCCGCGGTCCTCGTCAGGGCGGTCCCCGCCGCCGCCGCGGTCCTTTTCAGCGCGGTCCCCGCCACAGCAGCGCCCGCCGCGGTGGTCCTCCTCAGCACGGTCCTCGCCGCCGCGCCGACCAGCCGGCCGACCGTCACCGGGTAGGCGGCGGCCAGCCCGAGCGCGGCCAGCCCCACCGCCCCGGAGATCCGCGCCGCGCGCTTCAGGTGCCGCGCCTCCGGACGGGGCCCGTCCCCGAGGTACGGCCGCACCTCCGACCGCCCGAAGTAGACGTTGCGCCCGCCCAGCCGCACGCCGAGCGCGCCCGCCATCGCCGCCTCGCACTGCCCTGCGTTCGGGCTGGGATGGTCGTCACGGTCGCGCAGCCACACCCGCCAGGCCCGCCCCCGGTCGCCGTGCGCCGTCGGGGCCACGGCGACGGTGAGCAGGCCGGTCAGCCGGGACGGCACGAGGTTGAGCAGGTCGTCGAGGCGGGCCGACGCGGTGCCGAAGCGGGCGTACCGCGGCGACCGGTGACCGACCATCGCGTCGAGCGTGTTCGCCGCCCGGTAGCCGAGCAGGCCGGGCAGCCCGGCGACCGCCCCCCACAGCAACGGGGCGACCACCGCGTCGGAGGTGTTCTCGGCGACGGACTCGACGGTGGCGCGTGCCAACTCGGGCTCGTCCAGCATCGACGGGTCCCGCCCGCACAGGTGCCCCAACCGGCGGCGGGCCGCCGGTACGTCCCCGCCGCGCAACGCGCGACCCATCACCTTCGCCTCGTGGCGCAGGGTGCGCCCGCCGAGCACCGTCCAGGTGGTGGCGGCCACCAGCACTGCCCGAGCGACCGGCCGGTGCCGGGTGCCCACCGTCGCCGCCGCCCCGACCAGCACCGGCACGCCCACGGCGAGCGCCGTGAACGCCGCACCGGCTGCCCGGTCCGGCCGGTAGACGCGCCGCTCCAGCGCCCCGGCCGCCCGGCCGAACCCGGCCACGGGATGCCAGCGTCGCGGGTCGCCGAGGAGGGAGTCCAGCGCGTACCCCGCCACCAGCCCTGCCGCGTTAGCCACGGCGATCGACTGCCGCACCTGGCACCACCTCCGGCCGGCAGCCTAGCCGCCGCTCCTCAGCGGGGCGGCGTCATGCCGCCCGGATCGGGGTCCGGGACCGGGGCCGGGCACCGCTCGGGCGAGGGTCGGCCGGGCCGGGCACCGCTCGGGCGACGTCATGTCGGCGACATGGCGTTATCCCGGCGCCAGGACACCGCCATGTCCCCGACATGATCACTCCTCCGGCCGGAGCCCGCCCCGTGCCGGCCGCCCGACCGGCGTGCGCCCCGTGCCGCGCCTCGGTCAGCCTGCCGCGCTCGGTCGGCGTCCGCCGCCGGGCCGTCAGGCCGGTGCGCCGACCCGGCCCCGACCCCGCCGACCGCGCCGGGTCGGGGTCACCCCGTCGGTCCCGCCGCCAGCCTCCTCGCCGACCTCCTGGCCGGACGGCGCGGAGCCGTCGGATCCGGCCCCGGCGGACAGCTCGTCGTGCCCGGACAGGCCCAACGGGCCGCCGGACGGGGACGGCAGCGGGCCACCGGACGGGGACGGGCCAGCACCGGCCACGCCCGCCCCGGTCAGCTCCTCGTCGTCGCCGAACGCATCCACCCCGCCGAACGGGCGACCAGCGCCACCCGAGCCACCCGAGCCAAGGGCGCCATCCGCGCCGGCACCGCCGCCGATCCCGCCGTCCTCACCGAGCCCGCCGTTGCCGCGGAACCCGCCGTCCCCGTCCTTGCCACCGAACCCGCCGATCCCGCCACTGGCGTCGAACCCGTCGTCCTCACCGAGCCCGTCGTCGTCGCCGGAGCCGTCGTCCAGGTCGTCCCGTTCGTCGAGTTCGTCCAAGCCACGCGGGTCGAAGGAGGCGCGGGCCGGGGCGAAGTCGTCCGGCTCGAAGTCCTCGTCGTAGGGGCGGCCCTCCGGCCCGCTGGGGGCCTGCCCGCGCGGGACCCGCTCGGTCGGCTCGCCGTGCACCCGGCTCTCCGCCTCGGCATCCTCGACCGTGCTGGTGGCCACGTTCGGCCGGTTGCGCAGGAACCGCCCACGCCCTCGGGACAGGTCGTGGCCGACGGCGACCGCCTCCAGCTCGTACACCGTGCGGTGGTTGCCCGCGTCGTCGGTCCAGTCGCGCGTGTAGAGCCGCCCGGCGACCACCACCGGGTCGCCGACCATCACGGAGGCGGCCACCCCCTCGGCCAGCTTCCGCCAGCAGTTGACGCGGACTCGGAGGCTGTTGCCGTCGACCCACCGGCCGCTGCCCCGGTCGAGCCGGCGGGCGGTGGAGGCCACCTTGAAGTTGGCCACGAGCGTGCCGCTCTGGGTGGTACGCCGCCACTCCGGCGCCGTCAGAACATTGCCGACGACCGTTACGTAGGTATCGAACATCGTCCCTCCAAGAAGAGATCGGGGTTGCCATCGTGAGTCGACTCGCCGCCGACACTGGCCGCCCCGGCCAGCCCGCCGCCACCGCGAGGCCGCCGCCTGTGGACAAGCCGACGGCCTGTGGACAAAGACCTGATCAAGCTCGGATGTGCTAGGCCCCCGGCCGGGAAGCGGCACGGGCGACCCGCCAGAGGCGTTTCCGGACGGCCCGTGACTGGGTACAGCTTTGATCAAGCGAGCACCACCGACGGCACGCCGTCCGATCAGAAAGGCCACGGGACATGACTTCCTGCCGACCCCGTACGACCGGTTCCGTCCGCACGGACGGCGAGGCGCAGCGATGAGCGCCGTGGCGAACCCCGCGACCGTGGCCGAGTGCCTGCGCGTCGGGGCCGGTTTCTCCCAGGGCGACCGGAACTGGATCGCCGAGCAGTTCGCGACCCTTGACGCCCGGCTGGCCGGCTTCCACGCCGACGCCACCGAGCTGGAGGTGTCGGTGAAGGACCGGGAGGCGCGGGGGCAGAAGGTCACCCTGGAGTGCTGGATCGCCGGTCGGCAGAAGATCGTGACCACCTCCGCCGAGGAGGACCTGCACGCCGCGCTCAACGACGTCCGCGACGACCTGCGCCGCCGGCTCAACGACGCCAAGACCCGGCAGGAGCCGCGCAACAACAAGCGGCTGCGCGACACCGGCCAGCCCGAGGCGGGCCTGCCTGGCACCGAGCTGGACGACACCGACGCCGACACCGGCAGCGACGCGCCCCGGGCCGACGCCGAGACCGCCTGATCCGATCCCCGCCGGGGAGGTGGTGTCCGCCACGGCGGGCCGCCATCTCCCCGGCGGGGCTACCGTCGGGTAGCTTGCGGGCGTACCGTCGCGGTCGTGGAACCGGATGTGCTGGGGCCGCCGTACGAGCGGCAGACGATCGACCTGGGCACCGACGACGAGGGCCCGGTCGTCGCGACCCTGGTCCGCCGCCGGGCCGACCGGCCGACCCGCCGCGCGGTGCTCTACGTGCACGGGTACGTCGACTATTTCTTCCAGACCCACGTGGCCGACTTCTACGCCGAGCGGGGCTGGGACTTCTACGCCCTCGACCTGCGAAAGTACGGCCGCAGCCTGCTCGCGCACCAGACCCCGAACTTCTGCCGCGACCTCGGCGACTACTTCCCCGAGCTGGACGCCGCCGCGAAGATCGTCCGCACCGACGACGGCCACGACACGCTGCTGGTCATGGGCCATTCCACCGGCGGCCTCGTCATCTCCCTCTGGGCGCACGCCCGACGCGACGCCGGCATCGTCGACGGGCTCGTGCTCAACAGCCCCTTCTTCGACATCAACGCCCCCTGGGTGGTCCGCAGACCCCTCGCGGCCGCCGTCTCGCGCCTGGGCCGCAGCGCGCCGCGCCGCCGCCTCCCCTTCGGCCTCGGCACCGTGTACGGCGAGAGCCTGCACGCCGACCATCGGGGCGAGTGGACGTACGACCTGGCGTGGAAGCCGCTCGCCGGGTTCCCGGTCCGGGCCGGCTGGCTGAACGCGGTCCGCGCCGGTCAGCGGCAGCTCCGCGCCGGCCTCGACATCCCGGTGCCGGTGCTGCTGGCCTGCTCGACCCGCACCTTCCGGGGCACGAAGTGGCACGACTCGGCGGCACTCGCCGACGCCGTCCTGGACGTGGAGCACATGGTCCGCTGGGCGCCCCGCCTCGGCCGGCACGTGACCCTGGCCCGCTTCGACGGCGGCATGCACGACCTGACCCTCTCCGGCCCCGCCGTACGGGAGAAGGTCTTCGTCGAGGTGGGCCGGTGGGCGGAGGCGTTCCTCGCCGCCGGCCCAACGCCCGAGGAGCCGACGCCCAGGGAGCCGACCTCTGGGGAGCCGACGACGTCTGGGGAGCCGGGCGGCGCACCGCCGGCCGAGGAGTCGGCCGACCAGCCGACGCCCGAGGTGCCGGCAAGTCGGGCACCTGCAGAGGCGCCCACGCCGAGCGCGGAGGCCGCCGCAGCGAGCTGACCGGGCGAAACAGGGGTGCCCGCCGGCACCGGGCCGTGCGACGCTGAACGCGCGTCGACGGGCCGCCCCGTCGCGCCGGGCACCCTCGGCGCGGCGGTACCCTCTTGGCGCGAGACCCACCAGCGCGCGCCCGTAGCTCAGCGGATAGAGCAGGGGACTTCTAATCCCAAGGCCGCAGGTTCGAATCCTGCCGGGCGCACAGGTACTTCTCCCATCCGACCGGCTCGCGTAGAGCTATTCGTGGAGCCATCGAGCTACCGTCGGCTCTGTGGCAGGCATGAAGCGGCAGCGCGGCGAGATCATGAAGCTCCCCAGCGGGTCACTCCGCGTAAGGGTCTATGCGGGTGTCGACCCGCTCACCGGCAAGCGGCACTACCTCACCGAGACCGTCCCGGCAGGCCGGAACGCCGAGCGCGAGGCCGAGAAGGTGCGGACCCGCTTCCTCAACGAGGTTGACGAGAAGCGCAACCCGCGCACCCGAGCGACGCTGAACCAACTGCTTGACAAGTGGTTGGACGTCGCCGACATCGAGCCGACCACCCGCATGGGCTACGTGAACAAGCTCAACAAGCATGTCCGGCCGGTGCTCGGCAAGCTGGCACTGACCCGGCTCGACGCCGAGACGTTGGAGTCGTTCTACGCGAGCCTGCGCCGCTGCCGCGACTGGTGCGGCGGGAAGGCGTTCGTGAAGCACCGCGTGGAAGGTGAGCACACCTGCACGGCGAAGTGCCGGCCGCACGTCTGCAAGCCGCTCAGCGCCTCATCAGTGCGCCAGATCCACTGGATTCTCAGTGGTGCGTTCAGCCGGGCTGTCCGGTGGCGCTGGATCGCCGTCAACCCCGCCGGGCAGGCCGAGCCACCCGCGCCGCCGCACCCCGACCCGCAGCCGCCGAACCCGGCCGAAGCCGCGCGCATCATCAACGAGGCGTGGCGCGATCCGGACTGGGGGGCGCTGGTCTGGCTCGCCATGACGACCGGCGCCCGGCGCGGCGAGCTGTGCGCGCTGCGCTGGCATCACCTCGACCTGGCCGCTGGCGTCCTGACGCTGCGGCGCAGCGCCTACCTGGACGAGAACGGCGAACTGCGGGAGAAGGACACCAAGACGCATCAGCAGCGGCGGGTAGCGCTCGACCCGGAAACGATCGAAGTGCTGCGGGAACTGCATGGCCGGTACCTCGACCGCCTGGCCCAGCTCGACGCGGACGCCGATCCCGCCGACTACGTCTTCTCCCCCGAGGTGGACAACAGCCGCGGCTACCGCCCCGACACGATCACCCAGCGGTACGGCCGGCTCGCCGCCCGGCTCGGCATCGCGAGCCACATCCACGCACTGCGCCACTACTCGGCAACTGAGTTGATCAACGCGGGTGTCGACGTGCGAACGGTCGCCGGCCGGCTCGGTCACGGTGGCGGGGGCACAACGACACTGCGGGTCTACGCAGCCTGGCTGTCGGAGTCGGACCAGCGTGCAGCCGGGACCCTAGCCGCCCGGATGCCACCACGCCCCGCCGCGCCTATGCAGCGCACGGCGGAGAACAGCCCGTACCGCGTTATTGCGGCAGAGCTTCGCGAGCGGATCGCGACCGGCGCGCTGCAGTCCGGCGAACAACTCCCTACGGTTGCCGAGCTGGCGGCGGCGCACGGCGTCTCAGTCGGCACCGCCCACCGAGCTGTGGCACTGCTGACGGCGGAAGGTTTGGTGAGCGCTATCCGAGGTCGCCGCGCGACCGCGGCGGGTCCCGAGTGACGCTCACCCAAACCTGGTATCTGCAGTGCTCGACATTGGTTCTACAACGTTCGTCGCGGATCCGACAGCTGGCGGGTGGTCCCGCCCTCACGAGTATGCAAGCGATCCAACGGATCTTGTGGGAGAATCTCATCTCCCTCGCAAAGGAGAGACGCGTGGACTGGACTGAAATTGCCGCCGCAGCAGCAGGCGTATTACTTGGCATAGCCGGAGATCGGTCGCTGATCGCAATCGGCCGAAGGCGAGTGCAGAAGCAGGTACAAAAGGCTGGAGATTTTTCGAGCCAGACTCAGGTGGGCGGCAACTACACCCAAGAGAAGGACCATGTGGAAAGGTAAGCAGCGCCAGTCAGCGGGAAACGATTCCACGCAGATTCAAACCCAGACGCTCGTGGTCGTCCAGGGCGTAACGGAAGAACGTGCTGCCGAAATAGCCGAAATCACCGCAAGAAAGGTGGCGAGTGAATTCACTGCAGACGCCAGAAGCGCCGCCCAGGCGAGAATTGGCAGCTTCGATCAACAGCTAGTGGCAGAATTTGCCACTAAGGGGCTATTGGAGACATTCAGAGACCCCGGATTTCAGATCTTACTAAACAAGGCGCAGATGCAGGCCGCCGCAACGGAAAACGAGGCGGACCACGAGCTACTCACCAAGCTTCTTGCCGAACGCGCCTCAGACCAGCGAAAGCCGATTCATTTAGCAGTAACTCGCGCAGCCGAGGTAATCGATTCTATCGACGAAACCACGCTTGCAGGGATGACCCTTCTATGGTACAGCCTCGACACATTCTCGGCATCGACCGACCCTCTGCAGAGCCTGATCGGTCGAGAGGGAAACTACCACGACCTGCTTAATGCGGGCCCACTACCAAAAGGGACCGCATGGCTCGACGACCTGGATCTATTAGACCTCATAAGCGTCGATCACTCGCAGGCCCGGACCATGAAGCCACTCGAAGACCTTACAATAGACCGGAGACCCGGACTCTTTTCCAGAGGGCTTAATGAGGACGAAGCAAATGAGATGCGGCGCCGACTGGATGCACTAAGCGAGGGCCTCGCTTCGCTAGTAATGCCACATAGTCTCGCTCCGGGCTACTTCAGGATCAATGCCGCAAGCCTGGGTGACCATCGAGAGATTGCAGAAAGGAAAGGACTATCAAGCGGACAGACGAAGCTACTCGAAAAGATATTCGAGGACTGCTCCTGCGGAACAGTCGACCCAGACGTCAAGAAGAAAGCCATAGATTTCATCGAAGGGCTGCCCAATTATTCGAAAATCCGAACTTGGTTCAACGGATTCAACTCGCAGGTCGCCATCAGGATTACCGCTCCCGGAATTGCCATCGCTTATTCGAACGCAAGGAGATTCAATAGTCTCGCCGGACTAGACAAGCTCTCTAACCTTCTAACCAGAAGGCCCTAGGACCGTTTTCCTTGTCCTCGCCTTCTGACTGCCCCTGCCCGCTTCAGCCGATACCAGGCATGATGAGATACATGCGTATGCTGGTGCTCGGAGGAACGTGGTTTGTAGGTCACGCGATCGTGACAGCAGCTCTCGATGCGGGCTGGGATGTCACCACGTTCAACCGAGGCAGCTCCGGGCCAGACGTCGGCGGCGTCCTGGCAGTCCGGGGCGATCGTGCTAGAACTTCTGACATTACCTCTCTGGCCTCTGCCGGCCCTTGGGATGCCGTGGTCGACACCTCGGGCTACGTGCCTAGGAACGTCTTCGGCGTGGCTCGCGCGCTCGCGCCCGTCGCCGATCGCTATGTCTTCATGTCGACGGTCAGCGTCTACCGAGACTGGCCAACAAGGCCACTGAGCGAACGCTCCGACGTGCTCTACTGCTCGCCAGACGCCGGCCCCGACTACGGCACCGATACCGAGGACGGGCCGACCCAATACGGCTACCAGAAGGCCGGTTGCGAGGCAGCAGCAGTAGCCGCGTTCGGAACGGATCGGACCACGATCCTACGCCCCGGTGTGGTGCTCGGCCCGCGTGAGTACGTCGGCCGCCTGCCGTGGTGGCTGCGCCGCGTGGCTGCTGGTGGGAACGTTCTAGCCCCCGGCTCCCCCGACCGCACCATCCAGCCGGTCGACGTACGCGACCTGGCCGCGTTCGCACTCCACACCATCACCGAAGGCTTCTCGGGCGCGTTCAACGTCTGCGCCCCGGTCGACGGCGCCACCTTCGGCGGGCTCCTGGCGGACTGCGCCCACGCAACCGGGTCTGACGCCTCCTTCGACTGGGTGCCCGATGAGGTGTTGCTCAACCACGGCGTCCGGCAGTGGTCCGAGCTACCTCTCTGGCGCACGTTCGACGGCGTTTGGCGCGTCGACACCGCCAGGGCGCAGGCATCCGGCCTACGCTGCCGGCCGCTCTCCCTGACCGTCCGCGATACCTGGCGCTGGATGGTGGAGAGCAGCGAGGCCAGCAGCCACGATCGGGCCGCCGAGATCGGCATCAGTCGGGAGAAGGAAGCTCAGGTGTTGGCCGCCTGGCACCGGTCAGGTGAGCGGACGAGCTGAGGTTTCCGACAACCACGCCGAGATGCGATCGGCGAGCTGGCGCGCGTCCGCGTCTCGGTTCCAAGGCGGCTGGCTCAGGAGGCGCTCTATCCGCGACAGCCGACCGGTCAGCGAGACGTTGCGCTTCTGCGGCGGCAGGTCCAAGACGGTACGCAGCGCTTCGGCTGCGCCATCCTTGTCTTGCATGTGGAGGTGAGCAGCGGCTACGTCGATCTGCGTCCCGTTGATCTGCGAGTACGGCCGCCTGGGCGAGGGCAACGCCTCGTACACCTGCAACGCCTCTCGGGCGTACCTCGCGGCCTGCTCGCCATTGCGGAGGTCAAGCCATGCTGCCGCCGCACATGCCGCCGCCCGAGCCTCGCCGAATGCGAACTCCCCACCGGTAGAGGTGGCGAGTTCGTCGGGTCGCCCCGCTGCTGATTCTCTGTCTCGCTGGGCTGCTTCCAAGACGGCCGCGACTGAATTAGAATCGGCGAGCAGGGCATGAGAGCGGGCAGCAATATAGCGAAGCCTCAGTCTCGGCTCACCCTCCGGTGCCGCTCGCATGGCACGAGCAAAGTAGCTCAGCGCGGAATCAGGCTCGTTTCGCCAGTTGGCGAGAGTCATTTGCAGGCCGTAGGTCCATGCCTTCAGTGACGCATGTCCGGCCAGATCGGCGTACTGCGTCGATGCCCTGGCCAGTGCCGCCGACTCGTTCCAATGCCCGAGGTCGAAGGCGGTAGAGGCCATCAGGGAAGCGCTCTGGCCGATGATCACGTAGAGATCAGCCAGGTCAACAGGCCGACGGGTGCGTTCGACCAACACCCTTGCCTCGTCCCGCAACCGCCGCGCTCCGCTGAACACATCGAAGGCTGCCATGCCTCCCGACCGGGCGAGCAGCGTCACGTCTTCCTGCAAGGATTCGATAGATTCATGCGGCAAAGAAAGGCTCAGTAGCAAGGAATCGTTGGCGACCGAGTCGGCAGCAGCGCTCACGGCATCTACAACAATCCCGCCGCCGCCGGCAATTCCCTCCGGATGCGCTCCGTCGAGCGATTCGAAGAACCGGGACCTAACAGAATCCGAGACGCGATCTAAGGCTGCATTCAGCAGGTCTTGATTCGCATTTCCAGGAACGGTGGCGGGCCGACTATGCCAGTACGCGACCGTCCTTGTCGCGATCCCGAGCCACCCCGCGAACCCCTCGTTAGTCATTCCTGCGGCAGCTTGCAGCGAGCAGGCAAGATTCCCTGTCCACCGACCTACCGTCGCCACCATGGTCTCCCGAGCCTGCAAGTTGCATCGAGTTGCCGCCCGTTGCACTGGCTTTGCATGGGCGCTCCGCCCCTTTTCGACTTCACTGGGTCTCAGCAAGACGAACGGAACACCAACCACAGACTACTGAGGAGACTCCCGTGGCTGAACCCCTCGCCTCCAAGAACGATCGCCCCCGGTTCCGGTCGGTCGCGGATACCGCAGCGATTCTCGGCATGTCGGAGGTGACCCTCTACCGGGCGATTCACGCCGGCCAGTTCCCCGCGATCAAGGTCCGTGGCCGCTTCGTGATCCCGACGCGGGCTATCGACGACATGGAGGCATCGGCGCTGGCGTACGGCCTGGTGGACGCCAGCAACCACACGCTGCGACCCGCTGGGTAACCGCTACCGAGCGGCCCGCTTTGGCCCCGGCGGCGCGGGCGGGACGCTGTGCACCCGTGCGAGCTTCCGGACGTAGGCACCGCTGAACGGCGACAGCCGCTCAACCTCGGCTGGACCGACGCCATCGCGGAGCGCCGCAACCACCGCTGCAACCACCGCTTCGCGTGCGGCTTCATGAGCAGCTTCGGTACGCCGATACCGCTTCGTAGCTGCTGAAAGCTCGTCTCGCGCATCACTCATCGGACCAACATACCGCTACCCCCTTGCGCAACAGACCCGCGTATCGCTACCTTGTTGCGCAACAGAGGCGCGCATCTGAGAGCGCGCCAGAGCAATCAGAAGGGACACGAAGTGACTGAGTCGAACCACTCTCCCGAGATCGAGCCGAGCGCGGCCGACCTCGCCGAGATCGAGCAGGAGTTGCCGCTGATTGAGGCTGAGGTGTTGTTGCTCGACGCGCAGATCATCGTGCTGACCGGCGAGGCCGGTCCGTCCGAGTTGGACTGGCAGCGGCTTCGTCGGGCGCAGCGTCGGGTGTTGCGGGAGGCGCGTGCCCTGCTCGCCATTCGGTCGGCCGCCGGCCGGGCCGCGTAGGCGGTGGCCACGGTGAGCCGTCGATTCCCGATCCCCCGCCCCGCCGATGACCCGCGCTTCACGTTCGGTCTGGCGCTGGACGTGGCGCGCGTGCTCGCCGAGCACGGTTACCCGTCGATGGCCGAGTCCTACGACGGCTGCGGTGCTGACCTGCTGGCGCTGCAAGACGCCCTGTTCGGCCTGATCTACGCCCCCACCGACACCACGGAGGTTCCGTCGTGACTGCCCCCACCATCAACGGCACCCGCTACCCGCAGCCGGTAGAGACGCTGCTGCCGGCCGCCCGCGCCTTGGACCTGCCCGCCGGGCAGCAGTTCCCGTCGCGCAACCGGTTGATGCGGGAGTTCCGCATCGGCGCGGCGAAGGCTGACGAGATCCTCGCCCGCCTCAAGTCCGAGCACGCCACCCGTACCCGGGCCGAGACGCTGCGGACCGCGATGATCGTGCGTGGCGCGCTGCTGACCCCCGAGACGGACACCACCGGCACGGCCGCGCCCCGGTTGGACTACCCGGAGCCGATCGGCCCGGACCCGCTGCCGACCCCGGCCGCACCCGAGTCCATCCCCGTATCCGACCCGGTGCCGGTCGCCCCGGTGGAGATCACGCCGGTCGAGCAGGATGCGCCGGTCAGCGTGGTCAGGCACCCGGACACGACCGCCCCGACCGCCGCCGACGCCGCGCCGGCTACGCGGGTGCGGTCGGCGGTGGCGTGGCCGGTGGTGCTGCTCGCGCTGCCCGCGTTCGTCGCGATCTGGTCCGGGTGGGTCGGGCTCGGCGGGCTGACCGGGTTCGGGATCGTGCACCCGCTGCCCGGGATCGCGGACGGGTTCAGCCTCAACACCGCGATCACGCTCCCGATCGGCGTCGAGACGTACGGCGCGTACGCGCTCTACGTGTGGCTCTCCGGTCGGGTGCCGAACGTGGCGCGCAGGTTCGCGAAGTGGTCCGCGCTCGGCTCCCTCGCGGTGGGCGCGCTCGGCCAGGTCGCCTACCACCTACTCGTCGCCGCCGGCATCACCTCGGCCCCGTGGTGGATCACCACCGCCGTCGCGTGTCTCCCGGTGGCCGTGCTCGGCATGGGCGCCGCCCTGGCGCACCTCGTACGCGCTCACGACTAGCTCTGCCCGGCGGCACAGCCCCACGGCCTAGGAACCAGTGCTGTGCCGCCGGCCCTCACCCCTCAACCCTCACGGACATCAGGAGAGACCACCATGTTCGCAGACCCGACCGGCACCCGCGCCGCCACGTTCGCTGCCGTGTTCGTCGCCCTCTACGTCGCCCACCAGGTCGCCGACCACTGGGTACAGACCCAGCATCAGGCCGACTGCAAGGGCCAGCCCGGATGGGCCGGCAGGATCGCCTGCGCCGCCCACGTCACCACCTACACCCTCACCGCGCTGATCGCCCTGCTGTTCCTGATCGCCGGCACCGGCCTACGCCTCGACCCCTCCGGCGTCGCCGTCGGCCTGGCCGTGTCGGCGGTCACGCACTACATCGCCGACCGGCGCACCCCGCTCCAGCGCATCGCCGCCGCCCTCGGCTCCGCCCGCTTCTACACCCTCGGCACCCCCCGCCCCGGCCACGACGACAACCCCAGCCTGGGCACCGGCGCCTACGCCCTCGACCAGTCCTGGCACATCGGCTGGCTGTTCGTCGCCGCCCTGTTCTGCGCGGTCTGACCGCCCCCGTAGGGCATCCGCCCACCACCGGATGCCCACGCGGAGGCCGCCAGACCAACTGGACGGCACAACCGGGAGGACAACCACCGTGAAGTGCAAGGACTGCGGCAAGAACACCAACGACATCGTCACCACCAGCCGGGGCCCCCTCGCCCGGTGCGAGTGCGGCGGCTGGACGAAGGTCAACAGCTCGACCGGCGTCAACATCACCGGCGACATCAACGTCAACGGCACCTGCGCGATCGGCCCCGGCGCGGTCGCCATCGGCAAAACCGGCAGCAAGAAGGACAAGAAGAAGGGTCGCCGCTGATGGCCGCCCGGTGCCGCTGCTGCGGCGCAACCGACAAGTAGCCCTGCCCGGCGGCGCGGCCCCTCGGCCTAGGAACCGTGCCGCGCCGCCGGCCCTCCCCGAATCGACAGCCGACCACGGAGGAACACCCATCATGACGTCCCCCCACGATGACGACCGGTTCGACTGGCAGGCCGCCGAAGCCGACGTGACCTCCGGCCCTGACGCTGAGGTGGTCGACCTGGACGCCGCCCGCGCCGCCCGCACCACCCCCGACCCCGCCGACAGCAGCGACAGCGGCGGCGGGCCGCTGCTGGTCGACTCCGCCGACGCGCAGCGGTCCCCGCGGTTCACCCTGTCGGGTGCGCGGGCGGGGCAGCGTCGCCCGATCCTGCCCGCCTGGCTGCGCTCCCGTGCCGAGCTGGTCGACGTGATGCGCTGGGCGGTAGGGCACCTGCTGCACACCTCCGCCTACCACGGGCTGCGGGTGCCGAAGTACGTCGGCAAGCTCGCCTTGCGTTCCCCGGCCGGCGCCGCCCGGCTCGCCTCGGGTGGGGTGCGGTGGGTGTTCGACTGGGAAGGCGAGCACCTGCGGCAGTCGACGTCGCAGACCCGCGACGGTGAGCTGTACCTGAAGCTGTCGAAGCAGCGTGACCGGCGGGTGCGGTGGCGGGGCATCGTCGCCACCTTCACCCTGTCGATGTCCCTGGCCGGTGGTGTGGCCGTGGCCCTGGCCCCGGGATGGGCGCAGTGGGCGATACCCGCCCTGCTCGTCACCCTGTGCGGAATGGTGGGACAGCCGGCCGACAAGCCGCTGCTCGACACCGCCGTGGTCATCCCCCGCGTCGCCCGCCTCACCTCCGACGTGGTCGTGCGCGCCCTGGCCGTGCTCGGCATCGCCGGCATCACCCAAGCCATCGCCAAGCAAGGCACCAAGGCAATCGCGTTCACGGCCCCGATCACCCGCGACGGCCCCGGCTGGCGAGCCGACATCGACCTACCCCCCGGCGTCACCGCTGGGGACGTGATCGAGCGGCGGGATCGGCTCGCCGCCGGCCTCACCCGGCCTCTGGGCTGCGTGTGGCCGGAGGGGCAGCCGGAGGTGCACCCGGGGCGGTTGCTGCTGTGGGTGGGCGATCAGGACATGGCCGCGACGCCGCCGAAGCCGTGGCCGCTACTCAAGGCGGCCGGGGGTTTCGATCTGGGGCGGCCGGTGCCGTTCGGTACCGACCCGCGCGGGCGGATCATCTCCTTCGAGCTGCCGTACACGAACGTGCTGATCGGGTCGATCCCCGGCTACGGCAAGACCGCCGCCACCCAAGTCCCGCTGCTCGCCGCCGCCCTCGACCCCTACGCGGAACTGTGGTGCTTCGACTTCAAAGGCACCGGCGGCTTGGACCCCCTCGAAAAGGTGTCGGCGCGGTACGCGTCGGGGCAGGACGACGACACCGCCGAGCAGGGCCTGATCGCGTTGCGGGAGCTGCGCAAGGAATGCCAGCGCCGCGCCGCCGTCATCAAGGGCCTCCCCAAGACGGTGTGCCCGGACAACAAGGTCACCCCCGACCTCGCCCGCCGCCGCAAGCTTGGCCTGCACTGGCTCGTGGTCGCCCTCGATGAGGTGCAGGAACTCTTCTCGCACCCGGAGTTCGGCAAGGAAGCCGGCGAACTGGCCGAGAAGGTCATCAAGCTGGGTCGCGCCCTGGGCGTCATCCTCGTCGTCGCCACCCAACGGCCCGACGCGAAGAGCCTGCCGACCGGGGTCAGCGCGAACGCGGGTACCCGGTTCTGCCTGCGCGTCATGGGACAGATCGAGAACGACATGATCCTCGGCACCTCGGCGTACAAGAACGGCATCCGGGCGACCATGTTCGCCAAGAAGGACAAGGGTGTCGGCTACCTCGTCGGCGCGGCCGACGACGCCCAGATCGTCCGCACGTTCTACATCGACGGGCCCACCGCCGAGAAGATCACCGACCGGGCACGCGCTCTACGTGAGGCTGCCGGGACGTTGACCGGTCACGCGGTCGGGCAGGCCCCGGCCACCCCGGCGGCGCGGCGAGACACGCTGCTCGACGACATCCTCACCGTGGTTCCGGTGACGGAGCCGAAGGTGTGGGCCGAGACCCTCACCGAACGCCTGGCCGACCTGAACGCGGACGCGTACGGCGACCTGACCCGCGACCAGTTGACCGCCGCGTTGAAGCCGTACGGGATCACCACGGGGCAGGTGTGGGGCACCGACCCGGCCACCGGCAAGGGCGCGAACAGGCGCGGCATCGACCGGCAGCACATCGCCGACGCGGTCGCGGAGCGTAACAAGCGGCGGGGAGACAAAGCCGCCTAACCCGGACAGCCGTCGGGTGCTAGGTCTAGCGGCACCCCCCGCTAGACCTAGCACCCCCGCTAGCACCACATCCCAACCCTGGCCAGCGCCCTAACAACTAGCGGCGACGGCCCTCTACGCCCCCGATCCGGCCTGTGGAGGCATTTCGTGACCCCCATCCTGCTGCTCGCTAGCCTCGCCGCCCTCGTATACGCAGCGTCATACCTGGCCGTGTGTGCGGTGTCCCCGTGGGGACGCTGCCACCGCTGCCGGGGCCGGCGCTCTCACCGCACCGCCATCGGCACCCGACGCGACTGCCCCCGCTGCGACGGCACCGGCATCCGCGTCCGCACCGGCCGTCGACTCCTCGACCACATCCGCACCGAGCACCGCGACGGCCAGCAGTGACCGCCCGCCGCATTCAGCGCCGTCGCACCGCCGGATGGCGGATGCCCGCCGGTGCCGTCTACGTCGGCCGGCCCTCCCGCTGGGGCAACCGCTTCGGTGCCGACAACACCCGCGCCAGCCGGGCCGGCGCGGTCGCCCTGTTCCGGCGCTGGGTCGCCGAGCACCCTGAGTACGCCGCCGCCGTCCGTGCCGAGCTGGCCGGCAAGACCCTGGCCTGTTGGTGTCCCCTCGACCAGCCCTGCCACGCCGACGAACTCCTGCGCATCGCGAACGAGGTGACCCCGTGACCCGCCCCGGCCGCGACGGTCACACCGGTTGGTGTGCCCGTGGCCACCGCTGCAACCTCGGCGAACACCGATCGGCGGAGATCGTGGTCGACCTGCCCGGCCACGCCCGCGCCGTCCTCGTCCGCGTACGCGCCAGCGACGGCCGCGAACACGCCGAGATCCGCGTACGCATCGCCCTGGCCGACGTCGACCCGGCCGCCCGCCGCCAGCTCGGCACCCTCCTCGCCGGCCTCCGCGACCTCGTGACCCACACCGCCGCGAACCGGAAGCCGCGCCCCGGCCGCGCCGCCGCCTGACCTACCCCCGTCCGCCTCACGACAGGAGCACGTCATCGTGACCCGACCACCCGCGCACGACCACGCCGCCGAACAGGCCGTGATCGGCGCTGCACTGCTCAACCCGTCCGTCGTCGCCGACCTCGCCCCCACGCTCGCGCCGGCCGACTTCCACCGGCCCGCCCACGGGCGGCTGTGGGAAACGCTCTGCGCCATGCACGCCGCCGGGGAACCCGTCGACCCGATCGCCCTGGCCGCCCGCCTCGCCGCAACCGGCGACCTCGCCAAAGTCGGCGGCGCACCGTACCTGCACACCCTGATCGCGGCCGTGCCCACCACGGCGAACGCCGGTCACTACGCGCGGATCGTGGCCGACCATGCCCGCCGCCGCCAGGTCGCCGACCTCGGCACCTACTTCGCCGAGAAAGCCGACCAGGGCGCCGACGTCGCCGACGTCCTCGCCACCGGCCGCGCCATGCTCGACCACGCCGCCACCGGCACCCAATGGGCACCCCTGATCCCGCTCGGCGACCGCCGACACCTCCCCGCCTTCCCCGCCTACGTACTGCCCGACTGGGTCGCCGAACACGTCTACGCCGTCGCCGAGTTCACCCAAACCCCGGTAGACCTCGCCGGCTGCATCGCCCTCGCCGCCCTCTCCACCGCCGCCGGAGGCCGCGCCGAAGTCGAAGTACGCGGGTCCTGGCGCGAACCGACGAACCTGTTCACCGTCGTCGTCCTGCCGCCCGGCTCCCGCAAGTCGGCGGTGTTCGCCGCCATGACCGGGCCGCTGCTCGCCGCCGAGAAGACCCTTGTCGAACGGACCAAACCGGCGATCGTGGAAGCCGAACTCGCCGCCCGCGTCGCCGGCAAAGCCGCCGAGAAAGCCGCCATCGCCGCCGCGAACGCCGACACCACCGGCCGAGACACCCTGCTCGCCGAGGCGACCGCCGCCGCGATGAACGCCGACGCCGTCACCGTCCCCGTCCTACCGCAACTCGTCGCCGACGACGTCACCAGCGAAGAAGCCGCGTCCCTGCTCGCCGAGCAAGGCGGACGCCTCGCCGTGCTCTCCCCCGAAGGCGGCATCTTCGCCACCATCGCCGGCCGCTACTCCGGCACCCCCAACCTGGAAGTGTTCCTCAAAGGCCACGCCGGGGACATGCTGCGCGTCAACCGACGCTCCCGCGCCCCCGAACACGTCGAACACCCCGCCCTCACGTTGGGCCTGGCCGTGCAACCCGACGTACTGCGCGACATCGCCGACATGCCCGGCTTCCGCGGCAAAGGACTCCTCGCCCGCATCCTGTTCAGCCTGCCCGAGAACACCGTCGGCCGACGCAAGATCGGAGCCGACCCGGTACCCGAACCCATCGCCACCGCCTACGCCGCCAACCTCGGCGCCCTGGTCGCCACCCTCGCCGAATGGACCGACCCCGCCGTACTCCCGCTCACCCCCGAAGCCAACGAACGGGTGCTGGACATCGAACGCGCCGTAGAGCCACGCCTCGCCCCCGGCGGCGCGTGGGGACACGTCGTGGACTGGGGCAGCAAATACACCGGCGCGGTGGTCCGCATCGCCGGGCTGATCCACCTCGCCGAACACCTCCGCGACGGCTGGGGCAAGCCCGTCACCGCCGAGACTGTCGAACGGGCCGCGCTACTCGGCGAGTACTACGCCGCGCACGCCCTGGCCGCGTTCGACGACATGGGCACCGACAAGACCACCCGCTACGCCCGACACGTCCTCGCCTGGATCGAACGCACCAGCTCGGCGACCTTCACCAAGAAGGAGCTGTACCGGGCCGTCCGCAGCCAGATCCCCACCGCCGCCGACCTCGACCCCGTCCTGTCACTACTGGAGATCCACGGGTACGTGCGTCAGCTTGACCCGCCCGTCCGCACCGGTGCCGGACGGCCACCGTCGCCCGCGTTCCTCGTCCACCCCGACGTGTACCAGACCACCGGCACCGTCCACCCCTCCCCGCGACGGTCGGCCGCAGACCCGCGTAGCCCACTGGTCTAAATGGCCGCAATGGCAGAAACCCCGCTGAGTCGGGGTTTCTGCCATTCTCGCCATTTAGACCAGCGACCGACTGATGCCGCCACGCCCGCCCGCTGCTGCGAGCGGTGGCCCCTCTCGTCGTCCCACTGGTCTCCGGCCAGGTCGGATAGACGACAACGCTAGGTTGGGCGGTTCCCTTTGCGTCCCTCCCGCAGCCAGGCAACGGCACTGCCCGCTGCCACCAAGGTGCAGGCCCCGAAGGTCACGGGCACCCACCACGGCCCGTCCGGGTCCAACGCCGAAGCGACCGTCAGCCATAGGCAGAGGAGCGCAAGCACCAACCAGGCGATCGCGAACCAGGGCCTACCTCGTTGAGCTGCCAAAACGATCCCCTCACATAGACTGAGACTCCGGCAATGAGCCGCCTTAGCCTACGGGCTGCCCTGTGCAACATCAGCTCAGGAACCGTGTTGATTACTACGTTCTGCAACGACACCCTCAATCAACCAGCACCGTCCGTATCCATCGGATGCTCGACTGCGAGTTCTGCTACCCAACATGGACTGCCGAACCGGGAAGGCCGCGGGCGCAGTTCTGGAAGCACCGGGACAGTGCTCTGAGCTGGGTCCTACCATGTCGGTCACCTGACGTGTGATCCACGGCCCCGCTAGTCACAACGAAGGGAAGGCGCGCATGTCGAAGTCAGAACCCAAGAAGTGTCTCTTCTGCGGAAGCACTCGCGCGATCACCAAAGAGCACGTACTCCCCAAGAACTGGCAGAGAGCATTCGGGGATGATCCATTCGATCGGATTGACGAAGGCTGGCGCTTAAACCCCGCAGGGGAAGCAGTTCAGGCAGACCGCACTGTACGCGCAAAGCCTTTTAGCCGTTGGGTACGCGAGGTTTGCAAGCTATGCAACGAAGGATGGATGAGTCGACTCGAAGACACACAAGCCGGCCCCCTTGTTCAGGATATGGCCAAGGGTCGAGTGAGAAGTTATTCATCGATCGATCTGGCACATGTAGCCAGATGGGTCGGCAAAACGGCGATTATGATCGAGGCGCTAACCCAAATGCGAAGGGCATCCGGCCAAGATCAGCGGGATTCCCTGAGAGAGGGCAAGATGCCGCCCAGGCTCCAAGCTTGGGCACTCCCTTTTACTGAAGGCGATTCTGTCTATTATCACGCCACAGGCGAGGCTTTAGTAACCAGAGACGGAGCAATGCTGCCCTACTTCATTACTTCTATTGCGGTCCTCAAAGTACACTTCCTAGCCATACATTACTCAGAGGGATTGGAGTCAACCTTCTTCCGCATCAACTTGGTCGACCACCTAGGGGCACCTTTAGGTGCTGCTACACACACCCAAGCATGGCCGCCCAGTTTCTCCGATGCGAACACTTCGCCGATGCTCAGGCACCGTCGAATCCAGCATCACCTGATGGCCAGCGTAATTAGCGGCACCGACTAGAGACTTCCTCACCCAATCCGTCTGCGGCGGCCTTTCGCACCGACCGCCGGACGCTTGCGTAGCAACTGCTAGCGCCAGGCGAGGAACGACAGCGGGGCGCCGGACGCGCGCCCAGGAGGCTTCGGCACGCGCGGCCCATCAACACCCCTCGACAGGGGATTACAATCAGTCACCACACCACAGAGCGCTTCGGACTCGCCTTCATGGCCACCCGTAGAGCTATTCGTGGTGCGAAATGCAGGATACCAGCGAAAGCGGAGCGGCTCAGAGTAAGAGTCTTCGCAGCTAGGGAAGCTCCTGAAGCCAGTGATCGGAACGTGAATGCCACTTCTAATCCCAAGGCCGCAGGTTCGAATCCTGCCGGGCGCACATCCCCCACCACAGGCCACCAGCCCGGTGTCCATGATCAGGACAACCGGGCCCGGCGGGCACGCCGCCTCTTCCTCCGGTCAGCCGGCCCTCGGTGTGGCCTGACCGATGATTCTTCCGCGCCGTGCTGGTCTGTATGCCGAGCACCAACCCACGAGAGGCTGGCACGATGCGGAAACTGACCTTCGGCATGAACCTGAGCCTGGACGGCTACATCGCCGCGCCCGGCGACGACCTCGGCTGGAGTGTGCCGAGCGACGAGTTGTTCCAGTGGTGGTCCGACCGGGTGGGGGCGACGGGCACGGGGCTGTACGGGCGCAGGCTGTGGGAGATGATGAGTTCCCACTGGCCGACCGCCGACCAGCGGCCGGGTGCCACCCCGGCGGAGATCGAGTTCGCCCGCCGCTGGCGGGACATGCCGAAGGTGGTGTTCTCCTCGACGATCAGCACGGTCGACTGGAACGCGCGCCTGTTCACCGGCGACGCGGTCACCGAGATCGCGCGGCTCAGGGCCGAGGACGGCGGCTCCCTGGACATCTCCAGCCCCACCCTCGCCGCCGGGGCCATGCGCGCCGGGCTGATCGACGAGTACACGCTCGTCACCCACCCGGTCCTGCTGGGCGGCGGTAAGCCGTTCTTCACGGCCCTCGACAACTGGGTGAACCTGACCCTGGTGGAGACCCGGACGTTCCCTGACGGCGTGGTGCTGACGAGGTACGAGACCAGGCGCTGAGCACGGCCACAGGTTCGGGTCCCGCCAGCGCGCCGACACCCAGCGAGCGGGCGACGCCGACGTGCCCGGTCACGCTCCCGGCGATGGTTGCCGGGCAGCGTGACCGGGCCTGGGCCCGCGACGGGTCAGTGCGGGTCGCCGGACAGGGAGGTGCGCCGCTGTGACGCCATGACCAGGGAGTAGACGTTCTCGCGGAGTTCGCCGAAGAGCGCCGTCTGCTTGGTCGCGATCTGGTCGCGGGGCCGGTCGAGTTCGACCGGCAGATCCTCGACGACGACGGACGGCCCCTGCGACAGCACGACCACCCGGTCGGACAGGTAGACGGCCTCGTCGATGTCGTGGGTCACGAACAGCACCGTCGTGCCGGTCTCCGCCCAGACCTTGAGCAGCAGGTCCTCCAGGCTGGCCCGGGTCTGGGCGTCCACCGAGGCGAAGGGCTCGTCCATGATCAGCATTTCCGGCCGTACGGCGAGACCCCGCGCGATGGCCACGCGCTGTTGCATGCCGCCGGAGAGTTGCCACGGGTGCAGCGCCGCGGCGTGGGCCAGGCCCACCATCTCCAGTGATTCCCGTACGCGGTCGCGGATCTCGGTGCGGGGCAGGCCGCGGTCCCGCAGGGGGAGGGCGACGTTCTTCTCGACGGTGAGCCAGGGGAACAGCGATCGGCTGTAGTCCTGGAAGACGACCGCGACGCCGTCCCGCGGGCCCGACATGCGTTCCCCCCGGAACATGACGTTCCCAGTGGTGATGGGCAGGAGCCCGGCGATGCACATCATGAGGGTCGTCTTGCCGCAGCCGGACGGGCCGACGACCGACACGAACTGGCCGGCGTGCACGGCGAAGTCGATGCTGCGGACGGCCAGCACGTCGCCCTTGCGCGAGGGGTAGGACTTTCCGAGTTCCTGTACGGCCAGCATGGGCGTGTCGGTGCCGGGGCCCGGTTGGTGCGGTTGGATCGTCACGGGATTCATCCGGGACTCCTCTACCTGATGTCGTTGTCGTCGGCGGTGCGGGGAGTTGTCAGCACGGGAACTGTCGACGCGGGGAGTGGTCGGCGCGGGGAACTGTCGGCGCGGGGAGTTGTGGGTGCGAGACCCGCTAGTGGCCCTCCGCGCCCTCCGGCCGCACGTTGCGGTGCCACCTGAGCAGCACCCTCTCGACGACGGCGAAGATGGCGTTGAAGAGGATGCCCAGCAGCGCCAGCAGCACGATGGCCGCCCACAGTTCCGGGAATCGGAACAGCCGCTGCTGGCTCACGATGTAGAAACCGAGGCCCGCCGTGGCGGCGTACAGCTCGGAGATCACCATGAGCACCAGGGCGATCCCGATGCTGATCCGCATTCCCACGAAGATCGCGGGGCTGGCGCCGGGCAGCAGGACCTGGAGGAAGTAGCGGCGTCGGGTCAGCCGCATGCTCCTGGCGGCGGTGACCACCGTGCGGTCGAGTCCCCGTACCCCGTCATAGGTGTTGATGAGGATCGGCCACAGGCAGCCCAGGGCGATGAGGAAGACGTTCATTCCGCTGGTGATGCCGAAGAGCACGATGGCGATGGGCAGGAGCGCGGTCACCGGCACGGACATGCCCAGCCGGATCAACGGGTTGAAGAACGCTCCGGCGGGTCGCCACACCCCGATCAGGATGCCGGCGCTGATGCCGATCGCCGCCGCCGCGCCGTAGCCGAGGCCGAGTCGGGCGAGACTGGGCAGGACGTCGACCCGGAACTGGTCGCTGAGGAAGAGCGACGACGGCGAGCCGGAGAGCCAGGTGTCGACGAACGCGACGAAGATCTGCGACACCGGCGGGACGAACAGGGACCCGGCCAGCCGGGCGGCGATCTCCCACACCACCAGCAGGGCCGCGAGCAGCCACAGCGACTGCACGCCGCGTCCCATCGCCTGCGCCGAGGCGGCCAGGCTCGACCGCTTCGCACCGTGATCGCTCATCGTCCGCTCTCCCGTTGGGCCTGGCCCCAGGGGACCACCAGGCGTTCGACCAGGTTGAAGCCGTAGTAGAGGGCCATTCCGAGCAGCCCTACGAGGAGGATCCCCGCGTAGACGAAGTCGGGTCGTTGCGCCTGCTGGTACGTGGTGATCACCGTGCCCACCCCGCTGGTGGCGCCGAGCAGTTCGGCCGAGAGCACCACGATGAGCGCCGTCGAGCTGGCCACCCGCAGGCCGGTGGCGATGGACGGGGCGGCCGAGGGCAGCACGACTCTCGTCAGCAGCCGCGTTCTGCCCCAGCCCATGCTCCGGCCGGTGGCCAGCATGAGCGGTTCGGTGTCGCGCACGCCGTACATGGCGTTGAGCAGGATCGGCCAGAAGATCGCGTAGATCGCCAGCGACACCTTCATCTGGGTGCCGAGGCCGAACAGCAGGATGGCGATCGGCAGGAACGCCGAGGAGGGGATCGACCGGCCGGCGTGCACGACCGAGGACGAGGGCCGGTAGAACGCGGAGAAGTAGCCGAGGGTCAGGCCCAGCGGGATGCCGACGGCGCTGGCGGCGAGCATGGCGAGCAGCCAGGCCCACAGGGTCTGCGCCACCTCCGTCAGGAACGTCGCGTCGACGAGGAGTTCGCCGGCCCGCCGCATGGTGGCCGCCGGGTACGGCAGGGAGTCCGCCGAGACGGCCCCGGTGCGTACCACGAGTTCCCACACCACGAACATCGTCGCGATGCCCGCCAGCCCGTACGCCCAGTCGGGCGTCGGGCCCCTCCGGCGTGCCGCGGTGGGCACGCCGGAGGGCGACGGGGCGGGGACATCAGCCTTGACCGGGTGGCTCACTCGAACATCCGACACCCCTGTCACGTCCTCTCCCTTGACGGTCGGTCGGTCGCCGGCAGACGGTTCAGGACCGGGCGAAGTCGGTGACGAAAGGCTCAAGATCGGGCTTCTTCTGCATCATCTTGAGGTCGACCATCTGCTGTGCCATCCGGTCCAGCGCGGCGAGGTCGACGGCGGCCTCGATGGCGTTCTGCGGCTGGGCGGCGAGGGTCTCGGCCGGCACCTTCTGACACTCGGAGAGCAACCGGAACGACTCGTCCTTGTTGGCCGGGTCGTTGAGCTGCTGGGCGGTCTCGGTCATCGCCTCGTGGAAGCGCTTCGCCGCGTCGCCCTTGGCCACGAAGCTCTTCGCGGCGACGTAGGTCGCGATGTAGACCTTGTTGCTGCTGGCGAAGGGGTCCGCCAGGCTGCGTACGCCGTCGTTGTTGTTGCCGAGCAGCGAGTAGCCGAGCTGGGCGGCGTCGACCCGCCCGCTGAGCACTGCGGGGATCTGCTCGGCGAAGGGCAGCGCCACGAAGCTCACGCTCTCCGGCTCGACCCCGTTGGCCTTCAGCCAGCTCGCGGTCACGATCTGGTTGATGCCGTTGATCTCATTGACCGCGATCTTCTTGCCGGCGAGGTCGGCGGGCGACGTGATCGGGGAGTCCTTGCCGACGAAGACGCCCTGCGCGGGCTTGGCCGGCGGCAGCGCGTTGACGTTGGCGCCGGACACCATCTGGATGGGGAAGCCGGTGTTGTAGGCGTTAATCGCGGTGTATCCGTTGACGTACCCGAAGTCGGCCGCCCCGGAGAGCACCGCGGCGACGGCGGCCGAGCCGCCCCCGGACCGGACCAGCTCGACGTCGAGGCGGTGCTTCACGTAGACGCCCTTCGAGATCGCCCAGGTGTTCCAGATTTCGCAGCCGAACGTCGTGACGGAGACCTTCGTCGTGGCGTTCGCGGAGCCGGCGGCGTCGTAGCCCCCGCCGCAGGCGCTGGCGAAAAGCAGGGCGGTGACGGCCGCCGCCGCACCGATACGTCGTGAAATCATCTTGTCACTCCTATGTGTCCACACGGGACCCGGCATTTCCCACCGGTGCTGGCAACAGCAGGAACCGGTGCCGGGTAGGCGCTTGTCGGTTACGACGCGATACGGGCTCCACCGCTGCGAACTCGCCCGCCTGGCACTGAATCGCCCTGCGGTCTCGGTTCGACGCGTCTTGCCCTGGCTTGGAAGGGGGTGTGTGTGACCGCGTGCCTGCTTCGGTGGGATCCGGCCCGGTGCCGCAAGGGGCCTCGGGCGGATTCACGGAATGGCCGAGCAGGGTTGGTCGCCGGTCGGTTCAGGCTGACGGGCTGCACCCCAGCAGCACCCTGACGCCTCGCCGACTTGGAGCGAACGTACGTGCCACCAGGAACCCTGTCAAGATGCGGAATGGGATCTCGCATCGCGTGAGGGGGCGAGCCGGCACAGCCGCCCGTCCCGACCGCCCGACAGACAGGGTGAGCAGGCGTAACGATACGTCTTCACCGGTTGACGGGGCAGGCGGCGGCTAGCTTCTCCAGCAGACAGCGCCGGCCCGTCGACCCGGGAGTGGCCATGAGCTTGGAGACGCCCCCCGAGGCAGTTCCAGCCATCTCCCGCGCGCCGATCGGCCATTGGAAAGGGCCGGAGTTCCCCGCCATCCGCCCCGGCACCGGGGCCGGGAAGGCGCTCGTCCCGTTCTGATCGGGATCCCCGCGTCTCGTAGCACCCTGCCCACAACCGGGCGGGCCGTTCGCACCAGCCACCGCTCTGTCCGCCCACGTGGCGGGCGGCCGGCGTGCTGGTGGTCGAAGAGGCACGAGACGCTGAGCAGCACGACGCGTGGCCCCGGCACACCCCTCGCCCTCGAAGGCGGGCCGGTGGCCGACGCGGCGTACCTGCATCTCCCGCCCGGAAGGCCCCGACGCATGGAGGCCGAACCCGCTCCCGAGACCCCAGCCGGGCAGGCGGATTCGGTCCCCTGACCCCAGTGCGCGCGGCGGCCGGCGACGTCCGGGACACCACCCGCGGTCGGCCCTCACCCAGGATCTCGGTACTGCCGCAGCACGGTTCGCGGTGCGACGATGACAGCGTGCGCAGACGTGAGAACCAGTTGCGGTCCCGGCGACACGTCCGTAACCAGTCGTGGCCGACGTGACCTGGGGCGGGCCGCCTGCCGCAGGTGATCGGCGCGCCCGGCTCCTCGGCCGGGACGACGAGCTACGGCGGATCGACGAGTTGCTGACGGCGGCCTCTGGTGGCCGCGGCGGTGGGCTGGTGGTCAACGGCGAGCCGGGGATCGGAAAGACAGCGCTGCTGGAGGCGACGGCCTCGGCGGCGGAGGGCTTCCGGCTGCTGCGCCTGGACGGCTACGAGGCGGAGTCCGCCATCCCGTTCGCCGGGGTGCACCGGCTGACGATTCCGCTGCGCGATCACGTCGTGGTCCTTCCACAGCGGCAGCAGCAGGCGTTGCAGGTCGCAACCGGGCTGGCGGACGGCCCGCCGCCGGATCGTTATCTCGTCGGCCTCGGCGTGCTGGGCCTGTTGACGGCGGCCGTCGTCTCGACGTCGCCGGTCGTGTGCGTGGTCGACGACGCCCATCTTCTCGATGCCGAGTCCCTGGACGTGCTGGCGTTCGTGACTCGTCGCCTGGAGGCGGACCGCGTCGCGTTCGTGTTCGCCGCCCGGGACGAGCCACAGGTCGCGGAACGGCTGGCCGGGCTGCCCGTACTTCGCCTACTCGGCCTGGCGACGGGGCCCGCGGTGCGGCTGCTGACGTCGGTGTCGCGGGAGCCGATCGATCCGGCGACGGCCGCGCGGGTCGCCGCCGCCACCGGGGGCAATCCGCTGGCGCTGATCGACCTGGCCGACGAGCTGAGCGTGCGGGAGCTGACCCAGTCCAGCGTCGGCGCCGAGCCGATTCCGGTGGGTGGCCGCCTGGAGGCCTTCTATCTGCGTCAGGTACGCCGGGCAACGCCGCAGCAGCAGTTGTGGCTGTTGATCGCCGCGGCCGAGTCGACGGGCAACGTGGACCTGGTCCGGACGGCGGCGCGGCGGCTCGGGCTCGCCGGCACGTGGGGCGACGAGGCGGAGCTGCGGGGACTGGTCGAGTTCGGCACGTCGCTGCGATTCCGTCACGCGCTGGTGCCCTCGGCGACATACAACGGCGCGGCGGGGGCCGAACGTCGCCGGGTCCACGGTGCGCTGGCCGAGGCGGCGGAGTCCCTGGGTCTGGTCGAGTTGGCGGCCTGGCACGCGGCCAAGGCGACGATCGGCACCGACGAGCACGTCGCCGACCGGCTCGAACGGGTGGCGGAGCTGGCGGGGCGGCGCGGCGGGTTCATGTCCCGGGCCGGGGTCCTGACGCAGGCGTCGAGGCTGACCCCGCCGGGGCCGGTCCGCAACGGCCGGCTGGTCGCGGCGGCCGAGGCCGCGTTGGCGGCGGGGGCGGCGGGGCTGGCGCGCAGCCTGGTGGACGAGGTGAGCGCGGAGGCGCTGGAGCCGGTCACCCGGGGCCGGCTGACCCGCGTCCGGGTCGACCACGCGTTCTTCACCGCCGGCCCGGACGTGGTACGCGGCCCCGCCGACATGCTCACGGCGGCCTCCTGCTTCCACGGCCACGATGCGGCGGCGGAGCAGGAGGCGCTGCTTCTGGCGTTCCTGCGTGCGCTCGTCGTGGAGCGGTTGGGGCGTGACGTCCCGCTGCCGGCGCTGGGCCGGCGGCTGCTCGACGGCGCAGGTCTCGGCCACAACGCAGAGCGACACAACGGCGCGGAGCGCGGCAACGGCGCGGAGCGAGACAACGGCGCGGAGCGAGACAACGGCGCACAGCGAGACAACGGCGCGGAGCGCGGCGACAGCGTCGCCGCGACGATCCTGCGCGCCCTGGGCACGTTCATCCTGCGGCCCTATCGGGAGGCCGTGCCCGAGTTGCGGGTCGCGCTGGCGGCCATCGACGGTCTCGACGGCACCGACCTGCTGAAGTACGGCGTGATCAGCGTCGCGCTGACGACGGCGTTGTGGGACGAAGCCGCGATCCGCCGCTGCCTGGAGCGGACCGCCGCGACCGCCCGGGACCTGGGCTCGGTGCAGATGCTCGACACCGCCCTGTGGGTCCTGTCGCTGTCCCTGCTGCACATCGGCACTCCGCGTGCGGCGCAAGAGCACATCGACCAGGTGCGCGAGCTGCGCCGGGCCATCGGCTACGACGCCGAGCACGTCGTCAACGCGGCGCTGCTGGCCTGGTCCGGTGGCCCCCGCGAGGGGGTGGAGGCGATCGCCGAGGCGGCACGGGCGTCCGGCTTCGGCGGGGTGCACGCCTCCGGGGTGTCCGCGCTGGCCGTGCGCGACCTGGCCGAGCGCCGCTACCACGACGCGTACGCGCGGCTGAAGCCGCTCATGGACACGCCGTTCCTCCAGGTGACGCCACTGAACTACGCGGACTTCGTCGAGGCCGCCAGCAGGATCGGGCGCACCGACGAGGCGGTCGGGTTCGTGGAGCTCCTGGAGGACATGGCGGCGGTCAACGGCTCGGCCTGGACGAGGGGCCTCGCGCAGCGGGCGCGCGCCCTGGTGTCCGGCGACACCGACGCCGAGCGGTGGCACGCTGCTGCCGTCGCGACGCTCGGGCCGACCGCGTTGACCGTCGAGCTCGGCCGGTCGCACCTGGTCCACGGCGAGTGGCTGCGACGACGCAGGCGTCGCCGGGAGGCCCGGGAGCAGCTCAGCCGGGCGGTCGGGATCTTTGACGACGCCGGTGCGCCGGCGTTCGCCCAGCGGGCCCGCACCGAGTTGGCGGCGATCAGCCGGTCGCCGACGGCCGACGAGCCGCCCCGGCGGCTCGACCTGACCCCGCAGGAGCTGGCGGTCGCCCGGCTCGCCGCCGCCGGGGCGACCAACGCGGAGATCAGCGCCACGATGTTCATCAGCCCGAACACCGTCGACTATCACCTCCGCAAGGTCTTCCAGCGGCTCGGCGTCACCTCCCGACGACAGCTCGCCGGCCGCCTCGACCAGTCGTGACCCCGGGGGACTACGTGCGGCACGTGGTCCGCGCCCGCTGACGGGCCCGCAGGCTGGAGGGGCCGGGTCGGCGGGCGGGCCGCCGCTCACAGCCGGGTGGCGCCGAGAGGGAGGGGCCGCCGTCGATGGTCCAGTCAGGTGACGGCCGAACGGCAGTGCACGGTCGGCACGACGAACTGGCCGCCGTCGCGCGCCTGCTGGCCGACGGCCGCGCGGGCCGGGGCGCGGCGCTGGTCGTACGCGGGCAGGCCGGGATCGGCAAGAGCGCGCTCCTGTCCGCCGCCCGCCGGTGTGCCACCGACGCCGGCATGCTGGTGCTCGCCGCGAGCGGGGCAGAGGCGGAGTCGGCGCTGCCGTTCGCGGGGCTGCACCAGCTCCTGGCCCCGCTGCTGGACGACCTGTCGTCGCTGACCCCACGACTACGGGGCACGCTGCGGGGCGCGTTCGGGCAGGAGGGGACCCGGCCGGACCTGTTCACGATCGGCCTGTCGGTGCTGGAGCTGCTCGGGGAGCGGGCGGCCAGGACCCCGCTGCTGATCGTGGCGGAGGACGCGCACTGGCTGGATCCGGAGACGCTCGACGTGCTCGTCTTCGTCGCGCGCCGCCTCGCCGTCGAGCCGATCGTGGCGATCATGGCCGTCCGTGCCCCGCACGCCGACGTGCTCGCCGGTGCCGGCATCGGCCAGCTGCACCTCGACGCACTCGACGACGACGCCGCCGGGCGGGTGCTGGCCGACCATGCGCCCGGGCTCCCGCCGGGCCTGCGCAACCGGATCCTGGCGGAGGCGGCGGGCAACCCGCTCGCCCTGGTGGAGCTGCCCCGGTGCGTCACGTCCGGGAGCCTCGACGAACTGCCGGAGCTGCTGCCGCTCAACGAGCGGCTGGAGAGCGCGTTCGCCGACCGGTTCGGGCAGTTGCCCGCGCCGACCCGGGCGGTCGTCGCCGCGTTCTCCGCCGACACCACCTGCCGGTTGCCGGTCGTGCTCGCCGCCGCCCGGGCGCTGACCGGCACCGACGTGGCCGTGGACAGCTTCCAGCCGGCGATCGACGCGGGCCTGTTGCAGATCCAGGGGCGGCGGCTGCAGTTCCGGCACCCGCTGATGCGCTCGGCGGTGTACCGCTCCGTCAGCGACTTCGCCCGGCTCACGGTGCACTCGGTGCTGGCCGACGCGCTCGCCCACGACCCGGACCGCCGGGCCTGGCACCGCAGCGCCGCGGTTCTCGGCCCGGACGAGGAGGCCAGCGCGGAGCTGGAGGCCGCCGCCGCGCGGGCGCTCGAACGGGGGGCGCTGGGCGTGGCGGTGGCCGACCTGGACCGGGCCGCCGACCTCACCGACAGCCCGGCGCGCCGTTCGTCGCTGCTGCTGCGGGCGGCGGAACTCGCGTCGCAGTTGCACGACCGTACGGTCGCGGGGCAGTTGGCCGCCAAGGCCGACCCGGCGGCGGGCGGTCCCGCCGACCGGGGCCGGCTGGCCCTGGTCCGCGACATCGTCGATCCCGGCGACATGGGCGACCCGGGCCGCATCGACCTGCTCTGCGACCTGGCGGTGGAGGCGCACGCCGCCGGTGACACGGACCTGGGGGCGCTGCTGTGTTGGCGGGCGGCGTCGCGCTGCTGGTGGGCCAGCCTGCCCCCGGAGGTCGGCGCGCGGGTCACGGCCGTACTCGGCAAGCTCGGCCTCGCCGACGACGATCCGCGCACGGTGGCGATCGCCGCCTACGCGCAGTCGGAGGCGCTCGGTGCCGCGATCCTGCGGCAGTTGTCCACGCTGGTGCCCGACCGTGCCGACGTCGACGGCATGCGTTCCCTGGGTGGGGCGGCGCTGGTCCTCGGCGACTTCGTCACCGCGTCGTCGTTCATGGCGACGGCGGCTGCGGGCTACCGGGCCGGGGGCCGGGCGGCGTTACTGGCCCGCACCCTGTCCTCCGCCGGGTACATCCGGCTGTGGCTCGGCCGGTGGCCGTCGGTGCGGGCCGACCTGGAGGAGGCCGAGGCGCTCGCCGAGGAGACCGGCGACCACTTCTGGGTCGTCGCCGCCCGGGCGGCGCGCGCCATGCACGAGGCGATGTGCGGCGACAGCGACGCCGCGCTCCGGCTCGCCGACCAGGTGCTGTCCAGCCCGCTGGCGGCGGGGGTGCGGTTCGCCACCCAGGCCGCCCAGCACGCCCGCGGGGTCGCCGCGAACGCCGCCGGGCACCACGACGAGGCCCTCGACCTGCTCGTGCGCACGTTCGATCCGCAGGAGGTGACGTTCCACCTCGACATGTCCGGCTGGGCGCTGCCGGACCTCGCCGACGCGGCCGTCCGGTCGGGACGGCAGGACGAGATCCGGGGCATCGTGGCCCGGGCCGCGCAGCGGGCGGCGCGTTTCCCGTCGCCGATGCTGCACCATTCGCTCGCCTACGCCGTCGCCGTGCTCGCGCCCGAGCGGGAGGCGGGCGCGCGGTTCGCCGAGGCGTTCGCCCTGGATCTCGGGGCGTGGCCGGTGCACCGGGCCCGGCTGAACCTCGCGTACGGTGCGTGGCTGCGCCGCCGCCGGCACATCCTGGAGTCGCGGGTGCCGCTGCGGATCGCCCGGGACGGCTTCGAGGCTCTCGGCGCGGCGGCCTGGGGCCGGCTGGCCCGGGAGGAGCTGCGCGCCGCCGGGGAGGAGAGCACGGGGCGTGCGGTGCCGTCGCGGGAGCAGTTGACCGCGCAGGAGTTGCAGACGGCGATGCTCGCCGCGGCGGGGCTGAGCAACCGCGAGATCGGCCAGCGGCTGTTCGTGTCGCACCGCACGGTGAGTTCGCACCTCTACCGGATCTTTCCGAAGCTCGGCATCACCGCCCGGTCGCAGTTGCGCGAGGCGCTCGCCGCGCTCCCGCACGGCACCGGCTGACGCGCCGGCCGACGCGGTCGACGTACGGCAGTCAACGTACGGATGCGTGCCACCCACAGCCCGTGCATCGTTGGCCACGGCGCGTGCCCACCGCCGCGCGATCGGACGACGTGAGGACGGCATCGTTGAAGGACGTACGAGTGACGCACATCGGGGGCCCGACGGCCCTCATCGAGGCGGCCGGCTGGCGCATCCTCACCGACCCGACGTTCGACGGTCCCGGCCGCCGCTACTCGTTCGGCTGGGGCACCAGTTCCCGCAAGGAGCACGGTCCGGCCCTCGACCCCGACGATCTCGGGCCGGTCGACGCCGTCCTGCTCAGCCACGACCACCACGCCGACAACCTCGACGACCGGGGCCGCGCCTTCCTCGCCGGAGTGCCGGTCGTCGTCACCACCGTGCCCGGGGCGCGGCGGCTGGGCGGCGGCGCGCGGGGGCTGCGCCCGTGGGCGCGCACGGAGCTGGCCGCCCCCGGCCGGCTGACCATCGAGGTGACCGCCACGCCGTGCCGGCACGGTCCGCCGCTGAGCCGCCCGATCACCGGTGCGACGGTCGGTTTCGCGCTGCGCTGGGACGGCCAGGAGCACGGGGTCCTCTGGATCACCGGGGACACCGTGCTGTATCGCGGCGTGCGGGAGGTGCCGCTCCGGATGACGGTCGACACCGTGCTGCTGCACCTCGGGGCCGTGCGGTTCCCGATCACCGGTCGGCTGCACTACAGCCTGACGGCGGCGGAGGCCGTCGAGCTGTGCACGCTGGTCCGCCCGCGCACGATCGTCCCCGTGCACTACGAGGGCTGGTCGCACTTCAGCCAGGGGCGGGCGGCGGTCGAGGAGGCGTTCGCCGCCGCGCCCGACGGGTTGGGCGACCGCCTGCACTGGTTGCCGCTGCGCCCCCGGGACCGCCGCTGACCGGCCGAGCGGGCGGCGCCGCGCCGGCGGATCGGCGGTACGCACCGTCGGAGGACCGTCAACGTACCGATGCCCGGAGCAGGTGCGCTCCCCCACGCTGATTGGCACATCGACCTGCACGGAAGGAGCCCGACCGATGCACACCACTCGTCGTACCCTGCTCGCCGGAACCGCGGCGGTCGCCACCGGTGCCCTTGTCGGGGCGCCCGCCGCCGCGGCCCAGGCGCGGCCGGCGGCCGGGACGAAGCCGACCGTCGTGCTCGTGCACGGCGCGTTCGCCGACGCCTCCGGCTGGACCGAGGTCGCCCGCCTCCTGCGCTGCGACGGCTACCCGGTGATCGCGCCGGCCAACCCGTTGCGCAGCGTCTCCGCCGACTCGGCCTACCTGGCCAGCATCCTCACCACGCTGCCCGGCCCGCTGGTGCTGGTGGCGCACTCGTACGGCGGGATGGTCATCACCAACGCCGCCGTCGGCAACCCGAACGTCAAGGCCCTGGTGTACGTGGCGGCGTTCGCCCCGGACCAGGGCGAGACGTTGCAGGGGCTCCAGTTGCAGTTCCCCGGCAGCAAGCTCGACGAGGCGGCGCTGGACTTCCGCCCCTACCCGACCCCCGACGGCGTCGGCAGCGTCGACGGCTACGTCAAGCCGGCCGTGTTCCGCGACGTGTTCGCCGGTGACCTGCCGCAGGCCACCACCGACGTCATGGCGGCCACCCAGCGCCCCGGCGACGTCCACACGCTGCTGGAGCCGTCCGGCGCGCCGGCCTGGCGGTCCATCCCGAGCTTCTACCTGGTCGCCCGCAACGACAACCTGATCCCGCCGGCCGCGCAGCGGTTCATGGCGCAGCGGGCCGGTGCCCGCACCACCGAGGTCACCGCCTCGCACGTCGCGATGATCTCGCAGCCGCGGGCCACCGCGAACCTCATCAAGACCGCGACCCGCTGAAGGGACCGACCATCATGTACGTGACCGCCGCCGACGGCGCACAGATCTACTACCAGGACTGGGGTGCCGGCCGCCCGGTCGTGCTGTCGCACGGCTGGCCGCTGAACTCCGACAGCTGGGAGGCCCAGGCCCTGTTCCTGGCCGGCAACGGCTACCGGGTCGTCGCCCACGACCGGCGCGGCCACGGCCGCTCCACCCGCACCTGGCACGGCAACGAGATGGACACCTACGCCGACGACCTCGCCGCCGTCCTCGACGCCCTCGACCTGCGGGACGTGACGCTGGTGGGGTTCTCCACCGGCGGCGGCGAGGTCGCCCGCTACATCGGCCGCCACGGCACCGGCCGCATCGCGCAGGCCGTGCTCGTCTCGGCGGTGCCGCCGTACATGCTCCAGGGTCCGGACAATCCCGGCGGCGTGCCGGTCGGGGTGTTCGACGCGATCCGCGCCGGCTCGCTGGCCGACCGGTCGCAGACCTACCGGGACCTCGCCGACGGCCCGTTCTTCGGCAACAACCGTCCCGGCGTGCACGTGTCGCAGGGCATCCGCGACGCGTTCTGGTTGCAGTCGATGGCCGCCGGGCACCGCAACGCCTACGAGTGCATCGCCGCCTTCTCGGCCACGGACTTCCGCCCCGACCTCGCCCGGTTCGACGTGCCCACGCTGGTCGTCCACGGCGACGACGACCAGGTCGTACCGTTCGAGGTGGGCGGCATGGCGTCGGCCGCGCTCATCGCGAACGCCAGCCTGCTCGTCTACCCCGGGGCTCCGCACGGCATCACCGACACCCACAAGGAGCAGCTCGGCGACGACCTGCTCGCGTTCCTGAAGGAGTACGACTCATGAGCACGATCGTCCTGGTCCACGGCCTCTGGGTCACGCCGCGCAGCTGGGAGCACTGGGTGCCCTACTACGAGGCGCAGGGGCACACCGTCCTCACCCCGGCCTATCCCGGCTTCGAGGTCGAGGTCGAGGCGCTGCGGGCCGACCCGACGCCGATCGCCACCGTCACGGTGCCCGACACCGTCGCGCACCTCGAAAAGATCATCACGGCGCTGCCGGAGAAGCCGATCATCATGGGTCACTCGTTCGGCGGCACCCTGACCCAGCTCCTGCTCGACCGGGGCCACGGCGCTGCCGGCGTCGTCATCGACTCGGCCCCGCCGGAGGGCATCCGGGTCACCCCGCCGTCGCAGATCAAGTCGCTGTTCCCGATCCTCAACAACCCGGCGAAGCGGCACCAGGCGGCCGGGTTCACCCCGGCCCAGTTCCACTACGCCTTCACCAACACCCTCTCCGAGGAGGACGCCCAAGCGGCCTACGACCGTTACGCGATCCCCGCCCCCGGCAGCTGGGTCTGGGCGTACGGGCTGCTCGCCAACTTCACCCCCGGCAAGCAGGAGACCTGGGTGAACTTCCGCAACGAGCAGCGCGCCCCGCTGCTGTTCATCGCGGGCGGCGCGGACCACATCATGCCCCCGTCGGTGAACCGGTCCAACGCCCACCACTACAAGGCCCCCGGCACGGTCACCGACTTCCACGAGTTCCCCGGCCGCTCCCACTGGACGTGCGCCGAGCCCGGCTGGGAGCAGGTCGCCGACTACGCGCTGGACTGGGCCCTGCGGCACGCCCGCTGAGCGGGGGTGCCGGCGACTGCGGCGCAGGCACGGCGGGTCGTCGCCGCGCCTGCGCCGCAGTCCGCGGAGGCGAAGCCACGAGGACGGGCGGAACCGTGGCGCAGGTGCGCCGGGGATCGTGGGCCCGCCGAGCCGACGGGGCTCACGCGCCGCCACGGATGAGGGCCAGCAGGGCGGCATGCGTCCGATCGTCGGCGGCCACGACGAGCCCACCGACGCCGGTGTGCAGCGGTTGGCCGTCGATTCCGGTGACGACGCAGCCGGCCGCCTGGCAGAGGGCGATCCCGGCGGCGAAGTGGACGCTGTCGCGCAGGTGGCCGTCCGTGACGTACGCGGCGCGGCGTCCGGCGGCGACCCAGGCCACGGCCAGGGTCGTGGACACCACGCGGGGGCGGAACTGCTCGATGAAGCCCTCGTCGGCCAGCATGCGGGCGGCCATGAAGGTGTCCCTGTTCGGGAACGGCGGGTCGAGGTTGACGTCGACCAGCCTGGACCCGGCCGACGGGACGAGCCGCTCGTCCCCGCCCCGGCTGCGCACGTACGCGGCGTCGCCGTCGGTCCAGAACACCTCCTCGGCGAACGGGTCCGCCGAGGCGGCCACCGCGGTGCGCGTCCCGGTCCGGAGCGCCACGTTGACCGAGACCAGCATGTTCCTCGCGGCGTAGTTCACCGTTCCGCACAGCGGGTCGACCAGCCACACGCGGCCGTTATCCTCCCGGCCCCTGCGTCCGCCCTCCTCACCGAGCACGACGTCGTCCGGACGCGCGACGCGCAGGACGTCGACGATGGCCGCCTCGGCGGCGATGTCGGCGGTGGTGGCGAAGTCGCCCCCGGCCTTGTCGATGCGCCCCAACGCCGATCCGTAGTGGGCCCGGACGACCGCAGCACCGGCATTCACCGCATCGAGGACCAGCACCACATCGGAGATCGACATGAATCGACCCTAGACGAGCAGCTCCGATATCCAGGCACCCCACCCCACCCCCACCCCGCCCCGGATGCGTCGATCTTGCACTTTCGGCCCCACAGAAGGGCGCTTCATCCCTTTCGCCCGGGCCGCAACTGCATGATCGACGCGGCAGGGTGGGGCGGGGGCCGGCGGGGGTGGGGGCGGGGGCGGGTAGGGAGAGCGGCGGGGGAGGCGATAGGCGGTTGGTGGGCGCCTACGACCGCTGGCCGGGGTTCGGAACAACTCGCCTGGATGCCGCACCGCTGCCAGTCGCGCGTCGACCGGGGTCGGGGCGGGGCGCAGGGGCGGGCCGCAGCACGCGCAGCCCGCCCGGCCGCACGAAGATCGACCGGCGGGCGACGGCGTCACCCTTGCCGTCGAGTTGGTAGACGTCGAGCCACACCCACCCGTCGTAGGTGATCCAGTCGAGCACCCGGACGACCCGGCACCTGATCGGCTCGACGAACTGCACGCTGGCCGCCCGGGTCACCTGCACCAGGTCGCCCGCCTTCGGCAGCGGCGCATCCCGCACCGGCGCATCCCGCACCGGCGCGCCCGTCGCCGCCACGCCAGACCGCCCCACCGGACGGCCGCCGGTCACGGCCCCTCCCCCGGCCCGCGCCGCCGCCCCGCCCCGGGCCGCCGCCGGCCGCCCTGCCCCGCCCCGAGCCGATCGACCTCCCCCGGCCCAGGCCGACTGTCCTCCCCCGACCCGGGCCGACCGCCGTCCTCCCCCGGCCAGTGCGCGCGGCGGATCGGGATGCGGTGCCGGGCCCGGCAGGGCAGCTCCGCGCCGCAGCGGCACACCCTGCGCCAGCGCTTCCAGCTCCAGACCGGCCGGTGCCGGCGGGCGAGCGTCAGGGCGACGGCGACCACGTACTCCTCGTACGTCACGCGCATCGGGCGTCCTTCCCGAGGGATGGCGCCGCCGAAGAACAGCGCCGCCGAAGAATTGCGCCGCCCCGCCCGCGCGTGACTCGCAACGAGCGGGACAGCGGGCCGGCAGGGGGGCAACAGGTCATTGCCGACGCCATTTCTGGCACCCCGCACCACCCTGCCGACATTCAACAGAATGCAACCCGCCCACCACCTTGCGCAACACAACCCGCCCCCTCTAGCCTCGATTCGAATCACCCCCCGAGGAATGGAGGAAAGAAATGCGCGGGAATGGGCGGAGAATGTTGCACGAGGGGCATGGTGATGTTGCATGACGGATGAAACAAGCGGGTCGACGGTCCCCCGGCGGCAGCTCGGCAGGCTGCTCACGCAGCTTCGCGAGGACGCCTCGGTCTCGCTGGACGCCGCCGCCGAGGGGCTGGACTGCTCGCGGCAGAAGGTGTGGCGCATCGAGAAGGGCCTGGTGCCGGTGCGGGTGGTGGACGCCCGCGCCATGTGCGAGATCTACCGCGCGCCGGAGGACATGAAGACGATCGTCACCGGCCTGGCGAAGGAGACCCGCGCCAAGGGCTGGTGGCACTCGTACGGCGAAATCGTCCCGCCCTGGTTCTCCCTCTACGTCGGGCTGGAATCGACCGCCGCCCTCATGCGGCGATACGACTCGGAACTGATCCCGGGGCTGCTCCAGACGCGCGAATACGCCGCCGAACTCTTCCGCCGCAAGAATCCCACGATGACCGAGGCCGAGCGGGAGAAGCTCGTCGAGGTGCGGATGCACCGTCAGCACGTGCTGACCCGGCGGCTGCCCAGCGCGCCCACGCTGAAGGCGGTGCTGAGCGAGGCCGTGCTGCGCCGCACCATCCCCGACCGGCGGGCGATGGCCGGGCAGCTGCGCCACCTGCTCGACATGGCCGCGCTGCCCAACGTGAGCCTGCGCATTCTCCCGCTGGCCGCCGGCCCGCCGCTGGCCAGCGAGACGGGCACCTTCGTGATGCTGGACTTCCCGCAGGCGTTCGGCCGGGCCGCGACCGAGCCGACCACCGTCTACCTGGAGAACATCACCGGCGCGCTCTATCTCGACCGGCCGGCCGAGGTCGCCGCCTACGAGCACGTCTGGTCCGACCTGGAAACGCTCGCCTCCGATGAGGCAGAATCAGAGAAAATGATCAACATGATCATCGAGGAGCGCGCATGACTGACCTTGCCGGTGCCGTCTGGCGCAAGAGCACCCGCAGCGGCGGGAGCGGCGGCGACTGCGTCGAGGTGGCCGCCAACCTGCCGGGCGTCGTGGGCGTACGCGACAGCAAGGACCCGGCCGGGCCGGCGCTCCTGTTCGCCCCGACGGCCTGGACCACCTTCGTCAGCCGGGCGGGCCGCGACCCGCGCTGAGCGCAACCGGGGCCGCCCACCGTGCCGGCGGGCGGCCCCGAAGCCCACAAGGGGTCAGCCGCGCCCGGGGTGCCCGCCGACCAGGGTGGTCAGCGAGCGCGGCGGCAGCTCGACCGTCGCGTGCGCGCCGCGCCCCGAGACGAGCCCGTCGACCTGCTCCAGCCTGTGCGTCGAGTCCGTGAGGTAGGCGGTCGGCCGCCGCAGGTCGACGCTGGTCCGCACCGCCTCGGTCGAGGTGTTGATCACCTGCACCACCTCGGTGCCGTCGGCGTTGCGGTAGGCCGACACCGCCAGGCCCGCCGGCGCGCCGTCGACACCGATCCGCACCGCGCCGGGTCGAATGAACCTGCTGTACGCGGCGAAGGCGTACAGCCGGGACGACACCCGGTAGCTGTCCGTGGCGTTGTCGACCTGCACGAGGGCCGCCGTCGCGCCCCGGGAGGACCCGAGCCAGTAGACGAAGGCGCTGGCGTCGGCCTTCGCGAGGGTGTCGTGGATGCGCTGGGCCACGGCGATGCCGTCGGTGCCCTTGCCGCTGTCCCACGCCTCGTTCCAGCCGTCGGCGGTGCTCGACGGGGCCCACTCCGTCATCCAGGTCGGAGCCGTGGTCGGCAGCGGGCGATCGGAGGGGCTGGCGTAGCCGTGCCCGGTGAACAGGTCCAGGTGGCGGCGGGCCTCCGGGTCCGCCTCGATCGCCTGCGCGTACGCGTCCGACTGCTGCCAGCCGAACGAGTCGCAGCACACCAACCCCACCCCGGCCTGCTCGGCGATGGGGCCGAGGACCTTCACGAACTCGGCGGCCTGCGCCGGGGTGAAGCGCATCGAGGCGTACGGGGCCGTCCAGTCGGGTTCGTTGGTGAACCCGATCTCGTCGAGCCGGATGCCCTCCTGCCGGTAGAACCTGGCGTACTGCACGAGGTAGCGCGCATACGCCTCCCGCCAGTCGCCGCCGGCGCAGGTGACGCCCGACAGGCCGCAGAGGCTGCCGCCGTTGGCGTCGGTGCCGCTGTCCTTCATGTATCCCGGCGCGCTCCACGCGTCGGCGTAGAACCGGTTGATCCCGCGCTTACGCGCCTCCTTGGCGTACCAGACCTGGCCGCCGTCCCAGCCGTCCCACTGGTAGTTCGGGGTGGCCGTCGGGCCGCCCGGGTCGGTCGGCTGGATGGACAGCATGTTGTCGTACACGTCGGTGGCCGACGAGCCGATGCCGAGCCGCAGGATCGTCGGCGCGGCGCCCTTGCGCCGGTCGAGGAGCAGGTCGAGGACCTCGGCGCGCTTCGCCTCGGACAGGTCGTGGACCAGCGTGGCGCGTTGGAACGCAATCGAATAGCCGAAGCCGTCGATGCTCTGGTGGATCTCGGCCCGGTCGAGGTCGAGGCTCAATTGTGGGCCCGGCGGGGTGCCGGCGTGGGCGGGTGTGCCGGCCAGGACGGTGACGGCTGCGACGGCGGTGGCGACAGCGCTGGCGACATTGCGGGATCGAAACACGAAGTTCTCCTTGACGTCGCGCGGGAGACACTCCGGGCATACTACAGACATTGACGCTCATCGTCGGGCAACGATTCTTCCGAGACGGAAGCAGGAAATGCCAACGACCACGCACAGGAAGATCGGCCGGCTCGCGCGGGCCCTGGCCGCCCTCGCCGCCGCCACGGCCGTCCTCGCCGCCACGACCACGCCGACCACCCCACCGCGAAAGAAATGCCGGCGGCGGCCGGTCAACGGAGGTGTTCGCAGGGCACTTCCGCACCCGGCCCCCGCCCGGTCACCGCACGAAGCGTGATCGGCGCGGGGCCGGCGTTGACCACTGCCAGCAACCCGCCCATCTGGAGAACACCCGCGCCGTCGGAAGAGCCGCCACCACCCGAGGCGGGGAACGCCACGAGTGAGACCGACGCAGTGCGCTGCCGCTCCTCCCGCGCGTCCCGCAGCTCGTCGATTCCGACACCGCCCAGCACGACGCCGGCCAGAAGGGCGGCGACGAGTCGCACGTTCCTCCGCAGCCCGCTCGGGTGGCGGTCGGCAGCGATGCCGCCCACCTCCGCCGGCTCGCGGCCGCCCTCGTCCAGATCGATCACGTCCCGCCGCCCCGACACGCCACGAGCCTAGACCCGCCCGCCACGCACGCCCGACGAGTGAGCGGAGACCAAGAGATCTTGGAAGAATTCGGCCCTTGGAGGGGCAACCAGCTTCCAAGATCTCCAAGGCATGGACGCGACGCGTCGTCGCAGCGGTGAGCGCGCCAAGTCACGCCCGTTCGGGCGGACCGCACGACCAGGAACGGTTCCGGGTGTCGGTAGGCCAGGCAGGCAACGCATGAAAGAGTGTTCCAATGAGCGCCGCCTTAGCTACGAGTAGCCGCACCGGCATCCTGGGTATCGGCTACGAAGGTCGGTCCATCGACGAGTTCGTCCGTGAACTCTCGGGCCTGGGGGTCGCCCGCCTGGTAGACGTCCGCATGACGCCGATCTCGCGGAAGCGCGGCTTCAGCAAGACGGCCTTGAGCCAGGCGCTCGCCGCGCAGGGGATCGCCTACGATCACCACCGCGAGCTGGGCAACCCGAAGGAGAACCGCCCCGGCTTCGGGGGCAGCGCGCAGGAGTTGGAGTCGGCACGTGCGGTGTACGCCTCCAGGCTGCGCCGCGCCGAGTCGTTGGCAGCGCTCGACGCGCTCGCCGAGGTGGCGCAGCGCGAACTGGTAGCCCTGCTCTGCTTCGAGGCGGACGAGAGCCGCTGCCACCGCCGGGTCCTGATGCAGGCCCTCGAAGGCCGGCTGCCGCCTATCGTTTCGGCCAGTACACTCCCAGCACGCTGAAGACGTGGACGCGCTTGGCCTGGTTGCCGACATAGAAGGCGACGGCGCGGTTCGGCGCACACATCTCCCCCAGGAACTTGGCCTCCAGTGCCTCCCGAAGCGCAGCATCGGAGTAGCCGTCGAATCGGCGCTGTAGCGCGACCAGCTCCCAATCGATGACGTGCTGCCTGTGCCCGTTGCACCCGGATTCGTGACAGCGGTAGTGGTAGGCGGCCTTGAAGCGGGGCGCTTGCAACGGAGACTTGCTTCGGCCGCTGAAAAGATCCGGCTGGTTCGCGTACGCCTCGATCTTGCGTTGCTCCTCAGCGGTCCAACCAGGATGTGGCACGACCTTGAGGGCACCAACTTCCTTGGGACGCACCAGAGCCAACGATTGCGCGTCGGAACGCTCCTGCGCCTCACGGTTGAGCCGGCACATCGAGTCCTCGACTGCCGGGTCGAGCAACGGCTGCCGCGACTTCCAGCCGTCGAGATGGCGTTTCTTCCGGATCCGGTCCATGATCGGCTTCCAGCTCTCGCGCCGCTGGTCCTGCCGCGCCGGCTTGGCATCGACAGTGACGATGTCGTACTTCTTGAACGCCTCGTCGCTGTCGAGGTGCCGGAAGTTGATCGGATAGAGGCGCACCCAGGTCGGCCTCAACACGTCCGTCCGCAGCCCCGCCACGCAGACGGTTTCTCCATACTTCTCAGAGGGATTCGGGGCGGCCTTCACGGTGATCAGGAGTTGAAGCCGAACCATGCGGTCGTCGGCAGGCTTCGGATCGGGCCCAGCTTCGCCGGGACCGAAGAGCGACATCTGGGCCACGCGCGCCTCCAGCCAAGATAGCCGTAAGTAGCCGTACGGTCACAAGAACATTCAGGTTCTCATGCCATCGACGATGCGCATAGGGCCGCCCCGCGTCCGCTACCCGTCTGCCAGAACCTCGCTCCATCCGGCAGGCAGATCGGGGTCGGGCCAGGACGGATCCGGACGGAAGTCGACATGGGTCCCGTCGAACGGATAAGCGCGGTCCTCGGCCAGCCTGATCAGGCGCTTGCCCTCGCGGCGGACGGCATCCGCCGTATCCGCATCCGGATACAGTGGATGCCCTACCCGCGCGGCCAGCTCGTCCTCGTCCTTCCATCGCCAGTTGCGCTGCGGATCGATCACGACATCGAGCAGCAGATCGGTGGTGTCGACGCCGCCGACGTGACGGACGTACGGCGTTTCCAGGTTGACGTACCACCCGACGAAGCCGCCCTCCGCGAAGAACCACCAGACGGAGTACGACGCCTGGGGCAGCATCAGCACCAGGATGTCGTGCCGACGCCATGCCTGGCGGACGAGCCGGGGTCGGCGCATCCGGTCGATGGGCAGTTCATGCTGCGTCTTTCCGTCGGCGTCGACCAGGTTGGCGTACTCCCTGCCGGCCGGCTTCCAGAGCAGCAACCCCGCGTCGTCGTCGCTCACCACCCGCATGGGGTGGACCACGGTGACGGTGTCGGCCCGCACGTGCCGGCGAAGCAGGGTCTGGCCCGGCGTAAAGGACATGGTGCGAACTGTAACGAGCCCCTACCCCAGGCCGCCCTACTGCTACTCGGCGGTCCTCGTCGGGCCGCCGCCGCTGCCCCGGTCGTCGAGCACGAGAGGGGCGCGACCGCGCACCGCGTACCGGATGTGGGTGACCTCCGGCGTGGCGACGACCCGGGTCGGGGTCAGCTCGATGGCCTCCTTCTCCCCCAGGTCGAGGCCGGCGTCGGGGCCCAGGCCGGGGCCGGCGTCGAACAGCCGCAGCCCGCCGCCGAGCACGACCGGCACGATGTGCAGTTCCAGCGCGTCGAGCAGGCCGGCCCTGAGCACCTGCCGGACGAGGCTGCCGCCGCCGGCCACGGCGACGTCCCGGCCGCCGGCCGCCGCGCGGGCCTGAGCGACGGCGCTGGCCACGCCGTCGGTGACGTACGTGAAGCTCGTGCCGCCACCGCGCACCAGGGTCTCGCGGGGGCGGTGGGTGACGACGAAGACGGGCGCGCGGAACGGCGGCTCGTCGCCCCACGGGATCTCGCCGCCGTCGGCCATCCGCCGCCCCATCACGTACGCGCCGGCCGCGCCGAAGGACTCCGCGACGATGTCGGAGTTGGCGTCCTGCTCGCCGCCGGCGAAGCCCTGGCGTTCGCGCCACACCATCGCGTTGGTCACCCACCGGGTGACCCGGAAGAAGCCGGCGCTCTCGGCCGAGTCCATCCAGTCGCCGTCGCCGGTGTGCCGGGGGCCGGCGTAGCACCCGTCCAGCGACACGGACAGCTGCGCGGTCACCTTCGTCATCTCGCGGTGTTCCTCTCCGTCGGGCGGGCACCGGTTCCGGCACCCCTGTGGACACCGGTTCGGGCACCCCTGTGGACACCGGTTCGGGCGTCCCTGTGGACACCGGTTCCGGCGTCCCTCAGGCAACGGTCGGAGCCGGCCGGGGAACACCGACAGGAGGGCAGCGTGACGACCGTCACACCACCAGGGGAAGCTCGCCGACGGTCTGGCCGCCGCTGCGCTCCCCCGTCGGGCGGAACCCGAGCCGCAGGTAGAACCCCTCCGGCCCGTCCTGCCCCGGCTCCCAGGTGGTGAAGATGCTGCGCTCGCCGCGCCGCCGCGCCTCCTCGGCCACGGCCCGCACGGCGAACCGCCCGTAGCCGCGCCCCTGCCGGTCCGCGGCGATGTTCAGCCGCCACAGCCCGGAACGCAGGTCGGTCGGGGTGTCCTCGCTCCACGGGATGCGGAAGAAGCCCATCAGGAAGCCGACGAGGTCGCCGCCGTCGTAGACGAGCCGGGGCCAGGCGATGCCCGGCCAGACGTACGCCTCGGCCAGCGACCGGGCGACCGGCTCCACCAGGTGTTCCTGGTCGGGGCGGAGCCGCAGCTCGCAGGCGGCGTCGAGATTGGCCGGTGTGATCTTCTCCAGGCGTGGTGTGGGCATCGGGGCACCATAGCCGGCCACCCCGCCGCTGCCCCACCGGATTCGGTCAGGGCGTGCGGGGGCCGATGCCGTCCTTCGGCGTGGGCGCCACCAGCAGCCCGACCTGGTAGCCGATGAACCGGTAGACGACCTGGCTGGCCGCCCACATCAGGTGGCCCCGGTCGCTGCGGGCGATCGCCCGCCCGTCGGCGTGGCCGACGCTGACGAACAGCACCCAGTTGCCCGACGTCGACACCACGTCGACCGTCTCGCCGTCGAGCCCGGCCTGCGCGGTGCCGGAGCGCAGCGGGCCCCGCCGCTCGCGGGCCACGGCCTCGGTCGGGAACAGCACCGCCGCGAGGCGCACGACGGCGTCGCTGTCGTCGGTGGTCCAGCTTCCCCGCACGGTACGCACGCAGCCCGCCAGCCGATCGTCGTCGTCCAGCACCCCGGCGCAGCCCCGCTGGTCGTCGGCGGACGTGCGGGTGAGCGTGTCCCCCGCGGCGGTGAACGTGCGCTCGGGGAACGCCAGCTCGGCGGTGACCGGCACGGGGTCGGCCCGGCCCAGGGCCACCCCGAGCATGGCCAGGCACGCCCCGGCCGCGACCAGCGGCGCCCAGACGGGCGGCAGGGGCGTCTTCCTACGCTCGGCGGACACCGTTCCCCGGCTCTCGGCGGGCACCGTCTTCCTGATGTCGGCGAGCACCGCGACGACGAGGAGGGCGAGCAGGGCGAGCGCGAGGCCCGCCCAGGCCCAGGTGATGCCGGTGGCCGTCGCGTACTGGGCGGGGCCGTCGAGGAGGTCGTCGAGGTCGCGACGCCGGCTGGGGATGAAGAGGTACGCGCCCAGCACCAGGGGCGCGGCCACCACGACCACCACCGGGCGGGCCCGGCCGGGCAGCCGGGACCAGAGCGCGACGGCGGTCACCACGTAGACGAACGGCACGGTGATCAGCAGCCAGCCCGCCGTGGCCATGCCGGGCCCGGTGCAGCCGGTGACCGCGCACGCGTACCCCTCGATCCGCTCCCGAGTGGCGGGGCCGATCATGACCGACACGATGGGGAAGGCGACCAGGCCGAGCACGAGCAGCACGCCGATCAGCGCCCCGGCGCGGGCGGGACGGGCGGCCGCCGGCGCGGCAGCACGCTGGGCCCGCGGCGCGGCGTCGGCCTGCGGGCGGACGTCCCGCCGTTCCGCGTCCGCGCGGGCCTGCGCCACCAGGTCGACGGACCGGCCCCGGCCGCCCTTGAGGTTCCACATGATCGCGAGGCTAGACCAGCCGCGCATCCCGCGCCCGGCGACGCCGGGCGGCGGCGGTCAGGCGGCGGGGGTGCGCCGGCCGCCCCGGTCGAGCGCGAGGGCCTCCTCCGGTGTCGGCGCGGTGCCGCCGAGGTGGGCCGGCTGCCACCAGCTGTCGTCCGGCCCGGCCGGGGTGTCCGGGTACGCCCGCTGGGCCCGGTCGACGAGGGCGGTCAGCCGGGTCTTCAGCTCGGCGCTCAGCGCGTTCGCGTCGGCGTGGTCGGCCGGGTCGATCGGCTCGCCGACCAGGATGGTGATCGGGGTGTGCCGGCGGGTCAGCGTCCTCGGGCGGCCCTTCGTCCAGAGCCGCTGGGTGCCCCACAGCGCGACCGGCAGCAGCGGCACGGCGGCCTCCTGCGCCATCCGGGCCGCCCCGTTCTTGAGGTCCTTCACGGTGAACGAGCGGCTGATGGTGGCCTCGGGGAAGACGCCCACCGCCTCGCCGCGGCGCAGCGCGTCCACGGCCGTGCTGTAGGAGCCGGCGCCGGCCCGCCGGTTCACCGGGATGTGCTTCATGCCGCGCATCAGCGGGCCGGAGACCTTGTGCGCGAACACCTCGTGCTTGGCCATGAACCGCACCAGCCGGCCGGACTCGTGCGCGCCGTAGCCGCAGAAGATGAAGTCCAGGTAGCTGACGTGGTTGCTGGCCAGCACCGCGCCGCCGGTGCGCGGCACGTGGTGGCTGCCCTCCACGGTCAGGCGCAGGTCGAGGACCCGGAACATCGTCTTGGCGGCGGCGATCACGGGCGGATACACGAGTTCCGGCATCCGGCGACTTTACCCTGCTGGGGGTGGGGGCACGCCAGGGCCGGACGTACCCTCCCACGGCGTGCCGCCACCCCCGGGGCGACCCGTCAGTCGGCCAGGTCGTGCAGGTCCAGCCGGCCCCGGGCGAACGCGTCGACCTTGCCCCACCGGCCCGGGATGTCCAGCACCTCGATCCGGCCCATGCCGATGGGCAGGCACGGCTCCACCGACAGGTGCCCCTCGTGCGGTTCGATGCCGAGCATGGTGCGCAGCAGCAGCATCGGCGCGCCCGTCGACCAGGCCTGCGGGCTGCACGCGGTCGGATACTCCACCGGGAACTTGGTCAGCTCCCGCTGGTAGCCGCCGAACGCCTCCGGCAGCCGCCCGTCGAAGTAGCGGGCCGCGTCGAGGATCCCGTTGGCGATGACGGCGGCCTCCTCGGCGAAGCCGTACCGGCGCAGCCCCCACGCGATGAACGAGTTGTCGAACGGCCAGATCGTGCCGTTGTGGTAGCCGATGGGGTTGTAGCGGACCTCCCCCTCGGCGAGCGTCCGCACCCCCCAGCCGGAGAACAGCCTCGGCCCGACCAGGTGCTCGGCGATCCGTTCGGCCCGCTCGTGGTCGACGATGCCGCTCCACAGCAGGTGGCCGATGTTGGAGCTGAGCACGTCGGCCCGGCGGCCGTCGGGGTCGAGGGCGAGCGCGTAGAACTGGCCGTCGTCGACCCACCAGTCCCGGTTGAACCGCTCCTTGAGCTGCGCGGCCTCCCGCTCCAGCCGGTCGGCGTACGCGGGGTCGCCCCAGAACTCGCGCGCCATCCGGGCGGCCCGCATCTTCGCGTCGTACGCGTACCCCTGCACCTCGCAGGTGGCGCGGGGGAAGGGCAGCAGGGTGCCGTCGCGGTACGAGATCGAGTCCCAGGAGTCCTTCCAGCACTGGTTCTCCAGGCCGGTGTCGGTGTTGCGCCGCTCGTACCAGACGTAGCCGTTGCCGACCAGGTCGGCGTAGTCGTCGATCCATTTCAGCGCGGCCCGGCACTCCTGCTCCAGCTCCCGCACCAGCGACTCGTCGCCGCTCCACCGCTCGTACTCGTCGAGCAGCACCACGAACAGCGGCGTCGCGTCGACCGAGCCGTAGTACGGCGAGTGGGGCTGCTCCTCGAACGCGGCCGTCTCGCCGTACCGCATCTCGTGCAGGATGCGCCCGGGGTCCTCGTCGCGGAAGTCGTCGAACCGGGTGCCCTGCAACGAGGCGAGGATGCGCAGCGTCGTCTTGGACAGCCCTGGGGCGAACGGCAGCACCTGGAGGCAGGTCAGGATGCTGTCCCGGCCGAACATCGTCATGAACCAGGGCAGGCCGGCGGCGGGCAGGGTGCTGCCGCCGAGCGACAGGGGCGAGAAGCGCAGCGCGGCGAGGTCGACGAGGCTCCGCTGGTACGTGCGGGCCAGGTGCTCGCACTCGCTGTTGACCTTCGGCGCGGCGGCGATCCACTCCTGGAGGTCCTGCTGCAGGGCCAGCCGCTCGTTGCCGTGCGCCCGCACGCCCATCCGCAGGTCCCGCCCGCCCGGCCCGAGGGCGAAGGTCTGCACGTCGATGTCGGTGCTCCACTGCTCGTTCGGTTCGAGGTGGACGCTGAACGAGAAGCCGTTGCGGTCGTACGCGGCCGTCCGCGAGCAGGAGATGACCGTCTCCCGCCGGAAGTTGCCCCGGCGGTAGCCCAGGCGCAGCCGGTCGGCCTCGGCCTCGGCGTACAGCTCGCCCTTCTTGTTGACGATCTCGTCCTTGACCTGGAACAGGTCGGCGAAGTCGGAGCCGGCGTCCATCCGGACCTGGAGGTCGACGGGCTTCTCGTCGTGGTTGAGGATGGTGACCTGCTCCCGGAAGCTGCCGCCGACCATCCGCTCGCGGATGATCGACAGCTTCGCGTCGATGTAGTGGGTGGCCATCCCCGGCACCAGGAAGAACCGCGCCTCGTAGTACTGGAGGTCGTCGTAGGACAGGGCGTTGAGCCGCTCGCCGTTGACGGTCAGCACCCAGCGGGACAGGAACCGGGTGTCGAGGGAGAACATGCCGGTGGGCTCGCTCGGCGTCGCTTCGATGTCGCCGGTGTCCTCGGAGACGACGAAGGTGCTGCCGTCGAGGATCCGGATCGTGTTGCCCTCCGTCATCAGCACGCCTCCCTCTGGAACAGCCGCTGCGGGCCCTGGCTGGTCGGCGGGCCGGGGAAGAGCCGCTCCACCTGCACCACCAGCCGGGCGTCGCCGCTGACCGTCATGTCCCCGCGCAGGATCGCGGCGATGCCGTGCTCCCGGCCGGCGGCGAGGTCCTCGAAGAGGACGGGGCTGGTGTTGACGACCGTGTCCGCCTCCCGGTCGTCCTGGCTGACGCTGATCCGGCCCCGGTCGATCGCGACCAGCCAGTGGGTGGTCTGCGGTCCCTCGTGCAGGTCGAAGCGGATGGTTCCGGTTGACTTGACCAGCAGCGGTTCGTACCCCCGCCGGTCCAGGTCCTCGAAGAATCTGGTGGTCGCGTCCGGCATCGGGCCCCTCCCCTCCCGTCGACCCGCGGCGTTCGACGTCGGGAAAGGGTCCCCGTCCGGTACGGGGTCAACCTCACCCGGATCGGGTGAGGCGGAGCGGGCGCGCACACGACGCGACGCCGGCCCCCGGGTCGGGGGCCGGCGTGCCGCGGCGGACGGTCAGTTGTTGGGGTCGTCGGCGCTGATGTCCGCCAGCACCGACTGCGGCTCCCGCTCGACCGCGAGGTCGCCCACGGAGACCAGGCCGACCAGCCGGCCGTCGTCGATCACCGGCAGCCGGCGCACGGCGTACGTGCGCATCAGGTCGGCGGCGGCCACGGCGTCGTCGTACTGGCTCACCGTGATCACGTCCCGGCTGGTGATCTGGTTCAGCCGGGTCGTGTTGGGGTCCATCTCCTCGGCGACGCCCCGGACCGCGATGTCCCGGTCCGTGACGATGCCGACCACGTCGTCACCTGCGGTCACCACCACGTCGCCGATGGCGCTGTCGCGCATCTCCCGCGCGGCGGCGGTGAGCGTCTCGTGGCCGTCCATCGTCACCAACCGGGTCGTCATGAACTCTCCGACCGTTGTCATGGTGCTCCCCTCTCGGTGTCGGCACCGCCGTGTCTACCCGCCGCCCCGGCGGGGTAACGCAGCCTGCCGCAGGGGCGCGCCGGCGGTCAGCGCAGCTCGGCGGCGACGAGTTCGGCGAGCTGGACGGCGTTGAGGGCGGCGCCCTTGCGCAGGTTGTCGTTGGAGCAGAACAGGGACAGGCCGTGCTCCACCGTCTCGTCGGCGCGGATCCGGCCCACGTACGTCGGGTCGTGGCCGGCGGCCTGCAGCGGGGTCGGCACGTCGGACAGGGCCACGCCGGGCGCGCCGTCGAGCAGCTCGCGGGCCCGCTGCGGGGTGACCGGCCGGGCGAACCGGGCGTTGATCTGGAGCGAGTGGCCGGTGAAGACGGGCACCCGGACGCAGGTGCCGGAGACCTTCAGCCCGGGGATCTCCAGGATCTTGCGGCTCTCGTTGCGCAGCTTCTGCTCCTCGTCGGTCTCCGCCGAGCCGTCGTCGACGATCGAGCCGGCCAGCGGGAGCACGTTGAACGCGATGGTCCGGGCGAAGACACGGGGGGCGGGGAACTCCACGGCGGTGCCGTCGAACGCCAGCCCGGCGGCCTGCTCGGCGACCTTGCGGACCTGCTCCTCCAGCTCGGCCACGCCGGCCAGGCCGGCACCGGAGACCGCCTGGTAGGTGGAGACGACGAGGCTCACCAGCTCCGCCTCGGCGTGCAGCGGGCGCAGCACCGGCATCGCGGCCATGGTGGTGCAGTTCGGGTTGGCGATGATGCCCTTCGGGCGGTGCGCGGCGGCGTGCGGGTTGACCTCGGCGACGACCAGCGGCACGTCCGGGTCCATCCGGAACGCCGACGAGTTGTCGATCACCACCGCGCCGGCCGCGGCGACCCGGGGGGCCAGCTCCAGGGCGGTGCCCTTGCCGGCGGAGAAGAGCACGATGTCCAGGCCCGCGTAGTCGGCCGTGGCCGCGTCCTCGATCGTCACCTCGCCGCCGCGCCACGGCACGGTCCGCCCGGCCGACCGGGCGGAGGCGAACAACCGCACCTGCTCCGCCGGGAACTCGCGCTCCGCCAGCACCTGCCGCATCACGCCACCGACCTGGCCGGTGGCCCCCACAATGCCGATCCTCATGCCCGCGAGGCTACCCAGGTCGACGGCCGGGCCGGGAACGCTTTCCCACCGCCCGGGCGGCGGCCGGACGGGCCGGGGACGGCCCCGCGCCGCAACGTCGGCGTCGCCACCGCGCGCCGCGCCGGAATTTCCGGGGCGTGGGCGGGCCCCGGCCGGAACATCGCCGCCCCGGCCGGGCCGCCCCGCCGGCCGGGGCGCGACGCGAATCACACCGCCCGGGTCAGGGGCGGACGTCGACGATCTCCCCGAGGCCGGTGGCCGCCAGCTCGTCGCGGATGAGCGCGGCGTCGCCCTCGACCACCAGGGTCAGCGACTCCGGGTGCAGGTGGGTCGCGGCGGCGGCCGACACGTCGGCCACGTCGGCGGCGAGCAGGGACTCGCGCCGCCGGGCGTGGTAGTCGTCCGGCAGGTCGTGCACGACCAGGGTGGTCAGCGCCGACGCGATCGCCCGGGGGCTCTGCAGCTCGACCGAGAGCTGCCCGGCCCGCCACGACCGCGCCACCGCCAGCTCGTCCTCGGTCACCCCGCCGGCCCGGGTACGGGTGATCTCCCCGACCGCCTCGACGAGGGCCGGCGCGGTCACGGCCGTCTGCACCCCGGAGCTGACCGCGAACCGGCCGAACCGGCGGGACGAGGCGAAGTCGCCCCGGATGCCGTACGTGTAGCCGCGCACCTCGCGGATCAGGTGGTTGAGCCGGGAGGTGAACGCGCCGCCGAGCACCGTGCCGGCGAGGGCCATCGGCACGTGGTCGGGGTGCGCCCGGTGCGGGGCGGCGTGGCCCAGCCGCAGCGTGGACTGCACCGACCCGGGGCGGTCGACCAGGATGATCCGCCGGCCGGCGCGCAGCGGCACGTCGACCGGGCCCTCGACCGGGGTCGGGCCGCCGCCGGTGCCGGCGAACGCCGCCGCGCCCAGCGCGTCCAGGTCGAGCCGGTCCAGGTCACCGGCGACGACCAGGGTGCCGGGGCGCAGGAACCACTCGGAGTGGAAGACGGTGAGGTCCTCCGGGTCCAGGGCCGCCACCGAGTCCGGGTCGCCGTACATGGGTCGGCCCCAGCGGTTCTGCGCGCCGAACAGGTCGGCCCGCAGCGCCGCCTCGGCCCGGGGGCCGGGGTTGGCCCAGTCCATCCGCAGGGCGGTCGCCTCGTCGTCGCGGACCCGCCGCAGGTCGTCCGGGTCCAGCTTCGGCGTGCGGACGGCCTCGGCGAGCAGCTCGACGGCGGCGCCGAGCCGCTCCACCGGCACCTGGACGCTGACCTGGAACGAGTCCCAGTCGAGCCCGGTCACCAGCTCGGTGCCGAGCGCCTCGATGGCGAGCGCGTACGCGGTGGCGTCCCGCTGCGCCGTGCCCTCCTCCAGGGCCTTGGCCAGCACCGCGCCGAGCCCCTCCCGGCCGACCGGCTCGCGGCCGGCCCCGGCGTCGAGCAGCAGCAGCGCCACGGCCAGGTTCTGCCCGGGCAGGTGCGCGGCGACGACCCGGCCCCCGGCCACGTCGCGGCGCACCACCTGCGGGAACCGGTACGGCCGGGCCAGCCCCGGCCCGGGACGGTCGGCGATCAGGCTCATGCGGTCTCCTCGGGCAGGTAGGTCAGGGTGACCCGGTCCTCGGCGCGCAGCGCCTCGGCGGCGAGTTCGGCGATCTGGTCGGCGGTGACCGCGAGCCAGGCGGGCAGCCGCTCGGCGGCCTTCGCCGGGTCGCCGAACTGGGTGGCGTACCGGCCGAGGATGTCGGCGCGGCCGTCGACGGTGGACATCTGCCGCCACCACGCGGTGCTGAGCAGCGCCTTGGCCCGGTCCAGCTCGGCGGCGGTGACCGGCACGGTGGCCAGCTCGTCGACGACCTCGGCCACCCCGGCGGCCAGCCGCTCCCCGGTCACCCCGTCCCGGGCGGTGGCGGTGACGATCAGCGGGGCCGGCGCGTGCCGCAGGTCCACCCCGTACGCGCCGACCAGGTCGGGCTGGGCGAGCCGCTCGCCGTCGGCGAGGCGCTGGTAGAGGCGGCTGCCCCGGCCGCTGCCCAGCACGGTGGCCAGGACGGTCAGCACGTCGTACCCGGGGGTGCCGAACGGGTGGGTGCGGTGCGCGACGAACACGCGGGGCGCGGGCACGGCGGCGGTGACGGTCTCGGCGACCGGCGCGCCGGCGCGGGGCACGTGCCGGCCGTCCGGCGCGGCCGGGATCGACTCCCGGGCCGGGATCGCCCCGAAGTACTTGTCGGCCAGCGCGAACACCTCGGTCGCGGCGGCGTCGCCGACCACGGTCAGCACGGCGTTGTTCGGCGCGTAGTAGGTGCGGTGGAACGCCTGGAAGGTGGCCAGGTCGGCGGCGTTCAGGTCGGCCATCGACCCGATCGTCGCGTGGTGGTAGGGGTGGCCGGGCGGATAGAGCAGCGGCAGCAGCCGCAGCCACGCGTCGCCGTACGGGACGTTCTCGTAGCGCTGGCGGCGCTCGTTCTTGACCACGTCCCGCTGGTTGTCCAGGGTCTCCTGGGTCAGCGCCGGCACCAGGCCGCCCATCCGGTCGGCCTCCAGCCAGAGCGCCAGCTCCAGGTGCTCGGCGGGGACGGTCTCGAAGTAGTTCGTCCGGTCCGGGTTGGTGGTGGCGTTCAGCGAGCCGCCGGCGCCCTGGACGAGCTTCATGTGCTCGGTCTTCGCCACGTTCACCGAGCCCTCGAACATGAGGTGCTCGAAGAGGTGGGCGAAGCCGGTCTGCCCGTCGGGCTCGTGCCGGGAGCCCACGTCGTACCAGAGGTTCACCGCGACCGCGGGCGCGGTGCGGTCCTCGCTCACCACCACACGCAGGCCGTTGTCCAGTCGGGTCGTTTCGATCGGCCAGGGGAAACCGCTGTCGGGCATGGCCCGACGCTATCCGATCCCGAGGTCGCAGGCGTGACGCGAGTGGGTCGGCGCGGCGCGGCACGGCCGGTCCCGCCCGCCCCGGGCGGCGCGGGCCGCCGCCCGGGGTAGGCGGGGTGGGGCTCTCAGTCCGGGGGCTCGATCGCGGTCACCGTCTCGTCGGAGGTGCGGTGCTCCAGCACCGTGTCGGGGGCGGCGGCGCGGTCGGCCTCCCGCCGGTCGGACTCGTCGAGGATCGCCTCGGCCTGCGCGTAGGCGTCGTCGCTGCCCACCGCCGCCTCCTCGGGCAGCAGGTGGGCGCGGGAGGAGATCCGGTCGGTGTCGCTCTGGTCGTGACTCATGCCGGAGTCTCTACCCAGCGAACGGCTCAGCGGAACGGGCCGCGCACCTCGTAGGTGATCTCGGACGACCCCTGCCCGGTGATCCGGAGGAACGGCGTGACGACCCCGGCCGGAGTGATCATGTTGACCTCCATGTTGCCGCCGTCCTCGGCCACGTACAGGTCGCCGGAGCGGGCCCCGACGATGTTGTCCACCCCGGTCAGGGGCGCGCTGCCGCCGGTCACCAGCGAGTCGTCGTACGCCAGGTCGATGCGCTGCGCGACCGCGTCGTACGCCCAGACCCGGTTGTCGCCCTTGGTGGTGAACCAGCAGGTCCCGTCGGCGTACCAGCAGCCCTCGCCGCCGTCGAACCGCTTGGCCCCGGAGACCTGCTGGCGGGTGTACGTCGGCGAGCCGTCCGGGTCCGGCACCCGGGCCCAGGTGACCGGGCCGCTGGTGGCGGTGCCGGCGACCAGCACCTCCAGGGTGCCGGCGGACAGATCGCCCCAGACGGTCGGCCGGAACCGGTAGAAGCAGCCGTTCGGCTCGTCCTCGGTCAGGTAGACGACCTGCCGGACGGGGTCGGCCGCCGCCGCCTCGTGCTTGAACCGGCCCAGCGCCGGGCGCTGCACCGCCGCCGTCCCGCCCTGCGGGTACGTCTCGTAGACGTACCCCCGGCTGACCTCCTCGCAGGAGAGCCAGGTGCCCCACGGGGTCGCGCCGTCGGCGCAGTTCTGGTTGGTCCCGGACAGGATCCGGTACGCCGAGGCGACGCTCCCGTCGGCGGCGAACCGCACGGCCGACGCCCCGCCGCCCGGGGTGATCTCGGAATTCGAGACGTAGATCCACCCGGTTCCGGCGGGGAAGCAGGCCCCGCCGTCGGGGGCGTCGTGCCAGGCGTACGAGGTGCCGGCGACCGCCTGCCGGGACCGGGCCACCACCCGGCTGGTGAACCCGGCGGGGAGCTGGATGCCGTTGCCGTCGGCGGCGCCCAGCGGCCCGTACGGACCCGTCCCGGGCTGGGCGGGAGCGGCCGACGCGACGGACGACCAGAGGCTGCCGGCCAGCGCGGCGGCCCCCGACGCGGCGGTGGCGCGCAGCAGCGTACGACGGTCCATTCGAACCTCCAGGCGATGGTGTGTGGCGCCGAAACTACCGACGAATACATCGACGAAAGTGAACGTGAGGCGAGGCTTTCCCGACGACGGGGTGAGCCTTTCCCGCCGCGTCGGGTAGGCTGGTCGGCGTGACGCGGTCGTATCGATGGTTTAGACAGCCGGCTGGAGGAGCCGGTGACTTCACCGTGATCTGACGTCACTTCCTCTTCGAGCCGGCTGGGCAGGGGCCTGATTCCCTGCCCTTTTGCGTACGAGCAGCCGGCTCGACCTCGGGCGCCGGCCCCGGGGCACGGTCGGCGGAAGGAACCCCACCGTGACCTCCCCGGACAGCCATCGCGTCATCGACCAGCGGATCGACCGCGTCGTGCCGTTGACCACCCCGGCCCTGCTCCACCACCACCTGCCCCTGGACGCGGCGCTCACCGAGGCCGTGCTCGACGGCCGGCGCGCGGTCGCCCGGGTGCTGGACCGCGCCGACGACCGGCTGCTGGTCGTGGTCGGCCCGTGCTCGGTGCACGACCCGGCGGCCGCCCTGGAGTACGCGGCCCGGCTGCGCACCGCCGCCGACCGGCTCGCCGACGACCTGCTGATCGTGATGCGGGTCTACTTCGAGAAGCCGCGTTCCACGGTGGGCTGGAAGGGCCTGATCAACGACCCGGCGCTGGACGGCTCCGGCGATGTGAACACCGGCCTGCGCACCGCCCGCGCGCTGCTGCTGGACGTGCTGCGGCTGGGCCTGCCGGTGGGCTGCGAGTTCCTCGACCCGATCACCCCGCAGTACATCGCCGACACCGTCGCCTGGGGCGCGATCGGCGCCCGCACCGTGGAGAGCCAGGTGCACCGGCAGCTCGCCTCCGGGCTGTCGATGGCGATCGGCATGAAGAACCGCCCCGACGGCAGCATCGGCACGGCCGTGGACGCGATCCGCGCGGCCGGCGTCCCGCACGTCTTCCCCGGCATCGACGTGTCCGGCACCCCGGCGATCATGCACACCCGGGGCAACGCCGACGGCCACCTGGTGCTGCGGGGCGGCAACGACGGCCCGAACTACGATGCCGCCTCCGTCGCCGCGGCGCTGGCGCAGTTGCGGGCGGCCGGCCTGCCGGAGCGGGTCGTGGTCGACGCGAGCCACGCCAACAGCGGCAAGGACCACCGCCGCCAGCCGCTGGTCGCCGCCGACGTCGCGGCCCAGCTCGCCGCCGGGCAGCGCGGCATCGTCGGCGTCATGCTGGAGAGCTTCCTGCTCCCCGGCCGGCAGGACCTGGACCCGACGCGGGAGCTGGAGTACGGCCGTTCGATCACCGACGCCTGCCTCGGCTGGGACGACACCGAGGGGGTGCTGGACGACCTGGCCACCGCCGTCCGCGCCCGCCGCGCCACCCCGGCCACCGCCTCTCCCACCCCGACCTCCACCCCCGCCTGACGCCGGCGAGGGGCGCGTCGCGGTCACCGACGGTGACTGCGACCCTCGACCGAGAGGGATGCGGGGCGGTCTCACGCTGCGTGCTGGCCGGCCAACCCCACGCCGGCTCCCGCATCCCCTTTGCTCTGCACCCACCGGCGCAGCACCCTGCGGAACAGCAGGTTTGCGGGTTCCGCGCGGTGTCGGCCCGGACAACTTGGTGACACCCTGTAGCCGTTGCGTCGGCGGGTGCAGAGCAAAGGGACGGGAGCGGATGGCGGACGTCTCCCGGCAGACCCCGGCCGGCGCCCGCCGGCGGTAGCGGTGCGTCACACCCGACGGCGCTCAGGCGCGCGCGGCGCCAGGCGTGCCCCTCGGCGCGGCTCCTGCCACCTGCGGCCGGGGTGGGCAAAGCCAGCGGCGCCCCGGCCGAAAGACCGGGGCGCCGCTGGTGTCGGTGTGCAGGTCGCCTCTCGGCGCGTGGCGCGACGCGGCTCCAGCCGGACGGTATTCCGCGAAGGCATTTCAGGTGAGGCCCGGGGACACTGGGCACACCGACACCCGTCACAACCGGCGGGGCCCGGTCGATGTTCCGGCCACCGACGTGACGGGCGTCACGCCGGCGCGACCGCCCCACTGTGCGCGCTCGCCCCTCCCGGGTTTGGTCGTTTCCGCCCCGGGTAGCTGATCGTCGTGACCGACGAAGCTGTGACCGACGAAGCACCCGTGACGGCGGCTCCCGTGAGCGACGCCGGCCCGGTCGAGGAGCTGGACACCCGGCCGCTCGACGAGTTGCTCGACGACGTCTACCACGGCCAGGAGCGGATCAGCCAGGCGGACATCTACCGCCGGGCCGTCGCCGCCGAGCTTCCCGCGTCGCTGCTCACCCGGATCGCCGCCCTCCCCCAGGGCGAGTACGCCGTGGACGAGGCGGCCGACCTGCTGGGCGGCTCGGCACTCTGACGCCCCGGCCACGCAACCGAGAGGACAGCCAGATGACCGATCGCCAGGAGCAGCACCGCGAGCACATCGAGGCGCTCGGCCAGCCGCCGGAGGGCCTGGACAGCACGCCCGAGCCGGACTTCGCCAACGAACACGACCAGACGGCCGTCGACGCGGACGTGATCACCGGCGAGGACGAGGACGAGCGCGAGCCGGAGTCTCCGCACGGCTGGTCCGGCATGCAGCGCTGAGGCGCAGGCGGCGGCAGACGCGAACGCGAAGGGAGGGGGCCGGCGAAGGCCCCCTCCCTTTCGGGCGTACGACAGGGGATCAGTCCTTGTGGTGGCCGCCCTCGGCCGCCTGCTGGGCCACGGCGTAGCCCATCTGGAGGAAGTCGGAGGCCGCGACCGCGGTCAGGGCGGTGGCCACCAGCCGAGTCAGCCGGGGGGCCAGGACAAGCCCGCCGGTGAGCCCGGTGGCCACCCAGACGGCCAGGCAGAACGGGCAGCTCAGCAGCTCGCCGATGGCGTGCCGGGTGGGGCTGCCCGAGTCGCGGACCTGCTCCATCACCTCGCCGCTGCCGATCGGGTGGTCGTAGCGGGTGAACGGGGCGCGCAGCGGGCTGGTCACCGCGTCCTTGGACAGCAGCCGGCTGAGCTTGTGGGTGGCGATGGCGAGCAGCACCACGTCGGCGGTGGCGGGCCGGTCGGGCACGGGGCGGCCGGTCGCCCGCACCAGACCCGCGATCGTGGCGGTCACGCCCGCGTACGTGCCCATCGCCGCGAGGTAGCCGCCCAGCGGACGGTACTCGTGCGGCGCGTACGCCTGGCGCAGTCGCGCCACCTTCTGCTTCAGGCTGCTCTCGCTCAACCCGGTCTCCTCATCGTCTGCGCGTCGCGGCCCCCGCGAGGGGCCCGCCGCCGGCCGGTCAACCGGCGGTCAGGTTGTCGGCCACCTCGCGGGCGAGGTTGGCCAGGGTCTCGTCGGCGAGCCCGGCCTCCGCCCCGCCGGCCGCGCCGGCGAGGTCGAGGCGCACCCGCGCGCCCCCGGCGTCGGCCGGCTCGACCCGGATCTCGGCCGACCAGCCGGGCGCGGAGTCGCTGCGCCACCAGGCCCGCAGGTCCCCCGTGTCGACCTCGGGGCGGCTGTCGCCGTCGGACCGCAGCGGCTCGGGCAGCCAGGCCGCGGCGCGATCCGGGTCGGTCGCCGTGCTGAACACCACCTCGGGCGGCGCGGACATGCCGCGCTGGGCGCGTGCGGTCATCACTCGTCCCGCAGCCTGGCCGGGTCGATCTCCCGCCCCGGGTGCCGGGCCAGGTACTCGGTCTCCAGGTCCGCCGTGCGCCGCAGGTGGTTGGCGAGCGCCGAGTCCGACGCGTGCCGCAGGGTGTCGAGGCGGGTGCGGTGCAGGCTGTGCATCTCGCGGATCAGGTCGTCGTCGGCGAGCTCGGCCGGGTCGATGCCGGGCTCCTCGTCGGTGGCCGGGTCGCGCAGGTGGTCCCCGTCCCATTCGGGCATCCGCTGCTCCGGGCTGGCCTCGGCCGGGCCGGTGGTCGTCCGCCAGGCTGATTCGGTCATGTCGCCCCCCTCGTCTCGTCTGGGCTGGCGTCTAGACGGATGCCCACCCGCGCCCCCGGCAAACCACCGGCACTACGACGCCGCGTCGGAGACGCCGCCGCCGACCGGTACCCTCGATGCCATGAAGCGGCTCTGGACACCGGCGTGGATCGCCCGCCACGTGGCCATGGTCGTGCTGGTCGTCGGCTTCCTCGGGCTGGGCTGGTGGCAGATCACCCGGGCCGCCGGGGGCAATGCGCTGAGCTGGGGGTACGCGGTCGAGTGGCCGGTCTTCGCCGCGTTCGTGCTCTTCGTCTGGTGGCGTGAGCTGCGGCACGCCCTGCGGTCGGCCCACGGCGACGAGCCGGCGGAGCCGGCGACGGAGGAGCCGGCCCAGGCCGACCGGGTCGCGGCGGCCACGCCGTCCGCCACCCCCACGGGGGTACGCCGGCCGGTGCGGGTGTCCCGCGCGCCGGCCACGCCGGTCGACGGCGCGGACGACACCGACCTGGCCGCCTACAACCGCTACCTGGCATGGTTGAACGCCAACCCGGGCGCCCGACCCGGGGACTATCCCGGCTGACGCCGGTTCGCGACTATCCGGCGCAGGCCGGTTTCGGAAGGACGGACGAAGGTGGGCGGAGCCCTTACCCGGTACCGCGTGATCGCCTGGATCGTGGGCGTGGCGCTGGTCGTGCTGGTCGCAGTCGGCATGCCCCTGAAGTACGGGTTCGACGAGCCGGCCGTGGTGGCGGTCGTCGGCACCGCGCACGGCTGGCTCTACATGCTCTACCTGGCCGCGACGTTCGACCTGTCCCGCCGGGCGGACTGGCCGTTGAAGCGGATGCTGCTGGTGATGCTCGCCGGCACCGTCCCGTTCGTGTCCTTCTACGCCGAGCGTCGGGTCAGCGACTGGCTCGCCCCGCGGCCCGCCCCGGCCGTGGAGCCGGTGGCCGGCTGAGTAAGTCCCCTTTCGCCACTTTCGTCCCTGCTTCACCTGCGGGTAACTTCCGTCCCGCGCTAGGTTGATCAGGCCGGACCGGTCGACCGCCGTCCACCAGGACAGCCCCGGGCCGGTGCCGACGCGGCGTCCGCGACGTCGTGCCGGCTGGTGGGAGAGGAGCCCTCCGCTCTTGTCGTCCCTCAGAAATTCGCTGCGCGCACTGGTGACGGCCGGCCTCGTGGCCACGCTGATCGCCCCGGCGTCGGTGGCTCGGGCCGAGCCGACCCCCGCCGAGCTGACGCGGCGGATCGAGAAGTCCTCGACCGAGCTGGAACGGGTCGTCGAGTCCTACAACAAGCTCAACGAGGACATCAAGGCGAACAAGGCCACCGCGGCGAAGCTCGCGGCCCGGATCGGGCCGTTGGAGGAGCAGACCGCGCAGAGCCGGGCGGACGTCGGCACGATCGCCGTCACCGCGTACAAGTCGGGCCGGCTGGACGCCGCCAACGCGCTGCTGAGCCCGGGCGGGCCGAGCACCCTGCTGGACCGCCTCGACACCCTCGGCCAGCTCAGCCGGCAGCGCCAGCAGCGGATCGCCGGCTACACCGAGAACCAGCGCCGGCTGCTCGACCAGAAGGGGCGGCTGGACGCCACGCTCGCGAAGCAGGCCGCGCAGGCGAAGCAGCTCACCGCCAGCCGCAAGCGGATCGAGAAGGACCTGGCCGAGCTGTATGAGATGCGCCGGCAGGCGTACGGGCGGGCCACCGAGCCCACCCCGCCGAAGGCGCGTTCGGGCGGGAAGTCCGGCTCCGGCGAGAAGGCCCCGGCCGTCTCGGGCCGGGCCGGCGCGGCCGTGCGGTACGCGTACGGGGCGCTCGGCAAGCCCTACGTCTGGGCCGCCGACGGCCCGAACGGGTACGACTGCTCCGGCCTCACCTCCGCGGCCTGGCGGGCGGCCGGCAAGTCCCTGCCGCACAACACGCGGATGCAGTGGGGCGTGGTCAGCCACATCAGCCGCAGCGAGCTGCGCCCGGGCGACCTCGTCTTCTACAACAGCCTCGGCCACGTGGCCATCTACGTCGGCGACGGCCAGGTGATCCACGCGCCGACCTTCGGCCGCAACGTGGAGAAGCGGGCCCTCGCCCTGATGCCGCCCTACGGGTACGGCCGGGTCCGCTGACCGGCTCCCGCGCGACGGCGAACGGCCGGCGTCCCCCTATCGGACGCCGGCCGTTCGCCGTCATTACTACCAGCTCAGGCGGCCTGCAGCCCCTCCGCCCGGGCCAGCTCGCGCAGCCGGCCCAGCGCCTGGATCTCCAGCTGCCGGATCCGCTCCCGCGACAGCGAGAACCGCGACGCGACCTCGGTCAGCGAGTGCTCCCGTCCGTCCTCCAGGCCGTAGCGGGCCCGCATGATGCCGGCCGACCGGTCGTCGAGGTGATTGAGCAGGCCCTCGATGCGCTGCCGCTCCAGGCCGGTGAGGACGATCTCCTCCGGCGACGGGGCGTCGCTGTCGGCGACCAGGTCGCCGAGGTTGGTGTCGCCGTCGTCGCCGACCGGCGTGTCGAGCGACACCGTGTCCTGCGACCAGCGCACCAGCTCCCTGACCCGCTCGACGGTGACGCCGAGGGCCGCCGCGATCTGCTCCGGCTCCGGGTCGCTGCCCAGCTCGCGGGTGAGCTGCCGGGCGACGTTGCGCATCCGGTTGACGTCCTCGACCAGGTGCACCGGCAGCCGCACGGTGCGCTCCTGCTGGGCGATCGCCCGGCTGATCGCCTGGCGGATCCACCAGGTCGCGTAGGTGGAGAACTTGAACCCGCGCTCGTAGTCGAACTTCTCGACCGCCCGGACCAGGCCGGTGTTGCCCTCCTGGATCAGGTCGAGCATGGGCATGCCCGAGCGCACGTAGCGCCGGGCGATGGAGACGACCAGCCGCAGGTTGGCGCGGATGAAGAGGTCCTTCGCCCGCTCCCCCTCGGCGACCACCCGCTCCAGGTCGTCCCGGGCGACACCGGCGGGAACGCTGTCCGTCTCGAGCAGGTGCTCGGCGTACAGCCCGGCCTCGATCGACTTGGAGAGGTCGACCTCGGTGGCGGCGTCCAGCAGTGGCGTCCGGGAGATCTCGTGAAGGTAGACTCCGACCAGGTCGCGCTCCTCGGCCACCTCGTCGGTTCGCATGCCGATGTTCTTGTCCACGTTGCCCACGGTCCCCTCGCTCGCGCCGGTTGCCCGGTTCCTTGCCATCCCCACGTCCATCAGCCCTCCCCCGTAACTTCCGCTGTGCCCTCCGGTGCTGACCTGACACCTGCACAACAGTTGAGACGCGTCGGGGATTCCATGTCGTGAGTCGAAAGTGTCACGAATGCCTGAGTAGTAGCTGAGAGCCCGGTCCATGTTTGCTGTCAGCACCCCGAAAAGTGGCTCGCCGTTGGCGCCACCGACGGGTCGGCGGATCGACGGAACGCGTCCGCCTCTGGCATGGCACCATCGCCACCCCGGGGCGCACAGCGACCCGCGTCACCGCCGTACTGCGATCCTGGTCACCGGCTGATACGCGGCGGCGGACCGGTCGGTTCATTCACGGATACGGAATACCCTCGCCCCGGTTGAACAATCCGTGCCGTGTGGTAAGTCCCACCGTCGGCGCTTGGTGACCACCGTCACGGCCCGCACCGGCAGGGGCCGCAGACGCTCAGGAGGCGAGCAGGTCGAGCGCGCCCCTGACCTGGTCGGCGGCGCGGGCCAGGGCGGCCCGGGCGGCGGGGACCTCGGCGCCGGAGACGAGCGACACCAGGGCGGTCTTGAGGTCACCGTCGGCCTCGTGCAGGGCCCGCCGGCAGACCTCCTCGGCGCAGCCGGTGGCCTCCATCAGGATCGAGATCATCCGGCCGCGCAGCTTGGCGTTGGTGGCCACCATGTCGATCATGAGGTTCGAGTAGACCCGCCCCAGCCGCACCATGACGGCCGTGGAGAACGTGTTGAGCACCAGCTTCTGCGCCGTGCCCGCCTTCATCCGGGTCGAGCCGGTCACCACCTCGGGGCCGGTGTCGACCCCGATGAAGACGTCGACCGACCCGGCGGCCTCGGCCTCCGGGTTGGCGCAGAGCAGCACCGTCGAGGCCCCCTGGGCCCGGGACGCGGCGAGCGCCCCGAGAACGTACGGGGTGCGTCCGCTGGCGGCCAGCCCGACGACGAGGTCGCCCGCGCCGACGCAGTCGGCCGCCTCGGCCGCCCCGCCCCGGTGGTCGTCCTCGGCGTCCTCGACGGCCCGCCACATCGCGTCCGGGCCGCCCGCGAGGTGGGCGCAGAACCAGTGCCGGGGCGAGTTGAAGGTGGGTGCCAGCTCGGCAGCGTCCAGCACCCCGAGGCGGCCGGAGGTCCCGGCGCCGAAGTAGTGCACCCGGTGCCCGCCGCGCAGCGCGGCGACCGCGAGGTCGACGGTGGCGGCGATCTCGTCGAGGACCGCGGCGACGGCGGCCGGCACCCGCCGGTCGGCCTCGTTGATCACGGTGAGCACGTCCCGGGTGGACATCAGGTCGAGGTCGACGCTGCGCGGGTTGCGCCGCTCGGTGGGCGCGCCCACCCGGACCACCGGGCGGGCGGGGACCGCCGTGACCTCCCCGGGCTCGACGCGCCCGGCCGTCATCCCCGCCTCCGGCCGGGGCCGACCCGCCGGGTCCGCACCGCGTCGGCGGTGACCTCCAACGCCCGGCGGGCCCGCGCGCGGTTGCGGGCGGCCACCCCGACGAAGAGGCAGTCGACCACGGTGAGCTGGGCCAGCCGGCTGGCCATCGCGCCCGAGCGGTACGTCGTCTCGCGGGCCGCCGTGGTGAGCACGAAGTCGGCGACGTCGGTGATCGGCGAGCGGGGGAAGTTGGTCAGCGCCACCGTGCTGGCCCCCCGGGCGCGGGCCTGCTCCAGCACCTCGATCACGTCGGCGGTGGTGCCGCTGTGCGAGATGCCCACGGCCACGTCGCCCTTGGCGAGCAGCGCGGCCGAGGTGAGGGCGGTGTGCACGTCGGGGAAGTAGAACGCCATGCGGCCGATGCGGTGCAGCTTCTGCTGGAAGTCCGAGGCGACGAAGCCGCTCGCGCCCGCGCCGTAGACCTCGATCCGCCCCGCGCCGACGATCGCCTCGACGACCTGCTCGCAGACGGCCGGGTCGAGCTGCTCGGCCGTCTCCTCCACGGCCCGGGCGTCGTTGAACGCGATGGTGGCGATGATCTGGGCCAGGTCGGCGCCGGGCGGGATGTCGCCGCCGACGACCCGGGCGTCCGGCGGCTCGACCCGGCGGGCGGCCTCGGCGGCGAGCCGGATGCGCAGCTGCGGGTAGCCGTCCATGCCGACCGAGCGGCAGAACCGGATGACGGTCGCCTCGGATGTCTCGGCGGCGGTGGCGAGGTCGGTGATGGTGCGCCGGGCGGCGTCCGCCGGGTCGGAGACCACCAGCCGGGCCACCCGCTGCTCGGCGGGCGACAGCGAGGGGAGCAGGCCGCTGATGTGGACGATCAACCCACCCGGCTCGTGACTCGCAGAAATCTTCGGACTCTTCGCCACGGATGAAACTTACTTTCACCGGGCGCGAGCGTCAACCATGTCTCCACGTATCGGGAAAAAAGTACTCCGGACGTTCACGAGTGTTGCGGAAAGACTGTCATCCACGCAGCGCCCGACACCTCCCCCGGAGGGGCCCCGCCCCGTGCTGGACGGGCGCGGCGACCCACCGTCCGGGCGGCGGCACCCTTCGGTGGGGCACCCGGGGTGGGCCGGCCGGCCTACGGTCAGGCCTGACCCGCCACGAGCAGCCCCGGCCCCCGGCCGGCGTCGTCGACGGGGCGCGCCACCGGGCCGGGCGTGCCGGTCGGTGCGGCCGGAGCGGGCTCGGCCGGCGGCGGAGCGGCCGGGGCGGCGGCCTCGGCGGGCGCGACGCCTTGGGCCGGCAGCCAGGCGGCCAGATGGGCCCGGATCTGCCGGGACACCTCCTCGGGCGGGCGGCCGGCGTCGACGACCACGAAGCTGGGGAACTCGGGCAGCGTGCGGTACGCCGTGTCGGCGGCGGTCAGCCAGCCCATCGTCTCGTGGTCGGTGCCGCGCCGCTCGATCCGCTGGTACGCCTCGGCCGGGTCGACCGCGAGCAGGAAGGTGACCTGCGGCGGCGGGAAGAGGCGGTATCCGGCGCGGGCCAGCCGCTCCCAGCGCTGCCCGCCGTGCGCGCGGATGCTGGCGTACTGGCAGGCGGAGTAGCGGTCCATGACGGCCGTCCGGCCGGTGACGAGGCAGCTCAGCAGCGCCGCCGCGATCGCCAGCCAGCGCAGCACGGACTCGACGGCGAGCAGGCCGCGCCGACCGACCAGCCGCTCGGCGTCGGGGCGGCCGAGCCGCTGGGCGAGGCGGCCGAGCCAGCGGCGGCCGCCGGCGTTGCGGTGGTAGGTGGCGGGGCGGCCGGCGGCGGTCAGCGCCTCGGCGAGGTGGTGGGCCTGGGTGGTCTTGCCCGACCCGTCGATGCCGATCAGGGCGACGGCGCGCAGTCGGGCCCCGCCCCGCCGGTCCCGCAGTGATCTGGCCACCTTCACCAGACTATCGGACCCGCGCTCACCTCCGGCGTTTCGTCCCTTTGCAGCCGGTTCGCGCCCCGCGGGGCGAGGCTCAGGTGTGGGCGAACGAAATGCCGGGTACGCAAATCGAATCCGCCTGTCCACGACACGACCGACGGGAGAGCCACATGGCCGAGCGCGGGGACGAGACCCTGGTGCACACGCTGAAGAAGGTCGCCGCCGTGCTCAAACAGTCCGAGATCCCGTTCGCCCTCGGCGGCAGCTTCGCGGTGTACGCCCACGGCGGGCACTCCAGCGAGCACGACGTCGACTTCCTGATCCGGGGCGAGGACGTGGACCGGGCGCTGGAGGCGCTGGTCGAGGCGGGCTTCGACGCCGAGCGCCCGCCCGAGGACTGGCTGGTGAAGGTCTACGACGACGGCCGGATGGTGGACCTGATCCACCGCCCGATCGAGACCCCGGTCACCGAGGAGACGTTCGCCGACACGATCGACCGCCCGGTCGACGCGATCCACATGCCCGTGCTGTCCGCGTCCCTGCTCATGGTGCACAAGCTGCTCAGCTTCTCCCAGCACTACTGCGACTTCGCCCGGGCGCTGCCGCTGGCCCGGTCGCTGCGCGAACAGATCGACTGGGAACGGGTACGCAAGGAGACGCAGCACTCGCCGTACGCCGAGGCGTTCCTGGTGCTGCTCGACCGGTTGGACGTGGTGCCGTACGCCGGCGCCACCGAGGAGAAGGAGACCGCGTGAGCGAGCACCGTGACAGCGCCGCCGGGACGCCCGCCGTCACCGCCGGCCCGCCCGACGAGTACGTGGAGGCCGAGATCCACCGGCTGCTGGCCGAGGACCCGGCCGTCGCCGAGCAGGGGATCACCGTGGTCCGCCGGGAGCGCGGCCTGGTCCTCTACGGCGAGGTGGAGAGCCCGCACCGGCGCGAGGAGATCCTGCGCCGGGTCGCCGAGCGCTTCCCCGACGTGCCGGTCACCAGCGACATCGGGGTGATCCGCACGCAGGCGCCCACGCAGGTCGAACAGCTGCCGTGAGGGAGGTCGGAAGGTGATCCGGATCGCCGCCGTGGGCGACGTGCACCTGGACGAGGACGTGGTGGGCCGGTTCCGGCCCGCCCTGGACGAGCTGCCCGACTGCGCCGACGTGCTGCTGCTCGCCGGCGACCTGACCCGGCACGGCACCGAGGCCGAGGCGCGCTGCGTGGCCCGGGAGTTCGGCGGGCTGGGCGTGCCGGTGGTGACGGTGCTCGGCAACCACGACCACCAGTGCGACCAGGTGCCGCAGGTGGTCAAGGTGCTGGAGGAGGCCGGCATCCGGGTGCTGGAGGGCGAGGGGATCGTGCTGGAGTTCCCCGCCGGGCGGCTCGGCGTGGCCGGGGTGAAGGGCTTCGGCGGCGGCTTCGCCGGCCGGTGCGCCAGCGACTTCGGCGAGCCGGAGATGAAGGCGTTCGTCCGCACCACGAACGAGAGCGCGGAGGCGCTGGGCGCGGCCCTGCGGGGGCTGGACTGCGACCTGCTGGTGGCGCTGACCCACTACTCCCCCGTGCCGGACACGCTGGCCGGCGAGCCGCTGGAGATCTACCCGTTCCTCGGGTCGTACCAGCTCGGGCAGGCCATCGACTCGGCGCCGACCGCGCTGGCCCTGCACGGGCACGCGCACGCCGGCAGCGAGCGGGGCACCACCCCGGGCGGGGTGCGGGTGCGCAACGTGGCGCACCCGGTGATCAAGCAGGCGTACAGCATCTTCCACCTGGGAGATCATCTGGACGCCGGGGAGGTTTCCCGGATCGGTCACTCGGGTATTCAGCAGCCATGGAGCTGATTCTCTGGATTCTCGCAGTCGTACTCGTGGTCGCCGGCATCCTCGCGCTGTTCCGCCGGCAGATCCTGTGGGGCATCGTCCTCATCGTCGTCGGGCTGTTGGTCGGCCCGGGCGGGGTCAGCATCTTCAACACTTGATCCCCGACTTCGTCGTATCCACCACCGACCCGCCGGGGTCGTCGTGACCGGAGCCCCGTCCTCCCAGACAGGGGCCACCGGGCAGGACGACCCCGGCGCCATGCCGTCCGGGGTTTGCCGGCGCCGGCCGCCGGGCACCTGCTGCACATGACAGTTTCGGACAGCCTCCGGCGCGCGACCGGGGGGCGGAAGTGGTGGGCGCTGCTCGGCTTCGGCGCGGCCGTGACGGTCGCCGCCGCGATCGGCGGGCTCGGCGTGCGGGGCACCTCGCAGGAGTACGCGAGCCTGAACCAGCCGGACTGGGCTCCCCCGTCCTGGGTCTTCGGCCCGGTCTGGACGTTCCTCTACGCGCTGATCGCTGTCGCCGGGTGGCTGGTGTGGCGGCGGGTCGGCTTCGGCCCGGCGCTGTACGCCTGGACGGCCCAGCTCGTGCTGAACGCGATCTGGACCCCGTTGTTCTTCGGCGCCGGCCGGTACGGCCTGGCGTTCGCCGAGATCGTGCTGATGTGGCTGGCCATCGGGGTGACCGTGGTGCTGTTCGCGCGGGTCTCCCGGCTGGCGGCGGCGCTGCTGCTGCCGTACTGGGCGTGGGTCACCTTCGCCGCCGCCCTCAACCTCTCCATCTGGCAGCTCAACTGAGGCGCAAGGAAGGGCCCCCTGTTAACGCTTTCTGTTGCACAGGGGACCCCTCCTAACACGCGTGGCGGTCAGCAGCGCGGGACGTTCGGGATGTAGCCGTCGTAACCGGTGTAGACGTACGCGTCGGCGATGTACCGGCCGCTGCCGATCCGGTCCCAGATCGAGCTGGTGCCGTACGTGCCGGTGACCGTGGTGCCGCTGGTCTGGCAGTGGATCGTCACCTTCGTCCCGTCCGCGACCGTGCCGACCGAGGAGTACCCGGTGCCCGGGCCGGAGCGGACGGTCAGCGGGGTGCCGCTGGTGTCGACCGTGCCGGAGCCGGTGCTCGACGAGCAGTTGTTGTCGCTGGTGTACGTCTTGGTGCCCCAGTACAGCGCCAGGTTGCCGTTGAACCGGACCTGGATGTCGTTGCCGTTGAGCCGCTGCTCGTAGTGCAGGTGCGGGCCGGTGGAGCCGCCGGTGCTGCCGACCCAGCCGATGACCTTGCCGTAGCCGACGCTCTGGCCGACGGAGACGTTGAAGCCGTTGAGGTGGGCGTAGTAGGTCGTGTAGCCGCCGCCGTGGTCGATGCGGACGTACTTGCCGTAGCTGGTGCCGCCCAGGTCGGTCACCCGGTCGACGGTGCCGGGGGCGCTGGCCACCACGGGGTCGCCCTGGTCGTCGGTGCGGTTGAAGTCGACGGCGTACGCCGGGCTGTGGTCGGAGCGGGTCTGGCCGGACCAGGACTGGCCGCAGGGGAACGGGACCTTGAAGGTCGGGGCGGCCAGGGCCGGGGTCGCCGGCACCAGGGTCGCCGCGATCAGTGCGCCGACCGCCGCGAGGCTGTACCACCGCTTACGCATCCAGCACCTCCGATGTCGATAAACTTCAATCGATTGCCTTCAGCGTGGCAGATTCCTGCATCGACCGAAAGGGGTCGCGGCGGGGCGAACACCCCTATCCGTGGGAGCGTGCCCACTACAGGTGAGCCGGTTTCGGGATTGTTACTCGTCCGTGTCCGACTGGGGGTGGACGCGCTCCAATGCAAGCGCTTACATGTGGTGACGCCCATCGGACCGGCGCCGGTTGAACGCGACCGCGCCGGCAAGGAAGGAGAACGGCATGGCGGTCTTTGCCAGACCACGCCAGGCTCTCGCGGTCGCCGGCGTACTGGGGCTGGCGCTCAGCGTCACTGCCTGTGGCACCGGCGACGACAAGAGCAGCGACAAGGTGGACTCCGCGGAGTGTGCGGCTTACGAGAAGTACCAGGGCAACGACGGCAAGAAGGTCACGATCTACTCGTCGATCCGGGACATCGAGGCCGACCGCCTCGACGAGTCCTGGAAGCAGTTCGAGGACTGCACCGGCATCGAGATCGACCACGAGGGCAGCGGTGAGTTCGAGGCCCAGCTCGGTGTCCGGGTCGACGGCGGCAACGCGCCCGACCTCGCCTTCATCCCGCAGCCGGGTCTGGTCAAGCGGTTCGCCGACGCCGGCAAGCTCAAGGCGGCCAGCGCCGACACCAAGGCGATGGCCGAGCAGAACTACTCGGCCGACTGGCTGAAGTACGGCACCGTCAACGGCCAGTTCTACGGCGCCCCGCTCGGCTCCAACGTGAAGTCCTTCGTGTGGTACTCGCCGAAGACCTTCAAGGAGAAGGGCTGGACCGTCCCCACCACCTGGGACGAGCTGATCGCCCTGAGCGACAAGATCGCGGCGAGCGGCACCAAGCCGTGGTGCGCGGGCATCGAGTCGCAGGACGCGACCGGCTGGCCGGCCACCGACTGGGTCGAGGACATGATGCTGCGGACGCAGACCCCCGAGGTCTACGACCAGTGGACCACCCACGGCATCCCGTTCAACGACCCGAAGGTCGCCGAGGCCGTGGACAAGGCCGGCGCCATCCTCAAGAACGAGAAGTACGTCAACGGCGGCTTCGGCGGCGTGAAGAGCATCTCCACCACCTCCTTCCAGGAGGCGGGCACGCCGATCACCACCGGCAAGTGCGCCCTGCACCGGCAGGCGTCCTTCTACGCCAACCAGTGGCCGCAGGGCACCAAGGTGGCCGAGGACGGCGACGTCTTCGCGTTCTACTTCCCGGCCATCGACCCGGCCAAGGGCAAGCCGGTGCTGGGCGGCGGCGAGTTCGTCGCGGCCTTCGCCGACCGTCCCGAGGTCCAGGCCGTGCAGACGTACCTGGCCTCCGGTGAGTACGCCAACAGCCGCGCCAAGATCGGCGACTGGGTGTCGGCCAACAAGCAGCTCGACCTGGCCAACGTGCCGAACCCGGTGGACAAGCTCTCCGTGCAGATCCTGCAGGACCAGAAGAGCGTCTTCCGGTTCGACGGTTCGGACCTGATGCCGGCCGCCGTCGGCACGGGGACGTTCTGGAAGGGCATGATCGACTGGATCAACGGCAAGGACACCGCGACCGTGCTCCAGGGCATCGAGAGCAGCTGGCCGAAGTGATCTGAGGCGGTGGGCCGGTCCGTCGACACGGGCCGGCCCACCGGCCGAGCCGAAACCCCGAAGGAGGGTTGATGGAGTTCGACTTCGCCGACGTGCAGCCGAAGCTCCTCATGTTGTTGTACGGGCTGATCGCGTTCGCCGTGGTCGTCGGGGGCCTGCTGCTGCTCCTCGACGCCGTGCCGTCCTACTTCGCCCGACGCCACGAGGCACAGCTGATCGCCGCCGCGGCGAACGGGGCTCCACTGCCCCGGCGCCGCAAGCCGCGCGAGGGCATGTTCGCGTTCTTCTTCCTGCTGCCAGCGGTGCTGCTGCTCATGATCGGCCTGGTCGTCCCGGCCATCCGCACCACGTTGCTGTCGTTCATGGACGGCGGCAGCCGCAACTGGGTGGGACTCGACAACTACGCCTGGATGTTCTCCGACAGCTCGATCATCCGGGTGCTGATCAACACGCTCGTGTGGGTGCTGCTGGTGCCGCTGGTGGCCACCGCTTTCGGGCTGCTCTACGCGGTCATGGTGGACAAGGCCCGGTTCGAGTCGGTGGCCAAGTCCCTGATCTTCATGCCGATGGCGATCTCGTTCGTCGGCGCGGCGATCATCTGGAAGTTCGTCTACGCCTACCGCGGCGAGGGGCAGGACCAGATCGGCCTGCTCAACCAGATCGTGGTGAGCCTCGGCGGTGAGCCCAAGCAGTGGCTGCTGGAATCGCCGCTGAACACCCTGCTGCTGATCGTGATCATGGTCTGGATCCAGGCCGGCTTCGCCATGGTGGTGCTCTCCGCGGCGATCAAGGCCATCCCGGCCGACATCGTCGAGGCCGCCCGGCTCGACGGGGTCACCCCGTGGCAGATGTTCTGGCAGATCACCATGCCGAGCATCCGCCCGGCGCTGATCGTCGTGGTCGTGACGCTGTCGATCGCCACGCTGAAGGTCTTCGACATCGTCCGGACCGCGACCAACGGCAACTACGACACCAGCGTCATCGCGAACGAGATGTACAACCAGGCGTTCCGGTACGGCCAGAACGGGCAGGGCTCGGCGCTGGCGGTCTTCCTCTTCGTCCTGGTGATCCCGCTCGTGATCTACCAGATCCGCAACCTGCGTCAGCAGCGGGAGGGCTGAGATGACCACCACGACGCCCACGCTCCCCGCCGGGGCACAGGCCACCGGAAAGACCACCACCACCGCCGGCCGGGTCCGCAAGCGGCTCAACAGCCGCACGGCGACGCTGATCTCGATCGTCATCGCGGTGTTCTGGACGATCCCCACCTTCGGCCTGTTCGTCTCCTCGTTCCGGCCGGAGAACGAGATCAAGACCACGGGCTGGTGGACGTTCTTCACCAACCCGCAGTTCACCCTGGAGAACTACCAGGAGGTGCTGTTCGGGCGCTCCTCGTCGTCGGGGCAGTTGGCCAACTACTTCATCAACTCGCTGGCGATCACCATCCCGTCGGTGCTGTTCCCGATCGCGTTCGCGTCGCTGGCGGCGTACGCGCTGGCGTGGATCAACTTCCGGGGCCGGGACTGGGCGTACATCGCGATCTTCGCGTTGCAGATCGTCCCGCTCCAGATGGCGCTGGTGCCGCTGCTGAAGTTCTTCTCCACCGGCGTGACCCTCGGCGGGGTGACCCTCATGCCCGCCTGGGACCTGGTCGACGAGCAGAAGTTCGCGCAGGTGTGGTTCGCGCACACCTGCTTCGCGCTGCCGTTCGCCGTCTTCCTGCTGCACAACTTCATCGCGCAGCTCCCCAAGGACCTGATGGAGGCGGCCCGGGTCGACGGGGCGACCCACCCCAAGATCTTCCGCACCATCGTCCTGCCGCTGATCACCCCGGCCCTGGCGGCCTTCGGCATCTTCCAGTTCCTCTGGGTCTGGAACGACCTGCTGGTCGCGTTGATCTTCGCCGGGGGCAGCAGCGAGACCGCCCCGCTGACCGTGCGGCTGGCCGAGATGGCCGGCAGCCGGGGCAACGAGTGGCAGCGGCTGACCTCGGGCGCGTTCGTCTCGATCGTCGTACCGCTGATCGTGTTCCTGTCGCTCCAGCGATACTTCGTGCGCGGCCTGCTCGCCGGCAGCGTCAAGGGCTGACTCGCGACCGCCGCCGCCCGCGTTCCCGGGCGGCGGCGGTCCGGGCCGGAGCGGGAATCCATGACCAAGATCGATGATGTCGCCCGCCTGGCCGGGGTCTCCACCGCCACCGTCTCGCGGGCCCTGCGCGGCCTGCCGACGGTCTCCGCGGCCACCCGCCGCCGGGTCCTCGCCGCCGCCGAGCAGCTCCAGTACGCGGTCTCGCCGAGCGCGTCGCGGCTCGCCGGCGGGCGAACCGCCACCGTGGCCGTGATCGTCCCCCGGATCACCCGCTGGTTCTTCGGCACCGTGGTCGAGGCCGTCGAGGAGACCCTGCACGAGTCCGGCTACGACCTGCTGCTCTACAACCTCGGCGGCCGGGAACGCACCCGCCAGCGGGTGCTGGGCACCGCCAACCTGCACAAGCGGGTGGACGCCGTGATGCTGGTCGCCACCCCGCTGCGCCGGGCCGAGCTGGCCGCGCTCACCATGCTGGACCTGCCGGGCGTGACCATCAGCTCCGGCAGCGGGGTGCCCGGCTGGCCCTGCGTACGCATCGACGACGTGGCCGCCGCGCGGACCGCCACCCGGCACCTGCTCGACCTGGGCCACCGCCGGATCGCGCACATCTCCGGCGACCCGGACGACGAGCTGGCCTTCACCACCCACCTGGACCGGCGCCGGGGCTACCAGGAGGCGCTGCGCTCCGCCGGCATCGAGCCCGACCCGTGCCTGGACGTCGAGTCGCAGTTCACCATCGACGGCGGCGAGCAGGCCACCATCGAGCTGCTCGCCCGGGGCGAGCCACCGACCGCCATCTTCGCCGCCTGCGACGAGATGGCCATGGGCGCGATGAGCGCGCTGCGCGACGCGGGCCTGCGGGTCCCGCAGGACGTGAGCGTCATCGGCATCGACGACCACGACCTGTCCGGGGTGCTCGGGCTGAGCACGATCGCCCAGCCGGCGGCGGAGCAGGGCCGGCTCGCGGCCCGCATCCTGCTCGACCCGCTCGGCGGCCGGGACCTCCCGCCACCGGCCGGGCCGCTCGTGTCCGGGCCGCTCGTGCCCGGCCCGCGCGGGGTCGGCCCGGCCGGGCCGGCCGCCGCGCCGCTGATCCTGCCCACCCGCCTCGTGGTACGCGACTCGACCGCCCCGCCCCGGGCGGACTGAACGCGGGCCGTCCGCCCGGCACCGGGCAGACTGGACGGGTTCGTCCGCGTGCCACCGGGGAACCATGACCGGGACGGCTTCGACACACGGGAGAAGGCCCTGAACACCGACGCGACCCCACAGCAGCAGTCCACCGGCCCCACCACCGACTGGTGGACCGAGGCAGTGATCTACCAGATCTACCCGCGCTCGTTCGCCGACGCGAACGGTGACGGCATCGGCGACCTGCCGGGCATCACCGCCCGCCTCGACCACTTCGTCGAGCTGGGCGTGGACGCGGTCTGGCTGTCGCCGTTCTACCCGTCGCCACAGGCCGACGCCGGGTACGACGTGGCCGACTACCGCGACGTGGACCCGCTGTTCGGGCGGCTCGCCGACGCCGACCGGCTGATCGCCGAGGCACACGCCCGCCGGCTGCGGGTCATCGTCGACCTCGTGCCCAACCACACGTCGTCGGCGCACCGCTGGTTCACCGCGGCCCTCGCCGCCGCCCCGGGCAGCCCCGAGCGCGCCCGGTACGTCTTCCGCGACGGCCTCGGGCCCGACGGCGACCAGCCGCCCAACGACTGGACCAGCGTCTTCGGCGGCCCCGCGTGGACCCGGGTCACCGAGCCCGACGGCCGGCCCGGCCAGTGGTACCTGCACCTGTTCGACCCCGGGCAGCCCGACCTGAACTGGGACAACCCGGAGGTCCGCGCCGAGTTCCTCGACGTGCTGCGGTTCTGGCTCGACCGGGGCGTCGACGGCTTCCGGGTGGACGTGGCGCACGGCCTGATCAAGCAGGCCGACCTGGCGAACTGGCAGGAGCCGCAGGAGATCCTCTCCGGCAGCGAGGTCGACAAGCCCCGCCCGCCGATGTGGGACCAGGACGGCGTCCACGAGGTCTACCGGGACTGGCGTCGCCTGCTCGACTCGTACGACGGCCAGCGGATCCTGGTCGCCGAGGCGTGGGTGGAGCCGGCCGAGCGGCTGGCCCGCTACGTGCGGCCCGACGAGATGCACCAGGCGTTCAACTTCGAGTACCTCACCGCGTCCTGGACCGCACCCGCCCAGTACGCGGTGATCACCCGCTCGCTGGAGGCCACCGACGCCGTCGGCGCGCCCACCACGTGGGTGCTGTCCAACCACGACGTGGTCCGGCACGCCTCCCGCCTCGGCCTGCCCGTCGGCACCCCCCGCCCGAACGGCATCGGCATCGGCGACCCGCAGCCCGACGCCGCGCTGGGCCTGCGCCGGGCCCGGGCGGCCACCCTGCTGATGCTGGCCCTGCCCGGATCGGCCTATCTCTACCAGGGCGAGGAGCTGGGCCTGCCGGAGCACATGACGCTCCCCGACGAGGTGCGGCAGGACCCGACCTGGGAGCGCAGCGGGCACACCGAGCGCGGCCGGGACGGCTGCCGGGTGCCGATCCCGTGGGAGGCCGACGCCCCGTCGTACGGCTTCGGGCCGACCGACGCGAGTTGGCTGCCCCAGCCGCCGTCGTGGGCCGAGTACGCGCTCGACCGGCAGCGCGACGTGCCCGGCTCGACGTACGAGCTGTACCGCACCGCGCTGCGGCTGCGCCGCGAGCACGGGCTCGGCCGGGGCAGCCTCTACTGGCTCGCCTCGGGCGACGAGGTGGTGAGCTTCCGCAACGGCGACGTCACCGTGCTGACGAACTTTGGCGCGACGCCGGTGCCGGTGCCGGCCGGGGCGCAGGTGCTGCACGCCAGCGCCCCGCTGCCCGACGACGGCACCGTCGGGCAGGACGTCACCGTCTGGTTCCGCCCCGCCTGATCCCCGCCGCCCCGCCCGGCCCGGCCTGGCCTGCCCCGCACCGGGTGCTCCGCTGGCGTCGCAGGGCGATCCGGCGGGTGTTGGGGGCTCTGTCGCCGCGTAGGGAGCTGATGTCGTAGATGACTCACCCCCGTTCTGCCCCGCCCCGCCGACCGGTGAGGCGGGGCAGGGCGGGGACGCGCGGCAGGCGGGGCGACCGGGGCAGGAGCAACGGATGGGCGCAGCGGGGCAGGGCAGCACGCACACAGCAGGCGGGCAGGGCAGGGGCGTAGCGGGTGGGCGCAGCCGGGGCTGCACGGGCCCGTGAGTCATCTACGACATCAGCTCCCTATGCGGCGGAGGATCCCTGGCCGGGAGCCCGCCGTGACTGAAGGCGCACACGCCGGAAGCCCGCCGCGACCGCGTCCTACAGGCGTTCGGCGCGCTCGTGCAGCAGGGTCCGCACGGCGTCGATGTCGCGGGGCGAGGTGCGGGAGGCCAGCCAGTACATGACGCCCGTCGGCACGAAGAAGAGCTGGAACACGGCCAGCCCGACGGCGTAGTTCAGCGGCGGCGGGAACGCTGCCCGCAGCGCGTGGAAGGCCACCCCGACCAGCCCGTTGCCGGCCGCCCGACCGACCCCGTTGACCAGGTTGCCGAGGCTGTAGACGGTGCCCCGGTGCTCGGGCGGGTTGACGTCGGCGATGAGGGCGAACCAGTTCGGCGAGTTCGCCGACGTCAGCGCCAGCGCGAAGACGGCGGTGAGCAGGCTCAGCCCGACCGTCGGCTCGGTCACAACGCTGGCCAGCACCGCGCCGACCACCGCGCCGGTGGAACCACCGTCGGGCACGTCGATGCGCAACGGCACGAAGAACAGGACCAGGTAGAACGGCAGTGCCGCGAGGATGCCCACCGCCGCGACCAGCGCCCGGCCCCGGGGCGTACGCCGCTGCACGGCGTCGCCCACCAGGCCGCCGACGATGGAGAGCACCCCGCCGAGCTGGAACAGGGTGGCGAAGACGCTGCCGACCACGACGGCCGTCGCCGCCGAGTAGCCCTGGGCCTGCGCCCGCTGGGCGAACAGCACCGGTAGCCAGACCAGCGACCCGAAGGCCGCCTGGGCGGTCAGCCCCTGCAGGACCAGCCAGCGGTTCGTCCGCCGGGCCAGGATGCCCGGCAGGTCGGCGCGGGTGATCCGGTAGTCGTACTCCGCGCCGCCGGCCAGCGCGCCGGCCAGCTCCGGCTCGCTCTGCCCGCGCCGGATGTCGTACGTGAACAGGTACGCCGCCGTCGCCGCCAGCCCGACCACGGTGAGCAGCCAGAACGGCCGCCGCCAGTCGGCGGCACCGAGCAGGCCGCCGACGAGCGTCCCGGCCAGGGTGCCGACGCCCTGGGACAGCCCCCAGAAGCTCATCACCAGCCCCCGGCGGCGCGGCGAGATGAGGTCGGTGACCACGGAGAAACCGACCGAACCGACCGCGCCGAGGCCGACCGCCGCGACGAGCTGGGCGGCCAGGAACGCCGGGTAGCCCTGCGCCAGCGCGCTGCCGCCGGTGCCGGCCGCCCAGACCAGGGTGCCGACCATCAGCAGCGGCTTGCGGTCGGTGCGGTCGCCGACGTACGCCCAACCGACGGCGGCGACCGCGCTGACCAGGAAGCTGACGGCGGTGACCAGCCCGAGCAGGCGCTGGGACACGCCGAGCGAGCCGGAGATCGGGCCGTACAGCGGCGGGACGAGGCCGATCGCCACGTTGTCCAGCGAGGCGAGCAGCACGAACACCAGCACGCTGTACGACCGGTGCGCCGCGCTACCGCCCCAGCCCCGCCGCCGTACCACCGACCGACCCGTCACCGACCCAGCATGCCCGCTGCCGGGTCGGCCCCCGTCAGGCGGGCCGGTCGAGCACCCGGTCGCGGGCCGCCGCGTACCGCTCGCGGACGGCCGCGACGCCGTCGGCCGCGTACTCCTGGGTGCCGGCCGGCGACCAGTCGGGCGCGTCCTGCCCGCCCAGGGCCAGCCAGGCTGCCTGGCGGGCGGCCCCGTCGGCCACGTACTCCCCGGGCGGCGGCACGACCACCGGGCGGCCGAAGACCTGCGGCGCGATGCGACGCACCGCCGCCGACCGGGCCCCGCCGCCGACCAGGATCACCCGCTCGGCCCGGCAGCCCTGCGCGGTCAGCGCGTCGAGGCCGTCGGCGAGCGCGCAGAGCATCCCCTCGACCGCGGCACGGGCCAGGTGCGCCGGGGTGGAGGTGCGCAGGGTGAGCCCGTGCACCGACCCGGTGGCCGACGGCCGGTTCGGGGTCCGCTCCCCCTCCAGGTAGGGGACCATCACCAGGCCGTCCGCGCCGGGCGGGGCGGACAGGGCAAGGTCGGACAGGGTGTCGAGGTCGACCCCGAGCATGGTGGCCGCCGCGTCGAGCACCCGGGCCGCGTTGAGCGTGCAGACCAGCGGGAGATAGCGGCCGGTCACGTCGGCGAACCCGGCGACGGTGCCGGTCGGGTCGGCCGTCGGCGCGTCGGCGACGCTGAACACGGTGCCGGAGGTGCCGATGGAGACGACCACGTCGCCGGGGCGGGCCCCGACGCCGAACGCGGCGGCGGCGTTGTCGCCGGCCCCCGGCCCGAGCAGCGCCCCGCCGGGCCCCCCGCCGGCGGCGAGCGCCGCCGGGTCGAGGGCCCCGGCGGACTGGGTCGGCCCGAGCACGACGGGCACCTCCAGTCGCCGGCCGAAGGCGCGTTCAAGCAGGTCGAACCGGTATTCGCCGGTGGCCGGTGACCAGTAGCCGGTGCCGCTGGCGTCGCTGCGGTCGGTGCGCAGCGCGTCCAGGCCGGGCGCGCCGGCCAGCCGCCAGGTCAGCCAGTCGTGCGGCAGGCAGACGGCGGCGACCCGGTCGGCGTTGGCCGGCTCGTGCCGGGCCAGCCAGCGCAGCTTGGTGGCGGTGAAGCTGGCCACCGGGACGACGCCGACGGCGTCGGCCCAGAACCGCCCGCCGGCCTCGCCGCCGCCGGCCTCCTCGATCAGGTCGGCGGCGGCACCGGCGGAGCGGGTGTCGTTCCACAGCAGCGCCGGGCGGACCACCTCGCCCGACGCGTCGAGACAGACCATGCCGTGCTGCTGACCGGCGACGGAGACGGCGGCGACGTCGGCCAGGCCGCCGGCCTGCGCCACGGCGGCCTCCAACGCCGCCCACCAGGCCGCCGGGTCGACCTCGGTGCCGTCGGGGTGGGCGGCGCGGCCGGAGCGCACCAGCGCCCCGGTCTCCGCGTCGCGGATCACCAGCTTGCAGGACTGGGTGGACGAGTCGAACCCGGCGACCAGGGGCATGGCGGCGGCCTCAGCGAGCGCCGAGCAGGTGCTCGACGGCCAGCTGGTTGAGCCGGACGAAGTGGAAGCCCCGCGCGGCGGCGGCGTCGACGTCGTACTCCTCGAAGACGGAACGGTCGGCGAGCAGCCCGGCGTAGCCCTCGCCGTCGGCGACGGTCGGGATGGACAGGTCGCCGACGCGGCTCGCGGCGAGGGCCTCGGCCACCTCCGGGTCGGCCCGGAACGCGGCGGCCCGCTCCTTGAGCAGCAGGTAGGTGCGCATGTTCGCCTCGGCCGAGGCCCACACGCCGGTGAAGTCCTCGGTGCGCGAGGGCTTGTAGTCGAAGTGGCGGGGGCCGTCGTAGGCCGGGCCGCCGTCGGGGCCGCCGTTCTCCAGCAGGTCCACCAGGGCGAACGCGTTCATCAGGTCGCCGTGGCCGAAGACCAGGTCCTGGTCGTACTTGATGCCGCGCTGGCCGTTGAGGTCGAGGTGGAACAGCTTGCCCTGCCACAACGCCTGGGCGATGCCGTGGGCGTAGTTGAGCCCGGCCATCTGCTCGTGGCCGACCTCGGGGTTGAGGCCGACCATCTCGGGGCGGGCCAGGGTGGAGATGAACGCCAGCGCGTGGCCGACGGTGGGCAGCAGGATGTCGCCGCGCGGCTCGTTCGGCTTCGGCTCGATGGCGAAGCGCAGGTCGTAGCCGCGGTCGACGACGTACTCGCAGAGCAGGTCGACGCCCTCGCGGTAGCGGTCCAGCGCCGCGCGGATGTCCTTGGCCAGGTCGTACTCGGAGCCCTCGCGGCCGCCCCACATGACGAACGTCTTGGCGCCCAGCTCGGCGGCGAGGTCGACGTTGCGCAGCACCTTGCGCAGCGCGTACCGCCGCACGTCGCGGTCGTTGCTGGTGAAGCCGCCGTCCTTGAACACCGGGTGGGTGAACAGGTTGGTGGTGACCATCGGCACGACCAGGCCGGTCTCGTCGAGGGCCTTGCGGAACCGGGCGATCTGGGCGTCGCGGGCGGCGGAGTCCGCGCCGAACGGGATCAGGTCGTCGTCGTGGAAGGTGATCCCGTACGCGCCCAGCTCGGCGAGCTTGTGCACGGCCTCGACGGCGTCCAGCTCACCGCGGGTGGCGTCGCCGAACGGGTCGCGGGCCTGCCAGCCCACCGTCCAGAGGCCGAAGGAGAATTTGTCGGCGGGGGTGGGACGGGGTGCCATGGCAGACCTCCGGTAGCTATTTGTTCAGTGGTTGAATTATTTGGCGGGCATGTGGCACTGTCAAGGGGTGACCCGCCCCGCCCCTGTCCCCGGGGCGGTCCGCCAGGGCAGCCTGCGCGAGCTGAACCTCGCCGTGGTGCTCGGCCGGATCGCCGCCGCGCCCCGCCCACCGTCGCGGGCCGACGTGGCCGCCTCGACCGGCCTCACCCGGGCCACCGTCTCGGCCGTCGTCGACGACCTCATCGCCGGCCGGCTGGTCGCCGAGTCGGAGCCCGCGCCGCGCGCCGGGGCCGGCCGGCCGGCGCGCGGGCTGGTGCTGGCCGGATCCGGCCCCGCCGGCCTCGGGCTGGAGATCAACGTCGACTACCTGGCCGCCTGCGTGGTCGACCTCGCCGGCGAGGTCCGGCACCACACGGTGCGCCGCGCCGACCTGCGCCCGGTCTCCCCCGCCGACGCCCTCGCCCGGCTCGTCACGCTGGCCGCCGAGGCGCGGGCCGACGCCGAGGGGCAGGGCCTCACCCTGGCCGGGGTGGCCCTCGCCGTGCCCGGCCTGGTCGGCGACGCCGGGCTGGTCCGGCTCGCCCCGAACCTCGGCTGGCGGGACGTGGCCGTGCCCGAGCTGCTGGCCGGCCACCCGCCGCTGGCCGGGCCGGTGCCCGGGGTCCCGCCGCTGGTCGTCGACAACGAGGCCAATCTGGCCGCCGTGGGCGAGCTGCACGCCGACCCGACCGGGCCGGCGAGCTTCCTGCACGTCTCCGGCGAGGTGGGCATCGGTGCCGGGATCGTCCTCGACGGCGCGCTGTTCCGGGGGGTACGCGGGTGGAGCGGCGAGATCGGTCACATCCCCGTCCAGCCGCAGGGGCGGCCCTGTCGCTGCGGCGGCCGGGGCTGCCTGGAGCAGTACGCGGGCCAGGAGGCCGTGCTCGCCGCCGCCGGGCTGGACCGGGCGGACCTGCCGGCGGACACGGCCGCCGCGCGGCTGGCCGACCTCGCCGCCGCCGGCCACCCCGCCGCCCTGGCAGCGCTGGCCGAGGCGGGGCAGGCCCTCGGGGTCGCGGTGGCGGGCGTGGTGAACCTGCTGGACCTGGACACCGTGGTCCTCGGGGGCGGCTACGCGCTCCTCACCCCCTGGCTGCGGCCGGCGGTGCTGGCCGAGGTGTCCCGGCGGGTGCTCACCGCCGGCTGGGCGCCGGTCACCGTACGCCCGTCGACGCTCGGCCCCGAGGCCGCCGTGGTCGGCGCGGCCGGCTCGGTCGTCCGCCGGATCGTCGCCGAACCGGTCGGCTGGCTGACCCGACAGGGCTGACCTCCCCTTCCGCTCGATGGGCGACCGTCGGAGCCCCTCGGTACCCTTGCCGGAAGGCAAGTTCTCGGCAGCGGAGGAGCGCACGACCAGCATGCACACAGCGCCTCCGACCGGCGCGGCCGGCGACCGGCCGTGACGACCATCCGACGGGGCGGTCTCGCCGGGCCGGTCAGCGGCGGCGGGCAGGCGTCCCGCCCGACGCACCGACGCACCGCCGAGCCCCCGCTCCCGGCCGACTCCGGCCTGGCCCGGGAGCTGCTCGACGGGCTCGCCGAGGCGGTCGTCACCACCGACCACGCCGGCATGGTCACCCTGCTCAACGCGATGGCGGGCGAACTGCTGCCGGAGCTCGCGCCGGGCGGCGAGCTGGCCGGATGCGCGGTGCCCGCCCTGGCCGGGGCGGCGGCGGCCGGCGCGGACACGTTCGACGCCGAGCACCACGGCCGGCGGTTGCACGGTGTCCGCCGCGCGCTGCGGGGCGGCCGGTTCGCCTGGTACGTGCGCGACGTCACCGAGGAGCGCGCCCGCACCGACGCCCTGCTGGCCGAGCGGTCGCGCACCACGTTCCTGGCCCAGGCCGGCAGCCGGCTCGGGCTCTCCCTGCACCGCGAGCAGACCCTGCGGGCCGCGGCCACCCTCCCGGTGCCGTACCTCGCGGACGCGGCGCTGGTCGTGCACCGCCCGCCGCCCCCGGCCGGGGACGCCCCGCACTGGCTCCGGTACGCCGAGGGCGACCGGGGCCCGACGGCCGGGGTCGCGCCGGCGGGCCTGCCCCTGGCGGTGCCCGGCCTCGCCGAGGCGCTCGCCGGTGACCACGCCGAGCCGAGCCCCTGGCTCGACGCCGAGCTGGCCGACCTCGGTGCCGTGCTGCCGGCGGGCTTCGGGCGGCCCGGCACCGTCCTGGTCAGCCCGCTGCTCGGCGCGGCCGGCGCCGCCGGGGCGCTGGTGCTCATCCGGAGGGCCGGGCGACCCGGCTTCGACGCCCGGGAGATCGAGCTGGCCCGGGAGTTCGCGGCGCGGGCCGGCGCCGCCCTGGCCACCGCCGAGCTCTACGGCGAGCAGGCCCACCTGGCGCGGGTGCTGCAGCACAGCCTCATGCCGCCCGAGCTGCCCACGATCGGCGGCGTCACCCTCGCCGGCGGCTACCGGGCGGCCGGTGACAGCCTGCGCATCGGCGGGGACTTCTACGAGGTCTTCCCCACCGCCGACGGCGCGCTGTTCGCCCTCGGCGACGTCTGCGGCAAGGGCGTCGGGGCGGCCGTGCTCACCGGTCGCGTCCGCCAGTCCCTCCAGACGCTGCGCCTGGTCGAGCAGCGCCCGCTGGAGCTGATGCGGCTGCTCAACCGGGCCCTGTTCGACGCGCCGGACGCAGCCCGGCGCAGCCACTTCACCACCGTCCTGCTCGGCACCCTCACGCCCCGGTCCGACGGGGGCCTGCTGGTCCGTGTCGCGGGCGGCGGCCACCCGTCGCCGCTGGTCGTCCGGGCCGACGGCACCGTCGAGCAGGTCCGGGTGGGTGGCATGCCGATCGGGGCGCTCGCCGCCCCCCGGTTCGCCGAGACGGAGGTCCGCCTCGCCCCCGGCGAGGTGCTGCTCGCCTACACCGACGGGGTGACCGAGGCCCGGGGCGGCGCGGGCGAGGTCGACATGTTCGGCGACGAGCGGCTGCGCCGGGCGGTCGCGTCGGGGGCCGGGCTACCGCCCGCCGCCCTGGTCGACCGGGTGCTCCAGCTCGTCGACGAGTGGCTCGACGGGCAGGCCCACGACGACATCGCGATGCTCGCCGTGCGGGCGGGCGGCCGGTGACGACCGCGTCCCCCGTCGCCGCCGGGCCGGGGGCGGCGGCGGTCGAGGCGTACCTCGCCTGCCTGGACGCCGCCGACCACCCGGCGGCCGTCGAACTCGCCCTCGACCTGCTCGACGCCGGGGCCAGCGTCGCGGACGTCCTGGTGGACGTGGTGGCCGTGGCGCAGCGGGAGATCGGCCTGCGCTGGTCGGCCGGGCGGTGGAGCGTCGCCCAGGAGCACGCCGCCACGCACGTCAGCGAGCTGGTCGTCGCCGCCGTCGGCGCGCGGACCACCGGCCGGCCGGCGCGCGGCCACGTGGTGCTGGCCTGCGTGGAGGGCGAGTGGCACGCGCTGGCCGCCCGCATCGTCGCCGAGGTGGTCCGCGCCGCGGGCTGGCGGGTGACCTTCCTCGGCGCCAGCGTCCCCGCCCGCCACCTGGTCTCCTACCTGCACCAGACCGGGCCGGACGCGGTGCTGCTGAGCTGCGTGCAGCCGAGCCGGTTGGTCCGGGCCGGGCGCACGATCGAGGCGTGCCGCTCGGCCGGGGTCCCGGTGGTCGCCGGCGGCCCGGGGTTCGGCCCCGACGGCCGGTGGGCCGCCGCCGTGGGGGCGGCGGCGTGGGGCGCGTCCGCCCGCGACGCGGCCCGGCTGCTGGAGACGGACCTCTTCGCCGGGCACACCGGCCCGCCGCCCGCGGTGGGCGGCGACGAGTACGCCGCGGTGCTGCGCCGACGACGCGACGTCGTGCAGTTCGCCCTGCGCGCGGTGGCCCCGCCCGAGGCGGAGGCCGACCAGTTCGCCGCCGCCGTCGGGCACCTGGTGGACGCGCTGGCCGCCGCGATCCGGGTCGGCGATCCGCAGCTCCTGCTCGACCACACGACGTGGCAGGCCGGCGTGCTGGCGGCCCGGGGCGAGGGCCGCGAGCCGCTGTTGGACGCCGTGCTGGCGGCCTGCGGCACCGTCCTGGCGGACCACCCCCGCGCGTGCGAGCACCTGCGCTGGGCCCGCGAGATGCAAGGAAGGGCCCCCTGTTAACGCTTTCTGTATAGGAAGGGCCCCCTCCTAACACCTGCCGTGCTGGAGGAGGCGCGCCGCGTCGGGCGGGCGTCAGGCGGTGCGGCCGTCGGGCGGCCGTCAGGCGGTGCGGGGTCAGGCGGTGCGGGCTACCTGCGGGTCGCCGGCCGACCAGCCGCCGCCCGCGGTGGCGTCGCCGGGCCAGCCGCCCGGGGCCGGGTCCGTCGCCGGTCGGCCGCGCGGCACGCCCCCGGTCGCCCACCCGGCCGGGTGCTCCCCCGCCGGCCAGCCCTGTCCGGGCGGCGGAGTCCACTCGTCCGGCCGGGCCTCGGCGGCTAACTCCGCCGTCGGCGGCTCCGGCGGGTGCCGCAGCCGGGCGACCTCGTCGAACTCCTGGAGCCCGCCGAGCAGGGCCTGCCGCCCCTCGGGGGTCATCCCGGACAGGATCGCCGCCAGCCGCTGCCGGCGGTCGGCCCGCAGCTCGGCGAGGAGCTTCTCGGCCTCCTGGGTGAGGTGCAGGGAGATCTCCCGCCGGTCGGACCGGCCCGGCTCGCGCTCCAGCATGCCCGCCGCCACGAGCCGGTCGCAGAGCCGGCTGGCCGAGGAGAGCAGCATGTCGAGCAGCGTGGCCAGCCGACGCAGGTTGATCCCGTCGTGCTGCTCGACCACCATGACGGCGCGCAGTTGCGCCCCGGAGAGCCGGCTGGTGGTGCGCTCGCGCGCCGCCTCGAAGACCGTGAGCAGGGTGCCGGCCGCCGCGTCGAGGGCGGCGGCCATACTCGCTTCTGGTCCGTGCGGACCGTGTTCTTCGGTCATGTTGGGCAAGAGACTACCCGGCGTCCCTGGTCGCCGGCCCCTCCGAACAGAGGAGTGACGATGAGCGGTGCGGAAGACCGGGCCCGTCGTACCCTGACCGAGGCGCCCGCCGACCTGCTGGTCGACCGGCTCGCCGGGGAACTCCTGCGGTCGTACGGGATCACGGAGGTCGAACTCTTCCAGGTCGACTACCGCCTCTCGGCGCTGCTGCCGCTCACCGAGGGTGAACCGATCGAGGGCCCGGGGCACCCCGCCTGGCGCTGCTTCGACCACCAGGAGCCGATCGTCACCGAGCGGACCGGCTACCTCCCGGTCAGCATGCGCGGCGACCGGCGGGGGGTGCTCCGGGTGTCGCCGGTGCCCGGCGATCCGGCCGTCGTGGGCGAGCTGCTCGGGGTGGCCACCGCGCTGGGCCACGAGCTGGTCGCCGTGAACGAGGGCACGGACGTCTACCGGGCCGCCCGCCGCAGCCGCCGGCTCACCCTCGCCGCCGAGATGCAGTGGGAGCTGCTGCCCGGGCGCAGCCGGATCCGCCCGTCCTTCAGCCTCGCCGGCCAGCTCGAACCGGCGTACGCGGTGCGGGGCGACAGCTTCGACTGGTCCGACGACGGGCACCGGCTGTGGCTGTCGACGATCAACGGGATGGGCGAGGGGGTGCAGGCCTCCGTGCTGACCGCCCTGGCCACGCACGCCCTGCGCAACGCCCGCCGGGCGGGGCTGGGCCTGGCCGACCAGGCCGCCCTCGCCGACCAGGCCGTGTACGCGCTGCACCGGGGCGAGCAGCACGTCTCGGCGCTGCTGCTGGAGCTGGACCTGGCCGGCGGCGTGATGACGGTGGTCGACGCGGGCTCGCCGCGGCTGGTGCTGCTGCGCGGCGGGGAGGTGGTGGAGCAGCCGCTGGAGGCGCAGTTCCCGCTCGGCATGTTCGACGGCACCGACTACCGGGAGCAGCAGTTCACGCTGCGCCGCGGCGACCGGCTCTTCGTGCTCAGCGACGGCGTGGTCGAGGCGACCGGGCAGAACGTCCGGTACGGCGAGACCGCGCTGGACCGGTTCCTGCGCCGGACCGGCCCGATGGAGCCGCTGGACGCGGTGCGGTCGCTGATCGGCGACCTGCGGGCGTTCGTCGCCGGTGACCTGGTCGACGACGCGGTGGTGGTCTGCCTCGACTGGACGGGCCCGCAGCCCTGACCGGCCCGGTTCCCGGGTCGGCGCGACGCCGGCCCGGGACACCCCACGTCCGGTACGCGCCCCGGCTGCGCACCACCGGTCAGTACGCGCCCCGGCTGCGCACCACCGCGCCGAAGGTCTTCCACAGGATGGTCAGGTCGGCGGCGAGCGACCAGTTCTCCACGTAGTAGAGGTCGAGCCGGATGCCGTCCTCCCAGCTCAGGTCGGACCGGCCGCTGACCTGCCAGAGGCCGGTCATCCCGGGCTTGACCAGCAGCCGGCGGGCCACGTCGCCGTCGTAGCGGGCCACCTCGGAGGGCAGCGGCGGGCGCGGGCCGACCAGGCTCATCTGCCCGAGCAGCACGTTGGCGAGCTGGGGCAGCTCGTCGAGCGACCACTTGCGCAGCACCCGACCGACCCGGGTCACCCGGGGGTCGTCGCGCATCTTGAACATGAGGCCGTCGGTCTCGTTGCGGGTCGTCAGCTCGGCGAGCAGGGCGTCGGCGTTGACCACCATCGTGCGGAACTTGAACACCCCGAACTCGCGGCCGCCCTGGCCGACCCGGGTCTGCCGGAACAGCACCGGCCCCCGGTTGTCGAGTTTGATCGCCAGGGCGATCACGGCCAGCAGCGGCAGCAGCAGGGCCAGCGCCACGGCGGCGGCGGACCGGTCGACGAAGCCCTTGACCAGCTTGCGGGCCCCCCGGAACTCGGGGGCCTCCACGTGGATCAGGGGCAGGCCGGCGACCGGCCGGGTGTGGATGCGGGGGCCGGCCACGTCGGTGAGCGCGGGCGCGACGACGAGGTCGACGCCGGTGCCCTCCAGCTGCCAGCCGAGCCGCCGCAGCCGGGTCGCGGTCAGCTCGCCGGAGGCGGTGACGGCCACGGTGTCCGCGCCGATCGCGGTGGCCGCCTCGGGGATGCCCCGGAACGAGCCGACGACCGGCACGTCGCCGAGCCGCTGCGGCACCGGCGCGAGCAGCGCGTCCGGGATGCAGGCGCCCACCACGTGGTAGCCGGCGTACGGCTCGCGGCGCAGCTGGTGGACCAGCTCCAGCACGTGCGCGGTGTCGCCGACCACCAGGACCTTGCGGGACCAGCCGCGCCCCCGGGACCGGGCCCGGTGCAGCCGCTTGCGGGCGGCGAACCGGGCCACCTCCAGGCCCAGCATGCCGACGGCGAACGAGATGGCCAGGAAGCCCCGGGACACGCCGACGTCGGCGATGTAGCCGGCGATGGCGGTGCCGCCGGCGAGGCGGAGGCTGGCGCTGCCGACCCGCCGGTACTCGTCGGCGCCGTAGCCGAGCACCCGGTCGTCGTAGCAGCGCAGGACCTTGAGCGAGAGCAGCCACGTGAGCAGCAGCACGGGGGCCACCACGACGTACGGGATCTTCGAGCCCACCGGCTCCTCGTCGCCGAAGCGGGCGACGTAGCCGATCAGCACCGCGACGGCCAGGACGGCGGTGTCCAGCACGACCAGCATGCGAACGTACGCCCGCTCGTCGACGCGGGCCACGGGCCCGCCCCGGTCCGCCCCAGGCCGCGGCGGCGTCCTGGTGGCGGTCAACAGCGTCGCCGACGTCACCGGCCCTCCCCACTCTGCTGAGAAAGGCCCCGGTCGTTGCTCGGTCTCCCCAACGGGACCGACGGCGCCGGAGCACCTCGACATCTTCTCTTAACAACTATGGCCACCAACTACTTCGGACGTATTGCCGTCAGTTTGCTGGCGGACGGGTGCGACAGGTGGCTTGGCGCAACGGTTTCCCGCGCGACGAGCCACCGTCGCTGATTCGGGACTCAGTATGGTGCACGGTCAGCGAGGCGCGTTCGGGCGGAGCGCGATCGCCTTGAGGAAGATGTCACCGATCTTGGTCGGATCCTCGGTGACGAAGTTGCCGCCGCCGGTGACCTTGGTGATCGACTCCAGCTCGGACTTGCTGACGTCGTTGCCGATGCCGATGATCACGACCTGCACCGGCCGGTCCGGGTCGGCGATCCGCTTCAGCTCGGCGAGCAGCTTCTGCTGGGAGATGCCATTGGCGTCCTCGTTCTTGCCGTCGGTGAACAGCACGATCGAGTTGACCCGCCCCGGCTCCCAGTCCTCCTGCACCGCCTTGTAGGCGGCCAGCATCGTGTCGTACAGGCCGGTGTCGCCGCTGGAGGGCCGGATCGTGGCCAGCCCCTGCTCCAGTCGGCTGCGGTTGCTGGACAGCGGGTTGATCGGCACCAGTTCCCGGTAGTCGAGGCTGCCGACCAGCTCGGTGGAGAAGGTCCACAGCCCGATCGACCAGGAGTCGTCGAAGAGGTTCAGGCCCCGGCTGGCCGCCGCGACCGTCACCTGCTCCCGGGTGGCGTTGTTGGCGCTGGGCACCGGCTGCTTCATCGACCCGGAGACGTCGATGACGCAGAGCATGCGCCCGGACTGGGTGGCGATGGACCAGCTGGAGACGGCACGCTCTATCGCGACGGGGTCCAGGCCCCCCGCGCCGTTGCCACCCGGCGCCGGCGCGGTCGCCGCCCCACCAGCCGGGCTCGGCGCGCCCTGCGGCGCCTTGAAGCCGTCGCCCCAGTTGCCGTCCGGCGCGCGCAGCGACCGCTCGGCCAGCCGGTTGCGGAAGCCCGGCGTGGTGAGCACCTCGAACAGCACCTTCGCGGCGGCCTGCTTCGCCGGCTCGATGCCCGGCAGCACCGCGTACGGGTAGTCCAGCGGCATCGGCGACGGCTCCAGGTAGAGCGCCGCCAGCGGGATCGGCGGCTTCCGCTCGTTGTACGCCATCACGTCCTCCTCCGACAGCGCGGCGGCGCCGAGGCCGGAGGCGATCGCCGTCGGGTCGGAGGAACGCGGGAACCGGGCCAGCAGGTCCTCGCGCAGCGCGGAACGGCCGGTGGCCAGCGCACGCAGGGCCCCCGTGGTCGCCTGCTGCGCGTCGCCGCCCGCCCCGCTCGCGGCGGCGGTCAGCGACAGCAGCCCCGAGAGTCCGGCCGCGTCCTGGGTCGGCTCGACGATCCCGGCGCGGATCGGCTTGCTGCTGCTCACCTGGCGCAGCAGGTCGGTCCAGGTCAGCTTCTTCTCCGGCCAGCCGAACCGGGTCTCGGCGACCGGCTCGGGCACCGCCACCACCACCGGGCTGCGGGCGATGGACGCGCCGTTGCCCGGGGCGAACGCGGTGGCCCCGGCGTTCTTCAGCCGCAGCAGCCAGGTCGAGGAGTCCGGCACCCACACGTCCGGGGTGACCGCCGTGCCACTGGCCTGGCCGACGCCGGCCAGCTGCACCCCGTGCTTGCCGGCCACCGCGGCGGCGACGTCCACCGGCTCGGACTCCGAGACGTTCACGGCGATGCAGGTGCCGCCGACCGCCGCCCCGTCGGCCATCCACTGGGCCGCGGCGGCCTGCACCGCCGGGGCCAGCTCGGGGGCCGCCGCCACCGACAGCTGGACCTGCCCCGAACAGGCGGGCTGGACCAGCCCCCGGTAGCCGAACCAGGCACCCGCGATGACGACGACGAGCGCCGTCGCCGACGCGACTGCGCCCGCTCCGCGGATACCTGACTGCATGCGATGGCGGCCTGACACGGTGACCATCTTGCGGACCCGCTGCTGGTACTGCCACGTCCGTTCGGACGAAAGTTACTCAGGAGAGACAGATGTCATCACTTTTCCTACGCTGAGTGACGACCCGGTGCCCCGAGGTCGCTGACACGCCCCTGATCAGGGCCGGAACCGCTGGCGGTCACGGCAGGACGCAGGTCGGGCTGGGCAGCGCCACGGGCTCCCCGACCGGCGTCGGGACCCCCGTCGCGGCGTCCACCCGGAACACCCGGACCATGTCGGCGCGCTCGTCGGCGACGTAGAGGTGCTCGCCGGTCAGGGCGAAGTGCCGGGGCCACTCCCCGCCGGTCTCCACCTCCGCCACCGGCTCGGGCAGCTCTGCGGCGAGGGCGAAGACCGACACCGTGCCGACGCCCCGGTTGCCGACGTAGAGGAAGCGCCCGTCCACGCCGACGGCGATCTCGGAAGGCTGGACGTGCCCGGCGCGGATGCTGGCGTCCACCCGGCCCCGCTGGTGCAGCGCCCCGTCGACGGTCAGCTCGTACGCGGTGACCGTGGCGTCCAGCTCGCCGACCAGCCAGCAGCGCCGGCCGTCGGGGTGCCGGGCCAGGTGGCGGGGGCCGGAGCCGGCCGGGGCGTGCACCCGGGGCGCCCGGGGCACCAGCCGCCCGGAGGCCGCGTCGAGGTCGTACCGGTAGACCGAGTCGGTCCCCAGGTCGACGGCGAGCAGCGGCCCGCCGCCCGGCGCCGGGGAGACCATGTGGCAGTGCGCCTTCTCCTGCCGCTGCGGGTCGGGCCCGCGGCCGTCGTGCACCACCAGGTCGCTGCGGTCGCCCGGCGCGCCCGTCGGGTCGAGCGGGAACACCGCCAGGCTCCCGCCGCCGTAGTTGGCCGCCACGAGGTGCCCGCCGTCGGAGGTGACCGCCAGATGGCAGGGCTCGCCGCCGCCGGTGCCGCGCGAGCCGAGCGGGGTCAGGTCGCCGTCCGGGCCGACCCGGAACGCGCTGACCTCCCCCTCGGGCAGCTCGTTGGCGGCGTAGAGCACCGGCAGGGTGGGATGCCGGGTGAGGAAGGACGGCGACGGGGTCGCCGCGGCGGTGCCGAGCGGGGTCAGCGCGCCCGTCACGGGGTCGCGCCGGGCGGCGACGATCCCCTCGCCCCGCCCGCCGCTGGCCGCCGTGTAGCACCCGAGGTGGACGATCGTCTGCTGCCCGGTCATCCGGTCCGCCTTCCGCTGTTGTCCGTCGCCGGCCGTCCCGGCCCGCCGTCCGCGCCCCTCACCCCGGTTCCTTACCCGCGTCGGTCCGGATCCCTACCCACGTCGGTCCGGGTCCTTGCCCGCGCGGCCGGGTCAGGCCGGAACCGGCTCGCCGCGCTGCCGGGCGACGTGCTCGACCAGGGAGATCAGCACCAGCTTGCCGGACTGCCGGTCCCGGGCGTCGCAGAACAACAGCGGCACGCCCGGGTCGAGGTCCAGGGCCTGGCGTACGGCGTCCAGGCTGAACCGGCGGCCATCGTCGAAGCAGTTCACCCCGACCACGAACGGGATGTTCCGCTGCTCGAAGTAGTCGATCGACGGGAAGCAGTCGGCCAGCCGGCGGGTGTCGGCGAGCACCACCGCCCCGAGCGCCCCGAAGGCCAGCTCGTCCCAGAGGAACCAGAACCGGTCCTGTCCCGGGGTGCCGAACAGGTAGACCTGGAGGTCCTCGTTGATGGTGATCCGGCCGAAGTCCATCGCCACCGTGGTGGTGGACTTGCCCTCCACGCCCGACAGGTCGTCCACGCCGATCCCGGCACCGGTGAGGACCTCCTCGGTCTGCAACGGCCGGACCTCGCTCAGCGCGCTCACCAGCGTCGTCTTGCCGGCGCCGAAGCCGCCCGCGATGAGGATCTTCAGGGCCAGCGGGATCCGCACCCCGGACCCGTTCCGGTCATAGCGCACGGAGTCCATTGACCACCGCCTTGAGGATGTTGTCGTCGGGTAGGAACGCGGTGCCGGCCGGCTCGTGCACCGAGACCAGGCCACGGGCGAGCAGGTCGCCGACGAGCACCCGGACCACACCCACCGCGAGGTCCAGCTCGGCGGCCAGCTCGGCGACCGGGACCGGCCGCCGGGCGAGCTCCACCAGGCGGCGGTGCTCCGGGTGCAGCCGCGGGTGGGCCGCCGGGTCCGCACTCCGGCCGGCGAGCACGAACGCCACCAGGTCGAGGCCGACCGGCGGCCGGACCCGCCCGCCGGTCAGCGTGTACGGCCGGACGACCGGGCCCGCGTCGCCGTCCAACCACTCGTGCTGCGGCCCCGGGGACTCAGCCCGCATCGGCCCCACCGGAGGAGGCCCGGACCGGCGCCGCCAGGTTCTCGCCCACCCGGATCACCAGCATCGCCATCTCGTACGCCACCAGCCCGATGTCCGCGTCGGCCTCGGCGACGACCGCGAGGCACGCGCCCTGACCGGCGGCGGTGACGAAGAGGTACGCCGACTCCATCTCCACCACCGTCTGCCGCACCCCGCCGGCGGCGAGGTGCCGGCTGGCGCCCTTGGCCAGGCTGGAGAAGCCGGAGGCCAGGGCGCAGAGGTGCTCGGCGGCCGTCCGGTCGAGCTCGGCGGAGGCGCCGAGCAGCAGCCCGTCCGCCGAGAGCACCACCGCCTCACGGGCGGCTGGTAGGCGCTCCACCAGCTCGTCGAGCAACCAGTCGAGATCGACGTTCGGCTTCGTCGTGTGCACCACTAGGCGTCCCTCTCAGTTGCGGTCGTGGGTTGTTGCGGGGGCGCCGCCGGGGCGTCCGGTTCCGGTGTCGCGTCGGCGGCGGTGGTCGGGGTGGGTGCGGCGGGCGAGATCGGGGCGGCGGCGGGCGGGGCGGTGCCGTCGCCGACCGCGGGCAGGTCGGCGGCGGTGGTGCCGGCCGCACCGTCCCGGCGGCCCCGGGCCGTGCCGGCCTGGAGCGCGGACATCAGCCGGCGGGCCTCCTCCGGGGCGCGCGGGGCCGGGGCGTCCTGGGCCGTCGGCCGGGGGCGGGTGGTGGGGCCACGTCGGCGCACCCGCCGGGGCAGGCCGTCGCCGTCGCCGCCCGGATCGGCCGGCACGGAGCGGCTGGGCACCAGCGGCACCACGGCGGTCGACGAGTCGCCGCGTTCCCGGGTGATCCGGGCGGACCGGGGCCGGGGCAGCGTGTTGAGCCGGGTCACCTTGGCCATCCGCCGGTCGTCGGCCGTGCCCTGCGCCTCCAGCCCGCCGGGCGGGCCGGGCGGCGGCTCGCTGGTCACCAGGTCGTGCGGGATCAGCACCACGGCGGTGACCCCGCCCTGGGCGGCCGGCCGCAGCTGCACCCGGACGCCGTGCCGGGCGGCGAGCCGGGCGACCACGAACAGCCCGAGCCGGGCGCTGTCGGCCGGGTCGAACTCCGGCGGAGTCGCCAGCCTGCGGTTGGCCTCCTCCAGCGCCGGGGCGGACATGCCCAGCCCCTGGTCGATGATCTCCACGGCGTACCCGTTGGGCAGGCTCTGCCCCCGCACGGTGACGCGGGTGCCGGGCGGGGAGAACGCGGTGGCGTTCTCGATCAGCTCGGCCAGCAGGTGGATGACGTCGCCGACGGCCCGGCCGACGGTGGCGGCGGGCTGCACGTCGGCGATGTCGACCCGGTCGTACGACTCCACCTCGGAGATCGCGCCCCGCACCAGGTCGACCATCGCGACCGGATTGCGCCAGCCCCGGCCCGGCGCGGCCCCGGCGAGGATCACCAGGTCCTCGGCGTGCCGGCGCAACCGGGTGGCCAGGTGGTCCACCCGGAACAGCTCGGCCAGCTCGTCCGGGTCCTCGACGCGGCGCTCCATCCGGTCCAGCAGGGCGAGCTGCCGGTGCACCAGCCCCTGGCTGCGCCGGGCGATGTTGAGGAAGACCTCGTTGAGCCCGCGCCGCAGGGTCACCTCGTCCACGGCGGAACGGACGGCCGTCCGGCCCACCTCGGTGAACGCGCGCCCCACCTGGCCGATCTCGTCCTCGCCGTACTGCAGCGGCGGGGCTTCCCTGGCCACGTCGACGTCCTCGCCGCGACGCAGCCGGGTCACCACGTCCGGCAACCGGCGCTCGGCCATCTCCAGGGCGGCGTCGCGCACGGCGGTGAGCCGCCGCGCCAGCGACCGGCCGACCCGCAGCGAGAACAGCACCGACGCCACGATCGCGGCGAGCCCGAGCACGCCGGCCACCCCGAGCCGGGCCAGGATGCCGACCGCCACCGGCACCGTCCGGTCGGCGATCGCGTCGGCCTGGGTGAGCTCGAAGTCGCGCAGTCCACGTTGGACCGCCTCCTGGCTGGTCTCCCAGGCGCGGGCGTCCAGCCGCGGCGCCCGGCCGGGATCGGCCCGCACCAGCTCGTCCTGGAGGACGCGCAACCGGACGAACGCCTCGCTCTGGGCCAGCCGCTGGTAGGCCGCCCGGTCGTCCGCCGGCAGGTCGGCCACCGCCGACTCGGTCAGGAACCGCTGGTTGCCGATGACCTGGACGAGCTGGGTGTGCTCGCCCGTGGCGTAGCGCCCGGTGACGAGCACCCCGGCGAGCAGCGCGTCGGCCTGCCCGAGCAGCTCCCGGGACCGGCCGAGCGCGGTGAGCGCCAGCGCCTGCCGGTTGAGGTCGTTGTCGGGCAGGGCGGCCAGCGCGGTGAACGCCTGGAAGGCCGCGCCCACCATGCCGCTGTAGAGGCCGATCGCGCCCGTCCGGTCCACCTGGCGACGGTCGATGAACCCCCGGCCGGCGGGCAGCGCGTCCAGCGCGCCGAGCAGCCCGTCGAGCCGGGCGTCGAGCAGGTCGCCGGCGGCGTCGCGCAGTCGCTCGCCGTTGACCCGGCGGCGCAGTTCGGCGACCGCGACGTCGGTGCGTCGCCGCTGCTCGGTCAGCTCCGGCAGCTCGGCGGTGCCGGCGAGCTGCACCACGGTCAGCCGGCGCTCGCGTTGCAGCTCGGCGACGACGGTCTCCCCGGGCCGGCCGAAGTCGTAGAGGAGGGTGCCCGCGGAGAGCAGGTCCAGCGCGGGGCCGAAGGCGAGCGTGGTTGCGAAGATCCACAGGGCCAGCAGCGCGCTGACCGGCGCTACGACCAGGGCCGTCAGCTTCGAGCGGATCGGCCAGTCGCGGGTGTTCATCAGACCTCGCCCGGAACGTGTGGCAGCGGGTGGCACCGGCACCGGCCAGGCTTCGCCGCCCTGGCACCGGGGCACCGGCACGGGCGCCTTGGGCAGGATACGTAATCGTCGGCGGATGCGGTACCGGCCTCTCGCCCGGTGCGCTCGCCCCGGCACGCTCCGCTGTATCGGAGTCCGGACCCATCAGGGCGGGAACCCCCCATCCGTCACCCGGCATCCGCCGATCGCCCAGGAAAGTCGCCCGGATCGGGATTGGCGATCAGCGACCGGAGGGAATACCGGAGGGACGAAGGAGGAGCCATGTCGCCCACGCAGGTAATCGTCATAGTTCTCGTCGTACTCGTGGTGGTCGCGGCCCTGGCCGGCGTCGGCCGGCAGGTCGCCCGCCGCCGCGCGCTGCGGTCCCGGTTCGGGCCCGAGTACGACCGGGTGGTCGCCGAGCGGGACAGCCGCGCCGACGCCGAGCGGGAGCTGCGGGACCGGGAACGCCGGCACGCGGAGCTGACGCTCACCCCGCTCACCCCCGAGTCCCGGGCCCGGTACGCGGCGGCGTGGGAGGAGCTCCAGGTCCGCTTCGTCGACTCCCCCGCCGAGACGGTCCGCGACGCGGACGAGTTGGTCGGCCGGCTCGTCGCCGAGCGCGGGTACCCGACCGGGGACTTCTCCGACCAGATCGCCCACCTCTCCGTCGAACACGCTCGGACCCTCTCCCACTACCGGGACGCCCACGAGATCCGGCTGCGCAACGAGCGCGGCGAGGCCGGCACCGAGGAGCTGCGCCAGGCCGTCGTCCACTACCGGGCGCTCTTCGCCGACCTGCTCGGCGCGGACCCGGTGGCCGCCCGCGTCCCCGGGCAGGGCGCGGACCCGGTGGCCGCCCGCGTCCCCGAGCAGCGCGACCCGGACCAGCAGCACCCAGACCAGCCGCACCCGGAGCACCGCCGGCCCGAGCAGCACCACCCGGAGCAGCGCCAGCCGGACAGCGCGTCCCGGGAGGCGAAGCAGACGCCGGTCGACCGTCCGCACGACGTCACGAGCCGTTGAGGAGAGCCAGATGCGCCAGGAACAGCAGGTGAGCAGCGACCACCCCGAGGCCGTCAGGTCCGCGCCGGTGCCGGTGCCGCCCCCGGGCGGGACGACCGGTGACGCGGCGGCCCGCAGGGGCCGGGACGTCGAGGGCCGCGCCGAGGTGCCCGAGGACGTGCTGGACGACCGGGGCACCTTCGACGACCCGGCCGTCGCCGACGAGCGCGGCGACAGCGCGCCCGAGTTCCACGAGCCGGCCCCGCTGCCGACCGCGTTCGGGGCGACCACGGTCGGCGGCGCGGTCGCGGCCTCGGCGATGGCCAGCGGCCGCCCCGAGGACGAGCGGGACCCGCGCGGCGAGGACACCGCCCGGCCGGGCGACGGCGCGCCGGGCAGGACGGACGCGTTCGACGACGAGCGGGCCGACCCGACCGCCGCCGACCGGCTGCACGACCGGTCCCGGTGGACGACCGACGAGCCGGGAGACGGGCGCACCGGGGCCCGCCACGCGGTCGACGGGCGGGCCGGCGCGGACCGCGACCAGACCGACGCGGTGGTCGCCGGCGCGGCCGGGTACGGCCGACCCGAGCCCGGCATGATCGACCCGGACGCGCGGGACGACGCCCCGTCCGCCCTCGGTGCCGGCGCGGACGCACGGGACGGCGTCGCCGCGGATGCACGTGACGGTGCCGGCGCGCACACGCGTGACGGCGTCGCCGCGGTCACGGCGGCGGCCCGGCCCACCACGGGCGCCGTGCCCGAGGACGCCGCCACGCTCTTCGAGCCCGGCACCGCCCAGGACTTCCGGGACCGCTGGCGCGACGTCCAGCTCCGGTTCGTCGACGACCCCCGGGCCGCCGCCGGCCAGGCCGAGTCGCTGGTCGGGGAGGCGATCGAAGCGCTGGCCGCCGCGCTCGCGGAGCAGAAGAACAAGCTGGGCGACTGGCAGCAGACCGGCGACGACGACACCGAGCAGCTCCGGATCGCGGTACGCGGGTACCGCGACTTCCTGGACCGGGTGCTCGGCCGCTGACCGTCCCCGCTGCGCGCGCCCCGGCCGACCACGGCCGGGGCGCGTCGGCGTCCGCCCTCTGATTCCTGGACAGTTCCCGTTCGCGGCGAGCAGCAGCCGACCGGGGCGACGAGCGGGGCCGACCGGGGTCCGGCGTCGTCGGCATGCCCCCGGCCCTGCGGGGTACGCCAGGGGGATCAGGCAGCACCTGGCGCACAGGAGGGCAGCAGGATGACGGAGCGCGAACCGAACGCGGGGCGACCGCTGGAGGAGAGCCCCGAGGTGGCGGCGGCGGTGGACGACGAGAGCACGGTGCCGCAGCTGCGTACCGGCGGCGGGGCCGACCGGGACAACCCGTCCTTCGCCGGGCCGGGGGAGGCCGTGGAGGGGGTCGGCTCGACCGAGGACCTGCTCGGCGACCCGTACGGCGGGGGCACGGGTGCTGGCGGGGACAACATCCGCACCGGCGCGGAGCAGCCGTGGGACCCGGAGGACCTGGTGCTGGCGCGGGGCCAGGACCCGACCCCGGAGAACATCGAGCGGGCCCGCCGGGACCTGGCCGAGCAGGGCCGGGCGGCGGTGGAGCGGACGGTGCCCTGACCGGCCCGCACCTCACCGGCTCGGGCCTGAGGGCCAGGCACACACCGACCAGGCACACACCGGCCCGGACCTGACGGGCCAGGAACAGGCGGGGGCCCCTGGCCCGACCGGTGGACGGTCGGACCAGGGGCCGGGGGGAACCTGCCGGCGCGGTGCCTCACTCCCGCGGCGGCCGGTAGGCCTTCCGCCTGGTCAGGAGAGCGGCGGGTAGGCGTTCTGCATCAGCTGGGCGAACTGCGCCGGGAACCAGGCACCCGAGATCGGGGCACCCGACAGCGCGCCGCTCATGCTGTTGCCGTTGCGGGCGTTACCGGTGTAGGTCGGGTCGCACATCCGGTCGAAGCCCTTGCCCTCGTTGTTCGGGATCTCGGTGCTGGAACCGTCCGACTCACCCGGGGGCTTCACCCAGACGTAGGCGTCGATGCCCGGCTCCGGAGCGGCCTTGGGACGCTCGCCGAGGCCCGCGCCGGCCTGGTTGCACCAGTTACCGGCGTGGAAGCGCCGGTCGACCCGGCCGCCGTTGACGTAGGTGTCCACGCTGGTCATCGCACCCGGGCCGGTGGGCCGGGCGGAGCCGCCCCAGCCGTTGCGGGAGGTGTCGATCAGCATGCCGATGTTGCTGGCGAAGCCCTTGGAGACCAGCTCGTTGCGGAACGCCTGGGCGAAGGAGAGCTCGTCGACGTAGAAGTTCCAGTCGACCCACTTGGACTGGCGGACGCTCTGGCCGTTCACCGTGTCGGTGACCTTGAAGTACGGCTCCTTGAGAGCCGAGTAGTTCGCGGTGTTCACGATGAAGCCGTGCACGTTGGCCGGGGTGCTGCCGGACGCGCCGGCGGCCTCACGCAGGATCGTGGCGCTCGGGCTGAAGTTGCTGTCCCAGCCCAGCCAGCCGTGGTGGCCGGCGTCGATGTAGTTGTAGACGTTGCCGATCGCGCCCAGCTTCGCCAGGGCGTAGCCCACGCCCTCGACGTACCCGCGGTTGGCCTTCATCGTGTCGCACGTCGCCGTGCCGCCCGGCTTGTCCGAGGTGTTGGTCACCAGGTTGGGCAGCGAGTCGATCTCGATGATGTTGATGATCCGCAGGCTGGAGTACTTCGAGTCGCGCTGGATCGCGGCGATCGGGTCGATGTACTCGGTCTTGTAGCGGGGCAGCTCGTCCGGCTTCAGCTCGCCGTTGGAGGCGAGCGCGGCGCAGTCGCGGCCGGGCAGGTTGTAGATGACGAACTGGATGTAGTTCGCGCCCTGGGCCAGCGCGGCGTCCAGGTGGTTACGCACGCCCATGGCCCCGTTGGAGCTGCTGTCCGGGGTGCCGTTGATGGCGGCGATCCGGTCGATCCACACGGCGGTGGGGGTGTTGGACACCCGGTTGCCGCCCGCGACGGACTCGGCCTTGGCCTTCCACTCCGGGTTCACGTACCCCTTGGCGTTCAGGTACGGGTTGTCCACCTTCTGCCCCGGCGGGGTGGTGGGCGGGGGCGTCGTGGGCGGCGGGGTGGTCGGCGGGGGCGTCGTCGGCGGGGTGGTGGTCGGCGGCGGCGTGGTGGGGTTGGTGGTGCCGCCGTTGCAGACCACGCCGTTCAGGGTGAACGAGGTGGGCTTCGGGTTGCTGCCGCTCCACGAGCCGTTGAAGCCGAGGGTCACGCTGCCGCCGCTGGCGATCGAGCCGTTGTAGGACTCGTTCGTGGCGGTGACGTTCTGCCCGCTCTGGCTCCACTTCGCCGACCAGCCCTGCACGACCTTCTGGCTGCTGTTCGGGAAGGTGAAGCCGAGATTCCAGGACGAGACGGCGTCGCCGATGTTCTTGATGGTGACGCTGCCGGTGAAGCCGCCGGCCCAGTCGTTGGTGGTGTAGTCGACGCTGCACTGGGTCGCGGCCTGGGCCGCGGTGACCGGAATGGTCACCAGACCGCCGGCGACCAGCGCGCCCGCACCGGTCAGTGCGAGCGCCCGGCGACGGCCGGACAGTCTCTTCCTCATACTCATGCCACTGATCTCCTTGGGCGAGACCGGACTCGCGGCCCGGCGGAACGGCGCGCGACATCGAAAGGACATCGACGGCGCCACGGGGGATTTCGGGGGTGCCCGACCCGGACGGGCAGTGTGGTGGTGGTGCGCGACCGGCGCGTGGAACGGCCGGTCGGGCGGCGGACGTCGTCCGGTGGAACCGGTGCCCTCGACATCTGCCTTGCGCGGTGTGGCTCCCCGTACCGCGTGAGGGAATTCTTGCATGGGAGCGCTTCCATGGCAATGGTTCGATGCCGGGCGGCCCCACCCACCGGGGACGAGCAGCCCGGTGAGGGCGTCGGAGCACCGGAGGCGCCGACCGGGACGCCGCACGTGAGCGCCCCTCCCTCCTCGAAAGAGTGCGGGAACGCCCGGCCGGTCGCAACCCCGTCGACCGACCCGATTCATCCGACACATGGCGTCAACCACGCTTAAGCGGCCTTCCCCCTCATGCCCAGGCAAACTGTAAAACACGAATCTTTCCCCTGATAGCTCGCGAACAGGGCTAACGTCGTGGGTAGCTCGGCTGACGTCGGGCTCAGGACGAAGAGGGATGGAGTGACGCAGGTCATGGCAAACAAGATGCTCGGGAAGGTCGTTGCGGGTGCCGCGCTCGGCGGCGCGTCCCTGCTGGTGTTCACGCCGGGGATCGCGTTCGCGGACGGCCACTACGACGGCGAGACCCGCGACGGCAAGGTCTATGCCAAGCCGCACGTCGTCAAGCCCGGCGAGAAGGTCAAGATCCTGGAGATCTGCCCCGAGGCCCAGGAGCACGCCGCCGTCTGGTCCGAGGTCACCGGCAAGGTCAAGCTGCACCCGGCGGAGGAGGACCACGGCTACCAGGGCGAGGAAGAGGGCGCCTGGGCCGAGGAGAAGGCCGGCGAGGAGCACGGCGGGGCCAAGGAAGACGAGAAGGCCAAGGAAGACGAGAAGTCCAAGGCCAAGGAGGACGAGAAGGCCAAGGGCGGCAAGGGCGGCGGCGCCGCCGACGACTCGTCCGGCGAGTGGAGCGGCTACGAGCACGACCAGGAGGCCGAGAAGGGCTACGGGGACAAGTCCGAGAAGAAGGCCGAGAAGGACTGGTCGAGCGAGGACTCCGGCTACGGCAAGGACTCCAGCTACGGCGAGGACTCCGGCTACGGCGAGGACAAGGGGTACGGCGAGGAGAAGTCCTGGGAGCACAAGAAGGACTTCGTCTACTACGGCGAGGCGGAGGTCGCCGAGGACGCCGCCCCGGGCCGCTACGAGCTGAAGGGCTCCTGCGCCGAGGGCGAGCTGGTCGTGCTCCCGCGCGGCCACGTCGAGGGCGGTGACGGCGGCGCGGCCGGCGGCACCGACCGTGGGCTCGCCACCACCGGGGCGAGCATGATGGGCGCCGCGGCGCTCGGCGGCATCGTGCTGATGCGGCGGCGGCGGGCCAATGGGTCCCTCGCCTGACGTGACGGCGACACCGGCCGGCGGCCGCCACGGGACACCGTGGCGCGCCGCCGGCGCGGCCGTCGTCGTCCTGCTCGCCATGGTGGGCGCCGGGATGGTCGGCGCCTCCATGCGCGCCGCGCCCACCCCCCGCCCGCCCCAGCCGGTCACCCAGGCCGGCCCCGACCGCGTCGGTGGGGTCACGGACGACGGCGGGAACGTCGCCGGTCAGGGGCCCCTCGACGCCGACACGGAGGCGGCGGACGGGGGGCAGCCGACGGCCGGCCTGGCCCGGGCAACCCCGACCACCATCAGGATCCCCCGCATCGGCGTCGACGCACCGATCATGACGCTGGGCACCAACCCGGACGGCACCGTCCAGGTTCCCCCGCTGGAGCAGGCGTTGAGCGCCGGCTGGTACTCCCCGGGCGCGAGCCCCGGCGAGATCGGCAACGCCGTCGTCGTGGGCCACGTCGACTCGGCGAAGGTCGGCGGCCCCGCCGTGTTCTACTCCCTCGGCGCGCTCCAGCCGGGCGACACCATCGAGGTGGCCCGGGACGACGGCAGCCGCGTCACCTTCACGGTCGACGAGGTGCGGGCGTACCCGAAGGCCGCCTTCCCCACCGAGCTGGTCTACGGACCCAACGACCGGGCCGGCCTGCGGGTCGTCACCTGCGGCGGGCAGTTCGACCAGGCGGCGGGCAGCTACGTGGACAACGTCATCGTGTTCGCCACGATGACCGGCTGACCGGACGGTTCGGCCGTGCGGGGCGCGGCCGGTCGGATGCCCGACCGGCCGCGCCCCGCACCCGCGACCCGGCTCAGGCCGCCGAGGTGCGCACCAGCGTGCGGATCTGGCGCAGCAGCACCGACAGCGCGGCGAGGTCCGCCCGCGAGTCGTCGAACTCCCCCATCGCCCGCCGGGCCCGGTGGATCGACGTCGCGTTGGACTGCTCCCACTGCTCCACCCGCTCCAGCGGCGGCAGCGAGTCCGGCGTCGAGCCGAGCACCTCCGCGGTGAGCGCGGCCAGCGCGGCGTACAGGTCGTAGCGCAGCGCCATCCGGGCCAGGGTCTGCCAGCGGTCCGCCCGGGGCAGCAGGGAGATCTTCGACAGCAGCGAGTCGACCCGGAACCGGTCGGAGAGCACGAAGTAGACCGAGGCCACCTCGCCGACGTCCCGGCCGCTGGTCGCCGCCGTCTCCACCACGTCCAGCAGGCCGAAGCTGTACATCAGCCGGGTCGCCTGCTCGGCCAGCCCGCGCGGCAGCCCCCGCGAGGTCATCGCGTCGATGTGGGCCGCGATGCCCTCCCGCTCGCTGCCGTAGAAGAGGTTCTCCAGGCCGGGCAGCAGCCGGGCCACCCCGTCGCGCAGCCGGGCGATCTCCGCCGGCACGTCCAGCGGGGAACGCCGGTTGGTCACCAGCCAGCGCACCGCCCGGTCGAGCAGCCGCCGGGTGTCCAGGTAGACGGCGGTCTGCAGCTCCGGGTCGACCTTGTTGTCCAGCGCCTCGACCGCGTCCCACAGCTCGCGCAGCCCGAACACCTCGCGGACCACCACGTACGCGCGGATCACGTCCGCCGCCGACGCAGCCGTCTCCTCGACCACCCGGAAGACGAACGTGATGCCGCCCCGGTTGATCGCCTCGTTCACCAGCACGGTGGTGACGATGTCGCGGCGCAGCCGGTGCTGGCCCATCCGGTCGGCGAACCGCTCGCGCATCGGCGTCGGGAAGTAGTTGACCAGGACGTCGGTCGTCCACTCCTCGTCCGCGAGCCCTTCAGCCAGGATCTCCCGCTCCAGCACGATCTTCGTGTACGCGAGCAGCACCGCGAACTCCGGCGCGGTCAGCCCGGTCTCGGTGCGGGCCGCCAGCTCCTCGTCCGGCGGCAGCGCCTCCAGCGCCCGGTTCAGCGCGCCCGAGCGCTCCAGCTCGTTGATCATCCGCCGGTGCACCGGCAGCAGCGAGGCGGCCTGCGCCTGCGAGTTGTTGATCGCGCGGGCCTGGTCGTAGTTGTCGCGCAGCACCAGCTCGGCGACCTCGTCGGTCATCCCGGCCAGCAGCTCGTCGCGCTCCGGCACGGTCAGTTCCCCGTCGGCGACCGCCGTGTTGAGCAGGATCTTGATGTTCACCTCGTGGTCGGAGCAGTCCACCCCGGCCGCGTTGTCGATGAAGTCGGTGTAGATCCGCCCGCCCGCGAGGGCGTACTCGATCCGGCCGAGCTGGGTGCAGCCCAGGTTGCCGCCCTCGCCGACCACCCGGCAGCGCAGGCTCCGCCCGTCGACCCGGATCGCGTCGTTGGACTTGTCGCCCACCTCCGCGTTGGTCTCCGAGGACGCCTTGACGTACGTGCCGATGCCGCCGTTCCAGAACAGGTCCACCGGGGCCGTCAGGATCGCCTTCATCAGCTCCTGCGGCGAGAGCTGGGTGACGTCGTCGTCCAGCCCGAGCACGGCGCGGACCTGCGGCGACACCGGCACCGACTTCGCGGCGCGCGGGTACACCCCGCCACCGGCGGAGATCAGCTTCTCGTCGTAGTCCTCCCACGACGACCGGGGCAGGTCGAACAGCCGCTTCCGCTCGGCGTACGAGCCGGCGGCGTCCGGGTCCGGGTCGAGGAAGATGTGCCGGTGGTCGAACGCGGCCACCAGCCGGATGTGCTCGCTGAGCAGCATTCCGTTGCCGAACACGTCGCCGGACATGTCGCCGACGCCGACCACCGTGAAGTCCTGGGCCTGGGTGTCGTGCCCCAGCTCCCGGAAGTGCCGCTTCACCGACTCCCAGGCGCCCCGGGCGGTGATGCCCATCTTCTTGTGGTCGTACCCGGCGGAACCGCCCGAGGCGAACGCGTCGCCCAGCCAGAACTGGTGCCCCGCCGAGATCTCGTTGGCGATGTCGGAGAACGTGGCGGTGCCCTTGTCCGCCGCCACCACCAGGTACGGGTCGTCCGCGTCGTGCCGGACCACGTCCTCGGGCGGCACGATCTCACCGGCGACGATGTTGTCGGTGACGTCGAGCATCGCGCCGACGAACTCCTGGTAGCAGGCGACCGCCTCGTCCCGGTCACCCGGCTTCTGCTTGAGCACGAAGCCGCCCTTCGCGCCCACCGGCACGATCACGGCGTTCTTCACCATCTGCGCCTTGACCAGGCCGAGCACCTCCGTGCGGAAGTCCTCCCGCCGGTCGGACCAGCGCAGCCCGCCCCGGGCCACCGGCCCGTAGCGCAGGTGCACGCCCTCGAACCGGGGCGAGTAGACGAAGATCTCGAACCGCGGGCGCGGGGCCGGCAGGTCCGGGATGGCCTGCGGGTCCAGCTTGAACGCCACGTACGGCTTCGGCCGGCCGCCGACCGGCTTGGCGTAGAAGCTGGTGCGCAGGGTGGCCTGGATCAGCGTGAGGTAGGAGCGCAGGATGCGGTCCTGGTCGAGGCTGGCCACGTCGTCCAGCGCCGCCTTGACCGCCGCCACCAGCTCGCCGCCGCGCTCGCGGCGCTGCTCGACGCTCGCCTCGCCCGGGGCGAACCGCACCTCGAACAGCTCCACCAGCAGCGCGGCGATCCTCGGGTACGCGATGAACGTCTGCTCCATGTAGTCCTGCGAGAAGACCGTCCCGGTCTGCCGCAGGTACTTCGCGTACGCCCGCAGCACCACCACCTGCCGCCAGGTGAGCCCGCCGCGCAGCACCAGCTCGTTGAAGCCGTCCACCTCGGCCTCGCCCCGCCACGCCGCCGCGAAGGCGTTCTCCACGTGCGGGCGCACCTCGGCCAGCTCCTGGTGCCCCTCGGGCAGCCGCAGCCCGAAGTCGTACAGCCAGATCCGCCCGTCGACGCGCTCCACCTCGTACGGGTGCTCGTCGACCACCTTCACGCCGAGCGAGTGCAGCACCGGCAGCACCGCCGACAGCATCATCGGCTCGCCGTAGCGGTAGACCTTGAACCGCACGTCCATCGTCTCGTCGACGTCGGCGTCCCGGCCGACGCCCGCGCGCGGGGCGAGCTGCTTGCGGAACAGGTGCATCTCCAGCTGGCCGGGCTCCTCCAGCAGCTCCAGCTTCGCCAGGTCCTTCATCGCCTCGTACGGCGTGTGCCCGTCCTTGTAGCCCTCCGGGAACGCGTCGGCGTACCGGCTGAACAGGTGCTTGGCCTGCTCGTCGCCGAGCTTGCGCTCCAGCACCAGGCGGTAGTCGTCGTCCCACAGCCGGGTCGCGTCGGCCAGCTCCTCGGCGAGCAGGTCCGCGTCGATGTCCCCCGGCGGGCGGGTCGGGTCCGTCCGCACGATGAAGTGCACCCGGGCCAGCATCGACTCGGTGACCCGGGTGGTGTAGTCCACCCCGACGCCGTTCAGCTCGCGCAGCAGGATGTCCTGCATGCGCAGCCGGTTCTGCGTGGTGAACCGGTCCCGGGGCAGGTAGATCAGGCAGGAGATGAACCGCCCGTACGCGTCGCGGCGCAGGAACACCCGCAGCTGCCGGCGGCCCGCCATGCGCAGCACGCCGATCACCGCGTGGTAGAGGTCCTCGGTCTTGATCTGGAACAGCTCGTCGCGCGGGTACGTCTCCAGGATCTGGAGCAGGTCCTTGCCGGAGTGGCTGCGCTGGCTCAGGCCGGAGCGGTCCAGCACCTCGGCCACCTTCCGGCGCACCACCGGCAGCTCCCGCACGCTCGTGCGGTACGCCGCCGTGGAGAACAGGCCGAGGAACCGCCGCTCGCCGACCACCTGACCGGCGTCGTCGAAGACCTTGAAGCCGATGTAGTCGAGGTACGCCGACCGGTGCACGGTGGCCCGCGAGTTCGCCTTCGTGATGATCAGCAGGCGCTTCTCCAGCACCTTCTCGTGCGCCTCGGGCGTCATCGACGACAGCGCCCGTGCCTCCGGGGAGTCCGACCGCAGGATGCCCAGGCCCGTGCCGAGCACCGCCTCCAGCGCCGGCCCCTCGCCGCCGGGGGCGTCGACCAGCCGGTACTCCCGGTAGCCGAGGAAGGTGAAGTGGTCGTGGGCCAGCCAGCGCAGCAGCTCCACCGAGTCCGTGATGTCCTTCTCCGGCACCGGCGGGCGGCTGTCCGAGGTGCGCGCGGTGGCCAGCTCGTCGGCCAGGGCCAGGGCGCGCTGGCGCATCCTCGGCCAGTCCTCCACGGCCTCCCGCACGTCGGTGAGCACCCGCTGCAACTCGCGGCGCAGCTTCTCCCGCTCGGCGGCGTCGCGGACCGGGTCGATCTCGATCCGCATCCAGCTCTCGACGAGGTCCCCGTCGATCGAGTCGTCGGGCTCCACGTCGGCGGCGACCTCGACGAGGCGGCCCAGCGGCTCGCGGCGCACCACCACCAGCGGGTGGACCAGCAGGTGCACGTCGAGGTGGTGGGCGTTGAGCAGGGCGGTCACCGAGTCGACCAGGAACGGCATGTCGTCGGTGACGATCTCGATCACCGTGTGGTGCTGGTCGGCGTCCGGCTCGTGGATGCGCAGCTTCAGCTCGCCCGGCACCCGCTGCTGGGCGAGGTCCCGGTGGGCGCGGGCCGCGTCGAGCATCTCCTCCGCGGTGAACCCGATCAGTTCCTCGTCGGGGGCGAACCGCCAGAAGCGGCCGACCAGTGTCGCCGCGTCGTGGTCGTCCCCGGCCAGCGCGACGGCCTGGGCGACCAGGCGTTCGGCGTTCGGGACCGGCTCGTCGAGCTCGGCGTCCTCGACGTCGTCGGCCAGCGCCTCCGCGGGCAGCCCGAGGTCGTAGAGGGTGTCGATGCTCGCACCGGTCATCCCGGTCACGCCTGTGTCGAGTCGGCCGAAGCCGTCCCCGTCGGTTGCCGAATCGAAACTGTCGTCCCGGCCGGTGTCGTCCTGCCGGAGGTCGGGTCCCGGTTTGATCGCCGGACGCCGGTCCATCGGTGCCACTCCCCTCGACCCACCGCGTTGTGGGTCACTCTGCCGCCCAGCCTAGGCCCTCCCGATTGGTGCTTTGGTCGGACCTACGGCCGGACGTACGGTTCGGGACTCCGTCCTTTCACCCGTTGCAGATCCCTGGTCGGCCGGCTGGGGTGTACCCCGGCGCGCGACCTTCCTCACCTCCCCGGGGCACGTCTTCCCGCACGTGACGGGCTCGGCGGGGCGGTGCGCGGGCGACGGTCGTACTACCGTGACGGTCAGTCGGAGATCCGGAGGGACCGCCCGTATGCACCAGACGCACCCGATCCGTCGCGGCAGCGCCCGCACCCGCGCCCGGCGGTCACTCGCGGCGCTGGCGGCCACCGTGCTGGCCGCCGGCGCGCTGGTCGGCTGCTCGTCCGACGACGGCCCCGCACCGACCGTCGACGCCTTCCTGTCGGGTTGGGGCAAGGGCGACCTGCAGGCCGTCGGCTTCGTGACCCCGGCCGGGCTCAAGGTCCCCGCCGCCGACGTGACCCGTCAGCTCCGCGAGCTCTCCGGCGAGCTGGCCGACACCCCGCCGGTCCTGCGCCGCACCGGCGACCCGAAGGTCGACGCGAACGTCGCGACCGCCGGGATCCGGGTGGCCTGGGCCCTGCCGGGCGGCACCCGCTGGGAGTACGACCGGCAGGTGCGGCTGACCACCGGCGACGACGGGCAGTGGCGGGTGATCTGGGAGCCCCAGGTGGTGCACGAGCAGCTCACCGACGGCGACCGGATGGCGCTGCGCCGCGACGCCGCGCCCCGGGCGGGGGTGCTCGACGGCGCGGGCAAGCCGATCGTCACGCCCCGGCCGGTGGTCCGCGTCGGGCTGCAACCGAGCGAGGTCACCGACGCCAAGGCCGTGGCGCGGCAGCTCGACGCGGCGTTCCGGGCGGTCCGGCCGGCCATCACCCCGCCGGTCGACCTGACCGACCTGCCCAAGCGCCTCGCCGACGCCGACCCGGGCGCGTTCGTCGAGGTGGTGACGCTGCGCGACGAGGCGTACCGGCAGATCCGATCCCGCATCTACGACCTGCCCGGCACGAAGTTCCGGGCCGAGAAGCTCGACCTGGCCCCGACCCGGGAGTTCGCCCGCGCGGTGCTCGGCTCGGTCGACCAGGCCCAGGCCGACGACCTGGCCGCCCACCCCGACCGCTACCGGCAGGGCGACCTCGTCGGCCACGGCGGCCTCCAGGGCCGGCACGACGAGCGGCTGCGCGGCACGCCCGGGCTCACCGTGATCAGCGAGCGGGCCGGGCCGGACGGCACCGTCGCGCCGACCGGCACGGAGCTGTTCCGGCAGGAGCCGAAGCCCGGTCAGGCGGTGCGGACCACCCTCGACGTGGCCACCCAGAACGCCGCGGACGCGGCCCTGCGCGGCGAGAAGCGCCGCGCCGCCCTGGTGGCGGTGCGGGTCGGCGACGGCGCGGTGCTGGCCGCCGCGAACGGCCCGGGGGCGGCCGGCGAGAACCTCGCGTTCACCGCCCAGGTGCCGCCCGGCTCGACGTTCAAGATGGTCAGTGCCCTCGGCCTGCTCGACCGGGGCGCGGTCACCCTGGACGGCCCGGTCGCCTGCCCGAAGACGTTCACGGTGGACGGCCGCTCGTTCAAGAACTCCGACAACTTCGCCCTCGGCACGGTGCCGTTCCGCACCGACTTCGCGAAGTCCTGCAACACGGCGTTCGCCGCGCTCGCCCCGAAGCTCGGCCCCGACGGCCTCGCCGAGACCGGCCGGGCCCTGGGCCTGGAGGCCGAGTGGGACCTCGGCCTGGACGCGTTCACCGGCAAGGTATCCGCCAACGGCTCACCGGCCGAGCAGGCCGCCGCCGCGTTCGGGCAGGGCACCACCGTGGTCAGCCCGCTGGCCATGGCCGCCGCCACCGCCGCCGTCGCCCGGGGCCGCTGGGAGCAGCCGAAGCTGGTCGTCGACCCGGCCCCGGCCAAGGCCGCGCCCGCCGGGCCGCAGCTCAAGCCGGAGTCGGTGGAGCCGCTGCGCACGATGATGCGCGAGGTGGTCACCGCCGGCACCGCCACCGCCCTGAAGGACGTTCCCGGCGGGCCCGTGCACGGCAAGACCGGCACCGCCGAGTACGACGACGACCCGGCGCACACCCACGCCTGGTTCGTCGGCTGGCAGGGCGACGTGGCGTTCGCGGTGTTCGTGGAGCGGGGCGGGTCGAGCGGGTCGAGCGCGGTCCCGATCGCCGAACGCTTCCTGCGCGCCCTGGCCGCCTCCTGACGGGCCGCCTCCTGACGGACCGGCCGCCGGGCCTGTCGGCCGGGGCCGGCGGCCGGGCCTAGGCTGAGCCGCCATGTCGGCGACATAGCGGTATCCGGGGCGGCGGGATGCCCCCATGTCGCCGACATGGCGGCGCGCCCGAGCCCCGCGAACTGGCCCGCGCCGCACCCGCGCCGTGGCCGGCGAGGCGGCGGCCGGCGAGGCGGCCGGCGGGGAGGCGGGAGGCGGGGCCCTCGGTCAGGCGATGCCGGCCGCCGGCCGGGGCGGGGAATCGTCTTCGGGGGGCGGCGGGGTGTCGCCCGGGGTCGCCCCGGTGACCCGGCGCAGCAGGCCCGGCCCGACCGAGGCGGGCGGCCCGACGGGCTCCAGCAGCGGGGCGGCACCCGTCGGGCCGGCTGGGTAGCCCGCGACGAGGTCGACATCGTCCACCAGCCCGGCCGACCCCTCCGGCCCGCCCCCAACCTCGTCCGGCCCGGCCGGCGAGTCGGTCGGTGCACCGGCGGCCAGCGGACCAGCGGCCGAACCGCTCGGGCCGGCGGGACCGGCGGGCAGGAGCCGCTCCGGGGCCGGGAACGGGCGCGACTCGGGAGGCAGGCGGGGCTCCGGGGCGGCCGGCACCAGGCGGGGCTCCGGGGCGGCCGGCACCAGGCGGGGCTCCGGGGCGGCCGGCACCAGGCGGGGCTCCGGGGCGGCCGGGAGCAGGCGCGGCGGCACGGCGCTCGGTGCGGTCACCGGGGCCAGCCCGGCCACCACCGTGTTGACGATCTCGGCAGCGTACGCGCCGTCGACGTCGTAGTCGGGGTCGAAGACGGTCAGCTCCACGCCGAGGCAGTGCGGGGTGTCGACCAGACCGGCGAGCAGGATCTCCAGCTCGGCGAAGGCGATCCCGCCCGGGTCCGGGGCGTCGACCGCCGGCATCACCGCCGGGTCGAGCACGTCCACGTCGACGTGCACCCAGTAGCCGGCGCAGTCGGCCAGCTCCTCGTGGGCCCACTGGGCGGTGCGGGCCGCACCCTCGGCGCGCAGCGCCGGCACCGGCCGGGTGGTGATGCCGGCGGCCTGGAGGTCGAGGCGGTACTCGTCCTGGGCGCGGATGCCGAGGACCACCACGTCGATGTCGCGGAAGTAGGGCCGCCGCCCCTCGATCGCGGCCAGGTCGGCCTGCCCCCGCCCGGTGACCAGCGCCAGGTCCTCCCCGGCCGCCGCGCCGACGTACGAGGCGTTGCCGGGGTGCCGGAAGTCGGAGTGGCCGTCGACGAAGACGAGCCCGATCCGCCCGCCGACCGCCTCGCCGAGCCGGTGCATCGCCAACGCCGAGCCGAGCAGGATCGAGCAGTCGCCGCCGAGGACGAGCGGGAACTCCCCCCGGTCGATGATCGCCCCGATCCGGTCGGCCAGCGCCGCCGAGTACGCGGCGATCTCCGGGGCGTGGCAGACGCCGTCGCCGGGGCGCCAGTCGCCCGGGTCGTACCGGGGCGGGGTGAGGCAGCCGGCGTCGCGCGCCCGCAGCCGGGCGAGCAGGCCCTGGTCGCGCAGTGCTCCCGGCGCCTTGCCGCAGCCGGGGACGGCGGTGGGGGTGGGCGGGCGCAGCCCGAGGTTGGACGGCGCGTCGAGGACGGCGATCCGGCGCATCGTGGGCTCCCGTCCTCGTGGGTCGGGCGGGCCGGCGAACGCCGGCCCGCGCTGGCGTACGGCGGAACTCAGAACAGGGCGCTGGCCAGGGCCCGGCGGGCGGAGGCGACGGCGGGGTCGTCCTGGCCTGCGACGGTGAACAGGGCGATCAGGTGCTGGCGCGCCTTGTCCCGGTCGTCGCCGGAGGTGCGGCGGACCAGGTCGACCAGGCGGGCGTACGCCTGCTCGGCCATGCCGCTGAGCACCTCGATGTCGGCGGCGAGCAGCTGGGCGGGCACGTCGTCGGGGTTGGCCTCGGCGGCGGCGAGCGCCACGCGCGGGTCGGCGCCGGCGACCCGGCGGGCGAGCCCGACCTGGGCCAGGCCGGCCTCGGCGGCGGCGTCCGCCGGCGACTCGGCGAGGATCTTCTTGTACGCCTCCTCGGCGGCGTCCAGATCGCCGCTCATCAGGGCGTCGTCGGCCTCGTCGAGGCGGGGGTCCCCCGGTGCGGCGGCGTCGACGCCGCCGGCCTTGAGCACCGCGCCGATCCACTGCCGCAGCTGGGCTTCGGGGACCGCGCCGGAGAACGCGTCGACGGGCCGGCCGCCGACCACCGCGTAGACCGTCGGGACCCCCTGCACCTGGAACATCTGCGCGATCCGCGGGTTGTCCTGGACGTCGATGCGGGCCAGCGCCCACGCGCCGCCGCCCTCGGCGGCCAGCCGCTCCAGCACCGGGGCGAACTGGTCGCTCTCCGGGTATCCGGCCGCGCCGAAGAAGACCACGACGGGCATGGCGGTGGACCGTTCGAGCACCTCGGCCTGGAGGTTGGCCTCTGTCACGTCGATCACGGAGCCGCCGCCGGTGGCGGCCGGCAGCCCGGTGGACGGACCGGCCTGAGCCGGTGTGCTGGGGCGGGTGGCGGGCGGTGCGGTGTTGCGCAGTGCGCTGAGGTCGACCGCGCCGCGGGTGAAGATCGACGAGGTGATCCGTGGGTCGCTCATGGTTATCTAGTCTCGCACGTGTCCCGCCGAACTCAGATCAACCGCGACGGCGACAGTTGCGACTCTCACCCCCGCCCCGGCCTGCGAGGAAGGGCCCCTTCCTAACGCTTTCGGTATAGGAAGGGGCCCTTCCTAACCACCCGTCAGAAGCGGGCCGGCTCGCGGTAGGTGCCCCACTCGGCGCGCAGCGCGTCGCAGATCTCGCCGAGGGTCGCCTCGGCGCGGACCGCGTCGAGCATGGCCGGGATCATGTTCTCGCCGGTGCGGCCGACCTCGACCATCCGGGTCACCGCCGCGCGCGCCGCCGCGTCGTCGCGGGACGCCTTGCGCTCGGCGAGCACCCGGCGCTGCTCCACCTCGACCTCGTGCGAGATGCGCAGGATCTCCAGGTCCTTGGCGATGGTGCCGGTGTGGCAGTTGACGCCGACGATGCGCTTGTCGCCCTTCTCCAGGGCCTGCTGGTAGACGAACGCGGACTCGGCGATGTGCCCGGTGAACCAGCCGTCCTCGATGCCGCGCAGGATGCCGGAGGTCATCGGGCCGATCTGGTGCGGGCCCTCGCCGCCGAGCTGCCGGATCCGGGCGAAGATCTCCTCCGCCTCGGCCTCGATCTTGTCGGTCAGCGCCTCGACGTACCAGGAGCCGCCGAGCGGGTCGGCCACGTTCACCACCCCGGTCTCCTCCATCAGCACCTGCTGCGTACGCAGGGCGATCTCGGCGGACTCGTCGGTGGGCAGCGCCAGGGTCTCGTCGAGGGCGTTGGTGTGCAGCGAGTTCGTCCCGCCGAGCACGGCGGCGAGCGCCTCGACGGCGGTGCGTACGACGTTGTTGACCGGCTGCTGGGCGGTCAGCGACACCCCGGCGGTCTGGGTGTGGAATCGCAGCCACAGCGCCTTCTCGCTGGTCGCGCCGTAGACGTCGCGCAGCCAGCGGGCCCAGATCCGGCGGGCGGCCCGGAACTTGGCGATCTCCTCGAAGAAGTCGACGTGCGAGTCGAAGAAGAAGCTCAGCCCGGGGGCGAACACGTTGACGTCCAGCCCGCGCGACAGCCCCAGCTCGACGTAGCCGAACCCGTCGGCGAGGGTGTACGCCAGCTCCTGCGCGGCGGTCGAGCCGGCCTCGCGGATGTGGTAGCCGGAGACCGAGAGCGGCTTGTAGCGCGGGATCTCGCGCGCGCAGTATTCCATCAGGTCGCCGATGAGGCGCAGGTGCGGCTCGGGGTCGAAGAGCCACTCCTTCTGCGCGATGTACTCCTTGAAGATGTCCGTCTGGAGCGTGCCGTCCAGGGTGGACAGGTCGGCGCCCTGCCGCTCGGCGGCGACGAGGTACATGCAGAACACCGGCACGGCCGGGCCGGAGATGGTCATCGAGGTGGTGACGGCGGCCAGGTCGATGCCGTCGAAGAGCACCTCCATGTCGGCGGCCGAGTCGACGGCCACCCCGCAGTGGCCGACCTCGCCGAGGGCCTGCGGGTCGTCGGAGTCGCGGCCCATCAGCGTCGGCATGTCGAAGGCCACGGAGAGGCCGCCGCCGCCCGCGCCGAGGATCATCTTGTAGCGCTCGTTGGTCTGCCGGGCGTTGCCGAAGCCGGCGAACTGCCGGATCGTCCAGGTCCGTCCCCGGTAGCCGGTCGGATACAACCCCCGGGTGTACGGGAACTCGCCCGGCCAGCCGATCCGCTCGAAGCCCGGGTAGGCCACGCCCTCGGGCGGCCCGTAGACCGGGTCGACGGGCATCCCGGAGAGCGTGGTGAAGTCGGCGTCCCGCTTCCGCGCGGCGTCGTAGCGGGCCTGCCAGCGTGCCCGTCCGGCGGCGATCTCGTCGGCGTCCATGCGCAGGGCTCCTCCTCGAGTCCTCGTCAGAGGACCGAGTGTAATCCCCGGCCTGAACGATCGCTAAGGAGATGCGTACCGGCAGGTAACCGGGTCAGGCCGGCGGCGCGGCGGGGTCGCCGAGCGTCACGTCGTCCACCCGGATGTTGATCTCGTCGACCCGCAGCCCGTACGCCTCGACGGCCCGGGTCACCGCCGCCCGCACCCCGTCGGTCACCTGCGGCACCGGCTGGCCGGCGTCGATCACGATGACCAGGTTGACCACGGCCGCGCCGTTCGTGACGTGCGCCGAGCAGCCGCGCCGGGCGTCGCCGACCTGGTCCAGGCCGACCCGGTCGAACACGGCGTTGAAGAACCGGGCCACGTCGCCGCCGAGGTCGGCCACCCCGGGGACGGAACGCGCGGCGGCCACCGCGATCTTCTCCACCACCTCGTCCGAGACGTGGGTGGTCCCGCCCGCCACCGCGTCCGGCGTCACCGACAGCTCCTGCGTCGCCTCGTCAGCCATGCCTCTCCCCCAGTACGCGCACACCGCCCCACGACGACCGTGGAGCGGTGCGAGCGTACTCGTTGCCGAGGGTCCGCAGTGGACGCGTCAGGAGCCGATCTGCGCCAGCAACTCGTCGGCTGCGGCGTACGGGTCGAGCGCCCCGTCGGCCACCTTCGCGGCGAGCGCCGGCAGCTCCGTACCGTCGCGAAGTGAACCGATCCGGGCCCGCAGCACGCCCAGCGTGATCGCCTCGATCTCGGCGGCGGCCCGCTTCTCGCGGCGGCGGCGCAGCTCGTCGTGTTCGACCAGCCAGCCGCGGTGCTTGTCGATCGCGGCGGCGATGTCGTCGATCCCCTCGCCCCGCGCGGCGATCGACCGGACCACCTGCGGCCGCCACTCGCCGGGCCCCCGCTCGCCGAGGGCGATCATGCCCTGGATGTCGCGGACGGTGGCGTCGGCGCCGTCCCGGTCGGCCTTGTTGACCACGAAGACGTCGGCGATCTCCAGGATGCCGGCCTTCACCGCCTGGATCGCGTCGCCCATGCCCGGGGCCAGCAGCACCAGCGTCGTGTCGGCCAGCGAGGCGACCTCGACCTCGGCCTGCCCGACACCGACGGTCTCCACCAGCACCACGTCGCAGCCGGCGCCCTCCAGCACCCGCACCGCCTGCGGGGTCGCCGCGGACAGGCCGCCGAGGTGGCCCCGGCTGGACATGGACCGGATGTAGACGCCCGGGTCGGTGGCGTGGTCCTGCATCCGGACCCGGTCGCCGAGGATCGCCCCGCCGGTGAACGGGCTGGACGGGTCGACGGCCAGCACCCCGACCCGGTGCCCGCGCGAGCGCAGCGCCCGGACCAGCTCGTTGGTGGTGGTCGACTTGCCCACCCCGGGGGACCCGGTCAGCCCGACCACCTGGGCCTGCCCCGCGTACGGCGCGAGGGCCGCCGCGACCCGGGGCAGCACCTCGTCGCCGGACTCGACCAGGGTGATCAGCCGGGCCACGGCGCGCGGGTCACCGGCGCGGGCCCGCTCCACGAGCATCGGCACGTCCCGGCTGCGGCGCACCGACGGCACACCGACGACCGGGACCTGCTCGATGGCTCCGCTCACTGCTGCTCGGCGGGGTCGGGCACGTGGATGATCAGGGCGTCGCCCTGGCCCCCGCCGCCGCAGAGCGCCGCCGCGCCGGTGCCGCCACCGCGCCGCCTGAGCTCCATGGCGAGGGTGAGCACCAGCCGGGCACCGGACATGCCGATCGGGTGGCCCAGCGCGATCGCGCCGCCGTTGACGTTGACCTTGTCGTCGCCGATGCCCAGGTCGCGCATGGACTGGATGCCGACCGCGGCGAACGCCTCGTTGATCTCGACCAGGTCGAGGTCCTCCACCCCCAGGCCGCCCTTGCGCAGGGCGTGGCTGATCGCGTTGGAGGGCTGCGAGTGCAGCGAGTTGTCCGGGCCCGCCACGTTGCCGTGCGCGCCGATCTCGGCGAGCCAGGTCAGCCCCAGCTCCCCGGCCTTCGCCTTGCTCATCACGACCACGGCCGCCGCACCGTCGGAGATCGGCGAGGCGCTGCCGGCGGTGATCGTGCCGTCGGAGGTGAACGCCGGGCGCAGCCGGCCCAACGACTCGACGGTGGTGTCCGGGCGGATGCCCTCGTCCTCGCTGATCACCACCGGGTCGCCCTTGCGCTGCGGGATGATCACCGGGGTGATCTCGTCGGCGAAGTGCCCGTTCTTCTGCGCGGCGGCGGCCCGCTGGTGGCTGGCGGCGGCGAAGGCGTCCTGCTCGGCACGGGTGATGCCGTGCCGCGCGCCGTGCCGCTCGGTCGACTCGCCCATCGAGCAGCAGTCCCAGGCGTCGGTCAGCCCGTCGAGGGCCATGTGGTCCTTGATCGTCACGTCGCCGTACTTGTAGCCGGCGCGCTGGCCGAGCAGCAGGTGCGGGGAGTTGGTCATCGACTCCATGCCGCCGGCCACCACGACGTCGAACTCGCCGGCCCGGATGAGCTGGTCGGCCAGGGCGATCGCGTCCAGGCCGGAGAGGCAGACCTTGTTGATCGTCAGCGCCGGCACGGACATCGGGACGCCCGCCTCGACGGCGGCCTGCCGAGCGGGGATCTGCCCGGTGCCGGCCTGCAGGACCTGGCCCATGATGACGTACTGCACCTGCTCGGGGGGCACCCCGGCGCGCTCCAGCGCGGCCTTGATCGCGATGCCGCCGAGCTTGGTGGCGGGGAGGTCCTTGAGGTTGCCGAGCAGGCGCCCCATCGGGGTCCGCGCGCCGCTGACGATCACCGAAGCCATGTGCCTGCCTCCGAGGGGGGTGCCGAGCTGTGAACCTTAACGATTGTTCGGTTGGACGGGTGTTCGGTCAGACTAACGCCATGGCTGAGAACTCCCCCGCCGAGCCCGCTGCCGACTTCGTCACAGACATCGGCCTGCGCCGCATCGACCACGTCGGGATCGCCGTCGCCGACCTCGACGCCGCGATCGACTTCTATCAGCGCACCTTCGGCATGCGCTGCGTGCACACCGAGACCAACGCCGAGCAGGGCGTGCGCGAGGCGATGCTGACGGTCGGGCCGACCGCCGAGGGCGGCTGCGTGCAACTGCTCGCCCCGCTCACCCCGGAGTCGACCATCGCCAAGTTTCTCGACCGCAACGGGCCGGGCGTGCAGCAGGTGGCGTACACGGTGACCGACATCGACGCGGCGTGCGCGGCACTGCGCGAGCGCGGCCTGCGGCTGCTCTTCGAGACCCCACGCCGGGGCACCGCCGACTCCCGGATCAACTTCGTCCACCCCAAGGACGCGGGCGGCGTCCTCGTCGAGTTGGTCGAGCCCGCCCAGCGGTGAAAGGTGAAAGGAGGGGCCCCCTGTTAACGCATTCTGTGGAGCAGGGGCCCCTTCTTAACCACCCCACCCTGCACCGCCTCGCGCCCCGCCTCGCGCCCCGGTGGCACCCGCCCCGGCACCACGACAGCCCCCGCGCGAGCGCAGTGGTGCGCGGCCGAGTTGATCGACTTCATGTCGGCGGCGAGGCGGTATCAACGGGACGGGAAACCCCCATCCGGCCGACATCAAGTCGATCAAGCGGTTCTGCAGCCGCCGACCCCCGGCACACCGGCCGACAAGAAACCGGCACGGGCCGGCAAAGGACCGCCGGGCGCTCCCGCGGCCCTTTTCCCGCACGCCCCCACGCGCCCGACCACCCGCCCACCGGGCCGCCCGACCACCCGCCTCCAGCACGCCCGACCACCCGCCCCACCGGGCCGCCCGACCAACCGCCCGCTGGGCCGCCGGACCGGCCCCGGAGCTGCCAAGATCGCCCATCGACGGACCCGCCCGACGGCGGCCTGTTGACCATGTAAACAGGACACGAAAGCCCCGCACCGCTCTTGCGAAGCACCCCGGGGGGTCTGCGAGTATGTCCCAATGCCCCAGCAGCAGTCCTCCCCTCTTGCGTTCTTCGATAACGCGAACTCGCAGCCAGATTTCACCGTTGGCCTGCGCGGATACAACGTCGGGCAGGTCGATGACTTCATCGGTCGGCTGACCGCCGCGCTGACCCAGTCCGAGCAGGCCCGCGCCGAGGCCGAGCAGCGGATGAACGACGCCCAGCGTCGGCTCCGCCAGGCCGAGCAGCGCCAGAGCGCGCTGGAGCAGAAGCTCGCCGAGACCAACAAGCAGCTCGAGGAGAACAGCCGGCCGACCCTGTCCGGCCTGGGCACCCGCGTCGAGCAGATCCTGCGGCTGGCCGAGGAGCAGGCCAACGACCACCGCAACGAGGCCAAGCGGGAGTCCGAGGGCATCCTCTCCGCGGCCCGCCTGGAGGCGCGCGAGATCACCGACAAGGCCCGCGCCGAGGCCGCCGCGATGAAGGCCACCGCCGAGCGCGAGGCCGGCAGCGTCCGCACCGCCGCCGAGCGCGAGGCCGCCGAGGTGCGCGTGCAGGCCCGCCGGGAGGCCGACACCCTGCGCGCCGACGCCGAGCGGGAGACCAAGCAGCTGCGCACCGTCACCGCGCACGAGGTCGCCGAGCTGAAGTCGACCGTCGAGCGTGAGGTCGCCACCCTGCGCGCCACCGCCGAGCGGGAGATCACCCAGCAGCGGGCGAAGGCCGCGCGGGAGGCCGAGGAGAAGCGCGCCGAGGCGACCAAGCTCCTCACCGACGCCCGCGACAAGCGCGACAAGGACCTCCAGGCGCTGGAGCTGCAGCTCGCCGAGCGGCGCGAGAAGGCCGAGCGCGAGGAGTCCGAGCGGCACGCGGCCCAGGTCGCCCAGACCCAGAAGCTGGTCGGCGAGGCCGAGCAGCGCGCCCGGGCGGCCCAGGAGCGGGCCAAGGAGATCGAGCAGCGCGCCGAGGCCCGCCGGGTCGAGTCCGAGCGCACCGCCAACGACACCGTCGAGAAGGCCAAGGCGCTGTCCGAGAAGACCCTCAACGAGGCCAAGGCCGAGGCGAAGCGGCTGCTCACGGAGGCCCGCACCGAGGCCGACCTGACCACCCAGGCCGCCCGCCGCGAGGTCGAGGACCTCACCCGGCAGAAGGACGCCGTCACCTCGCAGCTCGGCCAGATGCTGTCGGGCCTCGCCGGCATCGTGCCGGGCGTGCCGCCGGCGCAGGCCAAGCCGGAGCCGGCCAAGGCGGACAGCAAGGACGAGCGGGTGAACGCGGAGTCCGCCGGCTGACCGACCGCACGGCCGGGGGGCACGGATACGGCGCGGGGTGACACCGGGTAACCGGTGTGACCCCGCGCCGTATGCGTTTCCCGCACTCTGGCCCGGACGCCGGTAACGGCAGTGAATCAGCTCCCATCCGGGGCGTCCGTATCGCCCCAGCCGAGCCGGATGCGTGTGAGGATGGGGGCATGTCGCACGGCGAGGAACTGTTCGCTCTCGGCGGGGATGTGACGACGGAGCCCAGCTTCGAGTCCGCCCTGCGGGGGTACGAGAAACGACAGGTCGACAGGTACGTCGCTCGCGCGGAGCACGAGATCGCGACACTGGCGGCCGAGCGGGAACAGGCGTACACCCAGATCCACAAGCTGGCCGGGCAGGTCGAGGTGCTGCAACGCGACCTCGCCCAGGTGCGCAAGCAGGTCGGCGTGGTGGACCGGGCCTCGTTCCGGCACCTCGGCCCCCGGGTGGAGCAGATCCTCGTCCTCGCCGAGGAGCAGGCCGACGACATCCTCGCCGCCGCCAACGAGGAGATCGAGGCGCGGCGGGCCGCCGCCGAGCACATCGTCGCCGAGGCCAAGGAGCAGGCCGCCCAGGCGCTCAAGGACTTCGAGATCGCCCTCGCCGCCCGGCGGGCCGAGGAGGAGCGGCACGGTGCCGCCCGACGCGCCGAGGCGGACGCCACGCTGAAGGCCGCCAAGGACGAGTCCGCCCAGCTGCGTGCGGCGGCCAAGGACGAGTCGACCCGGCTGCGCAAGGCCGCCCAGGAGGCCCTGGAGAAGGCCCAGCAGGAGGCCACCCAGCTCCGGGACGCCGCGAAGGAGATCCACACCCGGGCCCAGCAGGAGGCGACCAAGCTGCGCGAGGCCGCCAAGGAGGCCCTCGCCAAGGCCCAGCAGGAGGCCACCCAGCTCCGCGAGGCCGCCAAGGAGGTGCACGCCAAGGCCCAGCAGGAGGCGAAGCGGCTCACCGACAACGCCACCGAGGCTGGCCGGGCGACCCACGCCAAGGCGTTGCAGGAGGCCAAGCGGGTCACCGACGACGCCGAGGGCGCGGCGAAGGCCACCCGCGACCGGGCCCGGCAGGAGGCCGAGCGGCTGACCGCGCAGGCGACCGAGGCCAGCAAGCGCCAACGCGCCGACACCGAGGCGTACGTGCAGCGGATGCGCACGGAGACCGAGGCGTACGTGCAGCAGTCCCGCGCCCAGACGCAGCAGGAGCTGGGCGCCTGGCGGGCCGGGGTGGAGCAGGAGGTCAACGGCCGGCGGGAGGCCGCCGACCGGGAGCTGGCCCAGCGCAAGGAGACCGCCGAGCGGGAACACTCCCAGCGCCGCGACGAGCTGGACCGGCAGCACGCGGCCCGGCAGGACGAGCTGGAGCAGCAGTTCACGGCCCGGCAGACCGAGCTGGAGCAGCAGTACACCGCCCGGCGGGCCGAGATCGAGGACGGTGCCGCGGAGGTCCGGCGCGCCGCCGAGCAGGACGCCCTCGCGATGCGCCGGCAGGCCGAGGAGGAGGCCGCCGAGCTGCTGGGCCGGGCCGAGGCCGACGCGACCGACAGGCGACGCCGGGCCGACGAGCACGTCGCCGCCTCCCGTCGCCAGTTCGAGGAGTACGCGGCCACCACCCAGCAGCACCTGGCCACCACGCAGCAGCACCTCGCGGCGACCCAGCAGGAGGTGGCCGCCGGCCGCCAGCAGCTCGCCCAGGTGATGTTGGAGATCGCCCAGGCCCAGCAGCAGCTGGCCGACCTGCGGCAGGAGACCTGGCAGTCCCGGCAGGAGTCGGACGAGCTCCAGCACCAGCTGCTCGACCTGCGGCAGCAGCTGGCCGGTGCCCGCCTGTCGGCCAGCGTTCCGGCGAAGGCGACCGCCCCGGCGGTGTCCCTCGACGGCTCCGCACCGGACCCGGCCGCCGACGGCACGGCCCCGGTCAAGGCGACTGCCGCCCCGGTCAAGGCGGCCGAGGCCGCCACGTCGGGCAAGCCGGCCGCCGCCGGGCCCGGCGAGCCCGCGAAGCCCACCCCCATCAAGGCGACGGCCGACGCGGGAGCGGCGAAGACCGCACCCACCGACGACGCCGCCCCGGCCCGGACCCGGCCGGTGGCCGAGCCGGTCACCACGGTGGACGGCGGTGCGGCCAGCGCCGGGGTGGACGGCGAGCCGACGGTGGCCGCGGTGCCCGGCGAGGGCGGCCGGGGGGCGACCCCCACGAAGATCACCAGCACCGGTGAGAACGGCAAGCGGCCGACGAAGCCGACGACCGACGAGCGCAGCGCCAGGCCGAGCAAGGTGTCCGTCGAGTCCGAGTGAGCCGGGGTGGCCGGGCCGTCCGCCCGGCAACTACCCTCCTGTCGGCAGGACCCGCGCCCGGCCGGGGCCGTGGGCGGCTGACGACCCTCCGGGCGCACCCGCCGGAGGGCGGAGGAGGTCTCGGTGGCGGACGGCGGACGGGCGCACGACGGGCAGCCGGACCACGCGCCGGTGGGCCACGGGCAGATGGACCGCACCGGTCCGGACGGCGTCCCGGCGGGCCGCACCGACCCGGTCGGCCCCCCGCCGATGCGCTCCGCACCGGATCGGACCGCGCCGGATCGGACCTCGCCGGATGACGGCCGGGCGGACCTCGGCGACCCCGGCGACTTCGACCCGCCCGGGTCGCCCGCCGCCAGCTCGGGCCGCTTCGGCGTGCCGGGGCGGCCCCTGCGCCGCAACAGCTTTCTCGTCGGCTTCACCGGCGCGCTCGGCGTGCTGCTGGCGTACGCCGTCTTCCTCGGCGTCCGCAACTCGGCCGGCATCCTGGTGCTGGTCGTCATCGCGCTCTTCCTCGCCGTCGGGCTGAACCCGGCGGTGGTCCGGCTGCGCTCGTGGGGCCTGCCCAACGGGCTGGCCGTCACGGCGGTGACGCTGATCGTGCTGCTGCTGATCGTCGGCGGCCTGGTGGCGCTGGTCCCGCCGGTGGTCACCCAGTCCGGGCAGTTCGTCGAGCAGCTGCCCAGCTACGTCGACGAGCTGCGCCGCAACGAGGCGGTCAACGACTTCGTCGTCCGGTACGACGTGATGGCCAAGGTGCAGGCCGCGGCCAACGCCGACACGATCGGGCGGGCGCTGGGCGGGGTCCTCGGCGGCGCCCAGCTCATCTTCGGCACGGTCTTCCGGGCGCTCACCGTGCTGGTGTTGACGATCTACTTCCTCGCGTACTTCGACCGGCTGCGCCGCGTGGGGTACGCGCTGGTCCCCCGCTCCCGCCGGCACCGGGTGCAGCTCATCGGCGACGAGATCCTGGCGAAGGTCGGCGCGTACATGGTGGGCGCCCTGAGCATCGCCGTGCTGGCCGGCGTGACCACCTTCGTGTTCGCGCTGGCCGTCGGGCTGCCGTACCCGTTCGCGCTGGCCGTGGTGGTCGCGGTGACCGACCTGATCCCGCAGATCGGCGCCACCCTCGGCGCGGTGGTGGTCAGCCTCGTCGGCTTCGCCACCGACCTGCCGGTGGGGATCGCCTGCGTCGCGTTCTTCGTGGTCTACCAGCAGGTCGAGAACTACCTGATCTACCCGAAGGTGATGCGCCGCTCGGTCGAGGTCAACGAGGTCGCGGCCCTGCTCGCCGCGCTGCTGGGGGTGTCGCTGATGGGCGTGGTCGGCGCGCTGATCGCGATCCCGACGGTGGCCGCCGGCCAGCTCATCCTGCGCGAGGTGGTGCTGCCCCGCCAGGACGCCCGCTGACGGGCGACCGACCCGCCCCGGCTCAGTCGGCGGAGCCGGCCTTCGGGCCCGGCACCGGGACGTCGGCGAACGAGGCGACCGTCCGGTCGGCGTACGCGCTGACGTCGCCGGTGGTCATCGGCCCGTCCCAGGTGCGCGGCAGGGGCAGCGGGGCGGCCGGGTTGACCCGGCGGACGATCTCGTCGAGCACGGTCTCGGCGTCGCCGACCCACAGGTGCTTCGCGCCGGGCACCCCGACCACCTCGGCCTGCGGCACCGCCGCGAAGCGCCGCCGCGCCTCGTCGGGGCGCAGGTAGTCGTCGAACTCCGGCACCAGGGCGGTCAGCGGCTTGCCCTCCTGCGCCCAGTGTTCGAGGTCGGCGGGGGCGGAGAAACGCAGCGGCGGGGAGAGCAGGATCGCGCCGGCCACCGCCGGGTCGCAGCCGTACTTGAGGGTCAGGTCGGTGCCGAACGACCAGCCGACCAGCCAGACGTTCGGCAGCTCGGCGAACTCGGCGTACTCGATGGCGGCGGCGACGTCGAAGCGCTCGCCGACGGCGTTGTCGAACGCTCCCTCGCTGGTGCCCCGCACGCTGCTGGTGCCGCGCGTGTTGAACCGGAGCACGGCCAGGTCGGCCAGCGCCGGCAGCCGCCAGGCGGCCTTGCGGAAGACGTGGCTGTCCATCATCCCGCCGTGGGTGGGCAGCGGGTGCAGGCAGACCAGCGTCCCGGCCGGCTCCTTTCCGACGGGGCGGGCCAGCTCGCCGACGAGGGTCAGGCCGTCGGCGGTGTGCAGCTCGATGTCCTCGCGGTGCCCGGGCAGGATCGAGGACGCGCGGATCGGTGTGCTCACCGTCCCAGTCTCGCGCGTCGGCGCCGGCACCGCCCGCCCGGGCGGAAACAGGGTGATCCAGATCGCTCAGCCGTAGCGGGGCGCGCCCCGCCCGCGCTGGATGCCGGGGCCGCGCCGGTCCCGCGCCCGCCAGCACCCGCTGTGCCAGTGCCGGCGGTCGGTCAGGTCGCCCCGGTCGTCGGCCGGCCAGGCCACCAGGTGTGCCACCCCCGGGCGGATCTCCTGGTCGCAGCCCGGGCAGCGGTACGTCTTCACCGACGCGCCGCCGCTGATCCCGCGCACCTGCCAGTCGCCGTCGCGCCACTGCTGCACGGTGGGCACCCCGTGGCGGGCCCGGTCGGCGTCGAGGTGGGCGTGCTCGTCCCGGCGGGGACGGTTGCGACGGGGGCTCACCTCGTCAAGGTTACGGTCGGTTCCCGCCACCGGCCCGGCGAGGTGCGCCTGCGCGACGGCCCGGCCGGCGGCGGGTGCCACGCGCGGGGCGGCCCGGTCAGCGGGCGGTGTGGTCGCGGAAGCCGCGCCCCGCCTCGCGGCCCAGGTAGCCGGCGGTGACGAGGTGCTCCAGCAGGGGTGCCGGGGCGAAGCCGGGGTCACGCAGCTCGCGGTAGAGCGCGCGCTGGCTGGCGAGCGCCACGTCCAGGCCGACCGCGTCCAGCAGCTCGAACGGGCCCGTCGGGTAGCCGCAGCCGAGCTTCATCGCGTGGTCGATGTCGTCGACGGTGGCGTAGCCGGCCTCCAGCATCTTCACCGCGTCGTTCAGGTACGGGAAGAGCAACGCGTCGACCACGAACCCGGCCCGGTCGCCGCAGACCACGGCGGTCCTGCCGAGCGTCGCGCAGACGGCGCGGGCGGTGGCGGTGGCCTCCTCGCCGGTGCGGATGGTCCGCACGATCTCCACCAGGGGCCGCGCCGGCACCGGGCCGGCGAAGTGCAGCCCGACCACGTCGGCGGGCCGCCCGGTGGCCATCGCGATGTCGATCACCGGCAGCGACGAGGTGGTGGTGGCGAGCACGACGCCCGGCTTGCAGACGCCGTCGAGGCTGGCGAACAGCTCCTTCTTGACGCCCAGGTCCTCCGCCACGGCCTCGACGACCAGGTCGACCTCGGCCAGCCCGTCGAGCGGCTCCGCGCCCGGGGCCACCTGGACCACGTCGTACCCGGCCCCGGCGAAGACCTCGACGAGCCCGGCGGCCGTCGCGCCGGAGCCGACGACGCCGACCCGGGCGACGCGGCGCGCGCCGTCGCCGGCCGCCGGCCGCTCCTGCGGGGTCGACTCGTCCGGTACGACCTTCGACGAGCCCGGCTTCTCGTAGGTGTAGAAGCCCCGGCCGGACTTGCGGCCGAGCAGACCCGCGGTGACCATCTGCCTGACCAGCGGCACCGGGGCGTGCCGGCGGTCCCGCCCGCCGCGCCGGTACATGGTGTCCAGGATCTCGTACGCGGTGTCGAGGCCGATCAGGTCCAGCAGGGCGAGCGGCCCCATCGGCAGGCCGCCGCCGAGCTTCATCGCGGCGTCGATGTCCTCGCGGCTGGCGTAGCGCGACTCGAACATCGCCACGGCGTGGTTGAGGTAGCCGAAGAGCAGCGCGTTGGCGATGAAGCCGGCCCGGTCACCGATGGTGACGTCGACCTTGCCGAGCCGGGCGCAGAGGGCCTCGACGTCGGCGACCACGTCGGCGGCGGTCACCACCGTGCGGACCACCTCGACCAGCTTCATCACGGGGGCCGGGTTGAAGAAGTGGATGCCGACGACCTGCTGGGGGCGGCCGGTGGCGACGGAGACCTCGGTGACCGACAGCGAGGAGGTGTTGGTGGCGAGGATCGCCTCGGGCCTGCAGACCCGGTCCAGCTCGGCGAAGATCCGTCGCTTGAGGTCGAGGCGCTCGGGGACCGCCTCGACCACCAGGTCCACCGCGTGCAGCGCGTCCAGCCCCACCTGGAAGTCGACCCGGGCCAGCAGGGCGTCCCGGTCGGCCTCGGCGAGCTTGCCCCGGGCGACGGCCCGGTCGGTCGAGCCGGTCAGGTTGGCCCGGCCACGGTCGAGGGCGGCCTCGGAGACCTCGACCGCGACGACGTCGATGCCGTTGCGCGCGAAGACCTCGACGATGCCGGCACCCATGGTGCCCAGCCCCACAACGCCCACGCTGGTGAACTCGCGCGCCACGACCGGCCTCCCCAATGCTGCGCGGGACCGCGGGACGGGACCCCGCGGGACCGCATGAACGGTCACTAAGGTTATGCGCGCGAGTCTGCCACGTGACGGTCCGTCGCCGGGACGCGGAGGGGGCCGCAGAGCCGGTCGGGCGGCTCAGCGGCTCCGGTCGGTCAGCGCCAGCAGTTCGGCGACGAACTCCGCCGGCCGCTCCAGGTGCGGGCTGTGCCCGCAACCCGGCAACACCACCTCGTGGTACGCCCCGCCGGCCGCAGCGTACCGGTCGAGCACCGCCCGGGTCTGCCCGACCATCGGCTGCGGCGGGCAGTCCCGCTCCCCCGGCCAGCCGGGCACCACCCCCAGCGACCCGAGGTGTGCCAGGTCGAACAGCGAGGTGTCCGACACGATCACGTCGGCGTCGCCGCGTACCCAGGTGACGGGGGGCTTGCCGGCGACGGCGACGAGGTCGTCGGCGATGCGGAAGTGGGCCGGGGCGAGGGCGTTGAGCACGCCGCTGTCGCCGGCCGCGGTGCCCGGCCAGTGCGGCGAGGCGACCGCCGTGCCGGGGTAGTTGCCGTCCCCCGTCGCGGTGGACAGGAGGCTGTCCAGCAGCAGCTCCTCGTCGTCGCCGAGCGACGCCGGGTCGGCCACGTACGCGGTCCGCAGCACGCTGCGGGGGCTGGTCGGGCCGTCCGCGCCCCGGTCACCGGCGGCCAGCCGGGCCACGAAGTCCCCGTTCGCGGTGCCGCCGCCGGTGCCCGCGAAGTCGGGCGTGGTCGGCGTGCCGTCGAGGTCCCGGGTGCCGCCGAAGCCGTACGGGGAGACGGGCGCGGAGAGCAGCAGCCCGGCCACCCGGTCGGGGTGGTCGACCAGCAGCCGCATCGCCACGCCCCCGCCGAGGGAGTGCCCGACCACCACCGGCCGCGCGCCGGGGGCGAAGAGCCCCGGGGCGTCGAGCAGGGCGGCCACGTCGTCGGCGAAGTCCCGCAGCCCCCGGGTGGCGTCCACCGCGGCGGTCTCGGTGTCGCCGTAACCGCGCAGGTCCGGGGCGACCACCCGGAGGGTGTCGGGCAGCCGCCGCAGCAGCGGCTCCCAGAACGCCGAGGACGAACAGTTGCCGTGCACCAGCAGCACGGGCGCGCCGTCGGGTGACCCGGCCACCCGGACCCGCTGGACGATGCCGTTGGCCTGCACGGTGTGCTGCGTGCTCTCCATGCCGCGGCATGCTGCCACGCGGCGGCGGCCGGCTCCATGTGGCCGGCCCACATGAAAGGAGGGGCCCCTTGTTAACGCATCCGGTAGAGAAGGGTCCCCTGCTCACCCCGCCAAAGCGGCGGGGGTCAGGCGCGGGCGGCCGGCGGGGCGGCGACGGGCAGCGGCAGGGTCGGCCGGCGATCGCGGCGCTGCGGGCCCAGTTGGGGGGCCAGCCGCAGCCCGACCGGGTCCGTCCGGGCCAGGCCCGGGTCGAAGAAGCGCAGCTCGGTGCGGCCCAGCCGGATCACGTCCCCGTCGGAGAGCAGCTCCGGCACCTCGATCCGGCGGTCGTTGAGCCACGTGCCGTTGGTCGAGCCCAGGTCCTCAAGCCACACCCCGTCGGCGGCCAGCCGTACGCTGGCGTGCCGGCGACTCAGGTGTGGATCGTCGACGCTGACCTGCACGGTCGTCGCACGGCCGATCACCTGGGGCGTGCGGCTGAGCCGGAAGCTCGCCCCACGCATCGGTCCACCCGCCACCGTCAGCAGCGGCATCAGTTCCGGAAAGTCCTCCATGGACGGTCAGCCTCCAGCCACCGGTGTCCGGCGTCAGCCTGCCAGCACACCGCATCGATGCCCACCACCGCCCGGACACCTCCCAGCCCCCGGGCGGACAACTCCCGTTAGCCGGTTCGGCTTTTCGGGGCGGCGCACCAGGGCCATTGGTCCCGCCCCGGGCACGGCCCCCGGGAGCCGCCAGCCCCGCGCCGGGGGCCGCTGACCAGCCCGACCGAACACCTACCGACGAGTAGCTTCGGGGTCTAGACTTCCGCCATGACGGCTGTACGTGTCCCGGGTGCCCCGATCATCTCAGACGGGCGGCTGGTCTCCACCAGCCCCGCCACCGGGGCCGAGGTGGGTCGGCTGCCCGTCGCCGCCGCAGACGACGTCGCGCGGGCGGTCGAGCAGGCCCGCGAGGCGGCCGGCTGGTGGGCGGGGCTCGGCTTCACCGGCCGCCGGGAGCGGCTGCTGCGCTGGCGGGGTGTCCTCGCCCGGCGGATCGAGGAGCTGGCCGAGCTGATGCACGCCGAGGGCGGCAAGCCCGTCCCGGACGCGATCGTCGAGGTCCTCACCGCCATCGAGCACATCGACTGGGCCGCCCGCAACGCCGGCCGGGTGCTGCGCCCGCGCCGCGTGCGCTCCCGGCTCATCCTGGCCGAGTTCACCGGCCACCTCGAATACCAGCCGTACGGGGTGGTCGGCGTCATCGGCCCCTGGAACTACCCGGTCTTCACCCCGATCGGCTCCACGGCGTACGCGCTCGCCGCCGGCAACACGGTCGTGCTGAAGCCCAGCGAATACACCCCCGTCGTCGGCCAGTGGCTGGTCGACAGCCTCGCCGAGGTGGTGCCCGAGCAGCCCGTCCTCACCGCCGTGCACGGCCTCGGCGACGTCGGCGCGGCCCTGTGCCGCTCCGGCGTGAACAAGCTGGCCTTCACCGGCTCGACGGCCACCGCCAAGAAGGTGATGGCCGCCTGCGCCGAGACGCTCACCCCGGTCCTGCTGGAGGCGGGCGGCAAGGACGCGATGATCGTCGACAGCGACGCCGACCTCGACGCCGCCGCCGAGGCGTGCGTCTGGGGCGGGCTCACCAACGCCGGCCAGACCTGCATCGGCATCGAGCGGGTGTACGCCGTCGAACCCGTCTTCGACGTCTTCGTCGGCAAGGTCGTCGAGCGGGCCGGCCGGCTGACGGTCGGCGCCGACGGGTCCGACATCGGCCCGATCACCATGCCCGGCCAGGTCGACGTGATCCGCCGGCACATCGACGACGCGCTGGCCCGGGGCGGGCGGGCCGTCCTCGGCGGCGCCGAGGCGGTGCAGCCGCCCTACGTGCGGCCGACCATCCTGGTCGACGTGCCGGAGGACTCGCTCGCCGTCCGCGAGGAGACCTTCGGCCCGACGCTGACGATCAACCGGGTCCGCGACGCCGAGGAGGCGATCACCCGCGCCAACGCGCTCCCGTACGGCCTGGGGGGTTCGGTCTTCGGCCGGCGGCGGGCCGTGGCCATCGCGCGGCGGCTGCGCTCCGGGATGGCCGCGGTGAACTCCACCCTGACGTTCGCGGGGATGTCCACCCTGCCGTTCGGCGGCGTCGGCGAGTCCGGCTTCGGCCGCATCCACGGCGAGGACGGGCTGCGCGAGTTCGGCCGTCCCAAGGCCGTCACCCGCCGCCGGGCCCGGTCGCTGCTGCCGGCGATGACCTTCGAGCGCACCCCCGCCGACGTCGCCCGCCTGGTCAAGGTCACCAAGCTGTTGTACGGCCGCAGGCGCTGACCCCGGCCCGCGCAGGCGGCCCTCAGAACAGGGTCAGCTCGTCGCGCTCGATGCCGCGCAGCTTGTCGTAGTCGACGACGACGCACCGGATGCCCCGGTCCGTGGCCAGCACCCGCGCCTGCGGCTTGATCTCCTGGGCGGCGAAGACGCCGGTCACCGGGGCGAGCAGGGGGTCACGGTTCATCAGTTCGAGATAGCGGGTGAGCTGCTCCACCCCGTCGATCTCGCCGCGCCGCTTCACCTCGACGGCGACGGCGCCGAGGTCGGCGTCCCGGCAGAGCAGGTCCACCGGCCCGATCGCCGTCATGTACTCCCGGCGCACCAGCGTGTAGCCCTCGCCCAGCGCCGTCGGGTTGGCCGCCAGCAACTCCTGGAGGTGCGCCTCGACGCCGTCCTTGCGCAGGCCGGGGTCGACGCCCAGCTCGTACGAGGTGTCCTGGAAGACCTCCTCCAGGGTGATCCGCAGCTCCTCGCCGGCCTTGTTGACCACCCGCCACACGCCGGGGGCCTCCTCCAGCCGGCAGGGCGGACTCATCCAGTTCAACGGCTTGTACGCCCGGTCGTCGGCGTGGATCGACACCGACCCGTCCGCCTTCACCATCAACAGGCGCGTGGCCAACGGCAGGTGCGCCGAGAGCCGTCCGACGTAGTCCACCGAGCACTTCGCAATCACCAGCCGCACCCGACGAGGGTAGCCCAGACCCTGGCGTCCGCCGCCGAGCGGCACTGGCGTGCCGGTGCCATGCTGAGACGGTGTTCGAAGTCCTCACGGGTACCGGGCTGGCCGCGTCGGCCGGCCTGAACGCCTACATACCCCTGCTGACCATGGGACTGCTGGCCCGCTACACCGACCTGATCGACCTGCCCAGCGGCTGGCAGTGGCTCGGCAACGGCTGGGTCGTCGCCATCCTCGCGGTGCTGCTCACCGTCGAGGTCGTCGCCGACAAGGTGCCGGTGCTCGACCACGTCAACGACGTCGTCCAGACCGTGGTCCGGCCGACCGCCGGCGGCCTCGCCTTCGGCGCGGGCTCCACCTCCGAGACGGTCACCGTGAGCGACCCGGGCAGCTTCTTCTCGTCCAACGACTGGGTGCCGGTGGTCACCGGCGTGCTCATCGCGCTCGGCGTCCATCTGCTCAAGTCCGCCGCCCGCCCGGTGATCAACGCGACCACCGCCGGCTTCGGCGCGCCGGTCGCCAGCACCGCCGAGGACGCCACCAGCGTCGTCATGTCCCTGGTGGCGATCATCCTGCCAGTGCTGGTGCTGGCCTTCCTGCTCGGCCTGGCCGCCTTCACCGTCTGGTTCCTGCGCCGCCGCCGGGACCGCCGCCGCGAACGCCAGGCCGCCCGCGCCGCCGGCTACCGCGTCTGATCTGGTACGCCCCGCGCAACCGCCGCCGGCCGGGCCCCTGTTGTCGGGGCCCGGCCGGCGGCGCTATGCGATCGGTCAGCTGTTGTTCCAGTGCTGGGCGACGAGGTCGGCGGCCTGCTGTTCCCACTGGGCGTAGGCGTCGGGGTAGGCGGAGACCTGGACGGTCTGGGCGGCGTCGGTCAGGGGCATGTCCTGCCAGCCGTCGACCTGTCGGAGGCCCTTGAGGAACGCCGTGGTCGCGTACTGCGGGTCGGTGATCTGCTCCGGCGAACCCCAGCCGCTGGACGGGCGCTGCTGGAACAGGCCGAGGGAGTCGTGGTCGTTGCGGTCACCCAGGTGACCCAGGTTCTGCAGCTTCGACTCCTGCAGGGCGGTACCGATGGAGATGACGGCGGCGCGTTCGTCGAGGCCGGTCTTCTTCGTGGCAGCGATGATGGCCTTGGCGTTGGCGGTCTGCTCGGCGTCGAGGTCGATGCGCGACTGCGCGCCCTGCACACCGTGGGGGATCAGCTTCCCGGCGTCGGCGGTCGTGTCGGCCTGTACGGCGGCGACGGGCCGCGCGTCGACAGTGCCGGTGCCGGTGTCGGTGGTGTGGTGGAGGGGTCCGGCGGCGAGGCCACCGGCGAACGCGAGTCCGGCGATGCCGAGGACGCTCTTACGCAGGATGGTCGTGTTCATGGGGGTGTCTCCTATCCGGGGGTCGGCACACGTCCCACATCCGCCGGAGGGGGATGGCGGGGGTGTGCGAGCACCACGTCGAGGCGCCCGAACAACGAACAACGGGGGAAGAAGAGGAGGGGGTGCGGCTGCCTTGCGGCGCCGGGTCCAGGTGTAACGACCGGCGACCGGCCCCCATTCCCGGGGGGATGACTCGGGTGGCGGGGGCTGGTCCTGCCAGATCCGGGGGGATCCGGGGTGCTGCTGCGGTCGTCCGTCAGGTGTAACGCCCCCGCCCCGGCCGGGATTCCGG
>NZ_FMCW01000051.1 GCF_900091595.1 Micromonospora haikouensis
CGCCACCGTCTGGATCAGCAGAGGGCACACGTGGCCGGCGGAGCTGAGCCCGCCCGACCAGGTCTGTGGCGCCGTGGAGGGGGTCGAAGAGGTGCTGTTCGGTGCCGATCCGGCGGGCGTGGAGCGGGGCTGACTGCGGTCCCGGGGCGGTGAGGGGCATGGGTATCAGCCGTCGCCCCTCACGCTCCGGGCGGTAGACGCTGCGGATCTTGCGGTTGTCGGTTGTGGTGTGGCCTGTGCGGGGCGTCGGCCGTGGGGTGACGCCCCCGCTGTGTGTTGTCGGTTATGCGGCTGGTCGGCGTCGGCGAGGTACGAGCTCGGCGGCGGCTTCGGCTTTGGCGCGTTCGACGTCGAGTTCGGCGATGACGGTGGTGTAGGTGTCGCCGGTGATGGTGATGGAGGAGTGGCCGAGCAACTCTTGGACGTCCTTGAGGTCGGCGCCGGCGGCTTTGAGGAACGTGGCGGCGCAGTGCCGCAGGTCGTGCAGCCGGATCGGGGGTAGCGCGGCGTCGCGGACGAGGCATTCGAATCGCCAGGTGACGGCTTCGGGGTGCCAGGGCCGGCCGTCGGGACGGACGAAGAAGAGTCCGGTGTCGGGCCAGGTGGGGCCGTGGGCGAGTTTCCATTGGGCGCGGCGGACGTGGTAGGCGCGTAGCGCGGCGAGGGTGTAGCTGTCCAGGGAGATGACGCGGTTGCCGGATTCGGACTTGACCTTCTTGATCACCGGTGTGTAGCCGTGGGTGGACAGTTGCTGGGAGATGGTGATCAGGGCGTTGTCGAAGTCGACGGCGGTGTCGGTGAGACCGACGGCCTCACCGCGGCGTAGGCCGCGATGGAGGATAAGCGTGAACAGCGCGTAGAGGTCGGGGTCGTGGCTCTCGGCATGGTCGAGAAACTCGCCGGCCTGCTGGGGGTTCCACACCATGACCGAGCCGGGTCGTACGCCGGTGGTCTTCCACGTCGCGACGGCCTTGGCTGTCCAGACGCGGGCTTTGGGTCGGGTCCCCGAGGGCAGCTCGACGTGCGCGGCGGGGTTGAAGTCGATGAGCCGGTTGTTGCTCCTGCGGATCGCGTCGTTGAGTGCCTTGCGCAGGGTGGCGCGGATGCGGTGCATGGTCGCCGGGCCGGTGACGCGCCGCCCTCGCATGGTGGCACGGATCTGCGGATCGTCGCTCTGCCGGGCGATCTCGATGGTGGTGTTGCGGTCGGTGATCGCGGTAAACATCGCCTCGATGTGGTCGACCCGCAGCCGTTGCAGGGGGATCGCGCCGAGGTGCGGAACCAGGTGGATGCGGATGTGGGACTCGTAGGCGCGCACGGTGTTGGGTTCGATGCCGCGGCGGGAGGCCAGCCACTGGTGCAGGTACTCGCCGACGGTCGTCGCGACGGTGGGCGGCAGGCCGGCCCGGACCCGTCGGGCGATGGTGTCGCGGTCCGGCAGTGGCGCTCCGGAGGTGACGGCGAGGAGCAGGTCGGCGATCTCGGCGGCGAGGGCGGTGTCGTCGCCGGCGAGGGCGAGCAGCGCTCTGGCGTGGTCGCGGTCGCCGGTGGCGGCGTCGCGGCTGTCGAAGGTGCTGCGTCGTAGCTGCCGGCACCGCTGGCCGGGGTGGGTGGGCAGTTCGAGCTGGTAGGCCCACCGGCCGTGGGTGGGGTGCCACGAACCGCCCGTTCGTCTCAGCTGGGGGCAGCGGTTGCCGAGTTTGCGGCCGTCGTTGTCGCGGCAGGCGCAGCGTTTGAAGACGGATCCGTTCGCCATGGTCAGGTGTCTCCTCCGGTGTGGCAGCCGGTGGGCTGCGGATTCCATACGGGATGATCCACGCGTGCCTTTCACCGGGGATCAAGTCGCCTGTGACGGGGCGGCAGGGGGACCGTCGTCGGTTGGTAGGTGTAGGGCGTGGAGGATGGCCGCGACTGGTATCCGGAAGCGGCTGCCGAAGCGCAGCACGGCGACCGGGAACTGACCGCGCTTGGCCAGGTCGTACGCGGTGGCGTGGGACAGTCCGAAGATGGCTGCGGCGGTGGTCAGGTCGGTCACGGTGCCGAGGGCGCGGATCCGGTCGGCGGTCCACACCGGCGGCTCACCGTTCGCGGGAGGCATCGGCCGGTCGGGGGGATTCTGGACGGGAAAGCTCATCACCGACGTTCCCTTCCGAGAGGCTGCCAGTGACCCTCCGGGTGGGTGGGGGCGTCGGCGCGGGCCGGGCACCCGGCGGTGATCGATGCCGGTGGGTCGCCGGCGGTCAGGTCGATGGGTACGGGGTCGGCCGGGTCGATGCGATCGGCCCGATGGTTGTGGTGCGGCGTGTGCTCGCTCATGTGCTGTCGGCTCCGCGCCGCGCCGTGAAGCGCTGACACCTCCGAACCGGGGTTTGTGGGCCCTGGCGAACACTTGCCGAACTCACCGCCGCTCACAGCGGCCGTCCGCGTGACAGTCGCCCCGGTTCGTACGACTTTCCCCGGCCAGCCGGGCGTAGCGTCGATCAGCGGCAGTCGTCGCGACGACCACAGGAGACCCACTTCTGTCAGTTACCGTGCGTAACTAACAAAAGCGGGAAAAGCGCGGGCCCCAGGCCTTGGGTCTCGCCGCGATGTCGGCGTCGATCACCGCTCCGACCAGCGTTGTGAGAGGCGCGCAGGTGTCACCGGGCAGGCGGATCCACCGGCGCGGCGCCCCTACCCCCGGCGATCCTGTCAACGGTGACAGCGCCCCTGCTGGCTGCCATGGATGCGCCCCAGCGAGCCGGCGCGGTCGGCCGACGGCGACCGGCGACACCAACGCGGTGAGCGGCCACGCTGTCACAGACCCCGCGCCCGATCGCTGTGAGCGTCGCCGGACTGTGTCGCAGGGCTGCGGGGCGAGCCGGTGCCAGCGTCACCGCGAAGCGCGTCGATAGGTTCTGTCACTCCTGTCACAGCGCAGGTCAACCCGCTTCCACCCGCACCGAATCAGTGATTGTTATCTATTAGATCTCTTGTGGGGTCCGCCCATGACAGAGGCTGGGGGAGGGGCGGGGACCGGCGGCTGAGCAGTTCTGTCAGAGGCTGTGACACGCCTGTGGTGGAATCGCCGCCGCCCCTCGCCGCGACGCCACCGGCGACAGTCATCGAAACCCTCCGCTGTCACAGGAGTTGACATGGGCGTGTCCGGCGCTACGGACTGGCCCACCTCCGCCTTTGACACGGCAATGCCCTTCGCCAGGCTGACGTGCGCTACCCGCATCGCTGGCGCTCAACACCGCCACCGGTTCGGGTTCTCCTGCAGCCCAACTTCGGCGCGTAGCGGCCACGCGGTATCCGCGAGGTTCAGCTTCGACATGGCCGAGGTCCTCGACGGCGGGATGCTGCGAGTCGGCCTCCCCAAAGTCGTGCTCGGCGAGGACACCAGCCTGCCGCGCGGCTCCATGATTCTCGCGGAGGTCCGACGCGACCACCGCCCGCGCAACCACCGCAGCCGATCGGGGCCGCGACGCTACCCTGATCATCGACGCGGCCCACAACCCCTGGCCCTGGCCAACTCGCTGGACACGATGCTCACCAAGGCACACGCTCGCCGGCTGTCGCTCGTACTTGCCCACCAAGCCCTGGCGGGCGGCCGCGGCGGCCGCGCCGAGGCAGGACACCAACGCCATCGACGCTCTCGCCGAGCGACTCAGTCGTCCGAGTGGCGAAGCTCCCGACCGCCTCTGCGATGGCGGTGGCGTCACCCGGGCCGCCCAGTGGCTCGCCACCCGGCTTGTGACCCGTGACTGCCGAACACCTGCAGCCCAGTGCCGACCTGGGCTGTCAGTGCCGCACATGCCCCCTGACAGCCCTTGCGGACCCGCCTCTGTCCCGCCAGACACCCTCCCGATCGGGAGGGCACCCATCCCGCCAGGAGCGAACACGGGGTACCCCGTGTTCGCTCAGCCCTCAGCAAACCGACCCCCTCGCTCGTCGAGTCCCACAAGATCCGGCGGATCGACGCCGTCGACGCCGACCGCCACGGCGACGTCGCGTGGTCCGCATCGACGAACAACTCGATCACGCCGACGCCCCGGGCTGAGGCGCCTCATCGAAACCACTGCGCGGTCCGGTCGACCCATCCCGACAACTCTCCACGAGGTTGACGCCAGAGGGGCAGATGCGACGCTCCGGCCCTGCCCCGCGCGTCGTCCACGGCGCTTCACCGCGCCGCCCCCGGACGGACGACTTGACCTTCATCGACAGATGAGCGTCGATCAAATGGGCATCGCCCGAGCCGGTCATCAGGCACAACGCCCCAGGCCTGGCCGGACGTTGCCCCTGCCTCGGAACCTGAAGGAAGGTCACCCGCGATGTCTGACCGACGCCGAATCCGGCCGTCCCACTGCGCCCTCCTGCCCAGCGACGTCACCGACCCGCTGCTGTGGCGGCTGGCCGTTGACGTCCTCACCGCCCACCAACCCGGGCCCGACGATCGGTGCGTCAACCTGCAGTGCGCCGACCAGAGAACCGGCCCGTGCATGGCCGCCAGACAGGCGCAACAAGCGATGCTTATCGCCCGATCCGCAGCGCCGCAACCACCGGCCCTGCCCCAGCCGGCCGTCAGCAGCCGCGAATGCGCACCGCAGCGGCGGGTGCGCGAGGCCGGTGGTTTCGTCGGCTGGTTCACCGCCGGAATCGCCGCGACCGCCACGCACCTGCGGTCGCGGATCCCGCAGCGGCTGCCGCGCCGGGTCCCCGGAGCGACGCTCACCACCGCGTACGCCGCGTGAGCCACGGCCTCCAGCCGCAACGAACCACGACTACCGCACCGCGGTCAGAAGGACAGCATGACCTCGCGCACCGAGACCACTCCCCCAGCTACGCGTGAGCCGCCGTCGCGACCATTACCCTCAGGCACGGGTGCTGCGCCAGCGCCGTCCGCCGAGTACCACTCGGCTTTCGTCGAAACCCGCCGCGCAGCTCTCCAACCGCCAGCCGGAAGCAAGGCCGCCGACGGCCGTCTATAGGCCGTCGAACACCGGTAGGCCCAGCGAATCCGCCGCGCCTGCGGCTCCGTCAGGGGCTGGTTGGGGTGAGTCGTAGTTCGGGGAGGTGTTCGGTGGCGGCGTCGATCACGGTGCGGGCCAGGGCCGCGGGTAGGCCGGCGTGCGCGGCGAGGTCTTCGATGGTGGTGTGTTGTTGGTTGAGGAGGGTGGCGGCCTTGCCAAGGAGGGTGGGCTGTTCGCGGGGGCCGAGGTCGCCGGGTTCGGGGTGGCCCCATTGGGCGAGCAGGCTCATGCCGCGTCGGTAGGTGTGGTCCCGGTAGACGCCGAGGTCGTGTCCCCGGTAGACGAGGGCTTTCAGGCTGATGCCCCAGCGGCGTTTCAGCTCGTGCAGCCGGTCGAAGTCCAGCCGGGCGGGAAGCTCACCGGCCAGGGTGGTGCTGGGGGCGAGGAACTCGGAGGCGAAGGCGGTGGCTTCCCGTTCCAGGAGTTGGCTGCCCGGCTCGGCGTCGTGGTGCAGCAGCAGGTGGCCGAGTTCGTGGGCGGCGTCCATCCGGGAACGGGCCTTGTCGTTCTTCGTGGGGTTGAGGAAGACAAACGGCCGCTGGCCGTACCAGTGTGAGAACGCATCCACCCGTTCGGAGGCGTCCGGCAGGGACAACACGATCACCCCGTGCGCCTCCAGCAGCCGCACCATGTGCGGCACCGGCCCGTCGTCGAGCCCGAACTCCGCACGTGCCGCCGCCGCGACCGTACGGACGTCCTCGGCCCGCGCGGGTTCCGGCCAGTCGAGCTGCGGCAGCCGCAACTGCGGCAGCCGTAGCTGCCGGCCCACGACCTCGACCATGCGCCAGGCGACCTCACCGAACGCCTCGGCCTGGTCCCGCTCCGCCTGGCTGGTGGCCCGCAGGCTACGGAAGTGCGCCCGCCCCGGCGACGCCGGTGCCGGGACACCGGCGGCGAAGAACTCCACCGGCATCGCCAACGCCAACGCCAACCGGGCCAGCACCGCCGCCGACGGGCGGGCCTGCCCCAGCTCGTACTGGCTGACCGCCGCCGCCGTCACCCCGACCTGCCGGGCCAACTCGTTCTTGCGCATCCGCCGCCACCTGCGTGCCAGCCCCAGCGCGTGTGGCTCGAACCCCGCCACCGCTGCGGTGACCGGTACCGGCGGGCGAACCCCGCCCGTCACGCCCGTCGACCAGCGACACCGAGGGTACGGCCGACACCGCCTGCGGGCGGCAGCGTGCCGAGCGGCAGCTCCGGCACGGGCAGCTCGTCGTGCCGCTGCCCTGGCACCCCGACCGGGCCGGCGACGACCGGCAGCGGCGTCCCGGGGGTGGTGGCGTCGCCGAACCAGAGCGTCACCTCGAACCACGGCGATCCGCCCTCGCGGTTGTCGCGGGGCAGCCCGAGGTACGCCGTCGCCTCGCCGGTGGTGATGTCGCCGGTGTGCGCGACCCGCAGGTGCCGCTTCGGGGGCACCACACCGGCGAAGACCTCCGGGAACTGCTCGGCGTCGTCGAAGGCCAACTGCCCGTCGCGGCTGTTCTCCACCGCCCCGCCCAGTCGTGCCTCGCTGCCCTCCCACCGGATCGACTCGATCCCACCCTGCAACGAGTACAACCGCACCACGTACCCGGCGCACAGGATCTCCAGGGAGTTGTCCTCCACCCGCACCCGCACGCCGTCGACACCGTCGAGGGACGCCTTGCCCAGGTTCGTCAGGTTCCGCCACACCGTGGTGCCGAAACTCATCGCGTCATCGCCGAGTTCCGGCTCGTGCCGGTCCGCGGCCCGCCGGTAGACCTGCCGGATCAACCCGCCCAGCGGCTCCAGCACACCCCGCTCGTCCAGCACCGCCACCGCGTCGTCCAGCAACCCCATGCCGCAGAATGTAGTCGATGCCGCAGTTGATGTTGCGGAAATCAAGCAGCCGACACGCCCGACGTCGAACCTGGCACTGCCGACGCAGCCTCACCGAACATCGCCAGAGACACGCACCCGCCACCCAGGCTGCCCCTTCCGGCAACAGGCGGGATGGAGGCTCGCCTCATCGCTCTCCGGGCTCGCCGCACGCACCCTAAGCTGCAAGACCAGCCTGGAAGAGCTCCATCATGACCTGCCGCACAGCGGAGAGTTTCTCGGGGAGGTCAGCTCTGCTGGTGCAAGAAAGCGCAACGCCTGCGGCATCGATCCGCCGCAGTTAGCAAGGGGTGGGTGTCCTTTGAAATATCGATCATGCTAACCAATCTTGGCGATGGCAGTTGCGCTGGGTAGTCGACGCGACCTACCGCTGTCGGTGATCAACTGGCACCCTCAAGGGCACGTTCCATCGTTCCCAGTAGTTCGGTAGGCTGACCGCCGAAACTGCAGCCGACCATCGGCGCGCGACCTTGCAGTTTCTCGGACCCGAGTGGAGAGGCGGAGGCCGGCATATGTCTGCGGCGAAGCGCAGGGCTGTGGTGCTACTTAGCGGAGGACTCGACTCGGCCACGGTACTCGCGATGGCGGTGCACGAGGGGTACGAAGCGTACGCGCTGAGCTTCCGCTACGGCCAGCGGCACACGGTGGAGCTCGAAGCCGCGAGCCGTGTAGCCGCGAACCTCGGAGCAGTCAAGCACGTCGTCGCTGACATCGATTTGCGCGTCTTCGGTGGCTCGGCGCTGACCGACGACGCTCTTGCCGTGCCGCACCACGCCAGCGCCGACGACCTCGGTAGCGACATTCCGATCACGTACGTGCCCGCCCGGAACACGATTTTCTTGTCCTTCGCGCTGGCGTGGGCAGAGACCTTGGATGCCTCGGATGTGTTCATCGGGGTCAGCGCACTCGACTACAGCGGCTACCCCGACTGCCGCCCGGAGTACATCGCCGCCTACGAGCAGATGGCCAACCTTGCCACCAAGGCCGGCGTGGAGGGTCGCCAACGGCTGCGTATCCACACGCCGCTGATCCAGCTGACCAAGGCCGAGACGATTCGCCGAGGTCTGGAGTTGGGCGTGGATTACGCCTGGACACACAGTTGCTATGACCCGGTCGACGGGCGGGCATGCGGAACCTGCGACTCCTGCCTGCTGCGCAGCCGCGGCTTCGCGGAACTTGACCGCACTGACCCCGCTCTGGCCCCGCCGGCTGGGTGAGGTCGGTGTATCGCGTTAAGGAGATCTTTTACACATTGCAGGGTGAGGGAACCCATGCGGGCCGGCCTGCGGTGTTCTGCCGGTTCACCAGCTGCAACCTGTGGACCGGGCGTGAGTCGGATAGGAATCGCGCTATCTGCCGGTTCTGCGACACCGATTTCGTTGGCACGGACGGCCCAGGCGGGGGTCGTTTCCGGTCTGCGGCTGATCTGGCCGCGGCTGTGGCCAAGACCTGGCAAGGGAAGTCCCATCCTCGTAGCCGCCCCTACGTCGTCTGCACCGGCGGCGAGCCGCTGCTGCAACTGGACGAGGCCGCTGTGCAGGCCCTCCACGCCGAGGGCTTTACGGTCGCGGTCGAGACAAACGGAACCCGGCCAGCGCCGGCCGGGCTTGACTGGATCTGCGTCAGCCCCAAGGCGGGCGCGGACCTCGTGCTTACCCGCGGCCATGACCTCAAGCTGGTCTACCCACAGGTCGGCGCTGAGCCGCAACTGTTTGAAGACCTCGCCTTCGAGTACTTCCTGCTGCAGCCCATGGATGGCCCTGACCGGGCGGCTAACACCGAGGCTGCCGTGCGGTATTGCCTTGACCATCCGCAGTGGCAACTGAGTCTGCAGACACACAAGTACATAGGAATTGCCTGATGGAAATCTTCCGAGAGTTCACCTTCGAAGCCGCGCACCGGCTGCCGAACGTGCCAGTCGGGCACAAGTGCGCCCGCCTACACGGTCACTCCTACCGGGTTCAAGTCCATGTCCGCGGCGATGTTGACCCTGAAGCGGGCTGGGTTATGGACTTCGGCGAGCTCAAGAAGGCGTTCCAACCGCTCCTCGACCAACTTGACCACTACTACCTCAACGAGGTTCCCGGCCTGGAGAATCCGACCAGCGAAGTACTGGCCCGGTGGATCTGGGACCGACTGATCGGTCGACTTCCTCTGTCGACTGTCATGGTTCGTGAGACGTGCACCTCCGGCTGCATCTATCGAGGAGAGCGGTGATGCTTCCCGACGTCCAGGCATTGCCCGACCAGCGGGGGGTTGCCCTCGATGAGGTGGGCATCGAAGGGCTGCGCTACCCGCTTCTGATCGCTGACGGCCAGGGAGCCAAACGCGAAGCTGTCGCCACCATCGACATGTCGGTCACCCTCGACGCCGAGGTCAAAGGCGCCCATCTGAGCCGTTTTGTGGAAGTGCTGCACGCCTGGCGAGACGAGGTCGCGCCGGACAGTGCGCTGCGTCTGGTGGAAGACCTTCGTATGCGTATGGGCAGCAGCAGCGCCCGCGTCCATCTCACCTTCGCTTACTTCTTGGAGCGGCAGGCCCCGGTCACCGGCGCGCGATCCTTCAGCGAATACCAGTGCGCGTTGACCGCCAGCGTGAGCGGAGCCAATCCGGTCTTGACGCTGCAGGCCCGCGTGCCCGTGACGAGCGTGTGTCCCTGCAGCAAGGCCATCAGTGATCGAGGGGCGCACAACCAACGCGGCTACGTCACCATCGAAGCCCACCCGGTCGACCCGGGGGAGCTGTGGTTCGACGACCTTATCGATGTCGCCGAGGCGTCGGCATCCTCACCGGTCTACGCGCTGCTCAAGCGGCCAGATGAGCGTCACGTCACCATGGCCGGCTACGACAATCCGGTCTTCGTCGAAGACATGACCCGCCACGTTGCCCTGGCGATGCGCGATGACCCTCGTGTGAACCGATTCCGGGTGCGCGTGGTCAACGACGAGAGCATCCACAACCACGCCGCCTACGCGCAACTTGAGTGGACCGACTCCGCGACTGGCGGCGACGCGTGAGGTCGAGATCCGGCGTGGCCGACCGTCCCGTGCACCTCGTGGTCACCTGCGCCAACCGCAAGACCCGCGTTGTGCCCGATTACCTGCGGCTCGGCAGTCTGCACGAACAGCGGCCAGGGCAACGGTTCGCCACCTGGGCCTCCCGGCTGTCCACCTTCGATGCTGACCGAGTTGCCGCCGTGGACCTGTACGCCGGCGAACACTGGCAGGTTGCCCGCAGCCTTCCCGCCACGCTGCCGCAGACTACGAAACTGTGGGTATGCTCAGCTGGCTACGGGCTGATCGCAGCCGACACGCCGGTCGCGCCCTACGCGGCCACCTTCACCGCGGGGGAGGCCGACTCGGCCGGCTCCTCGTCGGCCGCCATGCGCGACTGGTGGAGCAGACTCAACCGATGGAGCGGCCCTGACAGCCAAGCACCTCGCTCCTTCACGACGCTGGCTCGCCAGAACCCGGACGCCGTCGTCATCGCCGTGCTTTCCGAGGCGTACCTACGCGCCTGCGCCGACGACCTACGCCGAGCCGCAGACTGCCAGGCCGACCGCGAACAGTTGGCCATCATCGGCCCGCCCGGGAGGTGCCCGGACATCGACGACCTCATCGTGCCGGTTACCGTCGCACTTCGGCCAGTAGTCGGCGGCAGCTTGCAAGCGCTCAATGTTCGCGCCGCCGCCCACCTGCTCACCGCAGCAGCCGACGACTTGTCTCACGCCAATCTGCGCAAACTCGCCGAACAAGTCACCATCACCGCGCCGCCTGACCCCAGCCGGCGACCCATCGGGCAGAAGCTCAGCGACGAAGCCCTGCGCGACCTTATCCGGCGCCACCTGGCCAACGGTCCCATTACCGCGACCAGCCTGCTGCGCCAATTACGTCAGTCCGGGCAGTCCTGCGAACAATCCCGATTCCGCACTCTGTTCGCCGACATCGCGGCCCAGGTGAGGCGCTGATGCCCGCCGCCCCCTCCGTCAAGAACCTTGTCCGCCGGGCGTTGCGGATCGACCAGAGCAGTACCTACCCCTTCTTCATGTTCGCGTTGCGCGCCGACGAGGTCCTGCAAATCGCCGACATCTCCCGAGTGAGTCGCGACGAGGCCGGCAACCTCATCGGCTACCAGCGCCCCGAGGTACGCCGGCATGTCGAGGAAATCATCGACTATCTCAACACCGACGACGCGCTGTTCCCGAACCCGCTTATCCTCGCGCTGTCCTCCCGCGCGAAGTTCGAGTCCAGCCGCGGTCCCGGCGTCGGCGATGGTCTGGCCACCTCCGGCAAGCTGACCATTCCACTACCGGCGAAGGGCAAGCCGAAGCCAGCTTGGATAGTTGACGGCCAGCAGCGGGCCCTTGCCCTTGCGCGGGCCCAACGCCGCGGCTTTCCGGTTCCCGTCACTGCCTTCGTCGCCGACAGTGTCACCATCCAGCGCGACCAGTTTCTGCGGGTTAACAACACCCGACCCTTGCCGCGCGGGCTCGTCACCGAACTGCTGCCCGAGGTCGACAGCCCACTGCCCCCTCGTCTGGCGATCCGCAAGGCGCCCGCCGCGCTGTGTGACGTCCTCAACACCGATCCGAACTCGCCCATGTACGGGCTGATCAAACGGGCCTCCACGAGCCGGGAACAGACACCCCACGCGGTGATCACCGACACCGTGGTGGTGAACATGCTCAATGAGAGCCTGACCTCATCGTCAGGCTGCCTGTTTCCGTACCGCGACGTTAGCCGCAACGAGACCGACTTCGAAGCGATCCTGCAGGCCTTGTACGTCTACTGGACTGCGGTGCGCGACACTTTCCCCGACGCCTGGGGACTGCCGGCTACCAAGAGCCGCCTCATGCACGGTGCCGGGATCCGCGCGATGGGCCGGCTGATGGACCGCATCCTAGGCGCCGTCGATCCCCGCAGCTCCAACGCGCCGGAGACCATCCGCCAACACCTTGCCCTCATCGCACCGCACTGTCATTGGACCGCTGGCGTCTGGGACGACCTAGGCCTGCGCTGGAACGAGATTGAAAACATGCACCGGCACGTCCAGGAACTGTCCAACTACCTCATCCGCCTCTACCACAACACCCGGGCAGAGCTGTCGTGAGGTTCTTCTTCCCTGACAGCCAGGACCAGGTCGACCCGGGCTTCGACTTCGTCACCGAAGAACGCGACCCGTTCCGCGTCCGGCAACGCGACGACCTGTACGCCCACGAGGTACTCACCCAAGCCCCCTTCGACGGGCTGCTGGTCTCTAAGGCCATCGTCGACGGCAAGGCCGGCGGAGGAACCGGCAAGTACACAGCCGCGCAACGCCACCGCCTTTACCGCGAGGGCGCCCGACGCTTCTTCCGCCTCGACCGCGGCCACACACCGCTGAAGATCATGGGCGACTGTGGAGCGTTTTCCTACGTCGCTGAGGAGTACCCGCCCTACAGTGTCGACGAGGTCATCGACTTCTATGACGGCTGCGGATTCCACTACGGCATCGCCGTAGACCACGTCATCTTTCAATACGAGCCCAAGACAGTCCGCGACGACGAGCGCGCCGCCGAGTGGGTACGTCGCCAGGAGATCACCCTTGCTCTGGCTGCGGACTTCTGGCAGCGCTGCAAGGCCCGCCGAGTTTGCTTCACCCCCCTCGGCGTGGCCCAAGGTTGGAGCCCGCAGTCCTACGCCGACGCCGTCGTCGCACTACAACGCATCGGGTACCAACGCATCGCGCTCGGGGGCATGGTCCCTCTCAAGACCCAGGAGATCCTCGCCTGCCTCGCCGCGATCGACCAGGTCCGTGAGCCCACCACGCAACTGCACCTGCTGGGCATCAGCCGCTGCGACGACGTCCCCACCTTCGCCACCCATGGCGTCACCAGCTTCGACAGCACCTCACCGTTCCGTCAAGCATTCAAGGACGACCGCGACAACTACTACACACCCACCGGCACCTACGTCGCCTTGCGCGTACCGCAGGTTGACGGCAACCCCAAGCTCAAGGCCCGCATCCGCTCCGGCGAGATCAGCCAAGCCCAGGCACTCGCCCTGGAACGCACCGCACTGACCCGGCTCCGCCAGTACGACGCCGACGAGATCGACGTCGACCCGGTCGTCCAAGCACTCATCGACTACAGCGCCGTGTGGGACGGCAAGTCCGACCGAAGCGCGCAGTATCGTGCAACCCTGGCAGACCGGCCCTGGCGGGACTGCCCCTGTGACCTGTGCAAGGCGATCGGCATCGAAGTCGTGATCTTCAGAGGCACCGAACGCAACAAGCGACGCGGCTTCCACAACCTGTACGTGTTCGAACAGCGGCTGCGCGCACAACGAGGAAGGACCCCCGCGTGACCATGGCCCGACATGACCGCTCTGCAGGCGTCGTCGCCGAATTCCGGCTGCCCGCACTGAAGATCCAGCAGGGTCGTGGACGAAGCCTCTACACCTTCGCGATGGACGGCAAGCTCGTACCGCAAATCGCCACCGTCTCCCGGGTCCGGCGCGACGAGCGGACCGAACTGCACGGTTACCAGCGACCCGAGGTCCTTGCACACGTCGCGGCGATCCGCCGTTACATCGAAACTGATGAAAGCCCGCTGTTGCCCAACGCGATCGTCATCGCCTTCGACGAGCGGGTGCGCTTTGAACCAGGTGGCACCGACGTCGACGGCCCCGGTTACGTCGAGACCGGCACCCTGGTCATCCCCTTCGTCGACGGGCCGGAGCATCACCGGCCCGGGTTCATCGTCGACGGCCAGCAGCGCTGCGCCGCCATCCGCGACGCCAATATCGACGCGTTTCCGGTCAGCATCAGTGCGTTCATCGCCAACGGCACCGCCGACCAGCGTTCGCAGTTCATCCTGGTCAACTCAACGAGGGCACTACCCAAGGGTCTGATCCACGAGTTGCTGCCCGGTGCCTCCGGTGCGCTTCCCGCTCCGTTGCGGGTGCGCCAACTGCCGGCCACCCTGCTCGAGAAGCTTAACTTCGACAAGTTGCGGTCCCCGCTGTACCAGATGATCCAGACACCGACCAACCCGGGCGGCTACATCAAGGACAACTCCATGCTGCGGATGCTGGAGAACAGCCTGTCCGACGGTGCCCTCTATCGCTACCGCAACGACGAGGCGCTGCCCTACACCGGCGAGATGCTCACCCTGTTGTACAACTTCTGGGGTGCGGTAGAGCAGGTCTTCCCCGACGCGTGGAACAAACCACCCCGCAGGTCGCGTCTCATGCACGGTGCGGGCATCATCAGCATGGGCTACCTCATGGACGCAATCAGACACGCCCGTGACGACAGCGACGGCCTCATCGAGGTGGACGAGTTCGCCGCCGACCTCAAGCTGATTGCCGACGACTGCCACTGGACCGAGGGCGAGTGGGTTTTCTCCGACGGCGTGGTGCGCAAGTGGAACGACATCCAGAACACCCCTCGTGACATCCAGCGGGTCGCGGATTTCCTGCAGAGCCGCTACCGCCAGAGCCAGACGACGCGAGGACGATGATGCCTTGGCCCTTGGCCGTTCGCGGAACCGATGAGCCCGCGTGCGGCCGGGGCCTCGGGTGACCGAACGGCCGAACACCGACTGCTCTTTCGAATGGCCCGCCAAGGCGGAGCGCCGCATGCCCCACCCGTCCAGTTCACCCTAGATTCTCTTAGGACAGTCCCGGCGGACTGACCAGTGGTTCGTGAATGTGAGTGTACTTGGATACTCTACGTGTGTGCCGTCAACCGCAACTCCAAACGCGCTCACCGTCGGCCAGTTCGTAGCGCATCCCCTGGTACCCGGTATCGCGCGGGTCGCCGCGTACGACGGCGCCACCGTCCAGGTCGACGCCTTCGAGTCCGTAGCCTCGCCGGTCGCCCACTCCTGGTCGGTCGCGGCGAACGAGTGCCTTCCGGTCCGGCTGTTGGAGCAGACTCGCGTCTATTGGGAGGACCCGGACACGGGACGCTGGCGACCGGGCCGGGTCGTCGGCGGCGGGCCTGAAACCTACTTTGTGCGCATCCCTAACCGTGACCAGGATTTCCCGGTACCGCAGGCGCAACTTCGGGTGCGCTGGGACCGTCCGGTCAGGTCACCAGCGGACGTGCTCGCGGTGGGCGCCAACGAGTCCCCGCGCTTCCGCGACGCCAGGCTGCCCATGCTGCGCAGCCTGGTGGCGCAGCGCGCGGCGTGTGCCAGCCTGCCGGCCCTGCTCTCGGCCGCCGTCGAGATTTACCCCCACCAGGTCCAGACCGCCATGACCGTACTCAGGGACCCGGTGCAGCGTTACCTGCTCGCCGACGAGGTGGGCCTCGGCAAGACCATCGAGGCTGGTCTAATAGTCCGGCAGCACCTGCTCGATCACCCTCGATCACGCGTCCTCGTCCTCGTTCCGGCCATTCTGCGTCAGCAGTGGCAGACCGAGTTGCAGACGAAGTTCTTCATCGACGACTTCCCCGCCGCTACCCTGTGGATCACCAGTCATGAGACTCCCCACCGGTGGCACGAATATCATGGTTACGATCTGGTCGTCGTCGACGAGGCGCACCGCCTGTGCCGTACCGAGGCACCAGACCAGTCGCCCTACCGGGAATTGGCGGCGCTCGCCCGTTCGACGCCACGATTGCTGCTGCTGTCGGCGACCCCGACGACCGCGCGGGCCGAAGCTCACCTGGCACTTCTGCACCTGCTTGACGCCAGCCTCTACCGGTGGGAGGACCTGGCGGACTTCACCGTGAGGTTCGAGGGTCGAAGAGATCTGGCGAGGGCGGTGTATGGACTGGACGCGGACTTCGAGCCGTTGCTGCCAGGTGCAGTGGCTGGAATCAAGGCGCTCATCCCGGACGACACCGCGTTCCAGGGGCTGGCCGACAAGGTTGTCGACCTGCTGACGGATGACGGCGACCTACTTGACGAAGCCATGCGTCCTGCCCTGCACGTGCATGTGGACGCACTGCGGGCGCACATCAGCGAGACCTACCGATTGCACCGGCGGGTCATCCGACACCGACGGCACAACGTCGTCGCCACGGGCGACGACACCGAGGCGCTGCCCTTCGAGGTGACCGGACGGCAGCGACCCGCTTCGGTGACCATGCGGATGCCTCGAGCCGCGCGCAACTGCGACATCCTGTTGAACTGGCAGCAGCAGGCCGGCCACTGGCTGCTCGACCACGAGATCGGGCAGGACGCGGGCGCCTACGGACAGGTGCTAGCCGTGCTTTGCTCCCGGGTCGACGAACTGTCCTCGGACCTGGACGACGCGCTGCGCTGGCGGATGCATCGCGACGAGGAAGCCGCGACGAGAGCCGGCCTCAGCGTCGAGGAGCGACAGGTGCTCGCCTCGGTCGCCGTCCTGCCCGCGGACAAGTACGCGCTGAACAGGCTCATCGACGACCCTGCGGAATCCTGGGCCGACCTCGGGCCGCTGACGCGGATACTGGCTCGGCACCAGCGGAACGTCGTCTTCTGCGGTGCCGGGAGCCTCGCCGCCCGGTTGGTCGACTGCCTGGTGGCGCTGCCGGGCCTGAGCGTGGTCGAGCACTCCCGGCGGCAGGACGCCGCAGCCGGCGCGGTGGCGGTCGCCCGGTGGCGCGAGCACGGTGGAACCCTCGTGGTGGACGACACCGCCGAGGACGGCGTGAACCTCCAGGACGCGGACGCGGTGATCCACCTCAGGCTGCCCTGGTCGCCGAACCGGTGTGAACAGCGACTCGGGCGGGTCGACCGCTTCGCCGGAGTGTTCGGCAAAGTGCGCCCGCCCGCGCAGCAGTTTGTCGTGAGCATCGGTGAGACGGAGGAGGACTTCACGGCAGCGTGGTCCGTGCTGCTCGTGGACAGTGTCAAGATCTTCGACGACTCCGTCTCTGCCCTGCAGGACGCTCTGGAAAGAGTGATGGCATCCGCCTGGGAGGCGGCTCTCCGTGAGGGACCAGCCGCGATGCTCCGGACGAGCGACGCCGTCGCTGCCGCCCTGGCACACGAGCGTCGAGAAATCGACGGCATGGACATGCTCGAGGCTGTTCACGAGGGTAGCCTCGGTCGCACCCTGACGGAGATGGCGATCGCCACCGAGACTCAGTGGGCTGTACACGAGAGGGCGATGCGCGGCTACGCCGGAGACGGTCCTGGTGGTCTCCAGTTCACCTGCCACACTCTGACCGAACTGAGGAACGCGGTGCGCTTCGAACGAGGCGCGTTGCTGGTATCCCCGCGACTACTCGCTCTCGCTGGCCATCCGGTACCAACGCCGGCGATGACGGGGGCGTTCAACCGAAACACTGCACTGCGTCATCCCGGGCTGCGGATGCTCCGCCTGGGCAACCCGTTCGTGGACATCCTCGCCCAAGTGATCGAGGTGGACGACAGGGGGCAGGCCAGCGCGTTCTGGCGACGTGGCCTCCGCAACGCGGAGCTTCGACCGTACATCGGGCTGGATTTCTTGGTCGAGGCCGCGATCGATGAAGCGCTGGATTTGGTGCCCTCGTCGCCGGATGCCCAGAGGGCGCTGCGCCGTCAAGCGGACCTGATCTTCCGGCCGTTCATGCGCCGCGTCTGGCTGCCCGCCGGTAGCAGTGTCCCGGTCGTCGAGCCCGAACTGCTTCGCTGGCTCAACAGACCGTTCGAGCCGGATCGCGGTGACCTCAACCTCAGCGAGACCCGCATTGGTGTGCTGTGGGACTGCCTCGGTGGACCTGACGGTCTCACCGCCGCCGCCCGGCAGGCTGAGCACGACGGACACCTCGAGTTAGCCCTTTCGGCTGACCTCGTCAACCGTGGCCGGCAGGCCGAGCACGAGGCGGCCCGTGCCCTGGCGGTACGGCAGGCGCAAGCCCTTGCCCGGCAACGTGCTGGCAGGCTGCTCTCCGATACCGAGAGCTACCTGACGGACGTCCGTGTCACCGCAGCGCTGATTGCCGGACTGGGTCGCCCCCGCCTACGCCTCATGGCCATCACCTGTCTCGTCGGCGGCGACCTGCGCCCGGAGACGCGGGATGCCTGACGCCTGGGCAGAGGCGCAGGCGCTGTGGTCGGCCTGGCCCCACCTTAACGTTGTCCGACCGACGGACAGCACCGTCATCCGGCTACACGACGCCCTGCGAGGGCTCGCTGCCGACCAAGCCGATTGGCACGATGTCGCCGCGTTGACCCGGCAGGTCCTCCTAGAGCAGCACGCACGGCGACAGGGGATCTGGCCGTTGCGGGTGCCCGTGAGCGCTCGCCTGCCGAGCCGGGAACAATGGGAGAACACCAAGTGTGACGCTCTCACCATGCCGGAGGGTCTGTCACTGACACCGCGCCACTGGCACCCACGCACGGGCTTCCCACCTGCGGACCAAGCCGCCGAGACCGAACTGGCCGAGGTCTATGCCGGAGGTGCCGCCGTCACGTCCGCCTATCCGGCCGACCCGTTCTGGACCAGGGCGCTCGGTCCCGGGTACCGGCACTACACCTCGCTGGGGCAACGGGAGGCTGCCCGGACGATCGTCACCGCCCCGCCGGGTAGCACGGTCATCGTCTGCCTGCCCACCGGGCAGGGCAAGACCGAGTTGGCATGGGCAGCAGCCATCCCCGCCACCCGGCAGCGCGGCGTCGCGGTCGTGGTGGTTCCCACCGTCGTGCTGGCCATGGACATGGAGCGCCGGGTGCGACGGCTGTTGGCCACGCTCGGCGAGCCGCCCAACCCCAGCGGGCATTACGCCTACACCGGTGGGCTGCCCGACGATGTCAAGCAGGCGATCCGTCGCGATATCCGCGAGGGACGCCAGCGGGTCGTGATCACCGCCCCAGAGGCACTGATGGGCGGCCTCCGTCCCGCCCTGGAGTCCGCCGTCCGACAGGGGCTCCTTACGCACCTGGTCATCGACGAAGCACACCTCGTCGAGCAGTGGGGCACCGAGTTCCGGCCCGAGTTCCAGGCGATGAGTGGGCAGCGACGGTCCTGGCTCGAGATGGCCCCACCCGGCCGCGAACCGGTGACGCTGGCCATGAGCGCCACCCTGACGCGCCAGCAGGTCGGCACCCTTGGGGAGCTGTTCGGCACGCCCGGGGCCACCGAGTTGATCTGGGCGGCACAGACCCGCCGGGAACCCTCCTACTTCGTCCAGCAGTGCGATAGCGTCGCCGCCCGAACCGCCGCGGTGCTGGAAGCCGTCAGCGCCCTGCCCAAGCCGATGATCGTCTACGCCACGCGCAAGCACGACGTGGCCGAGTGGGCGCAGCGACTGAACAGGGCCGGCTTCCGGCGCCTCGCCGTGGTGACGGGTGATGTCGACGACGCCGGCCGCCGAGCCGCCATCATGGGCTGGCGTGGTGAGGGTGCCGATGGCCAGCCCGAGCCGACGCGTTACGACATCGTCATCGGGACCTCGGCGTTCGGTCTGGGACTCGACATGTCCAACGTCCGCAGCGTCATCCACGCCTGCGTGCCCGAAACCCTCGACCGGTACTACCAGGAGGTGGGACGAGTTGGCCGCGATCGCCGGCCCGCGGTGGCGTACCTGGCCAGCGCGCCGTCCGACTACGACGTCGCCAGACGGATTAACCGCGAGATCGTCATCAGCAGCGACAAGGGATGGGACCGCTGGGGAAGCATGGTGCGGTCAGCGACCGATCTCGGTCACGGCCTGCTCGACATCGATCTGGACACGCTTCCCACCTACATCCCCGAGGAGTCCGGACACAACCGCCAGTGGAACGTGCGCACGCTCAACCTGATGGTTCAGGCCAAGCTGATCGGTCTACAGGCCCCGCAACCGCCGACCCGGCGCACGGACGAGCCGGAGGACCACTGGCAGCACCGACTACAGGAGCACTTCGCCCGCTCGGCTGCGCGGGTCGTGGCAAGCATCCGCGACGGTCGGACGAACGATCGGACCTTCTGGACGGACACCATCGAGCGGCAGCGGGCCAATGTGGCAACGGAACAGTTGAATGCGCTCGAGCGCCTCTGCCATCTCATTAAGGGTGATCGTTGCGTTGGAGAGGCGGTAGGCGACTACTACCGGCTGCCCTGGCGGGGTGGGATCCTCCGTACCACCGTCAACTGCCGGGGCTGCCCGAACTGCCGGAACACTGGGTCCGGACGGGACCGGGGTGCCCTCTATCGCGACGGGGGCGAGCCGTTGCCGGGCATGGCCCACTGGTCGGGTCAAGCCGACCCGTTGCGGGAGTTTCGCGGTGACGCGGCATGGATGAGCCTCTGGTGGCGCGACAGCGAGGCGCGGGACAATCTCCTGTCGCAGTTCCTAGCGCTCTTCGGCAGACGGGGGCGGTTGATCATCGCTGGTCCCGGAGTGGACGCGCCGCTCGCCGCGAGAGTACAGCGACAGGCCTGGCCGAAGCCGGTCGTGGTGGACGGCGACGACCACCTGACGGACAGTTTCCCCGGACCGGTCGTCTGGGTGGCGGCCGACGCGTCCCCCCTGCCGAGCGCGGTACGGGCGCGCCTCGCGGCCGACGTGCCGACCTATCTCGTTCATCCGCTCGACCTTCCTGATCCTCAGCGGCCTCACCAGCGACTGAGTCAGTCCTGCGACGTGTCCATGCCCCTCACGACCGTACTGAGAGACCTGTAGATGACGCTGTTGAACGACCCGGCCTCCTTTCCCAGCCCCATGTGGATCGTCGCTCGCTACCTGGCAGTCAATCCGGGTCGGCCTCATTCGCGGGATTCACTCCGGGCCGTGTTGGCCCCCGGCAGCCTGTTGCCGGTCAACAAGCGCGGGACCGACTCCACGTTCGACTCGGCCGTTCGCAGCCTGGAGGATCTCGGTGTAGTCCGGGTGGAAGCGGACGATGTCTCGCTGTCCGAGATCGGGGCTTCCCTTCGTCCCGACGATTTCGCCACCTTCAGCGACCTGCTGCGTCGCCAGGTGCTCGAGCCCACTCGCAACGCGGCCATCGCCGACAGCGGTGACCAGAGCGGCCCGAAGGACCTCGTCCGAGCGCTGTCCTGGTTCCTCACCCTCGACCCGTTAGTGACCATGAGCCACGACGACGTCGTGCAGCGGCAGCGCGGGGCCCTCGCCGAGCACCTCGGCAATCCCTTTGTCAACGACGTTCGCTGGATTCGCTTCACCTACTGGGCGTCCGCGCTGGGCCTTGCGGCTCCACCCCTGCTACCGCCAGCCGGTAGGGCGCAGACACTCGTCCCAGACTGCGCCGCAGCGGTCTTCCGGACGGTGCGGGCGAAGTGGCCACCCGGTACGCGGCTCGCTGCCCGGGAGGCGGTGGCGGGGATCGTTGACGAGCTTCCCGTCCTGCCGGGCGGTCGCTACAGCCTCGCCCTCGGCCTGCCGAACGAGGCGGCGGACGTGTCGGCCACGCTATCCTTCGCCCTGCTTTGCGGTGACGAGTACGGCTGGCTCAAACTCGACCGACGCTCCGACGCCGACGACGAGGTTCTGCTGGTCGACCCGGACCGGTCCAACCGGACGCTGCGCATCACTCACGTCGAGGTCCAGGAGGCGGCGGATGGCTGAGTTTCGGCAGTACCTGTGTTGGTCATTTACCACCGCCGCCGCGACGATTAGCACCGAGGCGGTCTCCCCGGCTCCCTCGGTGTTCTTCGCCACCCACGCGCCCCTGCGCATCCGCCGCCGGCACCCGGAAGGGCGGGCGGACGGCCTCAGCGCCGAGGTCACCGAGGAACAGGTCCGGCGGGACTTCCTGGAACGTCCCACGTCCAACGGCGTCCTTCTGATGCCGGTCGTCGGGGAGTCCGGCGCGGGTAAGTCCCACCTCGTGCGGTGGGTCCACGAAAAGACCCCGCCCACCCGGTCACGGGTGGTCATCTACCTGCCGAAGTCCAGCACGAGCCTCCGGGCGGTTGTGCGGGCGCTCCTCGATCAGCCCGACATCGACAGCCCGGAACTGGCGCAACTCCGCGCCGACGTCGACCGGATGAGCTCCGAACTCGACCAGCACAGTCTCGAACGACGACTGGTCAACGAACTGTCGGAGGCCGTGGCCGTCGCCGACCCTAAGCCGGGAGCGGCGCGGGTCCTTGCCGGCCCCGACCGCCTGGCGGCACTACTGCTCGACCCGCACATCCGTGACTACCTGCTGCAGGATGGAAGGCTGATTCCGCGTCTGGCGGCCAGTCTCCTCGCCGACCACCACTCCGAGCAGGACAACGAGCGACCCACCAGCTTTACCGTCGACGATCTTCCCCTCGACGTGGCCGACGTGCGGAAAGCGTCCGACAAGGCGTACCGGTTGTTGATGCAGCTCACCAGCAAGTCCGAGTTGCAGACGGCGGCCGTGGACATCCTGACCGAACAGTTGCCGAACGCGGTGACCGCCGCGTGGAACATCGGCGGTGGCCGGCTGCAGCACGCCATGCTGGAGATTCGCCGTCAGTACGCCCGCCAGGGCAAGGAGATCATCTTCCTCGTCGAGGACTTCGTCGTCCTCCAAGGGGTCCAACGTGACCTGCTCGACGCGCTCATCGAGGTCGGCGTGCGGGACGGGCGTACGGTGCTGGCGCCCGTTCGCACCCTGATGGCTGTGACGACCGGTTACTTCGAGCGGCTGACTGAGACGGTGCTGACCCGGGCGAAGGCGGCGACACCCTACCTCTATGACCTCGACGTCGCGTTCGACACCTCGGAACGCGGGCAGGCGGAGGTCGCAGCCTTCGTCGGGCGTTATCTGAACGCCGCCCGCCTGGGTCAGGAGGCGCTGGCGGACGCGGGTGTGGCGGCCGGCGCCGAAGTGCCCAACAAGTGCGAGGACTGTCCCTTCAGGCAGACTTGCCACTCGACCTTCGGCGCGTCAAGCGAGGGGCACGGGCTCTACCCGTTCAACTGGCCAGCACTGCGACGCGCCATTCGTGCCCGCCCGGCACACAACAGCCCCGACTCGTTCAACCCGCGGGCGGTCATCGGGGAGGTGATCCGGCCGGTCCTTGTCGAACACGCGGTGGCGCTGCGCGACGGTACGTTCCCGGACGAACGATTCCGGGCGGACTACCCGACCGCGCCGGGGGAGAAGTTCCTGCTCGGTGCGGTACGACAGGAGGTGGAAGAGCGCGACCCTGCGGGCGCGCCCCGCCGGGAAACCTTCCTGGAGTTCTGGGGGGACGCGCCCGAACAGGTGGTCAACCTCGATCCGAAACTGCACGCCGCGCTCGGCATCGGTCTTCTCCGCCTCGACGAGGCACCGTCCCCCCGCGCCGGGTCCGCCACGACCCCAGCCCCGGTCACGGCACGCCCGAACCACCCCCAAGCCGTCGACCCGGCCACGGCTGAGGCGATACCGGCGCGCGTCCGGAAGATGATCGACGACATCGAGAACTGGCAGGGCCGTGGTGCTCAACTGCCGCAGTCCACGGCTCTGGCCCTGCGCAACACCATCCGACAGACGGTCATCAGCCGCTGCCTGTGGACTGACCCGATTGTGGCGGAGCCGTTGACGTCGGATCTGGACAAGGCATGGCCGGCACGGTCTACGGTGATCTCCATTGAGGGGGCGGAAGGCGAGGCCCGCCGGGCCGGAAGCGACCCGGCTCCGATCTACCTCAAGCGTGGGGCGGCCAACGCCAGCTTCTTTCGGCAACTCCTCCTGGCTGGCGCTGGCGTCCTGCCCGGCAACGTGAGCGCCCTTCGGCGCCTGCACCGCCTCGCCGAACAGCACCAGAGAACCCTGCAGCAGGCGGTGGTCCGGTGGCGTGCCTTCTCAGACGAGGAGTTGGTCCTGGCCATGCGAGCCTCGCTGTTGGGTGCTGTCCTCATCGGGCGGGCCCAGCCCGGTATGACAGACCAGATGCTGCTCGACGCCGTTCTCGACGACGGCGTGTCGTGGAGCCGTCCCGACGCTCGGGGGCGCACCCCTGCATGGATGGCGCTGTGGGAGTCACACCGTGCGGCTCGTCCGGAACTCGTGGCCAGACTGCGGGAGAGCGTGGGTTACCGGCGCGGAACCACCGGCTCGGTACGGATAGTCGACGCCGTGCGGGCGGTGCCGTTGCTCAGGCGGGCGGCGCAGGAATGGAGCTGGCAACGACCCGGGAGGCTGCCGGAGTGGGCCGCGAAATCGGTCACCGGGCTCGCCAGGTTCGCGGACATTGTCAAGGCGCAGGTCGACCAACTCAGCAACGAACTCTCACAGATCCGAGTCGGCCTCCCGGCGGGCGTCAGCGCAGGTGACACCGTCACCGCCGTCGAACAGGCGCTCGAGGCGGCACTCGGCGAAGGGCTCGGACCGGACGACCTGAACGGCTTCCGGGACCTACTGGCCGAGGCCAAGCGCTGCGACTGGCGTTGCGTCGACCGGATCGAGCGGGACCTGACGAAGGTCGAAGCCGCTACGGCGGTCGACGAACACTACCGCGCCCTGGTGGTGGCAGCAGCGCGTAACGAGGGTGCCGACCTCGCGGTGATCCGCCGGTTCCTCACTGCCAGTGACACCTGGTTGGGTCAGAAGCTGGCTGCGGCGAAACTACGTGCGGGGGGATCGGGCGCAGCCGCCGCAGTCCGCGTACAGGATCTGCTGCACCGGTGGAAGGCGATGGACGGAGGCCCAGAGTGACGGCGGATTCGGTCCTGGCGAAGGCGCGAGCTCTCACCGCCGAGGCGAACAAGCTACGTGCGGGCGCCGAAGCGGAGGAGAACGCCAAGCGGGTTCTCACCAGGGTCAACGAGGTCAACACAGCGCTCGACGGCCTGGAAAAGGTGCTCGACGCCGTCCGGAAGCTACGCGAGCGGGGCGTGCGTGTCGTCCCCACCGGGCTCGGCGACGGTCGGGATACCTTCGAGCAACTCGTGGGGACCGGCCTGCCGCCGCTGAGGGCGTTCGCCACGGCGAAGAGCAAGATCGAGGCTGCCCGGCAACGGATCTCCACCGAACTGGCGCAGGCCTGGTCGGCCTGGACGGACGCGTCGCTGCGGGAGCTACCGGCGCACCGCCTGGTGATGTTGCCGCCCAGCGAGCGACGCAGTGGCCAGGACTCACTGCGTACGCTCAACAAGCTGAGCAACGTCGAGGTCCCCACCGCGGGGAACGTTCTCGAGTTCGCGGTCCTACAGGCGGGGCTGAAGGAGGAACTCGCTGCCCTGCCCGAGCCGCTCCCCGAACTACAGGATCTGCTGAGGCGACTCGGACAGCGGACCACGCTGGACCGGCTGACGGATGCCGACATCGCGCTCCTGCGGCGGCACGGCGTAGCCGACCAGATCGAGGTACAGAGGAGGGCCGTGTGACCCCGCGGTTCGCGGATCGCTTCCTGTCCGAGATTCTCGACGATCTGGAAACCCTCGAACTGCCGCTGCTGGCCTGGGGCGTCACCACGGGCAGCCTCTCCCACGCCGAGGTCGTGTCCGTCATCGGCGAGCACCTCGCCCAGCCCGAGGTGCCGACGGGCGCCATGGCCGGCGATGTCCACGAAGCGCTGCTCGACGCCGCCCTCCTCTTCCAGGTACCGAACGTGACACCGGCGCGCTATCGCACCCGGATGGGCGAGACCGTCCGGCTCACCGCCCGGCTACGGCAACTCTTCCCGCCGCGCCACCCCGAGTCACCGCCGCCACGGTGGTGGGAACGGGGGCGCACCCTAGTCGCGGACTACCGGCTGCACACTGCCAGGCGTCGATACCCCCGACGTGACGTAACGGTCGAGGCCGCGCTGGCGGAACTGACGGAGGAGCCGGCATGGTCCACCCATGACAGCGCCGTCGCCCGCGCACAACTGACCCACCGGACGCTCGCACGATTCCAGGTGGACGCCACCCGGCTGATCTGGAACGCGGTGCGGTCCGGCCGCAGCATGGGCGTGATCGTCGGCGCGGGCACAGGCAGCGGCAAGACTCTCGGCTTCTACCTGCCGGCCTTTTGCGCGATGGCTGCCCATGCCCGGACCGGACGCGGCGGCGTCCACACCATCGCGCTCTACCCGCGTATCGAACTGCTACGCGACCAACTCCGCGGCGCGATCAGCACCGTGACCCGGCTCAACAGCGCCCGAGAGGACACCCAGGCCCGCCGGCTACGCGTCGGTGTGCTGTACGGCGACACGCCCCAGAACATCGAGCAACTGAACTCCAATTCGGTGCCCCACCTTATGCGGGCCTGGCCCACCCGAGGCAACGCCCTGGTGTGCCCCTACCTCACCTGCCCGCTCTGTACCGGGGAGTTGGTCTGGTCCGCGCAGGACCGCACCGGCCGACCCCGCGAACGGCTGCGGTGCAGCCAGCCCTCCTGCGACATGGTCATCACCGACCTGGCGCTCACCCGCGACTCGTTGCGGGAATCTCCGCCGGACCTGCTGTTCACCACCACGGAGATGCTCAACCGCAATGCCACCGATCTGTCACTTGGCTCGCTGCTGGGCTGGCTCGGCCCACGGCGCCCCAGCCTCGTCCTGCTCGACGAAGCCCATACCTACACCGGAATGCATGGCGCCCAGGTTGCCATGCTGCTGCGTCGATGGCGGAACGCGAGCCGGAAGCCGGTGACGTTCGTGGGTCTCAGCGCGACGCTACGTGACGCAGCGCGGTTCTTCGCCCAGCTTACCGGCCTGCCGGACGCTTCGGTGGACTACGTCACCCCCGGCGAGAAGGAACTGGAGGAGGAGGGGCGCGAGTACGCCATCGCGCTACGCGCCGATCCGGTTTCCGGTGTCAGCCAACTCTCCACGTCGATCCAGGCCGCGATGCTCTTCGGCCGGGTACTGGACCCTCTCAACCGGGAGTTCTTGTACGGCTCCCGGGGCTTCCTCTTCACCGACGATCTGGACGTCACGAACCGGTTCTACGACGACCTGCGCGACGCCGAAGGAAGCCAGGGCCGGCGGGGTGTCCGCCAGCCCGGCCGAGTGTTGGCGGGTCTGCGGTCGCCTGACGGGCCCTACCGGAGCGAACGCTACGCCGACGGCCAGTCCTGGGACCTCGTCCAGCAGATCGGCCACGACCTCGACCCGGCCGGCACCGTCGGCGAGTTGCGTGTCGGGCGCACCTCCTCCCAGGACGTCGGCGTGGACCAGGACGCCGACCTCGTCGTCGCCACCGCCTCACTTGAGGTCGGCTACGATGACGAACGCGTCGGCCTTGTCCTGCAGCACAAGGCGCCACATGACGCCGCTGCGTTCATCCAGCGTCGTGGCCGCGCCGGCCGCCGTCGCGGTACCCGTCCCTGGACGGTGGTGACCCTGTCCGACTATGGCCGTGACCGGCTTGCCTACCAGGCGTACGACTCCCTTTTTTCGCCGGAGTTGGCGGCCACCCGCCTCCCGGTCGGCAACCGCTTCGTACTGAAGATCCAAGGCGCCCAGGCCATGCTCGACTGGCTCGCCGGCCTGTCGCAGATGACGCGCATCGACCCGCGACGTGTGCTCACCGCCCCGGCCCTCTCGGCGCGGTCCGCGCCAACCTCGTCCGCCGAGCACCTGGCCGAACTCCTCGAAAAGGTCATCGTCGACGCGGGGTTGCAAGACAGCCTCATCAACCATCTGCGTCGGGCGCTCGACATCTCCACCGACGAAGCCCAGGCCCTGCTCTGGGAACAGCCGCGGGCGCTGCTGCTCAGCGTCGCGCCCACCTCATTGCGGCGGCTGCGCTGCGGCTGGCAACCGGTCAACCCCGATCCCGGCGCGTATCCGAGAAGCCTGTTGCCGGAGTTCATCACCCGAACCCTGTACGAGCCGCTCAACGTGCCCGAGGTGACCTTCCAGCTACCATTCGCGGGCGAGCCAGAGTCCCTGCCTATCGAACGCGCGCTGCGGGAAGCCGTCCCGGGCCGAGTCAGTCGCCGGTACGGACATCGACACAGCGCCGACCGCACCTGGCTAACCCTGCCCGAGGGAGCCGGGCAGGGGATGTTGGACATCACCACCTTTGTCGAGACCCACACCCCGCAGGGCATCTGGACGCCTCCGGGGCAAGCGCCCGTCCAGGTGCTGCGACCACACGTCATCAACCTGCACAAACCCGGCGCGGAAATCGACGACCGGTCCCAGGGCATCCCTCGCTGGGCATCTCAGGTCATTGAGCCCATGAGCGGCCTCTACGAAGCGAACATCCCAAAGCCCTCCGCCTGGGGCGATCGGGTCACCGCGGTGGGGTTCGCCACGAGCGCAGCCGGTAACCCCGCCGAGGTCCGGCGGATGACGTACGGTGCCGACTACGAAACCGTCTACACCCGCCCGGTGGGGCGTACGGTCAGCAGCAGCGTGCGCTACGTATTCGACGGGCAGCCCGCAGCGCTGGGTTTCCGGCTGACCGCCGACGCGGTCCGTTTCCGCGTCCTGCCCATGGACTTGACGCGAGCGGCGGTAACCGATTACCTGAGATCGCCGCAGTGGCGTCTCCTGGCGTTCACCGCCGCCGTCGCGGAGGACCCGACGCTCGACGGCGTGGCCAACACCTTCCAGCGCGGCTGGATCACACTGATCTACACCACCGCCTACGCGCTGGTCGCTACCGAACCAGGCAACGCGACGTCGAACAGTGAGACTTTGTACGCTGCCCTGCGCGGCGGCGCCTGGGGGCGCAACATCGACGAGATCCTGCGCGTGCTCTACCGGGACGCCGCCCCGGCGGGATCACCTGCGCCGGAACGGCTCGTCATGACCCTCACGGAACTGAGCAGGGACACCAGGGTCATCGCCTCCCTCGATCGGCATGGCCGGCTGCTGTGGTCCGACGATGTCGTCACCCGCACCTGCCAGCTAGCGCAGCGGGTGTACCGGGACACCGTGGCCGCTGCCATCCTCGCCGCCGCCCAGCGCGCATGCCCCGACGCCCAGGACCGCGACCTCATCCTCGATGTGCAGGAGCCGAGCGAGCCCAACGGGCCGGCGGACATCTGGCTCAGCGAAACCGCTCTGGGAGGGCTCGGCATCATCGAGCAACTCGTGACCTACTACGCACAAGATCCCCGCCGATTCTGGGGACTGGTCGACAGCGCACTCGGTCCGAGCGATCACGAGTACATCCACGACTCGCTCGTACAACTTCTCGACCACCTCGTGTCGGAGCCGTCCTCTCCCGCCGCCGAGGCGATGCTGGCACTCCGACAGGCCCGCTCCGCGCACGACGCCGAGCAGGCCCTACACCGGTTGCGTTCGACCTGGACCACCCTCGACGGGTATCCACGGCGGCCAGCGGTGGCAGCCCTGTCGGTGCGGCTGCTCCGCCCAGGCAGCACGAGCGCCACCGACGCCACCGCACTGGGACTCGTTCGGGCCTGGGACGCGTTGCAGCAGCGGCTCGGGATCGAAGTGGACGCCACAACGTTGGCATACCTCGTCGGAACCGGACGGCTCACCGTACCGGGAACGGAAGGAGCGCCTTTCACGGCCGACCAGGTGTTCAGCCTGCTATGGCCACGCGGAAGCCGCGCCAGGGTGCAGCACCTGCAGCACTATCAGCCATACGCCGGCCCGCCGCTGATCGACCGGCTGCTGGTCCAGGCGGCTCATGACGAACGCCTACTGGACATCGACGTCACGGACTCGAACTGGCTCGACCGGTACGCCGCCGAGATGCGCGCGCGAGGCGCTGTCATGCTCGTCGCGCCCGTGGCTCGCGCCCAGGAGTTCGGCAGAGCGCTACAGACGGTCCCTGCAGTTGCGGTAGACCGCGACGTTCTGCGCGTCTACGGCGAGGTATCCACCGTTGTCCGGCAGGACGGGTCGCTGCGGGCGATGATCGAAGTTCGTGAGGCGGCCCAGTGATCCTGGAACGGGTGGTGCGTACGGGTCGCAAGACCGGGCTTCGCATCGACAACCTACTATCGGCTGTCCTGCTCGGTGAGCTCGTGACGCCCAGTGCCAATCTGTGGCTGGTCTCGCCATGGATCAGTGACGTTGACGTCATTGACAACATGAGCGGCCGTTACGACAGCGTATTTGCCGAGCCCGCCAACAGGCGCTACCCGTTGTCCGAGGTGTTAGGGATACTAACGCACAGCGGAGCCAACCTGACCGTCGTGACTCGGCCTGAGTCGCACAACAAGACCTTCCTGGATCGACTGTTTCGGCAGGCTGACGCAGGTCGCCTCCTGATTGTCGAGGAAGAGGATGTGCACGAGAAGACATTCTGCGGCGAACTGTGGATACTTACCGGTTCGATGAACCTGACCGTTCGCGGAATGCAGGTCAACGACGAGGCCGTGACCTATAAGTACACCGCTGAGGCTGCGGCGAGCGCCAGACTCGATCTGCGCCGCCGTTTCGGAGGTCTAGCGTGAACGTCGGCACCGCCGCAGACGACTACCCGGCCAGGGTCGACCGGTTCGTCGGCGTGTTCTTCGGGCCTGGGAATCCCGTCTGGCCGGATCGTGACCCGAACTCGTCGATGGGACGGCGGCTCACACCCTACCTGCAGGTTTTGCGTGCGGGCGATGAGGTACCTATCGTATTGCCGCGTAAGAACCAGCAGACTCGCCAATCGCTGGCCTACGTCATCCCCCGTGACCGGCGGCATGCGGCTGCGGTCGCTGACCTGCTCCAGGCGTTCGTGGGTCCGAGCCACGCTCGATTCAATGGCCTGCCCGCTAAGCTCTCCGAAGACGATCCCATCGACAGGGCCGTCCTTGATTTTGCCGGCCATTCCTCCATTTTTGTCCTCGCAAGTCCCCGGGCGTTCGAGAAAAGAATGTGGGATTCGCTGCGCCTCATGCAACAGGCGGTCGCAGTTCGACCGCACAGGGCCTGGCACGCTCCCATTCCGGTAGGGCGACTGTTGGCGCAGTTCGACCTCGCCCTGGCCTCGGGCGCGAACGCTGCCTCAGGGGCTGTTCTCGACCAGTTGGCCGGCACCGGCGCACTGAGTGCCGCCAACCTCTGCCACCTCCGCATCAAGCGACTTGCTCGGCTCGGCCGGAATAGCGAGTTGCTGCGGCTTCCCGATCTTGTCGATGTGGCGCTCACCCAACCGCCGACACCGGTTCGCGACGCCATCCTGTCCGCAGTCTTTTCCACCTCGCTGGCCGAACCTCTCGCAGCAGGAGACCTCCGGTTGGCAAGGACACGCCTCATCGAGGTGGGTGCTATCGTTCCAGCGCTGATGGACGGCTCGCTTGCGGATTTGAGTCCACAGGCCCTTACGGTTCTCGCACTGGCGTCGTGGATCGTGGACACCGTTCCACTCACCGGACTTTTTCGCCAGGAGCCGCAGTTCCTGGCGGCGATGGAAGGCCTGGCGCCCGATCTCGTCGCCCATTTCCGGGCTACCGACCAAGAGAAAGAACTCCAGAGGCAACTACCCGCTATTGCCCCTCGAGTGTCGGCGACGACCCCGACCTCCTGGCCCCAGTTGATCAAGGCCATCGCCGCCGAACAGGACGTCGGGACAGTCCTCGAAGAGGAGGCATGGCGCAACTGGACACCCGCCGCCGAGGCCGACCGGGAGTTGGCAACCGCCCTCGAGCAGTTCGACGACGAGGCCGCCAATCGCGCCTGGCCCTTTGTCGGAGCGTTCGTCGACTCCGACCGCTACCTTCACCCGGCCGCAAACGCTGCCCGCGAGTTCCTCACCAACGCGTTGACCCACGGCCGCTTCAGCCCAGGGGACCTCGCCGGTATCGTGGCCCTCACCGAAATCACTCTCCGGGCCAGCCCCGATGCATCCAAGTATGCGCAACTACTCGACGATCTCGCTGCCGAAGCGAGCCGATGGGCGGGACCAGACCGGGCGACCACCGTACTCGATCTTGCCGACCTCGTCGCGAGAACGCCGTGCCCTGATGCCGAGGCCCGACTGCGCCTCGCTTACCTGCTGCTCCGGCCTCTGGCAGATCATCCGACCCGCCTCGACGCCGACCAGGTAGCCTTCGCCGCCCGGCTCAGCGCAGAACTCGAGGTGCCACTATCGTGGCATCAGCAGCCACCAAATGCTGCGGCGGGTCTCGGGCTTGCCGAGGTGCCAGCGCAAGAGTTGCTGCTGTACTCGCTAGACGAGAATGTGCTCGATCGGGTGAGGACCGAACTCGCCATCCAGGCGCCACAGGCCAGAGTCACCACCAGCCACGACCATGTCGGCAGCCGCCAACTCAAGCAGTGGGTCCGGCGCGCCGACGTCATCGTGATGGCCACCCGCTGTGCCACCCACGCGGCCACCGGCTTCATCCGAGCCAACTGTCGACCGGAGACCATCGTGCAAGAGGCCGACGGCAGTGGCTCAGCGTCGTTACTTCGAGCCGCGACCATCGCGATGACCCGTCGACCGACTGAATCGCCTGGCAGGAGGTGAACGCGACATGTCAATTTTTCCGAAATCATGGAGGGTGTCGTTATGCAACCCGGGCTTCTAGGGCGAGAAGTACTGGGCGGATTGGACGCCCGAACGGACGAGCACCCGGAGAGCACTAGAGGCAATGCCGTTCAGATAAGGGTGTTTGGGCAGGCCAGGCGGGGTGTGGGTGGTCTGGGGTGGCGGGTGTTGCGGTCGGCGGGGCGTTTGACGCGGTAGGAGTTGTGGCGGGCGCGTTTGATCGCGCGGGGGCAGGTGCGGTGTCGGCGTGGCGGTAGCCGGTGGTGCAGGAGTTCGGCGATGGTGTCGGCAATGGCGGTGTTCAGGCGCTCAGGGGGTGATGGCCGCCTGGTCGGTGACCTGGCGGCGGACGACCCGGACGCCCTGTGTGAACGACATGCGGTCAGGGTCGTAGCCGGCCGGATCGGCGGCGTCGACCAGCAGGGCCCTGATGGCGTAGTGGGC
>NZ_FMCW01000040.1 GCF_900091595.1 Micromonospora haikouensis
AGACCCGGACCGGGCCAGCTTCACCATCGCGCTCCACGCGGCCCGTGACCAGGTCATCCACGCCGCCGGTGTCATCGCCGGCACCGTCACCGACCTGATCGGCAGAATCGGCCGCCTCGTCCTGGACCAACTACTGCCCGAACGTCGGCTACGCGTCAACGCCCGCACCGTCAAACGCGCCATCTCCAAATACAACGCCCGCGGCCCGAACATCGACCGACGCACCTACCAGGCCACCATCAGTCTCAACATCCTCGCCGGGCCGGTCTTGACAACCAGCCCGGAACCTTAACTACCCGGCATTGACGCTAGCCGGGCGGGAGCCGACCCCCCACCGCCGCCGGACCAGCCGATCCATCCTGCGGGACTACGCTCGCGGCATGACGATCGACAGCCACGGTTTCCCCGCCCCGCCGGCCCTCGTCGAGCACGCCCGGCGGTTCCGCGCCGAGGGCGGCACGCCCGCGCGGCCCCGGGTCGCGGCCACCGTGCTGCTGCTGCGCCCGGCCGGCGACGACTTCGAGGTGTACGTCATCCGTCGCGTCGCCGCGATGGCCTTCGGCGGCGTGTACGCGTTTCCCGGCGGCGGGGTGGACCCGTCCGACTCGGCGGCGCACCTCGACTGGGCCGGGCCCGAGCCGGCGGGCTGGGCCGGGCGGCTGGGCGTCGCGCCGGACGCCGCCCAGGCGGTGGTGTGCGCCGCCGCCCGCGAGGTCTTCGAGGAGTCCGGGGTGCTGCTGGCCGGCACGTACCCGTCGACTGTGGTGGGCGACGTCAGCGGGGACGACTGGGAGGCCGCCCGGCAGGACCTGGAGGCCCGCCGGCGGGGCTTCGCCGAGCTGCTCGCCGGGCGGGGGCTGACCCTCCGGTCGGACCTGCTGCTGCCGTGGAGCCGGTGGATCACCCCGGAGTTCGAGCCGCGCCGCTTCGACACGTACTTCTTCGTGGCCCTGCTGCCGATGGGGCAGCGCACCCGGGACGTCTCCGGCGAGGCCGACCACACCATGTGGGTACGCCCGGCGGACGCCCTGGCCCGCGCGGAGGCCGGCGAGCTGACCATGCTGCCGCCGACCCTGGTGACGCTGGCCGAGGTGGCCGCCGCCGGCGACCTGGCCGGGGTGGCCCGGGCGTCGGCCACCCGCGACGCGGCGACGCCGATCACCCCCCGCCTGGACCTGCCGGCCGACGGCGAGCCCCGCTTCGTGCTCGGCTGAGCGCCCTCCCCTGGCGGCAGCCTTCCGGGTTAGGAAGGGCCCCTTGTACGACAGAATGCGTTAACAGGGGGCCCTTCCTTGCACAGCTCCTTGCACGCGGCTCAGCCGAAGCGACCCGTGATGTAGTCCTCGGTCTTCTTCTGGCTCGGGTTGCTGAAGATCTTCTGGGTGTTGTCGTACTCGATGAGGCGGCCCGGGTCGCCCGTCTCCTCGATCGAGAAGAAGGCCGTGCGGTCGGAGACGCGGGCGGCCTGCTGCATGTTGTGCGTGACGATGATGATGGTGAACTTGTCCTTGAGCTGGAACATCAGGTCCTCGATCGCCAGCGTGGAGATCGGGTCCAGCGCCGAGCACGGCTCGTCCATCAGCACCACCTGCGGCTCGACGGCGATCGTGCGGGCGATGCAGAGCCGCTGCTGCTGGCCGCCGGACAGGCCCGCGCCCGGCTTGCCGAGGCGGTCCTTCACCTCGTTCCAGAGGTTCGCCGCGCGCAGCGAGTTCTCGGCTGCCTCGTCCAGGATGGACTTCTTGCGTACCCCGTTGAGCCGCAGCCCGGCCACCACGTTCTCGTAGATGCTCATGGTGGGGAACGGGTTGGGCCGCTGGAAGACCATGCCGATCATCCGGCGTACGGCGGTGACGTCCACGTCGCGGTCGTAGATGTTCTGCCCGTCGATGGTGAGGTCGCCCTCGACGCGGGCGCCCGGCAGCACCTCGTGCATCCGGTTGATCGACCGCAGGAACGTCGACTTGCCGCAGCCCGACGGCCCGATGAGGGCGGTCACGGTCTTCGGCTCGACGGTCAGGTTGATGTTCTCGATCGCCTTGAAGCCGCCGTAGTAGGCGGTGACGTTGGTGGCGTCGACGCGCTTGGCCATGGTGGTGGTACCTCCGGGATTCATCGGCCGAGCCGGTTCCGGCGAGCCAGCAGCTTCGCCGCGATCGTCAGGATCAGCACGAGGGCGACCAGGGTCAGCGCCGCCGTCCACGCGCGGGCCGGGGCGTACTTCGACGCGTCGCCGGCCTGCTGGTAGACGAAGAGCGACAGCGACGACTGGTTGTTCTCGAACGGGTTGAAGTTGATCGCCGCGCCGCCGCCGGCCACGAGCAGCACCGGCGCGGTCTCGCCGGCCGCCCGCGCGATGGCGAGCATGACGCCGGTGACGATGCCGGGCAGTGCGGTCGGGAGCACGACCCGCAGGATGGTCTTCCACTTCGGCACGCCGAGGGCGTACGCCCCCTCGCGCAGCGGCGCGGGCACGAGCCGCAGCATCTCCTCGGTGGAGCGGACCACGGTGGGCAGCATCAGCACGCTCAGCGCCAGCGCGGCGGCGAAGCCGGAGAAGCCCGGCCGGCCGTCGTTGAACACCGGCGAGACGACCAGCACCCAGAAGGCCAGCACGAACAGGCCGGAGACGATGGACGGGATGCCGGTCATCACGTCGACGAAGAACCGGATCGCGAAGGCGAACCGGCCCCGGCCGTACTCGACGATGTAGATCGCGCAGAGGATGCCGAGCGGGACGGTGATCAGCGCGGCGATGCCGACCTGCTCCAGCGTCCCGACGATCGCGTGGTACGCGCCGCCGTTGGCGTCCCGGGCCCCGATGTTGTTCATCGAGGTGCCGAAGAAGTTGCCGTCGAGGCGCTCGACGCCCTTGCTGACCAGCGTCCACACCACGGAGGCCAGGGGCAGGACGGCCAGCACGAACGCGGAGTGGATCAGCGCGCTCCAGGTGCGGTTGCGGGCCGAGCGCCGCCCCTCGACGGCGTGGGCGGCGGCGAAGAGGCCGACGAGGTAGAGCAGCGCGGCGACGGCCACGACGAGCACGGGGCCGCCGATGCCGGTGCCGTACACGACGGCGGCGGCGACCGCGACGGCCCCGACGGCGATGGCCGGCGGGGCGTACTTCGGCAGCCGCTTCGCGCGGAGGCTGGCCGGCTGGGCCGGCGGCCGGGTGCGGTGCTGGGCGACGGTGGTGCTCATGCGGCCGACTCCGTGAACTCCCGGCGGCGGTAGATGATCGCCCGCGCCGTGATGTTGACGATCAGCGTGATGGTGAACAGCACCAGGCCGGAGGCGATGAGGGCGCCCCGCCCGGTGTCGTTCGCCTCGCCGAACGCGTTGGCGATGTTGGCGGCGATGGTGTTGCCGCCGTTCTCGATCAGGTTGAACGAGATGCCGAAGGTGATGCCGAGGGTCATCGCCAGCGCGATGGTCTCGCCGAGCGCGCGGCCGAGGCCGAGCATCACGGCGGCGATGATGCCGGGGCGGCCGTACGGGAGGACGGCGGTGCGGATCATCTCCCACCGGGTCGCGCCGAGCGCGAGGGCCGCCTCCTCGTTGGCGGTCGGGGTCTGGAGGAACACCTCGCGGGAGAGCGAGGTGATGATCGGCAGCACCATGATCGCCAGCACCAGCGCGCCGAGCATGATCGACTTACCGAACGGGCCGTCGCCGCCGAAGATCGGGATCCAGCCGAAGTAGGTGTTCAGCCACACCGAGAAGTCCCGGACCGGGTTGACGAAGATGTCCCGCCCCCAGAGGCCGAAGACCACGCTCGGCACGGCGGCCAGCAGGTCGATCAGGAAGCCCAGCGCGGTGCCGAGCCGGCGCGGCGCGTAGTGCGACAGGTAGAGCGCGATGCCCAGCGCCACCGGCACCGCGATCAGCAGCGCCAGCGCCGAGCTGAGCACCGTGCCGAAGGCGAGGGTGCCGATGCCGAACTTCGGGGCGGTGTCGTTGGGCGACCAGCCCTCGTACGTCCAGAAGTTCGCGGTGTTGGCGCGCAGGGCCGGCACCGCCTTGGCGATCAGGAAGACCGCGATGGCGGCGATGATCACCAGGACGGCGGTGCCGGCGGCCAGGGTCAGACCCCGGAAGGCACGTTCCGCGCCGAAGGCCCGCGCCCGGGGCAGGCCACCGCCGCCGCCGAGGCCGTCCCCGCCGGGGGTACGGGTGCTGACTGGTGCCTCGGCCACACGCGCCGAGGCACCGGCGGGTCGCCCGTGGCCGGAGGCCACGTGGATCCCGCCGGTGCCGGCGTCGGCCGAGCGGGGAGGGGTTTCACCCATCTGCTCGCTCGCTTCGAGTTGAGGGAGGTGGTGGTGTCGGGTCCGGTCAGGAGAGGTTCTTGACCGCGGCCTCGACCTTGGTGCGGACCGAGTCCGGCAGCGGGGCGTAGCCCAGCTCGGTCAGCTCGGCCTGGCCCTGGGCGCTGGCGGCGTGGCCCAGCAGGCCCTTGACCAGCGGCAGCTTGTCGGCCGCGATGCCCTTGCTGCAGACGATCTCGTAGGTCACCAGGACGATCGGGTACGCCCCGGCCTCCTTGGTGCTGTAGTCGACCGACATCTTCAGGTCGTCGCCCTGGCCCTCGATCTTGGCCCCGGCGATGGTCTTGCCCGCGTTCTCGGCGGTCAGCTCGGCGTACTCGCCCGCGCCGTTACCGATCTTGGCCATCTTCAGGCCGGCGTTCTCGGCGAAGGACCACTCCATGTAGCCGATCGAGCCGTCCGCGCCCTTGACGGAGCTGGCCACGCCGTCCGAGCCCTTGGCGCCGGTGCCGCCCGGGGCCTTCCACGCCTTGGCGTTCTCGAAGGTCCAGTCCGCGGCCGAGGTCTTGGCCAGGAACTTGGTGAAGTTGTCGGTGGTGCCGGACTCGTCGGAGCGGTGCACCGTCTGGATGGTGGTCGACGGCAGCTTGGCGTCCGGGTTGTCGGCCTTGATCGCCGGGTCGTCCCACTTGGTGACCTTGCCCGCGAAGATCTTCGCGAGGGTGGCCGGCTTGAGCTGGAGGTTGTCCACGCCGCTGACGTTGTAGGCGACGGCGACCGGGCCGATCACCATCGGCAGGTGGATGGCCTGGCCGCCGGTGCACTTGGCGTCGGCCTGCGGCTGCTCCTCGGGCTTGAGGGCCGAGTCGGAGCCGGCGAAGTCGGCGGTGCCGGCGATGAACGCCTGGATGCCCGCGCCCGAGCCGGACGGCTCGTAGTTGATCGTGCTGCCGGCGCACTTCTGCTGGTACGCCTTGATCCACTCGGCCATGGCGTTCTTCTGGGCCGACGAGCCCTGCGCGTTCAGGGTGCCGGTGGCGCAGTCGGCCGCGGCGGCCGAGCCGGACGCGGAGGCGCCGCTGGCGGGCTCGTTGTTGTCCGAGCCGCATGCACTGAGACCGAGCACCGCAGTAAGAGCGAGGCAGGCGATAGTGCCGTGCCGCTGGAGCTTCACCTGAGGGGTTTCCCTTCACGTCTGGACGGGCCGTTCCCGGCTGGGTGGGCCCGGGGGAGGGCCGGCGTGACCCGGCTGAACTGAAAGTTAGGAGGGCCAGGTAGCCGGATCGCCGGTCGCAAGTGAACGAGGAGTGAACAGGTGCGGCCGGGCGGGTGGCCGTGGGCTGAGGAAGGGTTGTCCATTTCGTGAACTCGCGGCCGACTATCGCTATTAATGCGATATATCCGGGCAGCCGTTATCGCGCCGAGGCCGTGGTGTGACATCGCCGTGACGCGGAAACCGGGGGGAAGTAGAGCCTCAGCCGAGGTGGTAGTTGACGTGCGCGCACCAGCGGGCGAAGCCGGCCCGCTCGTAGAGGGCGACCGCCCCGGTGTTCGACTCGTCCACGTAGAGCATCACCCGGTCCAGCCCGCGCCGGCGCAGGTGAGCCAAACCGGCCGCCGTGAGCGCCTTGCCGAGCCCGCCGCCGTGCGCGGCCGGGTCGACCCCGAGCACGTACACCTCGCCGATGCCGGCCGCGCCGGGCCGGGAATGCACCTTGGTCCAGTGGAAGCCGAGCAGCCGGCCGGTGTCCGTGGCGACGGCGAGCAGGAAACCGGCCGGATCGAACCACGGCTCGGCGAGGCGTACCCGCAGGTCGTCCACCGTCCAGCGGCCCTGCTCGGGGTGGCTGGCGAAGGCCCGGGCGTTGAGCGCGAGCCACTCCGCGTCGTCCCGCCCCGGCACGAACGCGCGCAGCGTCACCCCGTCGGGCAGGCGCGGCTCGGGCGGCGGGTCGGCCAACGGCCGGCGCAGCTGCCAGAGCACCCGGGCCCGGGTGAGGCCGAGGTCGACGCCCAGCGCGGCGGCGGACGGGTGGTCGCCGTGCGCCCACGCGCGTACCGGCCCGGTGGCGGCGGCGAGGACCTCCCGGGCCAGCGCCCGGCCGGTGCCCCGCCGCCGGTGCGCGGGGTGCACGGCCAGCTCCACGCCGACACCCCCGGCCGGGTCGGTGGTGTCCAGGTGGGCGTACCCGGTCAGGGCGCCGTCCGGCGCGCGGGCCGTGAGGTGCACGGCCGGGGCGTGCGGGTCGCGCAGGCGCAGCAGCGTGTGCTCGTCGAACGGGTCGGCCCCGTCGGCGTCGCCCGCCGCGCGGGCCAGGGCCAGCACGTCGGCCACCTCGCCCGGCGTCAGCAGGTCGGCCCGGGTCACCCGGTCGGTCGTCGGCTCGGCGCTGCTCATCCGACCAACGGTAGCGGGACCGCCGGCCGGGCGGGGCCGGCAGGCGTCGTCGCGTTCGGTGTGGGCCTGGGCGAGTTCCGCGGGGGCAGGCGCGACAGCCGGCCCGGGCACCGGCCGTCGGCTCAGGTGGTGCCCGTCGGCAGGGCCTCCAGCCGGAACCGGGCGGCCAGGTCCGGCAGGAGGCTGCGCAGCGCGTCCACCGTGCCCTGCCGGTTGCCGCCGGCGTCGTGCAGCAGCACGATCGAGCCCGGCTGTGCCTCGGCGGAGACGTCGTGGACGATCCGGGTCGCCCCCGGGGCCTTCCAGTCCGACGGGTCGACGGTCCAGTGCAGGGGGACCAGCCCCAGCTCCTCGGCCACGGACACCACCGGGTACGTCCACGCGCCGCCCGGCTGGCGGTAGTAGGCGATCTCGGCGTCCGGCACGGCGGCCCGGATCGCCGCGTTGGTGCGCAGCAGGTCGGCCCGGATGACGTCGGTCGACCGCTTGCCGAGCAGCTCGTCGTGGTGCCAGGAGTGGTTGCACAGGGTGTGGCCGTCGGCCACGATCGCCTGGATCAGGTCGGGGTGGCTCTGCGCGTTCTCGCCGACCACGCAGAACGTGGCCGTGACGCCGTACTCCCGCAGCAGCGCCAGGACCTGCGGCGTGTACTGCGGGTCCGGCCCGTCGTCGAAGGTCAGCGCCACCTGCGCCGTCCCGGTGGTGACCCGGGCGCCGAACAGGCCGTCGCCCCCGCTCTCCGGTGACTGCGCGGTTCCGCCGTCCTGACCGGCCTCGGTGGGCGCGGCGGGACCGCCGGCGGAGGAGGGCGGCGCCCCGCCCCGGCCGGGGCCGGTCTGCGCGGGCTGGTCGGCGAAGCTCGGGTCGTCCGCGCTCGCCGTGATCCCGGTGGCCTGCCGGGTCGGGCCGGGCACCATGCTGCGGCCCAGCGCGTACGCGGAGCCGAGCAGGGAGACCACCACGAGGGTGGCGAGCGCCACGAACCGCCCGGTCGCGTCGACGCGCATCAGTGGTCGCCGCCGCTCGGTTGCGGGGGCCGGCCCCTCGTCGCCCCCGTGGTCATCGCACGCACCGTCGCCCCTTTCCTCGGCCACTTCGCCAGTCAGGATAAAACTGGCTAGTGGTGCAAAAGGGGCAAATCGGCAATCACGTGGCTCGGGCTGGCACCGGGCGGGTCAGCCGGGGGACAGGGCCGGGCGGAAGCTGAACGGGCGGTCAGACCGGGATCGGGGCGTGCTCCGACTCGGGCAGCGACCGCGACGGCGGCACGACGAACTTGTAGCCGACCTGCCGCACGGTGCCGATCATCGACTCGTACTCCGAGCCGAGCTTCGCCCGCAGCCGCCGCACGTGCACGTCCACGGTGCGGGTGCCGCCGAAGTAGTCGTAGCCCCAGACCTCGCGTAGCAGCTGGTCCCGGGTGAAGACCCGGCCCGGGTGCTGGGCCAGGAACTTCAACAGCTCGAACTCCTTGTACGTCAGGTCGAGCGGCCGGCCCTTGAGCTTCGCGGCGTACGTGTCGGGGTCGATGCTCAGCTCGCCGGCCCGGATCGAGCCGCCCGCCCCGGACGTGGCGTTGCTCAACCGGCCGACCGCAAGCCGCAGCCGCGCCTCCACCTCGGCCGGACCGGCGCTGGCGAGGATGACGTCGTCGACGCCCCAGTCCGCGTTCAGCGCGATCAGCCCGGCCTCGGTGACCACCGCGACCAGCGGCACACCGAGCCCGGTGGCGTGCAACATCCGGCAGGTCGCCCGGGCCTCGCTCAGCTCCGAACGCGCGTCCACGAGGACGGCGTCCGGGCTCGGGCCGGCAACCAGCGTGCGGACGTCGCGGGGCGCGGTGCGCACCGAGTGTGGCAGCAGGTCGAGCGCCGGCAGCACCACCGATGGTTCACCTGCGCGCGCAGTCACCAGCAGCAGGATCTCCACACGATCACCTCCGTCCCGGCGGCCCTCAAGGCCGCTCGCGACCAGCAGCACCCTGAGGCGGGGTGCGCTGAGAACTTGCGTGGGTCCCGGCGTCGCTGACGGGCGGGTAACGGCTTGAGCGTAACCGATCGCTCCGTCCGTGCCTCCAGGTCGTTTCCCGTTTGTCGGCCTTGCCCACGATCGCGCCGCAGGTTTTAACGTCGCGGAAACCGTGGCCACCGATCCGACACCCCGGTCTGGCACGATCAGGGCGTGTTTCCCTCGACCTCCTCCGAGGCCGGCCGGGACCCGTGGGCCGACGAGGCCCACCCTGGGCCGGCCGGTCGTGCGCACCCACCGGCCCCGCGCACCGGCCCGGACGTCGACGACGACGCCCCTCCGGCACGCCGTGGGCGGCCCCGCCGGCTGCGCCGGGGCGGCGAACCCGCCCGGCGTCCCGACGACGAGGCCATCGACGAGCTGGACGAGGAGGAGATCGAGCCGGTCGAAATACGCCGGCCGCTCGCCCTGACCGTCGCCGGGTTCGCCGCGCTGCTCGGCGTCGGCCTGGTGCTCGGCGCGCAGACCGCCGGTCCCGGGCACCGGCTGCCGTTCGCGCTCATCATCTTCGGCGTACAACTGATCTTCGTCCTGGCCTGGACGATGGCCATGCGCCCGCCCGCCCTGCTGCTGGTGGCGCTCACCAGCGCCGTGGTGGCCGCCGCCGCCGACACCGCCGCCGTGCGATCCGACGTCGCCGGCCTCGCCCCGCTGGGCTACCTCGCGGCCGGGGGCTTCCTGCTCGGCGTGCTCGGTCAACTGGTCCGCCGGGTCGACCGCGTCCGGGTCACCGACTCGCTCGGCACCACGCTGCTGATCGTCGTCGGCGTGGTCGCGTTCGCCACGCTGATCGTGCTCAGCCGGATCCCGGCGGGCACCCAGGCGATCACCGTCTGCCTCACCGCCACCGGCGTCGCGCTGACCGTGGCCCGGATCACCGACGCGGTGCTGCCCTGGCCCCGGCTCGCCCCGCAGGTGCCCCGGGGCGCGGCCGGCGTCGTGATCGGCGCGATGGTCGGCACCCTCGCCAGCGCGGTCCTCGGCAGCTTCCTGGTCGGCTTCACCCCGACCAGCGGAGCGGTGATCGGCCTGGTCACCGCCGCCACCGCCGTGCTCGCCGACCTCGCCGTCGGATACGCGGAGGCGGGGCGCCTGATGGCCGGCGAGCCGCCGACGATGTGGGTCGCCCGGCACATGCAGGGCCCGCTCGGCGGCTTCGCCCTGGCCGCCCCGGCGGCGTACGCCATGTGCGTGCTGTTCCTCTGACCGGTCCTCCGGCCGCTCCCCGGCCGCTCCTCCGACCGTCCGAGGGGCGGCCGGCTGGTCGGACCGCGCGGCGCGACAGGCGGTTGGGGCTTTCCCGCTTCGGGTACTCTCCGGGGCGCCGCTCGGGCGGCAGCCGGTGCCAGGGGCGCGCCGGCACGACAGAAGGAGGCGGCGTGGCGACGGCCCACCCGGCGTACGAGGAACGTCCCCGGCGACGCGGGCGCAAGGTGCTCATCACGCTGCTGGTCCTGCTGCTGATCCTGGGCGGGCTGCTGGTCGCTGCCGACCGGGTCGCCGCCGGGGTGGCCGAACGGGCCATCACCGACCAGGTCAGCCAGGAGATCACCAAACAGGGCGCCCAGTCCTCGCCGCCCGAGGTCGAGGTCGCCGGCTTCCCCTTCCTCACCCAGGTGCTCGACGGCAGGTACGAGCGGATCTCCATCCGGCTGCGCGACGTGCGGGGCTCGGTGAACGGCGACGCGGTGGCCCTGCCCGAGCTCGACGTCGACGCCCGCAACGTGCGGGCCTCCCTGGAGACCCTGCGCACCCAGCAGGGCGACGTGGTCGCCGAGACCGTCGACGGCACCGGCACCATCACGTACGAGAGCCTGGCCGCGCTCCTCAACCGGCCCGGCCTGACCCTCGGCGAGCGCGACGGCCGGCTCGCCGTCACCGCCCCCGTCGACATCCTCGGGCAGAAGCTGACGCTCACCGGGACCGCCGACGTGACCGTCGGTGACAAGGGCGCGATCTCGCTGCGCTTCAACGACGTCGACGCCGAGGGGCTGCCGAACATCCCGATGGCCCGCAACATGCTGCGGGGCATCGCCCAGGACATCTCGATCGACGTCCCCCTGCCCGACCTGCCGTTCCAGCTCGCGGTGCGCGAGGTCAAGCCGCTGCCGCAGGGCCTCGCGGTGACCGTCGCCGCCAAGGACGTCCCGATCAACTCGGCCGGCTGACCGCCCGCTCCCGTCCGCACGGCGTGCGCCCGGCCGGCGACTGTCGGTCGGGACGGGCGTCCCGGATGCTGGTCGGGCCGGTGGCGGGATCCGGGATCGCTGGTAGTGTCCCTGCTCATGGGGACGCTCCTCACCAAACGGCGCGCGGTCGACCTGTGCCGCGTGGCCACCTGCCTGTGTCGCCCCGTCATCTGACGGCGGGGCTGTCCTCGGCCGCCTGACGGCGGCCACCGGCCACAGGGTCTGCGTACCCTCCCGGTTCTTCCCCCTGAACGCCCGGCAGCGGCGCCGTCGCACGAACCCGTGATCCCGTCCTTCCTCTGGGTCCCGCGCGGGGTGCGACAGCTACAGACTTCGTACTCGCGCAGGCTCACCATCCACCTCACCAGGGAGTGATCTGATGAGTCGCGACACCGCACTCGTCTCGGCCGAGTGGGCCGAGAAGAACATCGACGCCCCGGGCGTCGTCTTCGTCGAGGTCGACGAAGACACCTCGGCCTACGACACCGGCCACATCGCCGGCGCCATCAAGCTCGACTGGCGCACCGACCTGCAGGACCCGGTCCGCCGGGACTTCGTCAACAAGTCCCAGTTCGAGGCGCTGCTCTCCGAGCGCGGCATCTCCAACGACGACGTCGTCGTCCTGTACGGCGGCAACAACAACTGGTTCGCCGCGTACGCGTACTGGTACTTCAAGCTCTACGGCCACCGCGACGTCAAGCTGCTCGACGGCGGCCGCAAGAAGTGGGAGCTGGACGCCCGCCCGCTGGTGACCGACGCGGTGACCCGCCCGGCCACCCAGTACGTCGCGCAGGAGCCGGATACCTCGATCCGTGCCTTCCGCGACGAGGTCGTCGCCGCGATCGGCACCAAGAACCTGGTCGACGTGCGCAGCCCCGACGAGTTCGCCGGCCGGCTGCTCGCCCCCGCCCACCTCCCGCAGGAGCAGGCCCAGCGCGCCGGTCACATCCCCACCGCGATCAGCGTGCCGTGGTCCAAGGCGGCGAACGAGGACGGCACCTTCAAGTCCGACGACGAGCTGCGCAAGATCTACGCCGCGGCCGGGCTGGACGACAGCTTGGAGACCATCGCCTACTGCCGGATCGGCGAGCGCTCCTCGCACACCTGGTTCGTGCTCCAGGAGCTGCTCGGCCACGCCAACGTGAAGAACTACGACGGATCCTGGACCGAGTACGGCTCGCTGGTCGGCGTGCCGGTCGCGCTCGGCGACGAGCCCGGGGAGGCCTGAGCCATGACTGCTCCCACCGCTCCTACCGCTGCCGGGTGCGCCGCGCCCGACCAGGCCGCCCCGCTGCCGGCCAGCCTGGACCTGGAGAAGGAGACCGTCATCACCGGTGCCGTCCGGTCCGAGGCGGGCGACGCCGTCGCGGGCGCGTACGTCCGGCTGCTCGACTCGACCGGTGAGTTCACCGCCGAGGTGGTCACCTCCCCGGCCGGCCAGTTCCGGTTCTTCGCCGCCCCGGGCACCTGGACGCTGCGGGCGCTGTCCCGGCACGGCAACGGCGACACCACCGTGACCGCCGCGCGCGGCATCAACGAGGTAACGGTCACCGTAGCGCCGTAGGTGTAAGGAAGGGCCCCCTGTTAACGCTTTCTGTATAGGAAGGGCCCCCTCCTAACACCTCGGCACCGCACGCGCATCGGCTCGGGCCGGTCGCCCCGCACAAGGGGTGACCGGCCCGAGCCGTGCCGATTCCCGGGAGCGCGTCACGAGGTGCAGCCGCCGGCATGATCGACGTGGCGCACGCAGCGGCGTCGACCGCCGAGCCTCCGGTCGCAGAAGACCTGGTGCTGCGCGTCCGGCGCGCCCTCCTCCGACACCGTCGTCTCGCCGAGCACCAGCTCCGGCAGGAACGCCAGCGACCGGCCGATCGCGCGGGCCAGCAGCCGCGCCGCCGGCAGGTCGTCGGCGGCGACAGTCAGGTGTACGACGTACCGCTCGCGTCCGGTCGCGGCGGTCACCCGCGCACCACCCGGGGCCCGAACCGGGACTGCCAGTCGCGGAGCGCGCCCTTGATCCGCGCGTTCTCCTCCCGGGTACGGGCCAACTCGGCGTGCAGCGCGGCCAGCTCGTCAGCGATCCGGCGCAGGTAGCCGTCCACCTCGGCCGGGTCCAGCCCGCTGCGGCAGCGGCCGAACCGCTGCTGCCGCACCTGCATGGCGCAGAGCGGCCGGTACGCCGCCGACCGGTGATGGTGGCCCGCGTTGTGCCGCCCCGGCGGCCCGGACCGGCCGGTGGGGCGGGCGCTGAGTCGGTTGGTCGTGGGTCGGCTGGTCGCGCGGTGTCGGGCCGGTGGGCGGCGGTCGGGTGGCCGCCCGGCTGTTGCCGAGCGGCCGGTTGCCGTCAACCGGTTCCGGCGAAACAGCCGGAGGAGCCTGCGCACGATGAGGACCACCTCTCCGCAAGGGCAGCCGGGAACAGCGCTGCCAGGGAAGATGGTCGGGACGGGTGTATCCCTTCCGACTCCGACACCCGCCCCGACCGGGGGAAGAGCCCTACTCGTTGCCACGCGAGGAGCGCTCACCGCCTAACTTAAATAAGGAAGAGGTTGAACACAAGGTAAGGGCGGAACTTGTCGGATGGTGTGTCGCCGTGATCGAATCGGAGGTGCCACGCGAGGAGTGCCATGCCTGCGACCCCGGACTACCTCCGGATTGCTGACGAGATAGTTGCCGACGTCAGGTCGGGGAAGTACAAGCCGGGGGATAAGTTGCCCTCGATTGCCCAACTGTGTAAGCAGTACTTCGTAAGCCCGTCGACGATCCAGCTTGTCAATGTGCGGCTGGAGGCGCTCGGGGTGATCAGCCGTCACCAGGGCAAGGGCATCTTCGTCACGGATCCGGAGACGTGGCTGCGCAAGCCCTGACCGCGCCCCGCCGCTGCCGGCGAGCGGAAGCCGGTGTAGATCTTGGAAGATGTCGGCCCCCAGAGGGGCCATAAACTTCCAAGATCTCCTATTTGCAGGGCGGCAGGGCGGCAGGGGGCCGCAGGGTGCCGCCCCTTATCCGTCCGACGCCTGCTCGGCGGCCCGCTGCACCCGGGCGCGGTGCTCCGCCCATCGGCTCGCCTCGGCGTACGGTAGGTTGTCGATGTCCCGCAGCAGCCCGGCGGTGCCGTCGATCGTCTCCCGGACGATGTCCGCGTGCCCGGCGTGCCGGTGGCTCTCGGCGGTCACGTGCACCAGGACCCCGTGCAGGGTCAGCCGGTTGCGGCCGGCCGGCCACCAGGGGACGGTGCCGATCGCGTCGAGCGGCAGCGCCTCGATCGTCGCGTCGGCGTGTGCCCAGGCCCGACGGTAGAGCGCGACGATCTGCTCGCGGGACTCGTCGGCGGTCGCCCACATGTCCGCGTTGGGGTCGGTGTCGGAGTCGAGCCACAGCATCGACTCGTCGTGCGGCCGGCCGAACGTCGGCCCGAAGTAGCCGAACTCGACGCCGGCCAGGTGCTTGACCAGCCCCAGCAGGTTGGTGCCGGTCGGGGTGACGGGCCGGCGTGTCGTACTCGGAGAGCCCGTCGAGCTTCCACAGCAGGGCCTCGCGGGCGTCACAAAGGTATCGGTGCAGGTCGGCCTTGGCGTCGAGTGGCGTCATCCGCACACCCTCCCACCCGCGCTCCCGCCCCTGCCGCCCCTCCCGCTCCCCTGCCCGCGCCGATCTTGCACTTAGGGCCCCGAATCTGTCTCTTTTGTCGCTTACGCGGGGGCCGAAACTGCAAGATCGCGGGAGGCGGGAGGCGGGAGGCGGGAGGCGGGAGGCGGGGAGCGGGGGCGGGGCAGGCGGGGGTCAGTTGCCTCGGCGGCGGAGCTTGGCGCCCCACTGGGCCACCGTCACCAGCAGCGCGCCGATGCCGAGGGCGAGTGCGCCGATCAGGCCGACGGCCGCCGTGGAGGCACCCGTCACCGGCAGATCCTGGCTCGCGGACATGTTCACCTCCCTTACGCGTCGGTCGTGGCGGGGACGGCGAAGCGGGTGGGGGAGGCCCACACGCACCGGTCCACCGTTGGCTGGCGGATGGCCTTGACCAGGGCGTGCACCAGGATCACCCGGTACAGCAGGTCGGCCAGCACGATCGTCGGCAGGAACAGCAGCAGGCGGGGGCGGCGCAGCCGCCAGGCGGCGAGCGCGACCCAGAGCCCCTGGCCGGCGAGCAGGAGCAGCAGGCCCGTGCCGAGGCCGGGCCCGGCGGTGGCGAGCAGCCACAGCGTGAGCGGCGCGCCGAGCACGTAGAGCAGCCAGTGGGCCATGAGCAGCACGTACGCGTAGTCGAAGCGGGTGTTCCGGCGGCCGACGCGGTGCCCGATGATGCCCTGGAAGGTGCCCCACAGCCAGCGCAGGTTCTGCTTGTACCAGTCCCGGCCGTTCGTCGGGTCCTGCAGCAGCGCGGTGGCGCGGGGGGCGTACACGACGCGGCCGAGGCCCCGGCGGTGCGTCTCCAGCACCCAGTACGTGTCGTCGACGATGTACGGCGGCTGCTGCGGCAGCAGCACGTCGAGCAGCTCGGTGCGGTAGATCGAGTTCGAGCCGGAGATGCAGTTCATGACGTTGAAGTGGCTCTGGATGCGGCGTACGACGGCCTGGTAGTTCCAGTAGCTGTAGGCGCGCTTGGCCAGCCACGGGTTCCACCGCCGCTCCGGCGGCCACCAGGTGACGTTGTGCCCGACGACGATCGCCACCCGCTCGGTGAGGTGCGCCAGCGCGGCGGTGACGAAGTCGGGCGCGACCAGCACGTCGTCGTCGAGGATGGCGACGGCCCGGTACGCGGTGCCGAGCCCGAACCGGACGTACCCGGCGTGCAGGGCGGCGGGCTTGCCGACGTTCTCCGTGAGCTCCAGCACCTCGGCCCCGGCCTCGGCGGCCTCCCGCGCGGTCGCGTCGGTGGAGGCGTCGGAGACCACGTACACCCGCGCGCCGGTGGCGCGGGCGGCCCGCACCGCCCCGGCGATCGTCGCCGCCCCGTTCCGGCAGGCGATCATGATGGCCACCTCGTCGGGGGCGACCGGCCGGTACCGGGGGAACTCGGGGCGCTCGCCGTGCCGGGTGACCCGCTCGGGGCGGAGGAAGCCGTAGCCGAAGGCGGCCACGATGAGGAACAGGACGATCCCACCGAGAGTAATCGTGGAGATCAGGAAAACTTCCCGCATGAGGCCCATTTCGCAGGTGAGGGGGTATGCGAAAGCCGCTCACGTTGCGGCGCTGCGGTAACGCTACGTGTTCCTCGTGCGGTCGCCAAATGCCGGCCCGGGTTCTGGCCGTTCGGCTGACCCGCCGCCGCCGCCCGGCGGAGTCGCGGCCGGTCAGGGGCGCGAAGCGCCGCGCGCCGGCCGGGCGTTGGGCCCCGCGTGACACGATGAGCGGGTGAGTGGTGCTGCCCCTGCCGGATACGCCCCGCCGACCGGCCCCGGCGGAAGCGGAGAGCCGACGCCGCCGGCCCGCCGGTCCCGTTGGCTGCTCGTGGCGACCGTGGCCTGGGCGGTGCTGCTCGGCGTACTCACCTGGGTCTCGGTCCGCGACGACGGGCCGACGGTCCGCGAGCAGCGCAGCCTGGCCCAGGCCGGGCCGGTGGTCGACCGCGCGGTGGGCGAGCTGGTCGCGGCGGCCGGCGACCGGGCGGTCGCGCTCACGCCGGCCCGCACGGAGCCCGGCTGCCGGGTGACCCCCCTGCTCGACGGCGCGACCCTGGAGCGCGGCGTGGAGATCCTCGACCCCGCCGCCGACCCCCGCGCGGTGCTCACCGAGGTCGCCGACCGGCTGCCGGCCGGCTGGGAGGCCGGGGTCCGGGTGACCGGCGACGGCCCCCGGCTGCGGGCCGACGCGGGGGAGTTCGTGCTGGTCGAGGGCCGCCCGGCCGGCGACGGCCGGCTCCGGCTGACCGTCCGCACCGGGTGCCGGCCCGTCGGCGACGGCTACCGCCCGCCGTCCGCGCAGGGCGGCCCGGAGGCGGACGCGCTCGCCGCCGCCCTGCGGGCGCTGGCCGCCCCCGCCGCGCCGGCCCCCGAGCTGCTCGCCGCGCCGTGCCCCGGCGGCGACCGCCAGGCCCGCACCGCCCGCGTCACCCTCGACCCCGCCCCGGCCGCGCCGGCCACCGCGCTCGCCCCGGCCGCCGGCCGCGCGGTCCTGTTCGACACCCCCGAGGGGTACGCCTACCGTGCCGGCGCGGTCACGGTGGCCCTGACCGGCGGCGACCTCACCGCCACCACGCCCTGCCCCTGACGCCCACCCGCCACGCCCGCCCCGACGTCTCGCCACCACGTCCCGCCCCGGAAACCGCGCGGGCGTCAGCGGCGCACCGGGTCGCTGGCGGTGCGGCTGCGGCCCAGCGCGTCGACCAGCCCCCACCTGCCGGGGATGTCGAGCAGCTCCACCCGGCCCATGCCCGCCGGCACCGCCGGATCGATGATCAGATGCTCGCCCTGCGGCTCCAGGCCGAGCATCACCCGCAGCAGCAGCAGCGGGGTGCCGGCCGACCAGGCCTGCGGGCTGCACGCCGTCGGATACTCCACCGGATAGTCGGTGAGGTCCCGCTCGTAGCCGGCGAACGCCTCCGGCAGCCGCCCGCCGAAGTGCCGCGACGCCGACAGGATGCCCTCGCAGATCCGGCCGGCCTCCTCGCGGAAGCCGTACCGCCACAGGCCCCACGCGATGATCGCGTTGTCGAACGGCCACACCGTGCCGACGTGGTAGCCGATCGGGTTGTAGCGGCCCTGGTCGTCGGCGAGCGTACGCACGCCCCAGCCGGAGAACAGCCGGGGCCCGAGCAGGTGCGCGGCGACCGGGCCGGCCTTGTCGGCGTCGACGATCCCGCTCCACAGCAGGTGACCGATGTTCGATGACAGGGCGTCGACGGGCTGCCCGTCCGGGTCCAGCGCCAGCGCATAGTACTCGCGGTCGGGCAGCCAGAAGTCCCGGTTGAACCGCTCCTTCAGCTCCGCCGCCTCCCGCTCCAGCCGCTCGGCGTACGCGGGATCGTTCCAGACCGTGCGGGCCAGCCGCGCCCCGCGCAGCTTCGCGTCGTACGCGTACCCCTGGGTCTCGCAGGTGGCCCGGGGGAAGCCCGGCAGCCGGCCGTCGGAGTAGGAGATCGCGTCCCAGGAGTCCTTCCAGCACTGGTTCGCCAGCCCCGTCTCCGGGTTGCGGGTCCGGTACCAGACGTACCCGGTGCCGAGCAGGTCGCCGTACGCGTCGATCCACTCCAGCGCGCCCCGGGCCGGGACCTCCAGCTGCCGCACCAGGGCGGTGTCGCCGGTCCACCGCTCGTACTCGTCGAGCAGGATCACGAACAGGGGCGTGGAGTCGGCGGAGCCGTAGTACGGCGAGTGCGGCTGCTCCTCGAACCCGGCCGTCTCGCCGTACCGCAGCTCGTGCAGGATCTTGCCGGGCTCCTCGTCGCGGAAGTCGTCGATCCGGAACCCCTGGAGACCGGCCAGCATGGTGATCGTCGGCGGCACCAGGTCCGGCAGGAACGGCAGCATCTGCAACGAGGTGAAGATGCTGTCCCGCCCGAACAGGGTCATGAACCAGGGCAACCCGGCGGCCATCAGCCGCACCCCGAGGGCGATCGACTCGTAGCGCAGGGCCGCCAGGTCGTTCAGGCTCCGCAGGTACGCCCCGGCCAGCGGCTCGCAGTCGCAGCCGAGCTTCGGCGCCCGCGCGACGATCTCCTCGTGCTCGGCCTGGATCTCGGCGACCGAGCGGGGTTCCGCGCCCAGCGGCAGGTTGGCCCGGACGTCCTCGCCCCGGGCCCCGTAGATCACCGTGGCCACGTCGAGGCGGGTCGTCCACTCGCCGTGCGGGTCGACGCACACCCGGAACGTCATGCCCGCCGGGTCGACGGTCGCCGTGGCGCTGCTGCCCACCACGGTCTCCCGGTGGAAACCCTCCCGCCGGTACGTGAACCGCAGCTCGTTCTCCCCCGGGGTGGCGGTGGCCAGGCCCTTCTTGCGCCGGGCCTGCTTGATCTCGAACAGGTCGGCGAAGTCGGCCCCCATGGCGACCCGGACGACGAACTCGACCTGCCGCCCGGAGTGGTTGAGCACGGTCAGCTCCTCGGCGAAGCTGCCGCCGATGGACCGGCTGCGGATCACCGACACCTTCGCGTCGAGGTAGTGCGTCGGCGCGCCGGGCACCAGGAAGAACCGGGTGCGGTACGAGAACGCGTCGTCGGTGGAGAGCGGATGCAGCCGCTCCCCGTCGACGGTCAGCACCCAGGTCGACAGGAACCGGGTGTCGAAGGAGAACAGCCCGGTCGGGAAGTCCTGCGACGGCTCGATGTCGCCCCGCCGGTCGCTGACCAGGAAGGTGTTGCCGTCGAGGATGCTGACCTGCTCCCTCACGCCGGCTTCCTCACGCCGGCCGGCCGGTCTGCTCCCGGGCCACCGCCCGGGGGTCCCGGGTGCCCGGCCGGGTGGGGAAGAACCGCCGGAACGCCAGGAAGAGCACCACGTCGCCGGTGAACGTGCTCTCGTTGCGCAGCATCGACGAGATGCCGTGCGCCCGGCCGGTGACGAGCTGGTCGAACAGGTCGGCGCTGCCGAACCAGTAGGCGTCGGCCGGCCCGGTCTCCCGGGTCACCCGGGCCGAGCCGGGGGCCATCTCGACCCGCCAGTGCTCGCTGTGGTTGCCGGTGGTGATCCGGAGCTGGAGCGTGCCGCGCACCGGGCCGCGCAGGACGGCGGGGGCGCGCGCCGGCAGCGTCGCGAAGAACCGCTCCGTCGCCTCGGTCGTCGCCCCGGTCACAGGGGAGATCGTAGGCAGGGCGGGGGACGAACCGGGTGGTTATCGACACTCAGTAGACGAGTGCCCGCGCCCCCTCGGCCATCGCCTCCTCGACGAAGACCGCCGCCCCGGCGATCCGCACGCCGGGCAGCACGTCGCCGGGGCCGATGTCCCGCCGGGCCGCGCACTGGGTGCAGGCGGTCACCCGACCCGTCGTCAGGATCACGTGCAGCAGCTCGCCCAGCGGCGCGGAGTGCGGCAGCTCGAACTGCTGCGCCCGGCCGGGCAGCGCGAACCAGGTCGACTCCCCGGTCAGCCAGAGCGACACGTCCACCCCGGCGGCGGCGGCCGTGGCGGCGACGGTGAATGCCTGGGCGCACCGCTCCGGGGCGTCGGCCCCGGCGGTCGCCTTGACGACGAGAGAGCGGGCCATGGGGCCCAGCATAGGATGACCGGGATGGTTACCGAGATCGGGTTCGTCAGCCTGCTGGTCGCCGGCCTGGGCGCGCTCGCCGGTGGCCTGGTCTACGTTGCCGTACGCATCTCGAGAGGACGTTGGTGACCTGGTGAGCGACGAGAACCCCCTCCAGCCGCCGTGGCTGAACGCGCCCCCGGTCGAGGAGTACCCGTACGAGGAGAGCCACGATCTGCGCGTCGGCCCGAAGCTGCACCCGACGCTGGACGGCCTGCTGCCGTACGTCGGGGTGTGGCGCGGCCGGGGCCGGGGCGGCTACCCGACGATCGAGGACTTCGACTTCGCCCAGGAGATCCGGATCAGCCACGACGGCCGGCCGTTCCTGCACTACGAGTCGCGGGCGTGGATCCTCGACGAGCAGAGCCGGCCGGTGCGCCCCGGCGGCCGGGAGATCGGCTGGTGGCGACCGGTGCTCGACGGCGACGGCCGGGCCACCGACGAGCTGGAGGCCCTCATGTCCGTGCCGACGGGCGTGATGGAGCTGCACATCGGCAAGCGCAAGGGCACCCAGGTCGAGTTCGTCACCGACGCCGTGGTGCGCACCGCCACGGCCAAGGAGGTCACCGCCGGCCACCGCCTCTTCGGCATCGTCGAGGGCGCCCTGCTCTACGCGCAGGACATGGCCGCCGTGGGCCACTCCCTGACCCCGCACCTGTCGGCCCGCCTGATCCGCGTCGCCGGCTGACCCGCGCCGCCGGCCCGGCCCCCGGGCCCGGCCTCCCGGCCCCGCCGCCCCGCGCCCTCAGCGGGGGTGGGCCAGCAGGGCCTGGGCGGCCTCGGTGAGCTCCGGGCGCGGCAGGCGGGCCCCGTCCAGGGTGTGCACCGGGGCCAGGCCGCGCAGGGACGAGGTGAACCAGACCCCGTCGGCGGCGCGCAGCCCGGCCGGAGTGACCATGCGCTCCTCGGCGGTCAGGCCCAGGTCGGCGGCGTGGTCCAGCAGCCAGGCGGCGGTCACCCCGGGCAGGATGCCGGTGGCGGCGGCCGGCACCGTGCACAGGGTGCGCCCCACCACCCAGACGACGTTCGCGGTCGGCCCCTCCAGGGCGTAGCCGTCGGTGGAGACCCACAGCACGTCGTCCACGCCGTGCCCGGCGGCCCAGCGGCGGGCGGCGGCGCTCACCGCGTACGACGTCGACTTGATCCCGACCGGGAGCCAGCCCAGGGCGGGGCGGGCGGTGGCGGCCACGCCCAGCGGCAGGGTCGCCACGGAGATCCCTTCGAGCCGGGCCCGCCGGGCGGCGGCCGGCACCCCGGCGAGAGTGGCGTGCGCCGACGGCGGCCCGCCGCCCTCCGGCCCCCGCGTGCAGACCAGCCGCAGCGCGCCCTCCGCGTCGACCGGCCAGCCCGCGCAGACCTCCTCCAGCAGCTCGACCAGCACCCCGGCCGGCGGCAGCGGCAGGTCGATCCGGGCGGCCCCCCGCGCCAGCCGGGCCAGGTGCTCGTCGCGCAGCCAGGGCCGCCCGCCGCGTACGTGCATGGTCTCGAAGAGCCCGTCGCCCTGGAGCGCGCCCAGGTCGTCGCCGCGCAGCACCGGCTCACCGGCCGGCACGACGCCCCGCCCCAGCACCGCGACCCGCGCGTCCGCCCCGCTGCCCGCCTCCGCCACGATCGGTGAGCCTAGTCGCGTACCCCGTGGCGGCCGACGCTTCGCGGCGGCCGAACTATGATCGGACGGTGTCCGAGTCATCCCTCGCGGAAGTGCTCCGCGCCCGTGGGCTGCGGCTGACGGCGCAGCGGCAGCTGATCCTCCAGGCGGTGCTGGATCTTGGGCACGCCACACCGGAGCAGGTGCACACCGCCGTCCGCGAGGTCGCCGCCGGGGTCAACATCACCACCATCTACCGCACGCTGGAGCTGCTGGAACGCCTCGGCCTGGTGACCCACACCCACCTGTCGCACGGCTCACCCACCTACCACGCGGCCGGCGAGCACCAGCACGTCCACCTCGTCTGCCGGGAGTGCGGCGCGATCGACGAGATCGACCCGGGGCTGCTCGGGCCGCTGGCCGACCGGCTGGTCGCCGAGCGCGGGTTCCGGGTGGACATCGGGCACGTGGCGCTGTTCGGCGTCTGCGGCCGGTGCGGGGAGGACCCCGCGGACGAGGGCGTGCCGGGCCGGAGCGAGGACGGGGAGCAGAAATGATCGACATCGCGGGTGCGGTGACCACCGACGCCATCGACGAGGAGACCCGGGACCAGCCGGAGCCGGCGCACCGGGCGGCCGGGGTGCTGTCCGTCGCCGCCCACTACGGCGACCCGCTGCGGGAGCAGCGCGTCCTCGACACCGCCGTCGGCCTCGTCGACCGGTCGCACCGGGGCGTCGTCGCCGTGCCCGGCGAGGAGCGCATCGGCTGGCTGCACACCCTCACCACCCAGCACCTGGCCGCGCTGGCCCCCGGCGAGGGCACCGAGCTGCTGGTGCTCTCCCCGCACGGCCACGTCGAGCAGCACGCCATGGTCGCCGAGGACGGCGACACCACCTGGCTCGACACGGAGCCCGGCGCCACCGGGGGCCTGCTGACCTACCTGGAGAAGATGCGGTTCTTCAGCAAGGTCGAGCCCCGCGACGCCACCGCCGAGCACGCCCTGCTCTCGCTGGTGGGGCCGGAGGCGACCGGGGCGCTCGCCACGCTGGGCGTGACCGGGCTGGCCGCGCCCGACGCCGTCGCGGTGCCCGGCCCGAAGTTCCGCGCCGGCGAGCTGCCGCCCCGGCCCACCGTCCGGTACGCGGTCGCGCCGCTGCCCGGCGGCGGGTGGGCCCGGCGGGGGCCGCTGGGCGTGGACCTGCTGGTGCCCCGCCCCGCCATGGACCGGGTCGTCGCCGAGCTGCGCGCGGCCGGGGTGCCGCCGGTGGGGCTGTGGGCGTACGAGGCGATCCGGGTGGCCGCCCGGCGGGCCCGGGTCGGGGTGGACACCGACCACCGGACCATCCCGGCCGAGGTGGACCTGGTCGCCCCGGCGGTGCACCTGGACAAGGGCTGCTACCGGGGCCAGGAGACGGTGGCCCGGGTGCACAACATGGGGCGGCCGCCGCGTCGCCTCGTACTGCTGCACCTGGACGGGGTGACCACCGACCGGCTGCCGGCCGCCGGCACGCCGGTGACCCTCGACGGCCGGGCGGTCGGCTTCGTCGGCACGGCGGTGCTCCACCACGAGCTGGGCCAGGTCGCGCTGGCGGTGCTGAAGCGCAACGTCCCCGACGACGCCCGCCTGCTCGTCGGCGACTCAGCCGCCGCCATCGAGTAAGGAAGGGCCCCCTGTTAACGCTTTCTGTATAGGAAGGGCCCCCTCCTAACACCGCAGGCGGCGCGCAGGCGGTGCGTGGCGCGGTGGCCGGCTGGCGGACGGGCGCGTCCGCTGTGGGAGCGCGCGCCGTCGACCGGGCCCCGGCGGGGCGTCTAGGATCGCCGGCATGACGACAGGGACGTTGATCACGGTTGCCCCCACCGGCGCGGAGTCGGCCAAGGCGGAGGTCCCGGCGCTGCCGGTGACCCTCGACGAGCTGCTGCTGACCGCCAAGGAGTGCGAGGCGCTCGGCGCCGCCGTGATCCACGTCCACATCCGCGACGACGAGGCCCGGCCCACGCTCGACCAGGGGCGACTGCGGGAGACCGTCGCGGCGCTGCGCGAGGGCACCGACCTGATCGTGCAGCTCTCCACCGGCGGCGCGGTGACCGACCCGGAGGCCGACCGGCTGGCCGTGCTCGACGCCGGGCCGGACATGGCGTCCTGCACCATGGGCACGCTCAACTTCGGCGACGACGTCTTCCTCAACCGCTGGGAGTTCATTGTCGACCTGCACACCCGCATGCAGGAGCGCGGCATCGTGCCCGAGTACGAGATCTTCGACCTCGGCCATCTGACCGCCCTGCAGCGGCTCCTCGGCAAGCACGGGCTGCCGCACGGCGGGCACGTGCACGTCGACTTCGTGATGGGCGTGCCGGGCGGCATGCCGGGCACCACGGCGACGCTGGCCGCCGCCCACCAGGCGCTGCGCGACCTGCCGGAGGGCACCACGTTCTCGGCCACCGGCATCGGGCGCAGCACCATCCCGGTGCTGCTGGCCTCCCTGTCGGCGGGCGGGCACCTGCGGGTCGGCATGGAGGACACGGTGACGTACGCGAAGGGCCGGCCGGTCGAGTCGAACATGCAGCTCGTGGCGCGGGCGGTGGGCTTCGCCCAGCTCGCGCAGCGCCCGCCGCTGACCACCACCGAGGCCCGCGAGCTGCTCGGCGTCGCGCCCCGCTAGGTCCCGGTCGGGTGGCGCGCGCCGGTAAGCCCCGTCCGTGCCGTCGCCCCTGTCGCGGCTGGGATGACTGCGCTGGTCACCCGCGTTTCGCCGCCCGCCGACCCCTCGGTACCGTCCACCCGTGAGCAAGACGTACTCCGGTGGCGTGCCGCTGGCCGAGGTGGTCCGTTCCGGGTTCGTGGAGGGGCTGCACCGCGGCTCGGTGGTGGTGCTCGACGCGGCCGGCGCGACGGTCGCCGCCGCCGGTGACGTGGGGTCACCGGTCTTCCCCCGCTCGGCCAGCAAGCCGATGCAGGCGGTCGGCATGCTCCGCGCCGGGCTGCCGCTGACCGACCCGGCCGACGTGGCGATCGTGTCGGCCAGTCACGCCGGGGAGGAGTTCCACGTGGCCCGGGTCGGCGCGCTGCTGGCCGGTGCCGGGCTGGACGAGTCCGACCTGGGCTGCCCGCCCGACCTGCCGATGGGCGAGCTGGCCCGGGAGGCGGTGCTGCGCGCGGGCGGCGGGCCGACCCGGGGCCGGATGAACTGCTCCGGCAAGCACACCGGCATGCTGCTCACCTGCCTGGCCGCCGGCTGGCCCCGGGCGGGCTACCGGCAGCCGGAGCACCCGTTGCAGCTCGCGCTGCGAGCAGCCGTCGAGGAGTGCACCGGGGAGCCGGTGGCGGCGGTCGGCGTCGACGGCTGCGGCGCGCCGGTGCTGGCCGTGTCGCTGACCGGGCTGGCCCGCGCGTACCTGCGGCTGGTCTCCGCCGTGCCGGGCTCGCCGGAGCGGACCGTGGCGGACGCCATGCGGGCGCACCCGGAGCTGGTCGGCGGCACCTGGGCCGAGGACAGCCGGCTGATGCGCGGCCTGCCCGGCGCGGTCGCGAAGATCGGCGCGGAGGGGGTGATCGCCGCCGCGCTGCCCGGCGTCGGCGCGGTCGCCCTGAAGATCGATGACGGGGCGACGCGGGCCCGGATGCCGGTCCTGGTCTCCGCGCTGCGCCGGCTGGGCGTCCGGGCACCCGTGCTCGACGAGTACGCCGAGCTGCCGCTGCTCGGCGGCGGGATCCCGGTCGGGGCGGTCCGCCCGGTCTGGTGACGCGGCAGGGCCTCGGGGCCGAACCAGCGCGTCACCAGGCCCCGCTCGTCACCAGGCCCACACGGTCGGCTCGCCGAACTGGTCGGAGCTGGTGCCGAGGTTCGGCGTGGCCCCGGTCAGCAGGAGCCGGCCGGCCGCGTCGAAGACCTTCGCCCCGACCACCTGGCGAGGGTCGACGCGCAGCGCGCCGGCCCCGGCAGCCAGCTGACCGTCGGCGATCGTCCGCCCGCTCTTGTCGAGCAGCTCGACGCGCGTTGCCGTTTCCGGCCCGACGACCAGCACCCCGGCCGTCTCTCCCGGCACCGGGACGACGGTCAGGTCGGGGCGGCCGACGGCGGTCCGATAGCCGGTCGGTGCGCTCGCCTCCCGTGGCGGCTGCGGCCCTGCGGCGATCTTCAGCAACGCGGCGCAGCCGCCGTCGGTCGAGCAGGAGTTCACCAGCACGGCCTCCGGGGCGGCGGAGACCCAGTCGGGCAGCCGCCCGCCCCAGACCACCTTCGGAGCCGGTCCGGTGAGCCCCTGGCCTTCGGCCAGCTCGCGCAGGTCGCGCACGGCGACAGCGGCGAGCGCGGCGTCCACCGAGCCGCGCGCGCCGGCGGTGGAGACCGGTGCCGCCGCCTTCGTCGACAGGACCACCCCCGGCCCGCCACCCGCCGGACCGGAGTAGCGCACCACGCCCTGGCAGGTGAAGCGCCACCGCTCGGTCACCGGGCCCGCCCCGCCGACTGCGAGGCCGTCGGTGCTCGCCACCTGCCAGCTGCGGGCGATCGAGCCGTCCGGCTGGAGCCGGCCGTCGCCGGAGGTCTCGACGAGGCACCCGGCCGGGGCGAGCCCGACCGTGACGTCGGCGACGTGCCCGCCGTCCGTCGGTGAGAGTCGGCTGAGGAAGGCGTACGGCTCCAGGGGCAGCGGCGCGTCCGGGGTGCCGGTCTTGCTCAACAGGTCCGGCACGGACGCCCCGACCTGCGCGATCGCGGAGCGGAGCAACGCGTGCGAGTCGCCGAGGAAGGCCACCACCACGATCCGGCCGCCCGGTGCGTCGTGGGCCAGCAGCACCTTCACCTCGCCCAGCGCCGGGTCGACCAGCAACCGGGCGCGGGCCGTCCGGTACTGCCGTTGGATGTCCGCGATCAGCGCCCCGTCACCGGCGAGGTTGCCCCGGGTCGGCGAGTCCAGCAGCTGCCGCACCAGCGGCGTCTCGATCCGGCTCGCCGGCTGGTAGGTCCCGGTGGCAGGCGGCGACGATGCCACGCCGGTGACGAGCCGGCCGGCCGCACCGAAGGCCGGCAGCGCCAGCGCCGCCGCCGTCAGGCCGGCCACGCCCGCCACCGTGATGCGTCGCTGCCGGCGTCGGCGGACCCGGACCAGCAACCGCTGGTACGGGTCGGGGCTGGGCATCACCGGCTCGGCGAGCCGGGTCAACGCGTGCCTGATCTCATCGGCCATCGTGCACACCTCTTCCTCTCGTCGTGACCGGCGACGCGTCCGACGGTGGCGGGTTGTCGGACGACGGCGCCGGGATGTCGGACGACGGTGCCGGGGTGTCGGACGACGGCTCCCGGGCAGGTGACGAGGGCGACCCGGCTGGCGAGGCCGGCAGTACCGCGCGCAGCCGGGCGAGCCCACGGGACGCCTGGCTCTTCACCGTGCCGACCGAGCAACGGAGCGCCTCGGCGATCTGCGCCTCGGGGAGGTCCTCCCAGTAGCGCAGCACCAGCACGGCCCGCATGCGGGGCGGGAGGCCGAGCAACGCGGTGAGCACCTCGTCGCGCAGCACGACGTCGTCCGCGACGTCCGGGCCCCGGCTCTGGCCGGCGTGCAACCGCCAGGCGCCGGTCACCCCGGCCAGGAACTCCCGGGAACCGAACCGGTGCCACAGGCTGACCCGTTCGTTGACCATGATCCGGCGAACGTAGGCGACGGGGTTGTCGACGTGCCGCCAGCGGCGCATCACCCGTATCAGCGCGCTCTGCACCAGGTCCTCGGCCGCGTGCCGCGAACCGGTCAGCAGGTACGCGGTCCGCAGCAGATCCGCGTACCGGATCTCGACGAACTCGCGGAAGCTGTCCTCCGTCACCTGCGATCTCCAGTCCTGCCCGGCGTCACCGTCGAGAGGAAGACCCGGGGCGGGCAGGAAAGGTTGACCGGGGTCGGGACCGATCTACCGCAGGAAGTCCAGCAGCGCGCCGTTGACGGCGTCCGGGCGTTCCAGGGGGAGCAGGTGCCCGGCGTCCGGTACGTCCGGCAGCCGCACCGCGCCCGGCACCTCGGCGGCGATCCGGTCGGCGAGCCGGCCGATGTCCGGCACGTCGGCGGCCCCGGCGGCCACCAGCACCGGTACGCGCAGCTCGCCGAGCCGCTCGATCGCGGGCGGGTCGAGTTCGTCCACCTCGACGGCGCTCAGCGCCAGCTCGGCCGCGAGGGCCCGGCGGTCCATCTCCTCGGCGAACCGGATCAGCTCCGGGTCGACGTCTTCGGGGCGGCGGCCCGGGCCGACCACCCAGAACCGCACCTCGCCGGCCGCCGTGGCCGCGAAGTCCTCGGGGTCGGTTTCGCCCACCAGGTCGTCCCAGAGGTCGTTGGCCTCGTCGGACCACTCGCTGCCGCTGACGGCCGTGCCGAACAGGGCGAGTGCGCCGACCCGATCCGGGTATGCGAGAGCGGTGTCGATCGCCACGGCCCCGCCGAAGGAGCACCCGACGAGGGCGGCCCGGGGCAGTTCCAGGGCGTCCAGGAGGCCGACCACGTCGTCGTGGTGGGCGAACGGGTCGGTGGGCAGTTCGGAGTCGCCGTAGCCGCGCAGGTCGACGGCGATCACGCGGTGCCGGGCGGCCAGGGCTTGCACCTGTCCGCGCCACATGCGCCGGTCGGCGATGCCGGCGTGCAGCATGAGCACGGGCGTTCCGTCACCCGTGTCGTCGTACGCGAGATTCGCGCCGTTGATCTCGATCTTCGTCACCCCGGGGAAGGTACGGACCGGACGCACGACGCGCAACAGATTCAAGCCGGGCGGCGCTGACCAGGGGCGGCGGGCCGGGTTGATCGACTTCATGTCGGGGACATGGGGGTATCCCGTCCCGTTGATACCCCCATCCGCCCGGCATCCCGTCCCGCGACGACAGCGTGCCCGGCCCGGCGTGAGACCTCGCTAACTCGGGTTAGCGTTTTGCTTGCAGCAGCTAGCAGGGTCGGTTAGCGTGGGGTCATGGCCACTCCCAAGGACCTACCTGACGTCGGCGGGTTCATCCGTGACCTGCGGCGCAACGCCAAGATCTCGCTGCGGCAGCTCGCCGAGCAGGCGGGCGTCAGCAACCCGTACCTCAGCCAGATCGAGCGCGGCCTGCGCAAGCCCAGCGCCGAGGTGCTCCAGCAGCTCGCCAGCGCGCTGCGGGTCTCCACCCCGGCGATGTACCTGCGGGCCGGCCTGCTCGACGACAAGGAGGGGCAGGGCGTGCTCGCCGCCATCGCGGTCGACCCCGATCTCACGATGGCGCAGAAGCAGTCCCTGACCCAGATCTACGAGACGTTCCGGCGGGAGAACAGCCGGCTCGCCGAGGCGGAGGCCGCCACCGAGGCGGCCGAGGCCGCCACCGAAGCCGCCCAGGCGGGCTCGGGTGCCGGCCTGGCCGCCACGGCCGCCGCTCCGTCCGCGCCGGGCACCGCCCCGGAGGCCCCGGGCACCGCCCCGGAGGCCCCGGGCACGGCCACGCCGGCCGCGACCGGGCCCACCACGCCGGAGGGCACCCCGACCGAGGCGGTCCTGGAGTCGGTCGCCGTCACCGAGGCCGGCCCGGCACCCGCCCCGCCCAGCAGCACGCCCGCGAGGAAGGCCGCCGAGAGGGCGACCGCCGTCGAGACCGAGCAGACCGCCGCCGCGGTCGAGGAGGAGAAGTCATGACCCAGCCGAAGACCCACCGCATCCCGGCCCCGCTCTACGCCGCCGCCGGCGCCGGCGACCTGGCCCTGGAGCAGCTGCGCAAGCTGCCCACGGTGGTCACCGACCTGAGTGGCAAGGTCGCCGCCGACCTCGGCGGCAAGGCCGTCGTGACCGGCTTCGAGCTGCGCCAGAAGGCCACCGAGACCCTGCGTACGGCCAACCAGACCGCCGCCGAGCTGCGTGGCCGGTCCGTCCCGGCCGAGCTGAACCGGCTGCGCGAGGCCGCCGACGTCAACCGGCTGCGCGAGGTCGCCGACCTGAACCGGCTGCGCGAGGCCGCCGACGTCAACCGCCTGCGCGAACTGACCGACCTCGACCGGCTGCGCGGGCTGGCCGCCCGCAACGCGGCCGTCGTCGTCGCCGGCGCGCAGGCCGCCCAGGAGCGGGCCCTCGCCGCGTACGCCGAGCTGGTCGCCCGTGGCGAGCGGGTAGTCGGTGCCGGCGTGCTGGAGGCCGCCGACACGGTCAACGCCGACATCGCGGCGACCGAGGCCGAGCTGAACCCGGCCCCGGCCGCGCCCGCCGCGCCCGCCCCGGCGGCGAAGGCCGACGTCCCGGCCCCGGCGGCGAAGGCCGACGTCCCGACCCCGGCCGACGTGGCCGAGGTCGTCGAGGCCAAGCCGGCCGCCGCCCGGACCCCGCGCACCCGCGCGACCAAGGCGACCACGGCCAAGGCCACCGCGAAGACCGCTGCCAAGGGCGGCCCCAAGGCCAAGGCCGCCGACAGCCCGGCCCCGGAGGCCGCCGACACCCCGTCGGCCAAGCTGCCCAAGGCCACCCGGCGGACCCGCCCGGCCGCCGAGTAGCGCAGCGACCCCGTTCGGCCCCGCCGCCGCCCCGCGGCAGCAGCCGCCCGGCGGCTTGCCGGAGCGAGACGCCGCACGACCCCGGAGACGTCCTGGCGGACGGATCCGGGGTCGTCGGCATAAGCTTGCCGGCATGGCCATCGCCGCGCCGATCTTCGCTTTCCAGGTCCAGTATTGGATCACCATGCTGCTGCTGGTGTTCGCCCTCGTCATCGAGGGGGTGGCGCTCGTGCACGCGATCACCCAGCGCGGCGAGGGCTTCGCCGCGATCGGCACCCTGCCCAAGGGCGGGTGGATCGCCATCCTCGCGGTGTGCCTGGTGCTCACGCTGCTGACCAACAACGTGCTGAACATCTTCGGCCTGATCGGCATCGCCGCCGCCCTGATCTATCTGCTGGACGTCCGGGTCGGGCTGCGTGACCTGCACGACGGCCGGGGATCCTCCTGGTGAGAGGGTTCCGCTGGCCACCGCCACCGGACGGCGGGCCACGGACCTGGGGCCCCGGCCCAGGCGCCCCGCGTACGGGCCGGCCGGCCCTGCCCGAGCCGGAGACGGAGCTGGTCGCCACCCCGCACGGGGTGCGCCTCGAACAGCTCGTCACCGGCGTCGGAGACCCGGTCACCGTGTTCGCGCACGGGCTGGGCAACGGCATCGCCACCACCCGGCCCTTCGGCAGCGGCGTCGCCGGCCGCAAGGTCTTCTTCCAGTTCCGGGGGCACGGCCGTTCCGAGGCGCCGCCCGGGCAGTGGAGCTATCTCGACCTCGCCCGGGACCTGCGGGCCGTCGCCGACCTCGGCAACGCCACCCGCGCGTTCGGCGCGAGCCTCGGCGCGGGCGCGCTGTGCCGGCTGCTCGCCGAGAGCCCGGAGCGCTTCGACCGGCTGGTCTTCTTCCTCCCGGCGGCGCTCGACCGGCCCCGCACCCCGGCCGCCCGGAGCCGGATCACCGACCTGATCGAGGCGGTGGAGAGCGGCGACGCCTCCGCCGTCGCCGACGTCGTCTCGGCCGAGCTGCCGCCCGCCGTGCGCAACACGCCCGCCGGGTGGGCATACCTTCGGCAGCGGCTCGACCACCTGCTGCGCGACGGCCTCGCGGCGGGCCTCGCCGACCTGCCCGACCAGGCCCCGCTCGGCGACCGGGCGCAGCTGGCCGCGGTGGCCGCCCCGGCCCTCGTGCTCGCCTGCGCGGGCGACGACCTGCACCCGGTCGAGGTCGCCGAGCAGCTCGCGGCCGCCCTGCCCCGGGCCACCCTCCACGTGTACGACCGCCCGGGCGTGCTCTGGTCGGAGCGCGCCGACCTGCGGGAGCGGATCTCGGGGTTCCTCAACGGGTGACGCCGGCCGCCGCAGGCGTCACCCGGGGCAGGCCCCGGCCGGCGGCAGGTGGGCGACGCGCACGTCGAGCAGCCAACGCTCCACCGTGGCCTCGTCGGGCCGCTGCGGCAGCGGCGTACGCGTCGTGTCGAAGTCGCGTTCCGCCTCGGCGAGCAGGCCCCGCGCCTCCGCCAGTTCCCCGCCGGCCACCCGCTCCCCGAACGCCCGGAACCGCTCCGGGTCGGCCAGGCGGATCTCCAGCACGCCGGTGGCGTAGAGCAGCCGGCCCTGGTGCACCAGCCGGGCCAGGTGCCGGGCGTGCTTCGCGGTCCGCCGCCGCGTGTCGGCCGAGAACGTCCCGTCGCCCCGGGACGCGAGCTTGCGGAACTGCTGCGCGGCGTACCCGAGGTAGGCGTCGCGGACCCGGGGCGCGCTGAGGAACGCCGACCGGATGCCGATCAGCCGGTCGCCGAGCGCGGTGCGCGTCTCGTAGCAGTCGTCGGGCAGCCACATCAGCTCGGTGGCGGTCGGGTTGCCGCCCAGCGCCAGCCGGGCGTACTTGCCGGCCTCGTGCAGGGTGACGTCCGGCTCGGTGGTGACCACCGACTCGCGGGGCGGGTGCAGGCCGTGGAAGGCGACGGTCGGCGCGGCGAACACCCCGATCCGGTCGACGTCGGAGCCGGGCCGGGCCAGCCCGTACGCCACCGAGCCGACGATCCCGGAGAGCAGCAGGCGCATGCGCCGAGCATGACGCAGGACACCCGTTCGCGAAACCGGACTTCGGCTGTCAGGTATTGCTGTCAGGGTCGACGCATGACGACAAAACCCCTGACCGGGACGGTCGCGCTGGTTGCCGGGGCGACACGGGGCGCCGGCCGGCAGATCGCGATCCAGCTCGGCGCGGCCGGGGCGACGGTGTACGCCACCGGCCGCAGCAGCCGCACCGCCGGCCGCTCCGAACTGGACCGGCCGGAGACCATCGAGGAGACCGCCGAGCTGGTCACGGCCGCCGGCGGCACCGGCATCGCCGCCCGGGTCGACCACCTCGTGCCCGAGCAGGTGCGCGACCTGGTCGCCCGCATCGACGCCGAGCAGGGCCGGCTCGACGTGCTGGTCAACGACGTGTGGGGCGCCGACCCCCTGATCACCTGGGAGAAGCCCGTCTGGGAACAGCCCCTCGATGCCGGCTTCCGCACCCTGCGGCTCGCGGTCGACACCCACGTCATCACCAGCCACTTCGCCCTGCCGCTGCTGATCCGCCGCCCCGGCGGGCTGGTGGTGGAGATCGGCGACGGGACCCGGGAGTACAACGACGCCCACTACCGGCTGTCGGTCTTCTACGACCTCGCCAAGACCTGCGTGAACCGGCTCGCCTTCACCCAGGCGCACGAGCTGGAGCCGCACGGCGGCACCGCCGTCGCGCTCTCGCCCGGCTGGATCCGCTCCGAGTTCATGCTGGAGCACTTCGGGGTCACCGAGGCCAACTGGCGCGACGGGGCGGCGAAGGACCCGCACTTCCTCATCTCGGAGACCCCGGCGTTCGTCGGGCGGGCCGTCGCCGCGCTGGCCGCCGACCCCGACCGGGCCCGCTGGAACGGCAGGTCGACCTCCGCCGGCGAACTGAGCCGCGTGTACGGCTTCACCGACCTCGACGGCAGCCAACCGGACGGCTTCCGCTACATCACCGAGGTCGTGCACGGCGGCAAGCAAGCTGCCGCGGCCGACTACCGCTGACCGTCGCCCGTCCGCTCGTGGCCCTCCCGTCCGCCGCCCGGCCCGCCGTACAACTCGGCGAGCCGGGCGGCGGCAGCGGCCACCCGCCCCCGCAGCTCCGGCGGATCCAGCACCTCCACCTCCGGCCCGAGCCGCAGCACCAGGTCGTACGCGACATCCACGGACTCGATCGGCAGCCAGGTGACCACCCAGCCGTCGCCGTCGGGCGCACCGGCGGCGGCCGTCGCCTCCGCGTACCCGAAGGGGGTCTCCGGGGCGCTGCGGAGCGCGCGCAGGCCGGCGGGGCTCAGCCGGACGCGGACCCGGGTCCGCTGCATGCTCCGCAGGAACGCCTCGGCCTGCTCGCCCCAGTAGCCGCCGAGGTCGAAGCCCTCGTCGCGGTCGAACGCCTCTCCGCCCGGGGTAACGTCGACCACCCGGTCGGCCCGGTACGTGCGCGTGCCGTCGCCGACGCGGGCGACCAGATACCAGGTCCCGCTCTTGAGCACGAGCCCGTACGGCTCGACCCGCCGGACGACCTCGCCGTCGCCGCGCCGGTAGCGCAGCTCGACGACCCGGTCGGCCCACACCGCGCGGGCCAGCTCTGCCAGCCGGGGCGGCGGCGACGCGTCGCGGAACCAGCCCGGCACGTCCAGGTGGAACCGCTGCCCGGCGCGGGCGGGGGCGTCGCGCAGCGCGGGCGGCAGCGCGGCCAGCACCTTCAGCTCGGCCGAGGCGACCGCGTCGGCCAGCCCCATGTCGCCCGCCGGGCCGGGCAGCCCGGTGAGGAACAGCGCCTCCGCCTCGTCCCGGGTGAGCCCGGTCAGCCGGGTCCGGTAGCCACCGAGCAGGCGGTAGCCGCCGGCCCGGCCCCGGTCGGCGTAGACGGGCACCCCGGCGGCCGACAGCGCCAGCACGTCCCGGTAGACCGTCCGCTCGGAGACCTCCAGCTCGCGGGCCAGCTCGGCCGCCGTCATCGCCCCCCGCGCCTGAAGCAGCAGCACCACCGAGATCAACCGCGAGGCCCGCACCCACCCATTGTGTAAGGAAGGGCCCCCTGTTAACGCCTGCGGTATAGAAGGGAACCCTTCTCACCCCGCCCCGCGTTGCTCGGCGGGCCGGGCGGGACGGGCGCCGATAGGCTCAGCGGTCGTGAACGTACCCAGCATCACCGCGCCGGTGACCGGTGCCGTCGGCCGATTCTTCTCCGGGGTCGGGCTGCTCCTGCGCGGCATCGGCCTGTACGTCCGCAGCCCCGGCCTGATGCTGCTCGGCATCGTGCCGGCGCTGATCTCCGGAACCCTCTTCGTGGCCGCCTTCGCCACCCTCGTCTACTTCGTGGACGACCTGGCCGCGCTGGTCACCCCGTTCGCCGACGACTGGTCCGGCACCGCCCGCAGCCTCGTCCGGGTCGTCGCCGGCCTGGCCTTCCTCGGGGTCGGCGGGCTGCTCGCGGTGCTCACCTTCACGGCCGTGACCCTGGCCATCGGCGACCCGTTCTACGAGAAGATCTCCGAGCGGGTGGAGGAGCGTTACGGCGGCACGCCCGGCGCGGTGGAGGCGCCGTTCTGGGCGTCGCTGCGCCGCAGCATCGTCGACTCGCTGCGGCTGGTCGCGATCTCCGTACTCGTCGGCATTCCGCTCTTCGCGGCCGGCTTCATCCCGGTGGTCGGCCAGACCGTCGTGCCGGTGATCGGGGCGGCCGTGGGCGGCTGGTTCCTCGCGCTGGAGCTGGCGGGGACCCCGTTCTACCGGCGCGGCATGCGGCTGCCCGACCGCCGGACGCTGCTGAAGGCCGACCGGCCGACGACGCTGGGCTTCGGGGTGGCCGTCTTCGTGTGCTTCCTGATCCCGCTCGGCGCGGTGCTGGTCATGCCGGCGGCGGTGGCCGGCGCGACCCTGCTCACCCGCCGTGCGATGGGCCAGTCCATCGAGCCGCCGGGCCGCCCGGTGCAGGAGCGGTGACGGGGAGGTCGACCATCAGCCCAGCTCGCGGAGGCAGGACCACTGGCTGGTCACCGGCCGGGCCAGCCCGCGCCCCCGGTGCCCCGGCACGGTGCCGGTGTAGTCCGACCACATTCGGTCGCCGTCCCGCTTGACCAGGCTGAACGCGACCACCCCCTCGTCGGCTGCCTCCTCGCCGGCCCCCTTCCCGTCGGCTACGGCCACCGTGCTGGCCTGCCGGTCCAGCCCGAGGTTGTCCCAGATCTCGTACCGGAAGCTCTGGTAGCTCATCGCGTCCACCGGCACGTCGCCCGGCTCATCGACGGCCGCCGCGCGGACCGCCGGGTACAGCTCATCGGGCCCGACGTCGGCCAACGGCAGCAGGCGTACGCCAGGTGCGGCGGGTGGCGGCGGCGGGACGGACCGCAGCTCCAGCGCCGAGTAGCGCAGCTCCCGGCCCGGGGTGAAGCCGTGCCGGCGGGCGAAGGGCAGCGCCTCGTCCAGCGCCCAGGCACGCACCCGGCGGATCCCGAGCGGGGCGAGATGGTCGAGTGCGGCGGTCAGCAGCGCGGAGCCGAGGCCCCGCCCCCGGTGGTCTGGGTGGACGTGCAGCAGCGAGACGCAGCCGAACCCGTCCGTGGACGTCCGGCCCTCGCGGTAGGCCGACACCCAGCCGACCACGGCGCGGTCGACGTCGGCCACGAAAGCCGTCCAGTGCTCGCCGGGCGAGGGCTCGGCGATCATCTTCCGGGTCGAGGCCACACCCCGCACGATGTACGGGTGGACAAGCGCCCGTAGGGCCACCACGTCGGGGGCGTCGTCCGGCCGGGCGACGCGCACCGGCGCCGGGGGATCGCTCATCCGCGTGACGCTAGCCCGCCCCCGACCCCGCCGCCACGCGATAACCGCCCCGCCACGCGCTCACGCGCCCGCCGGAGGCGGTGAGAAGGGAACCCCTCTCTACCGTATGCGTTAACAAGGGGCCCCTCCTTGCGCCTATCCTGAAACGGACGAAAGGTTCGATAGGGGATGCCTCGCGTGCGGGTCGGCCGGTTCAGGTCCGCGGTCTCTGCGACCACGGCCTGCCTGCTGGTGCTCGGGGCCGCGGGCCTGCCCCGGCGCGAGGTCCGGACCGACCCGTCGACCGCCCGGCCGTCCGCGCTGCCGGTGCCGCCCGCGCCCCTGCCCGGTCCACGCACGACGATCCGGCTGGACCCGGCCGACGCGCCGGTCCGGGCGGCCGGGCGCGGGCCGGCGTGCGCCGCGGGCCTGGGCGGCGGGCCCTATCCGGACGAGGACGTGTGGGTGTTCGGCCTGGCGGCCGGCGGGGTCGGGGCCCGGTTCGTCGCGGTCACGCCCGAGTTCGTCGCCCCGAACCGGGAACGCGTCGCCCTCACCGTGCCCACCGAGGGCGGCGCGCTGACCGTGGACGACGCCGGGGCCAGCGCGGCCTGGCTGCGCCTGCCCGCCGGCTGGACCCTGACGGGCGGCTCGGCGGCGATCGCCGGGGACGCCGGCTCCTTCGCGCTCACGGCGGTCTGCCCGGCGTCCGGGGCACCGTCGTCCTGAGCGGCCCGCCCGGCGGAGCGCACCGTCAGCGGCCGGGCTCCCGGACGGCGGCGACCGCCTCCACCTCGACGAGCTGGTCGTTGTAGCCGAGCACGGTCACCCCGAGCAGGGTGCTGGGCGGCTCGTGGTCGCCGAACGCGTCCCGGACCACCTCCCACGCGGCCACCAGGTCGGCCTGTTGGGTCGACGCCACGTACACCGTGGTCTTGACGACGTCGGCGAGCCGTGCCCCGGCGGCGGCGAGCGCGACCTCCAGGTTGGCCATCACCTGCCGGGCCTGCGCCGCCGGGTCGCCCGGCGCGACCGTACGCCCGTCGGCGTCCAGCGGGCAGGCGCCGGCGGCGAACACCAGCCGGGCCGGCGGGTCGACGGTCGCCGCGTACGCGTACTCGGCGAGGTCGGAGAGTTCGGACACGCGCACCAGCGCCACGGGATCGCTCATCCGCGTGACGCTAGCCCGCCCCCGACCCCGCCGCCACGCGATAACCGCCCCGCCACGCGCTCACGCGCCCGCCGGAGGTGGTGAGAAGGGAACCCCTCTCTACCGTATGCGTTAACAAGGGGCCCCTCCTTACGCCGAGGCGCGCAGGACCAGCTCCGTGGGCAGCACGAGGGCCGGCTCGACGTCCTCGCCGGCCGCCATCCGCAGGAGCTGGCGGGTCGCCTCCCGGCCCAGGTCGAGTATCGGCTGCCGCACGGTGGTCAGCGGCGGGTCCGTGTACGCGGCCGTCTCGATGTCGTCGAACCCGATCACGGCCACGTCGGCGGGCACCCGCCGCCCCGCCTCGCGCAGCGTCCGCATGGCGGCGTGCGCCATCAGGTCGGACGCGGCGAAGACGGCGTCCAGATCGGGGTGGGCGTCGAGGAGCTGCCGCATCGCCGCCGCCCCCGACTCCCGGGTGAAGTCCCCGTACGCCACCCGCTCGGGCAGCCCCGCCTCGGCGATCGCCGCCCGGTAGCCGGCGAGGCGTTCCACCCCGGCGAACATGTCCTGCGGACCGGCGATGGTGGCGATGCGCCGCCGCCCCGAGCCGAGCAGGTGCCGCACGGCCCGGGTCACCCCGCCGACGTGGTCGACGTCGACGTACGGCACGCCGACGTCGCCGAGGAACCGCCCGCTGCACACCACCGGGATGCCGAGCCGGGCCAGCCGGGCCGGCAGCGGGTCGGCCCCGTGCAGCGAGGCGAAGACGACGCCGTCGACGTGCCGCCCGGTGGTGTACCGCTCCACCCGGGCGTGCCCGGCCGGCGAGCCGGCGAGCATCAGCACGAGCTGCTTGTCGGCGGCCTCCAGCTCCTGCGCGACGCCCCGGATGATGCTCGGGAACACCTGGTCGTCGGAGAAGACCCGGGTGGCCTCCTCGGGCAGCACGAGGGCGATGGAGTCGGTCCGCTGGGTGACCAGGCTGCGGGCGGCCAGGTTCGGCACGTACCCCAGCTCGGCCACGGCCTGACGGACCGCCTCCCGGATCGGCTCGGCGACGGTGGTGGAGCCGTTCACCACCCGCGACACGGTCGCCCGGGAGACGCCGGCCCGCCGGGCCACCGCCTCCAGGGTCGGCCGCTGGGCCGTCGTCATCGGAGCGCTCCCCACCTCGTCACAGCCCGTTCCGGGAGATCACCTCCTGGTACCACCGGGCACTGGCCTTCGGTGTGCGCCGCTGGGTCAGGTAGTCGACGTGGACGATCCCGAACCGCTTGCGGTACCCCTCGGCCCACTCGTAGTTGTCCAGCAACGACCATACGAGATAGCCGCGCAGGTCCACCCCCCGGCCGATGGCCGCGTGCACGGCCCGAAGGTGCCCGTCGAGGTAGGCGATCCGGTCGGCGTCGGCCACCCGACCGGCGGAGTCGGTCGTGCGGTCCGGGAAGGCCCCGCCGTTCTCGGTGATCATCAGCGGCAGGCCGGGGTAGTCGGCGGCCAGCCGGTCCAGCAGGCGGCCCAGCCCGGCCGGCTCGATCGCCCAGCCCATGTCGCTCACGGGCCCGGCGGCCGGCAGGAACTGCACCGCCCCCTCGGTGCCCGGCCAGGCGCTGCTGCCCGCCCCGTCCGGCCGCCCGGCCACGTAGGTCGGGGCGTAGTAGTTGATGCCGAGCAGGTCGATCGGTGCGGCGATCAGCTTCTCGTCGCCGTCCCGCAGGAACGTCGCCGGATCGACCATCCGGGACACGTGCTCCAGCACGTCGGCGGGGTACCCGGCGCCGGTCAGCGGGTCCAGGAAGATCCGGTTCTGCAGCCCGTCGACCAGCCGGACCGCCGCCGCGTCCGCCGCGCTGTCCCGGTCCGCCGGCTGCACCTCCGCCGGGTTCAGGGTGATCCCGACGACCTCCGCGCCGCCCGCGCGCAGCGCCCGGACCGCCAGGCCGTGCCCGAGCAGCAGATGGTGTACGGCGGTGAAGGCCGCGCCCGGGTCGCTCACGCCGGGGGCGTGCACCCCGTTGCCGTACCCGAGGTAGGCCGAGCACCACGGCTCGTTGAGCGTGGTCCAGGTGCGGATGCGGTCGCCGAGCCGGCCGTGCACGGCCCCCGCGTACGTGGCGAAGTGCTCGGCGGTCTCCCGGTTGGTCCAGCCGCCCCGGTCCTGAAGGGCCTGCGGCAGGTCCCAGTGGTAGAGCGTGACGATCGGGTCGATGCCCCGGTCGAGCAGCGCGTCGGTGAGCCGGTCGTAGAAGTCCAGCCCGCGCGGCTCGACCGGCCCGGTGCCGTCGGGCTGGATCCGGGGCCACGCGATCGAGAACCGGTACGCCTTCAGCCCCAGCTCCGCCATCAGGGCCACGTCGTCGGCGTACCGGTGGTAGTGGTCGCAGGCGACGTCGCCGGTGTGGCCGGCGAAGACCCTGCCCGGCGTACGGCTGAAGGTGTCCCAGATCGACGGGCCGCGACCGTCGTCGCGGGCCGCGCCCTCGATCTGGTAGGAGGCGGTGGCCGCGCCCCAGACGAAGTTGTCGGGGAACCGTAGCTCGCTGCTCGCGCTCACGCCTTGACCGCACCTTCCATGATTCCGCCGATGATCTGGCGGCCGAACAGGACGAATACCAGCAAAAGGGGCAGAGTTGCGATGGCCGTGCCGGTGAAGACCTGCGACATGTCCTGGTAGTAGCCGTCCGACAGCGCCCGCAGGGACAGCTGCACCGTCGGGTTCTCCGGGTCGTTGAGCACAGCGTACGGCCAGAGGAAGTCGTTCCAGGTCGTCATGAACGTCAGCAGCCCGAGGACGGCCGCGGCCGGGCGCAACGCCGGCAGCACCACGTTCCAGTAGATCCGCGCGGTGCCGCAGCCGTCCATCCGGGCGGCCTCGATCAGCTCGGTGCTGACGGCCTGGCTGGCGTACTGGCGCATCATGAACACGCCGAACCCGGTGACCAGCGCCGGCACGATCACGGCCGGCAGCCGGTCGTTCCAGTTGAGCTTCGTCATCAGCAGGTACAACGGGATGACCCCGAGCTGGGTGGGGATCATCATCGTCGCGATGATCACCAGCAGCAGCCCGTTGCGGCCCCGGAGCCGCAGCTTGGCGAAGGCGAACCCGGCCAGCGTGGAGAAGAAGACCACCGACACGGTGACCGTGACGGCCACGATCGCCGAGTTGATCAGACCGGTGAGGAAGTACGCGTCGGTGTTGTCGAACAGCCGGGCGATGTTCGCGCCCAGGTTGCCGCCGGGGGTGACCGGTGGCGGAATCTGGCCCATCGCGTCGCTGGAGCGGCTGGCGACCACGAACATCCAGTAGATCGGGAAGACCGACAGCAGGGCGGAGACGGCCAGGGCGGCGTACGTGAGCCGGCCGGCGGACCAGAGCTTGTTCATCGGGTGCGCTCCTTCCGGGGCCGGCGGACCCGCGTCGGCCCGTCGGTGCCGCCGAGCCGGCGCAGGATCACCACGTTGATCGCCGCGACGATCGCGATCAGGGCGAACAGCAGCCAGGCGACCGCCGAGCCGTAGCCGAAGTTGTAGTGCGGCGCGAAGGCGTTCTCGAACATGTACATGGTCATCGTCTGCGACTCGCGCAGCGGCCCGCCCCGGATCGGGTTGGTGCCGGAGTGGAACATCCGGGGCTCGGTGAAGAGCTGGAGGCCGCCGATGGTCGACACGATCACCGCGAAGATGATCGTCGGCTTGAGCAGCGGCACGGTGATCTTCCAGAACTGCCGGGCCCGGCTGGCCCCGTCGATCGCCGCCGACTCGTACAGGTCGCGGGGGATGGCCTGCATGGCGGCGAGGAAGATCAGCGCGTTGTAGCCGGTCCACCGCCAGTCGACCATGGCGGAGATGGCCACCCAGGAGGCGAACCGGTTGGACTTCCAGTCGATCGCGTCGACGCCGACCAGGTCGAGCAGCCAGTTGATCATGCCGAACTGGCGGCCGAACAGCACCCCGAAGACGATCGCCACGGCGGCGGTCGAGGTGACGTTCGGCACCAGCACCGCCATCCGCCAGGTGGTCCGGGCCCGCAGCCGCCGGTTGAGCAGGCTGGCCAGCCACAGCGCGGCGAACAGCTGCGGCACGGTCGAGATGACGAAGATGCCGAGGGTGTTGACCACCGAGTGCCAGAAGTCGGGGTCGGCCAGCAGGCGGGTGTAGTTCTCCCCGCCGACGAACGGGTGCTCCGCGGCGAGCAGGTCCCAGTCGTGCAGCGACACCCAGAACGTGTACGCCAGCGGGTACGCCCCGAACACGCCGAAGAGCAGGAAGAACGGTGCGATGTAGAGGTAGGGGGAGTACTTGTCGTCGAGCCGGCTGAGCCGGTACCTCCGGGGCGGGCGGGCGGTGCTCCGCTCCGTCGGTGTCACCGGTGGCAGGGCGTCGAGCTGGACGGCCATGGGCCCGGTCACTCCTTTCCGCGTCCTGCGCGGCGCGGGCGGCGCTCCGGCGTGCCGGAGCGCCGCCCGCGCGTCCGCGTCGGGCCTACTTGGCGGCGGCCTTCTTGGCGTTGTTCACCGCGTCGGTCCACGCCTGCTCGGGGCTGCGCTGGCCGAGGTCGACGGTGCGGACGGCGTTCTCCACCTCGGTGCGGACGGCCTGGTTCTTCGGTCCCATGTAGACCGGCTTGAGGCTCTTCGCGCCCGCCGCGAAGATCTTGCCGACGGGGGCGTCGGAGAAGTACGCGTTCTTCGAGTCGACGATCGCCGGGTCGTCCAGCGCCTGCGGGTTGGACGGCAGCGGGCCCTTGGCCTTGAACGCCCCGATCTGCCCCTTGGCGCTGGTCAGGAACTTCGCCAGCTCGATCGCCTCGGCCTGGTGCTTGCTCTGCTTGGGCACGGCGAGGAAGGAGCCACCCCAGTTGCCGCCGTTGCCGGGCACCTGGGCGATGTCCCACTTGCCCTTGGCGGCCGGGCCGGCGTTGCCCTCGATGACGCCGGTCATCCAGGCCGGGCAGGCGATGGTGGCGAACTTCGCCTGCTTGAACGCCGAGACCCACTCCTCGGACCAGGAGCCGTACTTGCCGGACAGGCCGGAGTCGAGGATGTCCATCGTGGTGTCCCACGCCTGCCGCACGGCCGGGTTGCTGTCCACCACCAGGTTGTTGGCGGTGTCGTAGTAGTGGTAGCCCTGCGCGTTGCCGGCGGTCTGCAGCACGATCGTGTTGAAGATGTTGGTGGCCGAGTCCAGGAACGCCGCGCCGGTGTTGGCCGCCTTGAACTTCTCGCCGGTGGCGACGTAGTCCTGCCAGGTGGGCCAGAGCTTGGACACCTCGTCGCGCTGGGTCGGCAGCCCGGCCTTGGCGAACAGGTCGCTGCGGTAGCACATCGCCATGCCGCCGACGTCGGTGCCGAGGCCGATGAGCTGCTTGCCGTCGGCGGTCAGCGCCTGGTTCCACTTCCAGTCGAGGAAGTTGCCCTTGAGCTCGGCCGCGCCGTGGTCGAGCAGGTTGACGAAGTTCTGCGGGTTGGCCTTGTACTCGACGAGCAGGCCCTCCTCGATCGCGACCACGTCGCCGGCGCCCTTACCGGCGGCGAGCCACTGGGTGAGCTTCGGCGAGTATTCGTCGAGGTTGCCGCCGGTGCCCCGCTCGACGATCTTCACGTCGGGGTGGGCGGCCATGTACTCCTGGTAGAGCTCCTGGTAGCCCATCTGGCCGAAGACGTCGACGGTCAGCGTGACCGGCCCGCCCTCGGCGGGCTCGTCCCCGCCGCAGCCGGCGGTGGTGAGCAGTGCGGTGGCCGCGACGAGGGCCACGGCCGCGAGGCGGCGGCGTGGAAAGACACCCATCTTGTTCTCGGACCCCTCTCAGGTCGTGCGCATGGTGGTGGGGACGGGGGGTGGAACCTTCGAGAGAGCGCTCTCACAAGAGCCTGGCCGCTGGCTGCCGCGATGTCAATAGAGCGCTCTCGGAGCGGAAAGGAAGGGCCCCCTGTTAACGCATTCGGTAGAGCAGGGGCCCCTTCTTAACAACGCACGGCGCGCGCGAACCGCCGGCGGGCGGGGCGGCGGGCACGACGACGCGTGGCCCCCGGCAACGCCGGGGGCCACGCGAGGCGGGAAAGGGGGCGGTCAGCCGGTGCGCAGGCCGTCGAGGAGGGCCCGGTCGCCCCGCACCCCGAGCGTGTCGAAGCTGACCCGGCCCATCAGCGCCAGCAGCAGGTCGCTCGCCGTGCCGGTGACCTCGACCCGGGCGTGGTGGTCGTCGTGGTCGAGGATGGTGTCGGTGTCCAGCAGCGCCACGCCCTCGCCGCGCAGCCGCAGGTACCAGTCCTGGCCCGCGTCGGGCGCGGCCAGGTGCACCACCCCGTGCCACTGGCCGGTGGCCTTGCGCCGGCCCGCCGGCAGCCAGGTGTCGAGCACCTCGCTCACCCCGTCGGCCGCGAGCTTGGCCTCGATCGGCTCACCGGCGGCGATGGCGAGCTGGGCGTCCCAGCGGTGCACCGAGGTCTCGTGCGCCATCCGACGCGGCCAGAAGCCGGCCTTCTTCGGCTGCGGCGCCCAGTTCCACGTCGGGGTCTCCGGGTCCAGCCCGTCGAAGGTCGCCATCAACCGGTCGTACGCCTGCTGCCAGAACTGCAGCGCGGACGTCCCGGCGGGCGGCGCGGCCGGGACGCTCGGGCGCTCGGGGCGGGTGGTGCCCCCGGTCGTCACGATGGTGTTCACCCAGGTGTAGGCCTCGCCGAGGTGCGCGGTCAGGTCGGTGATCGTCCAGCCGGGGCAGGAGAGCACGGGTGTCTCGGGGGGAGCCTCCGCCACGGCGGCGGCGAACGCGGGACCCTCGGTCCGCAGCGCGCCGATCCAGAAGTCCTTCGTGCCGTGCAGTCTGCTCATCACGATCCTCCCGGGCGACCGCGCCACCAAGTGGGTGCCGCGGCTCCCTCTCAGCCTAGGGTGAAAGGCGTGTCAGACGTTAGTGCCCGCCCGGCCACCGAAACCCGCGCCGCCGAACCGACCAGGTTGGCGGAATACACCACGCTGTGCCTCGGTGGCCCGGCCGGACGGATCGAGACCGCTGCCAGCGCCGAGGAGATCGTACAAAAGGTGCAGCAGGCCCGCCTGCGGGACGATGAGGTCCTGATCCTCGCCGGCGGCAGCAACGTGGTCGTCGGCGACGCCGGATTCCCCGGCACCGTCGTGCTGGTGCGCTCCCGGGGGCTGCGGGTCGTCGCCGAGGACGCCGACACCGTCACCGTACGGGTCGAGGCCGGCGAGCCGTGGGACGACCTCGTCGCCGCCACCGTCGCCAACGGCTGGTCGGGGCTGGAGTGCCTCTCCGGCATCCCCGGCTCGGCCGGCGCCACCCCGATCCAGAACGTCGGCGCGTACGGCCAGGAGGTCGCCGAGACGATCACCGGCGTGCAGGTGTACGACCGCGTCGAGGAGAGCCTGGGCCGGGTCGAGGCGGCCGACTGCGGCTTCGCGTACCGGTCGAGCATCTTCAAGTACAGCGAGCGCTGGGTGGTGCTGTCGGTCGACTTCCGGCTCGCCCGCTCCCCGCTGTCCGGCCCCGCCCGCTACGCCGAGCTGGCCCGGGCGCTCGGCGTCGAGCCCGGCGACGCGGTGCCGCTGGCCGACGCCCGGGCCGCCGTGCTGCGGCTGCGGGCCGGCAAGGGCATGGTGCTCGACGCCGCCGACCCCGACACCCGCTCGGTGGGCTCGTTCTTCACCAACCCGGTGCTCGACGGCGAGGCGTACGAGCTGCTGCGCGGGCGGGCCGCCGACCTCGGCGAGCCGCCGCACTGGCCCGGGGCCGGCGACACGGTGAAAGTGAGCGCCGCCTGGCTGATCGACAAGGCCGGCTTCGCCAAGGGACACCCCGGCCCCGAGGGGGTGGCCATCTCCAGCAAGCACACCCTCGCCCTGACCAACCGCAGCGGCACCGCCAGCACCGCCGCGCTGATCGCCCTGGCCCGCGACATCCGCGACGGCGTGCACGCCCGCTTCGGCGTGCCCCTGCACCCGGAGCCGGTCCTGGTCAACTGCGCCGTCTGACGGCCGGCGGGCGGACGCGCCCACACGGGTCGTCCGGCGGCAATGGCAGACTCTTCGGAGTGAGCGACGTGGCCGCATCGGCGATGGACGGCGAGCTGGAGAGCCCCAGCCTGGTGGATCTCGCCGTCTCCCGGCTGACCCGGGAGATCCTCAGCGGCAGGAGCGACCCGGGCGAACGCCTGGTGGAGGAGCAGCTGACCCGGCGGCTCGGGATCAGCCGCGCCCCGTTGCGGGAGGCGCTGCGGTTGCTGGCGCAGCAGGGGCTGGTGGAGCACGTGCCCCGGCGGGGCGTCCGGGTCGCCACCCTCTCCGACCGCGACGTGCGGGAGCTGTACGAGCTGCGTGACGTGCTGGAGCGGGTGGCGGTGCACCGGGCCGTCCCGGTGCACCGGGAGGCTGACCTGGCCGGGCTGCGGGCGGCGCTGGACCAGATGCGCGAGGCGACCCGGCTCGGCGACCGGCTGGCGGTCGCCGAGTCGCACCGGGCGTTCCACGTCGCGCTGGTGGCGCTGGCCGGCAACCGCCAGCTCTCCGCCGTGTACGACTCGATCCTGATGAAGCTGCAGCTCTACATGGCGATCAACCTGCGCCGCGAGGCGGAGGTGGCGCAGCCCTCGGACGGGGTGCACCGGCACGAGCGGCTCTTCGCGGCGGTCGCCGGGGAGGACCCGGAGGCGGTGCTCGCGGTGCTGTCGGAGCACGGCGCGCGTTCGTACCTCGACTAGCCGCAATGCCGTTCAGTTAGGGCGGGGGCTGGTTGGTCAAGGTTCGTCGGTGGTGATGTCGATGCTGGTGGTGGCTTTGTAGGTGCGGCGGTCGGTGTTGGGTCCGCGTGCCTGGTACTTGGAGTTCGAGCGTTTGATCATGCGGGTCTTCGTCCGGACGCGGCGTTCGGGTAGCAGGTTCGCCAGGACCTGTTCGCCGATGACGCCGACCAGGTCGACGACGGTGTCGGCGATGACACCGGCGGCGTGGACGATCTGGTCGCGTGCGGCGTTGAGGGCGGTGGTGAAGCTGGCCCGGTCCGGGTCGAGGCCGGGCCGGCTGTCGGTGGCGTCGACCATGGCGGTGCGCAGTACCTGGTAGACGATCAGCAGGGCGTGGATCTCCTGATCGATGCCGTCGGGGGTGCGGGCGCGTAGGACCCGGCCGCCGAGGATGGTGGACTTGAGTTCCAGGTAGGCGGTCTCGATCTCCCACCGCTGGTGGTAGAGGCCGACGAGGTCGGCGGCCGGGTAGCGGTGGGCGTCGAGCAGGGTGGTGATCAGCCGGTAGTCGCCGGTGTGGCTGCCGGTCGTGGTGGTGATGCTGATCCGGGCCTCGATGATCCGCACGGGTAGGCCGCCGATGATCGATAGCCAGGAACCGTCGTGACAGCGGCGGGTCAGCGGGAGTTTCCGGCCGGTCTTGCAGCGGATCAGCAGGTCCGCTCCGGTCGCGGCGAGCGCGGTGATCAGATCGGCGGCGGCGTAGTTGCGGTCGCCCAGAAGCAGCATCCCGGCCCGTAGGCTGCGGGCCAGCCGGTGGGCCTGGGCGATCTCGCCAGTCGTGATCGGGTCGAACACGGCGTCGAGCACCGAGCGGGTCCCGCAGGCCAGCAGCGCGCTCAGCCGCAGCGTCGGGTAGCCGGATCCACCGTGGTTACCGCGTTGTTTGACATAGCGGCGCAGGTTGGCCTTCGAGTCCGCGACCGACAGCACGGTGCCGTCAACGACGACCGGCAGCAGACCCCGCCACCACACCGCCGCGACAGCGCCTGTGGCCGCGGGGCCTCGTAGCAGGTCGAACAAGGCCCGCAACGGGGCCGGGCCGAGTCGTTGCCGGGCCTGCCGCAACCCGCTGCCGCTGGGATCGGGCACCGACAGCCCCCGCAAACCGACGACGAGTTTCGCCCACACCTGTCGGTAGCCGCAGTCGGCGAACAAGCAGCCGGCCAGCAGCAGGTACACCACGACCCGGGCCGGCAACAGGCGCACACGTCGCTGCGTACGCCGGGTCGCGG
>NZ_FMCW01000017.1 GCF_900091595.1 Micromonospora haikouensis
CCCGAGAAGAAGCTCGGCATCAAGGGCTCGCCGACCCGCGAGGTCTACCTCGACAACGTCCGCATCCCCGCCGACCGCATGATCGGCGCGGAGGGCACCGGCTTCGCCACCGCCATGAAGACCCTGGACCACACCCGGGTCACCATCGCCGCGCAGGCCGTCGGCATCGCGCAGGGCGCGCTCGACTACGCCAAGGGGTACGTGCAGGAGCGCAAGCAGTTCGGCAAGGCGGTCGCCGAGTTCCAGGGCGTCCAGTTCATGCTCGCCGACATGGGCATGAAGCTGGAGGCGGCCCGCCAGTTGACGTACGCCGCCGCCGGCAGGTCCGAGCGGGGCGACGCCGACCTGACCTACTTCGGCGCGGCGGCCAAGTGCTTCGCCTCCGACGCCGCCATGGAGATCACCACCGACGCCGTGCAACTGCTCGGTGGGTACGGCTACACCCGCGACTACCCGGTCGAGCGGATGATGCGCGACGCCAAGATCACCCAGATCTACGAGGGCACCAACCAGGTCCAGCGCATCGTGATGGCCCGCCAGCTCCTCGGCGGCTGACCCGGCCGGCGACTCCCCGGCCGGCGGCCCTGCCGACGCCTGACCGGCGGCCGGCCCGGCCGGCGGTCAGGCGTAGAGGCCCTCCAGCACCATCGCGCTGAACTGGCGCGCCACCTCGTCGACGCTGAGCGGGCCGCCGACGTTGAGCCACTGGTACGCCCAGGCGCACATGCCGACCAGCCCGAACGTGGCGATGCGCGGGTCGACGTCGGAGCGGAACGCCCCCCGGGCGACGCCGTCGGCGATCATCCCGGCGAAGGCCGACTCCACCAGGCCCCGCTTGCGGGTCACCTCGGCGAACAGGTCGGCGGTGAGGTTGCGCCGCTCCTGGTAGAAGATCGTCACGTGCGCCCGGTATTCGGCGACGCTGGTCAGGCTGAACCGGATCAGCTCGGCCACCCGCACCTTCGGGTCGTCGCTGCCGGCCTCGATCTTCGCGATCGCGGCGAGCTGCGCCTCCAGGTACTCCTCCTGGATGTGGCGCAGCAGGTCGTCCTTGCTCTCGAAGTGGTGGTAGAAGGCACCCTTGGTGAGCTTGGCCCGGTCGGCGATCTCCTGCACCGACGTGCGGTCGAAGCCGCGCCTCTCGAACAGCTCCAGCGCGCTGGCGATCAACGACTTGCGGGTGTTCTCCGGGTCGTAGCCGTCGGGCCACCGCTGCCGGCGACGGGTCGACTCCGGCCGGTTGGACGTGGCACGCACCATTGATGGCCTCCTATAGCCTGCGCAGCCCCACAATGCTACCGTCCGGTCGGAAGGAATGGGGTACGCGGCCCAGGGCGGTTCGCGCCGCGCCCCGTCGGTCAGGCCGCGCCCCCGTTGACGTACACCACCTGGCCATTGATCCAGCGGGCCGGGCCGGCCAGGAACGCCACCACCTCGGCGGTGTCGGCCGGGTCGCCGAGCCGCCCCATCGGCGACATCGCCGCCATCGCGGCGATCTTCTGCTCGTCCTTGCCCGCCAGGAACAGGGCCGTGCCGGTGGCGCCCGGCGCGACCGCGTTCACCGTGACGTCACGCCCGCGAAGCTCCCGGGCCAGGATCAACGTGATCGCGTCCACCGCCGCCTTGCTGGAGGCGTACGCGGCGTAGCCGGGCATGGACAGCCGGGGCGTCGTGCTGGAGATGTTGACCAGCGCGCCGCCGGGCCGGATCCGGCGGGCCGCCTGCTGGTCGACCACGAAGGTGCCACGCACGTTGACGCGGTGCACGCGGTCCAGCTCCGCCAGATCCAGCTCGGCCACCGAGGCGTACGACGCCACCCCGGCCGAGTGCACGACGACGTCGATCCCCCCGTACGTCCGCTCGGCGACGTCGAACAGCTCCGCCACCGCCACCTCGTCGGCGACGTCGGCCCGCACCGCTACGGCGTCCCCACCGGCGGCGACGATCCCCGCCACGACCTGCTCCGCCACGGACTTGCCGGTGACGAAGTTGACCACCACCGCGAAGCCGTCCGCCGCCAGCCGCTGCGCGATGCGCCGGCCGATGCCCTGGGAACCACCGGTCACGATGGCGACACGCTGCGGGACGGTCATGACGGTTCTCCTGGTCCTCACGGGGCCGGGACGGCGACGGCCGCCCCGGAGATCGAATTAGATCAGACGGCGTACGTCAAACGCTGCCCCCACGGTCGCCCCGCACCAGGCGCCGTGGGGGCAGCGGTCCACGCCGGGGCCGCCCACGGATCAGCCGGTCGCCGGCGCCACCCAGGAGGACCTGATCAGTTCCCGCTCGGTGGCGGCGAGGTGGGCGGTCGCGGCGAGCCAGGCCCAGGCGTACCGGTCCGGGTCGGGGTCGGTGAGTCGCCCGAACGCGTCCCGGCCGCGCCGGTCCGACTCCGCCACCAGCGCCGACGCCACCGCGGCGGCGGTGGCGAAGCCGGCCCGGCGCAACGGCGCCGCCAGCGAGGCGGCCTCGTCGCGGGCCGCCTCGGCCACCGCCCGGCGGCCACCCGAGACAGCCAGCTCCACCAGCCGACGCACCCGCCACAGCGGGGACTCCGCGACCGCGTCGACGGCCGGCGCCGACTGCGCCGCACCGGCCTGCGCACGGGGCGGCAGGTGCGAGCCCTGGATCTGGTCGTAGCCCAGGTCCGCCCGCCCGTGCCACTCGGGCGGCAGCCGCAGGGTCTCGGTGGCACCCGGCACCGCGCCGACCGCGAGCGGGCGCAGCGTGCCGGCCCGGTCGGGGTCCAGCCGGCCGACCGCCCGGATCCGCAGGCCCGGCCAGGACGCCAGCCGCCGCAGGTTGGCCACGTGCGCCAGCACCGGGTGCGGGTTGGCCGGCGCCAACCGGATCACCGGCCCGTCCGGCACCGGCGCCCGGTCCGCCCCCGCGCCGGGGGCCAGCTCGCGGGCCAGCACCTGGTCGCCGACCGCGCCGACCACCACCAGGTCGGCGCCGAGCAGCGCCGTGCCGGCCCGCCCCGCATCGGCCGGGTCGTCGACGGCGAGCTGCCCGGTCACCACCTCCGCCAGCGGCCGGGCGAACAGCTCCGCCAGCGCGCCGGTGGACCAGTCGGCCCCGGTGAGGGGGGTGGCCCGCACCCCCGCGCCGGCACCGAGCCGGCCGTCCGAAGAGACCGTGCTGCCGGTGATCCGCAGGCCGCCCCGGGCCAGCGCCGCGTGGTCGACCGAGGCCGCGCCCATCTCCGTGACCGCGTGGGCGCAGTCCCTGGCGCGGTTCGGGCCGCCCGGCTTCACGTCGGCGAACGAGAGCCGACGGCCGTCGGCGGCGACCAGGTGGGTGACCACGCCGGCGTACCCGGTCGCGCTGATCACCGGTTCCCGGCAGACGCCGTACACCTCCAGCGTGCCGTCCGGCTCGTAGGCCCGCCGCAGCACGCCGACCAGCGCCGGATCGGGATCGCCGGCGGCGAGCCGACCCGCCGCGTACAGCAGGTCGTGCAGCACCTCGACCAGGTCGGCGAGCCGGTGGCCGGTCTGCCGGGACCGGTGCGCGCGCAGGCCGCGCACCAGGCGCAGCGCGGCGGCCTCGGCGCGCGGCAGGCCGGCCAGGCGGGCGCCGTGCGCGGCGCGCAGCAGATCGGCCTGACCGACCGCGCCGGCGGCCGGGACACCGGAGGCGAGCACCGCGGCGGCGGCCCGCCACAGGGCGCTGGCGGCGGCCCGCTGCGCCTTCGTCGGCGCGCCACCGGCGACGGCCGGGCCGGCCGCGCCCGCCCGCCCGGCCCTTCTGGCCCGCCCGGTGCCGTCCGGGGTGGACGGCGCGGCGGGTGCCGGATCGGGGTGGCTGGCCGGGTCGGCGACCGGGCAGGCGGCCAGGACCGCCGCGAGGTGCAGGCAGCGGGGTGCCAGCAGGCAGTCGCACCGGGCCTGCTCCGGGCCGGTGACCGCGCCGGTCGGGCCGGGCCGCAGCACGACCAGGGCCTCCGGCCCACAGTCGACCGACACGCCGCCGTCGACCTGGCCGACCGGCAGCGCGGCCAGCCGCTCGACGGTGGCGTCCAGCCGCCGGCGCAGCCGCGACGGCAGGGCCGCCACCGCCGCGGCGGCGACCGCCGGCGACACCGGCGGCAACCGGTCCGCGGCCACGGCGGTGGGGGTACGGTTCGTCAACGTGATCCTCCCCGGACACGGTCGCCCACCCAGCGGGCGAGTTCGAGCGGGCTGAGCGCGGCGACCGGCATCCCGGCCGCGACGAGCTGCTCGGCGACCGGCACCGAGTAGCAGGGCAACCCCCGGTCGTTGAGCGCGGCGCAGCCCAGCAGGTGCACGCCGGCCGACGCCAGGGTGCGGACCTCGCCGAGCAGCCCGGCCAGCGGGTAGCCCTCCTCGAAGTCGCTGACCACGGCGACGATGGTGCGGCTCGGCACGGTCACCAGCGAGCGGGCGTGGGCCAGCCCGGCGGCGATGTGCGTGCCGCCGCCGACGCGCACCTCCAGCAGCAGCGACAGCGGGTCGTCGACCCGGTCGGTCAGGTCGACCACCTCGGTGGAGAAGGCGAGGAAGTGGGTCGACAGGGTGGGCACCCCGGCCAGCACGGCGGCGGTCAGCGCCGACCACACCACCGACGCCTCCATCGAGCCGGACACGTCGACCACCAGCACCAGCCGCCAGTCGGCCTCCCGGCGGGTGCGGGTGTGGAACACCGGGCGCTGCGGCACGACCACCGTCCGGCCGTCGCCGAGCCGCCGGGTGTGTGCCAGGTTCGCCCGCAGCGTACGGGCGAGGTTGATCCGCCCACCGGGGCGGCGGGTCGGGCGCGGGCTGGTCAGCCCGGTCAACGCCGGCCGCGCCTGGTTGGCCAACCGCGCGGTCAGCTCCTCGACCAGTCGCCGCACCAGGGGCCGCAACGCGGCCAGCTTCGCCTCGGGCAGGCCGCCCGCCAGCGACAGCACCGACGCCAGCAGCTCCACCGAGGGGCGCACCGAGGCCGGGTCGAGTTCGCTGAGCACGTCGGTGCGGCCGTTCTCGGCGGCCCGGGCGATGACCTCCTCGCGCACCGTCGTGCCGAACAGCGCCTCCAGTTCGTCGGCCCACTCGCGGGCCGTCGGGAAGGCGGGCTCCTGCCCACCGCCTGCCGAGGGGCCGAGGTCGATGCCACCCTCGCCGCGCCCCGCCCCGTACAACTCGTCGAGGGCGCGGGCGTAACGGCGGGCGTCGGCCGGCAGCCGGTCGGGTTGCCGGCCGAGCAGCAGCCGCCACCGGTCGGCCGGGGTCAGCCCGCCGCCCGGCGCAGCCGCCGCCCGGTCCCCGCCGCCGACGGGGGCGTCGACGGCACCGGCGTCCGGGCCCGGGAGCGGCAGGGCGCGGGCGAGTAGCACGGCCCGGCCGGCCGCGTCGGCGGTGGCCCACCGGGCCAGCAGCTCGGGCGGGGCGGACAGGGACAGGTCGAGCCGGTCGCCCAGCCGTTCGGCGACGGTGTCCAGCAGCCGCTCCCGGGCCGCCGGGGTGAGCGCGTCGAACCCGCCCCGCAGCGCGGGCAGCCGGTCCAGGAACTCGGGGTCGGTGAGTCGTTCGACCCGGTCCAGCAGCGGGTCCAGCGCGGCGGGCGCGGACTGCAGCAGGGGGTGCGCTGCGGTGAGCAGGCCGCCGAGCAGCCGGTGCAGGTGCCGTCGCGTGTCCGGCCCGGTGGCCGCGTCGACCCAGCCGGCCACGCGGGTGCCCAGGGTCGCCAGGTCGGTCAGGTCGAGCAGCACCCGGGCGGCCAGGGCGGCGCCCTGCATCAGCGCCGAGCCCGACCGGGTCAGGTCGTCGAGGGCGGCGTCCAGGCGCAGGCCGATCCGGTTCTGCCCGGCCCGCACGGCGAGGTCGACCAGGGCGGCCGCGTCGTCCGCGGCGTCGCTGCCGGCCAGGCCGGGCAGCCCGCGCACCGCCGCGTCCAGCAGCACGACGGCCAGCTCGGCCGCCCGGTCCCGGCTCTCGGCGGTGGTGCCGGGCAGGTGCTGCCGGCGCAGCGCCTCCAGCAGGTCCAGTGCGGCCAGCAGCTCCGGCAGCGTGCCGGTGGCGGGCAGCACGGCGGCGGCCAGGTCGAGCCGGTCGGCGACCAGCTCGGGCAGGTCGCACCGGGCGGCGTCGCGGAGCCCGGCGAGCAGCTGCGCGGCGGTGGGCCCGCCGTCGGCGACCTCGCGGCGGAACCGCTCCCGCAGCGTGCCGGTCGCGGCCAGCGCCGCGGTGACCCCGCGCACGCCGACCAGGTCCAGGCGGGCCGCCACGGACGGGGTCCAGGCCAGCTGCCAGCGGGTGGTCAGGGCGGCCCCGTCGCCGGTGCCGGTCACCGCGACGGGTTCGCCGTAGCCGACACCGCAGACGTGCAGGCGGTGCAGCAGGACCTCCCGCCGCCGGTCCAGGTCGGTGCGCAGCGGGTCCAGGCGGACCTCGCGGGCCTTCGGGCTGTCGGGGTGGGGCAGGCGCAGCGCGGCCAGCGCCGCCTCGACCGCCGGGCCGAGCCCGGAGCGGGGCGTGCCGGGGGCCGTCCGGCCCCGGTCGGCGCCGACCAGCACGGTCTCCAGCGCACGGGCCAGGGCGCGGCCCCGGCCGAGCAGCTCGCCCTGGCCGAGCACGGTGGTGACCGCCTCCAGCACCTCGCCCCGGCCGGGGGCGGGCAGGCCGCGCAGCCGGGCCAGGTCGTCGGCGAGCCGCACCGCCTCGGCGGCCTCGCCGGTGCCGGCGGTGTGCCCGGCCGCGCGCAGCTCCCGGCACACGTCGGTGACGGCGCGGGCGGCGGCGGCCCGGATCCGGTCCGGGTCACCGGCGGCGGCGAGGACGGCCTGCTGCCAGCGCGGGTCGCGGATCCCGGCCGGGTAGCCGGACCGGGAGTCGAGCAGGTCGAACGCGTAGGGCACCAGCGAGGTGGCGACGGCGTCGCCGGGTGGGGCGCTCGACCGGTCGGCCGCCCCGCCCAGCGGGCCGTCGGTCGACCGGGCCGGGCCGCCGGTGGCGGGGCCGGCGTGACCGGCGGCGTCGGGCGCGAGCAGGGCCGGGGCGTGGAAGGCGCCGACGACGGCGGCGACCCGCCGGCCGTCCGCGCCCGCGTCGGCCAGCACCCGGCGCATGTGCTCCTCGCGGGCCAGGTCCCGCGCCGGTACGCCCTCGTCGCCGGCGCTGTCGGCGCGCATCGCCCAGCCCACCCCGAGGGCGGCCCGGCGCACGGCCTCCGGCGGGCAGCCCGGGGCGCGTACCTCGACCACCCGGTCCCACATGTCGTCGCCGTCGCGGCCGGTGCCGCTGGCGCCGAGCCCGGCGGCGTAGCGCGCCGGGCGGGGGCCGGGCACGCCCTGGTCCGCGTCGGCACCGCCGACGGTCGTCGGAGCCGCGCCGGTGGCCGTCCAGCCGGGATCGGCCAACGGCAGGTCGCAGCAGATCACCTCGACGCCGCGCTGCCGGGCCCAGCGGATCGCCGCCAGCTCCGGCGAGAAGTCGGCGAACGGGTAGAAGCCCATCGGCCCGTCCGCGCCGTGGCTGCCGACCACGGCCAGCGGCGCCCGGGCGGCCGGGTCGGACAGGTACGGCAGCCAGTGCTGGAAGTCCGCCGGCAGCTCGACGGCGACCACCTCGGCCCCGGCGGCGTCCAGCAGGGCGGGGACCACCGACGCCAGGGCGGGGCTGTGGTGCCGCACCCCGATCAGGTAGGGCCGCGCCGAGGCGGCGAGGGCGTCGACCACGGCGCGCGGGTCGGCGGCCGACAGGTCGGTCGCGGCCGGGCCGCCTGCCGGCGGGTCGAGCACGGCCGGTGCGCCGGCCGGGCCGGCGGGTTCGCGGGACGGTGGCGTCACCGCAGGCTCGCCCGCAGGTCCCAGAGCCGACGCCACATCGCCGAGCCGTCCTCGGCGCGGCGGCGGACCGGGCCGTCCCAGTAGCCGAGCAGCCGGGCGTGGTCGTTCTCGTCGTCCTTGCGGACCACCCCCAGCAGGTGCCCGGGGACCAGGTCGAGCGGGTCACCGCCGGGCAGGTACGCGGCGGCCAGCCCGAGCGACGCCGCCACCTGCACCGCCTCGGCGGTGGACATCACGGTGCCGGGCCGCTCCACGTCCCAGCCCTCGCCCGACCGGCCGGTGCGCAGGTCACGGAACACCGTGATCAGGGCGTCGAGCACCGCGTCGTCCACCGTGTACGGTGCTCCGGCGCGCTCGACGGCGGCGGTGGCCTGCCGGCGGACCAGGTCGGTCTCGGTGCCCGCGTCGGCGATCGGGTGGACCGTCTCGAAGTTGAACCGGCGCTTGAGGGCCGAGGACATCTCCGACACGCCCCGGTCGCGCAGGTTGGCGGTGGCGATCACGGTGAACCCGGGCGTCGCACGGATCAGGCCGTCCCCGGTGCCGGACAGCTCCGGCACGTTCATCCGCCGGTCGGACAGGATGGACACCAGGGCGTCCTGCACCTCGGGCAGGCAGCGGGTGACCTCCTCGATCCGGGCCACCCGGCCGGTGCGCATCGCGGTCAGCACCGGCGAGTCGACCAGGGCCTGCGGGGTGGGGCCCTGGGCGAGCAGCAGCGCGTAGTTCCAGCCGTACCGGAAGGCGTCCTCGGTGGTGCCGGCGGTGCCCTGCACGGTCAGGGCGCTGGTGCCGCAGATGGCGGCGGCCAGCAGCTCCGAGAGCATCGACTTGGCGGTGCCGGGCTCGCCGACGAGCAGCAGGCCCCGCTCGCCGGCCAGGGTGACCACGCACCGCTCGACCAGGCTGCGCTCGCCGACGAACTTCGGCGCGATGGTCATGCTCGCCGGCAGCTCCACGCCGCCGGGGCGGCTACGCCGGTCGGCCGGCAGCGACAGCGCCTCGCCGTCGCTGCCCCGGATGAAGGTGACCACCGCGCGCGGGGTCAGCGCCCAGCCCGGCGGCCGGGCCCCGTCGTCGTACGCGGCCAGGAAGGCCAGCTCGGCGGCGTACCGCTGCTCGGCGGAGAGCACCTGGGCGGCGGCGTTGTCCGGCGCCGCGGTGGGGCGGACGTGTTCCGTCACGGTCACGGGGTTCCTCGATCTCTCACTGGTGTCGGACGTGCGGGAGGTCGGTGGTGGGGCCGGCGGCCCCACCACCGACGCGGGGATCAGCGCGGGGCGCGGGTGGCCGGGGCGTCGAGGCGGGGCGGGTCGCCGTCGCACGACCGCCGCCAGGCCCGCCGGTACAGGTCGGCGACCGGCTCGCCGGGCACGGTGACGCCGAGCGCGGCCGTGCCGTCGGGGGCCAGGTCGAACAGGGTGGCCTTCCAGCCCTCGATGGGGGCCTGCCCGCCACCGCGGGCCAGCCACGGGCCGGGCAGGAACAGCGACCGACCGGCCCGGGGCCGGCTGGCCGCGACGACCAGGCCGGTGCCGGCCAGCTCGGCGCGGGCGGCCTTGAGCCGGGCCGGCTTCCAGCCGGTCCACGTCGCCGTGTTGCGGTCGGTCGGGTCCGGCATGGCCAGCAGCATCAGGTACACCGCCGCCGCGTCGGCGCCCAGGCCGTGCGCCGTGGCCACCTCGGCGACGAGGTCGGGCACGGACCGGGTCGGGTCCTGCGGCCACCACGTCCCGTCGGCGGCCCGCTCGCCGCCGGCCGGGTCGCCGGGGTCGGCGAGCAGCGCCGCGAACCGCGGGTCGCGGACCAGCCGCAGGGCCACCTCCATCGGGTACGGCCGGGCCGCGTCGTAGCGCAGCGTCGGCAGGTACGGGTCCGTCCCGTCGGCGTCGAGCAGGTCCGGTCGCAGCGCGGGCGAGGGCTGGTCGTCGTGGGTGGCCAGCACGATCGCGCCGTAGCGTTCCCAGCCCTTCCCGGTCTCCGACGGGGTGCCCGCCACCTGGCGGAAGTTGGGCAGGGAGACGTACCGGTCGAGGTCGAGCAGCAGCTCCGGGTTGGCCAGCCGGTCCCGGATCGCGGCCAGGGCGGCCGGCAGCGCGGCCCGGCACGCGTCGCCGGCCGGCGTGTGGTGGGCGACCCAGGCGGTCAGGGCGACCGTCGAGGTCAGCACCGCGCCGGTGAAGCCGGTGGCCCGCTCGTCGACCGGCCGGGCCCGGTCGCCGCTGATCCGGAAGGCCAGGTCGGTGCTCAGCGCGACCGACCGGGCCGGGTCGAGCAGCGCCGGCAACGCCTGGGCGGGGCTCCAGGCCGCACGGACCGCGCGCACCGCCGCGGCGAGCAGGTGCTCGGGCACCACGACCCGGCGGCCGAGGGCGGCGTTCCAGACCGCCGCCGCCGCGTCGACGTCCGGCCCGTCGGTCCACAGCCGGGCCGGGTCGGCGGGCAGCAGGGCCGCGACCACGGCCCGGCGCAGCGGCGCGGCGGCCTCGTTGAGCACGCCGAAGGCCAGCTTGACCTCGGCGACCTGCCGGATGCCGAGCGCCCGGCGTGCCTCGACCGGCACGGGGGTCGCCGAGTCCGCGTGCGGCAGGCCGGCCAGCACCAGCTTCGCGGCGGTGGGGGTGACGCCGGTCAGCTCGGCGAACCGTTCGGCTGCCTCCGGCCGCCACGGCAGTGGGCCGCGCGCGGCCCACTCGGTGCGGAAGCGGGCCAGCCAGCCGGCCGGCCGGGCGTCGCCGACCGGGGTCGAGGCGTCCACCGTGTACGGCTCGGGCACGGCGAACACGCCGGCCGGGTCGTGGTACAGCGCGTCGAGGTGGTAGCCGGTGCGGGTGCCGCTGGCGGCGAGGACGGCGAGGAACGCCCCGTCGGGCAGCGGCAGGATGCCCGGCCGGGGATGCCGGCGCTTGCCCTGCGCGTCGTTCAGGTCGTCGTCGAGCAGGTGCAGCCGCAGCCGACGCCACCGGACGGGTTCGGTGGCGGTGGTCAGGTCGAGCCGGTCGAGTTCGGTGAGCAGGGCGGCCAGGTCCTCCCGCTGCTCGTCGGGGGTGACCGCCGCGACGGCCCGGTAGGCGACGGCCGCGACGCCGTCGAGCACCGGCCACCAGTGCAGGGCGCCGGGCAGCACCGGCCCGTCGATGTGCAGGCGCACCCCGGGGTCGACGCCGCCGGTGGCGGAGCGCTGGGCGTCCAGCGCCTGGAACTGGGTGAAGGCGTGGGCCAGGTCGGCCTCCCCGTAGGCCGTGCCGCGCAGCCCGTCGAGCGCCGCGCTGAGCCGCCGGTCGGTGGGGCCGGCGGCGGTGGCCACCGGGGCCTGCGCCGGCGCGGAGAGCGCCCGGGTGAGCCGCCCGGTCGCCGCGTCCAGGTCGGTGCGGACGCGGGCGGCCATCCGCAGCACCCCGGCGACCCCGGCGAGCAGGGCCTCGTGGCTGATCGCCGGCACCGCCGACCGGATCAGCGCGACCAGCGGGTCAGGGGCGGTGGTGGCCGGCCCGCCGGCCCGTGCCGGGGCGGTCGCGCCGGGGCGGCTGGCCGCCGCCTGCGTCGCCGCCGCGTCGGCCAGCTGGGCGCGTCGTTCGTCGACGGCGGCGGCGAGCAGACCGGCGACGGCGTCCCGGTCGATCCGGCGCAGGGCGGCGGAGCCGGCCTGGTCCCGGGGCAGCAGGTTGCCGAGGAAGTCCACGCCGGGCAGCGGCACCGCGCCGGGGGTGTAGTCCCGGCCGGACTCCCCGGCCACGGCCGACGCGACGCCGTCCGGGCCGAGCAGGGCGAGGTTGCCGAGCACAGCGCGGGGCCGCTCGTCGCCGGGCAGCACCAGCGCGGCGACCGGCTCCTGTCCCGCCGGCACGGTGGCGGCGCGGCCGGCCAGGTCCTCGCCGCGCACGGAGCCGTCGGGCCGGGTGACGACCCGCCAGCCGAGCAGGCCGTCCACCGGCGCGGCGGCCGGGGTCGCCTGCGGCGACAGGGCGGGCCGCAGCCAGCTCGTCCGCTCCGTGAGGCGCTCCCCGGCGGGCAGGTCGGCCAGGAACCGGGGCAGGCTGCGCCGGCCGTGGGCGCCGCTGGCCGGGTCGTGCTCGCGCCAGCCGTGGTCGCCGTCGTCGTCCCTGCGGTAGACCCAGCAGGTGACGCCGTCGGTGATGACCGGCAGCTCGTCGGGGACGGCGGTGTCCCCGGCGTGCAGCACGCCGCCGCCGGTGGTCCGCCCGCCGCCGGCCAGGGGCAGGGTGATCGTGTTGCGTCGCGGCTGGCTGCCGCGGGTGCGGCCCTGGAGAGGCTGCGGCTCGTCGGGGGCCGTGTGCCAGTAGCCGCGCAGGTTGTAGTCGAGCTCCTGGGAGCGCCAGAAGACCAGCAGGCGGCCGTCGACGTAGTGGTAGCCGGGCTCACCCCACCGGTCGCCGGCGGGGATGCGCAGGTCGTGGCGGAGCACGATGCCCTCGGCGCCGATGACGCGGACGGTGGTGGGGCCGCCGAGGATCACGTAGGGCCAGGCTTCCTGCCGGGTCGTCTCGATTCGGTGGTCGCCGCCGGTCACCTCCTGCCAGGCCGTCTCCCACTCCGGCCAGCCCAGCTCGTCGAAGATGCCGCCGCGCAGGCTGGCGGCGACCTGCTCGGCGAGGTCGACGCCGAGGGCCCACCCGAGGTCGCCACCAGGGCCGGCGTCGGGCCCGTCGGCGTCGTCGGTGACCAGTCGCAGCGCCTCGGCCGGGAGCCCGCCCAGCCAGCCCACCGACTCCCGCAGGTACGGCAGCCCGGCGGTGAACCGGTCGCGGACGCGGCCCCGCAGCCAGTCGGCCAGCAGGGGCCGCAGGCCCGGCGTGTCGGCCAGCCGGCGCAGCGTCTCCGACTCGTTGTCGAGCCGGGCCAGCCCCCGGCGCAAGGGCTCGGTGAACCGGTCGTCGCCGGCCAGCGCGCGCAGGTCCCGTTCTCCCCCGGTCCTGGCCCACTGCGCCAGGTCCAGGGTCTCGCGCTGCCGCGGCGCGGCAACCGGCAGGTCGAGGGCGAGCAGCAGGTCGAGCAGGTCCAGGTCCTCGCCGATGGCGAGGGTCTCGCCGCTGTCGGCCAGCTCGGCGCGCAACCGGTCGGCCATCCGTTCGACCAGCGGATACAGCGCCGCAAGCCGAGGGGGACGGTAGCCGGAGGTGGCCCGGTCGAGGAAGCGGCGCAGCCACCCGGCGGCACCGTCGCGGGGGCGGGCCGCGTCCGGCACGTCGGGGTTCCACAGCCCGGTGAGGGCGCCGGTCTCGGTCAGCAGGGCCAGCCAGGAGACCAGGTCGTCCCGGTCGGTGGGCATCAGGTCGAGCAGGTTGCCGCGCACCGCCGGCTCCCGGCCGGCCAGCGCCGCCACCGCGGGCAGGTGCGCCCGCCACCAGCCGGCCGGCGCCCCGGCGACGGCGGGCAGCCGGAGCAGCTCGGTCAGGTAGGCGGCCACCCGGTCGGCGGCGCCGGCGTCGGCCTTGCCGGCGGCTCGGGCCAGCCGGTTGACCGCGGTGGCCGACTGGGTGGACGGCACCACGCCGGTGGTGGCGGCCCGCAGCGCCAGCCGGCAGAACCGGTCCAGGGCCTCGCCGGGCGGCAACTGGGCGGACAGCTCCCGCGCGTAGCCGGCCAGCGCGGCGCCGGACACCACCTTGGCGGACGCGAACTCCAGGTAGACCTCGTCGAGCCGGTTCAGGTCGATGGGCAGGCCGTGCTGCGCCTCCGCCCGGCGCGCCTTGTTGAACAGCTGCGTCGCGTAGGTGTCCTGCCCGACGGCCAGGAACACCCGCGCCGCCTGCTCGAAGAACGTCGGCAGCACGTGCGGCAGCGTGCGGGCGAACCGCTCGGCGACGGCCAGGTGCCCGTCCAGGGCGACCTTGGGCCGGGACCGGGCCTGCCGGGCGAGCTTGCGCAGCTCGGGCACCACCGCCAGGACGTGCCGGCCGTCGGCCGGGTGGTGGACCAGCACCCACTCGGGGAACGCCAACGGACGGCGGGGGCCGAGCCCGACGACGGCCGGCTCGGCGGCCGGGGCGAGGCCGAGGAAGCCCACGGCGGCGTCCTCGCCCTCGCCGAGGGCGGCGTCGACCAGCCGTACGACCGGCCGGTCACCGAGGACCGGGTGCCCGTAGCTGCGGGCGGTCAGCGGCACCGCGACGTCGCCGGCCCCGGCGGCGCCGGTCGGCAGCACCGCCCCGGCGGCCAGCAGGCTCTCCGCCGACGGCGGGGCCGCGGTGGTGGTGGTCGCGGTGGTGGTCGCGGTCATGCCGTCCTCCCCGTGGTGGTCGCGGCGCCGGACAGGGCCGTGGCCATGCGCATCCCCTCCGACCAGGCGACCGGCCCGACCTCGGCCAGCCGCAGGGTCGGCCCGTCCACGACCGTCCAGGACAGGCCGCCCAGCGTCGCCTCGGAGTCCCAGTAGTCCTCGTCGAAGCCCAGGGCGGCCTCGACCGTGTGGCCGCCCTCCCAGACGCGGCACCTGACCTGCGAGCCGGAGACCCGGAAGCCGAACGTGGCGGCCCGGACGGCCAACCGGTTGGGCACCTTCGTGCCCCGGAAGTCGATGACGGTGGTGTCCCGGTCGGTCTGGGTCGCGGGCCGGGACCAGGTGCCCCGGTGCAGTTGCTCGACGCGCTGGGTGATGTCGAGTTCGTCGGCGAACTCGCGCAGGTCGGCCAGGGCGGGCAGGTGCGCCGGGTGGGGCAGCCGGGCAGTGGTCGGCGACAGCCGGACGGTCTCCCCGTCGAGGTCGACCATCCGCAGGTCGCCGCCGTCGGTGACGTCACGCAGGAAGCCCGGCGCGGCCGGGTCGTCGCCGAGCACCACGAGGTCGCGCAGCGCGTCCCGCCAGGCCGGGTCCGGCCAGACCCGGGCCAGCAGCGCGGTCGGCACCGGCAGCGAGGACACCACCCAGGCGTCGACCCGGGCCAGGCACTCGGCGGCGTGCCGGTCCAGCCACTGGGCGAGCTGCCGCAGCCGGTCGACCTCCGGGTCGTCCCGCAACGCCTTGGGGAGGGTCTTCAGTGGACGCCCGGTGGCCCGTGGGCCGGCCGACCGGGCCGCCACCTTTCCGTCCACGAGGGAGATCTCGTACGAGTCTCCCACCGCTAGCCAGCCCATCAGGAACACCCTCCGCAATGGCGAAATCACCAGATTCCCCAAGGAATCCGTCATGATCGACGACGCACGGAGGCTAACAGTAGCGACCGACAAGATCGCTGGGGTCGGTCAGGGAGCGGTGCCGGACCAGGCCCGGGCGACGCCGGGAGCGGTTGTTGCGCCGGCCAGCCGGGCGAACGCGCCACCGGCGGCCAGCAGCACCCCGGGCGGCCCGCACTCCACCAACCGGCCCCCGTCGAGGACCAGCACCAGGTCGGCGTCGGCGACCGTGGAGAGCCGGTGCGCGATCACCACCCGGGTCATGGGCAGCGCGCGCAGGCCGGCCTCGACCGCCGCCTCGGTCACCGTGTCCAGCGCGCTCGTCGCCTCGTCCAGGATCAGCAGGGCAGGTTCGGCCAGCAGGGCCCGGGCGAGCGCGACCCGCTGCCGTTGCCCGCCGGACAGGCCGGCCCCGCCGTCACCGAGGCGGGTCTGCAACCCCATCGGCAGGGCCGCCACGTCGTCGTGCAGCGCGGCCAGCCGGATCGCGCGGGCGATCGCCGCGTCGGAGGCGTCGGGCCGGGACAGGGTCAGCGCCTCGCGCAGGGTGCCCGCGCCGACGTACGTCTCCTGCAACACCACGCCGATCTGCCGGCGCACCGAGGCCAGCTCCAGCGTGGTCAGGTCGACGCCGTCGAACCGGATCTGGCCCTCCGTCGGCGCGTACAGCCCGGTCAGCAGGCCGACCAGGGTGCTCTTGCCGCTGCCCGAGCCGCCGACCACGGCGACCTTCTCCCCCGGCCGGAACACGGCGGTCACCCCCCGCAGCGCCCAGGGGGAGCGCCGGTCGTACCGGAAGCCCACCCCGGTGAGGGTGACCAGGCCGATCAGCGCGGGCGCGGGCCGCCCCGGGGCGGGCTGTTCGACGGGTGCCTGGGCGATGTCGGCCAGCCGGTCCACCGTGGGCGTCAGCAGCGTGAACGACGGCAGCCGCTGCGCCAGCGCCACCGCCGGGGTGATCGCGGCGACCGCGAGCGCGGCCAGCCCGGCCGCCCGCCCGGGTGAGTCGGCCAGCCGGGCCGCCACCAGGAGCATGAGCACCGGGCTGGCCACCGACCACGCGGCGAGCAGCGCCTCCCCGGCCGCCGAGAGCCGGGCCAGCCGGTACGCCGCGTCGACGCCCCGGTCGAACGACTCCTGCCACCGCCGCAGCACCCGCCGCTGCGCCCCGGCGACCCGGATCGCCGCCATGCCCTGCAGCGCGTCGGTCAGCCGGGCCGCCTCCTCGCCCGAGGCCAGCAGCTCCTCCCGTTGCAGGGCGCTGGCGCGGCTGCCGATCCACGCCGCCGTGCCGACCTGCACGGCGATGACGCCGGCGGCCACCAGGCCCAGCAGCGGGGCCAGCACGGCCACCACGGTCAGGTAGCCGACGACCAGCAGCGCGTCGAGCGCCGTGGCCACCAGCGACGACGCCAGCAGGTCCCGCACGGAGCCGACCGCGCGCACCCGGTCGATCAGGTCGCCGGCCGAGCGGCGTTGGAAGTACCGGTAGACCACCTCAAAGAGCCGGGTCACCGTGTCGATGCCGAGCCGGGTGCCGATGCGGCGTTGCAGGGCGGTCACGGCCAGGCCCCGCGCCAGCGACAGCGTGCCGGTGACCGCCGCGAGCACGGCGACGGCGGCGAGCCACGACGCCTGCGGGGGCGCCGCGGCGTCGATGATGGCCGCCGTCGCCCACGGCACGGCCAGCCCCGCCACGGTGATCAGCAGCGACGCCGCCGCCAGCACGGCGAGCAGCCCGGTGTGCCGGCGGAGCACCGGCGCGAGCAGCTGCCGCACCGGCCCTGGGGTGGGGGTGACCGGCGGCGCGGGGCCGGCGGGCTCGGCCAGCAGCACCACCCCGGTCGAGCCGGCGCAGAACTGGGCGGGCGTCAGCCGCCGCCGCCCGACGGCCGGGTCGACGACGTCGACGCCGCGCCGGCCGACGCCTTCCACCACCACGTAGTGGTCGCCGTTCCAGTGCGCCACCAGGGGCAGCGGCAGCTCCCGCAGACGGGTCGCGTCCTGCCGCAGGGCCGGCAGCGCGATCGCCCGGCAGCGCAGCCCGAACTCGTGCGCCGCGTCCCGCAGGTCGCGCAGGCTCAGCCCGTCGCGGCCGACGTCGAGGTGGGCCCGCAGTCTCGCCACGGGCACCGTCCGGCCCGACGCGGCCAGCAGCATGGCCAGCGCGCTGGGGCCGCAGTCGGTGGCGGCGACCTGGAGCACCACGGGCACCCGCCGCCGGCCGGTCACCGGGGTCGCGCCGTCCGGTCCCGGGGCAGCCAGAACCACTCGACGTCCGTGGCCGCCCGCCGGTCGGCCAGCCACCCGTCGAACACGGCCCGCTCGACCAGCGGCCGGACGGCGTCGTCCAGTTCGGCGGGCTCCCGGGCCACCACGACGGCCGTCACCCGCGTGCCGGCGACGACGGTCGGCACCGGCCCGCAGGCGGCGCGCACCTCCGGGGCCGCCGCGGTGGCGACCGTCCGCAGCACCCCGGCGGCCCGGCCGGCGCGCACCGCCCCGGCCACCGCCGCGAGGGCCGCCTCCGGTTCGGCGGGCAGCGCCGCGTCGGCGGCCCAGGCGACGACGAGGGTGTCGAAGTCCGACCGGTGCCGGGCGAACCAGGCCGGCAGCCGGTCGGCCACCACCCGCTCGCGCAGCCGGGCGACCGCCACCGTGTGGGCGACCAGGTCGGCGAAGTCCGCGGCGGACAACCCCCGCTCCGCCAGCCACCGCGCGGTCGACGCCGGGTCGAGCAGGCCCTTCGCCCGGCGGTACGCGTCGGCCGCCGCCTGCAGCTCGTCGTCGGTGACCGCCACGGGGTGCAGTTCCAGCTCGGCGGCGAGCACGCCGGTGTCGACCAGCCGGGCGAGCACGTCGTGGTCGTACCAGAGGAAGTCGAGCGCGGCCAGGGCCTCCCCCACCAGCAGCGTCCGGGTGCCGACCCGGACGAGGTGGTGTTCGGAGTGCCGGATCGCCCCGCGCAGCGGCCACGGCAGCGCCGGGGCCGGGCTGTACGCGACGGAGACCGTGCCGGCGGGCTCGCGCAGCAGCACGTCGAAGGAGACCGAGCCGTCGCTGCTCTCCTCGTCCCGCACGAGCGCGGGGTCGGCCTGCGGCCAGCGGTGTCGCAGGGACGCGAGCCGGTGCTGCCCGTCGCGCAGGCTGGCCCGGGTGCGGGTCAGCTCCCGCGCCAGGGTGAGGGCCTCGTCGAGCAGGGCCGGGTCCAGGGTGCTCATGCGGCGGCTCCGGTGGTGGACGCGACCCCGGTGAGCAGGTCGACCACGGCTGCCGTGATGGGCAGCCCGGTCTCCTCCTCGACCCACAGGTACTGGCCGCTGGGATTGATCTCGATGTACACGTACCGGCTGTCGGGGGTGACGATCAGGTCCAGGGCGCCGTAGCACAGGCCGAGCGCGCGGGTCAGCGCCACGCAGCGCGCCGCCACGTCGGCGGGCAGGTCGTACGGGCTCAGTGGGGTGTTGCGGCCGTCCTGCCGCCGCCAGTCGTGGCGGGCGTGGTTGGAGCGCTGCGAGTCGATGGCCGCGGTGAACACCCGGTCGCCGACGACGGTGACCCGCAGCTCCACCTGTTTGGGCACGCGGGCCTGGGCGATGAACGGGCAGTGCCGTACCCCGTCGACGTGTCCGATGTCGCGGTGGGTGACGGGCTCGGTGAAGCGCATCAGCTCGTTGCCGATGTCGGTCAGGCCGACCTGCTTGGCGATCAGCCGGCCGCCGGTGTGGCCGAACAGGTCGAGCACGGCGGCCGGGTCGTTGCCGACGACGGTGGCCGGCACGTCGAAGCCGAGGCGCACCGCGAGCTGGAGCTGGCGGACCTTCTGCTGGGCCCGCAGGACCACCGGGCGGGGCGCGGGCAGGGTCGGCACCTCGGCGAGGGTCTCCCAGACGTCGCCGACGAACTGCCGGCTCTCCTCGGCCACGTACCGCGCGTACGGGTCGCCGAGGTGGGCGGGGGCGACCGGGTTGCCGGGGCGGCGGAACCAGACGGCCGTCACCGCGTCGAGGTCGACGACCTGCCGGGCGGCGGGGTCCGCGCCGGGGTCGGACGGGTCGGGGTGGCGCACGAGGGTACGGGTCAGCCGCCCGCCGCGGACGGCGACCGACAGCGACGCGCGGGCCGGCACGTCGGCCGGGTCGAAGCGGACCCAGGTCTCGCCGCGGCGGCGCAGCTCCACCTCGGCCGCGTCGGCGTGCACGTCGTCGGGGGCGGTCAGGATGAGGATCATGGAGGCTCCGGACGAGGTCGCCGCCGGGGGGGCCGGCGGGTGGCAAGCAGTGTCTGCCGGCGGGGGCCGGGGGGACACCGGGGAAATCCCGGGCTTGGACCCCGGTTCTACGCTCACCGGCGTGTCTACCGAGATCGTGGCCGAGCGTCTCCTGTCGGCGGCCGACAGCGCCGACCCGGACCGGGCCGCCCGGCTGGCCTTCCGGGCGTTCGTCGCGCTGTCCCGCACCGCCGACAGCCACCAGATGCTGCCGTTCCTGGCCCGCGCGCGGAAGGCACACGACGCGGTCCGCTCGCCACGGACGGAGCTGATCCACTGCACGCTCGCGGGCACCGCGGCGACCCGGGCCGGCCTCGCCGACGGGCCGGACTACCTCGACAAGGCCCTGCGGATCTTCGACCAGAACGCCTTCGGCGACGATCCGGTGCTGGTCGAGTGCGCGCTGACGGCCGCGCTGACCCTGATGCGCCCGCAGGAGGCGCGGCGCTTCGCCCCGCTCGTCGCCGCCCTCGACCTGGCACCGCTGGACCGGGCCCGGCTGCTCGCGCTGATCGGCGCCGGTGACGCGTGGGCCGGCAACCTGGTCCGGGGGCAGGCCGAGCTGCGGGAGGCGGTGCGCCTCGCCGCGCTCTGCGACAGCCTGGACGTGCAGGCCGAGGCGACCTCGTGGCTGGCCAAGTGCGACGCGCTGCGGGGCGACCTGGACGAGGCGGCGGACCATCTCGACCAGGCCCGGGAGCTGGCCGCGCGGGTCGGTTCGGCCTGGGTCGCCCGGCATCTGCCCGAGTGCACGGTCGCGCTGGCGTTCGCGCGCGGCGACCACGACGCGTGGGTGGGGCTGCTCGAACTCGTGGTGGCCACGGACGCCGGCGTGACCGCCGGCCTGCAACACGAGCACCGCTGGGAGCTGGCGACCCACCACGCCCTGGCCGGCCGGCCCGGGCTGGCCGCCACCCTGCTCGCCGACGTCGCCGACCCGCCCGCCTCCTGGCCGGGCGGCCCGGTGCTGCCGGCGTGGCGGGCCTGGATCCTCGATCCGGACTCGCCGGCGACCGCGGCGGCGCTCACGGCCGCGCTCGGGAGGCTGACCCGCCCCATCGAGCGGCTGCTGGCGGCCCGCGTCGCCTGGCTGCTCGGCGCGCACCACGGCCGCTCCGGGCGGCGCGGCGAGGCGGCCCGGCTGCTGGAGCAGGCGTCCGCCGGCTACGCCCGCGCCGGTGCCGCCGGCCTGCTCGCCCTGGTCCTCAAGGACCTGCGGCTGCTCGGCGGCCGGCCGCCCACCACCGGGCCCGGCGGCGCGGGCCCGGCCGGCACGGACCCGCCGCCGGCGCCGGCGTTCCCGGTCGCGGCGGGTCGGCCGGCGCTGACCGACGCCGAGGCCCGGGTCGCCGCCGCGATCGCCGACGGGCTCAGCAACCGGGAGGCGGCGCAGCGCCTGTTCGTCTCGGTCAAGACGATCGAGTTCCACCTGGGCAACATCTTCCGCAAGCTCGGGGTGCGCAACCGCACCGAGCTGGCCGCCCGCCGGGCGCGGACCGGCTGAGCCCGGTCCGGCACGACGGGGCCCGGTCGAGTCTCCCGGGCCCCGTCGGCGGGTCAGCGGTAGCCGGCGGCCACCACGTTGGCCTGCACCGCGTTCTCCGTCGCGTCGGACGGGTAGCCGGCGACCATCGCCCCCTCGTAGAAGGTGCCGGCGCTCAGGTTCGCGCCGCCGTCGGGCTTGCAGCAGTCCCCGCCGCTGCCCAGGATGATGGCCCCCTGCTTCTTCATCGGGCTGTAGCCCGACGGGAGCGCGCCGTCCCAGAGCGTGTAGAGGCCGCCCGACTGGGCGTTGCTGCCCTTGATCGCGAAGCGGCTCGTGCCGTTGTTCTTCAGCGTCGCGGTGACGAACTTGCTGGTGAACGCCCGCTGGTTGGGGTTCCAGGAGCTGCTCCCGCCGGGGAACAGCCCCCATTCGAGGTCCGCCTGCACCCACGGGCCGGTGCCGGAGCAGCCGCCGAACCAGCACTGGGTGCCGAAGTTGATGGCGTCCATCGCCCCGGCGGCGTCGGCCTTCCTCGTCGTCTCGCTGTTGCCGTAGTCGAAGCAGCAGCCGTTGTTGACGTGGGTGCCGCTGGTCACCATGTACATGCCCTCGGGCGCGGCGCCGGTCGGCACCCCGGTCAGGTGGCCGTCGCGCCAGTAGCTGTTTCCGGGGTTGATGTAGAGCGAGTACGCCTTCGCGCCGCCCACCGTGAGCGACTCCGAGGTCGCGACCGCCGGCTTGCTCTGCGGCGAGCCGGGCACCACGCTGGACCCCTGGTACCACAGGTCGTTGCCGCGCCCGGACTGGTCGTAGACGACGGTGATCACGCAGGTCGTGCCGGCGCAGAACGAGTCCTGCGTCGCCGCGTTGGCGGTGCCGCCCGCGCCCGACAGGCCGATGTTGCGGGTCGTGTTGTCCGACGAGCGCCGCACCTGGTAGAGATTGCCGTTGTACGCCGCGTAGAGCGCCCGGGTCGTGCTGTGCGCCGCCACGCACGGGGTGCCGCCGGAGGCGTAGATGTCGCAGGGCCGCCCTCCGGTCGGCGGCGGGCTGGTCGTCGGCGGGGCGGTCGGCGACGTCCACTGCTGGTTGGCGCCGCCGTTGCACGCCCAGAGGATGAGCTTCGTGCCGTTGGCCGTGCCGGCGCCGTTGGCGTCCAGGCAGAGCCCGGACTGCGCCCCGGTGACGGTGCCGTTGGCGTTGACGTTCCACTGCTGGTTGGCCTGGCCGTTGCAGTCCCAGATGATGGCCGCCGTGCCGTTGGCGGTGCCCTGGCCGGAGGCGTCGAGGCACTTGTTGCCGTACACCGTGAGTTGCCGGCCCGACGTCCAGGTCCAGGTCTGGTTGGCGCCGCCCTGGCAGTCCCACAGTTGGGTCTGGGTGCCGTTGGCCGTGCTGGAGTTGGGGACCTCGAGGCAGCGGCCGGACTGGACGCCGACGATCGGGGCGCTCTGCCCCGGCTCGATGGCGGCCACCGCCGACGCCGCCTCGGCGGCCGGGAACAGGGCGGCGGGCGCGGCGGCGCCGACGACGAGGAGGCCGAGCAGCGCGCCGGCCAGGACGCCGAGGCGGCGCGGGCGACGCCGCCTCGGTACGGGTTCGCGGGCCGGTCCTGGCCCGCTGGGGGACGGAGTTCGCACGGGGTCACTCCTTCTGTCGGTGGTGGGGGGAAGGCGGGACGGCTACCGGCCCCAGATCCGCCACGTCTGGTTCAGCGGGCTGCTCTGGCCGACCGGTTTGCAGGTCCACTGCAGGATCCGCGCCTGGGCGGCGGTGGAGACCCCGTTGACGTCGACGCACTTGCCGCTGTGCCGGGCGACGAGCTGGTAGTCGTGGGAGTCGTTGCCGGCGTAGGTCACCCTGCGGAGGGTGAACTGCTGGCTGGGACTGTTCTGGCAGGTCCACTGCTGCACGGCCGCGCCGTCGGCGGTGGACGCCCCGCTGACGTCGAGGCACTTGCCGCTGCCCTGGTTGACCACGGTGTAGGTGTTGGCCACGCCGTCGACCGGGCGGAAGTTCCACAGTTGCTGGTCCCCGCCCTCGCAGTGGTACTGCTGCTGGGGGTTGCCGTCGGCGGCGCCCAGCCCCGTGTTGTCCAGGCACTGCTGGGAGTGCTGGGCCACCGCCACCGACTGGAAGCCGGCGTCCGAGGGCGGCAGCAGGGTGACGGTGTAGGTGTCGGTCTGGTTGCCGTACGGCAGGGTCACGGCGATGTTGTTGTTGGCCACGTTGACCACGCTGTTCGAGACCGTGACCGGCCCCTGCACCGCGCCGCCGCCGTTGTGGGGGATGCGCTGCGTGAGGACGCGCACCTGGTTGTTCTGCACGATGCCGCTGGTGGTGTCCAGCCGTTGCAGGTTGACGGTGAGGTTGCCGGTGGTGCGTCCGCCACCGACGAGGACCTTCGCCGCGCCGGTGGCCTTGGTGGCGTACGCGTCGTAGGACTGGCTGGCGGTCACCGAGACGGCCTGCCCGGTCTGCGAGGCGTAGTAGCGGTAGGCCCACCACTCGCCCTTGGGCTGGTGCTGGCCGGCCGAGTTGCGGACCAGCAGGTTGCCCAGGTCGTTGTGCAGGTTGCCGCCGCCGGCCCAGTTGGCCCGCAGGCCGTCCGCACGGGCCCGTTCCAGGCGCGCGATGTACCAGGCGCCGTCGGCCGGGTTCTGCTCGTCGGTCGCGCCGTACTCGTTGATCTGGTACGGCCGGGGGTGGGCGATGCCGCGCGGGTCGAGGGTGGCGTTGGCGGCGGCGACGTTGGCGACCGGGTCGCCCGGCAGCGAGTGCCAGCTGACGATGTCCGGCACGGTGTTGGTCGAGCGGACGAAGTCCAGGTACTGGTTCCAGAAGGCGTGGTTGGTCGACGGCACGCAGGCGCAGCTCGGCCCGACGATGAGCTGGTTGGGGAACTCCGAGCGCAGGCGCTGGTAGGTGCGCCGCCACAGTTCGAGGTACTGGGAGATCGGGCGGTTCCAGAAGATGGTGATGTTGGGTTCGTTCCAGATGTCCCACTGGACGGTCAGCCCGGCCGCCCGGACGTCGCCGATGAGCCGGGTGAGGAAGTTGTCGTAGTCGGTCCAGTTGCCGTTGTCGCCGGGGAAGCGGGAGATGCCGGCGCCGTCGGCGCCCCACAGGTCGTGCGGCAGGATGATGAACTGGCCGCCGAGGGCGGCGGTGCGGCGGGCCTGGGCGAGGGTGGAGTTCCAGCGACGGTCGTAGTTGCCGCCGACCCAGCCGCTGCCGGGCAGTTGCGCGCCGCCGGCGCGCATGTACTGGAACTTGACGTCGCGGTAGAAGTGGTCGGCCGGTCCGCTGGCGTTCTCGGTCATGCCGTAGATCCAGCCGGACGCCCGGTAGGTCGGCGTGCCGGTGGTCGTGGCGAAGTTGACGGTGATCGACTCGTCGGCGGCCCGGGCGGGGGATCCGGCGACGGTCACGGCTGCGGTGGCGGCGAGCAGGCCGACCACGAGGCGGGCGACGAGCGCACGGGCTCCTCCTGGCCTGCGGCGGGACGGGGTTTTCACGGGCGGCTCCTTGGTGGGGCGTGGGGACGCACTCCGGAGGGCAGCGCTTGCGAACCGATTCGCAGGGATCGTAGGACCAGACGTCGATCAATGTCAATGAAGTGACAAGGCGGTGACGACGCGGTTTCCCACCTGGTAGATCCGTCGCGCCCGGCGACCCTTGACCGCCGGCCATAGACAGACATATTTTCGTCCGAACCGGTTCGTCGAATCGGTTCGCCGACTGCGAAGCGTTCAGAGAAAGGGCACTCGCCGCCCATGACCGTCGCCCCGTCCGGCCCGGAGTTCCCCATCCAGGACATCCCGTTCAGCTACCGCGGATCCTGGCTCGACGTCTCCCCGGTGATCGCCGAGAAGACGTACGCCGACGACCTGCACCTGGTCTCGCACCAGACCGGGCTGCACGCCGTGCTGCGCCTGACCCCCGCCGGGTCCGACACCACGGTCGTCGCCACCCCCACGCTGCTGACCTGGCGCGACGGCACCGGCCGGATCGAGGCTGGCTACGCCGGGCCGGACACCCTGCGGCTGCGGGGCCGGGGGCTCGGGCTGCGGATCGCCGCGGCGGCGGCCACCCTCACCCCGTTCAGCGGCACCTACCTCTACCTCGACCCGCTCGACGGCTCGCATGTGTTCACCTCGTACGAGACCGGCCGCCGCTACCGGGTCACCGTGCTCTCCGGCGCGCTGCGGCAGACCGCGGGCACCGAGGCGCTCGGCACCGCCGACCGGTTCCTCGACCTCCCCGGCGACCAGCCGTGGGAGGTGGCGATCGAGGAGTACGAGACCGCGCGCCCGCCGTACGCCGCGCCCGTCGACTTCGACCGGCTGTGCCGCGACCGCAGCGCCGAGTTCGCCGCCTTCGTCGACGCGGTCGCGCCGTGGCGCGGCGCGGACACCCCGGCCGCCGACCTGGCCGCGTACGTGCTGTGGTCGGCCACCGTCGCCCCCGCGGGCTTCGTCACCCGGCCCGCCGTCCTGATGTCCAAGCACTGGATGGACAAGGTGTGGAGCTGGGACCACTGCTTCAACGCCATCGCCCTGGCCGCCGGCGAGCCGGAGCTGGCCTGGCACCAGTTCCAGCTGCCCTTCGACCACCAGGACGCGGCCGGGGCCCTGCCCGACTCGGTCACCCACTCCGAGGTCCTGCACAACTACGTCAAGCCGCCCATCCACGGCTGGGCCCTGCGGCACCTGCGCCACCGCCTCCCCGCGCCGCCGGACCGGGCGGCGCTGGCCCAGACGTACGACCGGCTGGCCCGCTGGACCGGGTTCTGGCTGGACGCGCGCCGGGCCCCCGGCCAGGACCTGCCCCACTACCAGCACGGCAACGACAGCGGCTGGGACAACGCCACCACCTTCGACGGCGGCCGGGTCCTGCAGACGGCCGACCTCGCCGCGTTCCTGGTGTCCCAACTGCGCTGCCTGGCCGACCTCGCCACCGAGCTGGGCGAGCCCGCCGGCCGCTGGTCCGCCGAGGCCGACCGGATCCGCGCGGCCATGCTGCGGGACCTGTGGGACGGCGGGCGCTTCACCGCCCGCGACCCGCGTACGGGGCGGCGGCGGGCGAGCCGCAGCCTGCTCGACCTGATGCCCGTCACGCTCGGCGCGGACCTGCCCGCCCCGGTCGCCGCCGCGCTGGCCCGGGGCGTCGAGGCCCACCTGACCACGCACGGGCTGGCCACCGAGCCGCCGGACTCGGCCCACTACCTGGCCGACGGCTACTGGCGCGGCCCCATCTGGGCCCCCTCCACGGTGCTGGTCGAGGACGGGCTGCGCCGGGCCGGGCACACCGCGCTCGCCGACGAGGTCAGCCGGCGCTTCCTCGCCCTGTGCGAGAAGTCCGGCTTCGCGGAGAACTTCGACGCCGAAACCGGCGCCGGGCTGCGGGACCGCGCATACACCTGGACCGCCAGCGGCTATCTCATCCTCGCCGCCGCCCAGGAGCAGCGGCGGGCCACCGGCGGGTAGCCGGCCCGGTCAGCGCGGCCGGGCCGGGCCGGTGCTGGACCGCAGGGAGACGGGCGGGCTGTAGAGGCGGTGGCGCGGCACGGCGTCGGGCGCGGCGATGATCTCCAGCAGCAACGCCACCGCCTCGGTGCCCATGTCGACCATCGGCACGTCGGCGGCCGTCAGCGGCGGGGAGAAGTCCTCGGCCCAGTGCTGGGCGGCGACCCCGGTGACGGAGAAGTCCCCCGGCACGGCCAGCCCGGCGCCGGCCAGGGCGCGCTGCACGCCGGGCAGCGCGGCCTCGTTGATGGTGGCCATCGCGGTGAGCTGCGGGTACGTCGCGAGCAACTGCTCCACGCACGCCTCGCCGGAGGCGGCGTCGTCGCCGCAGCAGACGTCGACGCCGACCAGGCCCCGCTCCGCCACCGCCGCCCGGAAGCCGGCCAGCGCCCGGTGGCTGGGCCCGTAGCCGGAGGCCACCAGTTCGGCGGAACGGTTCACCAGGGCCACGTGCCGGTGCCCCAGGTCGGCCAGGTGGTGCACGCACCGGGCGATCAGCCCGGCGTAGTCGACGTCGATCCAGCTCATGCCGTGCGGCTCGGCCGTCCGGCCGATCGTGACGAACGGCAGGCCCACCTTGGCCAGCCGGGTCACCCGGTCGTCGGCCAGCCGGATCTCCATCAGGACCACGCCGTCGACCCGCCTCCCGGCGACGATCCGCTCGAACGAGCGGTCGTGGTCGCCGCCGGACGGGGACAGCAGCACGTCCAGGTCGTGCCGGGCCGCCGCCTCGACGACGCTGGCGACGAAGCCCAGCTGCATGTCGGTCAGCCGCTGGCTGGCCGGGGGGATCACCAGCCCGAGGGTGCGGGTGCGCCCCTCCTTCAGCGCACGGGCGCTGGCGTTGGGCCGGTAGTCCAGCTCGTCGATGACCGCCTGGATCCGCTGTCGGGTCGCCTCCGACACGGTCCGCTTCCCGCTCAGCACGTACGACACGGTGCTGCGGGACACCCCCGCCCGCCGGGCGATCTCCCCGATGTTCATCACACCGCCCTCGACTCGACGCCCGCCCCGGCGCGGGGGACGGGCCATGCTCCGCGCCGAAGCATAGCCCTCCCCGTTCCCGGGCCGGGCCGCGACAGTGTCCGGGCCGTCACGCCGGGTGCCCGGCCGGACGGCCGGGCGGGCGAGGCGTGCCGGCCCGTCGGGAGCCGGCTACCGGACGCGCTGCGCGGGCAGCGGGAAGGTGACGCCGGTCAGCTCCTCGGAGACCGTCCACAGGCGACGGGCGACCCCGCCGTCCCGGGCGGCCTTCGACCGGCCGACGAGCTTCGGCGCACCGCGCCCCTCAAGGAAGCCGCCCGGACCGGCGTAGCTGCCGCCCGGCACGTCGACCACCGCCGCGTAGAGCGTGGGCAGCGCGCCGTCCTCGTCGCTCTGCGCCAACCGGTTGGTCACCGCCGTCTGGAGCCGGTGCAGCAGGGAGCGGTCGTGGTCGAGGTGGCCGAGCAGGTTCGTGGCCGCGAGGCCGGGGTGGGCCGCGGTCGCGCGCACCGGCGAGCCGGCCTCGGTGAGGCGGCGCTGCAGCTCCGCGGTGAACAGCAGGTTCGCGAGCTTCGACTGCGCGTACGCGGGGAACGCCCGGTAGGGCCGGCGCTCCCAGTTGAGGTCGTCGAAGTCGATCGTCCCCGCCCGGTGCGCGGTGGAGGAGACGGTGACCACCCGCCCGCGGATCCGCGGCAGCAGCAGGTTGGTGAGCGCGAAGTGCCCGAGGTGGTTGGTGCCGAACTGGAGCTCGAAGCCGTCGGCGGTGCGGCCGAGCGGCGGCACCATCAGGCCGGCATTGTTGATCAGCACGTCGACCGGCTCGGTGCAGCCCTCGGCGAACGCGCGGACCGAGGCGAGGTCGGCGAGGTCGAGCCGGCGTACGTCGACGTCGCCGGTCATGGTCGCGGCGGCGGCGCTGCCCTTGGCGGGGTCGCGGACGGCGAGCACGACGCGGGCGCCCCGGGCGGCGAGCGCGCGGGCGGCGGTGCGGCCGATGCCGCTGTTCGCGCCGGTGACGACGACGGTGCGGCCGGTCATGGCGGGGATCTGGGCGGACGCGAATGTTGTCATGAGAAACAATGTATGCGGCGACAACAATGTTGGCAACGACGACATCGCCGGGCTACCATGGCCCGGTGCCCGCGTACCACCATGGGAACCTCCGCCCGACGTTGCTCGCCGCCGCCGAGCGCAGCCTGCGCCAGCACGGCGCGGAGCAGCTCTCGCTGCGCGAGCTGGCCCGTGCGGTCGGCGTCAGTCACGCCGCGCCGCGCCGGCACTTCCCCGACCGTCAGGCGCTGCTCGACGCGCTGGCCGAAACCGGGTTCGCCCGGCTGCACACGCAGCTCCGCGCGGCGCTCGCCGCCGCCGGGGGCGACTTCGGGCCGCGTCTGCATGCCATGGCGGCGGCCTACCTGCGGTTCGCCACCGAGGACGCCGCGCTGCTGGAGCTGATGTTCACCCGGAAGCACCGCCCGGGAGCCGATCATCTCGTCGAGGCCGCCGCCGCGCCGTTCGGGCTGATGCACGATCTGATCGTGCAGGGGCAGGCGCAGGGCGTGCTGGAGGCCGGCGACCCGGAGCGCGTGGGCATCGTGCTGTTCGCGACGTTGCAGGGCATCGCCATGCTGGTCAACGGCAACCTGGTGGCGCCGGAGCTGCTCGACGGGATCGCGCAGACCGCCGTCGACCAGTTCATCCGGGGATCGCGCCGCCGTTAGCCCGCGGCCGGCCCGGACGTGCGGCGCGCAGGTCCGGCGACGGCCGGCCCTACGCGCCGGTTGCTCAGCTCCGCAGGCTCCACTGCTGGTTGGCGCCACCGTTGCACGCCCAGAGGATGAGCTTCGTGCCGTTGGCCGTGCCGGCGCCGTTGGCGTCCAGGCAGAGCCCGGACTGCACCCCGGTGATCGTGCCGTTGGCGTTGACGTTCCACTGCTGGTTGGCCGGGCCGCCGCAGTCCCAGAGCTGGGCCTGGGCGCCGTTGGTCGTGCTGGAGCCGGTGACCTCGGCGCACCGGCCCGACTGCACCCCGACGATCTGCGCACCCTGCGGCGAGGGGTTGGTGCCGCCCTGCGGACCGGCGTTGGCCATCACGGTCTGCGCACCCGAGGGCCAGTTGTTGTTGCTGACGACCGTGTTGTTGTTGACGACGTTGCCCCGGTCGCCGTTGGTCACGTTGGTGCTGTTGTTGGTCGACCAGTTGTTGGTGACGGTGAAGTTGCCCATGTTCTCGGCGTACCAGTAGTTGGCGGTGGCCCAGGTGCCGGTGCTGGAGAACACGTTGGTGCGGGCGGTGTAGTAGCGGGACCCCTCGTCGAAGTAGAGCCCGAACCAGCCGTTGGTGCGCAGGCAGTAGTTCTCGTTGATGGTCGCGCCCGGGTTCGCCGACAGGGTGCAGATGCACCCGCCGTCGGTCATCTGCTGCATGACGTCGTGCACGTAGTTGCCGATGACCTGGGTGTTGGAGGCGGTGGTGGCCGTCGTGTAGCGCGGCTGGTAGTTGTACAGCCCGCGGTTGGCGTAGTGGTCGCTGCCGCCGGCGTCGTTGGCGCCCCAGCCGTAGCCGACCGACAGGCCGGTGTACGGCATGTTGTAGACCTCGTTGTGGGAGACCAGCGAGGTGCTGACGTAGGTGGTCAGGATCGACACGACGCCCCGGTACTCCAGGCCCAGGTCGTGCACCCGGTTGTTGCTGATGGTGACGTTCCGGTTGACCATCCGCTGGTCGGCGGGGTGGTGGGCGTCGGCGCGCACGCCGCCGACCACGATGCCGCCGGCCGAGTTGCGGGCGATCTCGGAGCGGGTGACGGTGATGTTGCTGGTGCCGAGGCCGACCCCGCTGGCGTGGGCGTTGGCGTCGTTGCCGATGCCGATGGCGGTCTGCCCGAGGTTGACGAACTGGGAGTCGCTGAAGGTGATGGTGTTCGCGGCGGACACCTGCACGGCGGCGGGCATCTGGTTCCAGTGCGGACGGGTGGCCTCGAACTGCGGGCAGCCCTCCTGGCAGGAGGTCAGGGCGTCGGCCGGGCGGGCCCAGGTGCCGGTGATGTGGGCGCCGGTCTGCTGGTCGGCGAAGCCGTTGCTGCTGCTGGGGCCGAGCCAGCTGGTGCCGGTGAAGGTGATCCCGCTGAACGAGATGTGGTGCGCGGGGGCGTCGTAGGTGCCACCGACGTTCACCAGGGACTGCAGCTGCGGCAGCTCGACGCTGACGCTGCTCATGCTCTGCCCGGCCAGCGGGATGTAGTTGAGCTGCCCGCTGCCCGGGTTGAGGTACCACTCCCCCGGCGTGTCGAGGAACTCGTACGCGTTGGCCAGGTAGAACGGGCCGGCCCGGTGCGGCTTGGAGAGGGTGTCGAAGCCGAACGTGTTGTTGTTCCAGGCCGGCTGCTGCATGGTCAGGACGTTGCCGCTGATGCTCTGCACCGGGGAGTACCGGTCGGTGAACGAGCCCACGCTCTCCACCTCGACCCGGTTCTGGTTGCCCAGGTTGTTGAGGTAGTTGAGCGCGCTGTTGCTGAACCGCAGGCCGGTGGTGGTGAAGGTGAAGTCGGCCCGGTTCACGGCGGTGCGCGCACGGGTGGCGACGGCGCCGTTGACGTAGAGCTGCCGGCTGTCGAGCCCGGCGGGGACGCTGGCCCGCCAGATGTTCCTGCCCGAGTCGACCAGCGACCAGCCGGTGACCGCCCGGGCGCCGCTCACGACGGGGCGGGCGGACGCGGCGGCCCGCCACGTCACGGTGTAGCCGTTGGTGCCGGAGTCCGCGGCGGTCATCCGCAGCGGCGCGGCGAGCCGGTACACGCCGTCGGCCAGCTCGACGACGATGTCGCCGGACATCGACGCGGTGCGGGAGCGGACGGCGTTCTGCGCCTCGGTCAGGGAACACGGCTGGCTGGCCGAGCACGCGGTGCCGCTGCCGGCGGGGGACGCGTAGAGGGTGGTGGTGGCCGCGAGGGCGGGTGTCGCCGCGGCGAACACGGCGGCCGCGGCGGCGAGCGTCGCCGCGGCGACGCCGGCCAGCACCGGCCGACGCCTGCTGGGGGATGACGGGACGGGCACGGGCGGGCTCCTATCGTGGTGGGGTGGCGGCCGGGGTCAGGGCCGGACGGCGGGCGAGGCGCCGTCGTGGGTGTGTGCGGGCGCGCCGGGCCGGACGGTGGCGTGCGGTCGCGCCGTGGCGTGGGCGTGGTCGGCCACCGCCAGCAGGCGTCGCCCGGCCCGTTCCGGCCGGACGTTGGGGCCGTCGGCGGCCGGGGCCTGCGGGCGGCGGTGGGGCGGGCGGATCTTCTCCTCGGCGACCGTGACGCCCAGGCCCGGCGAGTCGCCGAGGACGAACGCGCCGTCGGAGACGTGCAGGTCGAGGCTGACCCCGACCGGGGCGTGCAGGTCCTGCAGCTCGCTGACCAGGTGGTTCGGCACCGACGTGGCGGCGTGCAGCAGCCCGATGGGGCTATTGCCGATCGGGCTGACCGGCAGGTCGAAGGCGTGCGCCAGGGCCGACACCCGCAGGAAGTGGGTGACGCCCCACACCGCGGCCGCCTGGACGACGTCGACCGCCGCGGCGGCGAGCAGCGGACGGTACTGTTCGAGGCCGGTGAGGTTCTCGCCGGTCGCGACCGAGGCGCGGATGCCCTGGCCGACGGCGGCGAGGCCCTCAGCGTCCCACCGGCGCACGGGCTCCTCGATCCAGACGAGGTCCAGGGTGCGTTCGAGCTCGCAGACGTGCCGGACGGCCTGCTTGCGGGTCCACGCCTCGTTCACGTCGAGCATCAGGCCGGGCCGCTGCCCGTGCGCGGCGTCGGTCAACACGTCCCGCACCAGGTGCAGGCGGTCGCGGTCCCGCTCGATGTCGAGGCCGCCCTTGAGCTTGGCGGCCCGCAGGCCGTGCCGGGCGTAGTCCTCGTACGCCGCGACCAGTTCGTCGTCGCCGAGCCCGATGTCCAGACCGGACGCGTAGGCGGGGACCCGCCGGTCGCGGCCGCCCAGCAGCCGCCAGAGCGGTTGCCCGGCCGCCTGCGCCTTGATGTCCCACAGGGCGGTGTCGAGCGCGCCGATGGTCCCGAACACCGAGCCGGCGTGGCCCGCCTTGAACGTCTGCCGCAGCATCCGGTCGTACAGGCTGGTCACGGCGCGGGGATCCTCGCCGTGCAGCGCGGCGAAGATGTTCTCGATGTCCCCGTGCGGGCCGAGGCCGACGCCGGTGATGCCCTCGTCGGTCTCCACCAGGACGATCGGCACGGCGGTGACGCCGTCGGCGAAGACGCCGTTGGCGTCCCCGACGGGGCGTCCCCATTCCTGGCTGGTCGTGAGGGTCCGGTATCCGGTGATCCGCATGTCAGCCCTTCGTGGAGCCGGCGGCGACGCCGTCGGCGATCTGACGCTGGAGGAAGAGGTAGACCACCAGGACGGGGATCGCGGCGATCAGCACCCCGGAGGCGAAACTGGGAATGTCGGCGGAGTACTGCCCGCGCAGCGAGGTCACCCCGACCATGAGGGTGCGGTGCTCGGCCGAGGGCATCAGCAGCAGCGCGATCAGCACGTCGTTCCAGCAGAACAGGGCGTTGAGGATGCCGACCGACAGCAGCGCCGGGGCGCCCAGGGGCAGCATGATCCGCCGGTAGACGCCGTAGACGCTGTTGCCGTCGATGCGGGCCGCGTCGACGATCTCCGTCGGGATGGTCCGGTAGTAGCTGGTCATCAGGAAGATCGTGAAGGGGAGGAACTGCGCGACGTAGGCGAGGACGAGGCCGGGATAGGTGTCGACGAGCCCGGCGTCGGCCATGATCCGGTTCAGCGGCACCATGATCACCTGGAACGGGACGAAGAGCGCCGCGAGGCAGCCCAGGAACAGCACCGACGAGCCCCGGAAGCGCAGTTGGCTCAGCGCGAAGCCGGCCATGGAACCGAACAACAGCAGCAGGACCACCGAGGCCGTCACCGTGCCGACCGAGTTGGCCAGGTAACGGCCCATGTCGACGGTGTTCCACGCGGTGGCGATGTTCTCCCCGCGCAGGGCGTCGGCCAGCGAGAAGCGGTCGAGGACGTACTCGCGGCGGGTCTTCATCGCCACGTTGGCGGTGAAGACCAGCGGATAGATCGTCGCCAGCGCCAGGAGGGCCATCGGGAGGGCGAGCAGCCACCTGCTCGGCCGGACGCGGGACATCACGCCTCCCGCACCCCCCGCCGGAGCAGGCTGATCTGCAGCAGCCCCACCACGAGCATGACGCCGAACAGCACCGTCGAGGCGGCCGAGGCGAGCGCCGGCCGGTTCATCTGTCCCTGCTGGATCCAGATGTAGTACTCGGGCAGGTAGGTCGAGCCCTCCGGGCCGCCGCTGGTCATCACGTAGAGCAGGCCGAACATGGAGGTCAGCATCCCGATCATGGTGGTCACGAAGACGAACTGGATGGTGCGGGAGAGGCTGGGGACGATCACGTGCCGGATGGTCTGGGGCAGCGACGCGCCGTCCACCCGGGCGGCGTCCAGCAGTGTGGCGTCCAGGGTGGCGAACCCGGCGAGGAACACCACCAGCGCCATGCCGAAGGTCGCCCAGACGTGCACCCCGACCACCACGAACATCGCCACGTCGGGGTCGCCGAGCCAGTCCGTGGGCCCGATGCCGACGCCGCCGAGCACGGTGTTGAGCGGGCCGTCGAAGGCGAGCAGGAGGTTGAAGATGGCGCCGACGATGACCGGGGAGAGCACCGCCGGGAAGAAGTAGACGCTGCGGTAGAAGCGGTGCCCCGGCACGCGCAGGTAGATGAAGGTCGCGAGCAGGCCGGGAATCGCCACCGCCACCGGCAGCAGCAGCACGAGCAGCCCGACGTTGCGCAGCGCGCCCCGGAACAGCGGGTCGGCCAGCAACTCCCGGTAGTTGTCGAGACCGACCATCGTCCCGTCGCGGTCGCCGTCCCCGGTGAAGGAGAAGTTGACCCCGAGCAGCAGCGGCCACAGCCGCAGCAGCACGATGATCAGCACGGCCGGGGCCAGCAGGACGTAGGGGGCGAGGCGTTCGCTCCGCCGGGCGCCACGGCCACGCCGGGCCGTGGCGCCCGGCGGCGCCGGCCGCTGGTGTCGCGCCCGGTCGGTCCGCCCGGCCACCACCGGACGGACCGACGTCAACGGTTCTCCACTCGGCACGGGTCAACCGGCCTGGTCCGAGGCCGCCAACTGCCGCACGGCCTCGTCGACGGTGATCGAGCCGCTCAGCAGCTTCTGGGAGACCCGGCCCATCAGGTCCAGGGTGCGCGAGGAGAGGGCCACGTGCAGGGCGGGCTTGCCGCTGGCGAGATCGGTGACGATCGTGGTCACGGCCGGGCCGCCCTTCGACACGTCGATCGTCGTGTCGGCGGCGATGGCGCCCGCCTGCTCGTGGAAGGCCGTCAGGGCGTCGGTCGAGGTCAACGACCGCACCAGGTCGGCGGCCAGCTTCGGGTCCCTGGTCCACTTGGCGACCCCGTACCCGATGCCGCCGTCGAACGGCAGGCTCGGGGTGGCCCCGGGGACGACCACCGGTGCGCGCATCACGCCGATCTTGTCGGCCGGGAGGAACTCGCCGAAGTCCTTCCAGTGCCCGATGTCCGACATCAGGCCGATGACGTGGGAGGCCTTGGCGGACTGGAAGATCGCGAAGGCGTCGTTGAACATCGCCGTCGAGTTCGGCCCGTCGCTGTTGAGCTTCGCGTCCTGGGTCTCCTTCCACAGCGCGAAGATCCGCTTGACGTGGGGCGAGGTCCAGTCCCGCTTGCCGGCGATCCAGGCGTCGTACTCCTGCGGGGTGAGCACGCCCGATCCGAAGGCCGAGAGGAAGAACTGGATGCCGATGCCCTCCTTGTTGCCGAGGGCGAAGCACTTCGTGCCGGTCTGCTTCGTGATGGCGGCGCAGTTGGCGACGAACTCGGGCCACGTGGCGGCCGGCTTCGCCGGGTCGAGGCCGGCCTTCTCGTAGAGCGCCCGGTTGTAGTAGATCGGGTGGCCCTGAAGGGTCACCGGGCCGGCGTAGGTCTTGCCGTCCTTGGTGAACGCGTCCCAGCCGGCCAGCCGCTGCCGGTCCTCGGCCACGTACTCGTCCAGCGGCAGGAGCGCGTCCGCCCGGTCGCGGATCTGTCCGCCGCCGTTGAACAGGATGACGTCGGGCCCCTTGCCCGACTGGATCGCCGTGCCGAGCAGCGTGTAGTACTGGTCGTGTGGCTGGGCCACGAACTCGACGGTCACGCCGGGGTGCTTCCTGGCGAAGTCCGCCTTCGCCTTCTCGATGTACTGCGCGGCGGTGGCCTCGCCGGACTTCCAGTCCCAGACCACCAGTTTGGCGGCGGAGCCGCCGGGCGAGGAGCGCGTCCCCGAGGCGCTGCCGCAGCCACCCAGCACCAGTGCCGCGACGAGGATGGCTGGCCACACTGTTCGCTGCTTCATCGCTGCTCACCTTCGACTGTGCGAGTGCCGGAGAGCCGGCCGTCGATGCAAGAATTGACGAGAAGGTAACTCGTATGACGTATGACGTCAACACTGGGGCGTAGAATTTCCCGACGGCGCACGACCGCCGCCCGCGGGGGCACTGGAGGGGACATGACGGCAGCACAGGAGACCACCCCGAGCACCTCGGGCCCCTCGGCGTGGGCGCGGCGACCCGCCAACCTCGCCACGGCGGTCACCGCGGAACTGGTGGAGCGCATCGTCCGCGGGGTGCACCCCCCGGGGACTCCCCTGCCTCCCGAGCCGGCGCTGTGCGGGGCGTTCTCCGTGAGCCGAACGGTCGTCCGGGAGGCGGTGAAGATCCTCCAGGAGAAGGGGCTGGTGCAGGTCCGCCAGGGCAGCGGCACCATCGTCACCCCGCCGTCGACCTGGGACATGCTCGACGAACTCGTCCTCGCGGCGACCATCGCCGAGGACGACAGCCTGGCGATCCTCGACGACCTGGTCGTCACCCGCCGGGTGCTGGAGTCCGACATGGCCAACGTCGCCGCCCGCCTGGCCGACGAGGAGACCGTCGACCGGCTGCGCGCCCTGGTCGACCGGATGGACGAGCTGGTCGACGACCACGTCACGTACCACGAGCACGACCGCGCGTTCCACGACGTGATCATGCAGGCGTCGGGGAACCGCATCGCCCGTGGCGTGGTGCGGGCCCTGGAGAGCCAGGTCGTGAACACCGCCCGGTACATGGGTCGCACCAAGCGCGCGCTCTGCGTGGCGTCCAACCGGGGGCACCGGCGCATCTACGAACGCATCGCGGCCCACGACCCCGACGGCGCCGCCCAGGCCATGTTCACCCACATCACCGAGGCGTGGCTCGTCCGCCGCAGCGGGCCGGACACCGCACGGCTGGTGCGCTGACGGGCGCGCCGCTCCCGGGAGGGACCACCCTGGGGCGGCCCCTCCCGGACAGGCTCGGGCAGCGGTCAGCTCCGCGTCCACTTCTGGCTGTTGCCGCCGGTGCAGGTCGAGATGACCACCTGCGTGCCGTTGGCGGTGCCGCCGCCGGTCGGGGACAGGCACAGCCCGGACTGCACCCCGGTGATCGTGCCGTCCGTGTTGAGGTTCCACTGCTGGTTGGTGCCGCCGGTGCAGTCCCAGATGATCACCCTGGTGCCCGACGAGGTTCCCGCGCCCTCGGCGTCGAGGCACTTCGTGCCGTACACCTGGAGCTGCTTGCCGGCGGTCTGCGTCCACTGCTGGTTGGGCCCGCCGTTGCAGTCCCACAGCGTCAGCTGGGTGCCGTTCGTCTGCGACTGCGACGGGACGTCCAGGCACCGGCCGGCGTTGGCGTTGCGCAGCGAGACCTGCGTGCCGCCGCCCACGCCCGGGACGACGCTGAGGTTGTCGAACTGGGCGGTCTGGCCCTGGCTGGTGCCGAAGCCGACCAGGCCCGCGCCGAAGGACGAGTCGGTGGCCGTGCCCACGGTGACCCCGTCGACGGTGGCGGTGATGGTGCTGCCGGAGAAGCCCAGCGCGAGGCTGTGCCAGCGGTTGGTGCCGAGCGCGGCGACGGTGCCGCTGCGCAGGGTGGTGAGCTGGTTGCTGGTGTTGTTGCGCAGGATCGACCAGGCGCCGGCGTCGGTGACCCGCAGGAAGTACGCGTTCTGGGCGCTGACCGGGTCCAGGTTCTGGCTGCCGACCCGGCCCTCCAGCTGGACGTAGCCGGCCTTCTCCAGCAGCACGTCGGCCGAGACCGTGTAGTTGTTCCAGTTCAGGTTGCCGCCGTACGTGCTGGGGTCGGCCAGGGTCTTCCAGGTGATCGGCGCCATCGGCGACGACTGGCGCAGGCACCTGCCGGCACGGCCGCCGCCGCAGGTGGCGGTCTCGAACGCGCCCTGGTTGTCCTGGAGGTACCGGGCCAGCTTGCCGGCGGGGTAGCTGTCGAAGTTGTCGCTGTAGGGCAGGCTCAGCTGGCCCTGCGGGGGGCTGGTCGCGGTGCCCTTCCCGCCGCCGGTCGTGGTGGTGATCGTGTAGAGGTGGCCGGGCTGCACGGTCAGCGAGTAGTTCCCGCCGGACGGGGTGATGTCGGCGCCGCGGACGAAGTGGTCGGCGGTGTTGGTGGAGTTCAGGTTGGTCGACCAGACGCGCACGGAGCCGGTGGAGAGCCCGCCGGTGACGCTGAGGTTCAGCGTCTGCGCGGCGGTCGCGTCCATGGTCTCGACGACCGTGGTGTAGTCGGTGTTGTTCGGCGACTTCAGCGAGACGTAGCTGCCGTTGTTGCGCACGCCGCCGATGAAGCCGCTGGACGAGTCGAGATACTTCCAGCCCGGGGCGGTGAACTGGGTGGTGTGGGCGAGCGTCCAGGAGTTCTTGCCGACGGCGTACCAGCCGGACCAGGGCTGGTTGGCCAGCATCAGCCCGACGGTGGCCCAGGGGATGTTCGTGGTGGTCGCGCCGATCAGGTTCCAGTTGATGTACGCGGTCATCTTCCCGTCGATGTATCCCCGGTTGATGCCACGCGCCAGTGGCTTGGCGCCGTCGTTGTAGTCCTGCGAGCCGCCCTCGCTGTTCCACAGGGTCTCGCCGGTGGCGGTGGCGTTGGCCGACACGGTGCAGGTGGTCTGCGCGGCCAGGTAGCCGCACGGGTAGTGGCCGCCGATGACGTCGATCGCGTTGCGCAGCGCCGCGTTGTTGACGGCCACGTTGGCCGGGTTCCAGCTGCCCGGGTAGTCGTCGCCGAAGATGAGCTTCACGCCGGCGTAGCCGTTGTTGTTGAGCGCGGTACGCAGGTTGATGGTCCAGTTGGCGTCGTACAACCGCTCGTTCTGGGCGGCGGTGAGGTAGTCGATGGTCAGGTTGTGCTGCTTGGCGCAGCCCAGCCAGGACAGGTGGTAGTCGATCGAGTCCTGGGACATGAAGGTGCCGTTGCCGATCCAGCCCGGCGCGCCCCAGGCCAGCCCGACGAGCGTGATGTTCGGGTTGCGGAGCTTGGCCTGCTCCATGATCCACCACTCGTAGCCGCGGTTGCAGTCGAGGTCGCCGCGGAAGTGGGAGTGGCTCGGCTCGGACCCGCTGGTGGAGTTGGTGTCGCCGCCGATCTCCACCTTGAGGATCTGCAACGAGGCGCCGTAGTTGGGCTTGAAGAGGTAGTCGAGGATCTGGCCGCGCTGGGGCTCCGGGTAGTCGATCAGCAGCCGGCTGTTGCCGCCGCCGCCGCTGACCGCGCCGAGGCCGTCGAACGTCTTGCCGCCCGACGCCCCGTTGATCGTGATCGAGGTGGCGGCCTGGGCCGGCGCGGCGAGCCCGCCCACCGCGCCGCCGACGGCCAGCAGAGCGCCGACGACCAGGAGCGCGAGGGTCGATGGGCGGCGGAGTAGCCGCCTGGTTCCTGACATGGGTCGGGGCCTCCCCGGGAACATGGCCCGGCCTTGCCACCCCGCTGGGACCGGCCCACGTGTGGTGGTGGTGCGGTGCGGCATCAGGGAGGATCCGGTCGCGCCTATCCATAGACGAACTTCGACTTATCAGTCGTCATACGTTATAGCTGTCGCGGCGGCGCGGGTCAACCCACCCCGGCTAGGCGTCCGCCGGCCCGACGGCGAGCACCCGACGCAGCCACGCCTCGGAGGTGTTGACGTGCATCAGCGCGCTGGCCTGGGCGAGCAACTGGTCGCGCGCCCGCAGCGCGAGGTAGATCGCGTGATGCTCGTCGATCGTCTGGTGCGCCGAGTTGCCCTCGATCAACCCGCGCCACACCCGCGCCCGCACCGTACGGCTGGACAGCCCGTCCAGCAGCGAGGTGAGGGTCTCGTTGCCGGTCGCGGCGACGACGGTGTGGTGGAAGGCGGTGTCGAACCGGATCAGCTTCTCGGCGTCGTCGGCCGCCGCCCGCATCTCCTCCAGGATCCGGCTCAGCTCGGCGAGATCCGCGTCGGTCATCCGCAGCGCCGCCAGGCCGGTCGCCACCGGCTCCAGCATCCGGCGCACCTCCATCACCTCCAGCAGGGTGTCGTCGCGCAGCAACTCCACCGCGACACCCAGGCCCTCCAGCAGCAGCCGGGGGGCGAGGCTGGTGACGTACGTCCCGTCGCCCCGCCGCACGTCGAGCACCCGGGCGGACTCGAGCACCTTCACCGCCTCCCGCACCCCGCTGCGCGACAGCCCCATCTGCGCGGCCAGCTGCGGCTCCGGTGGCAGCCGCGCGCCCGGCGGCAGCTCGCCGCTCTGGATCATGCTCCGGATCTTCGCGATCGCGTCGTCGGTCAGTGCCACCCCGGCCCCCTCAGCACCCGCCGCCATGCGCCGACGGCATGGGACCCGGCACCCACGCCCAGTGGGTGCCGGCAGCACCCCACTATAGGAGACGTCACATGTTTGCCACCCGGCGCGAGCACGGCGGGCGACGCGCCGCGCCGGTGCCACGCCGGGAGCACGACGAGACCCCGGGGCGGCGGACCGTGCGTCCGCCGCCCCGGAGCCGGGGTACGCCTGCCGCCGTCCGGCGGTCAGGAGGCCGTGCAGGTGGGGGCCTGGGTGGGCGCGGTGCCGTTGCCCTGGAACCCGAACTCCGTCACCTGACCGGCGGCGAGCTGACCGTTGTAGTCGACGTTGGCGAACCGCACCGTCCCCGAACTACCACTGGCCGTCGCCGACCACGTACCCGTGACACTCGTGCCACCCGGCAACGTCACACTCACGCTCCAACCCCGAGTACCACCAGAACCCGCGGTCACCTTCACCGTCGCCACGAAACCACCCGTCCACGAATTCGCCGACACCGTCGCCGAACAACCCGCCCCACCCGGCGGCGGAGTCGTCGGGGGCGGAGTCGTCGGCGGCGGAGTGGTCGGAGGCGGGGTCGTGGGGGGCGGCGTGGTCGGGCTGGCCGCGTCGAAGCCGAGGAAGCGGATGGCCTGCGCGGTGTCGAAGGGGATGGAGTGGCCGTACCCCTGGAAGCTGATCGCCTCGACCGGCGCCGTGCCGCCCGTGCCGCCGTAGCGGGTACGGGTGGCGCTGGTCTGCGGGTAGTCGGTGTAGGCCGGCGTCTGGGACACACCGAGCACGTTGGTCCACTGCTTGATCTGCTCGCCGAAGTTGACGTAGCTCAGCGTGGTGTCCGTGGTGCCGTGCCAGATCTGCATGCGGGGGCGCTTGCCGGTGTAGCCGGGGTAGGCGTTACGCACCAGGTCGCCCCACTGCTGCGGGGTCTTGACGATCCGCCCGCCGGAGCACTCGCTGTTCCACTCCGAGCCGTTCGTGGTGGCGAAACAGCCGAACGGCACGCCGGAGGAGCTCACCCCGGCGTGGAACACGTCCGGGTAGAGGCCGGCCATCACGTTGGTCATCATGGCGCCGGACGAGAACCCGATGACCCCGATGCGGCTCGCGTCGACCGGGTAGCGGGCCCGGACGTAGTCGATCATGGACTTGAGGCCGACCGGGTCGCTGCCGCCGTCACGCCGCAGGGCCTGCGGGGAGGAGACGTCCCAGCACTTGCTGCTGCGGGTCACCGACGGGTAGATCACGATGTAGCCGTAGCGGTCGGCCAGGGAGCTGAGCTGGTAGCCGGTGTGCAGCGCCGGGCCACTGCCGGTGCAGTAGTGCAGGGCCAGCAGCAGCGCGGGCCGGGCCGCCACCCGGTCCGGCACGTACAGGTGCATCTGGAGGTTGGTCGGGTTGGTGCCGAAGTTGGTGACCTGGGTGAGCGTCGCGGCCGACGCCGGGGTGGCGGCGGTGATCACGGCCGTCGTCGTCGCCAGGGCCGTCGCCAGCGCGGCCGCCAGCAGGGCGATCCTTCGTTTCATCGGCGGTTCCTTCGTGGTGGTGGGTGCGGCGGCAGGGCAGGGCAGGGCAGGGCCTGGTCGGGCCGGGCACCGGTCGCCGGGCCGGCCCGACCAGGGGCGTCGGCCCGACCCGGAGCACCCCGGGTCGGGCCGACGGTGGATCAGCTGGCGGTGCAGGTGGGGGTCTGGGTGGGCGCGGTGCCGTTGCCCTGGAACCCGAACTCCGTCACCTGACCGGCGGCGAGCTGACCGTTGTAGTCGACGTTGGCGAACCGCACCGTCCCCGAACTACCACTGGCCGTCGCCGACCACGTACCCGTGACACTCGTGCCACCCGGCAACGTCACACTCACGCTCCAACCCCGGGTACCACCAGAACCCGCGGTCACCTTCACCGTCGCCACGAAACCACCCGTCCACGAATTCGCCGACACCGTCGCCGAACAACCCGCCCCACCCGGCGGCGGAGTCGTCGGGTTCGGCGGGGTGGTGGTGGGGTTCGGCGGGGTGGTCGTCGGGTTGGGGATGCCGGTGCCCGCGTTGAGGGCGTTGAGGACGGAGTCGTACGCCGGCTTCTTGTTGCCGTTGCAGTCGAACAGCAGGGCGTTGTCGGACCCGCGCCACGAGTCGCAGTCCCGCACGCCCCACACCGTGATGCCGGTGCAGCGCGACACGTTCATGCAGGCCCGGGTCACCGCGCCGAAGATGTTGGCCTGGTTGCCGCCGGTCATGACGTCCAGCTCGGTGATCTGCACGTCGACGCCGAGGTCGGCGAAGCGCTGGAGGTTGGCCTGGTAGTCGCTGGCCAGGGTGGTGCCCAGGTGGGACTGGAACCCGACGCAGTCGATCGGCACGCCCCGGGACTTGAAGTCGCGCACCATGTTGTAGATGCCGGTCGACTTCGCGTTGACCCCGTCGGTGTTGTAGTCGTTGTAGCAGAGCTTCGCGCCGGGGTCGGCAGCCCGCGCGGCGCGGAACGCCGCCTCGATCCAGTCGTTGCCGGTGCGCTGCAGGTTGGAGTCACGCCGCCCGCCGCTGCCGCCGTCGGCGAACGCCTCGTTCACCACGTCCCAGGCGTAGATCTGCCCCTTGAAGTGGGTGGCGACCTGGGTGACGTGGTTGATCATCGCGCTGCGCAGGGCGCTGCCGGACATGTTCTGCGCCCAGCCCGGCTCCTGCTGGTGCCAGAGCAGGGCGTGGCCACGCACGCTCATGCCGTTGGCCCGGGCGTGGCTGACGAGGCGGTCGCCGCCGCTGTAGTTGAACACCCCCTGCTGCGGCTCGGTGGCGTCCCACTTCATCTCGTTCTCGGCCACGACGCTGTTGAACTCGCGGTTGAGAATCGTCGTGTACGTGCTGTTGGAGAGCTTGCCCGTCGCGACCGCGGCGCCGAAGTAGCGGCCCTTCTCGGCAGCGGCGGCCCGCAGGGTCGTGCCGGCGCTCGCGGCGGGGGCCATCGTCACCAGCACGCCGGCGGTGAGTGCGCCGGTGACCGCGAGGGTCACCGTCGTCAGGAGGACTCTCTTGCGTCTCATGTCGATTCCTTCTCCGGGTGGATTGCAGCGGTGGTGGTGCGCCCGGATGCGCTTCGCAGAGGAGATCCGGGCGGATGATCCTGGAGGGTCACTGTTGCCGCACGAGGCCCGTCCCGCCGTCGCCGGCGGCGCTGTGGGGGGGTGCTGACACGACGCCCGCATGCCCTGTCGGGAAGTCGCGATCCCGAGGTGCGACCAGCAGGCCCGCCCGGTGGGCCATCGACGCTGGCTATCCTCGGCATCGACTGTGAACGATAACAAGGTCGTTCGTCAAGTCCTGCCGAATCGCACCAGTTCGGGCCGCCACTCGGGGCAGCCGAACTGCCCGCGCCGGGTCGGGTCGCCGGTCGCCACGCCGACGCCGCCGGCCGCCGCGCAGTAGGATCCGGCCGTGGTCGGTCGTCGGCGCCGCGTCCTCCGCCGGGCCCTGGCGGCCGGGCTCCTGGTCGTCGCCGCCGCGCTACCCGCCGCGGCACCGGCGTCCCCCGTCACGTCCACGACGCTCACGGTGCTCCAGCTGAACCTCTGCAACAGCGGCCGGGCCGGCTGCTACACCGGCCGGGCGGTGCCCCGGGCCGCCGAGGTGATCCGCGCCGAGGCACCGCAGCTGGTGTCCCTGAACGAGATCTGCCAGGGCGACGTGCCCGAACTCGGGCGGGTGTTCGCGCGGGTCCACCGCGGCGGCACGGTGGTGGCGGAGTTCAGGGCCGCCGGCGACCGCCCGAGCCGCGGCGTCACCCGGTGTCGCGACGGCCAGCCGTACGGCATCGGCCTGCTGGTCCGGCTGCCCGTGCCGCACCGGGGACACACGGTGCACAGCGGGATCTACCCGGTGCAGGACCTCGCGGACCCGGAGCTGCGGGCCTGGCTCTGCGTGCACGTCCCCGACGTCGTCAACGCCTGCACCACGCACCTGGCGGCGTTCAGCGCCAGCACGGCGCTCGCCCAGTGCCGCCACCTGTTCGACGCGGTCGTGCCGGCGGTCCTCGGCCGCGCCGGGCACGCGCCGACCGTCCTGGGCGGCGACCTGAACCTCCGCGCCGGCGGCTCACCCGACCTGCGGTCGTGCGTGCCGCCGGACCGTTCCCGGGTCGACGACGGCGCCGTGCAGCAGATCGTCGCCACGGCGGGCGTCACCGTCGGCGCCGGCCGGTCGGTGGACATGCGCGACGCCACCGACCACCCGGGACTGCTGGCCACGCTCACGATCGAGCACGGCCGGCCGTCCCCGGTCAGGAGACCGCGGCCCTGACCAGCTCGACGACCTTCCGCTCGACGGCGGGGCTCCACGCCCGCAGCGCGTACGCCACCGGCCACAGGTCCCCGTCGTCGAGGTTGGCCGCGTCCTGGAAGCCGAGGGTCGAGTAGCGGTAGTTGAACTTGCCCGAGTCCTGGAAGAAGACGACGATCTTGCCGTCCGCGTTGGCGTAGGCGGGCATCCCGTACCAGGTCTTGGGCGACAGCTGCGGGGCGGCGGCGGTCACCGCCACGTGCACGCGCTCGGCGAGCGCGCGGTCCTCCGGCGCCATCTGCGCGATCCGGTCGAGGACCGCCTGGATCCCGTCGGCCTTCTTGGCGCCCTTCCTGCCCTCGGCGCGCAGCTCGGCGGCGCGCTCCTTCATCGCGGCACGCTCCTCGGGGGTGAAGCCGTCGGACGCGGTCGTGGAATCCGTGGGGGACATGCGGGGGCTCCCTTTGCGCCGTTGCGGGCCGGCGGAGTGCCGGCTACCTGGCAAAAGGCTAGGCCGGACGGCGTGGCCGTGCTTCTCGATTCCTGATCTCCTCCGCCGGGCGGGCGGGACGCCCCGCCGCGCGTCCCCGCGACGGCGGTGAGGTCACGGCGCGGGCGGCGCGGCGGCGCATTCGCCGGCGAGGAGGTCGGCGGTGGTGTGGGCGGCGATGCCGGGCTGCGCGCCGTCGGCGAACCGCGCGACGACCGCCCGGACGTGCCGCTCGGCGGGTGCGGCGAGGCCGTCGTAGACCGCCGCGAACAACTCCCGGGCCCGTTGCCTGGGCCACCCCTTCGGCAGCAGTTCCAGGGGCAGCTGCGGATCGAGGACGGGAAAGCGCCGGTAGGTGTCCATGACCTCGGTGCGCGCCCGCACCGCCGCCGCGCCGTCGATCCGTCCGGACCGCACCCGGGGCAGCAACGGGGTCCACCGCCGCAGGAACGCCTGGTAGTGCCGGCTGATCACGTCGATGTCCCAGGCGTCGACGGGAGCCCGGTGGCCGAGCGCGTCGAGCGCGGCCTGCCGACCACGGAACACCGTGACGGCGCCGGGGGTGAGCTCGGCGAGGTGCGCCCGCGCCTTCGGCGTCAGGTCGTGCGGCGAGATCCACAACCCGTCGTACAGCGGCGCGTAGCCGAGCCAGCGGAGCTGGCCGCGCAGGGCCCGCCGCTGCGCGCTGCGCTCCTGCGGCAGCGAGAAGGCCACGATCGTCCAGCGCCCGTCCCACGGCACCGCCGTGGCGGTGGAGGCCACGATCCAGTTCCCTCCGGCGGCCAGGTTCGCGGCGGCGAGAGGGCTCAGCCGGTAGGCGCTGCGCCGGCCCTGGCGGCTGCCCTCCAGCACGCCCCGGCGGGCCAGCCGGCTGATCGCGGTCCGCGCGCCGGCCGTGGACACCCCGGCCTCGGCGAGCAGCGCGACGATCGCGGCGGACGGGAGCGCGGCCCGGCCCCGCAGGGTGTAGTCCGCCAGCAGGGTCACCGCGACCCCCTGGGGCGAGTTGCCGGCCTGCCTCCGGGGCAGCCGCAGCGGGCGCCCGTCGTCCGGATAGATCTCCTCGATGCTGAACGGGCTTGCCACAGGCGCTCCGGGCTCGAAGTCTCGGGGACAACCCACGACTGTAGACGGATCTCCCGACGGGCCGGCTCGCCGTGCCGGGCGCCGTCGGTGCGGCAGAACGACCCGGCGGGCCCGCCGGGTCCGGATCGACGACCCACAATGATCGAGACATGTCGATTGACACTTGTGTGCCCCGGGGGAACACTAACTGCTACGCGATGCCCTACGGAGCCGGGCGGGCGAGCACACGCAGTGGGCGACACGCATCCCACGGGGCCGGGCGACCCCGACCGGGACGCGTGGCCCGACCCAGCCCGCACACCCGCACAGGTGACCGAAGGAGTCGTCCCCGTGAGAATCAGAAGGAAACTGCTGCTCGGCCTGGCCACGACCCTGGTGGCGGCCGGCCTGGTGGCGCCGACGTTCCAGCCCGCGTACGCGGCGTCGCTGGTCGAGGTGACCAGCTTCGGCAACAACCCGGGCCGGATGCGCATGCACGTCTACGTGCCGGACAACCGCCCGGCCCACCCGGCGACGGTGATCGCCATGCACGGCTGCGGCGGCTCGGGCCCCGCCTTCTATTCCGGCAGCGAGTTCGCTTCCCTCGCCGACCGGTACGGGTTCATCGTGATCTACCCGACCGCGACCCAGCAGGCCGGCTTCGGCAACTGCTTCGACACCTGGTCGGACGCCGCCAAGCGCCACGACGGCGGCAGCGACCCGGTGTCGCTCGTGTCGATGGTCCGCTACGCACAGCAGCAGTACGGCGCCGACCCCGAGCGGGTCTACGCCACCGGCAGCTCGTCCGGCGGCATGATGACCAACCACATGCTGGCCGTCTACCCCGAGGTGTTCAAGGCCGGCGCCGCGTTCATGGGGGTGCCCTACAACTGCTTCGCCGGCGCGGCGGACTACCCGCCCGGCAGCAGCCAGTGCACCGGCGGCAGCATGAACCGGACCCCGCAGCAGTGGGGCGACGCGGTCCGCCAGCAGGCGTACCCCGGCTACTCCGGCCCGCGCCCGCGGGTGCAGGTGTGGCACGGCACCGCCGACACGCTCGTGCCGTACAGCCTGCTCCAGGAGTCGATCGAGCAGTGGACGAACGTGTTTGGCCTCAGCCAGACCCCCACGTCCAGCGACACCCCGCAGGCCGGCTGGAACCGCCGCCGGTACGCCGACGGCAGCGGCACCGTCCAGGTCGAGGCGTACAGCATCCAGGGCGCCGGGCACAGCCTGCCCGCCGGCGGCATGGCCGCGGCGGCCATCGCGTTCTTCGGCCTGACCAGCACGCCGAGCCCGACCACCACGCCCAGCCCCACCGTGACGCCCACCCCCACCACGCCCCCCAGCCCGACCCTGCCCCCCACCACGCCGCCGGCTTCCGGCGCCTGTCGCGTGACCGTCGCCGTCAACGCCTGGAACACCGGGCTGACCGCGAACCTCACCATCACCAACACCGGCGCCAGTGCCGTCAACGGCTGGTCCCTGGTGTTCGGTCTGCCCGCCGGGCAGACCATCACCTCCGGCTGGAACGCCACCTACTCCCCCACCACGGGGCAGGTGACGGCCAGGAACCTCGCCTACAACGCGGCCATCCCCGCCAACGGATCGATCGACATCGGCTTCCAGGTCACCCACGGCGGCAACGCCGCCAAGCCGACCTCGTTCGCCCTCAACGGCGCGTCCTGCACGGTCGCCTGACAAAGCCGCGCTCCGGGGAGGCGTGCCCCGGCATGTCTCCCCGGAGCACCGGCGGGTGTCACCACCGCCCAGGCGAACGAACCGGCGGGCCGCGCCCGCCCCCCTGTGCCATCTCCATCATATGGGCCGGTCAAGCCGCCCGAATCGTCCGGGATGCCGATCTTCTGTCCCCGGCCGACGCATAGTGTCGACCCGTCCGCGCCGGCCGCGCGCGCCGTGAGGCGCGCGGGCCGCAGCCGCCGCGCGCCTGTCGACCCGGCACGCGCACGCCGAGGCGCCCGGCCAGGGCCGCGCGGGGCGACGCACGCAGGAATCGGGGGGCACCGTGTCGGAAGCAGCACACCAGATCGCCGTCGAGCAGCAGGTGGTCGACCGGGTGTACGCGCGCCTGGAGGTCATGCGCGAGCAGACGAGGCAGCTGAGCGCGGAGGGACACCGCCGCGCCGACTCCGGGCCGGTCACCGGCCTGGTCGAGCGGGACGCCATGGTCCTGGGCGCCGCCGCCAGGCTCGCGGAGCTCGACGGCCAGGAGGAGGGCATCGTCTTCGGCCGGCTGGACTTCGACGACGGTTACACCTACCGCATCGGCCGGCTCGGCGTACGCGACGAGGACCGGGAGCCGCTCGTCGTGGACTGGCGCGCGCCCGCCGCCGCGCCGTTCTACCGCGCCACCCCGGGCGAGCCGCTCGGGGTGGCACGACGCCGCGTCATCACCTGCGCGGGTGACCGGGTCGTCGGCCTCGACGACGAGGTCCTCACCACGCGGGACGTCGACGGCGTGGTCGGCGAGGGAGCCCTGCTCACGTCGCTGACCCGGGCGCGCGGCGAACACATGCGCGACATCGTCGCGACGATCCAACGCGAGCAGGACGAGGCGATCCGCGCCCCCGCGCACGGCGTCACGCTGATCACCGGCGGGCCGGGCACCGGCAAGACGCAGGTGGCCCTGCACCGCGCGGCCTACCTGCTCTACACCGACCGGGGCAGGCTCACCGACGGGCGGGTGCTGGTGGTCGGCCCGTCGACGGTGTTCATGGAGTACATCGGCAAGGTGCTGCCCGGGCTCGGCGAGGACAGCGTCCACCTGCGCGCGATCGGTGAGCTGTTCGACGGCGTCGTCGCCACCCGGCGGGACCCCGCCGCCGTGGCCCGGTCCAAGGGCGACCTGAAGATGGTGCGGGTGCTGGCCGACCTGGCCTGGGACACCCCGCCCCACGCGCCGGAGCACCTGCGCGGCCTCACCGCCGACGACCTGGCGAAGGCCCGCGTCGAGATCCGGCGCAGGTGCGAGGCCAGGGGCGTCACCGTCAACGGTGCGCGGGCCGAGGCCGCGCGGGTGCTCGCCGAACTACTGGACGGCCGGGAGGCGCCGGAGGCCTTCCTGAACGCGTGGTGGCCGCCGCTGACCCCGCAGGACGTCCTGCCCGCGCAGGACGGGCAGTGGTCGGTCGACGACGTCCCGCTGCTCGACGAGCTGGCCGAGATCCTGGGCAGGCCGCCGGAGCCGACCCGGGCCAAGCCGGAGTGGCAGCTCCGTGAGCTGCGCAGCGGCGCCCGCCTCGCGGAGACCTTCGTGCTGAGCTGGAGCCTCAACGACGGCTGGCAGCTCTTCGCGCCCGGCCTGGCCACGCCGATGGCGTCGTCCGGCCAGTCCATCGACCACAACGGCTACTGGTCGGCGCAGCGGTGGGCCGCCGCGATCATCCTGCGCGAGGGCCACCAGGTGGTGAGCTGGGTCGACGGCTTCGACCCGTACGGCGAGGAGGGCTACGTGCCGGTGCTGGCCGAGCCGTTGCCGGTGGCCGAGACCGAGGAACCCGTCGACGACGCCTACCTGCACGTCATCCTCGACGAGGCGCAGGACCTGTCGCCGATGGAGTGCCGGATGATCGCCCGCCGCGCCGCGCACGCCTCCATGACCATCGTGGGCGACCTCGGCCAGGCCACCCACCCGCTGGCCGCCGACTCCTGGCCGGAGCTGGTGCGGCGGCTGGGCAAGCGCGAGGCCAGGACGCTCGACCTGCCCACCGGCTACCGGGTGCCGCAGGTCATCGCCGACTTCGCCGCCCGTGCCCTCGCGCCGGGGATCCCGCCCACCCGGTCCTTCCGGCCCGACGGCAGCCTGGAGATCCGACAGGTCGACGACCTGGCCGAGGCGGTCGCCCGCGAGACGGGCACGGTCATCGCCCCCGACCACCTGGCGGACGCCCTGGACGCCGTACCCGTCAGCCAGGTCAAGGGCCTGGAGTACGACCGGGTGGTGCTGGTGGAGCCGGCCGACATCGTCGCCGCCGAGCCCCGCGGGATGAACCGCCTCTACGTCGCCCTCACCCGGGCCGTCGCGGAGCTGGTCGTCCTGCACACCAGGCCGCTGCCGGAGAACCTCACCGTCGGCGGGCCGCAGGCGGGCTGACCCGACCCGCCCGGCGCTCAGAAGACGGACATGAACTCGATCGGCCCCATCCTGGCCGACGCGAGGCGGCGGACCGACTCCGCCCCGTCCCGCACGGCCGCCACGAACAGCTCCTCCAACCGCCGGGCGTCGTCCTCGGCGAACACCGCCGGGTCGACGTGCACCTGCCGCAGCTCGCCCAGCCCGGACAGGGTCACCGTCACCAGTCCCCCGCCGGCCCGGCCCGTCACCGACGTGCGGCCCAGCTCCTCCTGGGCGCTGGCCATCCGCTGCCGCAGCCGCTCGGCGCGGTCCAGCACGGCCCTGACCTCAGCTTGCACGCTCGCCTCCTGCGGGTTGCCGGGTGATCTGTTCCGCCGCCGCGGCCCGGCTCAGCCGGGGGCCCTGCGGCAGCACCGCCAGCAGCTGGCGGGGAAAGGGGACGGGCGGTCGCCCGCCGAGTTGGAGCGCCGCCACCGCCTGCGCGTCGGCGAGCGGGAACGCGACGCCGCCGTCGGAGATCAGCGACATCCCGGGCGCAGGGCCCGTCCCGTCGCCCGGGACGGCGACGACGAGCATGCCGGAGGCGGGTCCCGCGTGCACGAAGCCCCGCCCCCGGGCGTCGACCGCGGCCTGCTCGCGCGGGGCCAGGACGACCGTGCTGGCGTACGTGCTGGCCGACGTGGGCTGCTGCCGCAGGCACAGCACCCGGCCGCCCGGGTCCTGCCACCCGGCCGCCGACAGGTCGGGCAGGCGGGACAGCAGCGAGCGGTCCGCCGACCTGGGCGCCCCGGCCAGCGCGGCGGTGTCCAGCTCGATCGCGGCCCCGGCCGGCCCCGCCTCCAGGAACAGGGCCTCGGTGCGGTTCACCGGGGCGAGGCCGTCGGCGCGCAGCACGAAGTAGCGCCGCTCGCCGGAGGCCAGCTCCTGCCGGTACAGGGTGCCGATCGGGCGGCTGCGGCCGCCGACCTGCGGGCCCGCCGCGCCGGCCCCCGCGATGGTGGCCGCCCGCAGCGCCGGGCCGTCCGGGAGCCAGTCGAGCCACCGCTGCGGTGCCCGGACCGGGCGGGCGTCGAGGGCGCCGAGCGCGACCGGGACCACGTCGTCGAGCACCCGGTGCTTCACGCCGGCGTGGATCAGGAACCGCGCCCCGTCCGGCCCCCGCACCAGCAGGAACCGCCCGGCGGGCAGCGGCTCCGCGACCGCGCGCGGGTCGAGGTTGACGCCGAGGGACTCGCCGGGGGTGTCGACGACCGAGCCGGGCAGGCAGGCCAGCCACGGACCGGTGGTCAGCTCGGCCGGCGACGGCACGAGCTGCGGGGCGTCCGCGATCCCCAGGGCCGGGCCGCGCGGGACGTCCCGCAGCGAGTTGCGGGAGATCAGCTTGACCTTCGCCTGGCCGCCCTGCAGCAGCATCGCCGACGCCAGGTTCGGGGTGGGGTGCAGCACCCCGTCGAGATAGACGTACCGCGTGCCGGACTCCTTCTCGACGAGGATCGCGCCCCTCTCCCGGAAGGCCGCGCTGCCGCCCGGGACGATCCAGCCGTAGACGCCGAACCCGGCCGCGACGAGCACCGCGACCAGGATGCCGAAGCCGAGACCGGTCAGGGCCCGCCGGGCCGGGAAGACCGCCGTGCCGGGGTCGCCGAGCACGAGGGCGCAGCTGAGCCGGTCCATCATGAACTGGTACGCGTGGACGTGGTCCCGCTGGGTCTGCATCCCCGCCCCTAACCGAACAGGCCCCGGGCCCAGGCGTAGACGCCCAGGACGTGCGCCAGCAACGGAAGCACCGCCAGCCCGGTCGTGACGTCGAAGAACGTCGCCAGGTACTCCCAGATCGGCAGCATCCGGCGCGGCCACGGCCGGATCGCCGCGAGCACCAGCGCCACGACGAGACAGGCCAGGGCGACGAGCAGGCCCAGCCGTGCCCCCGGCGTCGCCCGCGCGGCGAACATCATGACCACCAGCAGGAGTCCCGATCCTCCGGCGGCCACCAGCGCCACCCGCTGCCACAGGCCCGTGAACGTCCGGGCCCGCAGCAGGACCGCGCTGGCCAGGACCGTCACGAGGGTCCAGCCGACCCAGCCCGGCGTCGCCATGACGAACAGGAAGAGCACCGGCAGCAGCAGCGCCGCGACGACCATCGTCACGGTCAGGTAGGTGTCGGCCAGGTAGGTGCGGTCCCGGACCTCGTCCGACGGCGCGGGCTCGATGTCGACGGTCATGTCGGCACCCGTCTTGGGCAGCTGCGGCCCCCGCAGCCCGGACATCCGGATCGCCGCCCTGGGTGCCAGCACCACGGCGACGACCACCGCCGTGGCCGCCACCGCCGCGGCCCGCTCAGCGCTCATGCCCATCGTGGCGTGCAGCGAGATCACGCAGACCACGACCAGCGCGGCGACGATCACCACGAGGAACGGCGCGAGCGGCAGCGCCGGGGCGACCGTACGCTGGGCGACGATCAACAGCACGGCCACGGCGGTGGCGGCCACCGCGGCGGCGCTGCCGGCCTCCGCCGTGACCGCGATCCGCTCCGGCGCGCCGTCGACGGCCGCGGCGGCGGCCAGGGCCGCGAAGGCCGCGGACGCCACGGCGAACACCAGCGACAGCGCCGGGTCGGCCAGCCGTCGGGCGATCCGCAACGCGGCGGCGCCGCAGGCGACGGCCAGCACGGCGGTGCCGGCCACCTGGGCCGGCAGCGGCCCGCGCGCCGCCGACGCGTACCCGAGCAGGCCGAGCGCCACGGCGGCGAGCGCGAGGAAGAGCCGGCGGCGGTGGTGCGGCTGCCAGCGGTCCGCGCGGCGGTTGACGCTGGTGGCGATGCCGTCGGCCAGGTCGTCGAAGTCCAGCTCCGGCAGCGGGTCCTCGGCCGGGCGCAGCACGAGTTCCTCGCCCTCCAGCCAGTCGAGGCTCTCCGGCGTGCCGGCCAGGTCGAACGGGGCCTCGCCGACCCGCTGCAACACCCACCCGGGCGCGCCGTCCGCGTCGGTGGCCGGGCCCGCCGTCGCCGTGTGTCGCAGCAGGATCGGCAGCAGCGTCGCGACCGGGGTGCCCGACGGCACGGCCAGGTCCACCTTCCGCCGCGGGCCGGTCACGGTGATCCGGCAGAGGTCGTTGTCCAGTGTGCTGTTCACGTCATCTCCCGGTGGTCACGAAGCCGGTCTGGACCAGGCGTACGCCGCGCCGGGTCACCAGTTGGGCGCGGCCGGCCGGCAACTGTCGCGGTGTGGCCTCGCCGAGGAACCTGCCCTCCTCCTTGGGGTAGGAGAACAGCAGGGCGGGGCTGCCGAGCTCCCACAGCCGGCGGATGACCGGGTCCATCATCGCCCGCATCGCCCCGGACGTGCTCCGGGCGACGATCAGGTGCAGGCCGATGTAGGCGCCCTGGGCCAGCAGCGGCAGCAGCGGGTCGAGGGTCGAGCCGGCGCCGACGCCCCTGGTCATCAGGTCGTAGTCGTCGACGACGACGAACAGCTCCGGGCCCTGCCACCAGTCCCGGCGGCGCATCCGCTCCGACGAGACGTCCGGGCCGGGGATGCGGCGGCTCATCGACACCGCCGCCTGGCCCGCCAGCTCCAACAGCCTGTCGCCGGTGAGGCCGGTGCCGACCTGGTAGTCGGCCGGCAGGGCGGTGTCCAGGTCCCGCCGGGTGTCGCCCAGCACGACCTTCGCCTCGTCCGGGCCGTAGCGGCGGCGGACCGCGTCCAGCACCAGGCGCAGCGCGTTGGACTTCCCGGTCTCGGCGTCGCCGAACACCAGCAGGTGCGGGGTGGTCAGGAAGTCGTGCCACACCGGGGCGAGGCGCTGCTCGTCGCGGCCCACGCACACCCTGAACTCGGGCTCCGGCGGCGGAAGCTGGGCGACGGGCAGCCGGGTGGGCAGCAGCCGCACCTCGGGGGCGAGGCGACCCGGCCAGAACACCCGGATCTCCTCGGTCACCGCCTTGGTGGCCTCCGCCAGGTCGTCGACCGCCGAGCTGCCGTCCATCCGGGGCAGGGCGGTCAGGAAGTGCAGGCCGTCCGCGGTGATGCCGCGCCCCGGCTGGTTCGGCACGGTGGCCGCCTTGCGCGAGCCCACCTCCGACTCCATCGAGTCGCCGAGACGCAGCTCGATCTTCGTGCCCAGCAGGTCCCGCAGCCAGGTCCGCAGCTCCGACCAGCGGGTCGCGGTGACGACGAGGTGGATGCCGAACGACAGGCCACGGGAGGCCAGCTCGCCGATCCGCTGCTCCAGGTCGGGGTAGTCCTGCTTCACCGTGTACCAGCCGTCGACGACGAGGAACACGTGCCCGAACGGGTCGTCGATCGCGCCCGCCGCCCGCTGCGCCAGGTAGGTGGCGACCGAGTCGATGCCCCGCTCGCCGAACTCGGCCTCCCGCCGCTCCAGGACCTGCCGGACCTCCTCGACGGTGCGGACCACCCGGTCGCGTTCCAGCCGGGTCGCGACGGAGCCGACGTGCGGCAGCCCGGCCACCGCCGCCAGGCCGCCGCCGCTGAAGTCGAGGCCGTAGACCTGCACCTCCTCGGGGGTGTGGGTCACCGCCAGCGACAGGATCAGGGTGCGCAGCAGGGTCGACTTGCCGCTCTGCGGCGCGCCGGCGACGCCGACGTGCCCGTCGGCCCCGGACAGGTCCGCGACGAACAGCTCGCGGAGCTGGTCCTGCGGCCGGTCGACGATCCCGACCGGCACCCGCAGGCGTCCGCGCAGCGCCGGGTCCCCGACGGTCGCGCCCCGCGCCGGGTCCGGGACGACGCTGGGCAGCAGCGTGTCCAGGCTGGGCGGGTCGGACAGCGGCGGCAGCCACACCTGGCGGGCCGGCGGGCCCGACCCCGCCAGCCGGCCGACGAGGACGTCGACGAGGCTGGGGCCGGTGGCCTCCTCGTCGGGCACCGCCCCGTCCGCCGGCTCGGCCACGGGGGCGTCCGCCCGCGCCGGGTCGTGCCGGACGCGGGCCTGCCGGGTGCCGAACAGGACCACGTCGGCGGGCTCCCGGGCCTGCCGGCCGGGCTCGGCCACGACCGGGCGCCCGCCGGTGTACGGGCCGGACACGTACGCCGACTTGAACCGGACCAGGTTGCTGGTGTCGACCTTCAGGTAGCCGTTGCCCGGCTCGGACGGCAGCTCGTAGGCGGAGCCGACGCCGATGACGGCGCGGGACTCCATGGTGGAGAACGTCCGCAGGGCCAGCCGGTAGGACAGGTGCCCCTCGACCCGGTTGATCCGGCCCTCGTCGAGCCGCTGCGAGGCGAGCAGCAGGTGGACGCCGAGGCTGCGGCCCAACCGGCCGATGGAGACGAAGAGGTCCATGAACTCGCTCTTGCTGGACAGCAGCTCGCTGAACTCGTCGACGACGACCAGCAGCACCGGGAACGGCACGAGCGGGGCGCCCGCCGCGCGGGCCTTCTCGTAGTCGAACAGCGACGCGTGGCCGCTGGCCCGCAGCACCTCCTGCCGCCGCGTCAGCTCGCCGTTGAGCGCGTCCTGCATCCGGTCGACCAGGGGCAGCTCGTCGGCCAGGTTGGTGATGACGGCCGAGGTGTGCGGCAGCCGCTCCATGCCGAGGAACGTCGCCCCGCCCTTGAAGTCCACCAGGACGAGGTTGAGGATCTCGGAGGAGTGGGTGGCGGCGAGCGCGCAGACCAGGGTACGCAGCAGCTCGCTCTTGCCCGAGCCGGTGGCGCCGATGAGGAGCCCGTGCGGGCCCATCCCGCCCTGGGCGGACTCCTTCAGGTCGAGCTCGATGACCTCGCCGTCGGCGGTGACCCCGATCGGCACGGTGAGCCGGGACCGTTGCGGCTGCCGGCCGCGCCACGACGCCTGCACGTCGAAGGTGTGCGCGTCGCGGATACCGAGCAGGGTGGTCAGGTCGAAGCTCGACTCCAGGGGCTTCTCGACCGCTTCGAGGGTGCCGCTGGTCCGCTTCGGCGCGATGACGCGGGCCAGCGCCTCGGCCGGCACCACGCCGAGACCGTCACGCTCGGCCGACCGCGTCTCGTCACCGGCGGGGAAGGCGACCTCGGTGTCCCGCACGTCGAGCCGCAGCACCCTCGGCCCGCCGGGCAGGGCCCCGGTCAGGTCGAGCAGCACGACGTTGCGCAGCCCCGCGCCGTACAGGCGGGAGCTGTCCGGAAGCCGCGCCAGGTAGGCCAGGATGACGACGAACGGCTCCGCCGAGCTGGGCCGGGCCGACTGGTCGTGGTCGCCGCGGTCGACCACCTCCTGCCCGAGCAGCTCCATCAGCTCGTCGTGGCCGGCGGCGAAGAGCCGCGCCGGGCCGGCGGCGTCGTGGGCGGTGGGGTGCGCGTTGTGCGGCAGCCACTTGATCCAGTCCCATTCGGCGCGGTGCTCCTCGGCGGCCAGCACCGCGATCCGCAGCTCGTCGGGGGCGTGGAACGTGGCCAGCTGGGCGAGCATCGCCCGCGCCAGTTCGGCCGCCGGGCCGCCCTCACCCTCGAACTCGATGCTGGTGAAGCTGCGCAGACCGACGGCGATCGGCACGCCCGACACCGTGCGGTACGCCTCGGAGAAGCGGCGCAGGGAGATCGACGAGAGGGGTTCGAGATCCTCGATCGGCTTGGTGGTCGGGGGCAGGAACCGCATCATCGCGTTCTGCCGGCCCAGGCCGATCCGCACCCTGCCGAAGTCGTCGTGGCTCGGCCGGCGTTCCCAGAGGCGGCTGCTCATCGCCACCGACCAGAGCGTGTCCGGCTGGGGGTTGTCCCACAGCACGGCCTGCCGGTGCTGGTTGGCGGCCTTGCGGGCCTGCCGGCGGAGCTGGGTGACGTAGCGCAGGAAGTCCCGCCGTTCACCGCGCATCTTGCGCTTGCGGTCGGCGGCGGCCCGGCCGATCTGGACCAGCCCCATGAACAGCATCCCGGCGGCCATCGCACCGCCCATGACGTACAGGATGGGGGTGCGGTTGAACAGGCCGAACATCATCATCATGCCGCCCATGCCCAGGCCCATCGGGACCATCATGGCGAACGACCGGAAGTCCAGCGGGGCCTCCTCGGCCATCAGCGGGGGCTCCTGGAGCTCGACCTCCCCGTCCGGGGCCTCCGGTCCGGCGGCACGCGGCGGCCGCTTGACGGTGATCGTGTTCACGTGCACCCTCCTCGGGTCCGGCTGCTCATCCGCCGCCCCAGGCGTCGTCCTCCCGCAGCAGCGTGACCGCGTACCGCGTGTCCTTCCCGGCGTCCTTCGCCGGCTCCTCGCCCATGGGGTCGTCGGCGGCGACGTCGGCCGGGCCGGCGGCGGGCCGGCGTCCGGCGCGCCCGGCCGCCCTGCGCTCCTCCGCCTCCGCCTCGGCCCGGGCCCGCCGCTCCGCCTCGGCCCGGGCGCGCAGCTCGGCCCGTTCCGCCGCGGTGTAGTCCGGCCCGCCGCAGCGGGGCGGCTGTTCCTCGGCGAGGGGCGTGCCCCGCCGGTCCCACCGCCAGGTGCGGACCGGTTCCGGCCGGCTACGCATCCGTCCCCCGGTCCGCCCGGTCCGGGTCGGCGGCCGGCAGGTCCGCGCCGGCCAGCCACCACCGTTCGCCCGGCGCGTCCCAGGCGCTGGTGTCCTCAGGCTCGCCGGTCGGGCGTACCACCGGCACCCGGTCCGGAGCCGGCGCGTCGTCGGCGGCCCAGCTCGCCGGGGCCTCGATCAGCAGCTCGGCGGCCTCGGGCCGCTCGGCCTTCTCGCGTTCTCCGGGCCCGGGCACCGAACCGACCGGTGCGGCCGCCCACCCCGGCCGCACCGGCGCGGCGGGGCCGCCCGGTGGGTCGACGGCGCGCTCCGGGCCGGGGACACGCTCCGGGCCGGCGGCACGCTTCGCGCCGGGCTTGCGCTGCGGCTCGGGGTCACCCTGCGGGCCGGCGGCCCGCGACGGCACGGGCAGCGGCACCGGCACCGGCAGGTCCTGGTGCCAGCCCGGTTCGGGGTCGAGCAGTTCGGCGGCGTCCGGCCGCTCCGGCGCGGCACGCCCGTCGGGATCGGCCGGTGCGGCCGGCGGCGCCACCACCGGCGGCAGGCCGGATCCACCGGCCGGCGCGCCCTGCGGGGCGTCCGGCGCGTCGACGCCGTCCGGCACCGGAGGCTGCCAGGTCTGCGGCTCGCCCTCGACCAGTCCGGAGGCGTCCGGACGGTCGGGCGCACCGCCCCCCGCGCCACCGGGCGCACCCGACGGCGGCGGCAGGAACGGGGGCACGCCGCCGGTGGCCGCCGGGGCGGGCGGCAGCGGGGACGCGCCGAGCCCGCTGCCCCCGGCCTCCGTGCCGCCCGGCGAGTGCGGCACGTCGACGCCGCCCGAGAGCGGCGGGTCCCAGGTCTGCGGCTCCCCCTCGACCAGGCCGGACGCGTCCGGACGGTCGGGCGCACCGCCCCCCGCGCCACCCGGCGCACCCGACGGCGGCGGCAGGAACGGGGGCGCCCCGGAGGTGCCGTCCGGCCTGCCGCCACCGGTCGCGTCGGGCGGATCCACGCCGCCGAGCACCGGCGGGGCGAGCCCACCGGGCCCGTCCACGCCGGGCGGGTCGACCGTCGGCGGAGCGTCGACGCCCGGTGCCTCGAACCCCGGGAGCCCGCCGCCGTTCTGGCCGTCCGGCACCCCGCCGCTGCGGGGCGGTGGCGTGCCGGTCGGTGCCGACGGCGGCCCGCCGGGCCGGTCCACGCGCGGCGGGGGCGTGGTCACCGGCGGCGTGCCGCCGGGCGGTCGCGGGGAGCCGACCGGCAGGGGCGTCGGCGGCCTCGTCACCACCGGAGGGGACGTCACCGGCGGCCGCGTCGTCACCGGCGGCGTCACGACCGGGGCCGTCACCGTGGGCTTCGGCGGCGGCGTCACCACCGGGGACCTCGACGGCGGCCTCGTCACCGGCGGCGTCACCACGGGCGCGGAGGTCGACACCGGCGGCCTCGTCACCGGCGGCGTCGCCACCGGGGGGACCGTCGCCGAGGGTCGCGGCGTCACCGGCGGCGTCACCACCGGGGCCGTCAACGACGGCTTCGTCGGCGGCGGCGTGACCGTCGGCGGCTTGGCGGTGGTCGTCGGCGGCTTGGTCGAGGTGGGAGGCGGCGTGCCGGTCGGCGGCTTCGTGGGCGAGGGTTTCGGGGGCGGTGGCTTCGTGGTCGTCGTCGGCGGCTTGGTGGTGGTGGCCGGCGGCGTCGTCGTGGGCCTGGTCGTGGTCGTCGGCGGTGTCGTCTGGAAGTTCTGGCTCGGGGTCGGTGGGACCACCCGGCCGTACGTGAGCTGGTACTGACCGGCGAGCGTGTCCACCACCTCGAACATCTGGGCGGTCATCGGCTTGACGTACTCGGTCGAGCTGATCGCGACGAGCCCGGTGTCGGTCACCCCCGCGCCGTTCGCCTTGGCGATCTCCGCCCAGCCGACGTCGATCGTCTCCATGGCGTTCTGCGCCCAGGCGAGGTAGTTGGCGCTGTTCCAGAGCTGGTCGGGAACCGATCCGGTGCCCCCGCTGCCGCCCCCGCCCGCGATCCGTTCAGCGTTGGCCCCGAGGTAGTCGGCGAACAACTGCATCTTGGCGAGGAACGCCTCGGCGGCCACTCCCGCCCACGCCCGGTCCTCGCCCGCGATCGCGTGCGCCTGGTCGTAGATGAACGACTCCAGCCAGGACAGCAGCTCGTACGCGTACTGAAAGGCGCCGTAGGCGTCGGCGAGGGACTGCGCGTCAACGATGCCGCTGGCGATAGCCGTCTTCTCCGCCCCGGAGATGGCGGTGGCCGACACCCCGACGACCGAGGCCTTCAGCTTCTTCCACTGCGGCGGGTCGCTGTTGGCCCAGTCGACGTAGTCGTTGAGATCCTTGGCGGTGGCCGCCGTGCTGCCGAAGACGGCGTCCGGATCGATGTTCGGCCGCTTCCAGTCGGCATCGGGGTCGGAGTTGTTGTCCGCCACGGTTCATCCTCGATCCATCTGAAGTACGACCGGCTGGCTACGGCCGGCTCTTCCCTACGGCTGGTCGGTGGTGCCCTCGTCGTCGCCGTCGCCACCGGTCGAGCCGCCCGGCACGCCCGAACTGTTGTTGCCGTAGTCCTTGAACATGCCGATCTTGGACCAGGTGTCCCGCATGGCGTTGTCGAACCTGGCGGCGGTCAGCTTGTTGAGGTCCTCGGCGCTCTCGTATTCCCGCAGCATGGCGCGCAGGTTCCTGGCGAGGCCGACGAGTGCCTGGTCGACCGCGTTGAGGAAGCCGATGGTGTCGCCCTTGAGGCCGTAGTTGGTGGTGGAGCCGCTGGGTCCGGTGATCACCTCCCGCAGGGCGACGGCGTGACCGAAGGTGCCCGGTTTGATGTCCAGCACCGACAGTTTCCGCACCGCCTGGGTGAGTGACCCGTCCTCGGTGATGCTCTCGATCTGTCGGCAGAAGTATTCGATGGCCGCCGAACTGATGACGACCTCGCCCCGGTCGCCCGACCTTCCGTACACGCCCGTCGGCGGCTCGAAGTCGATGGGCGGCTTGTCCGTGTAGTGGCGCTCCGGGTCGTAGTCGCCGGGGTCGGGGGCCGGATTCTCGACGAGCTTCTCCCACTTGTCCTGCGGGAGGATGTGGTCCCGGTAGTAGATCCAGATGTTGGTCTCGTACTGGGTGTACTCGTTGTCCATGAAGTTGTCTGCGGCGTCCTCCCGCATACGCACCACGGTGTCGAACGCCCAGCCAGGATAGTGATCGCCGTCGAAGCGGTCGAGCAGCCTCAGGCTCTTGATGGCTTCGTCGTTCGGCGTGCTGTAGTCGACCATCTGACCTCCAGAACACGATGACCAGGAATGGCGCCGGCCGGGTGGGCGTCGAGGCCGCCGTCACGCGGCAGCCCCGACGCGCGGTCACCCGCCCCGGACGTCGTTCCAGATCTTCGCCGCGTTCTGTTCGGTGGTGCCGTAGTTGTCCGCGATGCTGAGCAGCGTCTGCCGCGCCGAATCCAGCGCGACCGTCATCTGGGCGGCCGCCGCGTTCCAGGCCGCCTTCGACACCTGGTACTGCTCCTGCGCCGCGCCGGTCCATTCGCCGAGCGTCCGCTCGACATTGCCCTCCATCTCGGCCAGCGCGGAGGTGATACGCCCGTTGATCCCGTTCATGTCGGTCAGCGTGGCGTCGGCCTGGGTGAAGCTGAAACGGTAGTTCGACATCGGTCAGATCCTTTCTCGACGGTTCGGTCAGAAGCCCGGCAGCGCCTGCGCGAAGGACGCCGCCGTGGAGGACGCCTCGTCCTCGGCGGCCGAGTAGGACCGGGTGTTGACACCCATGGTCTCCATGATGGTCAGCAGCTCGTTGATCACCTTCTGGAACGCGTTCTCCCAGGCGTCCATGGCCGCGTTGAACTGAGCCGACGCCTCCCCGGTCCAGGACGCCTGGAGCATTCCCATCTGGTCGTTGACGTTGCGCAGGTGAGTGGTGAACTCCTCTGCCCGGCTGGCGAACTCCTGGGCCGCCTGCTGCATGCCCGGTTCGTTGGTCTGCACCACTGGCATCGTCACAGCGAATCTCCTCCGAACGGTCGTTCCGCGATGACACCGCGCGGTCGGCGATCCGGTTCCGCGGGCGTCGGCGACAGTTTTGCCAACCGACCTACCCGTCGGGAGGCTTCCGCCGACGGGACTGCCCGTTCGACGCCCCGGATTGCCTCCCGGTGCCCTGTCGGCACACTCGGGAAGATCCGCTGCCTGTTCCGCCCTGATCAGTCGTCGGCGCCTTGGCCACGGCCGCCGCCGGTCCTGTACTGGGGGCCGCGTCCGGCGAAGGAGGAGCGCGTGGAGTTCAGCGAGCGCATCGAAAGCCTGTTCCAGCGGTACCAGCAGCAACGCGACGGCCTCGGCGCCCTGCGGCGACGGATGCGGTCGATCGCCGTCACCCGCACGTCGCCGCGGCGCGAGGTGTCCGTGACCGTGGGGCACAACGGCGTCGTCTCGGACATCTCCTTCCCCACCAACGCCTACCGCCGGCTCGCGCCGGCCGAGCTGCGCACCCTGCTCATGCAGACCATCGGGGAGGCGAGGGAGGAGGCCCAGTCACAGGCCGCGGCGGTCATCGCGCCCCTGCTGCCGGACGGGCTGAACGCCCGGGACCTGATCAGCGGCGACGTGGACACCGACACGCTGCTGCCGCCGCAGCCACGAATGGTCAACAGCGTCCGGCAGCAGCTGGGGCTGGGGCGGGTGTCGGGATGAGCGGCGACCTCTTCGTCGACCCGGAGGGCCTGGGCCGCCTCGGGGACCAGTACCGCGGCCGGGCGGACGCGTTCCGCCAGCTCCAGGCGTACATCGAGGCCCTGCGCCACACGTACGGGACCAGTTGGGGCACCGACGACCTGGGCCAGCAGTTCGCCGAGAAGTTCGTCGCCGGGCTGCTCGCGCTGGAGAACATCGTCGGCGCGGCGGCCGACACGCTCGACTACACGGCCGACGGCCTGACCGTCTCCGGCACGACCTTCCGGGGCGCCGACGACGACGCGTACGGCGCCGGCCGCAAACTCGGGACCGTCTTCGGGAACCTCCGCCCGAACTCCGGCACCAACCCCGCCACGGACAACCGCCGCTACGAGAAGCTACGGCCGGCGCTGCTGCGTACCGTGCCGGACCGACTGGAGCCGGAACGGCTGAGGCCGGGGCTGGTCCTCACCGTGCCGGCGGGCACGCTCAGCTCCTCGGTCCTCGCCCCGGCGCTGCCGCCGGACGCCGAGGTCATGGTCGGCGGCGTGCCGGTGGGCGACCACCAGCAGGTGGTGTACTTCCGGGAGGTCGCGCCGGGCACCGTGCGGGTGGACACCAACCACTACCGCGCGATCACCCCCCTGCCGCCCGGGACGGACGTGCGGCTGGGCGGCACGCCGTTCGAAGTGAAGGACGGCTACCAGCTGTTCCTGGTGGAACGCGCGCCGGCCGACGGTCCGCCCGCCGGGCCCACGTACGTCGACTACCACCCCGACGGCACGTCCGAGCCGTACGGCACGGCTCAGGGATAGCGCCCGATGCCCGACCTGCACATCTCGACCGACCCGGAATGGCAGTGGGTCTACGACGCCATCCTCTACGGCGTCGGCGAGGAGTACCCGGAGGCCGACCCGACCGCCCTGCGCCAGATGGGTGACGAGCTGCTCGCCTTCACCAACACCCTCAACGAGGAGGTGGCCGGGACCGCCGGCCTCGCGGGCAACATGCCCGCGCTCCTGAGCGGCGACGCGGCGCAGGCGTTCGAGCACTTCGCGCAGAGCCTCACCACGAACGTGCCGGTCGCCGGCGACATCTCCACCGCCCTCGGGCAGAGCGCCTACGACTTCGCCCTCGACGCGGAGCAGACGCAGTACAACATCGCCATCGCGATGTTCACCACGCTGTGGGACGTCTTCCTGGCCCTGTCCGGCGGAGCGAGCGCCTTCATGGTGCCGGCCCTGATCCGGACCGGCAGCGAGATCGTCAGCACCCTGATCGCGCAGTTGCGCAGCCGCATCCTGCAACGCATCGCCAACCTGACGTTCGACGCCATCGGCGAGGGTTTCGAGGAGCTGTGGCAGGGCCTGGCCGCCCAGGGCCTGCAGATGGCCGAGGGCAACCGGGACAAGATCGACGGCAACGACGTGCTGCTGGACTTCCTCGCCGGCATGCTGATCGGGGCGACGGCGAGCGGCGTGATGCAGGCCGGCGCGAAGTGGTTCCCCAAGGTCGGCACCCACCGGTACGGCCAGGAGATCTTCGCCGCAGCCGGCGAACTCCTCGGCGAGACCTTCCTCTGGGGGATCCTCGGCGGCGACTTCAACCCGGGTGCCACAGTGACCTCGTCCGTCATCACCGGCTTCACCCAGCAGTGGGCCGAGGACGTCGGCCAGCACGTCCGACCCGGGCCGCAGTCCGGGCCCGGCGGCCACGGCCAGGGCGGAGACGGCATCGGGGACCCGGCCGGCCTGGATGGCCCGAAGACCGACCGGTCCGGCCCCGGGCAGGACCCGTACGACTCCCCGGCAGAGAAGTCCGGTGCCGACGGGCCGGGCGGCGACCCGCCCCCGTACGAGCAGCCGCCCTCGCACGACGACGTGACCGGGGGCCCGTTGCCGGTGACGGACGGTGGGGTGCCCGGCGGGCCGGAGCGCGAGCCCGGCGCGCAGCGCTCCGGCCCGCCGACGAACGTCGACGACGAGCCGGAGCCGCGCTCGACCACGGGCGGCTCGACGGACCCCACCGACCGCCGCGAACCCCCGCCCGTGACCCGGGACCCCGTCGCCGAGGCCGGGCCCCGCACCCGCGACGAGACGCCGCCGACCCGCGACGGCGCGCCAGGCGGCCCCGCGCCCCTGGACCCCGCGCCTGTCACCGGCCCGCCCGCCACCCACGAGTCCGTCACCCGCCCGCCCACCGGCCCGGGTGACCTGCCCGCCGGCAGGGACGCGCCGCCCCTGGACCCGCCCACCGGCGGGGACACGCCGCCCGTCGACCCGCCCACCGACGGGGAGACGCCGCCCCTCGACCGGGACGGCCCCTCCCGCAGTCCCGAGCACGCGCCGCAGCGGCCCGGTGAGCAGCCGTCCACCCTCGACCCCGGGCGCGCCGACCCTGGCGAGACGCCGTCCCCGGTGGGCGACACACCCGGTCCGGCCGACCCGGAACACCGTGTCGGCGCCCCGGAACACCGACCTGCCGGCCCCGAGAACCGTCTCGACGGCCCGGAGCACCGCTCCCCGGGCCCGGAGAGCCACTTCGGCGACCCGGAGAGCCGACCCGGCGGCCCGGCGACCCGGCCCGGCGACCCGGAGGCGCGCCCGCACGGCCCCGGCGGCCACCTGCCCCCGCCCGTGGACACCGGCCTGCGGGGCGGCCCGCTCCCCCAGGACGCCGAGGGCGTCACCGCCGGGCCCACCGGCACCCCGCGCGGTCTCGACGGCCCGGCTCTCCTCGGCGGCCCGCCCGTGCCGACGGGCCCGGCCGACGAACGGCCCGACGGCACCGGCCTGCCCGGCGTGGTGACCCAGTTGACGCCCACCGGCCCGACCCCGCCGGGCGGCCCGGCGGCCGTGCCGGAGGCCGCCGCCACCGCCACCGCGCCGGCCACGACCGCCCCGGCCACCGGCACCACCGCCCCGGCCACTGGCACCATCCGCCCGGCCACCGGCACCATCCGCCCGGCCACCGGCGCCGAGGGCCCGACCACCGCGCCGACCGGCCCGGCCCGCGACGGCACCACCGCACCCCCGCGCGGAGCCACGACCAGTCCGCCCCGGCGGCGCGGACACCCCCCTCGCGACGCCGGCCCGCGCACCGCCACCGGCTCCGCCGCCGGCCCGCCACCGCAGGTCGCCGACAGCGTCGTCCGGCCGGTCGAGCCGCCGGTCGGGACCGCCCCGCCCGGGCCGGTCGCCCCTCCGGCCGAGGCGACCCGGTTGACCAAGCCGGCCCAGTCGACCGAGGAGCCCCAGTCGAGTGAGACGGCCCGGTCCAGTGAGGCGACCCGGTCGAATGAGACGGCCCGGTCCAGTGAGGTGGCCCGGTCGGATCAGACGGCCCGGTCGACCGAGCCGGTGCGGGCCACCGCCGAGCCGCCCCCGCCGACCAGGCCTGCGGGCGGCGAGGTCAGGCCGGCCCCGACCGACGGGTCACCACAGGCCCCGACCGACGGGCCACAGCCGGTCCCGGCCGGGTGGGCGCTCGTCGACCCGTACGACACGACCCACGCCGAGGCCGCCCGCTCGTTCCCCGCCCGCGACGGCGAGCTCGTCGTCTTCGCCCACGGCACCCCCGACCACCTGGTGCTCGGCGACCGGCGGGTCACGCCCGAGCAGCTCGCCGAGCTGCTCCAGGCGGACCGTCCGCAGCGGATCGTCCTGATCTCGTGCGACACGGGTGCGGACGCCGACGGCTTCGCGGCCAAGCTGTCGCGGCTGCTGCCGGGCACGTCGGTCACCGCCCCCACCGGCACGGTCTGGACGACCCCCGGCGGGCACGCGTTCGTCGCGGGCACCGCCTACGGCCCCGACGGACGCCCCCGCCCGGCCGAGCCGGACGCCGGCCACGGGTGGCGCACGTTCACCAGCGACGCCCCCGGCGACACCCACGTGCAGGAGGCCGGCGCCGACCTGCCGGGAACCCCGCCCCGCCCGGTCGCGGACGCGGCCGGGGACGCGGTCGCGTGGAAGGGCAACGGTCGGCCGTACGCCAACCGGCCGGTCCTGGAGACCACCGAGCACCTGATCTTCGCGACCCACCTGGAGGAGCAACTCGGGGCGTACCTGTACCAGCTACCCCGGGTGCGGCGGGCGGCGCAGGCCACCGTCGCGCGGCTCCGGGAGGTGCTGGACACCTTCGACGGTCGTCCCGGCGGCGTGTGGCGCTCGTTCATCAAGGACGACCCGACCAGCGCCGGGCAGGTGGGTGACCAGCTCAGCGCCGCGCAGGTCGACGAGCTGCTGGACGACGGCAACCTGCGCGAGCTGATGACGGCCTTCTACAACGCCGCCTACTTCCACCACGCCTCGCCCGATCCGACCCTGAAGACCGTCGTCCAGGAGCTGTTCGCCGGCTCGGACTGGGACCGGGCCGCGCAGCTCGGGCTGGACGTGGCGGCCCTGCAACGCCAGCACAAGCAGCTCGACACGCTCTCCGGTGCGCTGATCGGCGAGCTGGCCAAGCTGACCGGCCGGGGGCACACCTTCGGCGAGGGCGACCCGTTCGCCCTCGGCCGGGTGGCCGGGCAGTCGGAGAAACCGCTGACCGACCTGATCGCGCTCGGCGGCAGCCAGGCCAACCGGATCGCCCGCCACGGCGACCAGGCCAACCGTGGCGGGCCCGGCAAGTTCACCCCCACCCACCTGGCTTCGCTCGGCGCGCCGCTGAGCGACCGGGAGAAGAGGTATCTCTCCGGCCGGGGACGTCGGCCCTTCACCGCCGTCGAGACGGACGGCACCGGGACGGTCCACGCCGAGCCCGACACCTCGTGGACCGCCGAGGGTTCGCTGGGCGTCGAGATGCCCCTGCCCTGGATCGGCGGCCGGGCCGGCGTCGTGCTGGACACCGGTTCCCGGCTCGCCTCGGTCTGGTACCGCCGGACCCACCACGAGGCGGGCCTGCCGGTGACGGCCGGCATCTCCGGCACCACGGCCCGGCTCATGATGGCGTTCGAGTGGCTGAACGTGCCGGGGGTCAGCCGCGAGGACTTCCTGCTGGCCGTCATCGCGTGGATGCTCACCTTCCAGGACCACTCGCTGTACGAGATCCTGCGCGGCGCCGAGATCGTGGGCAGCGGCCCCCCGGTGTCCACCATGGCCGCCGACGAGGTGTACGAGGCGCTCGCCGCCCTCGGCGTTCCGGCCCCCGTCCTGCGCCAGGTCGGCGATCCGCAGCACCGGCTGCCGGCGGCCGCGCCCGAGGGGCTGCCTCCGGCGGTCGACCTGGCCGACACGGCGCTCCTGGAGCAGCTGCTGCCGCACGAGGCCGCCTACTTCGCCAAGGCCCGGGCCGCGCACACCGCGCACGGCTATGCCGCGGTGACGTCCGACGAGTTGGACGGGTCCCTGGAGGTGGCCGACGAGTTGGCCAACGCCGCCTACGACGTGGCGACGGCCAAGCAGCTCACCCAGGAGTGGCTCACCTTCAACTCCGTGGACCCGAAGGCCCTGGCCAACCGGCTCACCCGGGCCCACCTGCTCGCCCTGCAGGTGTGGACCGGCTCCAACCACAGCCTGCTCAACGCGGTCGCCCCCGCCGGCCCGTTCACCGACCTCGCCGCCGAGCTGCTGCTGGAGCACAAGATCCGGGAGGCCGTCGACCTGCTCATCGACCTCGTCCCGGCCGAGATCCCGACCATCCTCGCCAACGACCCGGTCCTGCGTGGCCTGCACGACGACATGGCCACCGACCCCGACCGGACGCCGGAGCGGATCGCCGCCGCGCGGGAGCAGGCGCAGGACCGGGGCCGGGAGATCCGGGACGCCGTCGAGGCCGAGCTACGGGCGCACTTCGACATGGTCGTCGACGCGCTGCGGCAGCTCCCCCCGGCCGACAAGGGCGTCGTGTGGCGCGCGGACTGGGCGGCCGGCGGCCTGACCAACCCGCTGGGGAAGATGTTCTCGGCCTACGGCGGGGACGACCTCACCCTCTCCGGCCTGAACAGCGCCAGCCGGGACGAGCGCGTCGCCCGGGGGATCCTGGCCAGGTACACCAACAGCGCCACCAGCCACCGGGTGCTGATCGGGATCGAGCTGGCCGGTCACGCCGGCCGGGACATCACCCCCTTCTCGGCGAAACCCACCGAGCAGGAGGTGCTCTTCCTTCCGGGCGCCCGCTTCGTCGTCACGTCCCGCGAGATCGACGAGACCGCCGGCATCGAAAAGATCATGGTGAAGGAGGTGGAGCCCGAGGGGGTCGCCCGGGAGACGCTCGTCGCCGAGGCCAAGCGGTCCGTCGCGGAGGTGTCGGGGCTCGGCGTCGCCGTCCGGAATCTCGCCGAGACCGTTCCCGCCCTGGCTGAGCAGGTGCGGGCGCTGAAGCCGGGGTTGACCACGGCCATCGCGAGGTTCCGTGACCTGCTCGACAGATCCACGGCCCCGTCCGCCGCCGACGGGTCGGTGCGGAAGCGGCGGAGCAGGGTGCTGGCGGCGCAGCGGACGACCGCCGACTACCAGCACACGATCGCGAGGGCCTGGGCCGCCGTGCGGGACCTGGAGGACCGGGCGCAGGACCCGGGCAACGCCCGGGCGATCGTGACGGAGGCCGAGCGGATCTGGGCCGACCTGTACCAGGCCGGCGAGGACGCCCACGACATCCTCGAGGCCATGGAGCACGAGGCCGTGGCCGCCAACCGGGCCCTCGGCCAGGCGCAGCACGTCCTCTTCACCGACTTCCCCGCCACCGAGTCGGGGCCGCGCACCATCGACGAGGCCGGGCAGGCCGTGGACACCATTGAGGACAGCGTCACGCAGCTCGTCGCGGCCGAGCAGGAGTCCGCGCGGCTCACCCACGGCCTGCCGGCCGACGACGACGGACTGCTGGTCCGGTCGGCGGCGCTGGCCCGCAACCGGGACGCCGCCACCCGGGCGATGCTGGAGGCCGAGGCGGCGCACGACCACCTGCCGACGCAGATCCGTGGCCTGGCCGACGACCTCCGGCGGGTCGAAACGGCGGTCGCCAACGCGGAGTGGGAGATCGGCAGCGCCGACTCGGCCCTCGACGCGGTCCGGTCCCTGGCGGAGCAGATCGACGACCGGTACGGCCGGTCGCAGGAGCTGGCCCGGTTGATCGACGAACTCCTCGACGACCTCGACGTGCTGGTGTTCGACGCCGCCAACACCTTCGGGCCGGCCGCCTCGCCGCTGGAGGGCGAGCTGACCATCGGCTGGGTCACCGACCCGGTCGTCGACGAGCAGGTCCCCGCCGGACGGGTCCTGGTCACCGCAGCCGACGGGGCAAACCTGGACGCCGCGCGGGCCTTCCCGGCCGACCCCGACCGGTACGTGATCTTCGCGCACGGCACGCCGCACGAGCTCGACCTCGGCGGGGGGCGGGGCCGCAGCCCGGCGGACGTGGCCCGGCTGATCAGGGACGACCCCGGGTGGCAGGGCCGGCCGATCCTGCTGATGTCGTGTCGCACCGCCGCCGACGCCGACACCGGCTTCGCCGCCGCGCTGGCCCGCCTGCTCGACGTGCCGGTGACCGCCCCGACCGGCACCGCCTGGAGCACCCCGGACGGTTCGGCGCTCGTCGCCGGCACCGTCCTCGACGCCGAGGGGCGGCCCCGGCCGGCGCAGCCGGGCCCCGACGACGGGTGGCGCACCTTCACCCCCACGGCCGACGACCTCCTCGCCGTCGACGACCTGGGACCCCGCCTCGCCGGGTCGGCTCCGCCCCACACCACCACCTCCGCGCCGCCGCCGCACCCGGTCGCCTGGAGTCCCGACAGCCGCCCCTACGGCGCCCGGCCCATCCTCGACACCGCCGAGTACCGGGAACACGCCACCCGGTTCGAACGCGACCTCGGCGCCCACCTCTACCAGCTCCCCCACGTCCAGCACGCCGCGAAGGCCACCGTCGAACGGCTGCGTGAGGTCCTGGAGGCGTACGCGAACGACGGGCGTCCCGACGGCGTGCGCCGCTCGTTCGTCAAGGACGACCCGACCAGCGCCGGCCAGGTGGGCGACCACCTCACCGACGCGGAGGTCCGTGCGCTGCTGCGCGACGGCAACCTGCGTGAACTCATGACCGCCTTCTACAACGCGGCCTACTACAACGACGCCGGCCCCGAGGCCACCCTCAAGAAGGTCGTCCAGAGCATCGTCGCGGACCAGGACTGGACCCGGGCCGACGCGTTGGGCCTCGACAGCGCCGCGCTGCGCAAGCTGCGCCGGCAGCTGACCGGCTGGAACCGCACCGTCATGCAGGGCATCGCCGGCATCGTCGGCAAGGGCTACAACTACGCCTTCGACCCCTTCGCCCTCGGGAACATCACCGCCCTGTCGAAGAAGCCGGCCGCCGACACCACCGCCATCACCGCCAGCCAGGCGGGCCGCTCCAACCGGCTCGGCACGGCCGACTTCGCCAAGAACCTCGGCGTGCCCGGCAAGCTCACCCCACGACAGCTCGCCGCCCTCGGCGCCGCGCTCAGCGACCGGGAACGCCGCTACCTCACCGGCCCCGGGCGCAGGGCCTTCACCGTCACCACCGCCGACGGCACCGAGCAGCGCCATGCCCAGCCGGAGAGCAGCTGGACGGACGAGGGCGCCCTCGGGGTCGAGCTGCCCCTGCCCTGGGTCGGCGGACGCGCCTGGTTCGACAACGACACCACCTCGCTGTGGTACCGCCACACCCACACCAAGACCGGCCTGCCGGTCGTCGCCGGCATCTCCGGCACCACCGCCCGGCTGCTCGCCGCCTTCGGCTGGCTCAAGGTCCCGGGCGTCGCGCCGGAGCACTTCCTGCTGGCCGTCGCCGCCTGGATGCTCACCTCCGAGGACCACTCGCTGTACGAGATCCTCCGCGGCGCCGAGATCGTCGACGTCGGGCCCGTCGTGTCGGAGGCGACGAGCGCCGAGGACGTCTACCACGCGCTCGCCACGCTCGGCCTGCCGGTCACGACCCTGCGTGGCCTCGCCGACACCGGCATGCTCCCGCACGAGGCCGCCTACCAGGCCAAGGCGGAGGCACACGGCTTCAAGAGCATCACACCGGGCGACCTGGCGCGCGCCGGCAGGAGGCGGTACGAGCTGTGGCAGGCGGTGGGCCAGCCGCACCTGGCGTCGCCGGCCATGCTCGACTGGATCGCCACCAACGGGATGGACACCCGGGCGCTGACCCGGCAACTCACCCCGGCGCACTTCACCGCGCTCCAGGCGTACACGGGCAGCAACCACAGCCTGCTCAACGCCGTCGCGCCCGCCCCCGTCGTGGGCACCGTCGCGTCGGGCCTGCTCCTCGAACGTGCGGTGCGAAGGAGCGTCGACCGCCTCGTCGAGATGGTCCTCGGCGCTACGCCCCAGGAGATCCCCTCGGCGGTCAGCACGGACCCGGCGGTCGTCGAGCTGCTCGGGCAACTCCAGGCCGACCCCGAGAAGCACGACAAGGCCGACTCCTACCGGCAGAAGCTGCGCGACCGGGCGAGCGCCCTGGCGGCCGAGCTCGAGGCGGAGATGCGGGCGCATTTCGACATGGCCATCGAGGCCATCCAGCTGCTCCCGCCCGCGACGGGCATGACGGTCTGGCGCAGTGACTGGGCCGCCGGGAAGCTGGGCGACCCGGTGTCGGGGAAACTCGGCCAGTACGGCGGCACCCAGATCACCTTCGGCACGCTCAGCAGCGCGAGCCGGCGGAGCAGGGTCGCGGAGGAGTTCCTGGCGGGCTACACCGCCGACGGCACCACCCATCCGGTGCTGCTGGAGCTGCGGCTGGACGGCCATTCGGGACGGGACATCACACCGCTGTCGGCCAAGCCCGGTGAACAGGAGGTGCTCTTCCTGCCCGGCGCCCGCTTCGAGGTGGTCAGCCGCACGACCAACGACCGCTACGAACACATCGTCGTCGAGGAGGTCACGCCGGCCGCCATCGCCCTGCACACCTTCGACACCACCGCCGAACACGCACTGTTCGAGCTGACGGGCATCGGCCGCAGCATCGAACGGACCGTCGACGCGGTCACCGACCTGACCGACGCGGCGACCCGGACGGCAGCCCAGGTCGACCAGGCCGCCGCCGACGTCGGCCCGCCGCACCGGCGGGTGGCCGACCTCGCCCGGCAGGCCCTGACCACCCTCGGCGAGGCGAAGGCACTCGACGAGCAGGCCGGACGGGACCGCCAGGCCGCGCTGACCGTTGGCGAGCGGGCCCTCGCGGAGATCGCGCCCCTGGTCACCGACCGGCCGACGCCGGCGGCGCAGCGGGCCAGGCAACGGCGGGACGCGTTGACCCAGGCGCTGCGGGGCGCGATCGCCGCCCGGTCCGCCGCCCAGCAGGCCCTGCAAGGCGCCCTGCACGCCACCCAGCAGCTCGACCTGCTCGACCGGGCGACCCGCCACGCGGCCGACGTCGCGTCGCGGGCCGCCGCCTACACCGACGGCGTCGCCCGGCACGCCCGGCAGGCGGAGGCCACGGCACAGGCCAGCGCCACCACGATCGCCACCGCCATCGCCGCCGCCTCCGTCCTGGCCAAGCAGGCCGCCGACGGGACGGCAGCCGACCCGAGGACCACCGCGCTGCTGCTGGCCCGGCACCGGGACTCGGCCGGCAACGCGGCGGCGGACGCCGAGTCGGCCCGGTCCACCACGGAGGCCGGGATGGCCGACGCCCCCCGCGCCCTCGCCGACGCCACCCGGGCCCTCGCCGAGGCGACGTCCCACGCCGGCACGGCCGAGCAGTACCGCGGTCGGCTCGACGCCGAACGTCGACACGTCGAGCACCACGCGAGCGAGGTCGCGCGCCTGAACGCACTCGTCGTGCAGGCCGCGGCGGACGCGGTCGACGCGGCCGAGATCGCCGGCATCGAGGACATGGCCGCCCTCGACGTCGCCCTCACCGACCTGGACGCCGAGGTCACGGCCGCGTCGGCCGAGGCGGGCCGGCTCACCGGGGAGTCGCGGTCGCACCGCCGCACGGCGGATCTCGACCGGGCGGCGACGGCCGGGATCGCCGCCGCCGAGGCCGCCGACGGGCAGGCGCGCACGGCGTGCGACGACGCCCGCGCGGCCGTCGAGCTGGCGGCAGCGAAGGTCACCGAACTCGCCGCCAAGGTGCCCGCCGCCAGGCTCCAGCCGGCGCGGGACGCCCAGTCGGCCGCGCAGGACGCCCTCAGCCGGGCCGAGGAGGCGCTGGCCACCGCCGCCGGGTCGCTCGACGGGGCCCGGGAGACGGCCGAGCGCCTGCACGCGTACGCCGCGTCGGTCCACCCGGCCGTCGCGCAGCTCGACCGGGCCGCGAAGGACGTCAGCGAGGCGACCGCCGAGGTCGCCAGGGCGCAGGCCGCGGCCCGGGACGGCGCGGCCCGGATCGCCGCCGCCGAACCCCACTCGGCCGCCGCCCGCCTGGCCGCCCGCGAGGCCTGGGCGGCGTACGCCGCGGCGAAGTCGGCCCACGGCCGGGCCCGGGCCGCGCTCACCGCTGCCGCCGACGGCCTCGCGCGGGCGGACGCGGTGGCGGGCAGCCCCGAGCAGTGGTCGGCCGCCCTCGACACGGCCCTGCCTGAGGTCACCCGGCAGCAGCGCAGCGCGACCCTGCTCGCCGGGGAGACGACCGAATTGGCGACCAAGGTGACCACGGCCGCGCAGCAGGCGGCCCGGGAGCCCGTGCCGTGGGCGCGGGGGGACGCGCCCGGCGACGTGGTCGACCTGTCCGTGCCCGCCGGACGGGTGCTGGTGCCGGGGTCGGACCAGGCCAACCTCGACGCCGCCCGCGCCTTCGCGCCCGACCCCGACCGGTACGTCGTCTTCGCCCACGGCACGCCCGAGCACCTCGTCGTCGGCGACCGCCGGATCACGCCCGCGCAGCTCGCGCGGATGATCCAGGACGACCCCGCCTGGGGCGGCCGCCCGGTCGTCCTGATGGCGTGCGACACGGCCGCGTCGCCGGCCGGGGCGGCGGTGCCGTCGGCGAGCTTCGCCGAGACGCTGGCGGGCCTGCTGCCGGGGACGCCCGTCACCGCGCCGAACGGCACGGCGTGGCTGGCCGGGGACGGTCAGGCGTTCGTGGCGGGCACCGACTACGACGCCGACGGACGTCCCCGGCCGGCCCCCAGCACGGAGGCCGACCAGTGGCGGACGGTGACCGTGGATCCGGACACCGGTCAGGTCGACTCCCGTCCCGACGGGGCGCGCCTGGGCGGGGCGGCGCACCCGGCGGTGGCCGGGCCGGTCAGCTGGGCGCCGTCACCGCCGCCGCCGCCGCCGTCCTGGGAGCAGCAGGCGTGGCAGGCCTTCCAGGACCTGCAGGAGGCCCGGGGCTCGGAGCGGCAGGCGGAGCGGGAGCAGCAGCTCCAGGCCCTCGCCGGCACCCCGGAGCAGCAGCAGAAGCTGCTGCTCATGGTGAGCGACCACGTGATCGAGACGACGAAGCGGCACCTCTACCGCGGCTCGGCGAACCAGGTCGACCACGTGGCCCGCACCGGCGGGCTGACCCACGAGTATCTCGGCAAGGTCCGCAGCGGCGACTACTTCACCCCGGACCAGGATCCGGCCGTGCGCCTGGCCCAGCAGGGCGTGGTCGCCACGCACCTGCACACCGGCAACTGCGGCGAGAACGCCGCGCTGGCGTTCTCGCTGCTCTGGCAGCTGCTGCCCGGGGTCCGGCTGACCCAGATCAACCACAGCCTCGACCACGCGTTCGTGGTCATCGGCGACCCCGACAGCGCCGACGCGGTGATCTGCGATCCCTGGCCGGTCCAGGCCACCGCGACGACCCGCCGCGACTACTTCATGTCCGACTACGACGGTCAGGACAACTTCACGGCGGTCTCCGACGGCACGGACCTGCTGGCCCGCGCCGCGTCCACCGTCGACCTGGAGGCCCTGGGCGCGGTCATGGACATGGAACGGCCCAGCGTCGGACTCGACGAACTCACCAGCCAGTTCGGCGACACCCTTCCGCGGGGCCTGTACCGGCACCTGCACACCACCGCCAACCCGCCTCCGCCCGTGGCGGCGGCCACCGGGCGCGGCGACGGCGACACCGGGGGCGGCGGCCGGGCCGATGCGGAGCCGGAGTCCGACGGCGGGGCCGACGCCATGGACACCGAAGACCTCGACGACGCCGCCTCGGACGACGACGCGACAACCGACGATGCCATGGACGACGCGATGGACGAGGCCCCGGACCCGGCCGACTCGGACGACGACGAGGGGGCCGACGCCGGCGACGACATGGAGCTGGACGACGCCGAGGGCGACGGCGACGGGATGGACGTGGACGCGCCCGCCGCCGTCCGGTTCGCCCAGCCGCCGACCGCCGCCGGTCCGGGCCCGATCGTGTCCACACCCGTGCCCGCCGGGTTCGTCTGGCTGCCGGCCGCCGACACCGCCAACCTGGACCTCGCCGCCAGCCACCCGCACACCTCGGGCCGGTACCTCGTCTTCGCCCACGGCACCCCCACCCACCTCGCCGCCGCCGACGTCACGCTGACCGCCGCCGAGCTCGCCGCCCTCGTCCGCGCCGACCCGGCCTGGCGTCCCGGGCAGGCCGTCACCCTCGTCAGCTGCGACACCGCCGCCCGACCCGACGGGTTCGCCACCCAGCTCGCCCACCACCTCGGCGTGCCCGTCACCGCGCCCACCCACGCCGCCTGGACCACGCCCGACCACCACACCTTCACGGCACCCACCGTCTACACCGCGGACGGCCGCCCCCGACCCGGTGCCGCCGGCACCGCCGTCTGGCACCACATCACCCCCGGCCTCGGGGCCACCACCAGCGTCGGGCCCCACCTCGACCAGCCGGCGACGGCGCCCGGCCCGGTGGCGGTGCCGTGGGGCCCGGCCACGGCACCGGTGGCCCCGCGACCGGTGCCGGCCGGGCTGCTGCTCGCCGACCCGGACGACACCGCCGCCCTCGACGCCGCGCGACGCTTCCCCGCCCGCGACGGCACGTTCGTCGTCTTCGCCGACGGCGACTCCGGCGGGATCGTCGTCGGCGACACGCCGCTGTCACCCACGCAGCTCGCGGACGCGATCCGCGCGGACCCACGCTGGACGGGGCGGCCGGTGCTGCTCGTCGCCGGGCGCACGGCGGCCGGGTCGGGCTTCGCCGAGCAGCTCGCCCGGCTGCTGCCCGGCACACCCGTCACCGCCCCGGAGGGTACGGCGTGGACCACGTCGGAGGGCCGGGCGTTCGTCGCGCCCACCCGGCTCGACGGCGGCCGGGGCCGACCTGCGGAGCCCACCACCGCCGACCGGTGGAGGACGTTCACCGTGGACCCGGCGACGGGCCTGACGAGTGAGGAGTTCCTCGCCGCCGCGCTGCTCCCGGCGCGCCCCGACGCAGTGCCGGCGGGCGGGGAGGACCCGGTCTCCTGGGACGTGTCGGCGGCCGGACCGGGCGCGCCGGACCCCACCGGCGACACCGACCTGGGCATCGGCGACACCGAGAACATCGTGCTCGCGGACAGCTCGGGGAAGGTGGTCGCCGTCGTCTTCCCCGTTCAGCCCCGCGACCGCGAGCACATGCCCGAGAGCGTGCTGGGGATCGATCAGGACGGCGATCTGGGGTCCTACACGCAGACCACCAGCCTCCAACCGGACAGCGAGGAGCAGGAGCTGCCGATGCCCTTCGGCGGCCGTCGGGCGTTCGACGGACGGGAACCGGTGTACGTCTACACCCAGGGAAACCCGACGAGGTTCGCGGTGGCGTTGCGCGGCGGCGGCACCAGACTCCTCACGGGCGGGGACTTCGCCGCCCTCGTCCGGCAGACCGGCGCGTTGCGGCGGGCGCGTTCCGGGGCGCTGGCGCCGATCCTGTTCCTGACGCCCTCCAGCGCCCGCTACCCGGGCCCGGGCGGTGCCGCGCACGACTTCTTCCGGCAGGTGCAGGAGTGGGGACATCTCGGCGAGGCGTACGGGCCGACCCAGCGGCTGGTGCCGTCCATCTTCGAGAAGAACAAGATCACTGTCTCCGACATGGGGATGTTCGTGCAGATCCCCCAGTCGCCGGGCGACCTCACCCCGGCGCCGCCGACGGCACCGGCCGTGCCCCTGGCCGTCACCGCGCCGACCGCCGCGGACCAGCCGACCAGGCGGGGACAGCCCCTGACCATCGACGACGTCGAAGACGTCGTCGTGCGCAAGGCGGACCGGGTCGTCGGCATCGTCTTCCCGATCAAGGGCAGCACCAGGATCTGGTACGAGTTCCAGGATGTCGCCGAGGACGACCCGCTGGACCACTACGCCCAGACCAGTGACGGCGACCCCGACAGTTTCCAGCAGGAGCTGCCGACCCCGTTCGGCGGTCGCGCGGGGCTCGGCCAGCGGCAACTGTTCTACATCAGCGCCCACGCCGAACCGGCGAGCTTCCTCGTCCGGCTGGCGGCCAGCGGCGCGCACCGCAAGCTCAGGGGCAACGAGCTGGCGTTCCTGGTGTGGCAGTCCGGCGCCCTTCTCCAGGCGCCCTCCGGCAAGCAGGCGCCGCTGCTGTTCGTGTCGTGCAGCGGCGCCCGCTATCCCGGGCCGGGTGGCGCGGTGTACGAGTTCGTGCGCAGCGTCCAGGCGTGGGGACACGACGGCGAGGCGTACGGCGGCACGCAGACCACGTGGGTGTCGCTCACCGACAAGCACAAGATCACCGTGTCCGACATGGGGACGCTCGTGGCGTTCCCCGGCTCCGGCCGGCCAGCCGGTGGGCCGCCGCCCTGACCCGGCCCGGCCGGCCGAGGCGGCCCGGCCGGTCGGGGCGCGGTGCGGTCGGGCAGTCCACCGCGCTGCCGGGGCAACGATGCGCGGGCACGGCTCGCGGGACGCCGCGCCGCCGTAGGTTGGGGCGCAACGACAGGACGGGAGGCGGGCGATGACCGAACCGACGACGCTCGGGCGTTACCACGAACTGCTGCTCAGGCTGGCCGGACGGGTGTCGGACGTGGTCGTCACGGGGGCCCGGCAACGGCTGTCCGAGGGGCGCGTCGAGGACGTGGCCCGGGCGCTGCGCGCCGCGGTCGGGTCGGGCCGGCTGACCGTCGACGCCGCCGAGGCGGCGCTGCTGGCCGCCGCCCTGCCGGACGTCGACGATCCCGCCCCGCGCGACGCCGGGCGGGCGGCGGCCCTGCCGGCGTACGCCTTCGCGCCGCTGCTGCCCGGGGCTTCCCCCACGATGGTGCCGGTGGTGCTGGACCTCACGTCGACCGTGGCCGCCGACGGTGGTCCGGACGCGGCGGCCGTCGCCGTGGCGGCCACCGCGCCGGGGGCCGTCGGCCTGTGGCGGGCGTGGCGGGCGCCCAACGCCACGAACCCGGGCCGGCCGGTGCCGGTCTACCTGCTGGAGACCACGGCCGATCCTGAGGGGCAGCCCGGCATCGCCGCCGCCGTGCAGGGCGCGCTGTGGTCCGCCGGGGTCGAACACCCGCAGGTCGAGGTGTACGGTCCGGCGACCGCGCTGCCGCCGTACCAGCGGCTCGCGCGCGGCCGTTCCGCGCTGCTGTGGGCCGCGCGGCCCGCCGGCCCGGTCACGATCGCCCGGGTCTTCGACCGGGTCGACCCGGTCGCCGGGCCGCGCTTCGACCCCGGCCACGAGGTGCTGCCGGCCGGCCCGGAGCGGGACCGCGTCCTGTCCTACCTGCGCGCCGGGCACGTGCTGATGGCGACGACCGCCGGCGCACCCGACGTCGTCGAGCCGCGGCGCGGCGACGTGGTGCCGATGAGCTACCGCACCGACGGGGCCTGGATCTGGACCGACACCGTGGCGTACTACCTGGAGAGTCACGGCCTGAGCCCCGACGTCGAGCTGATGGCGCACCTACGGTCGGCCGGTGACCGTCCCGTCGTCGACTCGGTGGCCGCGCACCGCGCGATGGTGGCGCTGACCGCTCCCGTCGAGCAGCCGCCCGCCTGGACCGTCGCCGCGGCTCCGGCCCGGTGAGGTCCGGTGCCCCCGACCCGAGAGGCCGCCGAGATGCAGCCTGAGCTGCCGCACGACGCCGCGCACTACTTCCTCCTGATGGACCCGGCCTGGGAGCCGGAGCCGGGCGAGGAGGTGCCGCCGCTGGAGGTGGTCGTCGGCGGATGGCCGGTGACCGACGGCGGCGACATCGGGGCGTTCCGGGCGAACCCCGGTTACGTGCCGAGCGACGAGAACGCCCCGACGGATCCGCTGGACGCCGTGCTGCGGCTCGTCATGTCCCACCGGGCTGACGCGGAACAGTTGCAGCTCGTCCTCCGCGACTCGGCCCTCGACATCGGCATGGACGGCGACGGGCGGCCCCTGGTCGCCCGGTCCCCCGACGGCGTGCCCTGCGTGGTGGTGGCGACCGGGCCCGCGCACCGGGCCCGCAGCGCGCCGCCGGCGTGGCGGCACGGGGACCTCGACGACCTGGTGACCCTGCTGGTCGACGGCGTCGACGTGCTGGTCAACCCGGGTGGCCCGGCCGCCACCCGGCTGACCGGCGAGTTCGTCCGCGAGACGGTGCTGATGACCGACGCGGAGGTGAGCGCCGCTGCCGGGCGCTGCCTGCGCGCCGACGACCGCGTCGCCGTCGTCCGGTGGGACACTCCCCCGGCCGACGGCGACGCGGCCCGCCCCGGCGACGGCGCTCAGCCGGCCGCGCCGACGCCCGCCGGGGCCCCGGACGACGGCTCCATGCCCGAGCGGCACTCCGGCGAGCTGGTGCCCGACCGGAACCCGATCCCCGCGTACCGTTCGTAGTCGGCGACCGTGCGGGCCGGGCCGCACCCCCACGGGCCCGGCGTCGCGTTGCGCAGCATCGTCACGACCCGGCGGCGGCTCGCCCGGTCCCGCGCCCACCAGGGCTTGCCCGCCCCGGGCTCGGTGTGGTCGGTCCAGTGCTTCGCGTCCTCCTGCCGCAGGTAGTAGTGCCAGGCCAGCAGGTCCGGCAGGTGGAACAGGTCGTAACCCCAGGTGTACGCGCGGACGGTCAGGCTGATCTCCTCGCCCATGAAGTAGACCCGCGGGTCGTACGGGACCTCGGTGACGAACGACCCGGGCGCGAAGAGGAAGTGCGCCGAGACGAACCGCGCCCGGGGCGGGCCGGCGAGCTGCTGCCAGCCGCCGATGGCCCGCTGGCCGAACAGCGGGATGCCGTCGTCGGTGAAGCTCTCGCACACCATCACGGTCGGCTCGCCCGTGCCGTCGCAGTCGGTGCCCGGCTCGTAGGCCGGCAGGTACGACGTGACGATCGGCTTCGCCGCGCCGGTGGCCGCCGCGTGCCGCAGCACCCTGCTGTCCCAGCCCGGCGCGAACCGAGTGTGACTGTCGATCTGGAGGAAGTGGTCCTCGCCGTCGTAGAGCCGCATGACCTCGGCGCGGGCCCAGCAGGCGCCCCGGCTCTCGGCCGCGTCGAACTCCACGATCCTGATCCGCGCGTCGCCGCGCAGCGCGGAGATGTCCTCTCCGTCGGCGTGCTGCCAGTTGACCCCGATGCGGAGGCTGTCGGGCCGGTCGGCCTTGGCCAGGCAGTCCTGGACCGTAGCGACGAGCTCCGGGTCGCGGTACGAGGCCACGGACACGAAGATCGTCCTGTTGGTGGCCGGTTCGGTCATTCCTGCTCCCTGGTTGGTCTGGCTTCCCGGTCAGGCCGTGCGCGCCGGGGCGAGGTCGTGCCGGAACGGGACCGGGTGGTCGCGGCCGTGGCCGCGCGCCGCCGACGCCGGGGCGGCCTCGGCCCGGACGGGGGGACGCCCGCACGCCGCCAGCACCCGGCGGTACGCGGCGCGCAGGGCCGGACCGGGCTCGACGCCGAGTTCCTCCCGCAGGGTGCGCCGCAGCCGCCGGAACACCACGAGGGCGTCGGCGTGGCGGCCGGCCCGGTGCAGCGCCCGGATCAGCAGCTCGTGGACGGGTTCGTGCAGGCAGTTGGCGCGGGCCAGGCCCGCCAGCTCGGCCACCAGCCCGTCGTCGCGGCCACGGTCGAGCAGCAGCCGGGCCCACTGCTCGGCGGCGGCCAGCCGCAGCTCGGTCAACCGCTCCCGCTCCCACTCCAGGTGCGGCGCGCGGAGCCCGGCGTAGGGGTCGCCGTGCCACAACCGCAGCGCGTCGCCCAGCCGCCCGATGGCGCCCTCGGCGTCCCCGGCGGCCACCTTCGCCGCCGCCTCGGCCCGCCAGCGCTCGAAGACCGCCGCGTCCAGCGCGTCGCCGGGCAGCCGCAGCACGTAGCCATGCGGCGTGGAGGTGAGCAGGTCGCCGGCCGGGGGGCGGGCCGGGTCCGGCTGGAGCCGGCGGCGCAGCCCGCAGACGTACGTGTAGACGCTGCCGACCGCCGTGGCCGGCGGGGAGGCGCCCCACACCGCCTCGACCAGCTCGTCCCGGCCGACCGCCCGGCCGGCGCGGGCGGCGAGCACCGCGAACACGGCCCGCTGCCGCGCCGGGCCGAGGTCGATCTCACTGCCGTGCACCCAGGCGCGGAGCCGGCCCAGGACCGACACCCGCAGGCGCGCCGTGGCCGCTCCGCCGACGGCGACCCGTTCCATCTGTTCTGTCTCCACCATTGCTGACCGCCTTTGCGCAGCTTCGACGAACCGTCTTCCCGGCCACCGCCGGGTGGACGCCGGAAAACATAGGTCAGCGGTTTACGACGACGATGGGTCCAAGTGCCCACCGCGGTCGTTGTGGGGGGCCCAATTCGCGGGCCCCGCCGTCGTTTCGCAATGGCGGGGCCGGATCGCCGGACGACAGTTTCCGGCGGGAACGCGCTGTTCGTATCCATGCTGGACACCGGGCGGAAACACCGCGTCAATCTGCTCCGGCTCAACTTGCTCCGCTTCCGCCGCGGCCGGTATCGTGCCCGAATCATGGGGACGGGGGACGATGTGGGCGGGAAGGATTCCTCCACAGAGGACGCCGCCGGCTCCGACCGGCACATTCTCCCCCGGGGCGAGGCCCAGCGTCGCGTCCAGCTCGGCGCGCTCCTCGTCGGCGTCGCCGTGGCGACGATCGCCCTGCCGTCCCTGATCATGGGGCCCGGCGGCGACGACGAACCGCCGGCGACGAGCCCACCGGCGATGGCGGTGTCGGTTCCGGCGAGCACGCCCGTCGGCCCACCGGCCTCGTCCGGTTCGCCGACCCCGGTGCCGTCGTCGGCTGCCGCGTCGCCGAGGTCCGGCGCGGCCACGCCCTCCGGCGGCTCCGCGTCGCGTCCCGCTTCCGGGTCGACCGCGTCGGGCACGACGCCTCGGTGCGCCGCCGAACCCGAGGGCAACGACGTCACCCTCACCGCGGCGGTCTCCTGCGGCGTCTACAACGCCGGTTTCGGCAACGGCTGGCGGGCAACCGGCGACGGGCTGAAGCTCCTGCCCGGCTGGAAGGTCCCGGACACCGGCGAGGTCGGCCTGCGGGTGGAGCGCACCCGGCCGGGGCTGCCGCAGACGGAGATGGCGCTGATCGCGGCCCGGCCCGTCCGCATCGACGGTGACGACGTGCTGCGGTTCCGGGTGTGGGGCGGCCGGGACTACGGCACCGTCCTGCGGGTCTCCGTCTCCCCCGCCGGGCGCGGCATGGTCACCGTCAGCGCCGGCGCGGACCGGTGGACCAACTACTCGGTCCGGCTGGGTCAGCTGACCGGCGCCGCCTCGCTGACCCGCATCGACCTGGTGGTGGCCGCCGACGAGGTCCCACAAGTCAACCGGTTCTACCTCGATGACATCGCCATCGTCGGCTGACCGGATCCACTCGGCCACCCAGGTCGAGCGGCTGGCGGCGGTGGCGGCGCTGTGCCGCGCCGTCCTGCTCGGGCGGGCGATCGTCACGGTCACCGCCTCGGCCGCCGGCCTGCTCATCGTCGAGCGCCCGGACCGGCTGCTGATGGTGATCGGCCTCGTCGTGCTGTCGACCGCCGTCGAGGTGACCGTGCTCTCCCGGCACCCCCACTGCGTGCGGTTCGTCGGCTCCGCCCTCACCCTCGACGCGCTGCTGCTCGGTGCGGTGCTCGCCCTCCAGGCCGGCGGCGCGGCGTTCTTCCTGTTCGCCGCCGGCGGCGCCGCCCTGGCCGGGGTGCTGCTGGGCACCCGCGCCTGGCTGTTGTGGGCGGTGGACGCGCTCCTCGGGTTCATCGCCGCGGCGCGGATCCTGCGCGCCGACGACGTGCCGTCGGAGGTGTCCGCGTTCGTGGTGGCGTTCCCGATGACGACCGTCGTGACGGGGATCGTCGCCGCGTGGGTGACGCAGGCGACCGTGCGGCACGTGGACATGCTGGTCGACATCATCGGGGTCGCGCAGCGGTCGGCGGCGGCCTCCGAGCGGGCTCGGCTGGCCCGGGAGCTGCACGACTCGGTGGCGAAGACGTTGCGGGGGGTCTCCTTCGCCGCCCTGGCCCTGCCGGCGTCGCTGCGCAGCGGCCCGGAGCTGGCCGAACAGCTCGCCAACGTCGTCGCGGCCGGTGCCGACGCCGCCGCCGGCGAGGCGCGCGACCTGATCGAGGGGCTCCGCCTCGACGACGCCGACCAGGACTTCGCCGCCAGCCTCGACAGGATCTGCCGGGAGTGGTCGGCGGCCACGGGGACGCCGGTGCGGCTGACCGCCGAGGACGTCGACCCGGCGGCGGCCGTACGCTACGAACTGAGCAGGATCCTGCGGGAGGCGCTGCACAACGTCGAGCGGCACGCCGAGGCCGGCCGGGTGACGGTCGGCCTCGCACACACCGGCACGGTGCTCCGGCTGACCATCGAGGACGACGGGAAGGGCTTCGACGTGCCGGCCGACCTCACCGAGCTGCGCGCCAGGGGCCACTACGGCCTGCTGGGGATCGCGGAGCGCGCCCGCACGGTCGGCGGCACGGCCACGGTGCGCTCCAGCCCGGGGCGCGGCCTGACGGTCGAGGTCGGCGTGCCGCGACCCGCGCCGGTCGCCGCGCACCGACCGGCATGATCGACCTCGTCGTCGTGGACGACAACCCGATCGTCCGGGCGGCCGTGCGGGGCTTCCTCGCCGCGGCGTCCGACGTGCGGATCGTCGGCGAGGCGTCGGACGGCCGGGAGGCGCTGCGGCTGGTGACCAGCCTGCGCCCGCACGTGACGCTGCTCGACTACCGCATGCCGGTCGCCGACGGGCTTTCGGTCGTCGGCGACCTGAGCGCGCACACCAGGATCCTGGCGTTGACCAGCGACACCGACCCCGGGACCGTCTCCGGGATGCTGCGCGGCGGGGCCGGCGGCTATCTGGTCTGGGGCCAGTTCCGGCCGGACGACCTGCTCGACGCCGTCCGGGAGGTCGCCGCCGGGGGAAGCTGGCTGTCGCCCACCGCGGCCTCCGTCGCGGTCACCGCGCTGCGCCGGCACGAGCCCCCGCCGGACGACGCCCGGGACCGCGACCTGGCCCGGCGGTCGGCACTGCGCAGGTACGGACTGTCCCGGCGCGAACAGGAGGTGCTCGACCTGCTGGGCACCGGCATCACCAACGCCGCCATCGGCCGCCGGCTGGGGCTCACCGAGAAGACCGTGAAGAACCACCTCAACCACGTCTTCGCGAAGCTCGGCGTCCAGAACCGCACCGAGGCCGTCCTGCTCTGGCTGAACCACGACCACTGATCCACCCCGTCGCTCCCGCCGGTCTGATTCTGCACCGCCCCGAGGCCCGCGCTCGTCCAGCCTGGCGCTCGCGTGCAGTCATGTTGCGCGCTCGTACCTCCCCGCCGCCGGGGCGCAGACCCGGCCGGGCCCCCGCTTGTACGGTCCGGTTGCCGCATGGCCCGCAGCGGGCGAGCCGCGCGGGTCGTGCGCCCGTCACCCGACCTCGACGGAAGGTGGAACGCCGTGGTATCCCTGCTCCGAGGCCGCTTCCGTGGTGACCGGGACCCCGGAGGCATCGTCCGGCACACCGTGGGCAACGCCGTGGTGCTGCACGCCGAGGGCGTGATCAGCCCGGAGGCCCAGTCGCTGGCGCTCTCCGTGGCCGAGGACCACGAGAACGACGTGGTGGTGCTGGACCTCGCCGACGGGATGCCGATCACGTCGTGGGAGTCGATGGCCGGGGCGCTGCCCCGCCGCCGCCGGGGCATCCGCCTGATGACCTGCGGTCGCCAGCACGGGCCGGCGGCGATGGCCGGGCAGTGGCTGTCCGAGCGGCTCAACCGCACGGTCGTCGCCCCCGACGGCACCCTCGTCCGGGGGGCGGCCGGATCGCTGTTCGTCCACTCCGCCTCCGACAGCGGCTGGATCCGGTTCCGGCCCGGCCGGGCACCGGAATGGGACTCGAAGCGCTATCCGGCGCCGTGCTGGGACGCCGCCGCCGTGCGGCGTCGCGCGTCCAGCTCGACGGGGGAGATCGAGCCGCTGCCGGGCGGCGTGTGGATCCACGACACCGGCGAGCCGGAGCTGATCGAGCGGCACCGCGACCGGCTGGTGAGCGGCGTGCCGTGCCACCACGAGACGATGACCGTGCTCCTCGGCTGCCCCGGCACCGCGCCGTTGTCGCTCGACGACGTCATGCGGTTCTGGCGCGATCTCGACGCGGACAGCCGCACCCGGGCCCGCTTCGTCCAGTACGGCACCGTCGACCTGCCCGACGGCGAGGCCCTCGGCCAGCGGCTCGCCGACCTCTTCCAGTCCACGGTGGTCTGCTACACCGGGGTGCCGATCGGCACCCCGGACCGGACCGAGTTCCGCACCGTACGCGCCGACGCGTCGCTGGGCTGGCCCGTCTTCGCTAGCGAGCTCGGATACGCGCCCCGCTCGCGCCCGCGGTCGGCGGCCCGGTGTCCCGTGGTGCTCAGCCACCGTGGCCCGCTGCGCTGGAGCGACGAGGTGGAGCCGCGCGTCTACTGGTACGCCGCGGACGCCGTGATCGAGGTCGTACAGGCCGGGCTGTGGATCCGGCCGCCGCAGGTGCCCCCGAACGCCGAGCGGGTCCGCGCCGCGTTCGTCGACCCGGAGCACAGCACCCTGTTCTTCGACGACTCGGTCGAGGAGACCGCCGCCCGGATGCGGGAGCTCGCCGCGGACGTGCTGGCCCGGCTCGACGAGCGCACGGCGGCGGGCAACGTGCTGCTGCCCGCGTCGGCCCTGGCCCCGGAGCCACGGCCCGCCGGGCCGGCGCTCGGCGCGCTGAGCCCCGACGGAGATCGGCCGCCGGTCGCGGCGGTCCCGGCCATCCCGGCGTCACCGGCCGTCGGGGTCCTGCCGCCCGCCCCCACCATCGGGACCGCCGCTGCCGTCGTGGGTGTCGCCGCCGAGGTCCTCGCCGCCGAGGTCGTCGCCGCGATCGAGCCGGTCACGGCCGTCGGGCCGGAGCCGGCCACCGCAGTGCCGATCGCAGCCGGGCCGGAGCCGACCGCCGCGCCGATCGCCGCCGCGCCGGGACCGGCCACCACCGTGCCGACCGCCGCGCCGATCGTCCCGCCGATCGCCGCCCTGCCGGAGCCGATCGCGTTGGCGGTCGGGCTGGCGCCGGTGTCGCCCGGGCCGGCGTCCGCCCCGCCGCCCCCCACGCCGCGCCCGCACGGCACCGCCTCCGACGCGACCGGCACCGCCCCCACGCCGCGCCCGCCCGCGCCCGCACCGGCCCCGGTCCGCCGGCAACCCGTCCCCGCTCCGGCGGCGGCGGCGCTGCTGGTCGAGGGACGACCGCTGACCGACGAGCGGGCCTGGCTGCGGCGGACGCTGAGCCGCGAGTTCGACCAGCTCGCCAGCTCGGTGGCCCGGTTGCTGTCCGAGCATCCGGGGATGCAGCGCAGCGCCGGGCACGCCGTCGACGAGGTCCTGGCCGACTGGGTGGCCGTCCGCCTCTACCTGTCCCGGCGCGGCGCGGCCATCGACGCGGGCCTGCGCAGCGGGGAGCCCGGCCCGCACGTGCCCTTCGCCCGCTGCGCGGTCGCCGGCCTGTCCCGGCTACCGTCGCACCGGGGCGCCACCGTCTACACGACCACGGCCTCCGACGCCCAGTGGGCGCTCTACCGCCGGGGCGGGCTGGTCACCGAGTGGGGCTTCGTCAACGCCCTCACCGCGCCGTGCGCCGGTCAGGACGGCGACGTGGACGTGCTGCTGTGGTCGATGACCGCGCGCCGGACCGCCCTGCTCGAACCCGGCGGCGAGGAACGCGCCGACGACCGGGTGCTGTTCGTGCCCGGCACCAGCTTCAAGATCCTTGAGGTACGCCGTCCTGAGGGCGGCCGGCGCGGTCACGTCATGATGCGGGAGCTCGGCGCCAACGAGATCGACCCCGACGGGCGGGTCGACCCCCACCGGCTGTCCCTGGACGAGCTGGCCCTGACCACGCTGCGGCGCGGGGTGGACCGGTGGGCCGGGGCCGAACCCGCCACGCGGGTGGGCCCCGGGGCGGCGGGCCGGTTCGCCGCGCTGCCCGGCCTCGTCGGCGGTGCGGCGCGATGAGCGGCGAGGTGCTGGTGGTCGGCGGCGGCCGCCCGAACGCGTACCCGAGCATCGGCTCCGCGCTGTCGCGGGCCCGCCCGGGCACGACCATCGCGGTGCACGCCGGGCGCTACAGCGAGAGGCTCGTTGTCGGCAACAGCGTCACGATCGTCGCCGAGGACGGCGTCGGCACCGTCGAGGTGCACGTCGAGGAGGGCAGCGTCCTGGTCGGCAACGGCACGGGGGCGCAACTGCGCGGCATCGTGCTCTCCAGCGCGGACGACCGGCTCGCCGCCGTGGACGTGCACTCCGGGCAGGTCGCGCTGGACAACTGCGCCGTCCGGGGCGCCGCGTGGGTGGCGCTGCTGGCCCGGCACGAGGGCTCCATCGCGCTGCACGGCTGCACGGTCGGCAGCACGGGCGGCGCCGGCATCGTGGTCACCTCGGACCGGCTCAGCACGGTCGAGGACACGGTGGTCACCGACATCAGCTCGTCCGGCATCGTGGTCGCCGAGAAGGGCGTGCTCACCCTGCGGCGCAGCGCCGTGCGCAGCCCCGGCGACAACGGCATCTGCGTCAACGGCGACGCCCGCTGCGTCATCGAGGAGTGCGAGATCACCGGTGCGGGCAAACCCGCGCTGGTGGTGGAGCAGCGCGGGCACGCCCGGGTCACCGGGCTCACCGTCCGCGACAGCCGCAACGTCGACCTCTACGTCCGCGGCGAGGTGGACGTGACGGTCACGGGCTCCGAGTTCGCCGGCGCCGAGGTGCAGGCGGCGCACGTGGCCGACGGCGCCACGCCGCACTTCCACGACTGCCTCTTCCGCTCGGCGGGCGGGGCCGCCGTGCACGTCACCGGCGGGGCCCGCCCCCGCTTCACCGACTGCACGGTCGCCGACTCCCCCGTCGGCGTCCAGGCCGACGGCGGGAGCCGGCCACGGTTCGACGGCCTGACCGTGCACGGCACCGGCGAACACGTCGCCAGGGTCGTCGGCGGCGCCGACGTCGAGCTGGGACGGCTGCGCGCGGACCGGTTCGCCGGCGCCGGCCTGCTGGTCGACGGCGCGACGGTCGAGGGCACGGACCTGCGGGTGGACGGCGGCGCGGGGGTCGCCGTCGAGGTCCGCGGCGGGGGCGTCGCGACGGTGCGCGACGCGCGGCTCTCCGGCGGCGGCGAGCACGCCGTCACGGTCGGCGGCGGGTCCACCCTGGGGCTCGAATCGGCCCGGCTGCGGGGCGCCGGACTGCTCGCCGTGGACGCGGCGACCGTCACCGTACGCGACTGCGAGATCGTGGCGGCATCGGGCACCGCGCTGACCGCCGGGGACGGGGTGGTCCTCACGGCCACTCGTACCCGGATCCGCGACGCCGGCGGCACCGGCGTGCTGCTGGGCCCCGGCAGCAGCGGCACCCTCACCGAGTGCGAGGTGCTGGACAGCGCCGGCGACGGGGTCGGCGTCGACACCGGCCTGCCGGTCGAGCTGACCCGTTGCACGGTGCGGGGCAGCGCCGGGGAGGACCTGCGCCGCGGCGCGGACGCCCGGGTGGCGCTGCGGGACACGGAGGACCCCGTTCGCGCGCCGGGCCACTCCCCCCGCCCGCCCGACGCGTCCCCGGCCGACGACGGGCCGCCGACCCCACCGCCCGGCGCGGAGTCGCCGGCCGGGGCGCTGGGCGAACTCGCCGGCCTGATCGGGCTCAGGGGCGTCAAGCAGGAGGTCAGCGCCCTGGTCAACCTCATCCGGATGGCGCAGGCGCGGCAGCGGATGGGCCTGCCGATGCCGCCGATGAGCCGGCACCTCGTCTTCGCCGGCCCGCCGGGCACCGGCAAGACCACGGTGGCCCGGCTCTACGGCTCGGTTCTGGCCGAACTCGGCGTCCTGACCAAGGGACACCTGGTCGAGGCGGCCCGGGCGGACCTGGTCGGACAGTACATCGGATCGACCGCGATCAAGACCACCGAGCTGGTCACCAGGGCGCTGGGTGGGGTCCTGTTCGTCGACGAGGCGTACACGCTCTCCGCCGGCTCGGGCGGGTCCGGGCCGGACTTCGGCCAGGAGGCCATCGACGCGCTGATGAAGATGATGGAGGACCACCGCGACGAGCTGGTCGTGATCGTGGCCGGCTACTCGGAGCTGATGGGGCGGTTCCTCGACTCCAACCCCGGCCTGGCCTCCCGGTTCACCCGGACCGTCGAGTTCCCGAACTACTCGGTCGACGAGCTGGTCACGATCACGTCGAACCTGTGCGCCAAGCACTACTACGAGCTGACCGACGACGCCCACGACGCCGTGACCCGCTACTTCGAGCGGGTGCCGAAGGGGCCGACGTTCGGCAACGGCCGGGTCGCCCGCAAACTGTTCGAGGCGATGATCAACAACCAGGCGTCCCGGCTGGCGGCCCTGCCGCCGGGCCGGGACGTCGCCCTGAACCGCCTGACCGCTGCCGACCTGGGGCCGGAGCTGGCCCTGCTCGACGAGCTGCCGACGCCGGCCGACTCCGCGCCCGACGCGGCGGCCGACCCGGCCGGCGCGGTCGACGCGACCCACGGCTGGCGGCGGATGGGCGAGCTGGTCGGCGGCGAGGCCGTGCGCGAGGCCGCCGCGGCGACCCTGGTGGAGCTCTGCCGGCTACGCGGCCGTCACCGGTCGATCGGCAGGGCCGGCAACGTCGTCATCACCGGCCGGCGGGGCGACGGCCGCACCGAGTACGCCCGGCACTACGCCGCGGCGCTGTCCGAGCTGGGCCTGGTGTCGACCGGCCAGCTGGTCCGGGTGTCGGTGGCCGGCGACCTCGCGCCGCAGTGGCCCGGCCAGGCCCGCCACCTGGTCCGGGCGGCGGTCCGCGACGCGCGGGGCGGGGTGCTCGTCGTCGAGCACGCCCGCGTCGAGGCCGCCGCCGAGGTGCTGGAGGCGTTGGTCGACGAGATGCGCGACAACCCTGCCGACCCGCTGGTGGTCCTGATCGGCGAGGAGCCGGCAACCGACGGCGTGCCGGGGCTGGCGGACGCCTTCGGCCGGCACTGGCGGGTGCCACCGCACTCGGCCGCCGAGCTGGGCGAGATCGCCGTACGGCAGCTGCTGCGCCGGGGACACGAGGTGCCCGACGAGGTCCGCGCGGCGATCGCGGACCTGGCCGCGCGGCTGGCCGAGCCCACTGTACGCGGCGCGCACCTGCTCGCCGCCGGCCTGGCCCGCACCGCCGCGTCGCGTACCCTCGCCGTGGCCGACCTGGTCGGCGTGAGCTGGAGCCCGCAGCCGACGGGCGGCCTGGCCGCGGTCGGCTGAGGGCGGGCCCGTTGGACGCCGAGGACTTCGCCGGGGACCTGTTCCTCGCCCTGGCCACGCAGGGCCGCCTGGAGCTGGACGCGGCGGTGGCCGACGAGGCCGTCGCCGGGCTGCGGCGCACGCTGGACGTCGTCGTGGAGCGGATGCGGATCCTGCGGGTGTGGGAGGGCGGGGCCCGTCCCGCCGTGTGCGACCTGCCGCCGGGGCTCGCCCAGGCCGTGGTGGACGTCGTCTTCGCCGAGCAGCTGACGCCCGGCCGGCTGGAGCACGCCGCCCGGGAGCTACCCAAGTACATCGAGGCCCTCCGGCTCGCCCGCCGGCCGCCGCGGTGAGCCGCCCGCCGGGATCGTGAAGGGTTCGTGAAGACGCCCTGCCGAGACTTGGTCGCGTGCCGAGTCACCGGGAGGTTGTTGTGGAACAGGTCAGGGTCGCCGTGCACGCGACGGATCCGCTGAGCCGGGCCGGCGTCGGCGACTACCTGCGGCATCGTGCCGAGGTGACCCTGCTCGACGACGGGCGGCAGGACGAGGCCGACGTGCTGCTCGTCGTCGCCGACCGGCTCACCACCGACGTCGTGGCGGTGCTGCGGCGCAACGCGGCCGGATCCGGCGCGCCCACCGTCCTGATCGCCAACGAGATCAGCCAGACGGAGTTGATCACGGCGGTCGACTGCCGGGTGGTGGCGATCCAGCCCCGGGCGGCGATCACCACGGACCGGCTCGTCGACAGCCTGGTGGCGGCCCGCGACGGCGGCGGGGTGATGCCCCCGAACCTGGTCGGCGAGCTGCTCAAGCACATCGAGCGGCTCCAGCGCGACGTGCTCACCCCGCACGGCCTGACCGCCTCGGGCCTGAACGCGCGGGAGATCGACGTGCTCCGCCTGATGGCCGAGGGCCTGGACACCAACGAGATCGCCAGCCGGCTCTGCTATTCCGAACGCACCGTCAAGAACGTCATCTACGGCTTCACGCACCGCCTCAAGCTGCGGAACCGCTCGCACGCGGTCGCGTACGCCCTCCGTGCCGGGATGATCTGACCGCTGCCGTCGGTTGCGGGTCGCCCCCGCGTCGCGGCGCGTGCGCAACGGCACCGGATCACTGCTGCTCCCCGCACGAGCGGCGGGCGTACGCCCGCCGGACCCGTTCCGTGTCCACCACCCCACTGTTAGCTATCGGGGGTGTCAAATCGCCCTAGGGTGCGGACCGGCCCGACCGCCGGGTCTACGCGTTGACCCCTGCCGGGCAGCAGCGGGTCGCCGCCTGGCTAGCCGAGGTGCACTGGCCGAGGCCCGACCTCACCGAGTTCCACCTCAAGCTGGTGGCCGCCGCTGCCGCCCGGCTCGCCGACCCGGTGGATCTGGTCGACGCGCAGCGGCGTGAGGTGCTGCGCCGCCTGCGCGACGCCCAGCGGGCCGCGTTGGACCGGGCGGTGGACCCGGTCGTCGGGTTGCTGTTGGAGGGGGTCGTGTTGCGGCTGCGGGCCGACCTGGAGTGGCTGGAAGCGTGCGAGCGGACCTGGACCGGGCGTGACCAGGCCGGGCAGGAGGCCAAGCGATGACCGAGGGCGGCGGGGCACGCCGGGTGGCGCCGCATGACCGGGCCGGCGGTGCTGCGGGCCCGCGCGGTGAGCAGGTGGTACGGCCGGGACAGCGCCCTCGTGCGCGCGGTCGACGACGTCGACCTGGAAGTGCCGGCGGGGCAGACGCTGGCCATCATGGGTCCCAGCGGCTGCGGCAAGTCGACCCTGCTGCACCTGCTCGGCGGGCTGCAACGCCCCACCCACGGCGAGATCGTGCTGGCCGGGCAGCGGGTCGACGCCATGAGCGAACGCGCCCTCGCCCAGCTGCGGCGACAGCACATCGGCTTCGTCTTCCAGTCGTTCCACCTCATGGACGAGCTGACCGCCGTGGAGAACGTCGAGCTGGCCGCGTTGCTGGCCGGGCGGTCTCCCCGCCGGGCCCGGCAACGCGCCCTGTCAAGTTAACGGCTGATCTTGGTTGTTGAGGTGGTCAGTTGTTGGCCGGGGTGAGCCGGCCTTCGAAGGCGATCTGGAAGGCGTTCAGGGGTGCCTTCCAGCGCATGGTCCACCGTCGGCGTACGGTGCCGGTGGGGTCGAGGCTCATCAACGCCATGTAGACGCACTTGAGTGCTGCGGCCTCGTTCGGGAAGTGGCCCCGGGCGCGGACGGCCTTGCGGATGCGGGCGTTCACGCTCTCGATCGCGTTGGTGGAGCAGATGACCTTGCGGATCTCCACGTCGAAGGCGAGGAAGGGCACGAACTCGGCCCAGGCGTTCTCCCACAGCTTCACGATCGCCGGGTACTTGCGTCCCCAGGTCTCGGCGAACTCGAGGAACCGTTCGGTCGCGGCGTCCTCGGTCGCCGCGGTGTAGACCGGTTTGAGTGCTTTGGCGATCTTGTCCCAGTCCTGGCGAGCCGCGTACCGGAACGAGTTGCGCAACAGATGCACCACACAGGTCTGCACGATCGTGCGCGGCCACACCGTCGCGACAGCGTCCGGCAGGCCCTTGAGCCCGTCACAGACCAGCATCAACACGTCGGCGACACCGCGGTTCTTCAGCTCGGTGAGCACATGCAGCCAGTGCTTCGCGCCCTCACCACCGTCACCAGCCCAGATCCCGAGGATGTCCCGGTTGCCGTCGACCGTGACCGCCATGACGACGTAGATCGGCCGGTTCGCGACCTGACCATCGCGGATCTTGACGTTGACGGCGTCGATGAACACGACCGGATACACCCTGTCGAGAGGCCGGTTCTGCCACTCGGCCATCCCGTCCATCACCTTGTCGGTGATGGTGGAGATCGTCTGCCTCGACACCTCGGCGCCATAGACCTCAGCCAGATGCGCGGCGATCTCCCCATGGGTCAAGCCCTTGGCCGACAACGACAGCACCATGTCGTCGACCCCGGTCAGGCGCCGCTGACGCTTGCGCACGATCTGCGGCTCGAACGTCCCGGCGGCATCGCGTGGAACTCGCACCTCGACCGGCCCGACGTCGGTGAGCACCGTCTTGGTCCGGCTGCCGTTGCGGGTGTTCCCGCTGCCCCGACCGGCCGGGTCGTGCTTGTCGTAGCCGACGTGGTCGGTGATCTCTCCCTCAAGGGCGGACTCGAGGACCCGCTTGGTCAGCTGCTGCAGCAGCCCGCCCTCACCGGTCAGCTTCAACCCGTCATCACGAGCCCGATCGACCAGCATCGCGATCAACTGCTCATCCGTGACCGCACCCACCGGCCCGGCGGCCGACTGTCCCACGGTGGTCTCGGTCGTCATCTGGCGTCTCTCCCTTGATCGGTCGATCAGCCGTTATTTGTACAGTCCCGCCGGTTTTTTCTGGTCCGACCCAGGTGCCCTGCCCACGCGATCGCCATGAGCACCGCGATGACGACCAGTTCTCGGCTGAACCCGGTGCAGGCGACCGTACTGATCGCCACCAGCCCGAACGTCGCGAGCACGATCGGTTTGCTGACGCGTGGGACCGGGGAGGGGCGGGACGACGGTCCTGCGCGGTGAGGGCGGCACAGGGCCAGGATCACGATCGCCACGACGGCGGCGAGCATCGTCGGTGCGAGCAGGAGTTGGCCCTCGTCGCCGAGAACGAGCCACGACCAGATCGGTCCCTCATGGGTGGCGAATCCCCACTTGAGGACGGCGAGGTAGTCCCGTACGACGTGGATGACCATGAAGACGGCGCTCCCGCCGGCCACGACGGCCAGCAGGGCGAGAACACCGCTGGCCGCCGGATGGTGCTCCGAGCGGCGGCTCGCCCAGCCCGCCAACAGCCAGCCGATCGCGGTGCCGAGCAGCCCGCCTGCCGCGAATGCGGCGGGCAGCGAGGCCGGCTCGGCCCGGCGTACCGAGACCTCGAACCAACCACCGTCTGTCGGGTTCAGGGACTGGTGGTTGTTGGCGAAGGTCAGCACCCAACCGTCCTTCGCCGCAGTCAGGGTCTCGGCGGTACGCAGATCGGTGTGACCCGCGAAGGACGTCGGCCCGAGTCTCCAGCCGACGGCGGTCAGTCGGTCGGCGACATCGGCGTCATAGCTGCGCAGGTCGGGTATCGGCGTGACATGGTCGGCCTGGTAGCGGACCTGGCTGAACTGGGCCTCGCCGTTACCGTTGACGAAGACCCGGTCGTGCCGCTCAAGTGTGGGGGCCAGGACACCCGGCGTGACCAGTGCGGCGATGCCGGCCATGTCCGTCGCGGTGGGCAGCGGCCGGTCGGTCTCGCCGACGAGGCGGGCGGCGAGCGACGCGGTCACGAAGCCGCTGAGCAGCGCGACGACGACGGCGACGGGGACCACCGCCCGGCTGCCCGGTCGCCCCAGCCGCGCTCGCGGGGCGTGCCGGAGCACGTCGAGGATCTCCCGTACGGCAGGTCTGCGGCGACCCGCTTCCTCGGCGGCCAGGAGCATCGTGTCGAGCAGTTCGGCGCGGCGAGGCCCGGGCGGGTAGGCGCGCGCGAGCAGACGGTAGCGCCGGTGCGTCGCCGATCTCGTCTCTCTCATCCGAACGTCACCGTCGCCGGCCCGGCGGGCGGACTCAGGGTGTTCAGCAGCCGGGTGGCGGTCTGCACCTTGCGACTGAGTCGTTGCGTCTCCACAGTCAACGCGGCGCCGCCCTCCTCGGTCAGTCGGTAGTAGCGGCGGAGCCGTCCGTCCACGGCCTCCTCCCGGTCGACCTCCACCAGTCCCTCGGCGGCCAGCCGGTCCAGCGCGGCGTAGAGCGTGGCCGGCAGCAGCCGCGTCTCACCACCGGACAGCTTCGCTACCTGCTGGATCACGCCGTATCCGTGGCGGGGCTGCTCCACCAGGGCGGTCAGGATCCAGAACGTCGGTTCTCTCATCGGACGTGTCACGCGATAGAATATACAAATCATTTGACTATTAAGCCAGAGTGGATCCTCGGCGTGCGTCCGCCCATCCCGAACGTCGACGGATGCAAAGGAGTGCCGCAGTCGGCGAACAAGCAGCCGGCCAGCAGCAGGTACACCACGACCCGGGCCGGCAACAGGCGCACACGTCGCTGCGTACGCCGGGTCGCGGCGAGGACGTCATCGACCATCTCGAACGGCACGAGGCGGGTCAGCTCACCGAGATGACCCGCCGCGAACGGTCCGGCAGCTACCGTGACCGTCCGTGTTATGGCAATCTGTTCCACCGAGCGGGGTTCCTGGTTCGGGTTGTCTTGGAGTGACAAACCTTGATACCGGAACCCCGCCTCTCACACCCTGATCAACACACCCCTTGACCAGCCCCGCCACGCCCTAACTGAACGGCGTTGCCACTAGCACCCCTACCAGACGACCAGCCACACAGATCAGAAACAGGCTATAACGACCTGATGGAAACAAGGCCGACGCTCGTCGTCGTCAGCGGACCGTCGGGGGCGGGCAAGACGACACTCGCCCACCTGCTCGCCCGGCGGATCGGGTGCCCGGCGATCTGTCGGGACGAGATCAAGGAGGGCATGGTCCACGCGGCCGGCGACTTCGTCGCCGCACCGACCGACGAGCTGAGCCTCCGGACCCTGCCCACGTTCTTCGAGGTGCTGCGGCTGCTGTTGACCGCAGGCGTCACGACGGTCGCCGAGGCGGCCTTCCAGGACCGCCTCTGGCGCCCCGGCCTGCAGCCGTTGCTCGGGATCGCCGACGTCCGGGTGGTGCACTGCCGGGTCACCGCGCAGGCGGCCTTCGACCGCGTCCGGCGACGGCAGGACGAGAACGCGATCCGGCGGGCCCACGCCGACGCGTACCTCGGTGACCGGCAGACCCACGCCCTCGGCCACCGGGGCTTCCAACCCGTCCGGCTCGCCGTGCCCGAGATCGAGGTGGACACCAGCGACGGCTACCGCCCGGGGCTCGACGAGATCGCCGCCTTCGTGAACGCCGGCCGATGAGGCGCTGCCGCCCGCACGCCGCACGGAGGGAACGTCACGGGTCGATGAGCCCCTCGGCCAGCAGATCGCCCCACAGGGCGTCGGGCACCGGCGTGGCGGCGAGCTGCACGTTGCGGTCGACCTGTTCGGCGTTGCCCGCGCCGAACAGCACGGAGACGACGGCGGGATGCCGCGCCACGAAGGCCATGGCCGCCTGCGGCAGGCTCACCCCGTGTGCGCGGCACACCTGCGCGATCCGCACCGCCCTGGCGTACGTCGCGTCCGGCACCGGCCCGTAGTCGTACGTCCGTCCCGGTGGCTCGGTGGCGAGGATGCCGCTGTTGAAGACCCCGGCGGCGAGCACACCGACCGCCCGTTCCCGGCACCGGGGCAGCAGCGTACGCGCCGCCGACTGGTCGAGCAGGGTGTAACGGCCGGCGAGCATCACGGCGTCGATGTCGGTGTCGGTGACGAACCGCTCCAGCATCTGCCACTGGTTCATCCCGACGCCGATCGCGCCCACCACGCCCTGGTCGCGCAGCTCGTGCAGGGCCGGGTACGCCTCGTCGACCGCCTGCCGCCAGTGCTCGTCCGGGTCGTGGATCAGCACGACGTCCACCCGGTCGAGGCCCAGCCGGGCGAGGCTGGACTCCAGCGACCGGCGCACCCCGTCGGCGCTGAAGTCCCAGCGGCGCGCGTGGTCGGCGGGAACGTCGAACCCGCCGGCTTCGTCGCGCAGATGCGCGGTCTGCGGCGACGGCACCAGGATCCGGCCGACCTTCGTGGAGACCGTGAACTCCGCGCGGGGCCGGCCCGCCAGCGCCGCGCCGAGCCGGCGCTCCGACAGGCCGAGGCCGTAGTGCGGGGCGGTGTCGTAGTAGCGGATGCCGGCATGCCACGCGGCCTCGACCGCCCGACGGGCCGTGTCGTCGTCGACCGCCCGGTACAGGTTGCCGATCCCGGCCGCGCCGAACCCCACTGTCGTGACCGGGGCCGACGAGCGCCCCAGGCGGGTGGTCCTCATGACGTCTCCTCGTTGCCGGGTCGGGGGTGGGTGCTCGGCGGGGGGCCTCCGGCGGCGGCCGGCCGGACGCGCAGGCCGTGCACGCCGCCGTCGACGGCGAGCACGGTCCCGGTGGTGGAGGCGGCCAGCGGGCTGGCCAGGTAGGCGATCGCGGCGGCGACCTCGTCGGCGGCGACCAGCCGGCCCATGGGCTGGCGGGCCCGCAGTGCGACGAGCTCGGCGGCCGGGTCGGCGGCCGAGTCGAGCAGCCGGCGCACCCAGGGGGTGTCGGCGGTGCCCGGGTTGACGCAGTTGACCCTGATCCCCTCCGCGACGTGGTCGGCGGCCATGGCGAGGGTCAACGCCTGCACGGCGCCCTTCGTGGCGCTGTAGAGCGCCCGGTCGGGCAGACCCACGGTCGCCGCGATGGAGCAGGTGTTGACGACGGCCGCGCAGGCGGAGGCCCGCAGGTGGGGCAGGGCCGCCCGGGTGACCCGGACGATGCCCACCACGTTGACGTCGAAGACCCGGTGCCACTCGTCGGACGGATTCGCCTCGACGGACCCCTGCGCGCCGACGCCGGCGTTGTTGACCAGGATGTCGATGCCGCCGAGGTGGTGGGCCGCGGCGGCGACGGCCTCGGTCACCGACGTGTCGCTCGTGACGTCGCAGCGCAGGCCGTGCAGCGGGGCCGGCACCCCGAACGGGTCCAGGTCGAGGCAGGCGACGGCCGCCCCCCGCCCGGCGAGCATGCGGGCGGTGGCCAGGCCGATGCCGGAGGCACCGCCGGTCACCACGGCGGTCAGTCCGGTGAACTCGCCGGTCATGACTCTCCCCACTCGGTCCGGACGCGGCCGTCCCGGCCGGCGTGGTCGCTCATCGTCTCCTGTCGAAGCATCGCACCGAAACCCCGGCGCCGCAGTCACCACCGGTCGCCCATTTCCCATGACCCAGGGGGGTTATCGTGGTGACGCCCTCCCCCACCAGCGACGGAGACCCCAGTGTCCCTGCACAAGCTCGGCTTCCTCACGATCGGCCTCTTCGACGAGGCGGATCCCCTGGCGGGCCACGAGGCGACGCTGAGCCTCATCGAGCTCGGCGAGCAGCTCGGCTTCGACAGCGCCTGGGTGCGCCACCGCCACCTCCAGTTCGGCATCTCCTCGCCGGTGGCCGTGCTGGCGGCCGCCACGCAGCGCACCCGCCGCATCGAGCTCGGCACCGCGGTCATCCCGCTCGGCTGGGAGAACCCGCTCCGCCTCGCGGAGGACCTGGCCACGGTGGACGTCCTCTCCGGCGGCCGGTTGAACCCGGGGGTCAGCGTGGGCCCGCCGATGCACTACGACCGGGTGCGGCACGCACTGTATCCGGACACCGGCGACGCCGAGGACTTCGGCCACACCCGGGTCCGTCGGCTGCTCGACCTCGTACGCGGGGAGCCGGCCAGCGACCTCGACGGCGTCGAGGGATTCGAGGCGTACTCCCGCCGGGTGCAGCCGTACTCCCCCGGCCTGATCCACCGGATGTGGTACGGCGCCGGCAGCCTCCGGTCGGCGCGCTGGGCCGGCGAGCAGGGCATGAACCTGCTGACCAGCAGCGTGGTCAAGGCCGAGGAGGCCACCGAATTCGACGACATCCAGCTCGCGCACATCCGCGCGTACCGCGCCCACCACCCGGCCGGGCCCGCCGCCCGGGTGTCGCAGGGGCTGGTGGTCATTCCCACCGACAGCGCCACCGCCGAGCAGCGCGCCCGCTACGAGGAGTATGTCCGTCGGCGCACCCCTCGGACGGCGGCGCCGCAGGGGCCGCAGCGGATGGTGTTCGCCCGCGACCTGATCGGGCCGTCCGACCGGATCGCCGAGGAACTGACCGCCCTCGCCGCGTTCCGGGAGGTCGACGAGGTGGCCTTCGCCCTGCCCTTCACCTTCGACCACGCCGACTACGTGCAGCTGCTCACCGACATCGCGACCCGGCTGGGCCCCCTGCTCGGCTGGCGCCCGGCACGCTGACCCCGCCCGCCGGGAAGCACCGGACGGCCTAGAGCGGGAAGCGGCCCTGCCGCCACTGCCAGTGACGCCCGGCCGTCAGGTGGTCGACGACCGCCCGCTGGAGCGCGGTGCGGCGCGGCAGCCGGTCCAGCGGCGTGGTCAGGGTGCGGAACACGAACCGCAGCACCTCGACGTCGGCGTCGAGCCCTTCCGGCTCCTCGTAGGGTTCCAGCTCGAACCTCCGCTGGAACCGCACGATGTTGGAGCTCTCGGGCAGGTATTCCCGCAGCTGCGGGTCGAGCAGCCACGAGCCGCAGGCGAACGCCGTGTAGCGCTCGTCGGGGAAGTGGCGCGGGAAGAATCCGCGGGCCTCGTCGAGCGACGCCGCGACCGCCTCCGGGGTCAACGGCCCCGAGTCGGGGATGTGCAGGCCGATCGCGCCGTCGCCCCGGTGGTGCTGCAACCGGCCCAGCTCGTAGAGGCCGCCGCGCACGTGCAGCGTCAGCCAGCTCTGCATCACCGGCCAGCCCTCGCCGCGCATCCGCCGGTCGACCGCGAGGTTGCGGCCCAGGTCCGCGAGGGTCGTCCACGACACGGCGTCGGCGATGCCGTGGTCGCGGTGGTAGCCCCTGACGACGTCGACCAGCGCCAGGTAGGCGTAGCCGTAGAGGTGCCGCCAGGCGGGACCCCGGTCGCGGGGCAGCGCCGGGCCGGGCGACAGCCAGCCGTGCCCCCCGAGATCTGCGCGGACCAGGGCGGTCGAGCGGTCGAGCAGCCAGCGCAGCTCGGGTGTCCACAGCGGAGAGCCGGCGTCCGGCCAGCCGGCCATGATCTCGGCGGCGTCGTCCGGGGGCACCGCGAGCCGGTCGAGGATCGCGGGCGCGTCGGCCCTGGCGGGCAGCGGAGCCGACGGCCCGTCCCCGGCGAGCCGGTGCACGCGCTCGACGTCCTCGACGGGCACCCCGAGCCGGGCGGCGATGGCGGCGAAATCCACGCCGACGACGCTACCGGCCGCCGGGCCGCCGCGACAGGCCGGCGACCTCGGCCGCCTCGGTTGGACCGCTCGGTTCGGCTGGCCTCGGTTGGGCCGCCTCGGTCCGGCCGACCTCGCCGCGCTGGCCCGGTGCGGGCGGGAGCACGAACAGGGGGCGGCGGACCGGGGCACGGGCCGGTCAGCGGCGGTGCTGCGCCGCCGGGTCGAAGCGGGCGACGAACCGCCGCTGCCACGGCGTCTCCACGGCCTGGGGCAGGTAGTGCGCGCGGACGTAGGCGACGGCCTCGACCGGGGGCACCCCGTCGAGGATCGCCAGGCACGACAGCCCCGTCCCGGTGCGCCCGAAGCCGCCCCCGCAGGCCAGCTCGACCCGCTGCGTACCGGCCCGGTCCAGCGCCTCGCGCAGGGCGGCCGCGAAGTCCACGCGGTCGGCCGGCAGCCAGAAGTCACGGCAGCGGACCCACCGGCTGTCCCACGGCACCGGCCCCGGCGGGGCGCCTACCAGGTAGACCCCGAACTGCGGCTCGGGCCCGTCCGGCAGCGGGTTCCGCAGGCCACGGCCACGCACCAGCCGTCCGGACGGCAGTCGCATGACGCCCGGCGCGCTCGGCTGCCAACCGGCTTCGGTCATCGCCACACCTTCCCCACCGCCGCCGTCAGCGCCGGGCACCGCCCGGTCGACGCCGGTCGCCGCCAGCGGCCCGGTGGCCGACGCGGGGAGCCTGCACCACCGGGGAGTTGCCCCGCCCGGGGCGGGGGCTTCGCGCCGCGTCGGCGACCATCTCGTCGGGGTCGTCACGGAGCGCCTGCCGGATGTGCGGCGGGACCAGCTCCGACGTCGCCACCGCCATCCGCACCTGCACCGACCGGTCGTCGACCAGGTGCCGCAGGTCCGCCTCCGTCAGCTCGACCGCGAGCACCAACGCGACGCGCACGTCCGCCACGGGGTCCCGGGCGAGCGCGCCACGCTGGGCGGTGCTGGTCCGCGGGTTGCGGGCGAGCCCCCGGCGTACGCGCGCGGTGCGGTCGGCCAGCAGGGCGGTGATCACCTCGGGGTCGTGGGTGTGGGTGGCGAGACGTTCCCGCACCTCGGGGGAGACGTCGTCGACCAGCCGCGCGGCCAGGTCGGGCTCCAGTTCGCGCGACTCGGCGAGGAGACCGCGAAGCTCCTTGTCGTGGGCCTGCGCCATCACCCGGCGAACCGACTCGTCGCAGGCCGGATTGCCGGCGACCGCCCAGCGGACCCACCGGTCGGCGTCCTTGACCAGCCGCACCAGGTTGCCGACCGAGGCCGAGGGGTTCCTCGCCACGGCCTCCCTGACCTGACGGTCGTGGTCCCGGGCCAACGGCCGCAGCGCCTGGGCGGGCGCGTCGGTGCGGCCCGCGACCGCCCTGCGGACCAGGGGCGACGGGTCGGCCGCCAGGTCGATGAGGGTCAGCTGGGGCGTCTCGGGGTGCTGGGCGAGGGCGAGCCGCGCCTCGGCGCTGTCACCGTCCGCGCCGTCCGCGAGAGCGCCCGACCCACTGCGGCGGTGGGGCCCGCCGACGTCCCCCTGGTTTGCCATGGGCGCCATCATGTCACGGGCCCGTCCGGGTACGAAGTTCGTCGGCCGGGCGGCGGGCAGGCGCCTCAGTACCGGTCCCGGGTTCCCAGGAGGGCGTGGTGCGCGGCACGACGCCAGGGCTTGAGTTCGGTGTCGATCGCGGCCCAGCGGGTGTCGTCGACGCAAAGGGCCCCGTCGACGTCGGGCAGGGCCTCGATCAGGCGCATCCGCTGGTCCTCGCTCGGGTGGGTGCTCCACAGGTCGGTGGCCCGCCGGCTGACCTGACGGGCCAGCGGCAGCTGGACGGCCAGGCGCTGCCGGGCCTCGGCCGCCAGCTCCTCGAGCTGTTCACCGTCGATGCGGGGCGCCAGATGCCACAGGTCCCGCCAGATCCGGTCGGCGAGCAGCACCGTCTCCGACGAGCGGAGGAAGGGCGCGGTGCCGGCGACCCGGCGGGCGACCAGATCGGCCCGGTACTCGGCGCGGCGGCTGTCGGGCATCGCGACGCTGTCGACGAGCAGCTGCACGGTCGCGCCGACGACATTGACCAGGGCGATGGTCCCGTGGACGGCCATCCCGAGGAGGACGACCAGGCCACTCTGCCGTTCGGCCAGCGAGTCCGCCGTGCCGAGGGCCCGCCGCCACGGGTTCCGCCCACCGGTGGCCGCCACCGCCCGGGCGCCGAACGTCCTCGCCGGCAGCGTCCACCGCACCCGCAACGGGTCGCCGTTGGCGAGGTGACCCAGTTCGTGGGCCAGGACCGAGACGCGGGCGGCCCGCGGCAGCATCACCCAGAGGGGGATGCCGATGACGAGCACCGACCGCTGGCGCCACCCCAGCTGGGCGACTGCGGCGTTGATGCTCAGGTCGGCGCAGATCACGTCAGGGACCGGCGTTCCGGCGGCCTCGGCGACCTCGCGCACCAGCCGGTGCAGCTCGGGGGCCGCGCGCTCGGTGATCAGGCCGTGCCTGGGCACCCGCCCGAACGCGGGCTTGACCAGCAGCAGGACGAGCACGGCGGGGATCGCCAGGACCAGCCGGATCCCCGGCGACAGACCGCTGGCGACCACGAGCCAGCCGAGGTAGCCCAGCGCGGCCACCCCGAGCAGGGCCAGCACCACGGAGACCGCCAACAGCCAGACCTCACCGGTCGACGCACCGGCCTCGCGCCCCTGCGGGTCGGCCAGCAGCTGCTCGTGCGTCGATCGGTCGAGCTTGAGCCCGCGCCGGAATCCCCATCGGCCGATCGTCCTGGTGCCGCGCCAGGGAGCCAGGGCGACGTCGTACACCTCCAGGTTCCACCGGCAGGCGAGGCACCAGGGAACCGTGCCCACCTGCGGCGGAACCAGGTCGTGGGCACAGGACGGACACCTGCTCGGCGTCCTCGTCGTCGGCACGACGCCGGATTCTATAGCGCGGCGCCTGCGGATCCAGGCGTGGCGATCAGACGGGTCGCGACGGGTGGCCCACCGTGGCCGGCGGCCACCATCCACTGTGGCGCGCCGGCGTCACGCCGGTTGGCCCCAGACGACGGCGACGCTGTTCGGGTCGGTCGGGCTGTAGCGGACCGCCACCGTGCCGCCGGGTCGGAGTTGACCGAGGTACACCGGCGGCACGAGGCCGGTGTGCGTGGCGGGGAACGGCGGCCGGTCGGCGGGGGTGACCATGAGCTGGATCTCGACGAGGGGGGCGTGGTTGACGTACCCCCCGGTCTGGCGGAGCCCGACGATCGTGGCCGTCGCCGGCGTGCCGGTCGTGGCGAGGTGGGCGGTCGCCTGCTGACCGGCCAGTTGCTGGCGCATCTGCTGCATGGCGGCCAGCCCCTGGCGCAGTTGGGCCCCGGGTCGTAGGTGCGGTCGATCTCGTCGGCCTGGCGGCGCAGGTCCCGCAGCGAGCTGAGGAATCCCATGGTCAGACCTGCGCTTCCTGGTAGAGCCGACCGAAGTGGGTGGCGAGCTGCATGTCGCCCCGCATCCGGGCGTTCCACCCGGCGACGGCCGCCGGCCAGGCGGCCGGGTCGACGCCGAGGGTGGCGGCGTACCGGGCCATGCCGGCCTCGTCGAGGCCGCGGGTGGCGGCGGCCTTCGACGCCCGGGCGTACAGCTCCAGGCCGACCCCCTCGATCGGGGTGAGGCGCGGGTCGCCCGGCGGCACGTCGGCCGGCTGCGGCACCGCCACGTTGCCGTAGCCGGCGACGCCACCGCCGTAGCCGGGGCCGAAGCCGCCGGCGGCCTGGGCCTGGCTGGCCTGCTGCTGCAGGGCGCGGGCCTCGGAGATCATCGCGGGGGCCGCCTCGACGACGTTCCGCATGTCCTTGAGCTGCTTGAACAGTCCCATTGCCGGGTTCCTTCCCTCTCGGCGCCGGCGCGGTGCCGGCGGTGGAACCAGTTCACGCCACCGCGCGGCCCGACGCCTGAGTAGCCGCTACTCATCCCCTGCCCAGGCCGTTGCTCAGCCGCCGGCCGGCGCACACCCCCTAGAGCGTCCTAGGACAGATTCGTCGGCGGGTGGCCGGCCGATCACTGCGGCCCGCCCGCCTCGGTGAGCCGGCCGCCGGCCAGCCGGAGCCAGCGGTCCACCCCGATCGCGGCCAGGAAACGGTCGTCGTGGCTGACCACGACGAACGCCCCCCCGGTACGCCAGGAGCGCGCTCTCCAGCTGCGCCACGCTGGCCAGGTCGAGGTTGTTGGTGGGCTCGTCGAGCAGCAGCAGCTGCGGTGCCGGCTCGGCGTTCAGGACGCACGCCAGCGTGGCGCGCAGCAGTTCGCCGCCGGACAGCACGCCGACCGGCAGGTGGGCGCGGGCGCCCCGGAACAGGAAGCGGGCCAGCAGGTTCATCCGGTCCGCCTCGCTGCGCGAGGGCGCGAAGACGGCGAGGTTGGCGGCGACCGTCCGGTCCGGGTCGAGCAGGTCGAGGCGCTGCGACAGGTACGCCACCCGGCCCTCCGCCCGCGCGACGGTGCCGGAGACCGGCTCCTGGTGGCCGCCGACCAACCGCAGCAGGGTCGACTTGCCCGCGCCGTTCGGCCCGACGAGGGCGACCCGTTCGGGGCCACGGATGTCCAGGCCGACGCCGTCGCCGGCGAAGACCGGACGCCCGTCGTAGGCGGCCTGCAGGGCCTCGCCGTGGAAGACGGTGCGGCCGGCGGGCACCGTCGTCTCCGGCAGGTCGAGGGCGAGGTCGTCGTCCCGGCGGGCAGCCGCGCTCGCCTGGTCCAGCCGGGCCTGCGCCGTGCCGAGGCGCGCGGCGTGCACGTCGTTGGACCGGGCCGCCGACACCTGCGCGTCGCGCTTGAGGTTGCCGGCGACGATCCGGGCCAGCCCCGCGTCGGCCAGGTTGCGCGAGGCGGTGGACGCGCGGCGGGCGGCCCGCTCGCGAGCCTGCTGGAGCTCGCGCTTCTGCCGCTTGACGTCCTGCGCGGCCTGCCGCACCTGCCGCTCGGCGACCTCCCGCTCGGCCCGCACCGCCTGCTCGTACTCGGTGTGGTCGCTGCCGTACCAGCGGATCTCGCCGTGGTCGAGGGCGGCGATGCGGTCCATCTCGTCCAGCAGCGCCCGGTCGTGGCTGACCACGAGCAGGCAGCCGGCCCAGGAGCGGAGCACGGCGGTCAGCCGCGCCCGCGCCTCGCCGTCGAGGTTGTTGGTCGGCTCGTCCAGCAGGAGCACGTCGGGCCGCTTGAGCAACTGGGCGGCGAGGCCGAGGGACACCACCTCGCCGCCGCTGAGGGTGCCGAGCCGGCGGTCCAACGCGACGTCGGTCAGCCCGAGGCGGTCGAGTTCGGCGCGGGCCCGTTCCTCGACGTCCCAGTCGTCGCCGACGGTGGTGAAGTGCTCCTCGGCGGCGTCGCCGGCCTCGATGGCGTGCAGCGCGGCGACGACGTGGTCGACCCCGAGCACCCGGGCGACCGTCTGGTGCCGGGCGAAGGGCAGGTGCTGGGGCAGGTAGCCCAGCGTTCCCTCGACGGTGATGCTGCCGCTGGCAGGCCGGAGCTCGCCGGCGACGAGCCGCAGCAGGGTCGACTTGCCGGCGCCGTTGGGCGCGACCAGGCCGGTGCGGCCGCCGGGCACGGAGAACGACAGGTCCTGGAAGACGGGGGTGCCGTCCGGCCAGGAAAAGGACAGGGCGGAGCTGACGACATGACTGTCGGACATGGGGAACCTCGGCAGACAGGTGATCCGGGCGCGCACGCGCCGCCCGGCGTGAGCAGGGCATGACGACATGGGCGACGCGAAGGCGCGGGTCGTGCGCCGTCGGTCACCGCTGCGGGCTCTCACCCGGAGATGTCGTCGTCACCTGCCACGCTGCGCTCCTGTCCCGTCGGCTGGAGCCAGGATAGCTCACCGGGCCTTCGCCGCCCGGCGTCCTGGATCCGGCTCAGGCCGCACCGCGCGACGACGCGGCGCGGCCGCTGATCTGGATGAAGTGGAAACCGTTCACGATCACCCGGTGATCGCCGAGAGCCTCGATCGCCGCCGCCAGATCCGCGTCGGTCAGGCCCTGCGCCAGCAGCGCGGGCCGCAACTGCGGGATGCCGGCACGCAGCAGCCGGCAGCCCGGATCGCCGCCGCGCCAGCTGCCGCCCCGCACCCGGAAGGCCACCTCGGTGAGGCCCGCCGCGACGAAGGCCGCAGGAGCCCGCTGGGGCCACGCGAGGTCGAAGCCGGCGGCCACGAGAGCCGCCGCATGAGCCGCCATGTAGCGGGTCAGCACGTCGGCGGTCGCCTCGTCCGGCGCGTACGTCACGAAGTCGCCGGGGGCGGGCGCGAACTCGCCGACGAGCAGCACGCCGCCGGGCGCCACCGCCGCGACCATCCGCCGCAGGGCCTCCTCACGTCGGGGCAGGTGGCCGAGCAGCAGGCGGGCATGCACGAGGTCGAAGACGCCCAGCGGCCCGTCGGCGACGATGTCGTGTCGGCGGACGGCCAGGCGCGCACGAGCCGGGATGTGCTGCGGCGCGATGTCCGTGGCGACCACCTCGGCGCCCCGTTCGGCCAACCACCCGGCGATGCTTCCCGCGCCGGCGGCCACCTCGAGGCAGCGCTTGCCGTCCAGTTCGGTCAGCGCCCCGAGCAGCTCACGGGTCGACTCGTCCAGCAGGTCGGCCAGCGCGTCGTGGTGGCTGCCGGCCTGTTCGCTCGCGTTGTCGAACGCGTAACCCTTCGTGGTCATCTCACCATCGTGCATCGTGGCTCTGCCGAAACGGTGACGCGCCCGCCCGCCGGGCGGCCGGGCCACCCCGTGCGCCAGCCGCGCACCCTGGGTCTGACGGGCCGGGACCTGCGCCGGCCCGGGGCCACGTCAGCCCGCCGGGGGTGCGGTGCTCTGCCGGACCGTGAGGGTCGTCGCCAGTTCCAGTCGCACCTGGGCGGTGCGTTCCCCCCGCCCGAGGGCGAGCGCCAGCTCGGTGGCGGTGGCGGCCATCTCGGCCAGCGGCTGGTGGACGGTGGTCAGCGGGGGGTCGACCAGCGCCGCCAGCGGCAGATCGTCGAAGCCCACCACGCTGAGGTCGGCGGGGATCCGCAGCCCGCGCTCCCGCGCGGCCTGGTAGACGCCGAGGGCCTGCTGGTCGTTGCAGGCGAAGATCGCCGTGGGCCGGTCGGGTCGGCCCAGCAGGCCGAGCGCGGCGGACCGGCCGTCGACGTGGTTCAGCCCGGTGTGGACGACCAGGCCGGGCTCCACCGGCAGGCCCGACGCGTCGATGGCGGCCCGGTAGCCGTCCAGCCGGGCCCGGCAGCACAGGACGTGCTGCGGGCCCCCGATCATCGCGATGCGCCGGTGGCCCAGCTCGATCAGGTGGCGGGTGGCGGACCTTCCGCCGGCCCAGTTCGTCGCCCCGACGAACGGCACGTCGTCGGGCAGCTCGGCGGTGGGATCGAAGACCACGAACGGGATCCCGCGGGCGCGTAGCTGGTCGTGCTGCTCCGCGCCGAGCTGGGCGACCACCACCAGGCAGTCCGGGCGGCGGGCGAGCGTGTCGTCGATCCAGTACCGGATCGCGTTGTGCTGCGGGCCGAACTCCGTCAGGACGACGCCGACGCGCTGCTTGCGGGCCGCCCGCTCGACGCCGCGGATGATCTGCAGGCCCCACATGTCCTCGATCTCGTCGAAGACGAGCTCCATCATGTTGCTGCGGGTGACCGGCGCCGACCGGCGGTATCCGTGCTGGCTGAGGGCCGCCTCCACCCTGGCCCGGGTGTCGGCGGCGACGCCCGACCTCCCGTTGATCACCTTTGACACGGTCGGGATCGACACTCCGGCCGACCGGGCGATGACGGCGATCGTCACCGGCCTGGTCGAATCGGTGACCGAGCCCGCCTCGTCGACCGGCTCGCCCGACTCGCCGTGTGTCAACCCGGCCCCCTCTTCCGCACCAGCCTCGCCGACGACGCCGACGCACCGCTCCCGCGACGGCCACCCCCACGCCGGTCCCGCCGCGTGGCGGGCCACCGGCGTCGTTCCGCGCGCAAGGATAGCCGTTCGGCCGTCGCCCGGCGGGCACCGACGCTTTCCACGCTTGATCTGAAAATTCCCGAAGTGGATCGCCACCCGCGGGGAAGGCTTCTCGCCTGGCGAGGACCCGGCGACATCGCCGCCCGCCGGCCCCCGTCCCCGGGGAGGCGAGATTCATTGACGCACATCAGCGGTTGACGTACCGTCGGGCCGGAAACTTTCGGCCTTGACGGACCGATCGTTTCCCTTCGGGAGCCTTGAAGGTCGCGGCGGACGCCTGGGCAGCGTCCGCACACTCCGCATTCTCCGGTCGCGCGGGCGGGCAGCGCTGTCCGCCCGCGCGGCCCCGCGTACCCCCTCAACCGCCACCATGGCGAGGAGTCCCTGATGAGTTCGCAGTACCTCGGAAAGACACGACGGCGGATCGGCCTGATCGCCGCCGCGGTCGCCACGCTGATGATGGCGGGCACGATGGTCGCCGGCAACGCCCAGGCGGCGGCCGGCTGCCGGGTGGCGTACGCGGTGCCGTCCCAGTGGCAGGGCGGCTTCACCGCCGACGTGTCGGTCACCAACCTCGGCGACGCCGTCAACGGGTGGACGCTGGGCTGGACGTTCCCGTCCGGCCAGCGGGTCACCCAGGCGTGGAACGCCACGGTCACCTCATCGGGTGACCAGGTCACCGCGAAGAGCATGAGCTACAATGCGGCGATCGCCACGAACGGCTCGGTCTCCTTCGGCTTCAACGGCTCGTGGTCGGGCGGCAACACCGCACCGACCTCGTTCACCCTCAACGGTGTGGCCTGCACCGGGAGCGTGGGCGGCACGCCGACCCCGACCCCGACCAGCACCCCACCCCCGTCCCCGACGCCCACCACCTCGCCGTCGCCGTCACCGGGCGGGGACGCGATGGCCACGGTCGCGGCGATGCAGCCCGGGTGGAACCTGGGCAACACCTACGACGCCATCCCCGACGAGACCGCCTGGGGCAACCCGCCGGTGACCCAGGCGCTGCTGCAGAAGATCCGTTCGCAGGGCTACCGCAGCATCCGGATCCCGGTGACCTGGAGCAACCACCACGGGCCCGCGCCGACGTACACCCTCGACCCGGCCTGGCTGGCCAAGGTCCGGCAGGTCGTCGACTGGTCGCTGGCGGAGGGTCTCTACGTGTTGGTCAACCTGCACCACGACTCCTGGCAGTGGATCAACACCTATCCCGGTGACCGCACGAACGTGATGAACCGGTACACCGCGCTGTGGACCCAGCTCGCCACCACCTTCCGCGACCACTCCTCGAAGCTGACGTTCGAGAGCATCAACGAGCCGCAGTTCACCGGCACGTCCGGGGACGCCCAGAGCGACGAGGTGCTGCGCGAGCTGAACGTCGCGTTCGTCCGCCTGATGCGCCAGTCCGGGGGCAACAACGCCACCCGGCTGCTCGTGCTGCCCACCCTCTACACCAACTCCAACCAGGAGCGGCTCGACGCGCTGACGGCCACGATCGACCAGCTCGGGGACCGCAACATCGCCGCGACCGTCCACTTCTACGGCTGGTGGCCGTTCAGCGTCAACATCGCCGGCGGCACCCGCTACGACAGCAACGTCGAGCAGGACATCGTCGACGGCTTCGACCGCGTCCAGCAGACGTTCGTCTCCCGGGGCATCCCGGTGATCGTCGGCGAGTGGGCGCTGCTCAGCTACGACTACACCCGGCCCGGCATCATCGAACGCGGCGAGCTGCTCAAGTTCTTCGAGGCCGTCGGCTACCACGCCCGGATCCGCAAGCTCACCACGATGCTCTGGGACGCGGGCTCGTTCCTCAACCGCAACACGCTGCAATGGCGGGACCAGGGCATCTACGACATGATGAAGGCGAGCCTGACCACCCGCTCCGCCACCGCCTCCTCGGACCAGGTCTACGTGCCCCGCACCGGCACCATCACCAGCAGGTCGCTCACCCTGAACCTCAACGGTGCGACGTTCCAGGGCCTCCGGCAGGGCAGCACCAACCTGGTCAACGGCACCGACTACACCGTCTCCGGCACCACCCTCACCCTGACCGCCTCGGCCCTGACCCGGCTGGTCGGCAGCCGCGCCTACGGCGTCAACGCCACCATCGAGGCCCGCTTCTCGCAGGGCGTGCCGTGGCAGATCAGCATCATCACCTACGACCCGCCGACGCAGGCGGCGGCCACCGGGACGACCAGCTCGTTCACCATCCCCACCCAGTTCCGCGGCGACCAGCTCGCCACCATGGAGGCCACGTACGCCGACGGCAGCCCCGCCGGCCCGGCCAACTGGACCCCCTACAAGGAGTTCTGGTCCAACTTCCAGCCCGACTACACCGCCAACACGATCATCATGAAGCCCGAGTTCTTCGCCGAGGTCAAGGACGGCCCGGTCACGCTGACGTTCCACTTCTGGAGCGGCACGAAGATCAAATACCAGGTGACCAGGTCCGGGACGTCGGTCACCGGCGCGCCCGCCTGACCCGCGTCCGGCAACAGGCGGGGCCCGCAGCCAGGCGGCTGCGGGCCCCGTCGCGTCGGGGAACAGCGGGGATACGGCCCGCCGGGGCGGGGCGCGTCCGCCTCAGCGCAGCCCGGCGAACAGGTCGTCCTCGGGCGTCGGCGCGCCGGTGGTGTCGCGGACCCGGACGAAGGTCTCCACGCCCATCAGCTCGGTGAACCGTTCCTGGCCCAGTTGCAGGAAGAAGATGTTCTCGGCCTGGCTGGCGTGCGTGGCCAGCGACTCGAACTTCTGCGCGCCGTAGGCGCTCGTGTCCACCCAGGTGGTGATCTCCTCGTCGGGCAGGCCGAGCGGCGGCAGCTCCGCGGACCCGTCCGGCTCGGGGAACTCGGCGCCGATCTCCTTCATGACGCGGCCGAACTCCTGGAACGCGCTGCGCGGCACGGTGGTCCAGTAGACCTTCGCCGGGATGCCCGTCCGCTCGACGGCGGCCATGGTGATCCGGTGCGCCTGGATGTGGTCCGGGTGGCCGTAGAAGCCGTTCTCGTCGTAGGTGACGACGACGTCGGGCCGGTAGCGCCGCATCAATTCGGCCAGCCGGTCGGCCGCCTCCGCCACCGGCGTGTTCCAGAACGCGCCCGGCGCGTCGTTGGCCGCCCAGCCCATCATGCCCGAGTCGGCGTAGTCGAGCGTCTCCAGGTGCGTGACCTTCAGCGCCTCGCAACTGGCCGCCAGCTCGGCCCGGCGCATCGCCACCACGGCCTGCGTGTCGTGCGCCTCGTCGCCCGGCTTGACGCCGCCGGGGCCGTCGCCGCACCCGCCGTCCGTGCAGGTCACGAGCACCGTCGTGATGCCCTCCGCCGCATACCGGGCGAGGACGCCGCCGGTGCTGGTCGCCTCGTCGTCGGGGTGCGCGTGCACCGCCATCAGGGTCAGATTTCGTTGGGCCACCCCACCACGATACGGGGCAAGCCCGGCCCACTAGCATTGCCGCGGTCCGCGACGTCTGCTGAATCGAGGCGAGATGCGTTGGCTGCGGCAGTTACTGGGTGGCAACCGGGTCCAGCTCGACCCGGAGCGGCAGCAGGCGCTGCTGCGCGACGTCCGGCACCGGTACGGCGCCCGCTCGCAGGCGCGGTTCCCGGAACAGGCCGAGGCCATCTCCCGGCTGCTGGACGACGACGACGGGCTGGTGGTGGCGGCCCGGATCCTCGGCGAGGCCGCCGACGAGGCCCACACGGAGCTGCAGGCCCAGGTGCACGACGTGCACCGGCGCACGGGCCGGCGGCTGCTGCTGCACCGCCGCAACTACCGGCCGCTGTGGAAGGAGGCCGGTCCCTCGCTGCGGTGGCCCCTGTTCGCGCTGCCGTCCGGCCTGCACCCGTACGCGCAGGTGGCCGCCGCCGTCGCGGTGGTCGGCAACCGGGCGTCCCGGCTCGACCGGGTGACCGACCCGACCCCGCTGGTGACCCACGTGTTCGAGGTGCTCGACCTCACCACCGCCGGCTGGGAGTACGGCCGGGTGCGGGTGGACACCGACGCCGCGGCCCTGGCCGATCGTCTGATCTCGACCGCCGGTCAGGTCCTCGCCACCATGGACGACCCGCCCCGGCTGCCGCCCGCGGTGCGCGAGCTGATGCGCCGCAACAACACCCTCGACGTGCACGACCCGGCCGGTACCCGGGTGGTCGGCGGGTTCAACCCGGGCGCGCGGATGCGGGAGGTCCTGCTCGCCTGAGGCCGCGCGGGCCGGGGGCGGCGACGAACTCCGGCGGCGGCCCCGACCGGGCCCGCGCGGCGGCCCGTCGCGAGCGGGCGGGCCGCCGGGGAGCCCTCAGTGGTCGCCGGGCGCCCGGGACAGGACGCGGGAGAGGGCGAGGCTGGCGGTGCGCACCGCCGGGGCGAGCCGGGCCGGCGGCAGCCGGTGGGCGGGCACCGAGATGGACAGCGCGGCGACGATCCGGCCGTGCACCAGGACGGGCGACGCCACGCAGGAGAGCCCCGGGGCCGCCTCCTGCCGGTCGTAGCCGACGCCGGCGTGGCGGATCCGGGCCAGCTCGTCGGCGAGCCGCCCGGGGTCGGTGACCGAGTGCGGGGTGAGCCGGGGCAGCGGCTGCGCCAGCACCTCGTCGATGAGCTCCTGCCCGGACCAGGCGAGCAGCACCTTGCCGACGCCGGTGCAGGTCAACGGCAGGCGACCGCCGACCCGCGACGGCGTGTCGACGCCCGCGTGCCCGCGGATCCTGTCGGCGTAGACCACGTCGAGGCCGTCGCGGACGCCGAGGTGGATGGTCTCGTGGGTGGCCTCGTAGAGGTCCTGCAGGAACGGCAGCGCGGCCTCGCGCAGGCGCAGCTTGACCGGCACGAGTTCGCCCAGTTCGAACAGCGCGATGCCGAGTCCGAAGCCCGCCGGGGCGCGGCGCAGCAGCCCCAGCCCGACGAGTTGCTCGGCCAGCCGGTGCACGGTGGCCTTCGGCAGGCCCGTGCGCCGGGACAGCTCGGTCAGGCGCAGGGTCTCCTCCGCCGGGCGGAACGCGCGCAGCAGCCGTACCCCCCGGTCGAGCACGTTGCCCCGGGTGGGGCCCGCCGGGCCGGACGGCGGCGCGCCCGGGCCGTCGGCGTCGGCGGATCCCGCCGTGTTGTTCCGTGGCATGGAACACGAGGTTGCCAGCCGGTGGGCGCGGCGTCTACACCTGGAGGCCGGGATGCCGGGTGCGCCAGCGCCGGCATGGTCGTCCCGCCGGGCGGAACGGCCGGGGTGTCCGTTTTCGTCCCAGGCCAAGGAGCAGGAGACATGCCCAAGACGAAGGTCGCCATCATCGGCTCCGGCAACATCGGCACCGACCTGATGATCAAGATCCTGCGGGGGTCGGAGACGATGGAGGTCGCCGCCCTCGTCGGCATCGACCCCCGCTCCGACGGGCTGGCGCGGGCGGCCCGGCTCGGCGTGCCGGTCGTCCCGACCGGCGTGCGGGGGCTGCTCGACCATCCCGACTTCGGCGACGTCCGGATCGTGTTCGACGCCACGTCGGCGCAGGCCCACCTCGCCAACGACGCCGCCCTGCGGGGGGCCGACCTCACGCTCGTCGACCTGACGCCGGCGGCGATCGGCCCGTACGTGGTGCCGCCGGTCAACCTCGACGAGCACCTCGGCGCCCGCAACCTGAACATGGTGACCTGCGGCGGGCAGGCGACCATCCCGATGGTCGCCGCGATCTCCTCGGCCGCCACCACGCACTACGCCGAGATCGTCGCGTCGATCTCGTCGCGCTCGGCCGGCCCCGGCACCCGGGCCAACATCGACGAGTTCACCGAGACCACCTCGCGGGCGATCGAGCAGGTGGGCGGGGTCCGGCGCGGCAAGGCGATCATCGTGCTGAACCCCGCCGAGCCGCCGCTGATCATGCGCGACACCGTCTTCTGCGTCGTCGACGACTGCGACCGCGACGCGGTCACGGCGGCCGTGCTGGCCATGGCCGAGAAGGTCCGGGCCTACGTGCCCGGGTACCGGCTCAAGCAGGACGTCCAGTTCCGCAGGATCACGGCGAGCAGCCCGGAAGCCGACCTCGTCCCGCACGCCCCACCCGGCGACCGCTGGGTGGTCAGCGTGTTCCTGGAGGTGGAGGGGGCGGGCCACTACCTGCCGACGTACGCGGGCAACCTGGACATCATGACCTCCGCCGCGCGGCAGGTCGGCGAGCGACTGGCGACGGCGGTGGCGGCCCGATGAGCACCCGGATCTACATCCAGGACGTCACCCTCCGCGACGGCATGCACGCCATCCGGCACCGCTACACCCTCGACCAGGTCCGGGCCGTCGCTGCGGCCCTGGACGCCGCCGGCGTCGCCGCGATCGAGGTGTCGCACGGCGACGGGCTCGCCGGCAGCAGCATCAACTACGGGCCCGGGGCGCACACCGACTGGGAGTGGATCGAGGCCGCCGCCGAGGTGGTGCGCCGGGCGACCCTCACCGGCCTCCTGCTGCCCGGCATCGGCACCGTGCGCGAGCTGCGGAAGGCCTGGGACCACGGCATCCGTTCGATCCGCATCGCCACCCACTGCACCGAGGCGGACATCGCCAACCAGCACATCGCCGCCGCGCGGGAGCTGGGCATGGACGTCTCGGGCTTCCTGATGATGTCGCACATGGCGCCGCCGAAGCTGCTCGCCGAGCAGGCGAGGATCATGGAGGCGGCCGGCGCGCACTGCGTCTACGTCACCGACTCCGGGGGCCGGCTGACGATGGACGGCGTCCGGGAGCGCGTGCGCGCGTACCGCGACGTGCTCGCGCCGGAGACCCAGATCGGCATCCACGCCCACCACAACCTGGGCCTCGGCGTGGCCAACTCGGTCGCCGCCGTCGAGGAGGGGGTGTACCGGGTCGACGCGTCCCTGGCGGGCCAGGGCGCCGGCGCCGGGAACTGCCCGATCGAGGCGTTCGTCGCCGTCGCCGACCTCACCGGTTGGGAGCACGGCTGCGACCTGTTCGCGCTCATGGACGCCGCCGACGACATCGTCCGCCCGCTCCAGGACCGTCCGGTGCGCGTCGACCGCGAGACGTTGACCCTCGGGTACGCCGGGGTCTACTCCAGCTTCCTGCGCCACGCCGAGGCCGCCGCCGCCGAGTACGGCCTCGACACCCGCAGCATCCTCGTCGAGGTGGGTCGGCGGCAGTTGGTCGGCGGCCAGGAGGACATGATCGTCGACATCGCGCTGGACCTGCGGCGGCAGCGGTCGTAGCGGCTGGCGCAGCCCCGCTCCGGCCGGTCAGCCCGGCGCGGAGCCGTTGTCGACCAGCCGGAACCGGGTGGTCACGGTCGCGTCGCCGGCCTCCTCCAGGATCAGCCCCCACGTCGGCGAGAACTGCAGGTACGCCGACTGGCTGCTGATCGCGTACGCCGAGCCGTCGCGGACGACCGTGAACCGCTGCCTCGGTTCGTCCCGCGCGCATCCGGCCGCCTCGATGCGCAGCGGCTCGCTGCCCGACGACCGGACCTCCCAGCAGGTGTCGGCCCCGTCGGGGCCGGGCTCGGCGGCGCGGATCTGGTAGGTGTCTCCCAGCGGCGCGAAGACGAACAGCTGGCGGCCCTCGTCGCCGTCGACCTCGGCCAGCCGGCCGCCGTCGAGCAGCGACACGCCGCCCGCCGAGGCGGCCACCCGCACGACGGTGACCTGACGCTGCCCGGACAGCACCGGGTCGCCGCCCGGGGGGCCGGCGGGCGGGCCGGACGATCCGGTGGGCGGGGCGGACGTGCCGCCGGTCGGCCCGGACGAGGCGCGATCCGGCCCGGACGACGTGCGATCCGGCGCGGGCGAGGTGCGGTCCGGCCCCGGCGACGTGGGGTCCGGCCAGGGCGACGCGACCGGGCCGGAGGTGGGGCCCGCCGGCCCGATCGGGACGGGGTGCGGCCGGCCACCGGACCCGGCGAGGGCGACACCCGCGCCGAGCGCGGCGACGGCGAGGGCGGCGAGGGACACCGACGCGGTCCGGCGCCGCCGGCGGCGGGCGTCGCCGCGCCGTCGGACATCGGCGGCGGCGGGGACCGTCCCCTGCCCGCCGTGGCCCGCCAGCGCCCGCAGGGCGTCGGCGAGCTGGTTGTCAGAACTCATGACCGCGCCCTTTCGTCCACGCCGTGGTGCTCCGGTTCGGTCAGGTGTGCGGCGAGGGCCCGACGGCCCCGGGCCAGCCGCGTCTTGACGGTGTTCTCGTTGGTGCCGACCTCCGCCGCGATCTCGGCCACGCTCAGCCCGACCAGGTGGTGCAGCACCACGGCCCGGCGTTGCTCGGCGGGGATGTGCCGCAGCGCGGCCACGATCGCGACGTGGTCGACCGAGGCCGCGTCGACGCGTTGCTCGGTGGCCTCCCGGCGGTGGGCACGCATTCGGTTGACGGTCTTGCGCCAGGCGCTGACCGCCACCCGGTACGCCACCCGGCGTACCCACGCCTCCGGGCTGTCGCACCCGCGCACCGCGGCCCAGCGGTCCCAGGCCCGGGCGTACGCCTCGGCCACCGCGTCCTCGGCCTCGGCCCGGTTGCCGACCATCGCGTACAACTGTCCCAGCACCCGGTGGGCGGACGCGGAGTAGAAAGCGTCGAACTCCGCGGCGTCACGCATCGGTCAAAGTCTCCACCAGAGCTGGTCGGTTCCGGAAATGGGGTCCTCCCGGGTGACGTCGGCGGCCCGGCGGGGGAACTGCCGGCCGGGCCGCCGACTCAGGTCACCGGCGCGGGGCGGGCCCCGTGTCGTTGAACCGGAAGCTGCTGACCGGCGGGGCGTCGCCCAGCTCCTCCAGGATCAGCCCGGACCGCGCCGAGTCGCGCAGGTACGCCCACCGGTTGCTGACCAGGTACTCGCGCGCCCCGCCGCCGGGGGCGGGCGCGATGGCGAACCGCTGCGCCGGGTCGTCCGCCCGGCAGGTGGCGCCGGCGACGTACAGCGGCTGGCCGTTGTTCGGGTTGCGCGCCTGCCAGCAGACCGGCTTCCCGGTGCCGCCGCCGTAGTATGCCTTGATCAGGTACTCCCCCGCGCCCAGCGGGGTCGGCACGAAGACCTGCCGGCCACGGTCGTCGTCCACCTCGGCCAGCCGCCCGCCGTCGAGCAGGGACAGCCCCGACTCGAACGACCCCACCCGGACGATGGTGACCCGGCGCTTGCCCGACAGGACCGGGTCCGTGCTCGCCCGCGCCGCAGGTGCCGGCGGTGCCGCGGCACCGGGCGGTGCCACCCCCGCCGCCACCGGCGCCGGCGCCACCCCGGCCGGCGCGGTGTCGCCCGCGGACGCGGACAGCGCTCCGTAGAGCGTCGCGGCGGCACCGGTCAACACCGCCAGGCCCGCCCCGGCGAGCCACCTACGCACCAACACCGTTACCTCCCCACTGCCCCGGCTCCCCGAGGCCCCGGCCGAGACCGGCCAGCCCTGCCGGCTGCCGGTCCTCGCTCGACTCGATCTGATGACGCGCGAGGCGGGCCGCAGGTTTCAGCAGATCCCATCGAGGTGCGTCCACGGCCGCGCGGGTGGCCGCCGCCCGCGCGCCGCACCGGTCGGTCGGCTCCGGCCGCCGGGGTCAGGAACCGGACGGCCCGCCCAGCCGCAGGGCCAGGAAGAGGTCCACCCGGTCGGCGAACCGGTCGAGGTCGCGGCCGGTGAGCCGCTCGATCTGACCGATCCGGTACCGCAGGGTGTTGACGTGCACGTGCAGCGACTCGGCGCACCGCCGCCAGGCGCCGTTGGCGGACAGGAACGCGTTCAGGGTGTGCACCAGCTCCGTGCCGTGCTGCCGGTCGTAGCCGGTCAGCGGGTCCAGCAGCCGGGCCCGGAAGGCCCGCTGGGTGTCGGCCGGCACCCCGGCGAGCAGCATCAGGTGGGAGGCCACCTCGTCGGAGCGGACCACGGCCACCGGCCCGGGTCGGGCCGCCGCCGCGCGCAGGGCGTGGGTGGCCTCCTGCACGAGACCCGGCAGCGCCGTGGCGGCCCGGCCGGCGGTGCTGATCCCGACCGAGAGACGCCCGGTGCCCAGCCCGGCCGCCAGGACGTCGAGGGCGTCGCGGAACGCGCCGGCCACGCTCGCGGCGGTCGGCCCGGACGCGGCGTCGCCCACCACCGCCAGCAGGGTCCCGTCGGGCGCGTCACCGGGCAGCGCCGCCGTCACGGCCGCCGGCAGGCCCGTGGTGCGGATCGTCTCGCGCAGCACCGCCAGGGCCAGCGCCGGGGGCGTCCGCAGGCCGGTCAGGGTCGCGGCCAGCGCGACGAAGCCCCGGTCCGGCGCCAGCCCGCAGGCCCGCAGCCGGGCCCGCAGGTCGGCCTCGTCGCCGTCGCCGGCCAGCGCCCGCCCCACCTGGTCGGCCAGGCGCTGCTCGACCCGCTCGGCCTCGTCGGCCTGGGTCCGTTCCAGGGCGACCACGTCGACCAGCTCGGCCAGCACGTCGTCCCCGCCAGGCTCCGGCCCGGCCGGCGGGAGCGCCCCGGCCGGGCGGTGCGCCCCGTCCGGCACGTGCGCGCCGGCCGGGGCGCAGGCGAGCAGCCAGGACGCCATCCGGTGCTCCGGGGACCCGGTGATCGCGGTGACCGACACGCGGGCCCCGTCGACCCGGGTGGTCGTCGGCAGCCGGGTGGCCGTCAGGAAGGCGGTGCACAGCTCCCGGGCGGCCGGGGCCGGCAGCGGGGCGGTGCCGGCGATCAGCCGGCCGGCGGGGGAGAGCAACCAGCAGCGTACGCCCAGGTCGGCGGCGATGGCCGGGAGCAGGTCGGGCAGCCGGGCCCCCGCGGCCATCGCGGCGACCACCCCCCGCTGCCGGCCGAGCATGGTGGCCAGCCCGGTCGCCCGCTGCTTCCACACCGACGGCGCGAACGCCTCGATGACCTCGCGGAAGGACACCTCCACCGGGACCTCGAACAGGGGCACGCCGTGCCGGCGGCACGCCTCGACCAGGTCGGCCGGCACCCGGCCGAGAGCCGCGTGACCGGCGCCGATCGCGGTGACCCGGGCCGTGGCGCAGGACCGGACGAAGGTCTCGGCGTCCGTGGCCCCCCGCCGCCACATCAGGCCGGTGAGCACCACCTCCCCGCCGCGGAGGTAGCGGCGGGGGTCGGGCAGGTCGGTGACGAAGACCTGGGTGACCGGGCGGTCCAGCCCGTCGCCGCCGGTGAGCAGGGTCAGCCTGAGGGCCGGTAGGGCCAGCGCGTCGCGCAGCAGCATCGTCATCCCCGTCGTCGAGGAACCCGATCGGCACACGGTAGGACGGTGAGGTTTCGGTTACGTGTCCGATCCTCGCGGTTCACGGCGGAACGTGGCGGCCGTCCGCACCGGACAGACGGTGCCAGACCCGGTCGCGGGTGAACGGCAGGTCGGTGAAGCGGACCCCGGTCGCGTCGCGCAGCGCGTTGGCCATGGCCGCGGCGACCGGGTTGAACGGGCTCTCGCTCATCGACTTCGCCCCGGCCGGCCCCACCGGGTCGGCGGTCCGCGCGAAGTGCACCTCCGTACGCGGCACGTCGGCGAAGGTCGGCAGGTGGTAGTCGCGGAAGCCGGTGGTGGTCACCCGACCCCCGGCGTCGAGGCGGACGTGCTCGGCGAGGGTGGCGCCGAGCGCCTGCGCCACGCCCCCCTCGACCTGGGCGCGGCACTGCATCGGGTTCAGCACCGTGCCGGCGTCCGCGGCGTGCACGCTGCGCAGCACTGTGATCTCGCCGGTCTCGGGGTCGACGGCGATGCGGAACCAGTGGACGTTGAACGCCACCGACCGCTCGGCACCGTCGGCGTGCCCGGTGGCGGTCGGCGGGGTGCCCCGGGCGGCGGCCAGCCGGTGCAGGTCGGCCAGGGGCAGCGGCGCGCCGCCGCCGTGGACGGCGTCGGGGCCCAGCCGCAGGCCGGCGGGGTCGGCGCCGGGGCGGGCCCCGGCCGCGAGGTCGAGCAGCAGCGCGCGCAGCGCGGTGGCCGCCCGGAGCACGGCGGTGCCGGCCACCGTCGTGGCGGTGGAGGCGAACGCGCCGGTGTCGTGCCCGACCAGCGCCGTGTCCGACTGCCGGACCCGGATCCGGTCCACCGTGGTCTCCAGCACGTCGGCGGCGATCTGCCGGTGGACCGTGGTGGAGCCGTTGCCGAACTCGGCCGTCCCCACGTCGAGCTGGTAGCCGCCGGCCGGGGTGAGGCTCAGCCGGGCCTGACCGTGGTGTCCCCCCGGCGGCCCGGTGGCGATCATGGCCAGCGCCGATCCCTCGCCGACCAGCCATCCGGCCGGCGCGTCGGGCCCGGTGCCCGGCCGTGCCGCCGCCGCGCGGACGACGTCGAGGCACTGGTCGAGGCCGTAGCTGCGGATCGCGAGGTCGGCCGCGTGGCCGGCCGGGGTGACCAGGTCGTCGCCGTCGCGGACGACGTTGCGGGCGCGGAACTCCTCCGGCGCGACGCCCAGCCGGCGGGCCAGCTCGTCGACGGCCGACTCGACGGCGAAGGAGACCTGGCCGAGGCCGTACCCCCGGAAGGCCCCGGCCGGGACGGTGTTGGTGTAGACCGCGAAGGCGTCGATGCGCGTGGCGGGACACCGGTAGACGGCCACCGACTCCGCGCAGCCGTGGAAGAGCACCCCCGGGCCGTGGTTGCCGTACGCGCCGGTGTCCGAGACCACCCGCAGCCGCAGCGCGGTCAGCGTCCCGTCGCGCCGGCCGCCGACGCGGACCCGGACGGTGAACGGGTGCCGGGTGGTGGCGGCCGTGAACTGCTCGGCCCGGGTGAACTCCAGCTTCACCGGCCGCCCGGTGCGCAGCGCGGCGAGCAGCGCCACGTCCTCGACCAGCATCTCCTGCTTGCCGCCGAAGCCGCCACCGACCCGGCCGGCGACCACCCGGATCCGCTCGGCCGGCAGGTCGAAGATGCGGGCGAGGGCCCGCCGGGTGAGGAACGGCGTCTGGGTGCTGCTGCGCACGACGATCCGCCCGTCCGGGTCGAACGACACGATGGCGCAGTGCGTCTCCAGGTGCGCGTGCTGCACCCGCTGGGTGCGGAACGTCTCCTCGTACACCACGTCGGCGGCGGCGAACCCGGCGGCGACGTCGCCACACTCGCCGTGCAGCTCGGCGGCCACGTTGCCGGCCGGTCGGGCGATCCGCGACCGCGCGCCCTTGTCGCCGTGGATCGCCGGCGCGCCCGCCCGCATCGCCCGCTCGGGGTCGGTGACGGCGGGCAGCGGCCGGTAGTCGACGCGGACCAGGGCGCAGCCCTGCTCGGCGGCGGCCTCGGTCTCGGCGACGACGGCGGCGACCCGCTGCCCGACGTGCCGGACCACGTCGTCGAGGACCCGGGTGTCGGCCGGGTCGTCGTCGGCGTTCTCGTGCTGGGCGGTGGAGAAGAGCGCCGCCGGGGCGTCCCGGTGGGTGAGCACGGCGAGCACGCCGGGCACGGCCAGGGCCGCGCTCGCGTCGACGTCGACGATCCGGGCGTGCGGCAGCGGGGAGCGGACCAGCCGGACGTGGGCCAGGCCGGGCACCGAGACGTCGGCGGTGAACCGGGCCGCGCCGGTGACGATGTCGGGCCCGGCCGGGGCCGGCAGGTTGCGGCCGACCGCCTCGCCCGGTGCCGCGTCCTCGGTGGTGCGGACGCCGTGCAGCGCGTCGGCGATCGACCGGTACCCGGTGCACCGGCACAGGTTGCCCTTCAGGGCGGCGGGCAGGTCGGCGCGCTGCGCCTCGTCGAGGGCGACGGCGGTCATGATGAACCCGGCGGTGCAGAAGCCACACTGGAAGCCCTGGGCGTCGAGGAACCGCCGCTGCGTCTCGGCCCCGCCGGGCACCGCGGCGACGCCCTCGATGGTGGTCACCTCGCGGCCGACGGCCCGCACGGCGGGATAGAGGCAACTGTGCACCGGCACGCCGTCGACGTGCACCGTGCACGCCCCGCAGTCGCCGGTGTCGCAGCCCTTCTTCACCCCGAACCAGCCCTGTTCCCGCAGGTAGCCGCGCAGGCACTGGCCGCCGGTCGGCGCGACGGCACACGGCTGGCCGTTGACCCGTACGCTCACGGCGCCGTCACCCGTGCCAGCTCGGCGCGGACCTGCTCGGCCAGCCGCAGGGTCATCCGCCGCCGCCACGCCGGCAGGCCGTGCACGTCGTCGTACCAGTCCGCGGCGGGGATCCGGGCGTCCAGCAGCTCGGCCAGCTCACCCGGCCGGGGCGGGCCGGGCAGGGCGACGCCGACCGGACGCCGGGTGGCGGCGGTCACCCAGAGGGTGACCGCCCCGGTGTCGGGGTCCCGGTGGCCGACGACGAGCGCCGCCGAACGGCCGAGCGGGTGCAGCGACGCCCGCCGCAGCGCGAACCGGCCGCCCAGCACCCGCGCGGGCAGGCGGATCGTGTGCAGGTATTCGTCCGGGCGCAGCACCGTGACGCCCACGTCGCGGACCAGCCCGGTCGCCGGCACGCGCCGTTGCCGCCCGGCCAGGTCCCGGATCAGGCAGCTCCCCGCGGCGGCGGTGACCAGCGAGATCATCGGCCCGGCCGGCAGCGCCGCGCAGAGGTTGCCGCCGACCGTCGCGACGTTCCACACCTTGAACGAGGCGAGGAACGCGTCGCAGCAGTCCCGGATCAGCGGGCCCAGCGACGGCCAGCACGGCGGCGGCGCATACCGGGACAGCTCGGCGACGGTGCAGGTCGCGGCGACGTCGAGGCCCGGCTCGCCGGGGTCGGGGCTGACCCGCAGCGGGGGCCAGGCCAGGGTGGTGAGGTCGCGCAGCCGGCGGACCTGCGGTTGCGGCTGCGCGAAGAGGTGGGTGCCGCCGCCGAGCCAGCGGTCGCCCTCCCGCCACGCGTCGGCGTCCGCGGCGATCACGTCCTGCACGGTGAACAGGTCCACAGGCATCGCGCTTCCGTTGGGGGCGGATGCCGCCGGTCGAGGCGCCCGGGGTGCGGGCGGGCCGGCGGCGGTGGCCGTTGAGGGGAATCCAAGCAACCCGGCCGCCGGCCCGACAATGCGCGCCGGCGACAACGCCGCCGGGGGCGGGACCGTCCCGGTTGGACGAAGCTCCAAACCGGGGCGGGCGTCGCCGGGACCGGGGCGGACGCCCTTGACAGCCTCCCGGCCCGCTCCGCATGGTGGGCCGGTCGACGCCCGTTCGGCCCGTGCCGGGACCGCCGGTGGCCCGGCGCGGGCATCGACAGGCGTGGGCGCTCCATCCGGCGCGAGGGAGACGTCGTGCAGCTGTCCCGTACCCCCGGTTCACCCCCCGCCGTCGCCGGGCTGGTGCTCGCCGCCGGCGCCGGCCGCCGCTACGGCAGGCCCAAGGCGCTCGTGCACCACCGCGGCTCGCTGCTGGTGGAACGCGCGGTGCGTACCCTCGTCGGGGCCGGCTGCTCGCCGGCGCTGGTGGTGCTCGGCGCGGCGGCCGACCGGGTCCGCGCCGACGCCGACCTCTCCGCCGCCCGGGTGGTGGGCAACCCCCGGTGGGCCACCGGGCTGGGCTCCTCGCTGCGGGTGGGGCTGCGGGCACTGGCCGGCACCGACGCGGTGGCCGTGGTGGTGCTGCTGGTCGACATGCCGGGGGTCTCCGCCGAGGCGGTGCGGCGGGTCGCGGCCGGCGCCACCCCGGCGTGCCTGGCCACGGCCGGCTACGGGCCGGGCCGCCGGGGTCATCCGGTGCTGCTGGGCCGGGAGCACTGGCCCGGCGTGTGCGCCTGCGCCGTCGGTGACAGCGGCGCGGGCGGCTACCTGCGGCAACGGCTCGACCGGGTGCGGATCGTGCCGTGCGCCGACGTGGCCGACGACGTCGACCTCGACGTCCCGCCCGCCGACCCCACCGCCACCGGGTCCGCCACCGCCACGCCGCCCCCCGCCACCGGGTCCGCCGACGACGGGTGGCCCGGCCGTGGATGAGGTGCTCGCCGAGCTGGTGCGCCGCTGCGCCGACGGCGACGCCGTCGGCCTGGCCACCGTCGTCGAGACCTGGCGCAGCGCGCCCCACCCGGCCGGCACCGCGATGCTGGTCGGCCCGGACGGCGCGGTCACCGGCAGCGTCTCCGGCGGCTGCGTCGAGGCCGCGCTGCACGACGCCTGCCGCCAGGCCGTGCGCACCGGGCGGCCCGCGCTGCTGCGCTTCGGGGTGGCCGGCGCCGACGCGTTCGCGGCGGGCCTGACCTGCGGGGGAACCATCGAGGTGTACGTCGAGCGGGTCGACCGCGCCGGCTTCGCGGAGCTGCCGGTGCTGGCCGGTGCCGTCCGCGCGGGCACGGCGGTGGCGGTGCTGACCTGCGTGCAGGGGCCGCCGGGGCGGCTCGGCCGGCGGATGGTCGCCGGGCCGGACGGCCACCACGGCAGCCTCGGCGACCCCCGGTTGGACGAGGCGGCGCTGGCCGCCGGCCGCCGGCTGCTGGCCGAGGGGCGCAGCGGGTCGGTGCGGCTGCCGCCCGCCGGTCCCGGCGCGGCGGGGCGGGTGCGGGTGCTGGTGCGTTCCTATCCCCCGCCGCCCCGGTTGATCGTGTGCGGCGCGATCGACGTGGCGGCCGAGCTGGCCCGCATCGGCGTCGTCCTCGGCTACCGGGTCACCGTCTGCGACGCCCGCCCGGTCTTCGCCACCGCGCGCCGCTTCCCGCAGGCCCGGGAGGTGGTGGTCGACTGGCCGCACCGCTACCTCGCGGCCGAGGCCGAGGCGGGGCGACTGGACGGGCGCACCGCCGTGTGCGTGCTCACCCACGACGCCAGGTTCGACGTCCCGGTGCTGCGGCTGGCCCTCGACCTCCCGCTGGGCTTCGTCGGGGCGCTGGGCTCCCGGCGGACCCACCACGACCGGCTCGGCCGGCTCCGCGCGGCCGGCGTCACCGAGGCGGCGCTGGCCCGGCTCAGTTCCCCCGTGGGCCTGGACGTGGGGGGCCGCGACGCCGCCGAGGTCGCGGTCAGCATCGCCGCGGAACTCGTCGCGGTGCGGCACGGCCGCGCGGGCGGCCGGCTGCGCGACGCCACCGGCCGCATCCACGGCTGACGCGCCCCGCTCGCCGCGGCAACGGCAACGGCAACGGCTGCGGCTGCGGCTGCGGCTGAGCGTGGTCGGGCCCGGCGGACGCTGGACGAACGTACAACGGCGGTGCCGGGAAGTCCGGCGGTTTTGGTCGTCGCGGCGCTGTCGACCCCACCGGTCGGCCTGTTTGACTGCTCCTGCGACGGGCGGGCCAGGGGAGGCGACCGGTGACACGGATCGAGGAGTTCAACGCGCTCGCCGCGCAGCGGGCCGAGGACGATCTGCTGGCCTGCTGCGCCGTGCCCCGCTGGGCCCGCGAGGTCGCGGCCGGGCGGCCGTACCCGGACCTGGCCGCGCTGCTGGCCGCGGCGCACGCCGCCAGCGCGGGGCTGACCTGGCCGGAGGTCGCGCAGGCGCTCGCCGCCCACCCGCGCATCGGCCAGCGCCCGGCGGGGCAGCGCCGGGAGGACGGCTGGTCGCGCGGGGAACAGTCCGGCCTGGACGCAGCGTCCGCCCGGAGCCGGGCCGACATCGCCGAGGCCAACGAGGCGTACGAGCGCCGCTTCGGGCACCTGTTCCTGGTCTGCGCCGCCGGCCGCAGCGACGCGGAGCTGCTCGCCGCCGCCCGGGACCGGCTGGCGCACGACGAGGCCACCGAACGGGAGGTGGTACGCGGGGAACTGGCGAAGATCGCCGCGCTGCGGATCAGGAAGCTGCTCGATGGGCCGGCCTGACGCGGGGGCGACCGCGCCGCTGTCCACGCACGTGCTGGACACGGTCGTCGGCGCGCCCGCGCCGGGCATCGGCGTCCGGCTCGACCGGCTCGACGGCGCGCGGTGGCGGCAGGTCGCCGCCGGTCGCACCGACGCCGACGGCCGGCTGCGCGACTGGGTGCCGGCGGCACAGTGGAGGGTCGGCCGGTACCGGCTCGTCTTCGGCCTCGACGGGCACCTCGGGCCGGATCCCTTCTTCCCGGAGGTGGTGCTCACCTTCGCCGTCGGCGACCCCGCGGCGCACCTGCACCTGCCGCTGCTGCTCAGCCCGTTCGGCTACACCACCTACCGAGGGAGTTGACAGATGGGAATCGTGCTGGGGCCCAACCGGTACGGCAAGGCCCAGGTGCGCGTGGTCCACGTGGTCCGCGACGGCGACCGGCACACGCTGCGGGACCTCGACGTGCGGACCGCCCTCGCCGGCGACCTGGCCGCCACCCATCTCACCGGCGACAACAGCCAGGTGCTGCCGACCGACTCGCAGAAGAACACGGTGTACGCGTTCGCCCGTAAACACGGCGTCGCCTCCCCCGAGGCGTTCGCGCTCCTGCTGGCCCGGCACTTCGTGCACAGCCAGCCGGCCGTCCGGCGTGCCGAGGTGGCGGTGCGGGAGTTCGGCTGGCAGCGGCTCGGGCAGCACTCCTTCCAGCGCGGCGGCGCGGAGACCCGCACCGCGACGGCCACCTACGACGGCGAGACCGCCCGGGTCGTGTCGGGCCTGACCGACCTGGTGCTGTTGAACACCACGAACTCCGAGTTCCACGGCTTCGTGCGCGACGAGTACACGACGCTGCCGGAGACCACCGACCGGATCCTGGCCACCGCCGTGGACGCCCGCTGGCGGCACCTCGACGCCGACGCCGACTGGGACGCCGCCCACCGGCAGGTGCGCGAGGCGCTGGTCGCCGCGTTCGTCGAGACGTACAGCAGGTCGTTGCAGCAGACCCTGTACGCGATGGGCCGCCGGGTGCTGGAGGCCAGGCCGGAGGTGGCGGAGATCCGGCTGTCGCTGCCCAACCGGCACCACATCCCGGTCGACCTGTCGCCGTTCGGGCTGGACAACCCCAACGCCGTCTTCGTCGCCACCGACCAGCCGTACGGGGTGATCGAGGGCACCGTCGGCCGCGACGGCGTCGCCCCGGCCGACGGCGACTGGTGACGCCGTGATCGTCATCGACAACTGCGCCGTCGCCACGGTCGACGCCGCCGGCAGCGAGCACCGCGCCGGGCACGTGGTGATCGGCGACGACGGGCGGATCGCCGCCGTCGGGGCCGGGCCGGCCGGGCCGGTGGACCCGTCGGCCCGCCGGATCGACGGCACCGGTTGCCTGGCCACCCCGGGCCTGGTCAACACCCACCACCACCTCTACCAGTGGGTGACCCGGGGGCTGGCCCAGCAGTCGGACCTGTTCGGCTGGCTCACCACCCTCTATCCCGTCTGGGCGCACCTGGACGCCGACATCGTCCACGCGGCGTCGGCCGCCGGGCTGGGCTGGCTCGCCCTGTCCGGCTGCACCACCAGCACCGACCACCACTACGTGTTCCCCCCGGGCCGCGACGACCCGCTGGCCGCCGAGATCGAGGCCGCCCGGCGGATCGGGCTGCGCTTCCAGCCGTGCCGGGGGTCGATGGACCTCGGCCGGTCGGCGGGCGGCCTGCCCCCGGACTCGCTGGTGGAGGAGACCGAGGCGGCGCTGCTGGCCACCGAGGCCGCCATCGACCGCCACCACGACCCGTCCCCCGGCTCGATGCTGCGCGTCTCCGTGGCCCCGTGCTCGCCGTTCTCGGTCACCGGCACCCTGATGCGGGAGTCCGCCGCGCTGGCCCGGCGGCGGGGGGTCCGGCTGCACACCCACCTCGCGGAGACCGTCGAGGAGGAGGAATACTGCCGCGCCACCCACGGCTGCACCCCGGTCGAGTACGCCGAACAGCTCGGCTGGCTCGGCGACGACGTGTGGCTGGCCCACGGCGTACACCTGGACGACCCGGCGGTGGCGAAGCTGGCCGCCACCGGCACGGCGGTGGCGCACTGCCCCAGCTCGAACGCCCGCCTCGGCGCGGGCACCGCCCGCGTGCCGGACCTGCTCGCCGCCGGGGTGCCGGTGGGCCTCGGCGTCGACGGCGCGGCCTCCCAGGAGGCCGGCCAGCTCGGCGCGGAGCTGCGCCAGGCGCTGTACGCGGCCCGGCTGCGCGGCGGCCCGGCTGCGCTGACCGCCCGGCAGGCCCTCGCCCTGGGCACCATGGGCGGGGCGCGGTGCCTCGGCCGCGCCGACGAGATCGGCTCGCTGGAGGTGGGCAAGCTCGCCGACGTCGCGCTCTGGCGCGTCGACGGGCTGGGCCACGCCGGCATCGACGACCCGGTGGCGGCGCTGGTGCTCGGCCCACCGGCGCCGCTGGCGCTGCTGCTGGTCGGCGGCCGGACCGTCGTCGAGGACGCGGAGCTGCGCACGGCCGACGCCGACGCCCTCGCCCTGGCGGCCACCGGGGCGCACCGCCGGCTGCTGGAGCGGGCCCGATGAGCTACGACCTGGTGGTGCGGTCCCGCCGGGCGGTGCTGCCGCAGGGGCAGCGGCCGGCGGCGGTCGCCGTGGCCGCCGGCCGGATCGCCGCGCTCGCCGGTTACGACGCGCCGCTCGACGCCGTCGTCGACGAGGACCTGGGCGACGTCGCCCTGCTGCCCGGCCTGGTGGACACGCACGTGCACGTCAACGAGCCCGGCCGCACCGAGTGGGAGGGTTTCGCCAGCGCCACCCGGGCCGCCGCGGCCGGCGGCGTCACCACCCTGGTCGACATGCCGCTCAACAGCGTCCCGCCGACGGTCACCGTGGCCGCGCTGGAGACCAAGCGCGCCGCCGCGCGGGGCCGCTGCCACGTCGACGTCGGGTTCTGGGGCGGCGTCGTGCCGGGCAACCTCGGCGACCTCGTGGCGCTGGACCGGGCCGGGGTGTTCGGCTTCAAGGCGTTCCTCGTCGACTCCGGCGTGCCGGAGTTCCCGCCGGTCGACGCCGTCCTGCTGGAGCGGGCGCTGGCGGCGGTCGACGCGCTCTTCGTCGTGCACGCCGAGGACCCGGGGTCGGTACGCGAGTCGCCCCCGTCGCCGCGCTACGCCGACTTCGTGGCGTCCCGGCCGCCGGCGGCCGAGCGCTCCGCCGTCGCCACGGTGGTGGCCGCCGCCCGCCGCACCGGCGCGCGCGTGCACGTGCTGCACCTGTCGTCGGCCGGGGCCCTGCCCGAGCTGGTCGCGGCGCGGGCCGACGGCGTGCGGCTGACCGTGGAGACCTGCCCGCACTATCTCGCGTTGACCGCCGAGCAGGTGCCCGACGGCGCGACGGAGTTCAAGTGCTGCCCGCCGATCCGGGACCGGGGCAACCAGGACCGGCTCTGGGCGGCGCTGGCCGACGGCACGGTGGACTGCGTGGTCAGCGACCACTCGCCCTGCCTGCCCGAGCTGAAGCGGGCCGACACCGGCGACTTCGCCGCCGCCTGGGGCGGCATCGCGTCGGTGCAGCTCAGCCTGCCGGTGGTGTGGACCCAGGCCCGTCGCCGGGGGCACGGCCTGACCGACGTCGTCCGCTGGATGGCCACCGGCCCGGCCGACCTGGTCGGGCTGCGCGGCAAGGGGCGGATCGCGGTGGGCGCCGACGCCGACCTGGTGGCCTTCGACGCGGACGCGGGCTTCCGCGTCGAGCCGGGCCGGCTGCACCACCGGCACCCCGTGACGCCGTACGCCGGCCAGCGGCTGACCGGGGTGGTGCGGGCCACCTGGCTGCGCGGCGAACCGGTCACCGGCGACGCCCCGCGCGGCCGGCTGCTGCGGGCGGGTGCGGCATGAGCGGCCGACCCGACCCGACCGACCCGGCCCCGCCCCGCCCCGCCGACGGCGCCCAGCCCGACCTGACCGACCTGACCGCCCTGCCCGATCTGGCGTCGCGCGCCTTCGGCGGCGGCGTGGTCGCCGCCAACGACGAGTTCTTCGCCGCCGCGGACAACCTGGTCGATCCGCTGCCGCCGACGTTCTCGCCCCGCACGTTCGCCGCGAAGGGCCAGGTCTACGACGGCTGGGAGACCCGCCGCCGCCGCGAGCCCGGCTCCGACCACGCCATCGTCCGGCTCGGCCTGCCGGGCGTGGTGCGGCTGCTGGTCGTCGACACCAGCTTCTTCACCGGCAACTATCCGCCGTTCGCCGCCGTCGACGGGTGCGCCGTCGGCGGCTACCCGGGGCCGGACGAGCTCGCCGGGGCGCGCTGGGTGCCGCTGCTCGACCGCTCGCCGCTGGCCGGGGACAGCCGCAACGTCTTCCCGGTCGACGTGCCCCACCACGTCACCCACGTGCGGCTCACCATCTTCCCCGACGGCGGCGTCGCCCGGCTGCGGGTGCACGGCGACGTGGTGCCCGACCCCCGGCTGCTGCCCGACGTGCTCGACCTGGCCGCGACGGAACACGGCGGCCGGGTGCAGGCGTGCAGCGACCGGTTCTACGGCGCCCCGCAGAACCTGCTCGCCCCCGGCCCGGCCCGGGTGATGGGCGAGGGCTGGGAGACCGCCCGCCGCCGCGACGACGGCAACGACTGGGTGCTGGTCCGGCTGGGCGTGCCGGGGGTCGCGCAGTTCGTGGACCTCGACACCAGCCACTTCAAGGGCAACGCCCCGGGCCGGGCCACGCTGCGCGCCGCCGACGAGCGCCACGGCGACCTCGACGACCCGGCGGCGTGGTTCCCCCTGCTGCCGGAGACCCGGCTGCGGCCGGACACCCGGCACCGCTTCCCGGTCGACGCGCCCCGGGCCGCCAGCCACGTCCGGCTGGACATCTTCCCCGACGGCGGGATGGCCCGGCTGCGGGTGACCGGCCGGATCGACGCCGCCGGCCGGGACGCCCTGGTCGCCCGCTGGCGGCGCACCCGGCCGCCGACGGCCGGCCCCGGCGGCGGCTGAGCCCGGCCGGTCGCGGCGGGCCGACCGGCGCCGGCCGGACGCGGCGGGCACACAGCTTCCTGACAGTTGGCGGCGATCCTGGGCACCGGCGCGACCGCGTCGCGTCGGAGGTCCGACAGGAAGGCGTCACGATGAGGAAGTACCCGATGGCCGCGCTCCTCCTGGCCGTCATGATCGGTGGCACGGGGTGCTCGAACACCGGATCCGACCAGACCGACACCGCCGAGCCGCCGGAGGTGGCCACGCTGCGCAGCGACGCGCCCTCCGTCGCCCCGTCGGCGTCTCCGGCCGACGAGCGTCCCCGCGAGCGCCTCGACGACACCGAGGAGGACGCGAAGGCGCGCGCGAGGCCGTACGAGAAGTGCATGGCCGACCACGGTGTCGACATCCACCGGGAACGGGCCGGCGGCACCACGTCGGGCCGGATCGGGAAGGCGAACAAGGCCTGCGAGAACCTGCTGCCGCTGCCGCCGTGGGAGCTCGACCCGGCCAACCCGGAGGCGAGGGACTTCGCGCGGGACGTCGTGGCGTGCCTCAAGGAGAAGGGCGTGCGCTACGTCGAGGTCAACCCCGACGGCCCGGGCTGGTCGTTCGGCGGCGAACAGAACGACGCGGAGTCGATCTCGAAGGGCATGCGGTTCTCGCCGGAGTGCGAGCGTGAGGTCGCCGCGAAGCGCAAGTGACCGCACGGACCGGAGGCGCCACCCGCGATCGGGTGGCGCCTCCGTCGTTCTCCGCCCGCGACGGTGCGGTCGGTCGCCGCCCTCCCCCGTGTGCTCCTTCTTCCCCGCGACGGTCAGGACGAGGCGAGCGCCTCGGTCGGCGTGAGCCGGGCGGCCCTGATCGACGGGTAGACGCCGGCGACGACGCCGACCACGACGGCGCCGCCGAGCCCCGCGAGCGTCGCCGGCAGCGGGACCACGACCGGCCAGCCCTGGTGGACCGCGTACGCGGCGGTGGCGGCCAGGCCGACCAGGGTCCCGGCGACACCGCCGAGGGCGGCCAGCGCGGCCGACTCGGTGAGGAACTGGGCGCGGATCTGGCCCCGGTGCGCGCCCAGCGCCCGACGCAGGCCGATCTCGGTGCGGCGTTCCCACACGGCGATCACCATCGTGTTCGCCACCCCGATGCCGCCGACGAGCAGCGCGACCGCGGCGAGGCCGAGGAGCAGGGCGGAGAAGGCGCCCTCGGTGGCCCGCTTCGCGGCGAGGGCGTCCGACGGGCGGGTCACCACGACCTGGCCGGGCTGCACCGGCGAGACGGTGGCGGGCAGGACGGCGCGGACGGTCTCGACCGCCGACTCCCGGCACTGGACGTAGATGACGGTGGGATGGCCGTCGAAGCGGAGCTGGCTGCGGGCCGCCTCCCAGCCGACCAGGACCGAGCGGTCGATGTCGGGGGAGAGCGGCGTGGCGGCGAGGATGCCGACGACGGTGAACCACCGGTCGCCGATGATCACCATCGGCGCCGGGCCGCCGGTGGCGGGCAGGTCCGCGAACCCGAGCCGGGTGGCGGCGACCGAGCCGAGCACCACGGTCGGGAACCGCTCGGTGACGGGGTCGAGCCAGCGCCCGGAACGTACCGTGGCGTTGATGGCCCGCGGCAGGTCGAGGCGGGCGGCGAGCACGGTCAGGCCGGAGCCGTCGCGGGCGTCGGTGCGGTCGTTGCGGCGGACCAGCGCGTGGGTGTTGGCGACCGCGCTCGCGACCGTGACCGGGCCGATGCGCTGCACCATCGCCACGGACTCCTCGGGCAGCTGCGGTGGCGAGTCCGTGCCGGGTTGCGCCATGACCTGGAGGCTGTTGGTGCCCAGGGCGGACAGTTCGCGCAGCAGCGCCGCCTGGCTGGCGGCGGGGACGCCGGTGACCAGGACCGTGGTGGCGATGCCGATCGCGATGCCCAGGGCCGAGAACGCGGCCCGCATCCTGCGGGTACGGATGCCGAGCAACCCGACGTCGAGCAGGTCGAGCGGGGAGAGGCGGACGGGGCGGATCATCGGACGGCCGCCGTGTCCCGCACGAGCCGGCCGTCGCGGATCTCGACGCGGCGGGGCAGGCTGGCGGCGATCTCGTTGTCGTGGGTGATGACGGCGATGGTGGTGCCCTCCTCGTTGAGTCTGCGCAGCAGGCGCAGGACGGCGTGCCCGGTGCCGGTGTCGAGGGCGCCGGTGGGCTCGTCGGCCAGCACCAGGGCGGGTCCGTTGACGATGGCCCGGGCGATGGCGACCCGCTGGCGTTCGCCACCGGAGAGCTGGGCCGGGCGGTGGCCCACCCGGTGGGCGAGGCCGACCCGGTCGAGGGCGTCGAGCGCGAGCGCCCGGCGACGCCTGCGCGGGACACCGGCGTACAGCAGGCCGGTGGCCACGTTCTCCGCGGCGGTGAGGCCCTCGGCGAGGTGGAACTGCTGGAAGACGAAGCCGAGCCAGCGGCCCCGCAGGGCGGAGAGCTGACGGTCGGAGAGCGCGGCGACGTCCTGCCCCGCGATCCGGATGGTGCCGGAGCTGGGCCGGTCGAGGGTGCCCATGAGGTGGAGCAGGGTCGACTTGCCGGAGCCGGACGGCCCGACGATGGCGAGCAGTTCGCCCTCGGCGATGTCGAGGCAGATCCCGCGCAGCGCGTCGACCCCGCCCGGGTAGCGCCTGCTGACGTCGCGCGCGGACAGGACGGTGCTCACGAGGTGGTCACCACCCGCGTGCCCGGGGCGAGCCCGTCTCCGCTGATCTCGACGAGGCCCTTGGCGAACATGCCGGTCTCGACCGCGACCAGGCCGCCGCCCTCGACCTGGACGGCGTAGCCGCCCTCGGCGAGCGCCAGCAGCGCGCCGACCGGCGCGACGAGAACGTCCTTGTGGGTCTCGGCGACGAAGTCGACCTGCACGTCGGCAAAACTGATCTTGGCGACGGCGGCGGACTTGTCCAGGGTGACCGTCACGGTGACCCTGGCCGGGCCGCCGCCCGTCGGGTCGTCGCCCGCCGCCGCCTGCACGGCCTGGCCGACGGCGGCGACCTTGCCGCCGACCGCGCTCTCGTCGGGCAGCCGCACGTCGACCACGTCGCCCGGCTCGACCGAGGCGGCGTCACCGACGTCCATCTGCACGGTGACCACCTTCGCGGTCTGGGTGACCGACATCAGCGGGGAGTTCGCGCTGTCCCCGGGCTGGGCGGCGACCGAGTCGACCCGGACCGCGCCGACGAGCACCGCCACGTCCCCGGGCTCGACCGCGCCGGTCGCCGGGACCCCCAGGTCGTTCTGCCAGCGCTTGACGGCCGCGCGCAGCCCGGTGGTCAGGACGGCCTCGCCCCGGCCCACCGTCACCGCCGGCCGGGACGCGGCCGGCGACGGAGCCGGCGACGGGACCAGCCGGGTGCCGGGCCTCGGCTGGTCGCCGATCTCGTAGCCGAGGGCGTCGAGGTTGTCGGCGACGATCCGCACGTCCCGACCGACCGTGCCGAGGTCACGCAGCGGGCGGTACAGCGGCATCCCGCCGTAGAACAACGGCACCGGCCGGTCGTCGACGCGGTAGAGCTGCTTTCCGCGCCGGACCGCCGCCCCCGGCGCGGGCAGCCACGTCACCGTGCCGCCCCTGCCGCCCTTGAGCACCCGGGCGGCGCCGTAGCCGAGGGTGCCCGGCAGCGACTGCGCCATCGACATGTCCTGCCGCGCCAGCGCGACGCTGCGCACCCCGGCGGGTTCGTCGACGGCCGGCGGTCGTCCGCTGTCCCGGCCGAACCAGACGACACCCGCCGTGACGGCCAGCACCGCTAGGACGACGGCGGGCACCACCAGCCTCGGCAGGCGTCGGCGGCGCGGCGTCGGTTCCGCGCCGACGACCGGGATGACCTGGGTTTCGGTGTCCGACGGTGGCACCGTCCGGGGCAGTGACATGGCGCGATCGTGGCCCGGGAATATCAGGATCCTGTCAGGCCCGGGCGTGACCTTTTCCGCACCGCCGCCGCGCCGCGCGGCGCACCGCCCCTGGGCTGCCCGGGCGCGGCGCGACCCACGTCGCGGCCGAGGTCGCAGCCGGTTCGGGGCCCGACGCCTGACCTATAGTCCCCACCATGTGCGCACAGGTGATGCTCGCGGAGGACGACCGGCGGCAGGCCGAGGCGCTGCGCCGCTACCTGGCCGCGGAGGGACACGAGGCGACGGTCGTGCACGACGGCGAGGCCGCGCTGCGGCAGGCCCGGCAGCAGCCGTTCGACCTGCTCGTGCTCGACGTGATGCTGCCGGGGCTGGACGGCATGCAGGTCTGCCGCATCCTCCGGCAGGAGTCGGACGTGCTGATGCTGATGCTGACCGCCCGGTCGAGCGAGGACGACCTCCTGCGCGGCCTGGACCTGGGCGCCGATGACTACATGACCAAGCCGTTCAGCCCCCGGGAACTGGTGGCCCGGATCCGGACGCTGCTGCGGCGCGTCCGGACGACGGGGCAGGACTCCCCCGTGCACCGGGTCGGGCGGCTCACCGTCGACGAGCCACGGCACACCGTGACCGCCGGTGGCGTCCCAGTCGACTGCACCGCCGGCGAGTTCGCGATCCTGGCCGCGATGACCCGCCAGCCGGGGCGGGTGTTCACCCGCGGCCAACTGCTGGAACACACCCGAGGAGTCGAGCGGGAGTCGACCGAGCGCACCATCGACGTACACGTGATGAACCTGCGCCGCAAGATCGAGCTGAATCCCCGCCGCCCCCAGCAACTGCTGACCGTCTACGGCGTCGGCTACAAGCTCAGCCCCGGGGCGCCGTGAGGCGGCAGCGGGTGCCGCCGCACCGCAGTCTGGTGGTGCGGCTGCTGGCCACCTCCCTGCTGGTGGCGGTCTGCGCGATCCTGGCGACCACCTGGCTGGCCGTGCAGTCGACGACCCGGGCGATCCGGCAGGAGCAGGGCCGCTCGCTCGCCGACGACAAGAGCATCTACGACACGATGCTGGGCTACGCCGCCACCCACCGGGACTGGTCGCAGGTGGCCCCCGTGCTCGCCGAGCGGGCCGGCAAGCTCGAACGGCGGATCACCCTGATGACCCCCGACCGGCAGGTCATCGCCGACACCGCGCCGCAGGGCCCGTCGCTGCACGCGGCGCGGCCGTCGGCGACCGTCGACCCGCTGCAGGTGGACCTGGGCCTGACCGGCGGGACCGAGCGGATCGACCCGCGCGCGCTCGGGCCGTACGTGCTGACCGCGCAGGAGAGTGCCTTCAGCCGGGCGCTGGCCACCCGGTGGCTCGGCTGCATCCGCGGTGAGTCCACCCTGGACGGCAAGGTCGTCGTCGGCCCGGGCGGGCGGGCGTCGGTGCAGGTGAACGGGCCGGACGTGCGCGACGTCGCCGGCTTCTGCCTGCCGACCGAGCTGGCCGAGCCGCTGCCGAGCGAGGCCAAGGGGATCGCGCAGCTGAGGACCGCGACGAAGACCTGCCTGCGCGAGGCGGGGATGCCCGACCGGGTCGCGATCAGGGCGGACCGCACCGCGACCCCGAGCGGCGACGCCCGTGTCGACCGGCAGACCGACGCCTGCCTGCAGAAGGCGCGGCTCGCCCAGCTCAGGTCGTACGTGGCCCCGCCGGCCCTGCTCTTCGTGACCGACGAGGCCCAGGGCACCGCCGAACCGGTGTTCAACCTGTCCCGGGACAACGCGATCCGCATCGCCCAGGTGACGGGAACGGTGCTGGCCGCCACCGTGCTGATCACCGTCCTGGTCGGGCGGCGGCTGGTCCGGCCGCTGCGGGCGCTGACCGACGCCACCCGGCGGCCGATGGACGAACAGGCCCGGGTCCCCGTGACCACCCGCGACGAGATCGGCCTGCTCGCCACCGCCCTCAACGACCTCGCCGCCCGGCGGGAACAGACCGAGGCGCTGCGCAAGAGCATGGTCAGCGACGTGGCGCACGAGCTGCGTACGCCGCTGACCAACATCCGTAGCTGGCTGGAGGCCGCCCAGGACGGCCTCGCCCAGCCCGACGCGCAACTGCTCAGCCTGCTGCTCGACGAGGCGCTGCTGTTGCAGCACATCATCGACGACCTGCGCGACCTGGCCGCCGCCGACGCCGGTGACCTGCGCATCCACCGCGAGCCGCACTTCGTGGCGGACCTGCTGGAGCAGGTCGTCGAGGCGCACCGGGGCGCCGCCGAGGCCGCCGGGGTGCGGCTGGGCACCGAACTGCTCGCCGACCCGGAGCTGCCGGTCGACGGCGCCCGGCTGCGGCAGCTCGTCGGCAACGTGGTCGCCAACGCGGTCCGGCACACCCCCGCCGGCGGCTCGGTCACCGTGCGGTGCGCGGTGCACGACGACCAGGTCGCCATCGCTGTGTCCGACACCGGGACCGGCATCGCGCCCGCCGACCAGGCCAGGGTCTTCGACCGGTTCTGGCGGGCCGACGACTCGCGGGCCCGCAGCACCGGGGGCAGCGGGCTCGGCCTGTCGATCGCCCGCAAGCTCGCCGAGGCCCACGGCGGCACGATCGGCCTCGAGAGCGTCCTCGACCGGGGCAGCACCTTCACCATCCGGCTGCCGATCGCCGAGCCGGCGGCCGCCGGTCACCGCCGTCCCGTCGCCGGGCGGTAGCGGACGGGGCGGCGCCTGTCGGGCCGCCGGACCGGCCGCAGGGTGGGCTTAGTGCTCACCGCCCGCCGCGGCGCAGCACCAGCGTCACGAAACCCAGCACGTGGCGGTATCCGCGCAACCACTGGTCGCGGTGCTCCCGGGCGGCGGTGAGCGCCTCGGCCGCGTCCGGGTGGCCGGGATTGTCCAGCGCCCACTCCGTGAGCGAGCCGATCCACGACCATTCGTAGTCGTCCCACTCGGCGGCGTCGCTGACGTGGGCGTACGTCGGCGTCCAGCCGGCCCGCTCGGCGGCGTCGACCAGGCCGGCGAGGTCGGTGAACTCCTCGGGCTTCGCACCGAGCGCCGCCAGCGCCTGCGGGGTCGGCGGGACCTGCCAGAACCCCTCGCCGACCAGGAGGACGCCGTCGGCGTTCACGTGCCGGCCGGCCAGCTCCAGCGTCCCGCCGAACCCGCCGAACGCGTGGGTCGAGCCGACGCACAGCACCAGGTCGTAGTCGCCGTCGGGCACGTACGTCCGTGCGTCGCGCCGGTGCAGGGTGAGCCGGTCCGCGAGGCCGCGCGCGTCGGCGGCGCCGGCGGCGCGTTCGAGGGCGTACGCGCTGACGTCCACGCCGTCCGCGTGCCCGTCCGGATAGTGGGCGAGGGCCTGCAGCGCCCAGGCCGCCTCGCCACAGCCGAGGTCGAGGACGCGGGCCGTCGGTTGCCGGCCCGCCCGGCGCAGGAGCCGGTTGACGTTGACGCCGAAGATCGGGGCCGCGATCGGGTGGCGCGAGTGCGCGATGCTGCTGAGCCGTTGACGATCCACCGCCCGAGTCAACACGACTCCGGTCGCCCACCGCACCGGGGTTGTCGGGCCGGGCGCGGCGACGCCACGAGCGACCGGTCACGGCGGGCTCAGCGGCCTGGCCTTCTGCGGGTGGAGCGTCTCGTGGCGGGCCAGCATGGCGACGAACTCGGCGATCTTCCGCTCGCGGGTCTCCGCTCGCTTGACGGCGTTGAGGCGGTAGACGAGAGCGAACCGGTTGGCCTTGGTGAGCACGTCGAACATGGCCTGGGCGGCGGGGTCGGCGGCGATGGCGGCGAGGAGGTCGGCCGGCACCTCGGCCTCGGACGACGGGGCGTAGGCGGCCGCCCACCGCCCGTCGGCCTTGGCGGCCTCCACCGCCGCGCGGCCCGGGGGCAGCATCCGCCCGTCCGCCTCCAGCCGGGCCACGTGGGCGACGTTACGCTGCGACCAGACGCTGCGGGGCCGGCGCGGGGTGAACCGGATCCAGGAGCTCTCCTGGTCCCGCTTGCGGGCCTGCCCGTCGATCCAGCCGAAGCACAGGGCCTCGTCGACCGCCTGCTGCCAGGTCAGCGTCGTGACGGTGCCGCCTTTGCGGGTCAGGGCGAGCCAGACGCCGGGCGACGTGGCGTGGTGGGCCGACAGCCACGTTCGCAACTCGTCCGCGTCCGCGACGATCAACTCGTCCAGTTCGGCAGTCGCCATGACGGCAGGTTAGCCCGCTGCGGCTGGAGCGGTGGCCGCACCCTGCCGGCCATCGACCGCCACCAGCGGCTTCCGCCCGGCTCTCCCACGCTCGACCCGCAGCACGCCGCACGTCTGATGCAGCTCACGGCGAAACTGCCCGACTGACTGCGCGCGGTGTCACGCCTGGTATGCCCGCCACTGTCCGGCCGGGGTGAGCGGCACGAGCGGGGGCCGCTCCACGACCGTGGTCAGCTCGATCCGCCGGCCCTCGGCCGCCGACCGCAGCAGGGCGGTCATCGTGTCGAGCACGTGCAGCGCCACGTCGCCGCCGGCCCGCGGCGGACGCCGACCCCCGGCGGTGACGGCGTCGATCAGGCCGACGCCCCGGGAACCGTCGACGTAGCCGGCCCCCGGTGGCACGACCTGCCATTCGGTGCCGCCGAGCGCGAACAGCCGGACCTCGCCGTCGAAGTAGTTCGGGTCGGGCACGGCGAGCGTGCCGGTCTCCCCGTGCACCTCGATCGGCGCGGCCGTCGTCGCGACGCCGTCGAAGCTCGTGGTGAGGGTGGACAGGGCGCCGTCGGCGTGTTCGAGCACGCCGGTGACGTGGGTGTCCACCAGCACCGGAACCCGCTGGCCGAGGCGCGGGCCCGAGCCGATGACGCGCTCGGGACGCAGCCGGCTGGCGGCTCCGTGCACCGCGCGGACCGGCCCGAGCAGGTGGACGAGCGCCGAGATGTAGTACGGCCCCATGTCCAGCAGCGGCCCCCCGCCCGGGGCGTAGTAGAAGTCGGGGTGGGGATGCCAGCGCTCGTGCCCCGGGGTGACCATGACGGCCGACGCGGACAGGGGACGGCCGATGAGCCCGCCGTCGATGGCGGCGCGCGCCGTCTGCGTGCCCGTGCCCAGGACGGTGTCCGGCGCGCACCCGACGCGGACGCCGGCCGCCGCGGCCCGCTCCACGGTCGCCCGGCCGTCCGGCAGCGTGGCGGCGAGCGGCTTCTCGACGTACACGTGCTTGCCCGCGTCGATCGCGCCGAGGGAGATCTCGGCGTGTGCCGCGGGGATCGTGAGGTTGAGCACCGTCTGCACGTCGGGGCGGTCGAGCAGACGCTCGACGGTCACCGCCTCGGCTCCGGGAAGCCCGGCGGCGGTCGCGGCGGACCGGGAGGCGTCGAGGTCGGCCACCGCCACGATGTCCACCGCCGGGTGGTTCGCGAGCGTGTCCAGGTAGGCGCGGGAGATGACCCCGAGCCCTACGACGCCGACGCGGTGCGGGTCGCCCACACCATCCCCCTCTCGATGACGGTACGGATGCTCGGGTGCTCCAGCACGTCGAGGCTGTGCCCCGGGGTCGTCACGACGACGCGCCCGGCGCCCCACTGCCGGGTCCAGATCGCCGGCGAGGTGACCGGCCGGTGCCACGGCTGCCACGGCTGCGCCGGGTGGGTGGTGGTGGCCAGCACCTCGATGAGGTCGTCGTGCAGCACCCAGTACTGCTCGGTGACCAGCTCGATGTCCGGAATCCCCGCGGTGATCGGATGCTGCCGCCCCAGGTCGGTGACGCGTACCGTGTGCGGGAGGAAGTTGTCCTCCGCCCCACCGCGGCGCTCGCACGGCTCCTTGCCCGGATGGGTCGCGAACTGGCCGCCCACCAGGTGCAGATAGTCGGACGACATCCGGAACGAGTCCACGATGCCGCCGTGCCAGCCGGTGAACCCCGTCCCGGCGACGACCGCCGCGCACAGGCCCGCCACCTGCTCCTGGGTGATCTGCGACATCGTCACGCACTGCACCACGAGGTCGGTGCCGGCCATCTCGTCGGCGTCGGCGTAGACGTCCGTCGACTCCTCGATCCGCACCGCGTAGCCGCTGCGCTCGAGGAACGGAAGGAACAACTCCGTCGCCCGGACCGGCTCGTGCCCCTCCCAGCCGCCCCGTACCACCAGTGCTCTGCGCTGCGTCACCCTCGCTCCCTTCCCCTGGCCCGCGCGCCGGTGCCCGGCGGGCTCACGCTTCGCCGGGCTCCTGCCGCAGGGCCTCCCGGGCCACCCGGAACGCCTGGTTCGCCGCCGGTACGCCAGCGTAGACGCCCACCTGGAGCAGGACCTCCGCCACCTCCTGCGGACTCAACCCGTTGCGCAGCGCGGCGCGGACGTGCATCGCCAGTTCCTCGTCGTGGTGCAGGGCGGCGAGCACGGCGAGGGTCACGCAGCTGCGCGTGCGCCGGTCCAGGCCGGGCCGGCTCCACACCTCCCCCCACGCGTAGCGGGTGATGAAGTCCTGGAAGTCGGCGGTGAACGCGTCCGTGCCGGCGACCGCGCGGTCGACGTGCGCGTCCCCCAGCGCCTCCCGGCGCACCGTCATGCCTGCGTCGTGCCGCTCGCGGTCGTTCATCGGTCACCGGGTTCCTCGTCGACATGGTCGGGCGGGAGGAAGTGGTCCCGCAGGAGTCGGCCCACCCGCCCGGGTTGCTCCACGTTGGCCAGGTGCGCCGCCGCGTCGACCACGGCCAGCCGGGCCCCGGGGATCCGTCGGACGATCTCGCGGGCGTGCGCGACCGGGGTGGCCGGGTCGTCGGCACCCGCGACGACCAGCGTCGGCGCGCCGATCCGGCCGAGGTCGGCGCGGAGGTCCATCGCGGCGATCGCCTCGCAGCAGGCGGCGTAGCCGGCGGGGGACGTCGCGGTCAGCATGGCGCGGTGGTCGGCGACCACGTCCGGCCGGGTCGCGGCGAAGGCCGGGGTGAACCAGCGGGCCACCACCGCGTCGGCGATCGCCGGCAGGCCGTCGGCGCGCACCGTCGCCGCCCGTGCCCGCCACTGCCCGGGTGGGCCGAGCGACGCCGAGGTGCACAGCAGCGCCAGCCGCCGCACCCGCTCGGGCGCGTGCGCGGCGAGCCACATGCCGACCATGCCGCCGAGGGACAGCCCCGCGTAGTGGACCCACGGCACGTCGAGGTCGTCCAGCGTCCGCAGCAGCTCCCGGCCCAGCAGGTCCATCGTGTACGGCCCGGCCGGCACCGCCGAGCGGCCGTGGCCCAGGTGGTCGTACCGGATGACCCGGAACCGTTGCGCGAGCGCCGGGACCTGGGGTCGCCACATCGCGCCGGCGGCGACCGGTCGAGCAGGACGACCCGGGGATGCGCCCGCAACGCCTCGTTCTCGATCACCTCGTCGGCGGTCACCTCCCAGCCGTCGCCGGTCAGCCGGTCGCCGTCGAGCTGCCCGACGGCGACGACCAGCCCCCGGCCCCGCAGGTCCTCGCTCTGGGGGATGGTGACCGCCGCCCGGGCCCGGGGCGGCTTCGGGACGAAGTAGACCACCGGATGATCGACGATTCCCCGGGCGGTCTCGTCGACCAGCAGCATCGTCTGGCTCGGCGACTCGGCGGACTGGGTCCAGATCACCCCCTCCCGGGTGGACTGGCCGGCGAACATCTCCTGCACCTGCGCCAGCGCGGCGGTCGACACCGGGGCGAAGCGGTGACTGGCCCCCGGCCAGGCGCCGGGGGTCTCGTCGATGCGCCGCGCCACCCGGTCCCGATGCGCCAGGGCCAGCAGGTACGGGTCCCAGGGATAGGTCCGGTCCGGGTCGAGGACCGCCAGCCAGGACTGGATGCGCGACCAGGGCTCGGCCACCACCCGCCAGGTGTCGGGATGCTCGGCGGCGTACCTGCCGTCGAGGAGGAACTGCCCCCCGCGCGTCCCGCCACGGTCGGTCTGGAAGGACTGCACCAGCTCCGGGCGGGGATCGGTGATCTCGATCATCACGCGGTGCCTCGGCAGCGCAGCCGGGTCGATCAGCAGGACTCCGGCTTCCCACAACTCCGCGCGGATGCTCTCGACGTCGATCCTCCCCGTCCGGCCGAGCAGGAGCCGCACGGGCGCGGCCGGCACGGCCAGCAGACCACTGTCGAAGATCTCGGCGAGCCGGTCCTCGTTCTCGTAGATCCGCAGGTCGGGGTCGGCGAGCAGCGCCTCGGTCAACTGGCGGCCCTCGACCGGGTCGGCGGCGTGCAGGGTGGCCCGGGCGAGCGCCTCCTCGAGGTTGGGGACGAGCAGGCTCACCTCGGCGTCAGTGACGGCGCTGGCGCCGAGCACGATCCACTGGACGTCGACGGGCAGCAGGGTCGGCAGGACGACGACGGCGGAGGCCCGTACCGCCCGGATGAAGCCGGACTCCGCCGCCGCGGCGTGGTCGAGGTCCGGGAAGAACAGCACCCGGTTGCCCCCGGCGGCGGGCAGCCGGGCCAGGTAGTCGGCCGCGGTGTGGCGGACGCCGTCCGGGGTGACCAGCGCGTCGGACGACCCGGCGTCCAGCCGGCCGGGCTGGATGACGATCCGGTGCGCGGCCCGCCAGCCGTACCGGTCCACGTAGGACACCAGCTCCGTGGACAGCAGCCGCCAGGGGTGCCGCATGATCAGCTCGCGGACCGGTTCGTTCTGCCAGTAGTCGGCCAGGGGCGTGTCCTCGGGCATCCCGAGGAACGCGGCCAGCCCGGCGGCGTACGCCGGGGTCTCCCCGAACGTCTCCCAGAAGGTCTCCCGGATCACGCTGAGGACGCGGGCCTGCAGCATCCGGCGCTCGATTGCGTCGAGCGGGCTGTCGTCGTGCTGGTCGGGCCGCTCGGCCCGGATCGTGGCGGTCTCGGTCTGCTCCGTGTCCTCGATCAGATACCGCCAGGCCCGCCGGACCATCTCGGGCGGGTCCACGATCGGCTGGGCCACCGGGCCGTCGACGAAGTCGTTGCGCCACAACGGCACCACGGTGATCAGGCGCGGTTCGACGTCGAGCGACGCCCCCGTCGGCGGCTCCACCAGCGCGTCCACCTCCAGCGCCGGCTGGTCCTCGACCGCGGGCAACGACAACCGGACCAACCGGGCGGTGTCGGCCGGGGCCGCCACGGTCAGCTCCACCGGGGCCGCCCCAGTGGCGTCGGCCGCCGCCGGCGGCCACCCGCCGTGCAGCAGCCAGCCCCGGTGCCCGCCGAGGTCGTCGGCCAGACCGGTGTCCGCGACGGTCACCCGCCGCACCGGGCCGGGCGGGGTGAGCTCCGCGCGGCGCGGCTCCGCCTGCTGCGTCGCCGCTGTCCGGGACTCCTCCCGACCCTCGTGCCGCTGGTCCTGCGACAACCGCTCGTACGTCGGGGCCGGGTCGCCGGCCGTGTAGTCGGGTAGCGCGACGTACGCCTGCCGGACCCGCTCGGGCAGGCCGGCGAGGTGGGCCCGGGAGAGCTGCCCGGCGGGGGGCACGGGGAGCCGGAAGCGGAGCTGGGGCACCCGTACCGGCTCGGCGGGCACCCGGAGCCGCCGCATGGTCACCACGCTCAGGTGGGTCGGTGCGGCGCGGCCCGCGTCCAGGCGGCGGCGCAGTTCCCGCTCGACGGAGCGGCCGAACGCCAATGCGTGTGCGTCGTCGTCGCTGACCACGGTGAGCACCATCGGCGCCCGCGGGTCGGCGTCGACGATCGGCACCCACGGCGGGGTGTTGGGCCCGCCGGCGAACACGGCGTCCAGCATCGCCTCGGGCAGCACCCGCTCGCCGAGCAGCAGGGCACGCTCGGCGTCGGCGAGCAGGACGAGCAGATGCTGGCCGGGCAGGTCCACCGCGTCGACCTGCCGGACGAACGTGGTCACCGTGGTGGCCAGTTCCTCGCCTTCCCAGGGCCACAGCACGGTCCGCTGCTTGGGGGTGCGCACCACCCCCGGCCAGTCGGGTTTCTTGCCGCTGTCGCCGGTGTCGACGGCCCGGCCGCCGTCGCCGAGGTCGCCGGTCAAGGCGGCCGGGGCGGCCGGGGTGACCAGGGCGTCAGGAACCCAGGCGTCGTAGTGGTCGCGCCCGTTGTAGATCAACCGCACCGGCGTCCCGTCGCCGTCCGGCCAGAGCACCGTGGCCGACGACGGGTCGAGCCGCCCCTGCCACACCGGCCGGCCGAGCGCCGCGCCGATCCACCAGGGGCAGCACGTCACCGACCCGGCCGCCGTTCTCCGTGTCGTCCTGGCCGGGCAGCAGCCGCTGCCAGTCCCAGGTGTCGACCGCGTCGAGCAGGGTGGTCTGCACGTCGTATCCGACCGGGAACAGCCAGGTCGTGGCCACCTGGTCGAACAGCCCGACCATCGCCGGGGAGGGGTCGGCCACCCGCCGCAGGATCTCGTCCCGCAGCGCCGTGTCGATGTCGGTCAGGTCGGTGTCGTGGACGCCCGCGCGGCGCACCCGCAGCAGCCGGTCGACCGCGTCCGGCGGCATGCCCGCGATGTCGGCCATCGCCTCGGGCGTCGCGACGGCGACCGCACTGAGCAGGCAGAGCCCGTCGCCGATGATGCGGATCCGGTCCCACCCGGTCGGCGGCAGCGGGGCGTTGGTCAGCCGTACGCCGTCCGGGTCGGCGTCACCGGCCCGGCTGGCGTACCCGGCGAACGGCACGGCGAACGGCGCGTCCGACCGGTCGGGGTCGACGATCTCGTCGTTGACCACGTCCCACGCCACGGTGCCGTCGGGCACGAACAGTGCCCACGGCCGACCGTCGACCGACACCGGCGGGTGCCCCGTCGTCCCGGCCACCACCAGGTCGCCCTCGGGCGCGAACACGTCGGTGTCGCGCAGGTCGGCCAATCGCTGCACGGACCGCGCGCCGATCCGGCCCGCCGCGCAGGAGAGCAACGCCAGTCGCCGGCCGTCCCGCTCGGGCGACTCCAGCAGGGTGTGCAGCTCGTCGACGGTCAGCGTCACCTCGCTGGTGCGGCCGTCGGCGTGGCGCAGCGGCACCCGGAACCGGTCGCCGGCCCCGTGCACCAGCACCGTCACGTTGTCGGTCGCGGCGGGCAGCCGCGGATTCCGGGCCAGCCGGCGCCACTCCCGGTCGGACAGCAGGGCGATGCTCCCCGGTCGGCCGGGGACGTCGTGGGTCACCACCTGGCCGCTGCCGACCCGCCAGGTCCCGTCCGGATCCTGGCGCAGCCGGCCCGCGGCGGACCGGCCCGCCCGACCGGCCGCGGCGGGGTTACGCAACCGTCGCCGCTCCCGGCCGGCACGGTCCCGGCCGGCACGGTCCCGGCCGGCACGGTCGGCGGGCGCGGGCCCTCGGCGGCGTCGCCGGCCGGCGTAGGCGGGCCCCGGCTCGGTCCAGAGCACCGCCCGGCGGCGCTGCTGCGGCGTCGCCGGGCGCTGCGCGCCGGGGCTCTTCGACCGGCCGGCGCCCCGGCTGGTCTGGTCGACCCGGACCAGCCGCGGCGGAATCCCCTCGATCTTCAGTCGCGCCGCCACCATCGTGCCGACCAGCTCCGCCAGCGAGGCGGCCCGTCGCCGGCCGGTGCGGTCGGCCCGCAGCCGCAGCCGGCCCGAGCCGTTGCCGCCGCCCTCGATCCGGACCCGCACCACCCGGGGGCGCTCGGTCCCCCACGCGCGGCGGGCCTGCGCGACGACCTGGTCGACGAACAGGTCCAGCTCGGGCCACTGCCCGGCCTCGGCCGCCCGCTGGCCGGGGGCGAAGTCGACGGTGACGGTGGCCGGCGGGCCGGCGTCGTCGGGCGTGTGCCGGACGGGGGTGACGTCCCGGTCGAACCGGCCGCCGACCGCCGCCGCGACGGTGCCCAGCCAGCCCTGGATCTCGTCGGGGGTCGCCGCCGGACGCGTCGCGCCCATGTACTGCGCCGAGCGGTCGTCGACCTGCCACCGCCGGGCCGACTCGTTCCACGTCAGCTCGCCGCCGACCCGCGCGTGCCGCTCGATGGCCCGGCCCCGCGCGTCGAAGCCGACCGCGAGGCCCGCGTGGCCCTGCCCGCCGAGCTGTTCCCGCAGCCGCTCGGCGGTCAGCTCCGGATCGTACTGCCGCATCCCCGCCAGCAGGGCGCGGAAGTCCCGTTGCCGCATCGCCGTGGCGGCGTCGGCGGCGCCGAGGTAGACCTCGCCGTCCTCGGCCACCACGTAGCGCCAGGTGCGGGCCCGCGCCGGGTCGAGCAGGTGGGCCGGGAAGTCGGCCAGCCGGTACCAGAACGGATTGAGGCGTACGTCCCCGGCGTCGTCGCGTTCCCCCGGCGTGATGCGGGCCGCCCGCACCGCCGGCCCGTACGCGCCGTCGAGATCCGCGCCGGCCGGCGACTCGTCGAGTGTGTCGGCGGTATCCGGGGCGGCTGGCGGCTCGGGGGTGTCCCGGGCGACCGGGATGTCGGGGGTGGTCGGGGTGGCCGGGGCGGCCGGGGTGTCTGGGGCGGCCGGGCTGCTCGGCTCGGCGGACGAGGCGTCGAAATGGTCGCGATCGTTGTGGTACACCGTCACCGCGGCGGCGTCCGCCGGCCCGTACACCGCGCGCTCCCGGCCGTCGGCACGGCTGCGCACGCTCAACGACACGTCGAGCGCGTGCGCCAGCAGCGGCAGCAGGGCCAGGCCGACCGGTTCCGACCAGGATCGGGACCAGTCGTGCACGGCGGCCAGGAGCACGTCGAACTCCTGGTCGGTCAGCGGCCCGGCATGGAAGGCGTACCAGTCCAGGTAGGTGGTGAGCAGCTCGTCGTCGGTCAGCTCCGGCAGGCCGGTGTACCCGTGCCGCTCCAGCAGGGCGAGCCGGTCGACGCGGGAGACCAGGCCGGAGTCGGTCCGTTCCCGGTCGGCCAGCGCCTGACGAATTTCGGGGAGCACCGCCGGCAGGGCGTCCCGGTGGGTGGTCAGATATCCGGCGACGAGACCGATCAGGGCGTCGGCGGTGCGGTTCAGTGGCGCGTCGTCGGGCACGGACGTCGCGCCGATGGAGAGCTGCTCGGCGTGCCAGCTCACCGCCGCACGGACATCGTCGGCCTCCGCCAGCCAGCGATCCACCTGCGGCGTCAGCAGCCCGGCGGCCGCCAACCGGCTCGACACCACGCCCGGCGCGGACGTCAGGACCGCGTAGGGCAGGCACCGCCCGTTCGCCGGCACCCGCACCAGGTCCGGCGGCAGCCCCTCCGCGGTCCGGGTGACCTGCTCGACCGTCGGCACGGGCACCGGGTCGACGGACGGGCTGGTCGTGGCGGGCTCCGGGCGCGTCGGGTGCGGCCGGGACATGCCGTACCGGCTGGTGGTGGCGGGGTCCACCAGGGCCCGCACGGTCGCCGTGTCGCCCGGCGTCACCGGCACCGGGGAGCCCTGCCCGTCCAGCACGATGACCCGCGCGCCCACCGGCGGCTCCGGCGGATTCCCGACCGGCCGGACCCGTCGGCCCGACGCCGCCTGGGTCTCCACCCAGAACAGCTCGCCCCCGTCGTTGACCAGGGCGAAGGCGTGGCGCGGGGCGTTCGGCGGCTGCACCAGCACCGCCGCCAACGCGTTCGGGCCGGCCCCGCTGACCCGGCCGACGACCTGCGCCCAGTCGGAGACCGGCTGCCACTCGACGCCGAGCTGCGCGGCGAGTTCCGACTCCGGGCGCACCGGGTCGATCGCGGCGTCGTCCCGGGTCACCCGGGGCGGCCGGGGCGCTGCCGAGAACTCGCCGACCACGGCCGCCAGCCGGATCACGCAGTCCAGCGCCGTGCCGTCGTACGGCGGCAGCACCCCGGTCAGGCGCTGCTCCAGGGTGGCCCCACGGCCCTCGACCGGGGTCCCGAGAGCGGCGGTCACCGCACCCACCGACACCGGCTGCGGACCCACTGGCGGCGTCCCAGGTCCCGACCCGCCCGCCGGCGGTGCGCCGACCGGCTGTGGCCCACCCGTCCAGGAGCCGACGGTCGGCCGGCCCGGGGCGGCGGGGTCGGCTCCGGACGCGCGCCCGCCGCCCGCCGGCCCGCCGGCTCCGGCCTCCGGCGCGGCACCCGGGACCGGCGCGGACCCGCCGGTCCGGGCAGCCGAGGGCGCGCCGCCGGCCGGTTGGCCGGCGGCCGTACCGGACGACGCGGGCAGGCCGGAGGCCGAAGGCGCGTCCGCCGACGCAGGCACCCCGGGCGTGGCGGACAGGTCGGACGTGACGGACAGGTCGGACGTCGTGGACAGGTCGTGCGTGGTCAACAGGTCCGAGAGGTCGGTGCTGCCACCGGCGGTGAGACCGCTCGGGTCCACCCGCTCCGGCCCGGCCGGCTCGCCGGGCTCCGTCGACTCGCCGTCGGCTCGCCGGAGCCGCCCCGCCGCGTCGGCGTCGGCCTCGGCGGAGCCGCCCCCGGCACCCGTCCGGGCCGCCGGTCCGGTTCCACCGGCCCCGGTGCCCGCCGTACCACCCCGGCCCGCGCCGCCCGGCGTCGTGCCGCCGGTGCCGGTGCCACCCGCGCCGGTCGGGACGGCACCCACCCCGGGCACGGCGGCCACCGCCTCGGCGTACGACGGTGGGCCGTCGTACGCCGGCAGGCGGACCGGGTCGTACGCGGGCAGCGGCTCGTCGACAGTCGGATCGGCGGACGCGGGCGGCTCCTGCTCGGCAAGCGCCGACGACTTCGACGTCCGGTCCCGGTCACCGCCGGTGGCCTTGTTGAGCTGCTGCCCGATCGCGGTGCCGGCGACGCTCGCCAGCCCCGACATCGCGCCCGCGACGACGGCCGCCCCGTCGGCGTCCCACTCGCCGGTCGTGATGCCGTTGTAGAGGAACTCGGTCAGCCACTCGCTGACGCCCTCGTTGAGGACCTCCTGGGCCGCCTCGCCGGGCCGGAACCCGGGGGAGTCCGGGGTGTTCGACGATGCCGACAGCCCGACCCGCCGGCCCACGTTCGTCGACCGAGCCAGCCGCTCCAGACCCTGCATGAGCCCGCCCAGGCCGAGGCCGACCGCGCCGCCCAGCGAGCCGACCTCGGCGGCGGCGCGGGTCAGCTCGTCGTTCCAGCCGTCCCGGGTGTGGTTGCGGATCTGGTAGAGCTGCACCAGCCGGTCCATCACCGTCTGCAGGCCGATCCCGACGGCCTGCGCCATGGCCACCTGGAACAGGACCCGGGTGGTGACGTTCTGGAAGATCACCCGCATGATCACCCGGCCGACCGCCAGCCGGGCCAGCGCGGCGCCCGGGTTGATCCAGGCGATCGCCAGCGCCGTCAGCAGCTCCACCATCAGCGCGAGCAGCGCGGCGATGATCATCAGCTTGGCGTACTGCACCTCGGTCGCGGTGCCCCGGTAGCTGTCGCCCATCCGGTTGGTGTACTTCGACACCAGGCCGAGGTAGCCCGGGCTGTGCAGGACGTAACGCTCCATCGTGTCGACGAAGGAGTCCTCCGCCTGCCCGTTCACCCCGGCCCGGTACGCCCGCACCCCGTCGCCGAACGTCTCGCTCGACGCGGCCACCTGCTCGGCGGCCCGTCGCAGCTCCTCGGCGGTAGCGAAGAGGTTGGTCTCGTCGGCCCTGGGAAACTTCTCGCCGATCAGGAAGCGCAGGAAGTTGGCCAGCTCGGCCGAAACCTCGATCGCCACCGGAGACCACCCCTCGTCGTCGTACCGTCGTCACGCGTCACGGAACCGCTGCCCGCCTGCGGCGGGAACCACGGCCAGCCGCTAGGAGTGCCGGCCGTTGTTGACCCCGCCGGCCATGTCGGCGTTGGTCGCCTCCACGTTGGCCAGGATCTGCCCCAGCTTCCGCAGGTCGTCCTGGTAGCCCTGCGGCACCGCGCCCAGGAGCTGGATGAGATCCGCGCCGAGCGACGCCTTCGGCAGGTTCGCCACGATCTCGTCGATGTCGGCGTACGGCTCGCCGACGAGTCCGGGATGGTCCGTGTCGCTGCGCCGCAGCGCCCGCTGGACCCGGTCCAGTTCCTCGGTGAACGGGTCGAAGTTCGGGTTCGTCAGCCGGCCGGTGTCGGCGCCGATCGGCCCGGTCGCCGGGGCCATCAGCGGGCACCCGTCGCGGGCGGCGGCACCGGGGCGTCGTCCGGCTCGGCGACGCGGAACACCTCGGCGAGCAGCCGCTCCATCGGCAGCGGGCCGCGTTCGGGGTCGACCTCGCCGGTCAACAGGTCGATCATGGGCAGCCCGGCGGGGAGCAGCGACTCGAACGCGGCGACGGTGCGGGCCAGCGCCTCGTCCCGGGCCGACCCGATCGTGTCGACCAGCAGCTCGCCCAGCTCCGGGCCGGCCATCGACCGGTACGCCGAGGTCGGGAACTTGATCGCCGTGACCGTTCCCCGGCTGTCCACGGTGACCGCGACCGCCCGGTTCTTCGCGGTCACCGTGCTGTACGCGCTGTGCAGGTCGCCCTGGATCTCGTCGATCGCGGCCTTCTGCCGTTCCAGTTCGGCGAGCGCCTGCTCGACCTGGTTGGACAACGGACTCGACATGTCCTCACCTCCTGGTTCACGTGGTTCGTCTCTGTCTCGTGGGGTGACCGGGCGGCGGTCGCCCGCCGCCGGGTGTCGCCGGGTGTCAGCCCTGGCCGCGCGCGTGCTCCCGGCCGTGGACCACCGGGCCGGCGGCCGGCGGCTGCGCCACGTCGACCGGCGCCGCCGGAGAACCCCGTACCACCGGGCGAACCCGCGCCGCCGACGCCGCCGGGCGGACCGGCGAGCAGGGCGGCGAGTTCCCGGCCCACGGCGGATCCGCCGACCGCCGCGCCGGCCGGACGCGTGAGCGGCGCGTCGGCCAGGTCGCCGATGTCGACGCCGCCGTCGGCCCAGTTCCCCAGCGCGCCGCCGGAGCGGCGGTCGGCGTCCGCAACGCCGCCGCCGGCCCGTCCGCCGATCACCGGGCCGACGCCGCCGGCCAAGCCCCCCACCCCGGCCAGCGCCCCGCCACCCCACCCGCCGGTGCCGGTACGCCCGACAGCGCCGAACGCGCCGACGCCGTCGCCGGCCACGCCCGAGGTGTCGAGGCCGCCGGAGCCGCCGGCCAGGCTCGCCGCGCCGAGGGCGGACCCGATGCCCGCCCCGCCGAATCCGCCGCCGCCCAGCGGGCCGACCGCGCCGATCGCCGCCGACCCACCGGCCGGGACGTTCCCCATCCCGCCGGCCCCCGAGGAGGAGAACGTCACGTCCGGCCCGCCGCCCCCGACACCGCCCGGTCCGTCGAAGCCGGTGCCGCCGAACTGGGTGCTGGTGAACCGCACCTCGTCGCGGGGCGGGCCGTCGGTGGGGCCGTCCGAGGGACCCTCCGCGGGCGGCGGGGACTGCCCGCCGCCGGAGGGCCCGGTGAACCGGTTGACGATCCCGCTGGTCTGGCGCAACGCGGCGACGAGCTGGCCCAGCGCGGTCCGCATCTGCATGTCGAGCAGGACGAGCTGCCGCAGCCAGGCGGTGCGGAGCAGCACGTCGAGACCGGTCCAGCCGGCTGCGGTGGTCAGGTCGAACGTGCCGCTGACCGAGCCGGCGCCGTAGGTGTCCGGGACGGTGACCAGCACCGCGTTCAGGCTGCCCCGGTCGACCTGTTCGAGGATGCTGCGGACCGTGCTGAACAACGCGGTCGGGTGGTACGTGTTGTACCACTCGTGGGTGTGGTCGCTGAAGACCCGCCAGGCGTCGTTGATCCGCTCGCGGAACATCAGCAGGTCGTTCGACTGCTCGAAGACCCGGTCCGACCAGGCGTTGGTGTCGTTCGTCGCGTTCATGTCCCGGGTGAGCCGGTCGATGTCCGCGTGCAGGGTGTTCAGGGCCGCCACGAAGACCGCCGAGGCCGACCCGGCGAACCCGGAACCGGCCCCGCTGATCCCGTCACGCAGCACCCGCAGCTCGGCGGCGGTGGTGAGCAGCGTCTGCTCGACCCGCCAGAGCAGGTTGCCGGCGTCGGTGAAGCTGCGTTCGCTGAACCAGCCGTTGGTGCCGGCGTACAGCCGGGTGAGGGCGTTGACGCTGGCCCGGTAGAAGCTGTCGAACGCGCTGCTCGGCGGCGGTCCGCCGGCCCCCTCCCAGAAGGTGATGTGGCCCCGCACGATCTCCCAGAGATCCCGCTGCGGGTCGTCCAACCCGGGGCCGACCCGACGGTAGCCGATCAGCTCCCGGTCCCCCGGGTCCACGGTGGGGCGGGTGCCGCGGTCCAGCTCCTGGGTGCGCCGTTCGACGAACCGGACCCAGGTGACCCCGTGGCCGGCGACCAGGTTGCGGTCGATCAGCGTGCCGCTGAACTGGTCGGCGCCGTCGCGGCCCTCGTTGAGGACGTCCCGCAGCATCCGCTCCCAGGTCCAGCCGATGAACTCCGGGTTCGGGGCGGTCACCGCGCGGCCCGCCCGGGTCGACGGTCAGCCACGGCGACGTCCCGTCGCCCGGGTGGGGCCGAGCGGCCCACGGGGTCGGCGCGGCGCGGCCGGTGCCGTGGTGGCCGGCTCCTCGGAATGCTCGGCCCGGCCGATGACGGCCATCCCGCACTCCGGGTCGGTGCCCCAGACGTCCTCTTCCTCCCCCAGCCAGGTCTTGCGCTCACGGTCCTTCTCCCCCTGTTGGCCGCCCCCACCCATGCCACCCATGCCACCCATCGGCGGCATCATCGGGAACCCGCCGGCCGCCGAGGTCGCGGAGTCCGCGCCGCGCGCCCCGGTGCCGGCGGGCCCGAGGCCGGCCGGTTCGCCGAGCAACGCGGCCAGTTCGCTGCCGAGGGCCATTCCGCCGGTCGTGGACTCGCCCGGCGAGCCGCCGCCCAGGTTGCCGACGTCGACGCCGTCCACGTCGGTCGGGAACTGCGCCGACGGGTTGGTCGTGTCGTCGCCGAGGCCACCCGCCCCGCCGCCCTTGCCACCGCTCAGGCCACCCGATCCGCCGGAGCCGCCCAGGCCCGGGGGCAGGCCGGGGACGACACCGCCACCGATGCCCCCGCCGATCCCGCCGCCGAGGCCACCCCCGAGGCCGCCGCCGCCCGAGCCGGACCCGGTGCCGCCGCCGGGCAGGTCGTCCCAGTCGGTGCCGCCGCCGATGCCGCCCAGCCCGCCGGTGCCGAGATCGCCGCCGCCGAGGCCCAGGCCGCCCGATCCGCTTCCGCCGCCCAGCCCCAGGCCGGAGCCGCCCCCCAGGCCCAGATCGCCGCCGCCCAGGCCGAGGCCCGAGCCGCCACCGAGGCCGAGGTCCCCACCGCCGCCCAGACCGAGATCACCGCCGCCACCGAGCCCGAGATCGCCACCGCCGCCCAGGCCGAGGTCACCGCCACCGCCGCCCAGACCGAGGTCGCCACCGCCACCGAGGCCGAGGTCGCCGCCGCCGTTCAGGTCGGGGCCACCGCCGCCGTTCAGGTCCGGCCCGCCGATGTCGGGGGTGCCCCCCGGCGGCGGGGTGGTGCCGGTGTTGCCCCGGGTCGGTGGCGGCGAGATGACGCTCACCAGGTGGGTGACGGACCGCAGCCGGGTGGTCAGCCGCGCCAGCTCGGCACGCATCGTGGCGTCGAGCTCACGCAACTGGCCGAGCCAGGCTCCCTTGACCAGGTTGTCGACGCTCTGCCAGCCGGCCTCGGTCATCAGGTTGAAGGTGCCGGTGTTGACCGTGCCGTTGCCGTACGCGTCCGGCAGGGTGATCGTGACCTGACTGAAGTTGCCCGTCCTGACCTCGGTGATGATCTTCTTCAGCGAGTCGATCAGCGTGGTCGGGTTGTAGCCGTTGAACCACTGGAACGTGTGGTCGCTGAACTCCCGGAACGAGCTGGCGATCTTGTTGCGGAAGGTGGTCATGTCGTCGACCACGTCGTCGACCTGGTCGGACCAGGCCCGGTCCGCGCTGTTGGCGTTCATGTCGACGGCGAGCCGGTGCACGTCCCGACGCAGGTTCGCCACCGTCCCGATGAACACCCCGGAGGCGTTGCCCTGGAACCCGGACGCGTCGTCGCCGACCCGGTCCAGGATGGTCTTCAGCTCCCGTTCGGTGCTGACCAGGTTGCTCTCCACGTCGTGCAGCATCTTGGCGGCGTCGGTGAAGCTCTTCCAGCTGAACACGGGGTTGGTGCCGCTGGTCAGCCGCTGCAACGCCCCCTCGCTGGACTTGTAGAAGGTTTCGAAGGCGCCGCGCGGGGAGGGCGCCCCCTCGGTCTGCGACTCACCGAAGACGATCTTCACCTGGATGAACTGGGTCCGGGTGGTGTAGTGCGGCCTCCCGTCCCGCAGCGAGCCGACCGTGCTGATCCGGTAGAGGAAGAACTCGTTGCCGTCGAGCGAGTCGATCCGGTTGGTGTAGTCGGAGTCGTCGGGCGGATCCGAGGACTCGGTCACCGCGTCGAGCTGGTCGACGAGGCGCAGCCACCGGACGTCCGGACCGGCCACCAGCCTGCGGTCCAGCAGGGTGCCGCTGGTGCCGTCCGGCCCGTCCTTGCCCTCACCCAGGACGTTCTGGAGCATCGATTCCCAGGTCCACTGGGACATGTCCTGGTACGGCGCGGTCACCGGGTCACGCCGTCGGGTTGGGGGTGCCGGTGTTGGGGGTGCCGGTGCCGGTGCCACCCGTGCTGGGCAGGAACTCCAGGAACCGCTCGGCGGTGATCGAGTTGAGCGACTCGACGTAGTCCGAGTTCGCGAGCAGCTCGGTCAGCCCGACCGCGAGGCTGTTCATCGTGGTCCGGTAGCCGGTCATCCGGGTCAGCAGCGTGTCGCCGGTCTTGTTGACCTGGTCGCGGATGGTCTTGCCCGGCTCGAAGTTGTTCGTGCCGGCCGAGACGGTCAGGTCGCGCAGCGTCTGCGACACGTACTGGCCCTGCCCGGAGGTGGCGGTGTCGACCGCGTCCCGCAGGCTGTTCAGCTTCGCGATGATCTGGTTGATGTACGGCTCGTCGATGACGATCGGCATCGGGTGCTCCTTTCCGCGAGATGGGGGGGCGGGCGGCCCCGTGCCGCCCGCCGCACCGAAGGTCAGACGTTGCCGTGGAACAGCGCGGCGCCCCGCGCGTCGCCCAGCCGGTAGTTGTCGTGGATCTGGTCGAGCCGGGACGACGCGGCGGCGAGCGCCTGCCGCATCTCCTCGATCCCGGTGTTCCACTTGGCCTGCGCCGCGGTGAACGCCTCCCGCGTGTCACCGGAGTTGGCGCTGACGTACGTCTGCACGACGGTGTTGAGCTCGTCGATCGCGTTCTGGATGCTGCTGGTGACGCCCTGCAGCTCGGCCGAGCTGTCCAGCAGCCCGTTGGGGTTGAGTCCGTACGACGGCATGGTCGCCCTCCCTGATGGGTCGGTCGGTGGTCAGGTCCAGCTCGCGGAGAGGGCGTTGTCCTGCTCCACCTGCGCGCTGGTCTGGTAGTGGCTGGTCATCGCGACGTTCAGGTCGAGCAGGCCCTGCTTCACCTTGCTCAGCCCCTCCAGCCACTGCTGGATGGAGTTGGTGAAGACGGTCTTCGCCTCCCCGCGCCACTGGGTGTCCAGGAAGCTCGCGGTGTTGTCGACGGCGCGCTGCGCCGCGTCGCACTGCGCGTCGGTCTGGTTCATCGCGGAGATGGTGCTGCGGATGGTCTGCTCGTCGACTTCGTTGCCGAGTGGCATGTGCGCTCCTTTCCGGTTCGGGCGCTCGCGGCGGATCCGCGGCGCCGGCTCCCCTGCCGGGCCGGCCTCATCCGACGACCCCGCGCGGGTCGAGGGCGGGGCCGGTCGGCAGCAGGTCGATCAGGTCCGGCGAGACGACGGTCGCGTTCGCGGGCGGGTAGCCCAGCCGCTCCGCCACCGCGCCGCCGGCGAGGGGGTACTTCACCCCGGCGTCGGTCACCAGGTAGTAGCCGGTGCCGGGCTCCCCGCCGCGGCCGGCGACCAGCAGCCCGCCGAGCCCGGGGGCGACCGCCACCGCGTCGGCGGTGCGCGCGGTCCGGGTCACCCCGACCCCGCCCCGGACGATCCCGGACGCCGTCACCGCCCGGGCCGCGACGACCCGGGGGCGGCCGTCGGCGCCGAACCGCAGGCACCAGGCGAGACCGGGGCCGCGGGACGCCGCCGCCGGCGCCACCTCCGGCAGCTCGTCGGCCAGCGGCGGCCGCGCCGCGACGGGCAGCCGGGCCAGCGCGGCCGGGCTGAGCGGGGTCGGGACCACCGCCCGGCCGTCGTAACCGGCGACGGTGGCCGGGTCGGCGGCCAGCAGCGCGTACGCCAGCGGGGTGAGCCGGACCAGCCCGTCGCGGCGCAGCAGGTAGTGACGTTCCGAGCCCTCGGCGGTCCGGGCGGTGAAGAGCTGGCCGACGCGGGTCGGCTCCCCGTCCACCACCGGCCCGGCCTCGCCGCGCCCCGGCACGGCCACCGGCCCCAGGTCCGGCCCGGCCGGCAGCAGGTCCAGCCAGGCCGCCGGCACGGTGACCGCCGGCCCGTCGTGGCCGAGCACGGCCGGCAGCCACGGCGCGGTGAGGCGGAACCGGCGGCCGTTCCAGATCAGGTGGCCGGCGGCCGGGTCGCCCGCCGGCCGGGCCAGCACCGCCCGGTCGGCCGGCAGCGCCGTACCGTCCGCCGTCGCCGCGACGGCCAGGGTGAGCGCGGTCGTCTCGGTGCCGGCCAGGTCCGTGGCGGCGGGCGCGCAGGCGGTCCAGTGGGCACCGGCCAGCCCACCGGCCGGCAGCACGTCGGGGGCGCCCACGATGCCGACGGGCTGCCCGTGCGCCACCCCGCGCAACGACTTCGCCGACACGGTGACGACGGCGAGATCCTCGCCGAGCAGCAGCCGCGCCGAGGCGTAGTTGAGCACCGGGCGCAGCCGCCCGTCGAGAAAGAGGTAGCGCGACCCGGTCTCCTTCTCCACCACCAGCGCCCCGGCCCGCCGCCAGGCGGTGGCCCCGCCGGGGGCGAAGAAGCCGTACAGGGTGAAGCCCCCCGCGACCAGCGCGGCGACCAGGATCCCGGCGAGCAGGCCGACGGTGGTGCGCCGGTGCGGCGTCTCCAGACCGTCCGGCTCGCCGGCCACCAGCGCGGCGCTGAGCCGGCCGAGCAGGTGGGACTGGGCCTGCACCTGGTCGCGTCGGGACTGCACGGCGTCAGCCCCCGATCGCCCGGAAGAAGCCGTACCCGCCGAGGACGGCGAGCAGGATCGGCAGCAGGGCCACGGCCGCCGCGGTCAACGTGAGGTCGCCGACCCGCCCCCAGTACGGCGTCACCCGCCGCTCGCTCAGGCTCCGCGCGGCCGTCAGCAGGGCCGGCACGGCCACCGGCAGCGCGCCGAGCGCCGCGATCCGGCCCACCGGCCCGAGGCCGGCCAGCGTGTCGACGGCCGCCGCGGTCAGCCCCACCAGCGCCGGTACGCCCTGCGCCAGCCGGTGCCAGGCGCTGGACATCGGCCGGGCGTTCAGCGACCAGACCAGCGCGACCAGCGCCACCAGGGTCAGCTCGGCCCAGCCCGCCCGGTGCGCCACCACCAGCAGCGCCACGGCGGTCGCGGCGGCCGCACCGGCGTACAGGGCGGTCATCAGCCGGTCGACGGCCCGTGCCCGGTCCATCAGCGGGCCGGCGGGCTCGGGGGCGATGTCCTCCTGGAGGTGCTCGGGCCGGGTCGGCAGCGGGGCCAGGCGCAGCCCGGCGAGGCGGAACGCGAGCAGCGGCACGGTCAGCACCAGGGCGGTCGCCGCCACCGCCACCACCGCGCCGGCCTGCGCCCCGGTGAGCCCGCCGGCGGTGGCGGCCCCGCCGAGCACGCCCAGCAGCAGGGCGGTGGCCAGGGCGACGAAGACCGGGGTGGCCGCCCCGAGCAGCCCGGCGGCGAGGACGGCGACGGCCGCCGCGGTGGCGGTGCCGCCCAGCACCTGCGGCACGGCCAGCGGCCAGGCCGCGCCGGCGTCCCCGGGCAGCACGAGCCCGGCCGCCGCGGCGTAGCCGGTCGCGGCGACCGCGAGCAGCACCCCGAAGCCCCGCTCGCCGCCGGCCCGGACCAGGGCCGCCCCGGCGGCCAGCGCCAGCACCGCCACGGTCAGCGCCGCCGTCGCCCGCAGCGTGACCGGGCCGGGCATGAGCAGGGCCAGCAGGCCGACCGCGAGCAGCGGACCGGCCACGGCCAGCGCCACCGGCCGGTTCAGCTCGGGGCGCCACCGGCCGGGCCGGTCCCGCACCCCGGTCGCCATCCCGTCGACGAGGTCGTCGAAGTCGACCTCGGGCAGCTGGTCGGCGCGGGGACGCAGGTAGACCAGGTCGCCGTCGTGCAGGTCGAGCGCGGCGACGCTGCTCTCCTCGTCGAGCGGGGCCGCGCCGGCCCGCTGCAGGACCCAGCCGCCGTGGCCGAGGCCGGTGTCGGCCAGCCCGTCGCCGAGGTGGTGCAGCAGCGCCGGCAGCAGGTCGGCGACGACGACCCCGGCCGGGACGGCCACCTCGATCTGCCGGCTGGGTCCACGCACGACCAGCCGGCACATCTGCTCGGTCACGGTGCCAGTCATGGCCCCTTCAACGGAGCCGTCGGCGGACGGTTCAACGGCGACCCGGATTTTCTTTCCGGCCGACGGCCGGCCCGGCCCGCGCCGCCGCCGGCCGCCTCCCCGGCGGGCCGCCCGCCCCGGCGGACGAAAAAGCGATCGACCCGAAAGCGGCCCGGGTCCGTTGTGGGGGTCGGACCGATGCCGCATGTGGAGGGGGACGGGTATGGGGACGGTGCTGTTCCGGCGACCGGCGCGACGCGGCGGGCCGGAGATGCCCACCGGCGAGTTGACCCTCCAGGAGCCGCCGGAGCTGAGCGAGCCGCAGCAGAACGGTGCCCGGCAGGCCATGATGGTGCTGCCGATGGCGCTCATGACCGGCGTGATGATGCTGATGTTCATGGGCCCGTCGCGCGGCCCGCTGACCTGGGTGATGGCCGGCATGATGGCGGTGGCCATGGGCGGGGTGATGATCGGCTCGGTCATCGCCAGCACCGGGGAACGCAAACAGCGGCACGGCGGCGACCGCCGCGACTACCTGCGCTACCTCGCCCAGCACCGACGGCGGGTCCGCCGGTTCGCGGTCGAGCAGCGCGCGTCCAGCCTCTGGCGGCACCCCGACCCGGCGTCGCTGTGGTCGCTGGCGATGACCACCCGACGCTGGGAGCGCCGCCCCACCCACCCGGACTTCCTGGAGATCCGCGTCGGCACCGGCGAGCAGCGGCTGGCGGTGCGGATCGCCCCGATGCAGACCAAGCCCGTCGAGGACCTCGAACCGGTGGCCGCGAAGGCGCTGCGCCGGTTCATCAGGGCGTACAGCACCCTGCCGGACCAGCCGGTGGCGCTGTTCCTGCCGGGCTTCGCCGAGATCCGGGTCACCGGCGAGCGGGCGCTGGCCCGGGCCCTGCTGCGGTCGCTGCTCGCCCAGCTCGGCACGCTGCACGCGCCCGAGGAGGTCCGGGTGGCGTTCTGCGTCGGGCCGGACGGGCTCGCGGCGTGGGAGTGGGCCAAGTGGCTGCCGCACGCCCAGCATCCCGCCGAGCAGGACGCCGCGGGCGGTCTGCGGCTCGCCGCCGACGGGATCGAGCGGCTCGAACGGCTCCTCGGCGCGGAGTTCACCGGCCGCCCCCGGTACGAGGCGGGGGCCACCGCCGACCGGGACGAGCCGTACGTGGTGGTCGTCCGCGACGGCGGCCGGGTGCCGGCCGGGCACCGGCTCACCGCCGGCGGCTACCGCAACGCCGTCTTCGTCGACCTGGACGACCCGCCGGTCGCCACCGGGAAGGGGATCCTCAACCTGGAGGTCACCGCCGACGCGCTGACCATGCTCGGCCGGGACCGGGTCGGCCAGGAGACCCGGCAGGTGCTCGCCGCCCCCGACCTGCTCGGCCCGGCGCGGGCCCGGACGGTCGCCCGGCTCCTGTCGCCCTACCGGCTGGCGGTCAGCACCGAGCTCGCCCCCGAGCCGATGAAGGCCGACTTCGACCTCGGCACGCTGCTGGGCATCCCCGACCTGGAACGGCTGGACCTGGCCGCGCTGCGCGGGCGGCGCGCCCCCGACGCGCGGCTGCGGGTGCCGATCGGGGTCGACGCCACGGGCGCCCCGGTGGAGCTGGACATCAAGGAGTCCGCGCTGGGCGGGATGGGGCCGCACGGCATGCTGATCGGCGCGACCGGCTCGGGCAAGAGCGAGCTGCTGCGCACCCTGGTCCTGGCGCTGGCCGTCACGCACTCCTCGGAGACGCTCAACCTCGTGCTGGTCGACTTCAAGGGCGGGGCCACGTTCCTCGGCCTGGACCGGTTGCCGCACACCTCCGCGGTGATCACCAACCTGGCCGACGAGGCGTCGCTGGTCGGCCGGATGCGCGACGCCCTGCACGGCGAACTGGTGCGCCGCCAGGAACTGCTGCGGGCGGCCGGCGGCTACAGCTCGGTGCTCGACTACGAGAAGGCCCGCGCCGGCGGCGCGCCGCTCGACCCGCTGCCCACCCTCTTCGTGGTCGTCGACGAGTTCTCCGAGCTGCTCGCCGCGCACCGCGACTTCATCGACCTGTTCGTCATGATTGGACGGCTCGGCCGGTCGCTCGCGGTGCACCTGCTGCTGGCCAGCCAGCGCGTCGACGACGGCCGGATCGGGCAGCTGGAGTCGCACCTGTCGTACCGGATCGGGTTGCGGACCTTCTCGGCGATGGAGTCGCGGTCGGTGATCGGGGTGCCCGACGCGTACGAGCTGCCGGCCGCACCGGGCAACGGGTACCTGCGGATGGACGTCTCCACCCTGATCAGGTTCAAGGCCGCCTACGTCTCCGGGGAGTACCGCCCGCGCCGCAGCCGGGCCCGGCAGGAGGTGGTCCAGCGGCAGGTGGTGCCCTACGGGCTGGAGCTCGTGCCGGTCGAGACGCCGGCACCGCCCCCGGACGAGCCGGAGACGCCGCAGGACGAACCGGCCCCGCCGCAGGACGAGCCGGAGACGCCCGCCGCGCGGGCCGTCTTCTCGATCGTCACCGACCAGCTCGTCGACTCCGGGCCGCCGGCCCACCAGGTCTGGCTGCCGCCGCTGGCCGACTCCCCCACCCTCGACAGTCTCCTGCCGGCCCTCGCGCCCGACCCCGACCTCGGGCTGGTCGCCACGGACTGGCCCGGCAACGGCCGGCTGGTCGTCCCGCTCGGCTTCATCGACAAGCCCTACGAGCAGCTGCGCGACCTGCTCACCGTGGACCTGTCCGGGGTGGGCGGACACATCGGCGTCGCCGGCGGCACGCGCAGCGGCAAGAGCACCCTGATCCGTACGCTGGTCTGCGCGCTCGCGCTGACCCACCGCCCCACCGACGTGCAGTTCTACTGCCTGGACTTCGGCGGCGGCACCCTGGGCACCGTCGCCGGGCTGCCCCACGTGGGCAGCGTCGCCGGCCGGCTCGACACCGACCGGGTCGGCCGGACCGTCACCGAGGTCACCGGCCTCATCACCCGACGGGAGCGGCGCTTCGCCGAGCAGGGCATCGACAGCATCCAGACCTACCGGCGGCTGCGGGCCGAGGGCAAGATCGCCGACGACCCGTACGGCGACGTGTTCCTGGTGGTCGACGGCTGGTTCACGCTGCGGCAGGAGTTCGAGCCGCTGGAGGTCTCGCTGCGCGAGATCGCGGCCCGGGGCCTCAACTTCGGGGTGCACCTGATCGTCAGCGCGGCCCGCTGGTCGGAGGTGCACCACAGCATGCGCGACCAGCTCGGCATCAAACTGGAGCTGCGCCTCGGCGACGCCGTCGACTCCGCCATCGACCTGCGGTTGGCCGCCACCGTGCCGCGCGCCCCGGGCCACGGGCTCACGCCGGAGAAGCTGCACTTCCTCGGGGCGTTGCCGCGCATCGACGGCAACCCGGACCCGGCGAGCTCGGCCGAGGGGGCGCGGGAGCTGGCCGCCACGGTCGCCGAGTTCTGGCCCGGGCCGCAGGCGCCGCCCGTGCGGACCCTGCCGGCGGTGCTGCCCGCCGCCGACCTCCCGCCCGCCGAGGGCGACCTGTGGGTGCCGCTCGGCCTGGACGAGACCGACCTGCAGCCGTACTGGCACGACTTCGCGGAGCTGCCGCACCTGACGGGGCTCGGCGACAGCCAGAGCGGCAAGACCAACCTGCTGCGGCACCTGGCCCGGATGATCGTCGGCCGGTTCACCCCGGCCGAGGCGCGGATCCTCGTCGTCGACTACCGGCGGCAGCTGTTCGACACGATCCCGGACGACTACCGCCTCGGCTACTCGGTCTCGGCCGACGCCACCCGGGAGACCATCGCCGACGCGGTGGCCGGTCTCAAGGGACGCCTGCCGGGCAAGGAGATCAGCCCCGAGCAGCTGCGCCGCCGCGACTGGTGGACCGGACCCCGGCTGTTCGTGCTGGTCGACGACTTCGAGATGCTCGCCGGGCAGGACAACCCGCTGCAACCGCTGATCCCGTACGTGCCGCACGGCACCGACATCGGCCTGCACATGGTGGTGGTGCGGGGCACCGCGAACCTCATGCGGATGTCGATGGATCCGCTGCTGCGCCGACTCCAGGAGGCCAACAGCCCGGACCTCGCCCTGTCCTGCCCGCCGACGGAGGGGCCGCTGCTCGGCGGGGTGAAGGGTCGGCACCTGCCGCCAGGCCGGGCCATGGTGCTGACCCGGCGCGGGCACCGGATGATCCAGACCGCGTACGTCGAGCCCGCGCCCTGACCACTGGGCGCGGCACCCGCGCGGCGCGCAACGGGGCCGGGGCGGCGGCGGTCAGGAACGGCCGGGTGCGGCCGGATGCGGCGGCGGTCAGGGGCGGCGGGGTGCGGCGGCGGTCAGGGTCGGCGGCGCAGGCGCAGGCCGACGGCGAGGGCGGCGAGCGCGAGGATCGCCACCAGCGCGGCGATCGCGCCGGCCGGGCTCCGCCGCTCGACGGTGGCGGTGACGCCGGCCGGCTTGGCGTTCACCGCCGCCGCGGGGTTGATCATGCTCCAGCCGTACTCCCGGTCGCGCTGGCTGCGGGCACCCGCCGCCGCCCCGTCGGCCGTGGCCGTGACCCGGGCCGCCGCCTCGGCCGCGCCGAGCCGTGGCTCGCTGGAGCGCACCAGCGCCACCAGCCCGGCGACGAACGGGACGGCGTAGTCGGTGCCGCTGCCCTCCACCTCGCCCGATCCGATCCCGAGGCTCACCACGTCCACGCCGGGCGCCACCACGTCGACCTCGCCCGGCCGGTACACCTCGGTCAGCCGGTCGTCGGGGCCCACCGCGCCGACCCGCAGCACCCCCTCGGGCAGGGCCGCGCCCTTCGCCGCCGTCGCCGCCGGGGCGGCCACCACCACGGTGGTTCCCCGGTCGACCGCCGCGCGCAGGGCCGCCACCACCCGCTTGTCGGTCGTGTCCACCGACGCGCCGACCATGGCGACCCCGGCCCGCTGCGCCGTCACCACCCGCAGCGCGGTCACCAGGTCCGCCGAGTCCGCCACCCCGCCGCTCACCCCGATCTTCACCGGCACGATGGTGGCCTCCGGGGCGACGCCGACGAAGTCGGTGCCCCGCTGCGCGGCGGCGGCGACGATGCCGGCCATCGCGGTGCCGTGTCCCGTGCAGTCCCGGTCCCCCCGCGAGCCCTCGCCGGTGCCGGCGGCGGCGTCCGCACCGGGGCGCACCCGGCCGCCCAGCGCCGGCGGCGTGCCGTCCACACCGGAGTCGATGACCGCGACCGAGACCCCCGCCCCCTTGCCGCGCGTCCACGCGACCTCCGGGGTCAACCGCAGCTGCGCCCACGGCACCCCGGTGACCCGCCGCTTCGACGCCACCGTGCAGACCACGTCGCTGTTCGGCGCGGCGGTCGGGCGGGACCCCTTCGACGGCGTCGGGCTCGCCGGGGTGAACGCCGGCAGCGGACCGTAACCCACCTCGGCGCCGACGGCGTCCCACGGCAGCACCAGGATCCACCCCGGGCGCAGCACGCCGGGGTCGGTGACGGGGATGCCGTCCGGTTGGACCCGCCCCTTGTTCAGGGCGAAGATCTCCAGGTAACGCTGGGCGTCGCCGAGGACCCGCAGCGCGATCTCCCAGAGGTGGTCGACCCGCCCCTGCTCGGTGCGGACCACCACGTACTTCACGAACCCGCCGGGTGCGACGTCGCGGCCCGCCGGGGCCGGCGCGCTCGGCGCGGCACTGCCGGCGCTGGACGCGGGCGCGGGCGTGGCCGCCGCCGGCGCCGCCACGACCACGGTCGGTGCGACGACGCCGAGACAGCACAGCAGGAGGCCGGGCAGGAGACGGGCCAGCCGGGCCCGCCGGCGCCTCGTCACCGGAAGCGGGCGGGACAGCGCTACCTCCCAGGCGATGATCGCGATCCCGCCCAGGCTACGGCGTCCACCCGGGACGCCCGATGCCGCCCGATTGCGATTCGGCAAACCGGCAGGCGGTTCACGGCGGGCCGCGCTGAACGGATCGCCGGCCGCCGCCGTTGTAGGCCCGCAGGCCCACGACGGGCTCCGCGCGGCCCGGATGGAGGAAGGTGCGCGTGCTTTTCCCGACCGCTGCCGGCGGCAGCCGGCCACCGGAGGACCCAACCACCCGGCGCGGTGCCGACCGGCGCCCCCTGCGGCGCGGCGCCCTCGTCGCGGCGGTGGCGCTCCTGGCCGCGCTCGTGCCGCCGCCCGCCCCGGCCGGGGCCGCGCCGTCTCCCGGCGCGGCGGCGAGCGGGAGGTACTACGTGGTGGGCCCACCGGTGGCCGGTCAGCGGGAGTACCTCTACCAGATCGCGGCGCGCACCCTCGGCAGCGGCGACCGGTACCGGGAGATCTTCGACCTGAACCGGGACCGGCCCCAGCCCGACGGCGGACGCCTGACCGACCCCGCCGAGCTGCGTCCCGGCTGGGTGTTGGAGCTGCCGGCCGACGCCCGGGGGCCGGGCGTGCGCACCGGCGCGGTCCCGACCGTCGCCGCCACGGCCACCCCGGCACGACCGGACCCGGCCCCGCCGCGCCGGCCCGGCCGCCTCGCCGGGGGCGCCGGACTCGCCGCCGTCGCCCTGCTCTTCGCGGCCCTGCTCCTCGCCACCCGGGCCCGCCGGGCCACCCGGGTACGCCGACGGGCCCGCCGCCCCGACGCCCTGACCTCCCGCCCGCCCCGGCTCGCGCTCACCGCGGCCCCGGCGGCGGCCGACGCCGACACGGCCGGGCCGCCGACGGCGCAGAACGCCGACGCGACCGACCCACCGGCTACGGCCGACGGCGACCTGGTCCGGCCGTCGGCGACGCCCCCGCCCGCCACGGACGGCGACCTGCGCACCGAGGTGACCTCGGCCGCCGGCACCCTGACGGTCCGGGTCAGCGGCGCGGCACCGGGCGCCGGGCAGACCCGCTACGCCTGGTACGCCCCGGAGCGCCCCCGGCCGGCGATGCGACTCCCGGTGCGGCTGGGCGACCGGCAGGGCTGGGCGCTCTGGGTCGACCTGGCCGGCGTCCCGGACGTGTTCACCGTGACCGGCCCGCCCGGCGCCGTCAGCCGGCATGCCCGGGAGCTGGCCGAGCAGGTGCACGCCGCCGGGCACACGGTCACCGTCGTCGGCGACCTGTTCGGCGCCGACCTGCCCGACGGTTGCGTACACCGGCCGGACTTTCCCACCGACGAGGCGGGCCTGCCCGAGGGGTTCGGGGTGGTGCTCAGCGGCGGCCTGTCCGGCCCCGAGCTGGCCTTCGCCCGCCAGATCGCCGCCCTGACCGGGCACCGCCTGGTGCCGGTCGTCGTCGGCCGGGCGCTGCGGGCCCGCTGGTCGGTGACGACCCGCGACGCCGCCGCCGGCGAGGTCGACTGCTCCCCCGGCCGCCCCGGCGGCGGGCCCGTCGGCGAACTTTCCGCCGCTGGCGGTGAACCGTGACCGGCGGCGGACCGTTGTCGGCCCGAGGCGCCCCGCCGGCCGGCGCCCGTCCGCGGTGAGGAGGCGGTGGATGATCCGGGTGCTGGTGTCCTGGGCAGGGTTCTCGTGGGCGCGCGCGCTGGGCTGTCTCGTGGCGGCCGGCGCACTGGTCGTCGCCCCCGTCACCCCGGTCGCGGCGGCACCGCCCCCGGCGTACGTGAAGTACTACGCGGTGACCGCCGGGCCCCGGGGCACGGCGGAGGACCTGACCGGCCTCGCCACCCGCTTCCTGGCCGATCCCGACCGGGCCGACGAGATCTACCGGCTCAACGAGGGACGTCGGCAGCCGGACGGCCGGACCCTCACCGCCGTCGGGCAGCGGCTGGCCGCGGGCTGGGTCCTGGTGCTGCCCTGGGACGCCGTCGGCGACGGGGTCCGCTACGGCCTGCTGCCGGCGGGTGCCCCGAACGGCTCGCCGGCCCGGTCCACGGCGGGTGCCTCGACCTGCGTCGTCGCCGCCTCCGCCGGCACCGGGTCCGACTGGGCCGACGCGGCGCTCTCCCCCTCGCGGGCCTGGCCGCGCAGCAGGGGGGCCGGGACGCTGGTGGCGGTGGTGGACTCCGGTGTCGACGGCGGCCTGCCCGCCCTGGCCGGCCGGGTCGCCCCCGGTGCCGACCTCACCACCGGCAAGGCCCGCGCCGACACCGACTGCCTGGGCACCGGCACCGCGATGGCGAGCGTGATCGCGGCGGACACCGGCACCGGTCCGGGCCGGCCGGTGGTGGGCGTCGCCCCCGGGGCGCGCATCCTGCCGGTCCGGATCGTCTCCGCCACCGCCGACCCCGAACCGGAACGGACCGCCCTCGGCATCGAGGTCGCCGTCTCGGCCGGCGCGCGCGTCATCGCCCTGGGCGGGTACGCGAAGCTCACCGAGCCCGCCGTGGCGCGGGCCGTGCGCTCCGCCGTGGCGCACGACGTGGTGGTGGTCGCCCCCGCCGCCACCGCCGACGGCACCGCCGCGCAGGCGCAGGACGGGCTGCTCCGGGTCGGCGGGGTCGGCCCCGACCTGCGGCCCGTCGCGGCGTACCCGGCCGGCGGGGTCGACGTCACCGCGCCCGGCCTCGACGTGCCGACGCTCGGCGTCGGTGCCACCGGGACGCGCCCGCGCAGCGGCACCGAGTACGCCGTCGCCTACGTCGCCGGCACCGTCGCCCTGGTGCGCGCCGCGCTGCCCGGGTCGGATGCCACCCAGGTGGCCAGCCGGATCAAGGCCACCGCCGACCCGGGGGGCCGGTCGAGCCCGAGCCCCGAGAACGGCTGGGGCATGATCGACCCGATGGCGGCGGTCGGCCCGGACCCGGCCGGGTCGGCAGCACCGGCTCCCGCCGGGGCTGGCGGCCCCCACCCGCTGGCGCTCACCGGCCTCGGTCTCCTCCTGCTGGCCGCGGTGGGGGCGCTCGCCTGGCGGGCCCGTCGATTCGCCCGGCAGACGCCGGACCCCGCCGCGCCCGCCCGACCCGGGGCGACGCCGGAACCGGCGCCGCTGCCGTGAGCGCTCCGGCCCGCCGGGCCCGCGCGGGTGCCGTGGGGACGCTGATCGCCGTCGCGGTTCTCGCCGCCCCGCCGGCCCGGGCCGCCGAGGCCGACCAGCCGCCGCCGCTGCCCCACGCGACGGGCACCTGCGTCGGGCCGTCCCCGGTGACGGCGCGGGAGACCCCGTGGGCGCTGCGCCGCCTCGCCCCGCAGGCCGCCTGGCCGCTGACCCGGGGCGCGGGGGTGGTGGTCGCCGTCGTGGACACCGGCGTGAGCGCCGCCGCGCCCGCCCTGGCCGGCTCGGTGCGCGCGGGTGCCGACGTCACCGGCGGCCGGGCGGACAGCGACTGCGCCGGCCGGGGTACGGCGTTGGCCGGCATCGTCGCGGCCCGTCCGACGGGCGACGCCGGCCCCACCGGCCTCGCCCCGGACGCCGAGATCCTGCCGGTCCGGGTCACCGACGCGAACCGTCGGATCAGCCCCGCCCGCCTCGCCGCCGGCATCCGGCTCGCCACCGCCGCCGGGGCGGACGTGATCCTCGTCGCCACCGGGGTCACCACCGACAGCGGCGAGCTGGCCCGCGCCGTGCAGGCCGCCGCCGACCGGGACGCCCTGGTCGTCGCCGCCGTCAACGACCAGGGGCGGGGCGACGGCGCGGACCCCCCGGTCGGCTATCCCGCCGGGTATCCGACGGTGTTGGCGGTGAACGCGGTCGGCGTCGACGGGGTCCCCGGCCCGGTGGGGGCCGACGCCGGTGTCGACCTCGCCGCCCCGGGCGCCGGCCTCGGGATCGCCCCGCGCGGCTCTGGCCACTACACCGTCGGCGGGGCGGCCGTGGCGGCGGCCTACGTGGCCGGGGTGGCCGCCCTGGTCCGCTCCTACCATCCCGGCCTGTCCCAGGCCGAGGTCCGCGCCCGCCTCGAACGGACCGCCCTGCCCGCGCCGGGCGGTGGGCGCGAGCGCGCAGGCGGGGCCGGCGTCCTCGACGCGTACGCCGCCGTCGCCGCCCTCGCCCCCCCGCCAGGCCGGCCCGCCGGTGCCGGTCGCCGCCGGCCCGGTCGCCGTGCCCGTCCGCCCCGGCCCGTCCCGGGCGGTACGCGTGGCCGGCCTCACCCTCCTCGGCGCGCTCGTGGTGACCGTGCTCGTCGCCGCCGCCGCGCTCGGCCGGCGGGGCGCCCGTGGCCCCCGGCCCGCCCAACGTCCACCGGCCGGCCCCGGGTGAGTTCCCGTGGCCGGCCGGTGGCCGGATCATCGTGTCGCCCGTCCCGGGTGGACGCGGTGCGCCCGCCCGGGACGGGTGGTGCTCAGGAGGCGGTGCACACCGGGGTCAGGCCGGTGGCGCTCCCGGTGCCCTGGAAGCCGAACTCGGTGTACTGGCCGGCGTTCACCGCGCCGTTGTAGCTGACGTTGCTGAACTGCACGGTGCCGCTGGAGCCGCTGGCGGTGGCGCTCCAGGCGTTGGTGACCGCCGTCCCGGCCGGCAGGGTGAACGCGACGGTCCACCCCCTGATCGGCGAGGTGCCGGCGGTGACCCGCACGGTGGCGACGAAGCCCCCGGTCCAGGAGTTCAGCGAGACCGTGGCCGAGCAGCCGATGGCCGGCGGCGGGGTGGTCGGCGGGGGCGTGGTCGGCGGCGGGGTGGTCGGCGGCGGCGTCGTGGGGGGCGGCGTGGTCGTCGGCGGGGTGGTGGTGCGTCCCTTGTTCAGCTCGTCGAGGACCGCGTGGTAGGCGGCCTTCTTCTGGTAGCTGCCGTTGCCGCCGGTGAACAGCAGGCCCCGCTCGGAGGAGCGCCACGACTCGCTGTCGGAGATGCCCCAGACGGTGATGCCGGTGCACTTGGAGACGTTCAGGCAGGCCCGCACGACCTTGCGGTAGTTCTCCGCCTGGCCCGCGCCGATGTCGTTGTTGCTCAGGTCGTCGTCGATGTCCACCTCGGAGAGGTGCACCTCGACGCCGAGGTCGGCGAAGCGCTGGATGTTGGCCTGGAGGTCGTTGGTGATGATGCTGTTCGGGTTGTCGTTGAAGTGCGACTGGAACCCGACGCAGTCGATGTACTGCCGGTAGGTGCGGACGATGTCGTACAGGGCGTTGGCCTTGCGGTTCGGGCCACCACCCTGGACCGTCAGGCCCTCGACGTCGTAGTCGTTGATGCAGAGCTTGGTCGAGTACCCGCCGGCCTGCACGACCTGCTTGGCCCGGATGAACGAGTCCCGGATGACGTCGGTGTCGCCGGCGTCGAAGTAGTCACCGTCGCCGTTGGCGTCCCGGTTCATGGTGTGCGGCCACTGGTTGCGGCGCCGGCCGGTGTTGTTGTCCTCCAGGGCCTCGTTGACGACGTCCCAGTAGGCGATCTTGCTGCCCCAGCGGTTGATGGCGTTGCCGATGAAGGTGTTCAGCGTCGCCTGGCTGGCGCCCTGCAGCGCGCCGGCCTGCGAGTGCCACACCAGCGTGTGCCCCCGGACCAGCATGTTGTTGCTCTGGGCGTGGTTGACCAGGGTGTCCGCGCCGCTGGTGTTCTGCAGCCCGCCGCTCGACGTGGCGATCCGGTCCGGCTTCATGTCGTTCTCGGGGGTCAGTTGGTTGAATTCCTGACCGACGATCGGGTAGAGCCGGTTGGGTGAGGCGGCGACGCCAAAGAACAGCCCCGCCTTGGCCGCCGCGGCCCGCAGCGTGGTCTCGGCTGCGGCGGCGGGGGCGGTGGACTGGACCGCCACCGCGCCGCTCACCAGCAACAACACCGCCGCCGGCAGGGCGGCTCTCGTCATTCTCTTCCGCCGTCTCAGGCTGCCGTTCACAGGCCCTCCTTGAGGCACGCCACCAATAATCGAAGTTCATGCATCCTTATCGGAGGGTCAGTATCGATACCGGCCAGCGACAGTGTCAACAACTTCCGGAAATGTTTCGGAAACCTCGCCGGGTGCCCGACGGGCCGCCGACAGCACGTCGGCGCAGGCAGGCGAGCGGGACCATCGGCACCGCAGACTCGGGCGGGAGTGCGCCGCCCGGCCGCCGCCCCTCGGCCACGCGGCCGGTACCGAAACATTCGGAATCCCGGCCCCCTGGTGCGCCGCGGCCCGCCGCCCGGTCGCGCCGGGATAATGCGTTGCTCGCCGCCGCGGCGATCGGAAGGCTACGCCGGATGGGGACAGAGCCCGAGCACGAGCGCCCGGTCCGGCCGGCGACGGTGTCCGACGCCGACCTGGTGGCCGAGATGCTGGACGCCTTCAACCGCGAGTTCGACACCCCCACGCCGGGGCCACGGGTGCTCGCCGCCCGGCTGCGGCGGCTCCTCGCCGGTGAGCACTTCCTGGTCCTGCTCGGCGGCGACCCGGCCGTCGGGGTGGCCGTGCTCTCCTTCCGGCCCAGCCTCTGGTACGCCGGCCCGGTGGCCACCCTCGACGAGTTGTACGTGCGCCCCGAGACGCGCGGACGGCGGTACGGACACGCCCTGCTGGAGGCCGCCTGCCGGCTGGCCGGCGAACGCGGCGCCGGCTCGCTGGAGATCAACGTCGACGGCGCGGACGTCGACGCCCGCCGCTTCTACGAGGCGCACGGCTTCACCAACGTCGAGCCCGGAGCACCGGAGCCGATGTTCTACTACTATCGCGACCTGGACTGACTGTGAGGCTGGCGGGGTCGGCACGCCACCGCCCGGGCCCGGGCGGCCGGCCCCTGCCGCCGCTCGGCGTGGCCGGCGCGCGGATCGACTGAGGAGTGTCGGATGGTCGACGTCGAGCAGATCACCCCGCCCCTCGCCGGGCACGGGGAAGGGCCGGTGTGGTGCCCGGCCGACCGGCGGCTGCGGTGGGTCGACATGCTGGCCGGGGACATCCTGGCGCTGGACCCGGCCACCGGGGTCGTCGCCCGCCGGCACGTCGCCCCGGTGGTCGCGGCCCTGCGCCCGCGATCCGCCGGTGGGCTGGTCGTCGCCGTCGAGCGGGGCTTCGCGCTGTTGGGGGACGACTCGGTGGAGCTGCTGCCCGAGGTCTGGTCGGACCCGTCGATCCGGATGAACGACGGGGCCTGCGACCCCCTCGGGCGCTTCTACTGCGGCTCGATGGCGTACGACGCGGCACCGGGGCGGGCCGCGTTGCACCGGCTCGACGCCGACGGCGCGGTCGAGACGGTGCTCACCGGGCTCACCGTCTCCAACGGGCTGGCCTGGACCCGGGAGGGCGACGCCGCCTGGTACGCCGACTCGGCCACCCAACGGTTGGACGTCTTCGCCTTCGACCTGGCGACCGGGGAACTGCGCGACCGGCGGCCGGTGGTGGATGTGCCGCCGGCGGTGGGCACCCCCGACGGGCTCTGCCTCGACAGCGAGGGCGGGGCCTGGGTGGCGCTGTGGGACGGGGGCGCCGTCCACCGGTACGCGCCGGACGGCCGCCGCACCGCCGTCGTGGAGCTGCCGGTCCGGCGCCCCACGTCGTGCGCGTTCGGCGGTCCCGACCACGCGGACCTCTACGTCACGTCGTCCCGCCTGGGCCTGCCGGCCGACGACCGCTCCCCGGCGGGCGCGCTGTTCCGGTTCCGCCCCGAGGTGCCGGGCTTCCCGGCCCATCCCTTCGCCGGCTGAGCACCCGCGATGCCGCCCTCGAAGGCGTTCTCGTCGACGCCCGCCCGCCGGGGAGGAACGGTCAGCGGCGCGGCAGGGTGGCGACGATCAGGTTCGGGTCGGCGGCCGTCAGGTAGGCGGCGCTGGTGACGTACGCGGTGTTCGCGCGCACGGCGACCGCGGTCGGGTTCTGCAGGCCGTCGGCGGCGGTCAGCAGGGTCGTCGACCGGCCGGCGGCGTCGACCCGGACCACACGGTTGGCGCCGACGAGGGCGGCGATCACGTCGCTCCCGGCGAAGGCGAAGTCGTCGATGCTGCTCAGGCCGCTCGCCCGCACCTCGACCGGCCCGGGCTCGCCGTGGCGTACCGGGATCCTCAGCAAGGTGCCCCGGTCGTGGTTGCCGGCCCAGACCGCGCCGTCGCGGGCCTTGATCCCGTTGACGCCGAGGAACCCCGTCGCGGCCAGCTCCGGCGCCGACGACCACACGACGGCACGCCCGCCCGGCTGCACCGCCGAGATGGTGCCGAGCACCGAGTCGGTGACGTAGAACGTCCCGGTGCGCTCGTCGAGGGCCAAGCCGTTGGGCAGGCCGGCGGCGGGCAGCGCGGCGACACGGCACGGGACGCCGCCACGCGGCAGCCGGTACAGGCCCGTCGTCGCCGCGTCGCCGCTGGCGTACAGGAAGTAGATCGTGCCGTCCGGCTGCCGCACGATGCCCGTGGTCAGGGCGAAACCGAGGGCGGGCGTGTGGATACCGCCGTCGGCGGGGGCCGCCAGCGTGGCCAGGACCCGGACGGTGCCGTCCTGGTCGATCGAGGCGACCTGACGGGCAGCAGCGAACGTGACGTACGCGGTGCCGTCCGGCGCGAGGGCGATGTTCTCCGGCAGCTGCCCCTGCGCGAAGTCGAAGTGCCGGAAGATCCGGGCGGAGGCGGGCGGCCCGGCGAGGGCGGCCGGTCCGGTGCCGGTGGTCAGTAGCGTCGCGGCGGCGAGTCCCGCGGCCACGGTGGCGAAGTTCCTTCTGCGCATCTCTGTCCTGTCTTCGTTCGGCCGCGGACCCGGTTTCGGGCACGCGGGATCGCCGCGCCGCGCACGGCGCGTACTTCTGGGGCGGGTTCTTCTCGGAGCCGGTGGTCAGCTCGCGGCGGTCACCCGGGCGGTGGCGGTGCTGTGCGTGAGCAGCGTCATGGCCGCGTGCGACGGCGAGCCGACCTCGGTGGTGGCCAGCACGACCTGCTGGCCACGCTCGGTACGCAGGCTCTGCTGGGTGACGCTGATGGCGCCCACCAGCGGATGCCGCATCTCGTACACCGGCTCGGCACCGGATTTCACCCGGTGGTCGGCCCACAGGGCGGCGAACTGGGGGCTGCCCAGCGACAGCTGCCCGAGCAGCGTCGCCAGCGCCGCGTCGTCGGGATGTTCGCCGGCGGCCAGCCGCAGCGTGCCCACCACGGCGCGGGCCTTCGCCGGCCAGTCCGCGTACAGCTCGCGGACGTGCGGGTCGAGGAAGACCAGGAGGGGCATGTTGGGACGGCTCTCCGCGCGCTGCGGGGCGGCGAAGTCGACGTGACCGGCGAACAGCGCGTTCCCGGTGCGGTTCCAGGCGAGGACGTCGCCGCGCCGTCCCAGGACCATCGCGGGCACCTCGCCCAGCGCCGCCATGAGCTGGCGCACCGCCGCGCTGACCGTCTCCGGCGCCGACCGCCGTCCGGTGGCCCGGCGGCGGACAGCGCCGCCGGCGAGGACGTGCAGATGCCGCCGCTCGGCGTCGTCGAGGCGCAACGCCGTGGCGATCGCGTCCAGGACCTCCGCCGACGCGTTAGACGACTGCCCCTGCTCCAGCCGCGCGTAGTAGGACGGGCTGACCCCGGCGAGCAGGGCCAGTTCCTCCCGGCGCAGACCGCTCACCCGGCGCCGGCCGCCGTAGGTGGTCAGGTCGACGTCCTCCGGCCGCAACTGTGAGCGGCGGGCCTGGAGGAACTCCCCGAGCTGTCGTTTCGCGTCCACGACAGGAAGTATTCGGCAGGCCGCAGGCGTCAGCCACACCTTGCCAGGGTGAGGCACCCGGGCTTCCCGCCCCTCGACACCGGCACCGGCACCGAAGACACCGCCGGTGCTGGTGCACGCCCTCCCAGTGGCCGAGGTCGACCAGCGCGGTGACCTCGGTGTCGCCGCGCAGGGTGGCGCTGCCGTGCCGGTCGAGGTTACGGCGGAGGATCGCCTCCAGCTCCGGCTGGTCGAACAGGCTCCCCTGCGGATAGCCGTGCCGGCCCGGCGTCACGTCGCGGGGGAACTCGGCCAGCACCCGCAGGCTCCGGTCGACCAGCCACAGGCCCCGGTGCGGCCGAGAGATGGCCGCGAATTCCTCCGCAGCCCCAGCCGGGCGAGGATGCGGTGCACCTCGTCGTCGAGGGCGACCGCGCGGGGCAGCGGATAGATCTCCGCTCACCGGTCGAGCACCAGGCACTCCACGCCGTGCTGGGCGAGCAGCGTCGCGGCGGTGAGCCCGGTGGGACCCGCGCCGACGGTGACGACCGGGACCACGGTCACCGTGCCGCCCGCCTCATCGTGCAGAGCTTACCCACGGGGGCCACCCGCGGCCGGCCAAGACATCACACGTGTCCCCGGGCCGGCCAGCGTGAGCTGCCCGGCCGACCGCCCCCGGCCGGCACGCGCGATCCGCGTGCCGGCCGGGGGCGGCACCGGCCGTCAGGCGACCGGGACCGGCTCCTCGGCCACGGTCTCGGGCTGCGGCGCGGGGCTGCTCCGGCGGGCCTGGCGGCGTTCCCGGCGGCCCTCGACCATCGTGTAGAGGACCGGGATCAGGACCAGGGTGAGCAGGGTGGAGGTGACGAGGCCGCCGATGACGACGACGGCCAGCGGGGTGGAGATGAACCCGCCCTCACCGGTGATGCCCAGCGCCATCGGCAGGAGCGCGAAGATGGTCGCCAGGGCGGTCATCAGGATCGGGCGCAGCCGGCGCTGACCGCCCTCCACGACCGCCTCGGCGACGCTCATGCCCCGCTCGCGGTACTGGTTGACCAGGTCCATCAGCACGATGGCGTTGGTGACGACGATGCCGATCAGCATCAGGATGCCGATGAGCGCGGCGACGCCCAGCGGCGTGCCGGTGACCAGCAGCAGGGCGAACGCGCCGACGAACGCGAACGGGATCGACAC
>NZ_FMCW01000014.1 GCF_900091595.1 Micromonospora haikouensis
CCCACCCCGCCCCCACCCCGCCCCACGCCACCCCGCCCCACACACCCCGCCGGGCCGGGACAATCCGCCCATTCCGGCGGAGGGCTGACGGCATGCCGGGCAGGTGGGGGTATCAACGCCGCCGGAATACCCCCACCCGCCCGACATGAAGTCGATCAACCCAGCCACGCCCCGCCGGCCCACCCGCCCGCCCCGGGGGCCGTCGGTCACCCCGGCCCCGCCCCGGCCCCGCGCCGCGCCCACGCCGAACCCGTCCCACGCCACCGCGCCGGGCCGGGCCGGACAAACCACCCAATCGGGGGGTCGCGTGATGGGATGTCGGGCAGGTGGGGTGTCCCGGCGCGTTGATGCCGCCATGTCGCCGACATGAAGTCGATCACCAGGCCAACCAGCCGCGCAGGCGCAGCCGGCGCCGAGGCGGCCGGGCAGACCGCGCAGCGCCTGTCGTGCCGCGTCGGCCCGGCCAGGCGCTACCCTGACACCATGCAGGGCGTCGTCTCCCCCACCATGACCGGCGGGGCCTTCCTGGCCCGTCCGGGCCGCCCCGCTGTCGTCACCGCCACCCTGACCGAGTTGACGGGTCCGACCCGGGGCGTCGTCGAGTTGCCCGTACGCCTGATGTGGAGCGCGGACCGCACCTTCGACCTCGGCGACCCGGACGACCTGCTCTGGATGTACGAGAACGTCCTGCGCGAGACCACCCGCGCGGCCGACCTGCGCCAGCTGGTCAACGGTCACCTGCTGCGCCAGGTCTGGTGCCTGCTCAACCTGCCCCGTGGCGTACGCGAGGCGTGGGAGCGACGCCACCTGGTCCTGCGCCACGAAGGCGGCGGGCCGGCGGTCCGGGCCCTGCCGGCGGCGTGACCGGGGCCGCGCCGCCGGACGACTTCTATCGTGAGGTCGCCCGGGTGGCCCTGTCGGTCGCCGGGCGGCACCGGTTCGTGCTCGGTGGCGGCGTCGCCTGGGCCGCACACGGGTTGTTCTCCCGCCCGACGGAGGACGTGGACCTCTTCGCCGACGTCGAGGGGGCCGCCGCCGCGGCGGCGGCCGGGGTGCGTACGGCGTTGGAGCGCGCCGGGTTCGAGGTGGGCGACGCCGACCCGGACAGCGACCTCGCGGAGTTGTTCGCCGGGTTCGACCGGGACATGAAGGACTTCGTGGTGAGCCGGGGGCCGCGTCGGATCCGGTTGAGTCTGGGTCGACTCGACCGCAACCGCAGCCCGGTGGTGATGGACCTCGGACCGGTGATGGACGTCCGGGACCTGGTCGCCAACAAGACGGCGGCGCTGGTCAACCGGCGGGAGGTCCGGGACTTCATCGACGTGGCGGCGGTGCTCGACCACTATTCGGTCGCGGAGGTGCTCGACCTGGCCCGGCAGCTCGACCCCGCGCTGGAGCCGGAGGACGTGCGGGCCGCCGGCCACTACCTGGACCGCCTGCCGGATCGTCGCTTCGCCCGCTACGGGCTGGACGAGGCGCAGGTCGCCCGGCTGCGGGCCCGACTGGCGGACTGGCCCCGCTGACGCCCGCCGCGCGGGCCCGGTGGCGCGGCGAACCGGCGGCGCGGCGAACCGGGAGCCCAGCGCACCGGCGGCGCGTCGGGCCGCTGTGGCAGGAGTGACGGGGGCTCGTTATGGTGCGCAACGGCGCCCACGAGGCGCGTCCCTTCCCCTGGAAAGGCACCTCATGACCTTCTCCTCCGGCGCTTCGCGCCGCCAGGTGCTGGCCGTCGCGGCGGCCGCCGCGACCGCGCCCCTGATCGCCGCCGCCCCGGCCAGGGCGGCCGGGTCGACGGACCCGAAGCCGTCGAGGGGACCGAAGACCTGGGACCTGACCGTCCTGGGCACCTCGGACACCCACGGAAACGTCTACAACTGGGACTACTACCGGGACGCGGAGTACGACGACAGCAAGCACAACGACGTCGGCGTCGCGAAGCTGGCCACCCTGGTCAACCAGATCCGCGCCGAGCGCACGGGCAGGGCGACCCTGGTCCTCGACGCGGGCGACACGATCCAGGGCACCCCCCTGGCGACGTACTACGCCAAGCAGGAGCCGATCACCACCACCGGTGAGACGCACCCGATGGCGAACGCGATGAACATCCTGAAGTACGACGCGGTGACGCTGGGCAACCACGAGTTCAACTACGGCCTGCCGCTGCTGGCGAAGTGGATCGGCCAGCTCGGCTTCCCGGCGCTCGCCGCGAACGCGGTCAACGAGGCGACGGGCAAGCCGGCGTATCTGCCGTACGTGATCAAGGAGGTCCGGCTCGGCGGGCACGGCGCGCCGAAGCTGAAGGTCGGGATCCTCGGCCTCACCAACCCGGGCGTGGCGATCTGGGACAAGGGCAACGTCGAGGGCAGGCTGGTCTTCGCCGACATGGTGGAGACCGCCGCGAAGTGGGTGCCGGTGATGCGGGCGCGCGGCGCGGACCTCGTCATCGTCTCCGCGCACGGCGGCGACAGCGGCACCTCCAGCTACGGCCCGGAGCTGCCGAACGAGAACCCGTGCACGATGATCGCCGAGCAGGTCCCGGGCATCGACGCGATCCTCTTCGGCCACGCGCACAACGAGGTCGTCGAGAAGTTCGTGACGAACGCGCGCACGGGCGCGCAGGTGCTGCTCTCCGAGCCGTCCAAGTGGGGGCAGCGGCTGACCCGGATGGACTTCACGCTCACCCGCGAGCGGGGCTGCTGGAAGGTCGTGTCGAAGCACGCGACCATGCTGAACACCAACACGGTGGTCGAGGATCCGGCGGTGCTCGCGGCCGTGCGCGGCCAGCACACCAAAACCGTCTCGTACGTCAACACGGTGGTCGCCCGGTCGACGGTGGAGCTGTCGGCCGCCGAGTCGCGGTACAAGGACACCCCGATCCTGGACTTCATCAACCACGTGCAGACCGAGGTGGTCACGGCGGCGCTGGCCGGCACGGAGCACGCGGCCCTGCCGGTGCTGTCGATCGCGGCGCCGTTCAGCCGCACGGCGGTCTTCCCGGCCGGTGACGTGCGCATCCGCGACGTCGCCGGGCTGTACGTCTACGACAACACTTTGGAGGCCGTGGTCCTCACCGGCGCGGAGGTCCGCGCCTACCTGGAGTACTCGGCGAAGTACTTCACGACCCTCGCGGTGGGTGCGCCGGTGGACCCGGCGACGATCAGCGACCCGGCCGTGCCGGACTACAACTACGACGTCTTCTCCGGCCTCGACTACGACATCGACGTCAGCCGGCCGGTCGGCCAGCGGATCACCCGCCTGGTCCTGCCCGGCACCGGCGCCCCGGTCGCCGACGACGCCCGGTTCGTGGTCGCGGTGAACAACTACCGGCGCAGCGGCGGCGGCAACTTCCCGGGCATCGTGAAGCCGCAGGTCTACAACGCGCAGCAGGAGATCCGGCAGTTGCTCATCGACTGGGCGCAGGAGCGGGGCACCATCGACCCGGCCGACTTCTTCGTGCCGAACTGGCGGCTGGTGCGGGCGGGCGTTCCGGTGGAGTTCCCGAACGCCTGAGCCCGGCCCGGGTCGGGGGCCCCGTCCTGAGGGGACGGGGCCGCCCGCTCAGCCGCCGGGGCCGAGGCGCAGGACCCACTGGTCGGCGTTGGTCGCCGGGTCGGGCCGGTCCCGGCGGGGGTCGGTCTCGGTCGCCGCGGTGCGCTCCTCGGGGCGTACCGCGGGCGGCAGCTCGCCGAAGCGGACGTGCCGCAGGAACGCCAACTCCTCGTCGGTGAACGGGGGTTCGGACTCGCTCATGGCTCGGCCCTCCTCCGACCCAGGATGCCTCATCGCGGCCCCACCCGGCGAGCCTGCGGGAGCCGGTCCAGCAACGCCAGCGCCGCCCGCACCGGGGCGCGGGTCAGCGTCTCGTCGAAGCTCGCCCGGCCCAGGCAGAACCGGACGAACATCCGCCACCCGGCGGGGGTGGCCAGCAGGGCGTGGAAGACGTCCGGCCGACGGGAGAACACCTCCAGCAGCCGGTGCCCGGCGCGCATCGACGGCGTCAGGTCCCGGTCCACGGCCCGCTGGTAGCCGTCCAGGTCGCCGTCGACGACGGCGGCCCCGGCGAGCGCGCCGGAGCGCAGCGCGTAGCTGATGCCCTCCCGGCTCCACGGCTCCAGCAGGCCGGCCGCGTCGCCGGCCACCAGCACCCGGCCGTGGCGCAGCGGCGAGTCGTCGGCCCGGCACCGGGTCAGGTGCCCGGAGTCGTGCTGCGGGTGCACCCCGGACAGGCCGAGGCGGTCGACGAAGTCGCGCAGGTAGGCCCGGGTCCGCTCCCCCGCGCCCCGGGCGGCGATGACCCCGACGGTCAACGTGTCGCCCTTGGGGAACACCCACGCGTAGGAGCCGGGGATCGCCCCCCAGTCCAGCAGCAGCCGGCCGCGCCAGCGACGCCGTTCCGGCTCGGGCACCGGCAGTTCCAGTTCGAGGCCGAGGTCGACCTGCCGGTACCGCACGCCGACGTGCCGGGCGGTCACCCCGGAGGAGCCGTCGGCGCCGATCACCGTGCGGGCGTGCACGACGTCGCCGTCGGCGAGCCGCAGGCGTACCCCGTCGGGGTCCTGCTCCACGGCGCGGACCGCGACCCGCTCGCGCAGCTGCGCCCCGGCGGAGACGGCGGCGGCCCGCAGCCGGTCGTCGAACTCGTCGCGGCGCACCATCGCGATCAGCGGCCCGGCGGCGTGCCGGCGGGTGAACTCGCGCCGCCCGTCGCGGGTGAACGTCACCCGGTCCACCCGGTCATGCGCGGGCACGTCGATCCGGCCGGCGACGGCCGCGAGGGAGGTGCCGATCAGCCCGCCGCCGCAGGTCTTGTACCGAGGGTGCGCGGCGCGCTCGACGACCAGGGTGCGCAGCCCGGCGGTGGCCGCGACGTGAGCGGCGGAGAGCCCGGCGGGGCCGCCGCCGACGACGACCAGGTCCCAGTTGATCACCGTTGCAGCCTAGGGCACGGTCGGGCGGAAGGCCGGGTGGCGCATCCGGTACGCCGCGCGCCGAATCCGGTGTGCGGGCGGGCATCAACGGCGGGCCGGCGGGTAACCGCGCAGCGCAGCCCCGCCCGCCGCGCGGGCGGTGACCGAGGAGGAAGCCATGCAGCAGGTGCGTCTGTCGGACGTCGAGGAACGGGTGTACGAGGCGGTGGCGGCGCTGGAGATCCGCGGGCAGGTGCCCTACCCGGACCTGATCGCGCAGGAGTCCGGGCTGACCGAGGAGGAGGTGCACGCTCCCCTGCGGCTGCTGACGGAGAAGAACCTGCTGCACCGGGAGGACTCCCCGATGGCCGGGCTGGACTTCGGCCCGCGCTGGTGCGCCCGTCAGATGGCGTGAGCCCGCCGGGTGGCCGGGCCGACGAGCGACGTCGGTGGCAGGCGCTGGGGGTCGGCCTGGTCGCCGCCTTCATGACACTGCTCGACGTGAGCATCGTCAACGTGGCGGTCCCGTCGATCGACCGGGCGCTCGGCGCGACGCCGAGCGACCTGCAGTGGGTGCTGTCCGGCTACGCCCTCACGTTCGGGCTGGTGCTGGTGCCGGCCGGGCGGTTCGGCGACGCCCGGGGCCGACGCACCGCGTTCGTCGTCGGGATCGCCCTGTTCACGCTGACCAGCGCCCTGGCCGGGCTGGCCCAGTCCCCCGGCTGGCTGGTCGCCGCCCGGCTGCTGCAGGGGGTGGCCGCCGGGATCGTCAACCCGCAGGTCACCGGCCTGATCCAGCAGCTGTTCCGGGGCCCCGAGCGCGGCCGGCCGTTCGGGCTGCTCGGCGCGACCATCGGCATCTCCACCGCGATCGGACCGCTGCTCGGTGGGCTGCTGATCCAGGCCGGCGGCGAGCAGGACGGCTGGCGGTGGGTCTTCTTCGTCAACGTACCGGTGGGGATCGTCGCGATCGTGCTCGGCTGGCGGCTGCTGCCGGCGCAGCCGGCGGGGGCCGCCCAGGGGCGGCGACTCGACCCGGTCGGGGTGCTGTTGCTCGGCGTCGGTGTCGTGCTCGTGCTGCTGCCGCTGGTGCAGCGCGAGCAGTGGCACAGCCCGTGGAAGTGGCTCCTGGTCCCCGCCGGGCTCGCGGTGCTGGCCGCCTTCGGGCTCTGGGAACGCCGGTACGCCCGACGCGGCGCTCCGCTGTTCGACCTGCGGCTGTTCGGCTTCCGCTCGTACGCCCTGGGCTCGCTGATCGCGCTGCTCTACTTCGGCGGGTTCACCGCGATCTTCTTCGTGCTCACGCTCTACCTGCAGAACGGCCTCGGCTACCGCCCCCTCGTCGCGGGCCTGGCGATCACGCCGTTCGCTCTCGGCTCGGCCGCCGCGTCGGCCCTCGGCGGTCGGATCGTCAACCGGTACGGCCGCCCGCTCGTCGCCACCGGCCTGCTGGTCGTGCTGCTCGGCCTGGGCGCGGTGGTGTTCGTGCTGCGCGGTGACCCGCGCGGGTCGGTGCCGCTGCTGATGGCCGTGCCGCTGCTGGTCGCGGGGCTGGGCAGCGGCCTGGTCATCACGCCCAACCAGACCCTCACCCTGGCCCAGGTGCCGGTGCCGCAGGCGGGCAGCGCCGCCGGCATGCTCCAGACGGGCCAGCGGATCGGCTCGGCGGCCGGCATCGCCGCCGTCGGCTCGGTGCTGTTCTCGGCGCTGGCCGGCAGCGGCGGGGACTGGTCGCCGGCGGTGCGGCACGCGCTGCTGCTGGCCATGGGCATCATCTCGCTCGGCCTGTTCGCCGCCCTGTTCGACCGCTGGCACGCCCGGGGCGAGGGCGGGCGCACGGGGTGACGGCAGCGGCGGTGCCCGCCCGGGATCTCCCGGACGGGCACCGCCGTCCTCACTGCTCGGGCACTGCCCGGCTCAGCGTGGGTCAGCGCGTCGACCCGCCGAAGCGTGCCCGGCGACGCCAGGCCAGGCCGGCGAGCATCAGCACCACACCGACCCCGACGAGGCCGCCGCCGACCGCGAGCGGGGTGCCCAGGTTGTCACCCGTCACGGGCAGCTTTCCGCCGTGCGGCGGCCAGGGCTTGTGCGTCGGGTGGTACGTCGGCGACGGCGACGGCTGGGGCCGCGCAAGCACGGTCAGCGTGGCGCTCGCCGTCCGGCCCGTGGTCTGGCCGACCGCGGTGAACAGGTACTGCCCGGGCGTGTCCGGCGTGTAGGTGGTGGTGAAGTTCCCCGCCCCGTCGGTCACGACCGTGAAGTGGGTCGGTGCCGCCGCCCGGTAGGCCACCGGCGCCATCGCGACGGTGCTGCCGTCGCTGCGACGCACCGTGGACTGGCCGGGCAGGCCGGCGGCCAGCGGCGTGATCGTGACGGTGATGTCGACGACCTCGTTCGGCCCGAACCCGAAACCGCTGAGGGTGACCGTGTCGCCGACGTAGACCGTCGACGGGTTCACCGTCAGCACCGGGGGCTGCGGCGGATACGGTGTCGGCTGTGGTGAGCCGGTCGGCGACGGTGTCGGCTGCGGCTGCGCCGCCCCCGCCGCGGTCGGCGCGGCCACGACGGCAAGGCCGATCGTGAGCGCCATGATGATGCGGGATAGCCGCATGATGGGTTCCCTCCTACTAATCGCAGTGTGGTGCGGGATCTATGTGGGTGGTCCATGGGGTGGCGGTCGGGGTGAGCCAGAGGTCGGCGTCGCCGGTGGCGCTGCCGGTCCTGCCGGTCAGCACGTCGACCTCGAGGGTCCGGGTGGCGCCGGGGCGCACCTCGACGTTGGCGACGACGACCTGCCGGCGGCGCTCGGTGCCGCTGCCGACGGGCACTTCCGTGCCGTCGAGCCGGGTGCGCAGCACCGCGCCGCCGGCCGGGCTGTGGACGGAGACCAGGGTGCGGGCGGTGTACGGGTCGCCGGCGAGGCCGAGGCCGAGCACGGACGTCGACAGCCCGCGCTTCGGCGCGGTCGAGTGCAGCGTGAATCGCAGCCGCAGTTCGCGGCGGCCGTCGGGGCGGCACCCCCCGACGGTCAGCGTCGCGGCCGGGCGCAGGTAGTAGCCGAGCTTCGCGCCGCTGCCGTCGTTGAGGAAGACGCCGACGGTGGGCACGTCCTCCTTCTCCGGCAGCGAGCCGGCGAGCCGGTTGCCCTCGATGACCCGCTGTTCCTCGGGGTGGGCGCTCCAGAACAGCACGCGCCGTTCGGTGATGGCCCGGTCCAGCACGGACAGGTACGACCGGGGGTCCACCTCGCGGGTGAAGAAGGTGTCGAAGGCGGCCGTCGCCGAGGCGGCGAAGAACTCGTCCTGCTCCACCGCGTCCATCCGTTGGTAGGCGTCGGAGAGCAGCGTCCGCACCGCCTTGTCGCCGACCAGGGTGGTGTGGCCCGGCACCGGGACGGGGCCGGTGACCTTGAGCAGGTAGGACAGCACCACCGGGTCGACCGCGAGGACGCCGTCGACGGTGTCGCCGGTGCGTTCGCGGTACATCTGGCGGAACAGGGCGGCGGCGGTCGGGAAGTGCGGGGTCAGGTTGACGTCCGCCGGGTACATGCCCGGCAGGTCGGTGTAGAGGTTGCGGATCTCCGGCTTCAGCTTCAGGGGCGGGTCGAACAGGCCCAGCTGGGCGCTGGTGCCCTGGGTGCCCATCCGGAGCTGGCCGTCCTTGGCCTCGATCACGGCGTACGCGCCGAACATCCCGCCGGTGGCGCGCAGCTCCGCCGGGTTCTGGGACACCATCAGGTAGCTGCGGGGGCCGGCCGCGCCGAGCAGGGGCGGCAGCAGCCGGGCGGCGCCGTCGGCCGCCCGGGTGAGGGTGGCCAACTGGTCGAGCTGTTTACGCAGCTCGGCCACGGCGTCGCGCACCGGCGCGACCAGGGCGTCGGTGGGTACGGCGGCGAGGCGGGCGTGGGTGCGCTGGACCACCTGGTCGGTGGCGGTGAGTTCCGCCGCGACCGCCTTGAGCCGGGGCACGTCCAGCCGCCCCTTGCCGGGCAGCAGGGTCGACAGGTCGGTGCGCAGCAGGGTGGGGAAGGCCTCCCGGGCGAGGTCGTCGATGGCCACCGCGATCTGACGCACCGCCGTCAGGTCGTCCCCGGCGAACGGGGTGTGCTGCCCCGCCCGCCAGCCCAGGTCGTCGGTGGCGTCACGCGCCGCGCCGGCCTGCACCTGCAGGGCCGACAGGGTGCGTTGGGCCCGCTCGGTGTCGGCGCCCACCACCTCGGAGCTGAGCTGCTGGGCCAGGGCGGCGGCGTTGAGCAGGTGGGTGCGGGCCTGCCAGCCCCGGAAGCCCACCCAGCCGGCGCTCAGCAGCGCCAGCGAACCGACGACCAGGCCGGCGAGCAGGGCACGACGGGCGCGGGCCCTGGCTCGCCGCCGGGACCGTCGCCCTCGGCGGCGAGGCTGCTCGGTTTCACTCAACGCCCACTCCACTCAGAAAACGGACAGAAATGACGATTCATCATTTTCTAGCACGCGCTTCGCCCACTTCGCGCCGTTATGGTGGATTTAGGCCGGGGGTTCCGGCCGGCGCGTCCGCGCGGCGGCCCCGCGGCTGCGCCGCGCGTCGACCGCGTCGTGGAGCAGCCGCTCGACGGCGTCCACCCCGCCGTGCAGCGACATGTCCCGCAGGTACGCCTCCCGGCCGCGGCGGCCCATCTCCAGCCGGGCCGCCGACGGGATGGTGGCGGCCAGCCAGAAGCGGTCGGCCAGCGTGGCCCAGTCCTCCGGCGGGCAGGACAGCCCGGCCCGGGCGCGCTCCACGATCTCGACAGTGTCGCCGCCCGCCGACGCCACCACCGGCGCCGCGCAGCCGAACGCGGCCTGCAGCTTGCCGGGAATCGTCCCGCGCAGCTCCGGCAGGTCGCGCAGCATCACCAGCTGGTAGTCGGCGGCGGCGTACAGGTCGGCCATCTCCAGCGGCGAGCGCCGCGCGACGAACCGGACGTTGTCGGTGCCCAGCTCCGCCGCGAGCCGGCGGACCCGCTCCTCGCCCGGGCCCGAGCCGACCAGGACCAGGTCCATCGTGCCGCGCAGCGGCGCGGCGGCGCGCACGGCCGTCTCCAGCCCGTGCCGGGCGCCGATGGTGCCGGCGTGCATCACCACGCAACGCCCGTCGCCCCGGACGAGGCGGCGGGCCTCCCGGGTCGGCTCGGCCGGATGGAACAGCCGCTCGTCGGTCCAGTTGAGCACCAGCCGCACCCGCCCCGGATCGGCGCCGCCGGCGACCACCAGGTCGCGCATGCCGGGCGCGGCGACCGCGACCAGGTCCGCCGAGCGGTAGAGCCACCGGGTGGCGGCGGCCACCCGGGCGGCCCACGGCGTCGGCGTCGCGCCCTGTGCCTCCAACTCCGGGTGTACGTCCTGCACGTGCAGCACCGTCGGCACCGTGCCCAGCAGCCGCAGCAGGCCGGCCGCCGCGAAGGTCGCGGCGGGGAGCTGGTGGACGTAGAGCACGTCGACGCCGGCCAGGTGACCCCGCCCGATCGTGCCGGCGCTCGCGGCGAAGGAGAGCCATCCCGCCACGCGGGCACGCACGGAGGCGTCCCCGGCCGACCAGCGCGGCACCCGCCGCACCGTGAGCCGCTCGCTGCGGGTCTCGTACCGCCACCGCTGCCGCCAGCCCGGATAGACCTGACCGCCGGGATAGTCCGGGAAGCCGGTCAGCACGCGGACCTCGTGGCCGCGCGCGGCCAACTGCTCGGCCAGGCTGCCGGGGACGAACGCCGGCTCCGGCGGAAAGTGGTAGGACAGGATGCCGATCCTCACCGGGTCCTCCCGGCCCGACGATGACCCACCGGCGCGGCGTGGACACGGAAAGTGCCGGCGGGCGCATACGATTCCACGGGTCCCACCGCGACCAGAACGCCGGGAGAACCACCGATGGCCGACCGCATCCTGTTCGTCTGCCACGCCAACCTGTGCCGCTCGCCCATGGCCGAATACCTGGCCGGGCAGTTCATGGCGAAGCTGCCGGTCGAGGTGGCCAGCGCCGGCACCGACGCCGTGGACGGGCGGCCCATGCACCCGTACGCGGCCGAGGTGGCCGCCGAGACGGGGCGTGACCCGGCCGAGTTCCGCAGTCGGGCGCTGACCACCGCCCACCTGTCCGACGCCGCGCTGGTGCTGACCTCCACCCGACGCCAACGCTCGGCCTGCGTCTCCCTGCTCCCCGCCGCCCTGCACCGCACCTTCACCCTGCGCCAGTTCGGCCGGCTCGCCGGGGCAGCCGGGACGCCGGACGGCGCGGACGGCGGTGCGCTGCGGGCGGCGGTGCGGGCCGCGGCCCTGGCCCGGGGGCTGCTGCAACCGGCGGCCCCGGCCGAGGACGACCTGCTCGACCCGATCGGCGGCAGGCCAGCCGACTTCCGGCGCTGCGCGCAGGAGATCGAGCGATCGCTGGCACCGGTTGCGGCACTCATCGAGGCAGCCGGGTGAGTTCCTGCGTCGGGTCGGGGATCGTCTGCTCGGGGCCGGGGAACCCGCCGCCGCGGGCGGCCGGCGCGGTGTCCATGTGGCTCGGCGGGACGGCGGCCGGCCCGGCCGGCACCTCCACCCGGTAGTTCTCGTACTGGTAGGTCTCGGCGCGGCCGAGCTTGGCCATGTTCAGCACGCAGCCCAGCAGCCGCACGGAGACCGCCTGGAGCGCCTGCGCGGCGGCGCCGACCTGACCACGGTCGGTGCGGCCGTAACGGCTGACCATCAGGGCCCCGTCGGCCTGGACGGCGACGACCACGCCGTCGGTGACGGTACGCAGCGGAGCGGTGTCGATGACCACGATGTCCGCCGACTCCCGCAGCACCAGCAGCAGGTCCGCCATCGCCTTGGAGCCGAGCAGCTCGCTGGGGTTGGGCGGCACCGAGCCGGCGGGCAGCACGAGCAGGGACTTGTCGCCCCACCGCTGCACCACGTCGCCCACGTTGACGTCGCCGAGCAGGACGTCGGTCAGCCCGACGCCGGCCTCCATGCCCAGGTACTCGGCCACCTTCGGCCGGCGCAGGTCCGCGTCGACCAGGGCGACCCGCCAGCCGGCCTCGGCGAGGGCGATGGCGAGGTTGCAGGAGAGGGTGGTCTTCCCCTCCCCCTGCAACGCGCTGGTCACCGCGATCACCCGGGCGGGCTCGTGCACGTCGACGAAGCGCAGGTTCGTGCGCAGCTTGCGTACCGCCTCGGCCCGGGGGGTGGTGGCCGCGTCCCCGACGATCAGCGGGGCGGTGCGGGCGGCGGCGTCGAACGGGATCTCACCGAGCAGCGGGCTGCCGGTAGCTCGCTGGAGGGTGACCGAGTCCCGCAGCCGGGTGTCCAACCGGGTCCGCAACAGGGCCAGGCCGATGCCGGCGAGCAGGCCGCCGAGCGCGCCGAGGGCCAGGTTGCGAGCCGGGTTGGGCGACACCGGGCTGGAGCCGACCCGGGGGCCGCTGATCACCTCGACCTTGACCGGCGGGGTCCGCCCCTCACCGGCGGACTCCACCTCCTTGACCAGCTCGATGAACTGGGCGGTGATCGCCTCCGTCAGCCGCAGCGCGCGGGTGGCGTCGGTGTCGGTGACGGTGCCACGCAGCAGGACGGTGTCGGGGATGGCAGCGGCGCTGACCCGCGCCTGCACTTCCTCGGCGGTCAGCCCGAGCGCGGTCTTGCCCACGACCTTCTGCGCCAGCCGGTCGCTCTGCAGCAGGTCGGCGTACGACTTGACGCGCTGCTGCATGAAGACGTTGCCCTGGTAGGCGTCGGTGACGCCCTGGTTGGGGGTGGTGACGAAGAAGCTCACCGAGGCCGCGTAGCGGGGCGGGGTCCGGACCGTGACCAGCGCGGCCACCGCGAGGCCCACCATGACGGAGAGCAGGACCACCCACCAGCTGCGCCGGACGGTCCGGAGGAAATCACGAACGTCCATCAGCCGCGAAGCCCCCGTCCGGTCCGTGCGGTCGACATGTCAAGCACCAAAGCTCCCTCAGCAATCACGGGGCGATCCTGTTGCAGTCGGTCGACCCCACCAGCGCATCCGGTCGAACCGACTGTAGAGGATCCAAACTCCCAAAGACGGTAATAAGGATGAAATCGGCACTCGCCCAGTTATCGCGGACTTCTCCGTACGCTGGACCAACTCGATTCGGACGGCCGGGGTGACGCGGGGGACGGCCCGGCGGACGAGGGCGCACGGACTGGCCTCCGGACGGACGGCCGGGGGCCACCGGTGCGCCCGGCGGCCCCCGGCTGATGTCTTAGCGGCGACGCTCGGCCGGCTCGTCCTCCTCGGCCTGGTCCGTCTCCTCGGTCACCGCGTCGCTGAACGGCTCGGTGAGGTCGTCACCGGGCACCGCGACCTCCTCGGCCAGGTCCTGCTCGTCGGGTCGGCCGCCGGCCGGCGGCTCGGGGGCGGTGGCGCCGCCGGCGAAACCGTACTCGTTGGGCTCGTCGTGCCGACTCATGCCTTTTACCTCCATATATCGCCAGAATCGCCTCTTGTCGCTCACCGTAAGGCGTGATCGTCCGCTCCGCAGCGCGCTCGGTGTTGTCCGGCGGCGGGCCGCCGCGCCCCGGCCGCCGGCGCGGTGAGCACGACCACCCGCCACAGTGCGGTGCGCAGCGCCACGACCGCGGCGGCCCCCGCCAGCTGCGTCCAACCCTGGTCGCCGGCGAGCCGGAGCAGCCCGGCCGCTGTCAACAGGTCCAGCAGCACGCGCAGCGCGCGCCGCCACGATCGGGTGGTCGCCAGGGTCACCAGGCCGGTGAGCAGCGCCGCGGCGGTCACGACCGACGGCAGCGGGGCGGTCACGACCGGTCCCCGGGGGCGGCGGCGGACGGATCGGGAGTCGCCGGCTGCGCCGTGCCGGACGGGCCGGGTGCCGGCGACGACGGCCGCTCGGGATCGATCTGGCGCTGCTCCTGGGCGATCTCGCGGCGCAGGAAGAAGTTCAGCGCGGTCCGGATGGTGGCGATGGCCGCGAGCTTGCCGATCTGGTCGAAGGTCGGCGACACGGCGGTACGCAGGATGTCCGCGGCGAGCTGGAACTCCAGCCCGAGGGTGAGGAACCGGCCGAGGGTCAACCGGATGGGGGTGAAGACGGCGGCGCTGCGGTGTCGCAGCCCCTCGGCCACGAACCGCAGCGCCGCCCAGACCGCGCCGACGAAGATGACCGCCGCGCCGGCGACCTCCACGACGGCGACCGCCAGGTGGTCGCCGGTACGCAGGATGTCGTCCCAGCTCACCCGGGGCCGTTACCCGGCCCGCCGGTGGGTAGTCGCCGTCAGCCGGGCTCGGCTGACGGCCTCGAAGGTCAGAGCTCGGCGACGGCCTCGAAGATCAGCCACAGACCGCAGATGGCGAAGAGGATCGCCGCGCCGTAGCGGATGGTGCGCTCGGGCAGGTGCCGGCCGAGCAGCCGCCCGACCAGGATCGCCAGCGCGTCGGCGGCCACCATGCCGAGGGTCGAGCCGAGCCAGGTGCCGAACCAGCCGTACTTGGTGGCGAGGGTGATGGTGGCGAGCATCGTCTTGTCGCCCAACTCGGCGAGGAAGAAGGCCACGCCGACCGCGACGACGGCGGACTTGCCGCCGCGCTCGGCCTTGCGCTTCTCCTCCTCGGTGAGTTTGTCCCCGCGCAGCGTCCAGGCGCCGAACCCGAGGAACGCGAGGCCGGCGATCAGCGAGATCCAGCCGGTGGGCAGGGCGGCGCCCAGCCCGTAGCCGATGGCGACCGAGGCCAGGTGGACGACGGCGGTGGCGACCGTGATGCCGATGAGCACCGGGATCGGCTTGAACCGCGTGGCGAACGTCAGCGCCATCAGCTGGGACTTGTCGCCGAGTTCGGCGACGAAGATGACGCCGAAGCTGACCGCCAGCGCGACGAGGAAACCTTCCATGACACCCTTCCCGAGAACACCGGGCCGGGGGGTGTGGGGCGCCCTCGACCCGGCTGTTGTAGACAGCCTGGGTCGAAGGTCTCGCCCGCCCCACCCGAGGGTGGGGCCGCGTGGCCGGATGCGGAACGCACCAGTGTGTCGACCACGACATTGGGGGCTACTCCCCTTCGCGCCACCACCCTACCCCACCAGGGGGCGCCGCCTGAGCACCGGGGCGGCGCGGACCGCTGCTCAGTCGGCGCGGGCCAGGGTCACGCCGAACAGCCCGTCGGCGTCGGTCCAGAATTCCCGGGCGGTGAAGCCGGCCGCGGCGAGTTCCGCGGCGATGCCCTCGGGGCGGAACTTCGCCGACACCTCGGTGCGCAGTTCCTCCCCGGCGGCGAACTCCACGTCGAGGTCGAGCACCCGGGCCCGGACCGGACGCTCGGCGCGCAGCCGCATCTCGATCCACTCCCGCTCCGGATCCCAGAGGGCGACGTGCGCGAACGCCTCCGGGTCGAAGTCGGCGCCCAGCTCCCGGTTGACCACCCGCAGCACGTTGCGGTTGAACTCGGCGGTCACCCCGGCGGCGTCGTCGTAGGCGGGTACGACGATCGACGGGTCCTTGACCAGGTCGGTGCCGATCAGCAGCCAGTCGCCGGGCTCCAGGGACGCGCGCATGGCGGCGAGGAAGCCGGCCCGCTCGGCGGGCAGCAGGTTGCCGATCGTGCCGCCGAGGAAGATCACCAACCGTCGGCCGCCGGTGGGCAGCCGGTCGAGGTGGCGGGTGAAGTCACCGACGATGCCGCGCACCCGCAGGCCGGGATAGTCGGTGGCGATCTGCTCGGTGGACTGCTTCAGGGCGCTGACCGAGACGTCCAGCGGCACGAAGGTGCCCAGCCCGCCGCGCCGGGTGAACGCGTCCAGCAGCAGCCGGGTCTTTTCCGACGAGCCGGAGCCCAGCTCGATCAGGGTCTTCGCCCCGGTCAGCTCGGCGATCTCGCCGGCCCGTTCGGCCAGAACGGACCGCTCGGCCCGGGTCGGGTAGTACTCCGGCAGGCGGGTGATCTCCTCGAACAGCTCGCTGCCCCGCGCGTCGTAGAACCACTTCGGCGGCAGCCACTTCGGCCACGCGGTCAGCCCCGTGCGAACGTCGTCGCGCAGGCTGCGGCCCAGGTCCTGCTCCTCCAGGTAGATCTCCAGCGGTTCCGCGCTCATCGGGTGTCCCCTCCGTCGGTCGTGTCGTTTCCCACCTGTGCGGGCCGGTCGCCGCTCAGCCGGCGGGCAGGGCGGCCACGCGCGCCCCGGCCGTCGTGGCCACCACCAGCCGCCCGTCCGGCACCGCCTGCCAGCCGGGGTCGTCGTCGTGCGGCTCCGAGGCCAGCAGCACCGCGCCCGGGGTCTGCCGGACCGACAGCGCATGGCCCGCGGCGCTGGCCACGACGGTGCGCCCGTCGGTGAGCAGCAGGTTGAGCCGGGACCCGGGGGCCGCCGCCGCGACCTCGGCCACCGTGGCGGCGACCGCCCGCGCCGGGTCCTCGCCCGCCCGCAGCCGGTGCCGCACGAGGGCCCACAGCAGCGCCGAGTCGGTCGGCGCGTCGAGGGTGAGCAGGTCGCGTACGGGTAGCCGGCCGGCGAGCGCGGCCACCGCGTCGGGCCAGCCGCGCACCACCCCGTTGTGGCTGAACAGCCACGGCCCCTCGGCGAACGGGGCGGCGGCGGTGTCGAGCACCGGCATGCCGACCGTGGCGGAGCGGACGGCCGCCAGCACCGCGCCGCTGGTGGTCGCCGCCGCCAGCCCCGGCAGGGTCACGTCGCCCCAGATCGGCGTGCCCCGCCGGTAGCGCACCGGCTCGCCGCCGCCGGGCGGGTACCAGCCGACGCCGAAGCCGTCGGCGTTGACGGTCCCGCCGCCGCGCATGTCCCGGGGCGCCCAGGACTGCCGCACCAGGGAGTGCGGCGGGTCGTACAGCAGGGCGCGCAGGCTCACCGGCGGCCCGACGTACGCCAGGTGCCGGCACATCAGGCGGCCCCGGCGGCGACGTGGCCGGCCCTCACCGGCCCGACTCGTCCGGGCGGGCGTCGCGGGCGCAGCGGAAGCCGCTGAAGATCTGCCGCCGGATCGGGTAGTCCCAGTTGCGGAACGTCCCCCGGCAGGCGGCCCGGTCGGTGCCGAAGGAGCCACCGCGCAGCACCCGGTGGTCGTCGCCGAAGAACACCTCCGAGTACTCGCGGTACGGGAACGCGGCGAACCCCGGATAGCCGCGGAACGGGCTGGACGTCCACTCCCACACGTCGCCGATCAGCTGGTGCACGCCCAGCGGCGACGCCCCGGCCGGATAGGCGCCCACCGGCGCGGGCCACAGGTGCCGCTGCCCGAGGTTCGCGTGCTCGGCGGTCGGCTCCCCGTCGCCCCACGGGTAGCGGCGGGACCGGCCGATGGCCGGGTCCCAGCGGGCCGCCTTCTCCCACTCCGCCTCGGTGGGCAGCCGCTTGCCGGCCCACGCCGCGTACGCCTGCGCCTCGTACCAGCACACGTGCACCACCGGCTCGTCGTCGCGCACCGGCGACCACCGGCCGAACCGCTGGTACGCCCAGCCGTCGCCGTCGCGCCGCCAGTGCATCGGGGCGGTCAGCCCAGCCTCGGTGCGGTGCGCCCAGCCGGCCTCGCTCCACCAGCGCGGGTCGTCGTACCCGCCGCCGGCGATGAACTCGCGGTAGCGGCCGTTGGTGACCGGGGCGGCGTCGATGACGTACGCGGGCAGGTCCACCGGGTGCGCGGGGCGCTCGTTGTCCAACGCCCACGGGTCGGTGGAGGTGCCCATGGTGAACTCCCCGGCCGGGACCAGGACCTCGTCGGCCACCCGGGCGCGCGGCTGCGGCGGGTCCGGGGCGTACAGCGCCGGCGGGCCGACGCGCAGCTGGTGGGTGGCGAGCATGGTCTCGTCGTGCTGTTGCTCGTGCTGGACGATCATGCCGAAGGCGAACCCGTCGGCGACGAGCGGCCGGTCGGTGAACGGCACCCGGTCGAGCAGGTCGTGCACCTTGTCCCGCACGGTGGCCAAATAGGCGCGGGCCTCGGCGGGCGGCAGCAGCGGCAGCGCCGGGCGGTCGCGGCGGGGCTGCTTGAACGCGTCGTACAGGTCGTCGATGTCCCGGCGGACGGGCTCGCGCCCGCCGACGTCCCGGACCAGCCAGAGCTCCTCCTGGTTGCCGACGTGGGCGAGGTCCCAGACCAGCGGCGACATGATCGGCGAGTGCTGGCGCATCAGGTCGGCGTCGTCGACCGCCTCGGTGAGCCCGGCGGTCCTGGCGCGGGTGCGCTCCAGCTCGGCGGCGATGCGGGTGCGTAGCTGTTCCGCGCCGAGCTCGTGGATGGTCGTCACCGCGATCCCCTCTCCGTGGCGGCCAGCCGCCGCCGTAGTCCTCGGGTCGTCTCGTCGTGCAGGTCGGCCGGCAGGTCCAGCCGGGGCAGGGCGGCCAGCGCCAGGTCGAGCAGGTCGGCGGCGGCCCGCGCCAGCGGCGGGTCGCCGAGGCCGTGGCGGGCCGCCTCGTGCCACCGGTCGGCGACCGGCGTGGCCGTGGCCACCGCCTGGCGCACCATGGCCGGGTCGGCGAGCAGGGCGGCGAGCACCGCCAGCGGCAGCCGCCAGTCCGGCCCCGGCTGGGCGTCCAGGTAGCGGATCTCCAGGTAGCCGCGGGGGCGTACCACCGGGAACAGCGTGCTCAGGTGGTAGTCCAGGTCGTCGGTGGTGGGCGGCCGGGGCAGCGCGCCGGTGATCCAGTCGCCGAAGGTCACCCCGGGCGGCGGCGTCCAGTCGGCCGCGTCGTCGCGCAGGCACAACAGCGGGGCCGCCAGCGCGTACGCCGTCCACGCCGCGACCGGGTCGGCGTCGGGCCGCTGCGGCGACCAGACGGGGCGGGTGCGGGCCGGGTCGATGGCCAGCCACGCGGCCATCCGGGCGGACGCCCACCCGGTGCGCCGCCCGGCGTGCCGGTCGGCGGTGGCGAACGCCGCGAGCAGCGGCGGGCCGACCGCGTGGGCCGCCGCCCAGCGGGCGGCGACCTGGTCCGGTTCGCCGGCGTCCAGGCAGACCTGGAGCCCGGCGGTGCTGTACATCATGGTCCGGCCGGCGGGGCCGCGGCGGTCGAAGACGCAGCGCATGGCGTGGTAACGCGGGGTGTCGACGACCGGCCGGGGCGGCCGCCACGGGTCGATGCCGGTGCGCCCGAGCGTCAGACCGGCGGCGCGGAGCAGGTCGGTGACCTGGGCGATGTCGGCGTTCGTGGCGTCGACCAGCGCGGCGACCGAGGAGCGCGGCGCGGTCGAGATCTCGAGCTGGCCACCGGGCTCGACGGTCACGGTGCTGCCGTGCCGGAGCGGTGCGGCGGGGCTGGAGTCGTGGATGGTGGTGGGGCTGTGCGGCCCGAGGGCCGCCCGGAGCCGCTCCCGGTCCACCGGGCGGGCGGGGTCGGCGGCGTCGTGCACGGTCCATTCCAGTTCGACACCGGTGCGGGTCGGTGGGCCGGTCTTGAAGCAGATCCGGGCGATGTGCCGGACCGCGTCGTCCACCCCCCGCAGCGGGGTGGTGCGGTCCAGCTCCGGTGACGTCACCACGAGACGATCCCTCCCTCGGTCGGGGCGGAACAGCGTGACCCTTACCGGCCCCGGCGTCCGCGCTGCGACCATCTTCTGTCTAGCAGACGAATTCCGCTCGCCTTGCCGTAACAGATGTTTCGGGATCAGTCCTCGGCGGCGGTGTCCGTGCCCGCGGTGGGGGTGGCCTTCGACGCTGGCCGGCCGGTGTGCGTGGGGCGGGCGGCGGGCGTGGCCGCGGGGTCGGGGACCAGGCGGCGGCAGAACGCGTCCACCTCGGCGGCGTCGCCGGCGGCGGCGACCAGGGGCGCGAATCCCGGGGTGGTCAGCGCCTTCGCCCGCTGCGCGGCCGGCTTGGCCAGGTACGCCCGGCACAGTCCGGGCAGGTTCGCGGCGGCCCCGGAACGGCCCGCGCCGGGGGTGACGCCGGGCGTCTGCGGCGGCGCGGCCCCGGCGGACGTGCTCGGCCCGGCGCTGCCCGGCGTCGCGGTCCCGCCGCCGGGGGCGGACGGGGCGCCGGCCGGGCCCGGGGCGGTGGGGCCGGCGGTGGTGGGGCCCGAGGCGCCGGGGTCGGCCGACGCGGTGCTCGGCGCGGGCGCGGGCGCGGGCTCGTCGGCGCGGTCCAGGCCGACCGCCGCGACCGCGACACCGGCGGTCGCGGTGGCGGCGACCGCCCCGATCCAGGCGACCGCCCCGATCCTGCGGCGCCGCCGGGGCGCGCGCGCCGGGGGCGTCGCCGGCGCGGCGCGGGCGGCCCGGAACGCGGCGAGCGCCGCCTCCTCGCCGGCGAGTTCACCGGGGCGGGCCGGCGCCGCCGCCGCGGCGAGCAGGTCGGCCAGGGGGTCGGCGGGACGGCCGTCGTCGCCCGCGCGGCCGTGGCGCGCGGAGTCGAGGAGCCGGTCGGACGCCGCCCGGTCGGCGGGCAGGTCCGGCCGGTCGGGCTGCCGGAAGCTCATCGGTTTCCCCTCACGTCAGCCGTCCGCCTGCTCGACGTACGGCGCGCCGGGCGTCGGCCGGCCGGGGCGGGGGCGGGGCGGCGTCGCGGACGGAGCGGCCTCCGAGGTCGGGTCCTGGCGCTGCAGGAGCGTGGCGAGGCGGCGCAGGCCCCGGTGAGCGGCCGTGCGCACCGCGCCGGCCCGCCGGCCGAGCACCCGTCCGGCGCTCTCGGCGTCCAGGCCGATCACCGCGCGCAGCAGCACCGCCTCGGCCTCCCGGGGCGGGAGGGTGGCGATCAGCGCCAGCGCGGCCTCGGTGCCGAGGGTCTCGCCGGCCCGCTCGGCCGTGTCGGCGTCACCGGCCAGGTCGGCGAGCGCCTGCACCGGCACGGGCAGCAAGGGCCGGCGGCGCTGCCGGCGCAGGTGGTCCATGGCCCGGTTCCGGGCGATGGTGACGGTCCAGGCCCGGAACTCCCCGCCGGTGAAGGTGGGCAGGTCCCGGGAGATCTGCAGCCAGGTCTCCGAGGCCACGTCCTCGGCGTCGGCGCCGACCAGCGCGGTCAGGTAGCGCAGCAGGCCGGGCTGGAGAGTGCGGTAGAGGAACCGGAAGGCGTCCTCGTCGCCGGCCTGCGCCGCGACGACCGCCTCGTTCAGTTCACTCGTCATGGGTACGCCGTTCCCCCTGCCCGGCGTCGGTGGGCGGCACGTCGGCGGCGACGCGCACGGCACCGACCTGGCCCGGCAGCCGGACCTCCTCCCGCACCACCAGCCCCCCGCTGACCCTGATCACGCCCGACACCGTACGCGCCCGGACGGCGCGTGCGACCACCACCCGGCGCGGCCGTCGGCGGGGTTCCCGCCCGGGGAGCCCGGCTGGCCGGAGCCGCGCTAACGCGAGGAGCGGGGTGCCGGGCGGACAAGTCAATGCCTCCCGGAGAAAGAGTGAGAATTATCAAACGGTGAACACGGCGAGTCGATGTGACACGGCGCGGGCCGCGGACGCCACTGTCTGCGCAGGCCGAGCGCGACATTCGGGCCCTCCCCCGTTCAGCCAGGCCACGGCACCGGCTCGGGCAACCTGTGACAGGTGGTCGCGAGTCGATCACGGGCGAGCCGGCCCGACGGCCGCCCCGGCCGCCCCGGCCGCCCCGTCGCTCCGGTCGGTCCGGCCGGAGCGCGAGAAGTGAGCCGGGCGCGCTCTGGGTACGGTATTGCTGTGTTGTCTTCGGGAGTCGTACTCAGCGGTCGGTACCGCCTGGACGACCGTGTCGCCACCGGCGGCATGGGTGACGTCTGGCGGGCCACGGACCAGATCCTCGGCCGGCGGGTCGCGGTCAAGGTCCTGCTGCCGGCGCTGGTCTCCGACCCGGACTTCATCGCCCGGTTCCGCGCCGAGGCCCGCATCATGGCCGCCCTGCGGCACCCGGGCATCGTGCAGGTCTACGACTGCGGCGAGGACGACCTGCCCACCGGCGGGCGGGCCGACTACCTGGTGATGGAGTTCGTCGAGGGCGAGCCGCTGTCCAGACGGATCGAGGCGGCGGGGCACCTCGGCGTGGCCGAGACCATGTCGATCGTCGCGCAGGCCGCCCAGGCGCTGCACGCGGCGCACGCCGGCGGCATCGTCCACCGCGACGTCAAGCCGAGCAACCTGCTGGTGCAGGAGGACGGCACCGTCGTCCTGGTCGACTTCGGGGTCGCCCGGTCGACCAACGTCACGAGCATCACCAGCACCAACGCGGTGCCGGGCACCGCGCTCTACATGGCACCCGAGCAGGCGGCGGGCCGACCGGTCTCCGGGGCCACCGACATCTACGCCCTCGGCGCGGTGGCCTACTGCTGCCTGACCGGCGGGCCGCCGTTCACCGGCGACAACCCCCTGCAGGTCGCCGTGCGGCATCTGGACGACGAGCCGCCGGAGCTGCCGACCGACATCCCCGGGCCGGTGCGGGACCTGGTGTCCCGCGCCCTGGCCAAGGACCCGGCGGCGCGGTACGCCACCGGCGCGGCGATGGCGGAGGCCGCGCGGGCCACCATCGCCGACAGTTCCGCACCCACCAGCACCGTGCCGGTGTCGCCGCGCACGTCGGTCGGCGCCCGGAACGGGTTGGACAGCACCCGCGACGACCTGCCGCCGGTGCGGCCGACGGCCGCGCCGGCGCGCACCTTCGTCGGCCGCACGGGCCGGCGCGGCACCCTGGTCGGCGCGCTCGCGGCGGTGGCGGTCGCGGGGATCGCGCTGGCCGCGGCGCTCGGCGCCGCGACGAACGCGGACGCCCCTGCCACGAAGTACGGGCCGACCGCCCCGGCGGCCGACCCGACGCCGGGCTCCGACGACTCGGCCGCCAGCGAGGAGGCCGTGGTCGACCCGGACCGCACGTTCCGGCCCGGTGGGGGTCGCCCCTCGGCGTCGGTCACCCCGACGCCGACCCCGCAGCCGAGCGACTCGGCCGCGCCGGAACCGACGGGCGCGCCGCCCACCAAGCCCGCCGACCCGCCGCCCACCACCGCCAGCACCCCGCCCGATCCGCCGCCCACCACGGCGAGCACGCCGGCCGATCCGCCGCCCACCACGGCCAGCACCCCCGCCGACCCGCCGGCCCAGGGGGACTGACCCCGGCCCCGGCCGGGTCCCGGGGCTCGGCCGGGCGACGGCCGCCCCACCGACCCCACCTTCACCAAATCGGACTTAAAACCCAGAACCTCACTTACGCTGACGATGACGTACGTTCCGTCGTCTGCCGCGGGAGCCATGGGTGAGCGCTGAGAAGTTGGTCGTCATCGGCCAGGGATACGTGGGCCTGCCGCTGGCCATGCGCGCCGTCGAGGCGGGCATGGACGTCGTCGGCCTCGACGTCAACGCCGACCGGGTCAAGCGCCTCGCCTCGGGCGAGTCCTTCGTCGAGGACATCCCCGCCGACCGGCTCGGCCGGGCGCTGGGCAGCGGACGGTACCGCCCGAGCACCGAGTACGCCGACGCCGAGGGCTTCGACATCTGCGTGATCACCGTGCCCACCCCGCTGCGAGACGGCGTGCCCGACCTGAGCTACGTCGAGCAGGCCGGCGGCGGCATCGGGCCGTACCTGCGGCCGGGCTGCGCGGTGATCCTCGAGTCGACCACGTACCCCGGCACCACCGAGGAGCTGCTCCGGCCGCTGCTGGAGTCGGCCAGCGGGCTGACCGCCCCCGGCGACTTCCACCTCGGCTACAGCCCGGAACGGATCGACCCCGGCAACCCGGTGTGGAAGCTGGAGAACACCCCGAAGGTGGTCTCCGGCGTCGACGCGGCCTCCCGGGAGCGGGTCGACGCGTTCTACCGGCGGCTGGTCGAGCGGACCGTGCCGGTGGACTCCACCCGGGTCGCGGAACTGACCAAGCTGATCGAGAACACCTTCCGCCAGGTCAACATCGCGCTGATCAACGAGCTGACGATGCTCAGCCACCACCTCGACATCGACGTGTGGCAGGCGATCGAGGCCGCCGAGACCAAGCCGTTCGGGTTCATGCCGTTCCGCCCCGGCCCGGGCGTCGGCGGGCACTGCCTGCCGATCGACCCGTGCTACCTGTCCTGGCAGGTCAAGCGCCGGCTGGGACGGCAGTTCCGGTTCATCGAGCTGGCCAACGACGTCAACCACGAGATGCCCGAGCACGTCGTCCGACGGATCATGAACGGGCTCAACCGGGCCGGGCGGGCGGTCAGCGGGGCCCGGCTGCTGCTGCTCGGGTTGGCGTACAAGCCGAACACCGGCGACATGCGGGACTCCCCCGCCGTCGACGTGGCCCGCCGCCTCCAGGACCTCGGCGCCGAGGTCAGGGCGGTCGAGCCGTACGCCGAGCCGCACCACCTGCCCGGCGGCGTGGTCGTGGTCGGCCTGACCGAGCGCGAGCTCCGCGAGGCCGACGCCGTGGTGGTGGTGACCGACCACGACTGCCTCGACTACGACCTGGTGGTGCGGCACGCCCGGTACGTCTTCGACACCCGCAACCGCTGCCACGGCCCGACGGTCGAGCGCCTCTGACGCTCAGTCGCCGAGGCTGGCGACGATCGGACGGGCGAGGGCGCGGCGGGCCGGCAGCACCGACGCGGCCAGCGCGGCCAGCACCGCCACCGCGATGATCAGCCCGAGCCGTCCCCACGGCAGCACCAGCGTGAACTCGCCGCTGAGCCGGGTGACCACCGCCATCGCGCCCGCGCCGACGCCGAGGCCGAGGCCGACCCCGAGGACCGCGCCGACCAGCGCCATCAGCGCCGCCTCCACGGCGAGCATCGCCCGCATCCGGCCCCGGGTCAGCCCGACGGCGCGCAGCACCGCGTTCTCCCGGGTGCGCTCCACCACCGACAGGCTGAGCGTGTTGGCGACGCCGACCAGGGCGATGACCACGGCGAGGCCGAGCAGGGCGACGACGAACGCCAGCACCATGTCGATGGTGCCGGTGAGCGACTCCTTGTACGTCGCCTGGTCCACCAGGTTCGCCGTCGGGTAGCGGGCCACCACCGACTCGACGGCCGCCCGGGCCCGCTCGGCGCTCACCCCGGCGGCCGGGTCGATTTCGGCGAGGTGGCCGCGCTCGGCCGGGAAGAGGCGGGAGAAGTCGGCGTCGACCGCGTCGACCACGTGCCCGGCCGGCACGGGGCCGCCGGCCAGCGCGGAACCGTCGGCGGCGACGACGGCCGCCACGGTGAACGGCTGTCCGGCCAGGGTGACGGTGTCGCCGACCGACCAGCCCCGCGCCCGGGCCAGCTCCCTGTGCACCAGCACCCGGCCCGGGCCGAGCCGGCCCGCGTCACCGGCGTCCACGGCTGTCAGGGTGCGCCCGACCAGCGCCGGGTGGGCGGTCCGCAGCTCGACCCCGTCGCTGACCCGGCCGCGCAGCTCGTGCACGACGCCCAGCTCGGGGCGGGCGGCCAACTCGTCGACCAGCGGCCCGGGCAGGCTCCCGCCGACGCCGACCACCACGAAGTCCACCCCGATCTGCCGGTCCACGGCCCGCTCGATGCTGGCCTTGGCGCTGCCCGCGCCCACCACGAACGCCGACACCAGGCCGATGCCGATGACCAGGGCGGTGGCGGTCGCGGCGATCCGGCGCGGGTTGCGCACGGCGTTCGCCACGGCCAGGCCGGCGGTCGCCCCGAACAGCCGGCGCGCGGGGACGCCCAGCAGTCGCACCAGCGCCGGCACCAGCACCGGCCCGAACAGCACGATGCCGAAGAACGCCAGCATCCCGCCGGCCGCGACCAGCGGCAGCTGGCCGACGGCCCCGGCCGACCCCAGCGCCGCCACTCCGGCGGCGAGGACCAGCGCACCCGCGGCCAGCCGGACGCGGCCGGCCCGGCGGGTGGGCTGCACCGCCGCGTCGGTGAGCGCGGCCACCGGCGCGACGCGGGTGCCCCGCCAGGCCGGCACGGCGGCCGAGGCCACGGTGAGGACGGTGCCGAGCAGCAGGCAGACCAGCACGGTCGGCGCCGTGACGGCGATCCCGCCGCCGGCCATCGGCACGTCGAACGCGGACAGCAGGGCGTCCAGGCCGACCGCCACGCCCGCGCCGACCGCCACCCCGAGCGCCGAGGCGGCCAGTCCGGTCGCCGCCGCCTCCAGCAGCGTCGCCCGCAGCACCTGCCCCCGGGTCGCCCCGACCAGCCGCAGCAGCGCGGTGCGCCGGGTGCGCTGGGCGAGCACGATGGCGAAGGTGTTGGCGATGACGAACCCGGCCACCACCACGGCCACCGCCGCGAAGGTGAGCAGGAGCAGGTTGAACTGCCTCAGGTCGCGGACCGCGTCGTCGACGGCGGCGTCGAGGACCGCCTGGCGGTCCTTCACCGTCACGTCGCCGCCGGCCACGGCCGCCACCCGCCCGGCCAGCTCCGCCGCCGACACGCCCGGCGCGGCGGCCACCATGATCCGCCCGTAGCCCTCCTGTCGCGTCACGGCCAGGGCGTCGGGCCCGGCCAGGCCGATGAACGGCCCGCCGACGTCCCGGGCGGTGCCGGCCACGTCGACCGTGCCGACCAGGGTGTACGCGCGGGCCGCGCCCCCGCTGCCGCCCACGCGCACCGGTCCGCCGAGGGTGAACCCCTCCTCGGCTGCGGTCGGCGCGTCGAGGACCACCTCGCCGGGGCGCTGCGGCAGCCGCCCGGCCACCACGTCGTACGACTGCAGGGCCGCCTCGGTGGGGATCGCCGCCGCGACGGCGTAGCCGAGGACGGGCCGGCCGTCGGAGCCGACGACCCCGGCGGAGCCGGTCAGCTCCCCGGCGGCGGCCCGCACCCCGTCGACCGCGCGCACCCGCTCCACGAGGGCGGGCGGCATCGGGTCCCGCCCGGCGTACACGGCGACGTCGGTGTGCCGGTCGAAGACGCCGGCGCTCTCGTAGGCGCGGCGCTTCATCCCGTCGGTGAGGATCAGGGTGCCGGCGACGAACGCGACGCCGAGCACCACGGCCAGCGCCGACAGCAGCAGCCTCAGCGCGTCGGCGCGCATGGTGCGCAGGGTCAGCCCGGTCACCGCCGGCCCCCCGTCGCCGCGCCGGCCGGGGCCTGGTCGAGGTGGGCGAGGGCGTCGAGGACGGCCTCCGCGGTGGGCGCGACCAACTCGCGGACCAGCCGGCCGTCGGCGAGGAAGACCACCCGGTCGGCGTGGCTCGCGGCGGTCGGGTCGTGGGTCACCATCACGACGGTCTGGCCGAGGGTGTCGACGGCCTCGCGCAGCAGCCGCAACACCTCCGCGCCGGAGCGGGAGTCGAGGTTGCCGGTGGGCTCGTCGGCGAAGATCACCCACGGTTTGGTGATCAGGGCGCGGGCGACGGCGACGCGCTGCTGCTGGCCGCCGGAGAGTTCGGCGGGTCGGTGCCGCAGCCGGTCGGCCAGCCCGACGGCGGCGACGACCTGGCGCAGCCAGGCCGGGTCGGGGCGGCGGCCGGCGATGGCCAGCGGCAGCACGACGTTCTCCTCGGCGGTCAGCGCGGGCAGCAGGTTGAACTTCTGGAAGACGAAGCCGATCCGGTCGCGGCGCAGCAGGGTGAGCCGCCGGTCGTCGAGCCCGCCGGTGTCGGCGTCGCCGATGCGTACGGTGCCGGCGGTGGGCCGGTCGAGGCCGGCGAGGCAGTGCATGAGCGTGGACTTGCCGGACCCGGACGGGCCCATGATGGCGGTGAACCGGCCGGCGGCGAAGTCGACGTCGACGCCGTCGAGGGCGACGACCCGCGCCTGGCCGGCGCCGTACTCCTTGCGCAGGCCGCGGGCGGTGACCGCGACGCCGGCGGTGGCGAACGCGGGAGGTGGTACGGACACGTCGGTGCTCCCCGTGCAGGTGGTGGTTGCGGACACCTGTCGACGCTATGGGCGGCACCGGCCCGCCGCGTCCGCCCGCACGCTCGCCCCGCCTGCGCCCGGAGGCGTCCCCACGGCGCGGCCCCGTACGACCTGAGGCGTACCCGCCGTCAGCCGCCGGGGGTGACCAGACCGCTCTCGTACGCCAGCACCACCGCCTGGACCCGGTCGCGCAGCCCCAGCTTGGCCAGGATCCGCCCCACGTGGGTCTTCACGGTCGCCTCGGCGACGTGCACCCGGGCGGCGATCTCCGCGTTGGACAGGCCCTGGGCCACCAGCAGCAGGATCTCGCGTTCCCGCTCGGTGAGCTGAGCGAGCCGGGGGTCGGCGGCGGGGCCGGGGCCGAGCTGGCCGGCGAACCGGTCGAGCAACCGGCGGGTGATCGACGGGGCCACCACGGAGTCGCCCTGGGCGACCACCCGGATCGCGGCCAGCAGCTCCTCCGGCGGCACGTTCTTCAGCAGAAAGCCGCTCGCCCCGGCCTGGAGGGCGGCGAACGCGTCGGCCTCGGTGTCGAAGGTGGTGAGCACCAGCACCCGGGGCAGGTCACCCGGCCGGTCGGCGCAGATCCGCCGGGTGGCTTCCACCCCGTCCATCGTCGGCATCCGGATGTCCATGACCACCACGTCGGCCTCGACGCGGTCGAGCACCCGCAGCGCGTCCGCCCCGTCGATGGCCTCGCCGACCACGGTCAGGTCGGGCTGGGAGCCCAGCACCATCCGGAACCCCGCGCGCACCAGCGCCTGGTCGTCCACGATCACCACGCGGACCGTCATGCCGCCACCTCCGTCCCGGTGCTCGACCGTAGCGGCAGCCGCGCCTCGACCTGCCACCCCCCGGCCAGCGTGGGGCCGACGGTGAGGCTGCCGTCGTACACGGTCACCCGCTCGCGCATGCCGACCAGGCCGTGACCGCCGGACGGCGCGGGGCGGACCACGGGGCGGCCCCGCCCGTCGTCGACGACCCGGACCACGACGGCGTCGGGGCTGTGGGTCAGGCCCAGCGTGACGGTCGCGCCGACCCCGGCGTGCTTGAGGGCGTTGGTGAGCGCCTCCTGCACCACCCGGTAGACGGTCAGCTCCAGGCCGGGCGGCAGGGCCGGCGGCTCGCCGGTGACCGTCGCGTCGACCCGCAGCCCGGCGGCCCGGAACCGGTCCAGCAGTTCGGGCAGCTCCACCAGGGCCGGCCGGCGGTGCGTCGGCTCCGCCGCCAGCGCCGGGGCCGCCGCGCCGTCCGGCCCGTCCGCCGGCCCGGGGCTGCTCGTCTCCCGCAGCACCCCGACCAGGCGGCGCATCTCCTCCAGCGCCTGCCGGCCGGTGTCGGCGACCACGCGCACCGCCTCCCGGGCGGTCTGCGGGTCCCGGTCGAACAGGTAGCGGGCCCCGTCCGCCTGCACGATCATCACGGCCATGCTGTGCGCCACCACGTCGTGCAGCTCGCGGGCGATGCGGGTGCGTTCCTCGGCCACCGCCGCGCGGGCCTCGGCCTCCCGCTCCCGCTCCAGGGTCGCGGCGCGCTCCTCCAGGCTCAGCACGTAGAGCCGGCGGGTACGCACGTTCAGTCCCATCAGCCAGACCGCGCCGGTCATCAGCGCGAACCAGATCGCCGAGGCCCACCAGGCGACGGCCGCCTCGATCTGGAGCGCGGCGAGCACCACGCCGACGGCGGCGACGACACCGGCGACGATGCCGGAGGCCAGCCTCTCGGCGTACTTCACCACGCTGTACAGGGCGATCAGCACGGCCACGTCGAAGGCCAGCGGGCCCCACCCGGCGACCACCTGGACCCCGGCGAGCACGGCGACCGCCGCCCCCACCGCGGAGGGGTGGGCGCGCCGGAACAGCAGGGCGGCGGCCATCGCCGCCGCGACGCCCGTGGCCCGCCACCCGCCGGGCTGGTTGACTCCCCCGGCGAGGCCGACCAGCACGACGAAGCCGGAGACCGCCACGTCGAAGGCCACGCTGCGCAACGGCCGGCCGAACAGGATCCGCCTCACGGTCACCGAGCGTACGGGGCGCGGGTCCGACGGAGGGCCAGGGTGTACAGGAGTCGCCTGCGCCGCCGTTGATACCTCGCGGGGCGCACTTCTCAGATTCACGTTCCGCCGTATCCGGGAATTGCCACCTCCCCGGCAAATGCGGACGCCCGTTGAGCAATCGTCAATCTCGACCATTCCATTTACGGTGGCCACTGCAATACAGTTGTCGCGCCGGGTCGCCGGAGCAATTCTCCGCCACTCGACCCATCACCACCACCATCGAAGGGGAACCAGCACATGAGAATCGCGCTGGCACGTCCACGCCCGCGGCGTACGGCCCGACTGCTGTTCGGCGCCCTGCTGACCGCCGCGCTCGCGTTCTCCGTGAGCGGCACCGCCACGGCCGCGATCGACAAGGGCGACCTCACCGCGAACGCCCGCACCGACGTCTACATGCGGGACATCGCGTCGGACACCGGGTTCGAGCCGCACGGGGCCATCTACTCGTCGTTCTTCAACAGCCCCGACATCAAGATCTGCCCCACCGCGGTCGAGTGCGCGTCGCACACGAACCCGATCATCGGATCGACGAGCTACATTTTCGTGAACCTGCGGAACAATGGCCCGTACGGTTCCGGAATCGGCAACGGGACGCTGAAGGCGTACTACACCACCTCCGGTGGCGCCGCGAACTGGCCGATGAACTGGACGCCGATCGGCTCCAAGACGCTGCCCGTCGCGCCCGGCGTCACCACGACGTCGATCGCCTGGCCGAACGTGCCCTCCATCGGGCACTTCTGCCTGCTGCTGCGCTGGGAGTCGGCGACCGACCCGATGCTGTTCGAGGGCACCGCGACCTCCATCAACACGCAGTACAACAACAACATCGCCTGGAAGAACGCCAACACCGTCCCGGCGGGCGGCAGCGGCGTGATCAGCGACCGCCCGTACGCCATGGCGAACGCCCTGGCCGAGCCGGCCCCGTTCGACCTCGCGTTCCGGCCGCTCGGCGAGCCGGCCCCCGGCGTCAAGGTCGTCGCCGACCTCGGGCCGGAGCTGTTCGAGCGCTGGCGGGCCGCCGGCGGTCAGGGTGAGGGCATCCAGGTCGTCGGCCGCAGCGCCATCCAGATCGTCGACCCGTACAAGGCCCAGATCAAGGGCCTGCTGATCAAGCCCGAGGAGCGGCCCGTCGTGAAGCTGAGCTTCACCACCAGCCAGGCGCTCCAGAAGGCGTACACCCTCCAGGTCGTCCAGGTCGGCCCGGCGCGCAAGCTCGGCGAGAGCTTCGACGTCGGCGGGGTGGACTACACCTTCGAGCCCCGCAAGGGCTGACCGGGCGGGTCGGCGGACCGGAGGGCCGGGGGGCCGGGATCCCCTCCGGCCCGCCGGCCACACCGGTACGACCGGCTGACCGCCGCCACGAGCGATCGTGGCGGCGGTCAGCCGTACCAACGGCGGGAAACCCGAACTCCAGGTTCCTTCAACAAGTCTGACCGGGTGACTCAGCCTGCAAGGGCACTGCTCTGGGCCGCAGCGTTGTTGGCTGCGAGCCAGCCAGCGGGGTTACCGCAGTCGTGGTACTCGCCTGTGACGGGGTGGATCAGCACGTCGTGGTCGCGCGCAAAGGCGATCACGGCGTCGGTGGCCTGGTATTCGCCGTTGGACGCTGGCGTCAGCTTCTGGAAGTAGGCCAGCGCGTGGGCGGCGACATCCCCGAACTCGTCGTCGAGGTCCTGTCCACCCAGCTCAAGACAGAGTTGGCGTTCGAAGACGTCTGGGGCGTGACCGCCCCGCGTCCGCGTCCGGCGCTGCCGGCGAACCACGCGATGGATCTACCCTGGGACAGCAGCGGACTGCTCAGCCTCGTAGGAGGACCCGTGCCGACCCGTCGCACCATCATCGCCGTCACCGGCGCCGCGCTGACCGCCCCCGCATGGGCCGCGCTCCATCAACCCGCCCCGGACCTCTTCTCCACCGCAACCGAGGGCGGGCCCGTCAGCCCACCCCTGCTGGACATGATCGACAACCTCGTCGCCCACGCGCAGCAACTCGACGACCATCAGGGCGGCGCCGCCCGCGACTTCGTCCACGACCAGTTCACCGCCGTGGCACGGCTCCTACGCCGCGCCTCCTACAACGCCGCCGCCGGCCGCCGGCTCGCCGCCGCCCTCGCCCAGCTCGCCCAAACCGCCGGATTCATGGCCTTCGACGCCCACGAAGACGGCCTCGCGCAACGCTGGTACCTCACCGCCCTCCGCACCGCCCACACCGCCGCCGACCCCGGCCTAGCCGCCAGCATCCTGGCCCTCATGTCCAACCAAGCCGCCGACCGCGGCAACGCCCTCGACGCCCTGCAACTCGCCGCCGCCGCCCAAGAATCCGCAGCGACTGCCCCACCGGCCGTACGCTCCCTGGTCGCCGCCCGCAGCAGCCTCGCCCACGCCGTCGCCGGCGACCTGACCAGCTTCCACCGCACCCGCGAGGACACCCTCACCCTCCTCGACACCCCACCCGACACGCCACTTCCCCGCTGGGCCTCCTACATCGACCGGATCGAACTCGACGCCATCACCGGCCGCGGACTGGTCGTCCTCGCCGAGCAACTGCCCCAACAACGACACAGGCTCCTACGCCACGCCGAGCGGCTCCTGCACGCCCGCGCCCACACCAGCCCCGACGCCCCACCACAACGCTCCGCCCTACGCCACGGAGCCTGGCTCAGCCTCGCCCACCACGCCACCGGCGACCTCGACCTCGCCGTCGACACCGCCCGACTGGCCCTGCGCCGCCTGCCCGCCGTCAGCTCCACACGCAGCGTCGCACTCCTACGCCGCCTCCACGACGAACTCACCCCCGCCGGCCCCCGCTCCCCAGCCGTGCGGGACCTCCTCAACGACCTGCGACACCTCCCCGCGCCGCGCTAGGGCAGTGTCACCGGGAGGCGGTACTCCCGCTCGGTGCCCGTGGCCGTGCGCAGGTGGATCTCGCCGGTGCGCAGCCCGTAGGTCACCGACCAGCGGGTGTGGCCCTGCCGCACGTCGTTGAGCAGTTCCAGCGCCGCCCGGTCGTCGACGACCCCGCCGGCCTTCGTCAGGGCGGCGGCGAGCACGCCGTAGCGGTGGTCGGTGCGCCGGCGTTCTTCGGGTACGCCGACCACGGGCACGTTGGTCAGCGCCTGCCAGCCGCCCTGCCCCTTCTCGACCCGCATCGCGCCGTCGACGAACTCGACCACGGCCGACGCGCCGGTGGCGTCGGCGAGCAGGTAGTGCAGCGGGGGCCCGCCGTCGAAGTCGAGGTTGTGCCGGCCGAAGACGGCGACGGCCTCGTCGACCGTGGCGGCCTGGTCGAGCACCAGCCGCAGGATGCGTACCGAACCGACCGTGGGCTTGCCCGCCTCGGCGCGGGCGGTGGCCCCGTCGTCGGCGGCCAGCCCGACGGCCAGCCCCCGCTCGTTCATCCCGTCGAACGGCAGCAGCGGCGCGTTGAGCAGCCGGCGGTCGCCGGTGGGGTCGGCACCGACGCCGAGGTAGGACATGTCCACCAGCGAGACCGTGGCGTACCCGTCCGGCGGGTCGGTGCGCAGCACCAGTGCCGGGTTGGCGTCCCAGTCGAAGTTGCGGGCGAACAGCGGGCGGCTCGGGTCGCCGGAGGCGGCGAAGAGCGAGCAGCCGAACGGGCTGGGCGGCGCGGCGTCGGTGCCGACGGTCGGGTCGTAGTCGCCGACGTAGGTCATCTCCCACATCGGCAGGTCGTCGACCCGGCGCAGGCTGGCCAGGGTCCGGTCGGCCTGCGCCGGGTCCTGCCGGGACGCGGTGGGCGTGCCGGCCGACGGCGGGGGCGGGGCGGCGGCGGTCTCGGGGGCGGAGCAGGCGGTGGCGGTGAGCAGCAGGGCCAGGCCGGCACCCAGGAAGGTCCTACGCATGATGGCTGAACGCTAGGTCAGCCATCGACCGTTGTCCACCACGGTCCGACGGCCGGCGGGGCGGGCTGCGGGGGGGTCGCCGGACGGCGGCGGGAGGGCCCGGTCACAGCGGCGTGGCGGACCGCCGGGGCCGCCCGGCCGGCGTGCGAGGATCAGCCGCCGTGGACCCTGACGGCGAGCCGACCGCACGCACCGGGGGCGAGCCGACCGCACCGACCGGCCGCGCCCCCCGCCGGCCGCTGGAACGGCTGCGCCGGCTGCACCCGCTCGACTGGGTCGCGCTGGCCCTGGTCGGGGCGGCCTGCGCGCTGACCGGCCTGCTGCCGCGCCCCGAGACCGTGGCCACCCTGGGGCGCATCCTGCCGCTGCTGCTGTTCCTCGGCACGGTGGTGGTGCTGGCCGAACTGACAGCGGTGGCCGGCGTGTTCGACGTACTGGCCGGGCGGCTGGCCCGCGCCGCCCGGGGCAGCTATCCGGCGCTGTTCGTGCTCTGCGTCGGCTTCGCCTCCGCCACCACGATCGCGCTGAACCTCGACACCACGGCGGTGCTGCTCACGCCGGTGATGCTGGCGCTGGCGCGGCGGCTGGGCATGCCGCCGCTGCCGCTGGCGCTGACCACGGTGTGGCTGGCCAACACAGCGAGCCTGCTGCTGCCGGTGTCGAACCTGACCAACCTGCTGGCCGCCGACCGGGTCGACCTCGACCCGCTGCCGTACGCGGCGCGGATGGCGCTGCCCCAGGCCGCCACGATCGCGGCCACCATGGCGCTGCTCTGGGTCGGCTACTGGCGCCGGGGGCGGCGCGGTGTCGACCGGTTCGTCGCGCCCGGGCCGCACGTCCCCGCCGACCGGGTGCTGTACCGGATCGCGCTCGCCGGTTGCCTGCTCCTCGTGGCCGGGATCCTCGCCGGGGTGGAGGTGGGGATCGCCTCCGCGGCGGCCGCCGGGCTGGTGCTGGTCGGCTTCGCCGCGCGCAACCGGGCCGCGCTGCGCCCGGCGCTGGTGCCGTGGCGGCTGCTGGTCTTCGTCACCGGGCTGTTCCTGGTGGTGCAGACCCTCGGCCGGTACGGGCTGGACGACCTCGTCGGCGTGCTGCTCGGCCCGGACGGCGGGACGCTCGGCGCGCTGCGGGCCGGCGGCACGGGCGCGCTGCTGTCCAACGTCGTGAACAACCTGCCCGCGTACGTGGCGGGCGAGGCGGTGCTCCCGCCCGGCGACGCGACCCGGCTGCTGGCCCTGTTGATCGGCACGAACGCCGGCCCGCTGGTCACACCGTGGGCGTCGCTGGCCACCCTGCTGTGGTACGAGCGCTGCCGGGCCGCCGGGGTGGCCGTGCCACTGGGCCGGTTCCTGGCCGCCGGTGCCCTGCTCGCCGTGGCCGCGACGGCCGCCGGCGTGGGCGCGCTGCTGCTCACCGGCTGACCCGGGGGCACCACCCACGCCGAAGGTTCGGCGCGCAGCGGTTGTGAACATCTGGTGTCCACAGGTTGATGGTGGTAACTTTCTCGCCACTTGCAAGAACTTGCAGAAGGATTCGCCGATCCCTGCCGGATGACGTCATCCGCTTGCTCGGATCGGACAGGCCCTCCCCGGGCCGACGGCCTTCCGCACCCCATCACCCCCGTCGGCCACGCCGACGCCCACCCCCGAGGAGGTCCGATGCCCCGCCGCACCGGACGACGACGGATGATCGGGGCCGCGCTGGCCGCCGGCCTCACCGTCGGGCTCGCCCCGCTCAGCACGGCCGCCGCCGCAAACACGGTGACCGTCTACTACCGACCCCCCACCGCCTGGACCGGGACCGTCAACATCCACTACGCCCCGGACGGCGGCGCCTGGACGGCTGTCCCGGGGGTGGCGATGGAGGCCGCCTGCACCGGCTGGCGCAAGCGCACCATCGACGCCGGCTCGGCCACCGGCCTCCAGGTGGTGTTCAACAACAACGCCGGCGCCTGGGACAACAACAACGGCGCGAACTACCGCACCGGCACCGGGACGGTGACCGTCTCCGGCGGCGTGGTCGGCACGTCCGACCCGTGCGCCGGCACCCCCTCGCCCACGCCGACGGCCACCCCCGCGCCGACCGGAACGCCGGCCACCCGCACCGCCGAGGTCTGGTACCACCTCGCCACCCGGGGCTGGGCAAGCGCGAACATCCACTACCAGCCCGCCGGCGGGGCCTGGACCGCCGTGCCCGGGGTGCCGATGGAGGCCGGCTGCACCGGGTGGGCCCGCCGCGTGGTCGACCTCGGCAGCGCCGCGACGCTGAAGGCGGCGTTCAACAACGGCACCGGGACCTGGGACAACAACAACGGCGCGGACTACACCATCGGCGCCGGGGTGAGCACGGTCAAGGCCGGCGTCGTGACGGCCGGGGCGAGCGCGCCGTGCGCCCCGGAGACCCCCGACACCACCGCCCCGTCCACCCCCACCGGGCTGGGCGCGACCGCCAACGGCCTGCGGGTGGCGGTGTCCTGGGCGGCGGCCACCGACGACCGGGCCGTCACCGGCTACCGGCTCACCCGCACCGGCGGGCCGGAGGGCACGGTCACGGTGACCACCACCGGCACCAGCCACGTCGACGGCACGCTGACCGCCAACACCCGCTACGAGTACACGGTGCGGGCGTACGACGCGGCGGGCAACACCTCGGCGGCCAGCGCACCGGCCGCGGCGACCACCGGCGACGCCCCGCCGCCGGCGGCGGCCGGCAGCCCGCTGGGCGGCGACCCCCGCGAGGACACCATCTACTTCGTGATGACCGCCCGGTTCGCCGACGGCGACAGCACCAACAACCGGGGCGGCAGCCAGCACGTGAAGTCCGGCAACGCGGCGAACGACGACCCGATGTTCCGGGGCGACTTCAAGGGCCTGATCGACAAGCTGGACTACATCAAGGGGCTCGGCTTCTCCGCCCTGTGGATCACCCCGGTCGTGCTGAACCGCTCCGACTACGACTTCCACGGCTACCACGGCTGGGACTTCTACCGGGTCGACCCACGCCTGGAGAGCCCCGGCGCGAGCTACCAGGACCTGATCAACGCCGCGCACGGCAAGGGCATCAAGATCTTCCAGGACGTCGTCTACAACCACAGCTCCCGCTGGGGCGCCAAGGGCCTGTTCACCCCCACCGTGTACGGGGTGCGCGACGAGCAGTGGAAGTGGATGTACAGCAAGCCCGAGGCGGGCCGCGAGTACGACCCCATGGTGGAGCACACCGGCACCGACCCGGAGTTGACCCCCGCGCAGAACGCGCTGGCCAAGGGCCGCCCGTACAACGGGGACGTCTGGTCCACCGCCGCGCCGGCCGGCAACCAGTGCCCCCGCTGGGGCACGCCCAACGGCACCAGCCCGGAGGGCTTCAAGCTGTACGAGTGCCAGTGGCCCACCCCGACCAGCAAGCTCTTCCCGGCCGACCTCTACCACCAGTGCTGGATCGGCAACTGGGAGGGCGAGGACGCGCGCAGTTGCTGGCTGCACGAGGACCTGGCCGACTTCAACACCGAGAACCCGACCGTGCAGAAGTACCTGATCGACGCGTACAACCGGTACATCGACATGGGGGTGGACGGCTTCCGGATCGACACGGCCGTGCACATCCCCCGGGTCACCTGGAACCGCCGCTTCCTGCCGGCCATCCAGCAGCACGCCCTGGCCAAACACGGCGAGAAGGGCAAGGACTTCTACGTCTTCGGTGAGGTCGCCGCGTTCGTCAACGACAAGTGGAACCGGGGCTCGGTCAACCACTCGGCGCAGTTCTTCACCTGGAAGGAGCGCAAGGAATACAGCCCCGACGACGTCAAGGCCGCGATCGAGCAGTACGACTACGAGCAGCTCGCCGGTCCCGCCGGCCAGCCCACCAGCGACAACGCGTTCCTGCGCGGCAACACCTACCACGCCCCGGACCACTCGAAGTTCTCCGGCATGAACGTCATCGACATGCGGATGCACATGAACTTCGGTGACGCCCACAACGCGTACGGCAACGGCAGGGACTCCGACGACAGCTACAACGACGCCACCTACAACGTCGTCTACGTCGACAGCCACGACTACGGCCCGAACAAGTCGAACACCCGCTACACCGGGGGCACCGACGCCTGGGCGGAGAACATGAGCCTGATGTGGACGTTCCGGGGCATCCCGACGCTCTACTACGGCTCCGAGATCGAGTTCCAGAAGGGCGCGAAGATCGACTGCGGGCCGACCTGCCCCCTGGCGACCACCGGCCGGGCCTACTACGGCGACCACCTCCAGGGCACGGTCACCGCGACGGACTTCGGCAAGGTCGGCTCCGCCACCGGGGCCGTGGCCACGACGCTCAGCAAACCGCTGGTCAAGCACGTGCAGCGGCTCAACCAGATCCGCCGGGCGGTGCCGGCCCTGCAGAAGGGGCAGTACTCGACCGAGGGGATCAGCGGCTCCATGGCGTACAAGCGCCGGTTCACCTCCGGCGCGGTGGACAGCTTCGCGCTGGTCACGGTCTCCGGCAGCGCGACGTTCACGGGCGTGCCCAACGGCCGGTACGTCGACGCGGTCACCGGCGACGTGCAGACCGTCGGCAACGGGACGCTGACCGCGACCGTCAGCGGCCAGGGCAACCTGCGGGTGTACGTGCTCGACCTGCCGGGCAACCCGGCCCCGGGCAAGATCGGCGAGACCGGCCCCTACCTGCGGTGACGGGTGTGGTGGGGCGGCCGCCGGGCCGCCCCACCACAGGCAGCCGGACTCAGCAGGGGCTCTCGACGACGGTCGGGTAGGGACGGGGCAACGACGGGTGGGCTGGTCAGCCGACCGGGGTCCGGCGGGTGGCGCGCGGGCCGACCAGCCGGCGGACCACCGGCGCGGCGTTCCACTTCGCCGCGCCCACCAGGTCCCGGGCGTGTTCCAGCACCGTGTAGTCCGGCCTGGCCAGCCCGTCGGCGATGGCCCGGTCCAGGTCGTTGCCGCAGCGGGTGAGCACGCTGTCGAAGTCCCGGCGCACCGGGTCGAGCAGATCGTAGCCGAAGGAGCGGTGCAGCCGGGCGAAGAGCGGCTTGTAGAGCCGGGCCCGCTCGTGCAGCCCCGACGAGTACGACATCGGGTTCTTCGGCCGCCGCCGCACGTAGTCGGGCAGCACGTCGGCGAACGCCCGGCGGACGATCCACTTCTCCTGGCCCTCCCGCAGCTTCAGCTCCAGCGGCAGCCGCATCGCCAGCTCCACCACGCTCAGGTCGAGGAACGGCACCCGCGCCTCCACCCCGTGGGCCATGCTCGCGCGGTCCACCCGCTGCAACTCCGTACGGCACAGGTTGCGGATCTTGTGCAGGAACAGCCGGCGGGCCCGCTCGGGGCCGACCTGGTGGTACATGGGGTAGCCGCCGAACAGCTCGTCGGAGCCGTCGCCGGTGAGCACCACCTTGACGCCCAGGTCACGCAGCCGCCGGAAGATCGGCACCGAGACCACGGCGTTGATGATGTCCCCGTACTCGGTCAGCTCGGAGATCCGGATGGCCTCCCGCACGTCGGCGAGCCGGATGTCGCGCGGACGCAGCTCGATCACCTCGTGCGGCACCCCCAGGTCGGCGGCGAGCCGCCGGGCGTACGCCACGTCGGGGCTGCCCGGCGCCCCGACGGTCACCGCCACGCAGTCGGGGTGCAGCTGGTGGGTGTGCAGCAGGGCGAGCGAGCTGTCCAGCCCGCCCGAGAGCACCACGCCGACGGTGAGGTCGGTGTCCAGCCGCATCCGGATGCTGTCGGTGAGGGCGACCCGGACGAGCAGGGCGGCCTCGTCCGGGTCGTCCACCACGGGCAGCCCGTCGCCGAGAGTGAGCAGGTCGACGTACGGGCGCAGCCGGACGTGGCCGCCCGGCTCGGCCCAGCCGTGGTGCCCCGGGGGCACCTCGGCGACCGGGGCGCCGTGCCCCACCAGGGCCTTCACCTCGCTGGCCAGGTGCAGGCAGCCCGGCACCCGGGACCAGTACAGCGGCTTGACCCCGAGCGGGTCGCGGGCCAGGTACGCCCGGCCGGTGGCCCGCTCGACCACGACGAAGGCGTACTCGCCGCGCAGCCGCCACACCGCGTCCTCGCCCCAGCGTTCGAAGGCGGCGAGCACCACCTCGGTGTCGCTCTCGCTGCGGAACGCGTGCCCCAGGCGGGTCAGTTCGACGCGCAGCTCCCGGTGGTTGAAGACCTCGCCGTTGAAGCAGAGCAGGAGGCGCTCGTCGGCGGAGACCCAGGGCTGCACCGCCCGTTCCCGGTCGACGATCCGCAGCCGGCGGGTGCCGGCGAGCAGGCCCGCCTCCCGACGGGTCTCGGTCACCTCGCCGCGCGGGGCGAGGACGGCCAGCATCCGCCGGAAGGTGGCCGGGTCGGCCTCGGGGCCGAGGCTCAGAGCGATGCCGCACACGGCTCAGACCCCCATCTCGGCCTCGTACGCGCGGCGGAACCGCGCCCGGGCGGCCGGCGCGAGGCACACGTGCCAGGCCTGCCCCTCGTCGACCACGTTGATCTCCCCGGCCTGCTGGCGGGCCCGCAGCAGGCCGGCCAGCACGTCCCGGGCGCCGAACCGCTGGAACCAGGACATCTCCACGTCGACGGCGTAGCCGAGGCAGTGGCCGCTGGGCACCATCGCGGCGTAGCCGAGGCGGCGCAGCCGGTGCTGGTGCTCGGCGCTGCGCACCAGGCTGGTCACCCACAGCGGCGGGGTGCCGGGCGGGGCGCTGCGGGCGAACTCGCGGCCGATGTCGTTGAGCAGGCCGATCACCTCGCGCCGGGCCCGGCGGAACTTCAGGCCGGCGGTACGCGGCCGGGCGTCCGGCAGCAGCCGGCGGCGCACCGCCCGCACGCCCCGGCCGACGACGGTGGCGGGCTGTTCCTGGTAGCGGAAGCGGAGCAGGTCGCGGCGGCGCAGCCACTCCAGGTCGACCAGCTCGCTGCTGGCGTGGACCTGCGCGTCGGTCATGAAGGTGGTGGCGTCGCGCCACCACATCACGTCGATGCGGGAGAGCAGGTAGATCCGGACGAGGGCGGCCAGGTCACCGGCGGAGCTGCGCGGACTGGGCTGGTAACGGGCCATCTCCAGCAGCAGCGTCTCCCGGGCGCCGACGAGGCCCTGGGCGGTGGCGTCGAGCACCGCGGCGATCGCCGGCTCGCGCAGCCGCTCGTCGAGCAGCACCTGGCGGGCCCCCGCCGAGTCGGGGTCGGCCAACGCGCCGACCTCGACGAGCAGGTCCGTCACGGCGGCCCGGTAGGCGTCGAGGTCGGGCGTCGGCGGGGCCGGGCGGGGGGCGACGCCCCGCGGCACGCGCCGCGCCGGTGCGGTGGACGCGACGGAGGTGCCGGGCTGCTGGCCGGAGCTTCGGCTGGGCACTCGCATGGTCGGGTCCTCTCCCGGTACGACACGGCGCGGTTGCTGTCAAAAGCACCGTAACCACGAGTAGCCGGGACAGGCCGAACATTCTTCCCATCTCCCCCGAATGCGCGCCGTACCACGGCGGCGCGGAGCCACGGGACCGTCGGATTCGGCTACCTGCGCGCGTCTGCCGCTGAGCCGCCACTGCTGCCACGCCGCTTCGGTGGTGGTGCGGCGCCGGGTGGAGCAGGACGGCCGGGGTGGGTGCGGCACCCCGGCCGTCCGCCCGGGCCTCGATTCCGATCGGAAGAGGCCCCTGACCAGTTTCGCCGAACGTCGTCGATCCCGCAGCCCCCTTCACCGACTGCACACGCGAAGGGCCGGATCGGCGACGGACCCGGATCAGGCCGGCGGGGCCGGCATCCTCGTCACCGGGTCACCCGGTCACCGCAGCGTGCAGGCGGTGCCGTTGACGGCGAAGCCCACCGGGGTCGGGTTGGCGCCGGTGTGGGAGGCGTTGAACCCGAGGCTCACCGAGCCGCCCGGAGCGACGACCGCGTTCCAGCTCTCGTTGGTCACCGTGACCTCGGCGCCGCTCTGGCTGAACTTTCCGGACCAGCCCTGGCTGATCTGCTGGCCGGCGGTGAACCGGAAGGTCAGCGTCCACGACGGCCACGTCGCGGCCGAACTGTTGGTGACGGTCAGGTTGCCGCTGAAGCCGTTGCTCCAGTTGTTCGACGTGTACGTCACCGCGCAGCCGCCCGCCGGCGGCGTGGTCGTGGGCGTCGGCGTGGGCGTGGGCGTGGGCGAGACCGTCGGCGAGACGGTCGGCGACGGGGTGGGCTCCGGCGTCGTGCCGCCGGTGCCCGCCCGCTCCGCCGCCCAGTTCGCCAGCCAGGCCAGCGCCGAGTTCCAGTTGATCGCCACCTCGTTGACCGAGTACGCCTCGATGTCGTCGACGAAGCACTTCTGCGGCTTGCACCCGGAGAGCTGGGCCACGGCCACCGGGTCCTGCAGCTGGCTGTTCGGCCCGCCGGAGAGCGAGCCGGGCGGCGCGGTGGGCAGCGAGGAGTCGTTCTGGTTGGCCCAGAACCGGTGGTGCACGTTGCGCACCGGCTTCTCGCCGTAACCGGCCACGTAGGACTGGTTCAGCGGGTTGCGGCCGAGCAGGTAGTCGTAGGCGGCGTAGGCCCCGGCGCGGTACTTCTGCTGGCCGGTGAAGTCGAAGGCGAGGGCCAGGACGTTGCCGTTGTTGGCGACGGCGCCGTTGGAGCCCCAGTAGTACGTCCCGTCGCCGCTGCCCGGGGCGGGGTAGCCCTGCCTGGCCGTCTGGGTCAGCAGCCGGTCGGCGAAGGCCACGATCGCGGCCCGGGTGGCGGCCAGGTCGGCGGCAGGCAGGCCGTTGGGCACCAGGGCCAGGGTGGTGTCGCCGAGCCCGGCCGTCCAGCTCCAGTCGTAGCCGCGGTTGGCGAAGCTGGTGCCCTTGTAGTAGGACGAACCGGTCACGTCGGCCCGGTAGCCGGCCGCGCCCGTGGTGGCGTACAGCTCGGCCGCCGCCCAGTAGAACTCGTCGCCCACGCTGTTGTCCTCGTAGGCGCCGCCGCCGGTGTTGTCCGTGGCCGGCGCCAGCCGGTTCGGGTTCGCCTTCGCCGCGGCGTACGCCTTCTCGGCGGCGGCGAGCGCCCGGGCGGCGAAGGTCGCGTCGTAGGACTTCCACAGCCGCGACGCCTGCGCGGCGGTCGCCGCCAGGTTCAGGGTCGCGGCGGTGCTGACCGGCGCGAGGAGCCGGGGCTGGCTGTCCAGTTCCGGCCGGGTCGGCAGCGCGGTCCAGTTCTGGTCGTGGATCTTGTGGTGCACCATGCCGGCGTTCGTGCGCCCGTCGGGCACCTGCATCTTCAGCATGAACTCCAGCTCCCAGCGCGCCTCGTCCAGCACGTCGGGCACCCCGTTGGCCTGCTCGGGGATCGCCAGCGTGCCGTCGGCGAGCCCGGCCCGGTCGGCCCCGGTCACGTGCAGGGCACGCTCGTGGATGTTCTGCAGCTGCCAGGTGGCCAGGCCGCCGTTGACGACGTACTTGCCGTGGTCGCCGGCGTCGTACCAGCCGCCCCGCACGTCGAGGGTGTAGCCGCAGGAGGTGCGGCAGGGCACCGCGTTGTCGCCCTGGTTCGGGGCGACGTTGACGTGCCCGGCGGGGCGGGAGTAGCGGGAGCCGACGTACCGCGACTCGATCGGCGTGCCGCTGCGCTGGTGGTAGAAGAACGCCAGCGCGTCGGTGCGCAGCCGGCGCACCGCGTCGGCGGAGATGTCGAAGGGGTGGCTGCTGTTCCCACCGACCGTGAGCACGTAGCCGCTGCCCACGGTGTCGTAGGCGGAGAAGTCGGCGACGTGGACGCTGTCGCCGGAGAGGGCGTCCGCGCCGCGTACGGTGGTCTGGCCGGAGGCGACGGTCGCGCCGGCGGCGTTGCGCAGGGTCCAGGCCAGCGGGCTGGTCGACGTGCTGACCACGGTGGCCTGCTTGGGGGTGCCGGGCACGTACGCGACCTGGTTCACCTTCACCGGGCCGCCCGGGTCGGGAGCGGCGGCCGCGATGGACGGCACGACGGCCAGGGCACTCAGGGTGAGCAGGGTGGCGGCCGCTATGGCGGCCGGGCGCTTGCGGAGGGGCATCGTTCCTCTTCCGGGGTGCGTCGGGTTGACCACCTGCCGGACCTGCCCAGCGCAGAGCCGCCGGGCGGTCGGACAGACCATCGACGGGAGCGCTGGACCAACCCTAGGCCATCACCGCACGGGAAGGCGATCGACCACCGTCGCACCTTCGTGCCGCGGGACGCGTCGAGATCAGCTCCCGGCGGAGCCGAGTAGGCCGACCGTCCTCGTGGCGCCGTCGTAGCTGCGGGCGGCCACGAACTCCCCGGCCGGCCGGTCCACGCCGACCACTGCCCGGGCCAGCCGGCGGTCGGCGGCGCGGAAGCGCAGCGCCAGGCTCAGGTGCGGGACCCACCGCCCCGGGGCGTGCCAGGGGCGCTGCCCGTCGGCCCCGGCGAGGGCGTCCCAGACCGCCGCGTGCAGGGCGGTCAGGGCCGGTTCCGGCCGCAGCAGCCAGACCAGCGGGGCGCTGCCGTCGAGAACGGCGATCCGGTCGAGGCGTACCGGCAGGGGCAGGGCCCGCCCGACGAGCGCGGCGAGCCGGCGGCGGGCGCCCGGCGGGAACTCGTCGACCGCCGCGAGCGTCAGGTGCGGACGGTTGGTGGGGTGGGTGTTGCGGGCCAGGCTGGGCAGGCCGGCGGCGGCGAGCCGGTCCCATCCGGCACGCACCGCGGCCTCCAGCCGTGGGCAGCAGACCAGTTCGACGGTACGCACGACGGCCAGGCTAACCGGCGGGTGGGTGCCCCGGAGAACCGCCGGCCGGCGTCGGACGTGACGCGCGGCGCGGTTTACGCCGGTCGGCGAAACCCGGGCGGGGCGGGAATGAAAAGCTTGTCGCATGAGCTCCGCACCCGCACGGCAGGATCCACCGACCGACCCGCACTCCCCCGGCGTCGACGACGAGGCAAGCGCCTTCACCGACCTCGGGCTACGCGCCGAACTGCTCGGCGCGCTGTCCGCCCTCGGCTACGAGGAGCCGACCCCGATCCAGCGGGAGGCGATCCCGCCCCTGCTGGCCGGCAGGGACCTGCTCGGTCAGGCGGCCACCGGCACCGGCAAGACGGCCGCGTTCGCGTTGCCGCTGTTGCAGCGGATGCCGGACGGGCGGGCCGGCGGGGAGCCGGTGGCCCTGGTGCTGGTGCCCACCCGGGAGCTGGCGGTGCAGGTGTCGGAGGCGTTCCACCGCTACGGCAAGGACCTGGGCGCCCGGGTGCTGCCGATCTACGGCGGCCAGCCGATCGGCCGGCAGCTGCGCGCCCTGGACCTGGGGGTGGACGTGGTGGTGGCGACCCCGGGCCGGGCGCTGGACCACATCGCCCGGGGCACCCTGCGGCTGGGCGGCCTGGCCACGGTGGTGCTCGACGAGGCCGACGAGATGCTCGACATGGGCTTCGCCGAGGACATCGAGGCGATCCTGGAGCACGCCCCGCAGCAGCGGCAGACGGTGCTGTTCTCGGCCACCATGCCGTCGCGCATCGACGGGATGGCCCGCCAGCACCTGACCGACCCGGTGCGGATCCAGATCGGCCGGGAGCAGCCGGTGGCCGGCGAGACGCCCCGGGTGCGGCAGAGCGCGTACATCGTGGCGCGCGCGCACAAGCCGGCGGCGCTGGGCCGGGTGCTGGACGTGGAGTCGCCGACCGCGGCGATCGTCTTCTGCCGCAGCCGGGAGGAGGTGGACCGGCTCACCGAGACGATGAACGGCCGGGGCTACCGCGCCGAGGCGCTGCACGGCGGGATGAGCCAGGAGCAGCGGGACCGGGTGATGGGCCGGCTGCGCGCCGGCACGGCCGACCTGCTGGTGGCCACCGACGTGGCGGCCCGGGGGCTGGACGTCGAGCAGCTCACCCACGTGGTCAACTATGACGTGCCGTCGGCCCCGGAGTCGTATGTGCACCGCATCGGCCGGGTCGGCCGGGCGGGCCGGGAGGGGGTGGCGATCACCCTCGCCGAGCCGCGCGAGCACCGGATGCTCAAGACCATCGAGCGGGTGACCGGCCAGCGCATCGCCATCGACAAGATCCCCACGGTGGCCGACCTGCGCACCCGGCGGCTGGAGCTGACCCAGGCGGCGCTGCGGGAGAGCCTGCTGGAGGACGACCTGGAGCCGTTCCGGGTCATCGTGGAGTCACTGTCGGACGAGTTCGACATGATGGAGGTGGCGCTCGCGGCGGTGAAGCTGGCCCACGAGGCCGCCTCCCCTGGCTCGGACGACGACGAGGAGGAGATCCCGCAGGTCGCGGTCCGCCCGCAGCGCGAGGGGCGCCCCGGGCAGGAGGGGCGCGGCGGCGAACGGCGGCCCGGGCGGCCCCGTTCCGGGGGCACCACTCAGGTGTTCATCGGGCTGGGCCGGCGCGCCGGGGTGCGCCCGCAGGACCTGGTCGGTGCGATCACCGGGGAGACCCGGGTCAGCGGGCGCGACATCGGCTCGATCGAGATCGCCGACCGGTTCTCGCTGGTCGAGGTGCCGGCGGCCGTGGCGGACGAGGTGATCGCCGGGCTGCGCAACAGCACCATCAAGGGCCGCAAGACGACGGTACGCCGCGACCGCGACCGCCCCTGACGAGCACGGGCGGCCGGCCCGCGCCCACGGCGCGGGCCGGCCGGGCCGGTCAGAACGCGTACGGGCCGAACCGCCCCCAGGCGACGACGAGCGCGGCGACCAGCAGCAGCGCGGTGAACGCGGCCGGCGGGTACTCCTTGGCCCGGGCGTGCACGACGACGGCGCCGGCCATCACGATCGCTGCGCCCACGGCGGCCAGCGGCGTCAGCACGGTGGCGATGCCGGTGAGGGCGGGCAGGACCAGGCCGATCGCGGCGAGGACCTCCAGCGCGCCGAGGGCCTTGACCGCGCCGTCCGGCACCCCCTCGACCCAGCCCATCTTCTCGCGCAGCTTCTCCTTGGACTGGGTGACCTTGGTGAGCCCGGCCCCGGCGAAGACCAGGGCGAGCAGGATCTGCAGGGCCCAGAGGGCGATGTTCATGGGGGTGCCTCCATGGCGGACCGCCGCGTGGGCGGGCGAGATACTTGACGCTTCAAGGACCACCGTACGAGCAGATACTTGAAGCGTCAAGTATTCGGTAGGCTGGCGACATGGAACCCACCCGCTGGCTGACCGACGGCGAGCAGGAGATCTGGCGACGGACGCTCGCCGTGCTCACGCTGCTGCCGAACGAGCTCGAGGGGCAGTTGCAGCGCGACGCCGACCTGACCCGATTCGGCTACGGGGTGCTGGCGACCCTCGCCGAGGCCCCCGGGCGCTCGCGCCGGATGAGCGAGCTGGCCGCCCTGGCCAACGGCTCGCAGTCCCGCCTGTCCCACCTCGTCGGCCGGCTGGAACGCCGGGGCTGGGTACGCCGCGAGCGCGCCGACGACGACGGCCGCGGGTGCGTGGCCGTGCTCACCGACGCCGGGTACGCACACCTCGCCGCGGCCGCCCCGGGGCACGTGGCTCTCGTCCGCTCGCTCGTCTTCGACGCGCTGACCCCGACCCAGGTCACGCAGCTCGGCGAGATCACCGCCGCGCTGCTGACCCGCCTCGCCCCGCCCGGCGACTGCCCGGCGTCGTCCGACCACGGCGGGAGCACCGCCGACGGGCGCTGACCCCGGCCACCCCACCCCGCGCCTGCCGCCCCGCCCCACTTCCGGTCGGCTGCCGCGCGGGGCGAGGCTTGCTTGCAGGGGCCCCTTGCTATCCGAAAAGCGATAACAAGGGGCCCCTGCTTACCCCTCAGGCGGCCGTGAGGGCCGGATCGGTGCGGGTGTCGGCGTCGGCCGGGCGCAGCGCCAGGGCGAGCACGTCGGCCACGTCGGCGAGGGTGTGCACGGTCAGCGCCCCGCGCACCTCGGCCGGCAGGTCGTCCAGGTCCGGCTCGTTGCGCGCCGGGATGATCACCTCGGTCAGGCCGGCCCGGTGCGCGGCGAGCAGCTTCTGCTTCACCCCGCCGATGGGCAGCACCCGCCCGGAGAGGGTCACCTCGCCGGTCATCCCGAACTCCGGGCGCACCGGCCGGCCCGTCACCAGCGACGCCAGCGCCGTGACCATGGTGATGCCGGCGCTCGGCCCGTCCTTCGGCACCGCGCCCGCCGGGACGTGCAGGTGGATCCGCCGCCCGGCGAGGGCGTTCGGGTCGATGCCGAGCCGACGCCCGTTGGAGCGCAGGTACGACAGCGCGATGTGGGCGGACTCCTTCATCACGTCGCCGAGCTGGCCGGTGAGCGTCAGACCCGGCTCGCCCTCCATGCTGGTGGCCTCGATGAAGAGCACGTCGCCGCCCGCGCCGGTCACGGCGAGGCCGGTGGCCACACCGGGCACCGCCGTCCGCTCCGCCGACTCCGGGGTGAACCGGGGCCGCCCCAGGTAGCGGGCCAGGTTGTCCGCGTCCACCCGCACCGGGGTCGGGTCGTCGGCCAGGGCGACGGCGACCTTGCGCAGGATCTTCGCCAGGGCCCGTTCGAGCTGCCGGACACCGGCCTCCCGGGTGTACTCCCCCGCGATCAGGGTGAGGGCGTCGTCGGCGACGGTGACCTCCTCGGCGGTCAGCCCGGCCCGCTGGAGCTGCCGGGGCAGCAGGTGGTCGCGGGCGATGGCGACCTTCTCGTCCTCGGTGTAGCCGTCGAGGGTGACCAGCTCCATCCGGTCCAGCAGCGGGCCGGGGATGGTCTCCACCACGTTGGCGGTGGCCAGGAAGAGCACGTCGGACAGGTCGAGGTCGACCTCCAGGTAGTGGTCGCGGAACGTGTGGTTCTGCGCCGGGTCGAGCACCTCCAGCAGGGCGGCGGCGGGGTCGCCGGAATACCCGACGGCCAGCTTGTCGACCTCGTCGAGGAGCACGACCGGGTTCATCGAGCCGGCCTCGCGCAGGGCGCGGACGATCCGGCCGGGCAGCGCGCCGACGTACGTGCGCCGGTGGCCCCGGATCTCCGCCTCGTCGCGGACGCCGCCGAGGGAGACCCGGACGAAGTTGCGCCCGAGCGCCCGGGCCACGGACTCGCCGAGGCTGGTCTTGCCGACGCCGGGCGGGCCGGCGAGGGCGAGCACCGCCCCGGACCCGCGCCCGCCGACCACGCCGAGGTTGCGCTCGGCGCGGCGGTTGCGCACCGCGAGGTACTCCAGGATGCGGTCCTTGACGTCGGCCAGGCCGGCGTGGTCGGCGTCGAGCACGGCGCGGGCCGCGGCCAGGTCGGTGTTGTCCTCGGTACGCGTGGTCCACGGCATCTCGAGGACCGTGTCGAGCCAGGTGCGGATCCAGCCCGCCTCCGGGGAGGCGTCGCTGGCGCGCTCCAGCTTGCCGACCTCGCGCAGCGCCGCCTCGCGGACCTTCTCCGGCAGCGTGGCGGCCTCCACCCGGGCCCGGTAGTCGGCGGAGCCGTCCGGGGAGTCCTCGCCGAGCTCCTTGCGGATCGCGGCGAGCTGCTGGCGGAGCAGGAACTCGCGCTGGGTCTTCTCCAGGCCCTCGCGCACGTCGCTGTTGATCTGCTCGGTGACCTCCTGCTCGGCCAGGTGCTCACGCACCCAACCGACCAGCAGCTCCAGCCGGGCGGTCACGTCGGCGGCGGCGAGCAGCTCGGTCTTCTGCGCCAGGGTGAGCCAGGGCGCGTAGCCGGCCGCGTCGGCCAGCTCCGAAAGGTCGGTCATGCGCTCCATGGCGTCGATGACCTGCCAGGCGCCGCGCTGCTGCAGGACCGAGGTCATCAGGGCGCGGTACTCGCGGGCCAGCTCCCGGGCCCTGCCGGCCGGGGCGGGCTCGTCGAGCTCGGTCGCCTCGACCCAGAGGGCGGCGCCGGGCCCGGGGACGCCGGAGCCGATCCGGGCCCGGGACAGGCCGCGGACCACGGCGGCCGGCTCGCCGTCGGGCAGCCGGCCGACCTTCTCGATGGTGGCGATCACGCCGACGGAGCCGTACTCGCCGTCGATGCGGGGCACGGCGAGGACCTTCTTGTCGCCGGTGGCGCGCGCGGCGTCGACCGCGGCCTGGGTGGTGGGGTCGAGGGTCACCGGGACGACCATGCCGGGCAGCAGGACGGCGTCGGTGAGGGGTAGTACCGGAAGAGTTGCCATCGAACACCTGCCATCGCGTTGACTTGAGCGTGTCAGGCTCAAGTCCGGGCCGGCTCCCGTTGTTCCGGAATGTGACCCGGGACACGCCGACCCCCGCCGCGCGGGCCGCCCGGGGCGAACCCGAACTGGCAAATTCCACCGTGGGGAGCGGGATTGCATCACCGACAAGTCGACGCGCCGAATGCAAACGGGGCATATTCTTGCGGATTTACCCAGGGATACGTCAAACTCGTAACACACCCCGCCCCACACAAGGAGTAATTGGCGATGGCCCGGAAAGTAATCACCGTCTTGACTGACGACCTCGATGGCGGGAAGGCGGATCGGACCGTCGAGTTCAGCCTGGACGGCGTGGCGTACACCATCGATGTGTCCGACGAGAACGCCGGCACCCTCCGGAAGGCGCTCGACCCCTACATCAACGCTGGCCGGCGAATCGGCCGAGGGCCGGTCGAGGCCGGCCGGACCGCCCGCCGCCCCGGCCGGGCTCCGGTCTCGGGAATGGACCGCGAGCAGAACCGGGCGATCCGGGAATGGGCCACCAAGAACGGCTACGAGATTTCCGACCGGGGCCGGATCCCCGTGTCCGTCGTCGAGGCCTTCAAGAACCGCTGAGCCGACACCGCGCCCACCACGCGGAACACCGGGGCCACGCCGAGATTCGGCGGTGGCCCCGGAGCTTTTCCCGGTAGCAATTCCCACGGCCCCGCTCCGGCGGCGTACCGCCTGCCGGTCACACCGCCCACGACCCGGCGCGCGACGCGGGGCCGCCCGGGGCGGTTGCTGCCCCGGGCGGCCCGGATGTGCGTACGGCGCGCGGCCAGCGGGTCAGTTGACCTGGATCCGCACCACGTCGATCGCCGGGGTCTGGTTGGCCCGCTCCATCATCGGGATACGGTGCGAACCGTCACCGGCCCAGACGGAGCACTGCGCCGTGCCGGCCTGCGGCAGGCCCGGCACCTGGATGATGACGTCGTCCGGCTGCGAGCCGCCCCGGCCGTCCTCGGTGGCCACGAAGAACGCCGGCACGTCCTGCGGGTTCGGGGGCTGCCGGGTGCTGTTCAGCATCCGGCAGGCGGTGTGGAAGTGCCCCCGCACCAGGCCCTGCCCGTTGAGCAGGGAGCTCTCCAGGTAGTAGCCGCCCTGGCCCGCGGCGAGGAACCGGTCCCGGACCAGGTTGCGGGTGGTGACCCGCAGCTGGAACGCCTGGTTGCGCTGGACCTGGTTGGGGAACTGCGTGATCAGCAGCGACGGGTTGTTCGCCGCCGCGCCGACCTCGCCGAACGCGGTGCTGACGCACCGGTTGCCGTTCTGGAAGCCGTCGTGCGGCTGCAGCCGGCTGTTGCCGCAGTCCTTGGCGAGGACGCCGAGGCCGTTGCCGTTGTTGTTGCCGCCGTTGTTGCCGTTCTGGCCGCCGTTGTTGTTCCCGCCGTTCTGGCCACCGTTGTTGTTGCCACCGTTGTTGTTGCCGGCGTTGGGGTTGGCGCCGACCGCGAGCTGGCAGGTGGCGAGCTGTTCGAGGCCCTGCGGCCGCTGCGCCACCCGGCCGATGGCGGTCGCGATGCGGCTCAGGGTCGCCCGGCGCTTGTCGGCCAGCGGCCCGAGGATCGCGTTCTGGATGAACTGCCCTCCGTTGCGGCCCTCGGCGGCCAGCCGCTTGTTCGCCTCGTCGATCTGCGTCTTGAGCAGCTCGAGGTTGCGGTCCACCTCGGCCTTGGCTGCGGCCGGGACCTGGGGCAGCTTGCTGGCGACGTCGGGGCAGGCGATCGTCGAGCCCGCCGGGGCGGCGTTGGTGTTGGCGTTCGTGGCGGTGCCGCCGGCCTTGAGCGACTGGCACTCCGCGACCGACATCTGCCCGTCGCCCCAGTGGTTGCGCACCCACCGGCCGTTCTGCCAGGTCTGGGTCGTGCTGCTGCCGATGTTCGAGGTCGCGCCGGGGCTGGGCGCCACGCACGACGCCGCCGCGGCGCGGGTGGTCGTCCGCCGGTCCCCGGCGGACGAGATCTGGGTCACGGCGACGATTCCGCCGAAGACCGCAAGCGTGCCGACAACGGCCAGCAGTCGCTTGCTCCGTGCGTTACCGGATGACCGGCGCGCCCGTGGAGACCTGCGCATCGAATTGCTCTCCTTCTCGATCCGGTAGTTGACTCGTGACCCCGTCGGACCGATGAATTCGGGTGGGACGCCTCGGCGAGGATCACTGCGACGTTCCGGTCGCGTGTCGATGACCGACGATGCCCTTTCCTCATCGTCGTCGCGCCGGCCGGCGCGGCGGGGAGATCCGTGTCCATTCGGGCTGGAGTACGGACCCGCGACGGCCACGGTTCAACCCGGATACGGGAAATTTGCGGAGAGCCGGGAAGAGCTGGTCACCCCCGGTGGGCCGGCCCTCAGCCGGCGCAGAGGTGGTCGAAGGCGAAGCCGTCGCGCATCTCGTCGCGGCGCTCCCGCAGCCGGCGGATGTCCCGGTCCAACTCGTCGCGCGCCACCAGATCCGGGCCGGCCGCCTCGACGTCGCGCAGCCGCTCGCCGACCGCCACGGCCGCCAGGTCCTCGGCGAGACGGCCGGCGTCCACGCCGCAGGAGAAGCGCTGCTGGACGACCTGCACCCGTTCCACCAGGCAGCGGCCGGGACGCACCTCCACCCAGCTCCAGCCCTCCACCGGGCCGTCGGTCCAGCGCATGTGCAGGCCCCGCACGATCGGGTCGACCAGCCGGCGGGACACGTACGCCTCCACGGCCGCCGCGCGGGCGAGGGCGCCGAGGTCGTTGACGTGGCCGCTGCGCCCGTCCGGCAGCCGGCCGACGATCTCCCGGAACTCCACGGGCATCACCTCCGCCGGGTCGTCCTGCCCCGGCGGAGGCGCGACGGCGTCGGCGTAGGCGCGCGCGTCGATGACGTACTCCACGATGCGGCGGCCGTGGTCGGCGGCGCGCAACGTGGGCGAGACGATCCGCAGCACCGGCAGGCCGACGGCCGCGCAGACCGCGTTCTTCATCCGCTCGGCGCGCTGCGCGGCGGAGCCGGCCGGGGCCGGCGGGCCGATCTCGACGGCGAACAGCGGACGGCCGTTGTCGCCGGCACACACCACGTGGTCGAAGCCCTCCCGGCCGGCCGAGTTCCACTGGTGGCCCGTGACGCCCGGCGGACGGCCGTGCACCAGCTCCCCCAGCCGGCGGGGGCCGAACACGACCTGACCGGCGCGGGTGAGGACCGGGGCCCGCCCGGTCGACGCCGCGACCGGGCGCAGCAGGGAGCCGTGATCACTACCGGTGCGCGTCATCCGCCTGTTCCGTCCGTCGGGCCGTCGACGGCCGAGTCTAGGCCGCCGAGCGCGACGCCCACCTCGCCGGTGCGGCCCGCGCGGGGTCACCGGTCCGGGCCACCGCGGGCCCGGCGGAGACGCTTGCGCCCCGCCGGTCCGCCCGGGGCCCGACGGATGCGACCGGAGATCCGATTCTCTAGGCTCAGCGCGTGCTGCACAGTGGACGGGCTCCGGAACTTCTGACCAAGCGCAGCCTCGTCGCTGTCTCCCACGCCATCGAGAGCGCCGCCCTGGCCACCGCCGAGGACGGCCCGCTCGTGGTGATCGCGCTCTTCCAGCGGATGCCCTATTTCGACCGCGAGCGGGCCGTCTACGAGCGGATCGCGGCCACGGCGGCGGCGACCGTGGTGGGCGTGGTCGGGCAGCGCCCGGAGGCGCTGCCGGCCGGCGCGTGCGGCGTGACCCTGGACGAGACCGAGGACCTCGCCCGGGAGTGGAGCGTGGTCGCGCTGACCCCCCGGTTCGGCGCGGCCCTGGTCGCCCACGACCGGGCGGAGGTCGAGCAGGCGACCACGCTGGAGTCGGGTCGGCTCTTCGACGGGCGGTGGGGGTTCCGCCGCGACGAGGCGCTGCACGAGGTCGTCCGGCTGCGCGACCGGCTCGCCGACCGGCTCCCCGGCGCGGTCCGGCTCGCCGTGGAGGAGACCCTGGCCCGGGTCCGGGACCTGCCCGCCACACCCGGCGAGGCGCGGGGCGAGGCGGCGTTGCGGCTGATGTTCTCCCGCGCCGAACGGGCCGCCCGGGCGCACCGGCCGGGCGGGCGCGACCGCGGCACGGCCCTGGCGGAACCGGCCCCGCTGCTGGACGAGCCGGGGATGCGCCGGTGGGCAGGAGCGGACGGGGTCACCGCCTCGGGCACGCTGCCGGTGGCGCTGGTCGGCGTGCGCGTGGACGAGCCGGCGGGCGCGCCGGAGCGCTTCGGCCGCCGCAGCGCCGCCCGGGAGGCGCAGGCGGTGATCGGGGCGGTGACCGCGCCGCTGCGCCCCGTGGACCGGGCGGTGCGCCTGTCCGACCAGGAGTACCTGCTGATCCTGCCGGCGCTGACCGAGGAGCAGGCGGTGGCGGTCGCCGGTCAGGTGCACGAGGCGGTCGCCGGCCTGGCCCGGTCGTACCCGTTCGTGGCCTTCGCGGTGCACGCCGCGGTCACCGTGACCAGCCGCCGGCCGTTGCCCGTGGGCGACGTCCGACACGCCGTCGGGTGGGCCGCCCGGGAGGGGGTGCCCGTCGCCCGGCTGGCCCCCGAGTCGGCCGAGGTGCCCGTCGGGCAGCCGTAGGCGCGGCGGGACGGGGCCGGCGGTCAGGCCACCGGGGTGACCTGGCCGTCGGCGAGCTCGACGAGCGCGTCGTCGTCGACGTCGTACGCGATGGTGTTGACGACGCGGACGACGCCGCCGACCTGCGCGGCGAGCCGGCCGGCGAGGTCGACCGCGCTGCGCCGGTCCAGCCGCCCGTCCAGGGTGACCTCGCCGTCGCGCACCCGCACGGTCACCAGTCCGTCCCGCACGGCGAGGACCCGCCGCAGGACCTCCCGCACCACCTCCTCACGGATCTCGGCGTCGGTGCGCAGGTGCACCCGCAGCAGGTCGCCACGGGTGACGATGCCGACCAGCCGGCCGAGGTCGTCCAGGACGGGCAGCCGCCGGACCGCGTCCCGGTCCAACTGCCGCGCCGCGGCCGGCAGGGACGCCTGCGGGTACGTCGTCACCGCCGGCGCGGTCATCAGGTCCCCGGCGACCAGGGCGGCGGCCTTCTCCCGGGCCGCCCGGCGCCGCCGGCCCTCGAAGACCCGCCGCTCGTCGGGGTGCCCGACCCGTTCGATCCGGTGCAGCAGATCCGTCTCGGAGACCACGCCCAGCACCCGGCGGAACCCGTCGACCACTGGCACGCCGCTGATGCCCCGGCGGACGAGCACGTCCACGATCTGCCGGTACGGGGTCTCCTCCCCCACCGTCACGACGTCCTTGGTCATCACGTCGCCCACCTGCCAGGTCCTCATCGCGACCTCCCTGCCGCCGTCGTCACGCCCGACGCTACGGGCGTGCGAGGGCCGCCGGCAGAGGCCCTGGGCCGGTGCCGGGACGGCCGACGGACCGGGTGGACCGGGGTCGAAGGTCCCGGCCCGAAGCGGACCCATCGGCCCTGACGGCCCCCCTGGTGCCGGATGTCCAATGGAACTGCCACCGGGAAGCGCGGTGCGAGGACAGGAAGGGACGTGGACACCATGACCGCGACGATCGAGCGGACCACCGCCAGGACCACCGCGCCGGCGGCCGAGACCACCAGGACGACCGAGACCACCCGGGAGCGGGCCACCCGGTACGTCCTCGGCGGCATCCGCCTCGCGCTGGGTTGGACCTTCCTCTGGGCCTTCCTCGACAAGATGTTCGGCCTCGGTCACGAGACCGCCGCGAAGAACGCCTGGATCAACGGCGGCAGCCCCGCCAAGGGCTTCCTGAGCTTCGGCGCGGCCGGCCCGTTCAAGGGGTTCTACAACGGGATCGCCGGCGCCGCCTGGGCGGACTGGATGTTCATGGTCGGCCTGGCCGCGATCGGCGTGGCCCTGCTGCTGGGCGTCGGCACGCGGATCGCCGCCACCGCCGGCGGCCTGCTCCTGGTGATGATGTGGACGGCCGTCCTGCCCCCCGAGAACAACCCCTTCATGGACGACCACCTCATCTACGCCGCGGTGCTGGCGGTCCTCGCCCTGGTCGGCGCGGGCGACACCCTCGGCCTCGGGCGGACCTGGAAGCGGCTGGCCATCGTCCAGCGGTTCCCCTGGCTGAGGTGAACGGCAGACAGCACGTGCCGGCGGGCGTCACCTTCCGAAGGTGACGCCCGCCGGCACGTGTGCCTCCGGGCCACCGCCCGCCCGCTCCGTCGCGGCGGGCGGGCCCGCTTCGTTTCGTCGCGGCGGGCGGGCCCGCCGGGCGCCGGCCGAGGGACCGATGGAGATCGGCGGATCACGATCCGGCAGGATCGACGACGACCGCAGTGGACGCACCACCGAGCAGGAGGCGTACGGCATGGACAAGCCTGAAATCGGCCCGATCGAGGGCGCGCCGCCCGCCGATCTCGTCATCGAGGACATCGTCGTCGGCGACGGCCCCGAGGCCCAGCGGGGCCAGCGGGCCACCGTGCACTACGTGGGCGTGGCCCACTCGACGGGTCGGGAGTTCGACGCGTCGTGGAACCGGGGCGACGCGTTCGAGTTCCCGCTCGGCGGCGGGCGGGTCATCGCCGGCTGGGACCAGGGCGTCGTCGGCATGCGGGTCGACGGCCGGCGCAAGCTGACCATCCCGCCGCACCTCGGGTACGGCAACCAGGGCGCCGGCGGCGTGATCGCGCCGGGCGAGACGCTCGTCTTCGTCGTGGACCTGCTCGGCGTGCGCTGACCCGTCAGCTCCCCCGGCCGGGGGCGTCGGCATCCGCCGGCGGCCCCGACCGGGCAACGGCGGGGCAGGAGCGAGCCGACGGCCCGGCGGGTCAGGCGGCCGACACCAGCGGCGCGGACGCGCTGCCCCGCTCGGCGGCGAGCGGGACCAGCAGCCCCGGTGGCAACGCCAGCGGCGCGGGCGCAGCCGGGACGGGGGCGGCGGTGGCGCCCGCCCGGACCGGGATGACCCGGTCCAGGCCGGTCACGTGCAGCACCCGGGCCACCATCGGGGCCGGGTCGACGAGCACCAGCTCGCCGCCCCGCGCGCGGGCCCGGCGGTGCGCGGCGACCAGCGCCCGCACGCCGGCGGCGGAGAGCAGCCGGACGCCGGAGAGGTCGAGCCGCAGCAGCGGCCGGACGGGGGCGGCCCAGAGCGCGGAGCGCAGCACGCCGACCGTGGCGATGTCGACCTCGCCGGTCGCCCTCATCTCCACCACGTCGTCACCCACGTCGACCTGCACGTGGAACCGATCGCTGCGCTGCTCCATGACCACGAATCTAGCCCCACCCACCGACATTTCCGCCCTGCCCGGGAGTGACTCCGGGTACACCCAGGGTCTGACCCTGAGCCGCCCCGGATCCTCCCCTGGCAGGAGGCCGGGGGCGCTGCGCGGGACCGCTCGACACGCCGCCGGACGACGCGCCCCGGCCGCCGGTGCCGGGGTGAGAATGGGCCGATGGTGGTACCCCGCCCCCGCGCGCCCCGGCCCATCCGTCCCGTCCGCGAGCCGGCCACCGTGCCGCCCCCGCTGACCGGGCCGTGGGCGCCCGACGACCGTCGGCTCGACGAGGTGGAGCTGCTGCCGCTGCCCGACGGCGCGCACGGTCCCGAGGACGTCGTGGTCGACCCGGCCGGCCGGGTGGTCAGCGGGGACGAGGACGGTCGGCTCTGGTGGTGGGCGGCCGACGCGCCGGCGGGCACCCCGGCGCGGCTGCTGGCGGAGACCGGGGGCCGGCCGCTCGGCATCGAACTCGACCCGCGCGACGGCAGCCTGGTCGTCTGCGACGCGTACCGGGGGTTGCTGCGGGTCACCCCCGACGGGGCGGTACGCGAGCTGACCGGCACCGCACCGCCGGTGCACCTGGCCAACAACGCCGCCGTGGCCCGCGACGGCACGATCTACTTCACCGACAGCTCGGACCGCTTCCCCCTGTCGCACTGGAAGCACGACCTGCTGGAGCACCGGCCCAACGGGCGGGTGCTCGCCTACGATCCGGGCACCGGGCGGACGGACGTGGTGACCGCCGGGCTCTACTTCCCCAACGGGATCGCGGTCACCCCCGACGAGTCCGCGCTGATCCTGGTGGAGACGACCACCCACCGGCTGCTCCGGGTCGACCTGCCCGGCGGGGCGGCCACCGTGCTGGCGGACCTGCCGGCGTATCCGGACAACCTCTGCGGGGTCGGCGACGGGACGTACTGGATCGCCCTGCCCAGCCCCCGGCTGCCGGTGGTGGAGCGGCTGCTGCCGCACCCGCGGCTGCGGCAGCTGGTCGCGCTGCTGCCCGACGCGGTCCGGCCGCAGCCGCGCCGCTACGGGCTGGTCGCGCTGGTCGACGGCGCGGGCGCGGTGCTGCGGACCCTGCACGGCCCGCGCGGCGCCTACTGGATGATCACCGGGGTACGCCAGCACGGCGACCGGCTCTGGCTGGGCTCCCTGGTCGGCACCGGCGTTGCCCGGGTGCCGCTCGGCTGAAGCCAGGGCCGGCCGCGCCCGGCGCGTGCCCCGTCCGGCGCGGCGCGTGCCCGGAGCGGCCGACACGCCACGTGTCGGGCGACGTCCCCCGTTCCGCGCTCGCGACAGGGGCCGGCCCGCCACCGTGCGGTGACGGGCCGACCCGCGGCCGTTCCTCCCGATGGTCAGCCGCCGCTGGCCGACGGCGTCGGCGCGGGCGAACCCCCGCCGGCCACCGCCCCCGGGTGCGGCGACGCGGTGTGCGGGCTGGGCCGCAGCCCGGCCGGGACGGGCAGGGCGCTGCCCTTGGCGAACTCGTCCCAGCTGACGTTCCAGGCCGTCCAGCCGTTGCCGGCCCGCAGCGGCACCTCGGTGCCCGTGACGGTGACGAGGTCGCCGACCTGGGTGATGCCCATCAGCCAGTCCGCGGCGGCGGCGGAGACGTTGGCGCAGCCGTGCGAGACGTTGGTGAAGCCCTGGTCGCCCTCCGACCACGGCGCGGAGTGGATGAACTCCCCGCCCCAGGTGAGCCGCTGGGCGTCGTCGACGTCGACGACGTAGCCGCCGTCGGGCTCGCCGCGGGTGTCGAACGTCGTCCGCTCGTGCTTCTCCATGATCACCATCTTGCCGCTGGAGCTGGGCGTGCTCGGCTTGCCGAGGCTGACCGGGATCCGGCGGACCAGCTTGCCGTCGCGGAAGACCGACATCTGCTTGCTGGCGTTGTCGATGTCGACCGAGACCTGCCGGCCGATCTTCGAGGTGGCCCGGTGCTCGGCGTCGCCCACCAGGTCCTTGCCGATCGGCAGCCCCTCCAGCGCCGCGCGGACGCTGATCTTCGTGCCCGGCCGCCAGAAGTCGGGCGCCCGGTAGTAGGCCTGGCTGCCGTCCTCCAGCCAGGACCAGGTGCCCGGCTGCGGCGGGTCGGTCTTGACGAACAGCCGCTTCTGCACCGCTGCGCGGGCCTCCTGCGGCACCCCCGGGTCGAACGCCACCGTCACGGGCATCGCGGTGCCGTACGTCTGGTTGCCCGTGAAGTAGAGCGTGCTGGTGATCGCCGGCTTCGTCGGCTTCGGCGCGGTGGTGAACGTCGTCGTGCGGGTGGCGGTCCTCCCGCCGTCCCCCGTCACCGTCACCTCGGCGGTGTACGTCCGCCCGCCGGCCAGCGGAGCGCCGGGCACCCAGCTCGTCCCGTCCTCCCGGGGCTCTCCCGCGACCTGCCGGCCCTTGTCGTCGGTGAGCCGGACGCCGGTGACCCTGCCGTGGGCCACGCTCGTGCCGATCTCGGCACTGACCGGGACGTCCCGGGTCCGGTCGGCGGGCGTCAGCTCGACCGCCGGCGGCGGCGCGACCCGCGCGGCCCGCTCGGCGACCTTCCTCTCCCCGGCGGTGCATCCGCCGAGGATCAGTGGTGTGGCTGCGATGGTTACCGCCAATAGCGTCAATCGCCGCCTCACGTCCATGTTCCGCACCCCTTTTCCGCTCCCCTTTGGCCACATTCTGTACGGCGTTACGGGAGGCCCGGTGCATTTTCCGGAAAAGGCGCGGAGCTATTGTCGGCAGTTTCGGCGACGGCGGGTCGAAAATGGTGAACCGCGCCCGGAGGGCCCGGTGTCACCGATCGGCCCTTCCGCCGGCGGACGACCGGTTCGCCCCGCCGTCAGTCCCAGTCCTGGTCGCCGTGGTTGCGGTCCCACCGGCCGCCCACGGGAGGGGTGTCCAGGCGGGTGGCGGCCACGGCGTTGCCAGCCAGGTCGTTGTCCTCGACCCGGCAGCCCACGCAGCTGCCCCGCTCGGTGATCCAGAGCCCGTGCGTCTGGGTGCGCTCGTCGTGGTTGTCCCAGATCCGGTTGCCCCGGATGGTGGCCGAGTCGACGTGCGCGTTGACCGTGATCCCGGCCCGGCACTGCGGCGCGGGCGGCAGCTCGTACGCCGTCCCCGGCAGCGGGGTGTCCCCGCTCCAGGCGGTGTACGCGTCGGGGCGTACGGGGGCGAGGGTGAGCCCGGTGTCGTCGTTGGCGGCGACCAGGGCGACCCGCTTGCCGACCCGCAGCACCTTGCCCCGGTGCCCGTCGTGCTGCCAGCCGGCGGTCCGGTCGACCAGCGACCGCTCGTTGTAGCGGACGGACTCGCCGCCCGCGCCGTACGCGCCGGCGCACTGGCGGCCGTTGTTGCGGATGCGGTTGTTGAGCAGCACGGCGTCGACCATCGGCCGGTCGATCCGGATGGCATCGAGGCCGTTGCCCCAGAAGTCGTTGCTGTCGATCACCACGTCCGTCGCCGCGCCGTGATAACCGCGCCCGAGGTCGTGCTCGTGGTAGCCGTACGCGCCGTTGCCGCTGATCCGGTTGCCGCGCACCGTGTACGGGCCCGGGGTGTTGCCCATGCTGACGCCGTCGCGGACGTTGCCGTCGATGACGCAGTCGGCCAGCAGGCCGCCCCGGCCGGCGACCCCGGAGGTGCCCTCGGCGGAGACGTCGAAGCCGGCCTCCAGGTTGCCCGTCATCGTGCACGCGGAGACGATCAGCCCGTCGGCGCCCCAGTCGGAGATGCCGAACCGGTTGCCCTGGCTGTGGCAGCCGACGATCCGGTAGCCGCGCGGCGGCGGCCAGTTGGCCTTCTGGAGTTCCAGGAAGATGCCGTTGGTGCCGTTGCCCAGCGCGGTGCAGTTGGCGATGGTGAGCCGCTCCACGGTGCCCCAACCGCCGATGCCGACGCCGATCCCGGCGCCGCCCATCTCCTGGCCGTTGTCGAGGCGGCCGCAGCCGACGACCACCACCCCCTCGATCAGGCTGTCCTGGAGGAAGTCGCAGCCCAGGCCGGTGGCCGCCGTGTGGTGGATGTAGAGGTTACGGAAGACGCCGCGCACCACGTACTGCAGGCCGAGGCCCTTGGCGAGGTAGTTGTACTCGGCCATGGCCACGCCGGAGCCGTCGATCTCGAAGTCGGCGAAGGTGCAGTCGGCGATGTGCCGGTCGCGGTCCGCGCCGTGCTGGAGGGTGGTCCAGAACGCCAGCGGCGTCGGGTCGGCCCGGTTGCCCTCGTTGCTGAGCAGGAACCGGGTCGCGCCGGGGCCGGCCCCGATCAGGGACACCCCGCTGCGCCAGACCGTGCCCGCGTCGCGGATGGAGTAGATGCCGGGCGGGCAGTAGATGACCCGTGCCCGCCCGTCGGCGGCGTAGCCGTCGCCGAGGCGGTCCACGAGGGCGGCGAGCGCCGGCTGGTCGTTGGTCACCCCGTCGCCGCGCAGTCCGTACCGGGTGGCGTCGCAGTGCAGCGGTGCCCCGGCGACGGCCGGGCGACGGTCTCGGACGGCGGCGGGCAGGCCCTGGTACGGCACTGCGCTCTCCCCTCGCGCGGGCGGGCGACCGGGCGGTCGCGGACGGACGACAGGCGGTCGCCGCCCGCGCGGATTTCCCGGCAACAGCAGGGAGAAACGGAAGGGGAAAAGGATCGGATCGAGCTGACCGGATGCTCGGTGAATGAGCGGCGATCCGGATCGGGAACGTACTTCCGGCCCATTCGGCGGGGCGCGAGCGAAAAGGGACGGCAGGGAGGGCGGGGCGGGCGGTATGGGCGTTTCCGGTCCCGGCGGCGCGCTGCCGCCGGGACCGGCTCACACGTTGGCGACCAGCAGGGCGGGCTGCTCCACGCAGTCCGCGACGTGCCGCAGGAAGCCGCCGGCCACCCCGCCGTCGCAGACCCGGTGGTCGAAGGTGAGGCTGAGCTGCGTCACCTTGCGCACGGCGAGCTGACCGTCGACGACCCACGGCTTGTCCACGATCCGTCCCACGCCGAGCAGCGCCGCCTCGGGGTGGTTGATGATCGGGGTGGAGCCGTCGACGCCGAACACGCCGTAGTTGTTGAGGGTGAACGTGCCGCCGGTGAGGCGGGCCGGCGGCAGGGTGCCGGCCCGGGCGGCGGCGGTGGTCTCGGCCAGCGCCGCGGCCAGCTCCCGGGTGGTCAGCAGGTGCGCGTCGCGCAGCACCGGGACGACCAGGCCCCGGTCGGTCTGCGCGGCGATGCCCAGGTGCACCCCGCGGGACTGGACGATCCGCTGCCCCTCGGTGTCGACGCGCGCGTTGAGCTGCGGGAAGCGGCGCAGGCCGCTGAGGCAGATCCGGGCCAGCAGGGCCAGCAGGCTCACCGGCGCGTCCGGGGTCGCGGCGTTGATCGCCCGGCGGGTCTCCACCAGGGCGGTGGCGTCCGCGTCGACCCAGATGGTCACCTCGGGGATCTCCCGCCGGCTGCGGGAGAGCTTGTCGGCGATCACCTTGCGGACGCCGGTGAGCGGGACGACCAGGTCCTCCTCGCCCGCCGGCACGGCGACCCGTCCCGCCGCGGTCGGGCCGTCGGCCCCACCGGTCGGGGCCGCGTCGGGGCGGTCGGGCACCGGGGTGGGCCGGGGGGCCGGGGCCGGGCCGGCGAGGGCCGCCTCGACGTCGGCCCGGCGCACCACCCCGCCCGGGCCGCTCCCGCGCAGGGTGGCCGGGTCGATGCCGTGCTCCCGGGCCAGCCGCCGGACGATCGGGGAGATCACCAGGGCGACCGCGCCCCCGGGTACCGCCGCCGGCCCGGAAGCCGCCGCGACGGGCGCGGGGGCCGGGGCGGGCGCGAAATCGGGGGCCGGGGCGGGTTCGGGGGCGACGGAGAGCCGGGGCCGGCGGCGTCGCCGACCCGCCGCGCCGTGCCCGGTGCCGTACCCGATGAGGACGTTGCCGCTGCCGGCGCGCTCCTCCTCCCGGTAGGTGGCGTGCCCGGCGGGCTCGCCGTCGGCGGGCGCGATGGTGATCAGCGGCTGGCCGACCGGGCGCGTCTCGCCCGCCGCGCCGTGCAGGGCCACCACCCGCCCGGCATACGGGCAGGGCACGTCCACGACGGCCTTCGCGGTCTCCACCTCGACCACGCTCTGGTCCACCGTCACGGTGTCGCCGACGGCGACCCGCCATTCGACGATCTCCGCCTCGGTCAGCCCCTCGCCGAGGTCGGGCAGGAGGAACACCTGCTCGGTCATGCCGCGCTCCCCTGCGGCAGCCAGCGCGCGTCGGGCCGGTCGTCCCACTGGAGCCGGGCCACCGTGTCGAGCACCCGGTCCACGCCGGGCAGATGGGTGTGCTCCAGCATCGGCGCGGGGTACGGGATGTCCAGGCCGGACACCCGCAGCACCGGGGCGTGCAGGGCGTGGAAGCAGCGCTCCTGCACCCGGGCGGCGATCTCCGCGCCGACGCCGGCGAAGCCCTGCGCCTCGCTGACCACCACGCACCGGCCGGTGCGGCGCACCGACGCGGCGATGGTCGCGTCGTCGAGGGGGACGATCGTGCGTACGTCCACCACCTCCAGGTCCCAGCCCTCCTCGCGGGCGGCCTCGGCGGCCTCCAGGGCGACCGGCACCGCCGGCCCGTACGCGATCAGGGTGGCGTCGGTGCCCGGCCGGCGCACGACGGCGCGGCCGAACGGCTCGGTGGCCGCCGGCAGCTCGGCCTCGGCGCTGGAGAAGTAGAGCTTCTTCGGCTCCAGGAACACCACCGGGTCCGGGTCCGCGATCGCCTCGCGCAGCAGCGAGTACGCGTCGGCGACCGTCGCCGGGGTGACGACCTTCAGGCCCGGGGTGTGCGCGTAGTACGCCTCGGACGAGTCGCAGTGGTGCTCGACGCCGCCGATGCCACCCGCGTACGGCACCCGGATCACCATGGGCACGCCGAGCGCGCCCCGGGTGCGGTTGCGCAGCTTCGCCACGTGCGAGGCGATCTGCTCGAACGCCGGATACGCGAACGCGTCGAACTGCATCTCCACCACCGGCCGCAGCCCGGACATGGCCAGGCCGACGGCGAAGCCGACGATGCCGGCCTCGGCGAGCGGGGTGTCGAAGCAGCGCTTGTCGCCGAACCGGGCCTGCAGGCCGTCGGTGATCCGGAAGACGCCGCCGAGCTTGCCGACGTCCTCGCCGAAGACGAGCACCCGCTCGTCGTCGGCCAGCGCGTCGGCGAGCGCGGCGTTGAGCGCCTTCGCCATGGTGGTGGTCGCCATCAGCGCCCGTCCTCGCGGTCGGCGGCCAGCTCGGCGCGCACCAGCTCCCGCTGCTCGACCAGTTGCGGGGTCGGCGTGGCGTAGACGTGGTCGAAGAGGCTCAGCGGGTCGACCTCGGGCTGGGTGTGCATCCGCTCGCGCAGGTCGGCCGCGTACGCCTCGGCCTGTTCGGCGATCGCGGCGACGGCCGCGTCGTCGAGCGCGCCGCGCGTGCGCAGGTACGTCTCCAGCCGGGCGACCGGGTCGCGGTCGCGCCAGGTGTCGACCTCGGCGCCGTCGCGGTAGCGGGTGGCGTCGTCGGCGTTGGTGTGCGGCTCCATCCGGTAGGTGTGCGCCTCGACCAGGTAGGGGCCGTTGCCGGCGCGGGCGTGCGCGACCGCGCGGGTGAGCACGGCGAGCACGGCGACGGGGTCGTTGCCGTCCACCTGCTCGCTGGGCACGCCGTAGCCGACGCCCTTGTACGCCAGCGACGGGGCGGCGGTCTGCCGCGACAGCGGGACGCTGATGGCGTACTTGTTGTTCTGCACGAAGAACACGACGGGGGCCTTGAACACGGCGGCGAAGTTGACGCCCTCGTGGAAGTCGCCCTCGCTGGTGGCGCCGTCGCCGATGAAGGCCAGGGCCACGGTGTCGCGGCCCTGGTGGGCCTCCCCGTAGGCGAGGCCGGCGGCGTGCACGCACTGGGTGGCCAGGGGGGTGCACTGCGGGGCGGTGTGCACCCGGGTGGGGTCGTACCCGCAGTGCCAGTCGCCGCGCAGCAGGGTGAGCACCTCGACGGGGTCGATGCCCCGGGAGACCAGCGCCATCGACTCGCGGTAGGTCGGGAAGACCCAGTCGGTGTCGCGGACGGCGAGCACCGCGCCGACCTGGCAGGCCTCCTGGCCGCGCGAGGACGGGTAGACGGCGAGCCGGCCCTGCTTGGTCAGGGCGGTGGCCTGGGTGTCGAAGCGCCGGCCGACCACCATGCGGCGGTACATCTCGCGCAGGGCCTCGACGGGCGGCTCGGGGTAGTCGGCGCGGGCCGGCCGGGGCGTGCCGTCGGGGTCCAGCAGCCGCACCGGTTCGGTCTGCGGCAGAAGGGCGGCGGCGGGGTCGGTCGCCGCCTGCTCGCGGGCGGGGGCCTTGGTGGGCTTCTTGGCCGGCGGGCGGGTGCGCGGGGATGCCCTGCGGACCGCCTGGGGTGTGGTCGTCACGGCGGGGACCTCCTGGACTTGTGGTGGACCTATGCTCCTGCCGATGGATGATTGACTCAACACGCAGGATGAACGCGGGACGAATGGCGGGGGAAAGGGCCGGATGTGAGCCAGCAGACCACCGGGGAGCCGGGCACGGAGGGCGGTACGGGACGTTCGGCCGGGCCGCTCGACGAGGTGGACCGGCGCATCCTCGACGAACTGGCCCGCGACGGGCGGATCTCCATCCGTACCCTCGCCGAGCGGGTGCACGTCTCCCGGACCAACGCGTACGCGCGGGTGGAGCGGCTGCTGCGCGACGGCGTGATCACCGGCTTCCGGGCCCGGGTCGCGCCCGAGCCGGCCGGGCTGGGCACCTCGGCGTACATCGCGCTGACCATCCAGCAGAACACCTGGCGGGAGGTGTCGGCCGAGCTGGCCCGGGTGCGCTACGTCGAGCACGTCGCGCTGCTCAGCGGCGAGCACGACGTCCTCGCCCTGGTCCGGGCGCCGGACAACGCCACCCTGCGGGACGTGGTGCTGGACCGGGTGCAGGGCATCGCCGGGGTGCTGTCCACCCGCAGCTGGCTCGTCTTCGACGAGTTCGAGGGCACCCGCAGCCCGTGGGCGTGAGCCGGGCTCAGTGCGCAGGCGGGGCCGCGAGGCCGGCGCGGTCGGCCAGCTCCAGCAGCGGCTCCAGCGAGAAACGCGGGCCGTCCAGGCCGGCGTGCGGGTCGCCGCGCTCGGCGAAGCGCGCCGGCAGGGTGAGCACGTCGAAGTCCTCCGGCCGGGCGTCGTCCAGCTCCGCCCAGTCCAGCGGCGCGGAGACCAGCGCCGCCGGGGTGGGCCGGATCGAGTACGCCGAGGCCATCGTGTGGTCCCGCGACATCTGGTTGTAGTCGACGAAGACCGGCCGGTCCCGCTGCTCGCGCCACCAGGTGGTGGTGACCAGGTGCGGCAGGCGGCGCTGCAGCTCGCGGCCCAGCGCCAGCACCGCCCGGCGGCAGTCGCCGAAGCCCCACCTCGGCTCGATCGACAGGTAGACGTGCAGGCCCCGCCCGCCGGTGGTCTTCGGGTAGCCGACCAGCCCCAGCTCGGCCAGCACCGCCCGCAGCTCGCGGGCGACCGGGACCACCTGCGCGAAGTCGACCCCGGGCATGGGGTCGAGGTCGACGCGGAGCTGGTCGGGGCGTTCGGTGTCGGCGGCGGTGACCGGCCACGGGTGGAAGCGCAGCGTGCCGAGGTTGGCCGCCCAGATCACCACCGCCAGCTCGCCGGGCGCGACCTCGTCGGCCGTGCGTCCGCTGGGGAACGTCAGGTGGGCGGTGCGCACCCAGTCGGGTGCGCCGGCCGGCAGCCGCTTCTGGTAGAACGCGTCGCCCCGGTTGCTCTGCCGGGTGGCGATCCGCGCACCCTCGAACACGCCCCGGGGCCACCGCTCCAGCATGGTCGGGCGGTCCCGCAGGGCGCGCAGGATCCCGTCGCCGACGGCGAGGAAGTAGCGCACCACGTCGAGCTTGGTCAGGCCGCGCTCGGGAAAGTACGGCTTGTCGGGGCTGGAGACGCGGACCACCCGCTCCCCGACCCTGATCTCCTGCGCCGCCGTGGCCACGACTGCCACCGTACGACGCCGCGCCGACGGGCGCAGGCAGGTCGGGGGCGGTCCGGCGGGCGTGCGGCGCGGCCCGGCGCGGTCAGGGCCTGCGGGCCACGCAGCCGTACTGCGGGACGACGGCCGGCTCCTCGCCATCGTCCGGCCGCCACCGCGCGCACGACACCAGGCCCGGCTCCACCAGCTCCAGGCCGTCGAGGAACCGGGCGATCTCCGCTCCGGTGCGCGCGCGGATCGGGGGCGCGGCGTTGGCGTTCCAGAACTCCATGGCGGGCACGTTCGCCTCGCCGCCCAGCTCGACGGTGGGATGGGTGAGCGCCAGGTAGCTGCCCGGAGGCATCGCGTCCATCAGCCGGCGCACTATCGCCACGGCCTCGTCGGTGTCGAGGACGAAGTTGAGGATGCCCAGCATCATCACGGCCACCGGCCGGTCGAGGTCCAGCGTCCGGGCGGCGGCGGTCAGGATGGACGCCGGGTCGTGGACGTCCGCCTCGACGTAGTCCGTGGCGCCCTCGGCGGAGCTGGTCAGCAGGGCGCGGGCGTGCACGAGGACCATCGGGTCGTTGTCGACGTAGACGATCCGCGCGTCGGGGGCGACGGCCTGCGCGACCTGGTGGGTGTTGTCGGCGGTCGGCAGGCCGGTGCCGATGTCGAGGAACTGCCGCACGCCCGCCTCGCCGGCCAGGTGCCGCACGGCGCGGGCGAGGAAGCGCCGGTCGGCCCGGGCGACCTCCCCGATGACCGGGAACATCGCGCGGACGTGGTCGCCGACCCGACGGTCCGGCTCGAAGTTGTCCTTGCCGCCGAGCCAGTAGTTCCACACCCGGGCGTTGTGCGCCACCGAGGTGTCGATGGGCTCGACCCGTTCGCCGTCGCGAACCCCGACGTCGCCGGACTCTGACACGAAAACTCCTCGGCTGTCGCGGATGTCCGGTCAGCCTAGCTCCGCGCCCGGCGGACGATCGGGTCGGGTCAGGACAGCAGCGCCACCCCGACGACCATCAGCGGCAGCGAGACGAACAGGAAGATGCCGACCCCGGTGAGCACCCGCCCGCCGCCCGCGTCCTCCCGCTCGGGGGCCAACCCGAAGGCCGCCCGGGCGGGCAGCATGCCGATCCGGCTCAGGGTCAGGTCGCCGGTGAGCCCGAGCAGGGTGCCGACGACGATGAGCGCGACGCCGAGCCGGAAGGCGAACTCGCCGCCGCTGACCGCCGTCCACACGCCCGCGGCGGCGGCGACCGCCACCAGCGCGACGACGAACAGCACGAGCGCCTCGCGTAGACCCCGGACCACCGTCATCGCCGCGCACCCCTCTCGGCCGGCCCGCGGCCGGCGCCCGTCGACACCCGCGCCGCCGGGGCCACCGGCGGCGCGGGTGACATTCTGCCGGGCGTACGGCCACGGCGCTGCCCCGTGCCGCAGGTGCGCGCCGGCCGGGTGGACGCGGTCCACCCGGCCGGCGCGGCCGACTCAGCTCTTCTCGCGCTGGAGCCGATCCATCAGCATCTGCTTGCCCTGCTCGCCCGCCTTGCGATTGTTCTCCTGGATCTTGCGGAACCAGGTGGCGAGTTCCTTGTCGCCGCGCTCCTCGGCGTCGGAGATGTAGATCTCCATCCGGTAGACGTGCTCCAGCGACATCTGCAGCGCGTGGATCAGGTCGTAGTTCTTGTCCCGCACCGGACTGCTGATCTCCCTGACCATCGTGGCCACGGCCAACCTCCCCGTGTCTCGGCTACCGTTCGGCCCCGCGCTTACCCGCCGGGCCCGGTCGTACGCGCCCGCCACAGGGAGGGGATAACCAGCGTCGCGTCTCATTGCACACGTCGCCAACCGGTCGATATCAGGTGAGAAAGGGCCATGGATGTGCTTGCCGGTCACAGCCGTACGGGTCCGCCCGGGCGGCCTTCCGTCGGCGGCTCCCGGTTCACCCCGGCGCGGTGCTGCGGGCCGGGGTGGCCGCGCTGCGGGCCGGCCCGGTGGTGCTGACCCCCAACCTGACCGAGGCGACGCACCTGCTGGGCCGCGACCCCGGCGACGACCTGGACGCCGAGGCGGCCGAGCTGGCCCGCCGGTACGACGCCGTGGTCTCCCTCTACGGCCACATCGCCGCACCGGACGGGCGGTGCTGGCGGGAGGAGAGCGGCGACGCGGGGCTGGGCACCTCCGGCAGCGGGGACGTACGCGCCGGGCTGCTGGCGGGCCTGCTGTCCCGGGGCGCCGAGCCGGCGCAGGCGGCCTGCTGGGCGGCGTTCGCGCACGCGGTCAGCGGGCAGCGTCTGGTGCCCCGGTTCGGCCGGATCGGCTTCCTCGCCCGCGAGCTGCTCGACGAGATCCCGCACACCCTCGCCACGGTCTGACCACAGCGTCTGCAGTGCGGATGCCTTCGAGCGTTCAGCGATGCACATAGAGTAGGGGCCGTGCAGCTCCGTTACCAGTCCCGTGTCTTCCCGACGCCCGGCCAGCAGGTCGAGCTGGCCAAGGCGTTTGGCTGCGCGCGGGTGGTGTTCAACGACGGACTCAGGCTGCGCCGGACCGCGCGTGAGGCGGGCGATAAGTACATCTCCGACGTGGAGTTGTCGCGCCGCCTGATCACCGAGGCCAAGCAGACTCCGCAACGGGCCTGGTTAGGCGAGGTGTCCGCCGTGGTGTTGCAGCAGGCCCTCGCGGACCTGAACTCCGCGTACCGCAACTTCTTCGCCTCGGTCTCAGGCAAGCGCAAGGGCCGCAAGGTCGCCCCGCCGAGATGCCGGTCGCGTAAGGACAACCGGCAGGCTATCCGATTCACGAGAAACTCCCGCTTCAAGGTCCTGGACAACGGCCACCTTCGGCTGCCGAAGATCGGTGGCCTTGTGATCCGCTGGTCCAGGTCGCTACCGTCCGCCCCGTCCTCGGTTACCGTGATCAAGGACGCGATGGGCCGGTACTTCGCCTCATTCGTCGTTCAGACAACCAACGACGAGGATCTGCCACCGGTCGAGTCCGAGGTTGGTGTCGACCTGGGCCTGACGCACTTCGCCGTACTCTCAGATGGCACAAAGGTGACCGCGCCGAGGTTTCTACGCCGCGCCGCGCGCAAGATCAAGCGGCTACAACAAGCCCTCTCGCGCAAGCAGAAGGGCTCGGCCAACCGCAAGAAGGCCGTCGAGAAGGTCGCCCGCGCCCACGCGCGGGTGGCCGATACCCGGCGGGACTGGCAGCACAAACTGTCCACGGCGATCATCCGCGAAAACCAAGCGGTGTACGTCGAGGACCTGCGCGTTGCCGGTCTCGCCCGGACCCGGCTCGCCAAGAGCGTCCACGACGCCGGGTGGGCCAGTTTCACCGCCATGCTGGAGTACAAGGCCGCCCGGTACGGGCGCACCTTCGCCCGGGTGAACCGGTTCTTCCCGTCCACCCGCATGTGCTCACAGTGTGGCTGCATCAACGACAAGATGGCCCTCAACGTCCGAGCGTGGGACTGTCCCTGCGGAGCAGCCCACGACCGAGACGTCAACGCCGCCATCAATGTCCTCGCCGCCGGACGGGCGGAGAGCCTGAACGACCGTGGAGCGCAGATAAGACCAGGACTTGTCCCGGCACCGCGCGGCGAAGCGGTAACCCACCCAGATGCCGCGTGTTCCACTCGCAGCGTGGAGGGAATCTCCATCCTTCAGGGAGGAGAGGACGTCAATACATCGACCCGTGGGAAGCTGAACTGCCACCACCACGCGCGCCGGCGCCCGGTGCGGCAGGCCATCCGGTAGCCGCAGCGCAAAGGCGTGTTCAAGATGGCACCCGCGGGGCAGCTGAAACCAAGGTCCGGGCTCACTCCGGTGGGCCGCAGCGGATTCTGCGGCGTGGGCGTCGTCAACACTTACAACGCAGTCGAGTGACCGTCTGACGGAGAATCGGTGGTACCCGGCGCATATTGGGCTTTACCAGCCTCCTAAAGGAGAAGCCCAGCGCGGTCGCTGGTCGACGGGACCTCGACCGACGCGTTCCGGTCCTTCCCGGCGCCAGGAAATCCTGGGTCAGAACTTGCCGCTGACGAGCCGCACGGGATGGCCGAGTCGCCCGCCGACCTCGGCGACGAAGGCGGGCAGCAGGGGCGGGCAGTTCCAGAACGTGAAGCCGAGCGCCCCGACGGCCCACGGCTCCGATTCCCACTGCCATTCGTTGAGGGCGACAGGCAGACCGCAGTAGGCGCACGTCGCCTCGGCGGGGCCGCCGTCCATCCAACCCTTGGCCGCCGAGTGGAACCGCCGCCACTGCGACGGGACCGGGCCGGTGTAGGAGCCGTCCCGCTGTTCGAGGCGTCCGCAGTGCGGGCACTGCAGGCCGCCGTCGTCCTGACCCGGGTAGAAGACGGTGCGACGGACGATGACCCCCATGCCGTCGGCCCACAGGTCGGGCACACCCGGCCCCTGCTCGGCGACCGTCGTGCCGAACCGGGGACCCGGGGCGTGCCCCGATCCCCCGAGCACGCAGTCCGAGCGCTCGGCACGCACGATGCCCTCCGCGACGAGCCACGCCAGAACGGCTCCGGCGAGTCCCGCCGCTTCGCCCTGCGTGGCATCGAGATCGACGATCGCCTGGAAGTAGTCACCCACGGAGGGATCATAGGGAGACCCGCCGACGTAGTAGTGGGGCTGCGGTGCGAAGCGAAGCCGCTAGGGTCGCAAGGCGAGCGAGCTTCAGCGCCTCGACGCGCACCACGCGGACGCGCTGCTGCGCTTCGAGCGCGACAATCGCGCGTACTTCGCGCGGTGGGTGCCGGATCGGGGAGACGACCACTTCGCCGGGTTCGCCGAGCGGCACGCGGCGCTGCTCGCCACGCAGGCCACCGGCCAGTGCCACTTCCATGTCCTGCTCGACGAGGACGGTGCAGTGTTGGGCCGGTTCAACCTGGTCAACGTCGCCGACGGCAGCGCGAGCTGGGTTTCCGGGTGGCCGAGCGAGCCTGCGGCCGGGGCGTGGCGACCGATGGGGTGCGCCGGGTGCTCGGCCTGGCTCGCGACCCGTACGGGCTGCGCCGGCTGGTCGCGTCGGCGGACCGGGAGAATGCCGGCTCGCTCGGGGTGCTGCGGCGCACCGGGTTCACGGCGGTCGGCGAGGTGCTGCTCGACGGGCGGCCCGGGGTGCGGCACGTCCGCGAGCTGGGGTGTGACCAGGCGCGTCCACCAATCGGGTGACGGCTGTTTCCGCTGGTGGCCTCGGGGTACCGGTCGATCATCAGCCGAACCTAGGAGGCCACCCGTGTCGACCGATGCCATCGTCGTGCTCAAAGAGGACCACAAGGAGATGCGCCGCCTGTTCAGGGCCTTCCAGGATGCGCAGGACGGGCCGGCGAGCCAGCGGCAGAAGCTGGTGGGGCAGATCCTGGAGGCCCTCACGGTGCACACCTACCTGGAGAACGAGGTGATGTACCCGGAGGTCCGCAAGCTGCTGCCGGACCTGGAGGACGACATCCTCGAATCGTACGAGGAGCACCACGTGGCCGACCTGCTCTGCGCCGAGCTGGCCACCATGGACGCCGACGACGACCACTTCAACGCCAAGACCACGGTGCTGATCGAGAACGTGGAGCACCACGTCGAGGAGGAGGAGCAGGAGTGGTTCCCGAAGGTGCGGGAGGCGCTCGGCCGCAAGCAGTTGCAGGAGATCGGCGAGCGGATGCTCGCGCTGCGCGCCGACGCCCCGCGCAGCCCCACCGCCCCGAAGGCGATCAAGAAGGCGCTGGACGCGGTCACCGCCTGACCGCGCCCCGCACGCGATTCTTGGACAGTTGTCGTCCGCTCGTGACGGCAACTGTCCAAGATCCGGAGGGGGCGGATCAGTCCGGGGGGTGGATCAGGTCGGGGGCGGGAGGATCTGGCGGAGCTGGCCCGGTGGGACGGAGCGGCGTCGCCACTCGCGGGGGTAGCCGACCGACACCTCTTCGAAGCGCACCCCGTCGTGCCAGGTCGTGCGGGGGATGTGCAGGTGGCCGTAGACGGCCGCGGCGGCCCCGTAGCGCACGTGCCAGTCCGCGGTGGCGTCGGTGCCGCACCACTGGGCGAAGATCGGATAGCGCAGGATCCGGGTCGGCTCGCGCACCAGCGGCCAGTGGCTGACCAGCACCGTCGGCAGCGCCGGGTCGCGGGCGTCGAGCCGCGCGGCCGTCTCGGCGAGCCGGGCCGCGCACCAGTCCTGCCGGCTCGGGTACGGGTCCGGGTGCAGCAGGTATTCGTCGGTGCAGACGATGCCGGTGGCGTACGCCTCGGCCAGGGCCGCCTCGCGGGTGTCGAGGCCCTCGGGCCGCCAGGTGTAGTCGTAGAGCAGGAACAGCGGCACGACCAGCGCCGGCCCGCCGGGGCCCCGCCACACCGGGTAGGGATCCTCCGGGGTGACCACGCCCAGGGCGCGGCAGACGTCGACCAGGTGCCGGTAGCGGGCCACCCCGCGCAGGGTGACCGGGTCGCTCGACGGCGTCCACAGGTCGTGGTTGCCCGGGGCCCACACCACCTTCGCGAAGCGCCGGCTGAGCAGGCCCAGCGCCCATTCGATGTCCGCCACGGTGTCGGCGACGTCGCCCGCGACCAGCAGCCAGTCGCCCGGTGAACGGGGGCGCAGGCCCTCGACGATCGCCCGGTTCTCCGCGTATGTCACATGCAGGTCGCTGATCGCGAGCAGCGCCCCGTCGTCCTCCCCCACCACCAGTCGATCCTACGGGAGCCGCCGCGAACGCGGAGACCGCCGAAGGTGGTCCGGCCCGGCCCGCCCCAGGGCGGACCGGGTAGGATCGGGCCGGGCCGTGACTGGCGCGTGGGGATGGACAACCATCGGGAAGCGGTCCCGTCATCAGGACGTCTGCCGAGCGCCTGGGCCTTCCGCACGTCACCAGGAGGTCGCATGTCGTCGCCGAACGCCGAATCCACCGCCTTCCGCAGCGCCCTCGAGGTGATCCGCGCCGTCGAGCCCCGGGTCGCCGACGCGATCGGGGCGGAGCTGGCAGACCAGCGCGAGTCGCTGAAGTTGATCGCGAGCGAGAACTACGCCTCCCCCGCCACGCTGCTGGCGATGGGCAACTGGTTCAGCGACAAGTACGCCGAGGGCACGGTCGGCCGCCGCTTCTACGCGGGCTGCCAGAACGTGGACACCGTCGAGGCGCTCGCCGCCGAGCACGCCCGGGAGCTGTTCGGCGCGTCGCACGCGTACGTGCAGCCGCACTCGGGCATCGACGCGAACCTGGTGGCGTTCTGGGCGATCCTGGCCGACCGGGTGGAGTCCCCGGCCCTGAAGCGGGCGCAGGTGCGTCAGGTCAACGACCTGACCGAGGAGGACTGGTTCGCGCTGCGCCGCGAGCTGGGCGACCAGCGGATGCTCGGCATGTCGCTGGACGCGGGCGGTCACCTCACCCACGGTTTCCGGCCGAACATTTCCGGCAAGATGTTCGACCAGCGCAGCTACGGCACCGACCCGGCCACCGGCCTGATCGACTACGACCGGGTCGCCGAGGCGGCCCGCGAGTTCCGGCCGTTGATCCTGGTCGCCGGCTACTCGGCGTACCCGAGGAAGGTCAACTTCCGGATCATGCGGGAGATCGCCGACTCGGTGGGCGCGACGTTCATGGTCGACATGGCGCACTTCGCCGGCCTGGTGGCCGGCAAGGTCTTCACCGGCGACTTCGACCCGGTGCCGCACGCGCACATCGTCACCACCACCACCCACAAGTCGCTGCGCGGCCCGCGCGGCGGCATGGTGCTGTGCGGCCCGGAGCTGGCCGACCAGGTCGACCGGGGCTGCCCGATGGTGCTCGGCGGTCCGCTGCCGCACGTGATGGCCGCCAAGGCGGTCGCCCTGGCCGAGGCGCGTCGCCCCGACTTCGCCGACTACGCGCAGCGCATCGTCGACAACGCCCAGGCCCTCGCCGAGGGGCTGCTGCGCCGGGGCGCGACGCTGGTCACCGGTGGCACCGACAACCACCTGGTGCTCATCGACGTCTCCGGGTACGGCCTGACCGGCCGGCAGGCCGAGCAGGCGCTGCTGGACTCGGGCATCGTCACCAACCGCAACGCGGTCCCGCAGGACCCGAACGGCGCGTGGTACACCTCGGGCATCCGGATCGGCACCCCCGCCCTGACCACCCGGGGCCTGGGCACCGCCGAGATGGACGCGACGGCCGAGCTGATCCACACCGTGCTCAGCCAGACCACGCCGGGGTCGAACGCCGACGGCACGCCGTCGAAGGCCAAGTATGTCCTGGACCCGGCCCTGGCCGACAAGGTCAGCCGCCAGGCCACCGACCTCCTGTCGACCCACCCCCTCTACCCCTCGGTCACCCTGGCCTGACCGGCCCCCACCTGTTCGGTGATCAAGAGAAAAGCGTCATCGTCGAGATCGACTTTGACGCTTTTCTCTTGATCACCGGGGCGGGGCGGTACGGCGGGACGCCGGGACGCCCCGGGAGAGCGGGCGGGCGGGTCAGGCCATGGGGCGCTTGAGGTGGTAGCGGTGGACCTCGGTGCTGCCCTGGACGTTGTTCACGTCCTCGGCGGCGGAGACCAGCTCCCAGCCTTCCCGGCCGGCCCGGTTGAGGTGCGCGATCGCGGTGTCGCCGTACGCGGTGATGTCGGTGCGGGACCCGTCCGGGCCGTACCACACGAACGAGACGTGGAAATTGCGCCCCTGCCCCTGGTAGCGGCGGACCAACAGTGCGTACTCCCATGCGACCATGCGGTCCATTATGGCCGGTCCGCCCGGGCGCGTGGCGCACGGGGGGTGGCGGAACGACGACAGTGCGGGGTCAGCGCCGCGCCGCCGGGACGGGCGACCGGGCCAGCTCGTCGGCGATCAGCGCGGCGAGCCGGTCGAGGCCGGCGTCGATCTGCGCGGGCGTCACGGCGCTGATCGACAGCCGCAGCGCGGCCACCGGCGCGGTGTCGTCGTAGAAGTGGGCCATCGGCGTCCACAGCACGCCGTAGTCCTCGGCGGAGCGGCGCAGCAGCGCGTCGTCGACGGGGAACGGGACGCTCACCACGGCGAAGAAGCCGCCCGCCGGGACGTTCCACCGCACCGGCGACGGATCGGGGAACCGCCGGGCGAGGCCGTCGACGAGGTGGCGCAGGTTGCGGGCGTACGCGGCGCGCTCGCGGGTGTTGGCGGCGACGAGGCTGCACCCGTGGGCGATCAGCGCCCCGCCGACGACGGCCTGGGCGATGGCCGAGGTGTTCACCGTGACCATGCTCTTGATCTTGGCGAGCTGGTCGGCGAGCGGCCCGACGGTCCCGTCGGCGTCGCGCACCCGCTGGTCGGCGACCACGTAGCCGACCCGCGCCCCGGGCAGCACGGTCTTGGCGAACGAGCCGAGGTAGACCACCCGCCGCGCGGTGTCGAGGGCCTTGAGCGTCGGCACCCGCCCCGCCCCGTCGGCGTGGAACAGCCCGTACGGGTTGTCCTCGATCAGCAGCAGGTCCTCGGCGGCGGCGAGGTCCAGCAGCCGCCGCCGGTCGGCCAGGTCGATGCTCGCCCCGGACGGGTTGGCGAAGTCGGGCATCACGTAGCAGGCGCGCGGGCGCAGCCCCTCGGCGCGGGCCCGGCGCACCTGCTCGCGCAGGTCCGCCAGGTCGATCCCGGCCGGGCCGCCGGCCACCGGACGCACCGGCAGGTCCACGAGCCGGGCCGCGCCGGTCAGCCCGACGTACGTCGGGGCGACGGCGAGCAGCACGTCGGCGGGGCCGGCGCGCAGCGCCCGCAGCACCAGCAGCATCGCCTCCTGGCAGCCGACGGTCACCACGATCGACTCCGGGTCGACGGTGATCTCCTCGTCGACGGCGAGGTTGCGGGCGACGAGGTCGTGGATGATGCCCTTGGTGCGGCCGTACTGGAACAGGGCGCGGTGCACCTGCGCCGGGCCGTAGCCGAGGTCGTCGGCCAGGTGGGCGCGGAACGTCTCCAGGTGCCGGTGCAGGTCGGCGACGTCGAAGAACTCCTCGTACGGGCGGCCGGCGGCCAGCGACACCGCGTCGGGATAGCGCTGGGCGACCTCGTTGAGGAAGTTCATCGAGTTCAGCGCGGGGTCGCCGACCGCCGGGTGCAGGTCGGCCACCTCCAGATCGGCCACGGCCAGGTCGGCGTGCGCGCTCAGGTCCACCGGTCGTCCACCGTCCACGTTCAGCCTTCCGTGATCGTACGCAGGTCGCGGGCCTCCGCCGGGTCGGCGCACCCGGCGAGGGTGAGGGCGTCGCGCAGCTCCGCCGCGAGCAGCGCGAACGCGGCGTCGGCACCGGCCCGCCCGCCGACGGCCAGCGCCCACAGCAGGGGCCGGCCCACCAGCACCCCCGACGCGCCCAGCGCCAGGGCGCGCAGCACGTCGACGCCGCCGCTGATGCCGCCGTCGACCAGCACCTCGCACCGGTCGCCGACGGCGGTGCGCACCTGCGGCAGCATGGTCAGCCCGGCGGGGGCGGCGTCGAGCTGCCGCCCGCCGTGGTTGGACACCACCACCGCGTCCGCGCCCGCGTCGGCGGCCAGCACCGCGTCGCGGGGGTCGAGGACGCCCTTGACCACCAGCGGCAGGTCCGTGCGCCCCCGCAGCCAGGCGACGTCGGACCAGGTGAGGGCCGAGGCGAACGCGGCGCTGGTGTGCCGGGCCACGGCCGAGGTGCCGGGCGTGCCGGCGTGCGCCAGGTCGTCGCGGCTGCCGGGCAGGTTCGCGGCGGCCACCTGCGGCGGCAGGGCGAACCCGTTGCGGACGTCGCGCAGCCGGGGGCCGAGGATCGGCACGTCGACGGTGAGCATGAGCGCGGTGCACCCGGCCCGCTGCGCCCGGTCCACCAGCTCGCGGACCATCCCCCGGTCCCGCAGCCAGTAGAGCTGGAACCACACCGGCCCGCCGGCCGCCGCGATCTGCTCGATGGTGGCGCTGCTCAGGGTGCTCGCCACGTAGGGCACCCCGGCCGCGCCGGCCGCCGCCGCGAGCGCGGGCTCGCCGTCGGGGTGCACGAGCCGCTGGTACGCCATCGGCGCGACCGCCACCGGCAGGTCCTGCGCCCGGCCGAGCAGCGGGGCGTCGGTGCGGGGCCGGTCGATCCCGCGCAGCATCCGGGGCAGCACGGCGACCCGGTCCAGGGCGGCCCGGTTCGCGGCGAGGGCGGTCTCGGCGCCGCTGCCGCCGGCCACGAAGTCGTACACCTCGGGCGGCAGCACCTCGCGGGCCAGCGCGGCGAAGTCGGCGAGGCTCGCCGCGAACGGCACCGCACCGGCGGACGCGGCCGCAGGCGCGGTGCCGGGCGGGGCGGGCGCGGCCGGGGCGAGCGGTTCAGCCATCGACCGCGCCCGCGTCGGCCGGCACCGCCGGGGCGACGCCGAGCCGGTCGCGCAGGAACGCGGCGGCCCGGTCCTGGGCGTGCCGACCGGCGTCGAACGCCCCGGGCATGGCGAAGAACCCGTGGATCATCCCGGGGTAGCGGGCCAGCTCCACCGGCACGCCCGCCGCGCGCAGCCGGTCGGCGTAGCGCTCCCCCTCCTCGCGCAGCGGGTCGTACTCGGCGGTGATCACCAGGGCCGGCGGCAGGCCGGTCAGGTCCTCGGCGAGCAGCGGCGACGCGAGCGGGTTCGCCGCGTCGGCCGGATCGGGCAGGTAGTGCCCCCGGTACCAGGCCACCGAGTGCCGGTTGAACAGCAGCGGGTCCTGCTCCCCGCCGGGCCCGGCGGACTCAGCGGGATCGGCGGACCCCGCCGGCTCGGCGCGCTCACGCTGGTCGGTGTTGGGGTAGACCAGCAGCTGGGCGGCCAGCGCCGGCCCGCCGCCGTCGCGGGCCAGCAGCGTCACGGCGGCGGCGAGGTTGCCGCCGGCGCTGTCCCCGCCGACGGCCAGCCGGTCCGGGTCGGCCCCGAACTCGTCGGCGTGCGCGGCGAGCCAGGCCACGGCGGCGTGGCAGTCGTGCACCGCCGCCGGGAACGGGTGCTCCGGGGCGAGCCGGTAGCCGACCGTGACGACCTGGCAGCCCGTGGCGTTGGCCAGCCGGCGGCAGATCCCGTCGGCGGTGTCGATGCTGCCGAGGGTCCAGCCACCGCCGAAGAAGTAGACCAGGGTCGGCAGCGGGCCGGCCCCGGCCGGCCGGTGCACGCGTACCGGAAGGTCACCGGCGGGGCCGGGGACGACCGTGTCGCGTACCGCGTGCACCGGCTCGACGTCGCCGCCCCCGGCCCGGATGGCCGCCAGGTCGGCCGCGCGCGCCGCGGCGAGGGTCTGGGTGTACAGCGGCGCGACGCCGGCCGCCGCGCGCGCGGCCCGGTACGCGACCACCTGCGGGTCCAGGGGCATGGGTGGGTCTCCTTTATTCGCCGGTGGTGACGAACAGCTTGTCGATGCCGCGCAGGAACAGGCTGCCGCTGTAGACGGGCTGCTGGGTGATGCGCAGCCCGGGGAAGCGGGCGAACAGCCGGGGCAGGGCGAGCTGGCCCTCCAGCCGGGACACCGCCGAGCCGAGGCAGAAGTGCAGGCCGACGCCGAAGGCCAGCGACGGCGGGCCGGCGCGGCGCGGGTCGAACCGGTCGGGGTCGGGGAAGCGGGCCGGGTCGCGGTTGGCGGCGGCGATCAGCAGCATCACGTTCTCGCCCTCGGCGACCTTGACCCCGTGCAGGACGGTGTCGCGGGGCGCGGCCCGGGCCAGGAAGTGCACCGGGCTCTGCATGCGCAGCACCTCGTCGACGCAGCCCCGGGTCAGCTCGGCGTCGCCGGGCAGGGCGGCCGTCACCTCGGGGTGCTCCAGCAGCAGCGGCAGGCCGTTGCTGAACATGTAGACGGTGGTGACGAAGCTGGCGTTGAACAGGACGATGAGGTTGCTGATCAGCTCGTCCTCGGTGAGGTCCACCCCGCCTGCGTCGAGCGCCTCGACGAGGCCGCTGATCAGGTCCTCGCCGGGGGCGCGGCGGCGCTCGGCGATCCGCTCCCGGTAGTAGCCGCGCAGCTCGGCGGCGGCGGTGTTGGCCTTGGCCAGCCGCTCCGGGGTCGCCCCGGCCACGTCGAGGAAGTCGTCGATCCAGTCGACCCGCTCGCGGTACCAGGGCAGGTCGGCCTCGGGCAGGCCGATGAACTCGGCCATCACCAGCGCCGGGATCGGGTACGCGAAGTCGGCCACGAAGTCGACCTCGGCGCCGCCGGCGCCCGCCTCGGCCATCCGGTCCAGCAGCGTGTCGGTGACCCGGCTGATCACCGGCTCCAGGGCGCCCAGCCGACGCGGGGTGAACGTCTTGGCGAACACCGCCCGCATCCGGGCGTGGTCGGGCGGGTTGATGAACATCATCGACGACTCGAAGGTGCGCAGGATCTCGTGCTGCTCCCAGCCGGGCGGGGACTGCTTGAGCCACTCCGGGTCGCGCAGCACCTGGTCGACGACGTCGTACCCGCCGGCGACGGCGCTGACGGTGCTGTGCTCGGGGCGGTTCGGGATCTCGCGGATCGGGCCCAGCTCGTGCAGGGCCGCGTAGAAGGGGTACGGGTTCTGCCGGCCCTGGTCGCTGTACAGGCCGGAGAGCAGCTCTTTGACGTCCACGGTGGTGCTTCCTCCCCAGGAAGTTGGCGGCGGGGCGACGGGAGGAACACCCCCGCCGCCCCGCCGGTGTCACAGACCGAGCAGGCGCAGCGGCACCGCGTCGGCCATCGCCTGGTTGCCCAGGTCGTTCGGGTGGATGTGGTCACCCGAGTCGTACGCCGGCAGCAGCCGGCTCGGCTGGGCCGGGTCGCGCAGCACCTTGTCGAAGTCGAGCACCCCGTCGAACTCGTGGCTGCCACGCAGGTACGCGTTGACCGCCTGGCGGGTGGCCTCCTTCTCCGGGGTCCACACCCCCGGGTTGCCGTGCCCCTCGTACGGGGTCAGCGTGGCCACCAGGCTGGTCAGGCCGCGGGCCTTGACCTGCTGGTTGACCTGCCGCAGCGAGGCGATGATCTTCTCGGCGGAGTCGTCCGACATCCAGATGTCGTTGATGCCCAGGTGGGTCACGACGGTCCGCACGCCGGTCTGCGGGAAGACGTCCTCGTTGAGCCGGGCCAGAGCGTTCGGGCCCAGCTCGTAGTAGCCGGGGAAGCCGCCCGCGCCGGGCTCGGTGCCCTCGTGGTTGAGCCGGTTGCCGGCCAGGCTGAGGTTGAGCACGCCCGGGGTACGCACCTCGGGGCGGGCGTCGATCAGCCGGTCGGCGAGCAGGTCGGGCCAGCGCCGGTTGGTGTTGACCGTGCTGCCGTTGCCGTCGGCGATGGAGTCGCCGAGGACGACGACCGAGCCGGGGCTGAGCTTACGCTGCACGTCCACACCGGACAGGAACATCCAGCAGCAGTCGGGGCGGATGGTGAAGCCCGTCCCGCCGGCGGCACCGGTGAGGTCGGTGGCGCCGATGAACGTGGTCTGCCGCGACTGGCCGTGGAAGGTCACCGGCCCGGTCAGCTCGGGGAAGTACAGCGTGACGACCAGGTCCTCCTGGTCACCGACCGGGAGGTCGACCGGGTCGCTGAGCAGCTCCCCGCCCTTGTTCATGGTGACCGACGCGGAGCCGTTGAAGGTCAGCTCCTTCACGGTCGGCGCGGCCACGTCCGACAGGTCCGTCGGGGTGGACGTGTCCGGCCGGGCGATGGTGGCCCGGCCGACCTTCACGGCCTGCTCGCCGTAGACGTTGCTCAGCCGCACGCGCAGCCGGGGACCGCCGACCGTGGTGTGCACGATCATCCGGATGCTCTGGTTGTTGAGGCCGGTGTTGGTCAGCCCGACCGTGTTGCCCCGGGTCACCGCGGCGGCCCAGCTGCCCGCCCACACGGGTGCGCCGGGGCGCTTCCCGGTGTCCGGGCCGGCGGTGGCCACCACGGCCGGCGCTCCCACGACCAGCGCCGTGGCCGCAGCGGCGATCACCTGCCATCTCTTCGGGGCCGTTATCAAGCGCCACTTGTTCGGAGTCGACATTGAACCTCCATGTTGGCAGCCCAGGGTCGTCCACTGACGACAGCCTCCTGGACGATGGTCCAGAAACCTAGCCGCGCCCCTGACAGGCGTCAATCAACCTGATCGACAAGATCAAATGACGTCGAGCTGCGGCCGCGCACCGATCGGCCCGGTGCCCGGCGCGGCCGGGCGGCCTACGCTCGAAGCTGGCGGCGGTGCGGTCGCCGAAGCGCGCCGCCGTCGCCGCGTCCCGGCCCTGAGCTGCCGGGACGCCGCTCGCGGCCGGTCGACGCGGGCGCCCCGCCGGGCCGCCGCCGACCGCCGCCGGAAGCTGATGGGGGCTGGCGATGACCGACGGTGCCGACCGACCGACCACCTATGTGCACGAGGCGCTGGAGCTGTTCGCCGGCTTCGGCGACCGGGAGGCCCTGGTGGGCGGCGGACGCCGACTGACCTACCTGGACGTGGCCGCGCAGGTGCGCGGCATGGCCGGCGCGCTGACGCGCGGCGGGGTCCGCCCGGGCGCGGCCGTGCTGGTGATGCTCGGCAACGCGGTCGAGGGGCCGCTGCTGCAGCTCGCCCTGCACCTGCTGGGCTGCCGGACGATGTGGGTCGCCCCGGTCACCTCCCGCCGCGAGGTCGACGACTTCGTCCGGCTGTCCCGGCCGGAGGCGTTCGTCTACGACGCCCGCGACGGCGACGGGCTCGGCCCGCGGATCGCCGCCGACCTGGCCGGCGTGCCCGTGTTCTGCCTCGGCCCCGGCGGCGCGGGCCCCGACCTCACCGCCGCCTCGCCGGGCCCGGGCCGCACCGCCGCCGATCTCGACGCGGGTGCCGGGCTGCCCGTCGACGTGCCGGAGCCGGAGTCGTTCCTGCAGACCAGCGGCACCACCGGCACCCCGAAGCTGGTGCACCACCGGGAGAGCTTCTACCGCCAGGTCCTCGCCCTCGCCGCCGGCTTCCGCTCCGGCGGAATCCCGCTGCTGCGGCACCTGTCCCACTCGCCGATGTGGCTGGCCAGCGGCCAGATCACCACCCTGGTCAACCTGTTCAGCGGCGGCGTGCTGTTCCTGCGCGAGCGGTGGGACCCGGCGGCGTTCATCGCCACCGTCGGGCGGGAACGGATCAACTCGACGTTCGTCACCCCGCCGATGCTCTACGAGGTGCTCGACCACCCCGACCTGCCCGGCGCGGACTTCTCCGCCATGTTCATGTTCAACGTGGGCGCCGGGCCCGCCGCGCCCGCCCGCCTGCGCCAGGCGATCGCCCGCTTCGGCCCGGTCCTGCGCATCGTGTACGGGCTCAGCGAGGCCGTCGTGATCACCGCCCAGCCGGGGCTGACCGAGGACCCGGAGCACCCGGAGCGGCTGCGTTCCTGCGGCAGGGCGTACGGGGACGTGGCCGTGGAGATCCGCGACGCCGACGGCGAGGTGCTGCCGACGGGCGTCGACGGCGAGGTGTGGGTGCGCACGAAGCTCAGCTTCGCCGGCTACCACGGCCAGCCCGAGCTGACCGCCGAGACCCTCGTCGACGGCTGGGTACGCACCCGCGACGTCGGCCACCTCGACGACGACGGCTACCTCTACCTCGTCGACCGGCTCGCCGACCGGATCCTCACCCGGCAGCGGAGCTGGCCGATCTACTCCCGGCCCATCGAGGACGTGCTCGCCGGGCACCCGCAGGTGCGCGCCGCCGCCGTGATCGGGGTGCCCGACGAGGTGGCCGGCGAGCTGCCGCACGCGTACGTGGTGACGGCGCCGGGCGCGACGGTGACGGAGGCGGAGCTGATCGACCTGGTCACCGCCGAGCTGAGCGAGACGTGGGCGCCGGGCGCGGTGGAGTTCGTCGACGCGCTGCCGCTGAACCGGTCGGCCAAGGTCGACAAGCTGGCGCTGCGGGCCCGGTACGCCGCCGGCCACCCCGCCGACCAGGTCGGCAGCCCCGCGTGACGACCGAGGCCGTCCCCGGGACCGGGGCAGAGGCCGGCCCGGCGGCCGGTTCCACGGCCGGCCCGGCGGCCGTGGCGAAGGGAGGCGCCGTGGCGAAGGGAGGCGGCGTGGACCGGGAGCGGGCCGCCGCGCGGCGGGAACTGGTCACGCTCGTCGCCGCCGACCTGATCTCCAACCTGGGCAGCCGCATCTCCGTCATCGCGATCCCGTGGCTGGTGCTGACCACCACGGGCAGCCCGGCGAAGATGGGCATCGTCGCGGCGGCGGAGTTCCTGCCGTACATGCTGTCGAGTTCCCTGGCCACGCCGTGGGCGGACCGGTTCGGGGTGCGCCGTACGTCCATCGTGGTGGACGCCGCGAGCGCGGCGGCCGTGGCGGTGGTGGCGATGACCCCGTGGCTCGGCTTCGGCGCGCTGGTCGCCCTCGTCGCGGTGGCCGGCGGGCTGCGCGGCATCGGCGACCGGGTCAAGCACGTCATGTTCCGGCCGGCGGCGCAGCGCGCCGGGGTGCAGCTGATCCGGCTCACCTCCGCCTACGACGGGCTGGCCCGGGGCGTCACCCTCTTCGGCGCGGTGATCGGGGGCCTGCTCATCGACTGGGTCGGGGTGACCCGGGCCATCTGGATCGACGCGGGCACCTTCGCGCTCTGCGCGCTGCTGGTCGGGCTGCTGGTGCGTCCGCCTGCCGCCGACGCGCCGGCCGCGCCCCGGGAGAGCTACTTCCGGGCCCTGCGCACCGGGTTCGCCTACCTGCGCACCGACCGGGTGCTGCTGGCCATGCTGCTGGTGGTCTCCGCGCTGAACATGATGGCCGCCGCCAACACGGCCGTGTGGATCCCCGTCTGGGTACGCGACGTGCTCGGCGACCCGGCCGGCTTCGGCCTGGTGCTGGGGGTGTTCGGCGCGGGGGCGCTGCTGGGCAACGTGGTGTTCACGATGGTCGGCCCGAGGCTGCCCCGCACGTTCGTCTTCGCCGTCGGCGCGGCGATGAGCGGCGCGCCCCGGCTGCTGACCATGGCGGTCACCGATCACCTCGTGGTGGTGCTGGTGGTGACGTTCCTGTCCGGCATCGGCATCGCCGCCGTCAATCCGCTGCTGGGGGCGACGCTCTACGAGCGGGTGCCCGACGCGTTGCAGACCCGGGTGCTCGGCATCGCCGGCTCGCTGGCGTTCGTCGGCCTGCCCGTCGGCGCGCTGCTGGGCGGCTGGTCGGTGGCCGTGCTGGGCCTCAAGCCGGCGCTGCTGGTGATGGCGGTGCTGTGCGCGGTGCTGACCGTGGGGCCGCTGCTCGCCGGTCCGCTGCGCGCGGGCCGGTCGCGCCCCGCCCCGGCCGCCCCGCCTGCCGCGCCGCCCGCCGGGTAGGGGACTGCTCGGCATGTCGGGCAGGTGGCGGTGTCCGGCCGCCGGGATACCGCCACCCGCCCGACACGGCTTCCTCGCATGTTCGCCCCGCGTCCGCCCCGCGTTCTCCGGCGGGCCCGCGTCGCGTCGGGTGGTACGCCTACCGTGGCCGGTCGGGTCGCACCGACTGCCTCCCCGGGCGCGACCGGACCGGCGACCCGCGAGGAGAACCATGCCGTCATCGACCGACAGCCCGGTGGCCACCGCCCGGCTCGGCACCGTGCGCCGGATCGGCGACGCCGCCGGGCACAACGCCTTCACCGACCTGGTCCGTCATCGGGGCCGGTGGGTGTGCGCGTACCGGGAGGGCGCCGGGCACCTCTCCATCGACGGCGCGATCCGGGTGATCGCCTCCGCCGACGGGCGGGACTGGTCCCCGGTCGCCCGGCTGGAGCGGGCGGCCACCGACCTGCGCGATCCCCGGTTCGTGACCCGGCCCGACGGCCGGCTGCAACTGCTCGCCGCGGCGGTCACCGGCCACCCGGACGGGCCCGGGACGGGACAGGAGCAGACAGCGTTCCGCACGCTGACCTGGCTGTCGGCCGACGGGCAACGCTGGGGCGAGCCGACGCCGGTCGGCGAGCGCGACATCTGGGTGTGGCAGGCGGCCTGGCACGGCGGGGCCATGTACGGCATCGGGTACGCCACCCGGGAGCCCCGGTTCGTCCGGCTCTACCGCAGCGGCGACGGGCTCGACCTGCAGCCGGTCGTCGACACCCTCTTCCTCGGCGGCTACCCCAACGAGTCCGGGCTGGTCTTCGGCCCCGACGGCACCGCCACCTGCCTGCTGCGCCGCGACCGGGAGGCGGCCACCGCCCAGCTCGGGCGGGCCCGCCCGCCGTACCGGCACTGGGCGTGGACCGACCTCGGGGTGCGGGTGGGCGGGCCGGCCCTGCTCGGGCTGCCCGACGGCCGCCTCGTCGCCGGGGTACGCCTGCTCGACGGCGGCCCGCGCACCGCCGTCTGCGCCGTCGATCCGCACCGGGGCGTCCTGACCGAGCTGGTGGCGCTGCCCTCCGGCGGCGACTGCGGCTACCCGGGGCTGGGCTGGCACGACGGGGTGCTGCGGGTCAGCTACTACTCCTCCCACGAGGAGCGGACCTGCGTGTACCTGGCCGAGGTGACGCTCGACGGGTAGGGGTGTCGACGCGGCGGGCGGGTCGGTTAGCGTGCCGATCATGCCGTCGAGCCGCACCGAAGCCACCGACCCGTACTGCCTGCGCGCGGGCGAGAGCGCGCGGCTGCTCGCCGGGCACCCGTGGCGGCGGTTCGTGGTGCTCGGCGACAGCGTCGCCGAGGGGTTGTGCGAGCCCGTCGACGGGTACCCGGACGTGCAGTGGGCCGACCGGATCGCCGCCGAGCTGGACGCGGCCCGCCCCGGGCTGGCGTACCTCAATCTGGGGTTGCGGGGGCTGCGGGCGCACGAGGTCCGCGCCACCCAGCTCGCCCCGGCGGTGGAGTTCCGCCCGGACCTGGCGCTGGTGGTGTGCGGCGGCAACGACGCGTTCCGCTCCGCCTACGACGCGGACGCCGTCGACGCGGAGCTGGCCGCCATGGTCGCCGGGTTGCAGGAGGCGGGGGCGGACGTGGTGACGGTGGGCATGTTCGACGTGTCGCACAGCCCGGCGGTGCCGGCGCGGCTGCGGGAGAGCCTGGGCGAGCGGATGCGCCGGCTGGCGACGCACACCCGGGCCCTGGGCGAGCGGCTCGGCACCCTGCACGTGCACCTGACCGACCACCCGGCGGTGGCCGACCCGACGCTGTACAGCGGCGACGGGCGGCACGGCAGCGCCCGCAGCGACGCCATCGCCGCCGCCGAGACGGTCCGTCGCCTCGGTGCGCACCTGGCCGCGCGCCGGTGACCGGCCCGGCGGCGACTCTCGGGGAGGCCGCCGCCGGGGAGGCGGTCAGTCGGTGAGCAGGATGCCGGTGAGCAGGACCCCGCGCGCGAGGTTGAGCACGCTGTCGCAGCCGGGGAAGCCCACCCGGGCCAGGCCGCCCGAGCCGGTGCGGCCGAACAGGTAGGGCGCGAGGCTGTACGGGACGTCGGCGGTGACCGTCTCCCCCGTCTCCATCCGCACGAAGTCCATCGCCACCCGGTCGGCCGGCATGTACTCCTGGAGGATGTAGCCGCCCTCGTCGAGGGCGGCGCGCAGCCCCTCCTCCCACTGCTGCGGGTCGGTCTCGCGGCCCAGCAGCACGCCGATGCCGGCGGAGCCGTCGGCGGGCTTGGCGACCAGGTCGTGCTGATCGGCCAGCGCCCGGGGCAGCTCGGCGGCGGTGAGGGCGGTGGTGCGGGGGACGTACCGGCGCACGAGCGCCTGGTCGGCCTCGGGCAGGGTGTCGAGGTCCTCCCACAGCCAGGCGAAGTTGATCTTGTTGCCGAGCAGCCAGGCGGCGGAGCTGACGAACATCGGCAGGGTGCCGGCGGCGAGGGCACCGGCGACCGCGTCCAGGCCCGCACTGGCGTGCACCCGGTTGGGCACGAAGAGCCGGAACAGCGCGTCCACCGGGGCGCCGTCGACGACGAGCCGCTTGTCCTCGTCCAGGGTCGCCAGCTTGAGCTGGGCGATGACCAGGTCGATGCCGAAGTGGCGGGCCCGGTCGGCCAGCGGGGACAGGATCCGGATGAAGTCGTCCGGCGTCTCCAGGCCCGGGTAGTCGGCGTCGAAGTCCAGCAGCAGCGCCACCCGGGCCCCGTCGGCCAGCCCCAGCTCGTCACGGATCGCCACGAACCGCTGGTCCAGCAGGGACGGGGCGGGCCGCACCGCCAGCCCGTCGAGGATGCCCCGCTCGGCGTAGAGCTTCGCGTACCGGTAGACGACCGTGTCGGCGTCGAAGCCGCCGCCGAGGCTGCTGTCGATGTTGTACTCGACGAACTTCGGCACCCCGCCGGAGATCAGCACGTCCGGCCGGTACGCGGCCAGCAGCGCCTCCGACAGGACCTCGTCGGTGTCGAGCAGCTTCGTCTCCTCCGCCGGCACCCCGAGCAGCCGGGTCAGCTCCCCGGCGGTGCGGGCCCGCCGCTGGCACGACTCCAGGATGAGCTGGGCGAGCCGGTCGCACACCTCGTTCAGCTCGCGGAACGCGTCCGCCGGCATCACCGGGGGCCGGGCCAGCCGCCACGTCTGGTTGTACGTCGCGCAGCCGTAGAAGATCTCCTTCCACGCGCCCGCCCCGGCGGCCACCATCGCCGCGCGGGTCGACTCCGGCAGGTCGTTCCACGCCTGGTCCAGCGGCGGCCACGGGTAGTTCGGGTCGATCATCACTCGTCCTTCATGGTGAGTTGGATGGCGGCGGTGAGCTGCTCGCGGCCGGGCTGCACGGCCCGGTCCAGCGCCGGGGCGAACGGCAGCACCGCGCCGTCGGGGCGGGTGACCCGCCGGGGCGGCGCGAGCAGCCGCACCCGTTCCACCACGGTCGCGATGATCTCCCCGGCGATCCCGCAGGACCGGTTGGAGTCGTCCACCACGACCAGCCGCCCGGTGCGGGCCACGGACGCGGTCAGCCCGTCCCAGTCGAACGGGTAGAGCGTGCGCGGGTCGAAGACCTCCACCGACACCTGGTCGGCCAGCTCCTCGGCCACGGCGAGCGCGTCGTGCACCAGGTGCCCGACGGCGACCACCGTCACGTCGTCGCCGGCCCGGTGCACCCGCCCCCGCCCGATCGGCACCGGGGCCAGGGCGGCGAAGTCCACGTCGGCGCGCACGTCCATCGCCCCGGCCGGCGCGAACACCACCACCGGGTCGACGTGCCGGATCGCCGAGACCAGCAGCCCGTACGCGTCGGCCGGGGTGGCCGGGACCACGGTGGTCACCCCGACGTGGGCGAACAGGCTGTACGGATGGTCGGAGTGCTGCCCCGCCCACCCCGTGCGCGAGCCGGAGCCCGGCACCAGGTAGGTGACCGGGACCTCGGCCTGCCCGCCCGTCATCAGCGGGAACTTGTGCGCGTGGTTGACGATCTGCTCGAAGACCAGGAACAGCAGGGACGGGATCTGGAACTCCACCACCGGGCGCAACCCGGCCAGGGCCGCGCCGGTGGCGAAGCTGGTGAACGCCTGCTCCGACAGCGGGGTGTCCACCACCCGGTCCGGCCCGAACCGCTTCAGCAGCCCGGCGGTGACGTTCGAGGCGGCCACCCGGATGTCCTCGCCGAGCAGGAACACCGACTCGTCGCGGGCCATCTCGTCGGCCAGGGCCCGGGTGAGGGCCTTGCGGTACGACAGCCGTGGCATCAGCCACCTCCCGTCCGGGCGACCAGCCCGCTGGCGTACAGGTGCGCCAGCGCGCCGGCCGGGTCGGGCTCGGGGCTGGCCAGGGCGAACTCCAGGGCCGCGTCGAGGGTCGCCTCGACGTCGGCGTCGACGGCGGCCCGGTCCACCCCGGACAGCCGGGCGCCCTGGATCTCGACCGGGTCGCGGGACCGGCCGGCGGCCACCTCCTGCGGCGCGCGGTAGTCGAGGCGTACCGCGTGCTCGAAGGTGTGGTGGGCGTCGAACCGGTAGGTGCGGGCCTCGATCAGCTCCGGCCCGCCCCCGGCGCGCATCCGGGCGACGGCGGCGGCCGTGGCGTCGCGTACCGCCTCGGGGTCCTGGCCGTCGACGACGGCCGCCGGCATGCCGAACGCCTCGGCGCGGCCGGGGATCGTGCCGGCCACCGCGCCCTCGACGGGCATGGTGGTGGCGTAGCCGTTGTTCTCGCAGACGAACAGCACCGGCACCCGCCACAGCGCGGCCAGGTTGAACGCCTCCAGCAGCATGCCCTCGTTGACCGCGCCGTCGCCGAAGAAGGTGGCCCCGACGAGGTCGTCGCCGCGCCGCCGACGCGCCCACACCGCTCCGGTGAGGATCGCGCCGGCGGCACCGACGATGGCGTTCGCGCCGAGCACCCCGACGGCGAGGTCGGCGGCGTGCATGGAGCCGCCGCGGCCCCGGTTGAGCCCGGTCTCGCGGCCCAGCAGCTCGGCGAGCATGCGGGCCGGGTCGGCCCCCTTGGCGAGCACGTGGCCGTGCCCGCGGTGGGTGCCGGTGACCAGGTCGTCGTCGCGCAGCGCCGCGCAGACCCCGGCGGCGATCCCCTCCTGACCGAGGTACGGGTGGATGCCGCCGACGATCGCCCCGGCGCGGACCAGGTCGACGGCCCGCTCCTCGAACCGGCGGATCAGCCGCACCGTGCGGTACAGCCGGACGGGATCGTCGCGGGTCACGCCGGGCGACCCTCCTTGATCGCGGCGAGGATGTCGTCCCAGAGCTGCGCGCGGGCGGTGAGCGCCAGGTTGACCGTGTCGGCGCACTCCTGCCACTTGGTGTCGTCGTCGCCGCACAGGTCGGCGAGCATCTGCATGGCCATCGGGGTGTGCTGCTCCCCGTCGACCTCGATGTGCCGCTCCAGGTAGTCGACGAACGTGTGCAGCTTCTGGCTGCGCTCGTTGACGGCGACGACCTGGGTGAACATGTCGGGGATCAGGTCCTCGCGGCCGAACGCGAACGCCGCCGCCTGGCAGTGCACCGGCGTCGACTCGATGATCTTCCAGGTGGTGGCGGCGAACGCCGCCGACGGGCCGGGCACGCCGGCCTTCACCAGCGCCTCGGTCACCGGCGTGCCGGCGCGCAGCAGGTCGACCAGCGCGTCCACGGCGCCGGTGTCGGCCCCCGCCTCGGCCATGCCCCGCACGTACAGCTCGAAGTGGCTGATGTAGCCCTCGCCGAGCTCGTCGCTCTCCTCGACCATCACAATGTCGTTGATCAGCCGCCGGCTGCCGGTCGGGCCGGTGGGGATCCACGGCACGTCCACGCAGGTGAGCTGCCGCTGCAGCGACTTCAGCAGGGACATGAAGTCCCAGACCGCGAAGACGTGGTGCTCCATGAAGGTCACCAGCGCCTCGTGGGTGTCCAGGTTGGCGTAGAGGGGGTGCTTGACCACCACGTCGCGGCGGTCGGTCACCGCCTGCTCCAACCGCTCGATGCCCGGGTGCGTCTTACCCCAGTCGTACCGTGACATTGTCAGCCTCCCTGCTGGGCGCGGTCGCGCCAGATGACCGGGCAGAAGTCGGGGTCCGCGTAGTCCGGCCGCCCGTCGTGGGTGCGGCGGACCAGCACGTCGTGGTTGTACGCGGCGAGGGTGCCGTCGGAGAGCGGGAACTCCCGGTAGGCGTTCGCGCCGTCCTGCAGGTGCAGCGAGATCGCCCGGCGCGGGCGACCGCTGACGTTCGCGCCGCTGCCGTGGTAGGTGCGGCAGTGGTGGAAACTCACGTGTCCCTTGGGGATCACCATGGGGATCTTGCGGATCTGGGCGCCGTTGTGCGCGGCGTTGCGGGCCAGCATCTCCTCGAGCTGGTCGCGGTCGCGCTCGGCGAAGTGCCGCACGACGGTGTCGTCGGCGCCGATCTCCTTCCACCGGTGCGACCCGTCGACCATGGTGATCGTGCCCATCTCCTCGCCACAGTCGTGGAACGGGATGAACGCGGTGAGCATGTCCTCCGACGACGAGGACGACCAGTAGTGCTTGTCGAAGTGCCAGGGCACGATGTTCGACGGCTCGCCGTCGATCGGCGGCTTGTAGATCAGCGTGGACTGGAACACCCGGATCTCGGCGGCCCGCGCGAGCCGGGCGGCGACCGCCCCGAGCAGCGGCTTGCGCAGGATCGCGGCGATCCCGTCGTGCTCGTAGTGGACGTAGTCGTTGTGCCGCTGCACCGGGCCCTTCGACGGGTCCCAGTAGGCGAGCTTCGGCGGGCGCACCGGCAGGGTGCGGTCCCGCTCGCCGTCGTAGTAGCGGTCGGTGGCCGCCACGAGGGCGTCCACCTCCTCGTCGGTGAACAGCTTCTTCGACAGGTACCAGCCGTGCTCGGCGTAGTGCCGCACGTCCTCGTCGGACGGCAGCAGCGCCTCCTCCTGCGCGGTCAGCGCCGGGTGGATCTGTGTGGTGGTCATGCCCCAACCCCTTGTGCCGTGCCGGCCGCGACGGCGGGGGTCGCCCCCGCCGCGGCCAGCTCCCGTTCCTTGGCCTCGTAGAGGGCCTTGATGTTGCCGCTGCCGAAGGTCAGCGCCCCGCGTCGCTCGATGAGTTCGAGGAAGAGGGTGCGCCGCACGTGCATCGACTCGGTGAAGATCTGCAACAGCTGGCCGCCGTGGTCGCGGTCGACCAGGATGCTCAGCTCGCGCAGCCGGTCCAGCGACGCGTCGACCGGGCCGACCCGCCGTTCCAGGTCGTCGTAGTAGGCCCCGGGGGTGCCGGCGAACCGGACGCCCCGGGAACGCAGCGCGCCGACGGCGGTGACGATGTCGTCGGTGCGCAGCCCCAGGTGCTGCACGCCGGCCCCGGCGTGCTCGGTGAGGAACGCGTCGATCTGCCCCGGCCGGTGGCTGCGGTCCGGCTCCAGCAGCACCAGGGTGACCCGCCCGGACGGGCTCTGCACCACGGTGGAGTTCATCGCCTGCCCGGCGACCTCGACGTGCTCGGTGAAGATCTGCGCGAAGCCGAAGACCCGCTCGTAGTGGGCGACGGTCGCGTCGAGCTGCCCCGGCGGCACGCAGATCGCCAGGTGGTCGATCTCGGCGAGCAGGCCGTCGTCGCCGGCCAGCCCGGTGGGCTCGGTGGTCTCGAACGCGCCGGGCAGGAACTCGCCCCGGTCGCCCCGGCGCTCCACCAGCCGGTGCAGCACGTCGCCGAAGCCGGCCACCTCGGCGGTGACGACCTCGGCGTCCGCGCCGGTGAAGGTGGCCGGCGGCGTCACCGGCGTCGCCCCCCGGCCCACCAGCTCCGCGTACGCCCCGGCGGCGTCGTCGACCTCCAGCGCCACCACGGCGATGCCGTCGCCGTGCCGCTGCACGTACGTCGACGCCCGGTGCCCGGCGGTCAGCCCGGAGGTGAGCACCATCCGGATGTCGGCCTGGCGCAGCAGCAGCGACCGCTGCCCCGCCAGCCCGGTCTCGGGGCCGCCCTGCCCGGCCAGGCGGAACCCGACGGCGGTGCCGAAGTAGAAGGCGGCCTGCCGGGCGTCCCCCACGAAGAGTTCGATGTGATCTATAGAACGGATGTCCATTTACCAGCCCTTCCCCATGTCCCCCCGTGACTGCCGTCCGGGCTCCCCCGCCCGGGGTGTTACGCGAGATCACCTCCCGGCGCGGCGGCGCGCGCACCCGCACCGGCGGTGCGCCGCAGCAGCAGGCTCACGTTCTGCCCCCCGAAGCCGAACGAGTTGGTCAGCGCGTGTTCCACGTCGGCCCGCCTGGCCTCTTTGCGGATGTGGTCCGCCGGGCAGGCCGGGTCCGGGTCGTCGAGGTTCCAGGTCGGTGGCAGCAGCCCCCGGCCCAGCGCCAGCGCGGTGGCGGCGGCCTCCAGCACCCCGGACGCGCCGAGCAGGTGCCCGGTGAGCGCCTTGGTGGAGCTGACCGGCACCCGGCCCTCGCCGAACACGTCGGTCAGGGCGGTGATCTCGGCGATGTCGCCGAGCTTGGTGCCGGTGCCGTGGGCGTTGACGTAGCCGACGTCGCCGGCCGTCACCGCGCCGCCGGCCAGGGCCTGGCGCATGCACTCGGCCGCTCCCGCCCCGTCGGGCCGGGGCGCGGTGGGGTGGTGGGCGTCGGTGTTCGCCCCGTACCCGGCGACCTCGGCGTAGCCGGCCACGCCCCGGGCGGCGGCGTGCTCGGCGCGTTCCAGCACCAGCAGCGCCGCGCCCTCGGCGAGGACGAAGCCGTTGCGGCGGGCGTCGAACGGCCGGCTCGCCTCGGCCGGGTCGGCCCAGCCCCGGGCGAGGGCCCGGGCGTTGCCGAAGGTGTCGGCGAAGGTGGGGAACAGGGGGGCCTCGCTGGCCCCGCAGACCACCACGTCGGCCTCCCCGGCGCGGATCAGCCGGACCGCGTCGGCGACGGCCTGCGCGCCGGAGGCGCACGCCGTGCCGACCGACGAGCTGTAGCCGCGGATGCCGTGGGCGATGGCGATCCGCGCCGCCGGCATGTTCGGCAGGATCCCGGTGAGCAGGTACGGGCTGACCGCCGCCCGGCCCCGCTCGGCCCGTGCCAGCACCTGCCGCTCCAGGGTGGCCATCCCGCCGACGCCGCCGACGATCACGCCGATCCGGGCGGGGTCGACGTCGCGGCCCACCTCGATGCCGGCGTCGGCGAGCGCATCGGCGGCGGCGAGCAGGGCGAGCACGACGATCCGGTCCAGCACCCGGGTCTCCGGGCCGGACGCGACCGTACGCGGGTCGATGTCCGGCAGCAGCCCGGCGGCCTCCAGCGACCCGTGGGCCGGGTGGTCCTGCGGCGGGCGGACCAGCCCGGACCGGCCGGCGAGCAGGGCGTCGAGGGTCTCCCCCGCCCCCCGCCCGGCCGGGGTCAGCAGGCCCATCCCGGTGATGAGGGCGGTCACGACGACGACTCGGTCAGGTAGCGCTCGCGCAGCACCACCTTGCGGACCTTGCCGGTGACGGTGACCGGGATGTCCTCGGAACGCACCGGCACCACCCGGCGCAGGGTCGCCCCGACGTCCGCGCCGAGCGCGGCGCGCACCGCCTCGGTGCGGTCGACGCCCGGGTCGGCCCCGGCCGCCAGCTCCAGCAGCACGTCGGTGACGACGCGGTCGTCCTCCTTGACGATCACCACCGTGCAGTCGGTGACGTCGGGACAGGCGGCGAGGACCCGCTCCTCGGACAGGGCGGTGAAGAACCGCCGGCCGTCGCCGACCTCGACGGAGTCGACGGCCCGGTCCAGGTGGTAGTAGCGCCCGTCGGCGTCGGCGTAGACCAGGTCGCCGGTGAGGTACCAGCCGCGCAGCCGGAACCGGTAGGTGGTGACCGAGTCGTTCCAGTAGCCGCGGAACAGCGACGGCGAGTCGATGCCGAGGAAGCCGACCTGCCCCGGGGGCAGCTCGTTGCCGTCGGCGTCGAGCACGGCGACCTTCGTGAACTGGTACGGGCGGCCCACGCAGCGGCCGTACCGGTCGGTGTCGGCGGTGTGGGTGATGTGGAACATCGAGTGGCCCATCTCGCTGGAGCCCAGCCCGTCGATGAACACGGACCCGGGCACCCGCACCACGCCCTGGCGGGTCACGGTGTCCCGCGAGCCGACCGCGACGAGCCGGCGCACGTGCGGCTCGTGCGAGCAGTCGCCGGTGTTGAACCACAGCCGCACCGAGTCCAGGTCGTACGCGGACAGGTCGAAGCGGGCCAGCTCCGCCCAGGTGACGGAGAACCCGAACACGCCGTCGGGCCGCCAGCGCTGGATCGCGTCGAGGACCCGCTCGCCGCCCTGGTCGGACAGCAGGAACATCTCGGCCCGGTTGCCCAGCGCCTGGTTGACCATGAGCACGGTCGCGGTGTGCGGGGCGGGCAGCGCGTTGAGGATGCGGCGGGTGCCCTGCGCCTGCGGCATGGACAGCAGGTGCCGGGTGGCGGCGAACAGGCTCGCGTGCGAGTGCAGGACCGCCTTGGGCACGCCGGTGGTGCCGGAGGTGTGGGTGATGACGATCGGGTCGTCGGGGTGGTGCCGGTAGTGGGCCCCGGCGGCGGCCGGGTCGCCCGTGCCGGCGTCGGCGGGCGTGCCGAGCAGCGGCGCGCCGAGGTCGTGCCCGGCCAGCAGCTCGGTGTGCGCGGCGTCGGCGAGCACGCCCGCGCCGCGCAGCCGGCGGATGTACTCGGCGGCGATCTCCGGGCGCAGCCTGCCGTTCATCAGCGCGGGGATCGCGCCGAGGCGGGTCAGCGCCAGGAAGCTGAGCACCATGTCGGCGGCGGCGGTGGCCCAGACGGCGACGGGGTCGCGGGGCTTGACGCCCCGGGCGCGCAGCCAGGCGGCGCGGGCGGCGACCCGCTCGTCGAGCTGGCCGAGCGTCAGCGGGCGCTCGGCGGGGTGCCCGTCGACCTCCGTGTCGAAGGTCAGGCCGGGGCCGTCCGGGTCGGCGCCGTGCGCCAGCACCCGGGCCAGCACGTTGCCGGCGCCCAGCTCGGTGTCGGCGGCCAGCAGGCCGCGCAGTCCCTTGGTCCTCATGGTGTGACTCCTCCCCCCAGCAGCACCGCGACGGCGGCGGTCCCGGGCGGGTCGCCCGGCACTGCGGCCTCGACGCCCGCACCGGCGTCGTCGGGTGCCTGTTCGATCAGGATCAGTAGTGCCTCGTCGGCGTCGCCGTCGCTCAGCAGCAGTTCCGCCTCGGCCGTTCCCTCGGCCAGCGGGTCCCCGGTCGGGGCGAGGCAGACCACCGGCCCGCCCAGCCCCCAGCGCGCGGCGACGTGCCCGGCCACGCTGTTGGGCACCGACTGGAAGAAGAACAGCGGGCCCGGTCGCCCCCCGGCGGCGACCGTGGCGTGCACGTGGTCGGCGCTGGCCCGGTCCCCGGCGGCGCTGACCAGCACCACCGCGGTCCGCCCGCCGGCCGGTTCCGGGGCCGGTCGCTCGCCGTGGCGTCGGGTGAGGCACCGGTCGGCGACGGCCGCGACGACCGGGCTGAACCGCGAGTGCACGAACCCGGGCAGGGTCGGCGGGGCGGCGTCGCCCGGCTCCGGCCAGCGCGCCTGCGCGAGCACCCGCAGCCGGCCGTCCGTCGCCGTCGGCAGCTCCCCGGTGCCGGTCACGCCGCACCGACCAGCAGGGCGGTGTTGGCGCCGCCGAACGCGGCGTTGAGGCTCACCGCGTAACCGGTGGCGGCCGGGCGGGGCGCGTCGCGGATGACGTCGAGCGGGCACGCCTCGTCGGGGCCGAGCCAGCCGGCGTTGACCGGCAGCTTCCCGTGCCGTACGGCCAGCACGGTCACCACCAGCTCCAGCAGCCCGGACGCCTCCAACGCGTGCCCGTGCAGCGCCTTGGTCGAGCTGACCGGCACCCGGTGCGCGTGCTCGCCCCAGGCCAGCCGCAGCGCCGCCGCCTCGGCGGCGTCGCTGTAGCCGGTGCCGGTGGCGTTGGCGTTGACGTACCCGATGTCCTCGGGGCGCAGGCCGGCGCGGCGCAGGGCCGCGCCGAGCGCGCGGGCCAGGCCGCGCCCCTGCGGGTCGGGCTGGCAGGGGTGGTAGGCGTCGCCGGCCCGGCCCCAGCCGAGCACCGAGGCCAGCGTCGGCGCGTCCCGCCGGGCCGCCGCGGTGGCGGACTCCAGCACCACGGCGGCCACGCCGTCGCCAAGCAGCAGCCCACGCCGCCCGGCGCTGAACGGGCGGACCGCGCCGTCGGTGGCGAGGGCCCGGCCGGCGTCGAAGAGCGCGTACTGGTCGGGTTCGACCAGGTACCCGGCGGCGACGACGATCCGGTCGACGTCGCCGCGGCCGATCAGCGCGGCGGCGTCGGCGACCGCGGTGGACGCCGACACGCAGGCGCTGGTGTAGACCCGGGACGCGCCGGCCAGCCCGCACCGGCGGGCCAGCTCCCCGGCCAGCGCCGGCACGCCCGTCCCGCCGTGGGCGGCGAGCAGCAGCGGCGCGCCGGCCCGGCCGGCGGTGTCGAGCCCGGCGGCGGCGCACGCGGCGTGCACCGCCTCGGTCAGTTCGTCGGCCAGCGGGCCGGCGTCCGCCAGGGTGGCCGCCACGCCGACCCGCCGGGCGCTGGTGTCGAAGCGGCCGACGGGCCGGAACGCGGGGGTGCCGGCGAGCACCCCGGCGAGCTGGGCGTCGGCGCCCCTGCCGAGGGCGCTGAGCGCGTGGACACCGGTGATCCGTACGGGGGCCCGCTCAGCCATCTGCGGGGGCGGTCAGGCAGGTGTGGAACACCGCCAGGGCGTCGTCGACCGTCCGGATGCCGGCGAGCTGGTCGTCGGTGAGGTCGAGCCGGCGGTCGTAGCGCTGTTCGACGAGGTGGACCAGCCAGGCGAGCTCCATCGAGCCCACCCGGTCGGACACCTGGCCGACGGGCTTCGCGGTCATCTCGGCGAGCATGGTCAGCAGGTCAGCTCGCCCCAGGTCGGGCTGACCGGCCATCAGGAGTTGCCGTCGGCCGTCGCGGCGACCCGGTCGGCGACCATCGTGGTGAACTCGCCGACCGTCATCAGCGCCAGCTTCTCCGACTCGTCGTCGGCGAACTTCAGGCCGTAGCGGTCCTCGACGCGGACGGCCAGGTCCGCCAGGGCCAGCGACTCCAGGTCGACGCCGGCCGGGCCGAGGGTGGTGTCGTCGTCGATGCCGTCGACGTCGTAGTTCATGTCGTCGAGCTGGGAGATGACGAAGGCACGGACCTCGTCGCGCATGGTTAACCTCTTTCCGTGAGCCAGTCAGCGGTGCCCGGTCGGGACACCGTGTACGTGTTCCTCGGCCGTACCGACGGCGATCGGCCGGCGGCGGCCCGGCGGCTGCTGCGGCGCGCGGGTGGCACGCTGCTCGGCCGGGCGGAGGCGGAGATCCGGGTGCGACGCGACGCGGCCGGGCGGCCGCTCGTCGACGCCGGTGACGCGGTGGAGCTGCCGGTGAGCGTCAGCCACACCGGCGGGGTCGTGGTGGTGGCGGCCCGCCGCGGCGGCGGGGTCGGCGTCGACGTCGAGCGCCGCCGGGAGCTGCCCGCGCTGGCGCTGGCCCGCCGCTGGTACGCCCCGCAGGAGGCGGCCTGGCTGCGCGGACGCCCGCCCGGGCAGCGCGTCGAGGCGTTCCTGCTGCTGTGGACGGCCAAGGAGGCGGTCGGCAAGGCGCTCGGGCGCGGCCTGCGCGACGGCGGCCTGCGCCGGCCGATGCCGGTCCCCGGCGGGCCGGGTGAGCTGCTGCGCCCCGTCCCGGGGGCCGGTGGGCTGCGGGTCGGCCACCCCCGGCTGCCCGCAGGCGACGGCCGGGCCGGCGACGGGCCGGTCCCGGCCGGTGACCTGGTGCTGGCCGGTGACCTGGTGCTGGCCCTGGCGGTCGACGGGCCGGCGGACGGCGTCGAGCTGGTGATCGGCTGATCGATCAGTCAGGTCGGCGGGCACCGCACCGGGCCGCCGGAGCGGGCCGGTCACGGCGTGGCCGCCCGCAGCGCCTCGGTCGACCGGACCAGCTTGCCGGTGGTGGTGCGGGGCAGCCGGTCGAGCAGGTGCAGGACGCGGGGCCGCTTGTAGGCGGCGAGCCGCTCGGCGAGCAGCTTCTCCAGCACGTCCTCCGACAGCGGCCCGTCCGGCTGCACGTACGCGGTGATGTCGCCGTCGTGCACGACCACGGCGGCGGCGACGCCGGGCAGCCCGGCGAGGGTGGCCTCGACCTCGGTGAGGTCGACCTTCAGCCCGCCGACGGAGACCTGCGAGTCGAGCCGGCCGCGCACGGTGACCAGGCCGGTGCCGGGGTCGACGGTGCCGGCGTCGCGGGTGTGCAGCCAGCCGTCGGCCCAGCGGTCCGGGTCGGACAGCCCGACGTACGGCGAGTCCGGGCAGCTCACCCACAGCTCGCCGGTGGCCGACTCGCGGACGGTGATCCCGGGGGCGGGGGCGATCGAGGGCCGGTGCCAGCCGTGCAGGTCGGTGCCGATGACGCCGACCTCGGTCATCCCGTACATGTTGCCCAGCGGCACGCCGAAGCGGTCGACGAACGCATTGACGACGGCCGGCGGGACCAGCTCGCCGCCGGTGGTCATCCGCTTGAACTGCGGCAGCGGGCCGGTCGGCCGGGTGGAGGCGAGCAGTCCGATGTGGAACGGCACGCCGAGCACGGTGGCGGGGGTGTCGTCGGCGGCGATGGCGGCCAGCACCGCGTCGCCGCTGAGCCGGTCCGGCGGCACCAGCGTCACGTGGGCGTGCAGGCCGTAGAGCAGCCCGCCGACGAGACCGAGCACGTGCACCATGGACGGCAGCAGGATGATCCGCTCGCCGGGCAGGGCCACGCCGTCGATGCGCGTGTAGCGGCGCACCTCGGCGACGAGGGACGCGGCGCTGCGACCGATCACCTTGGACGGTCCGGTGGAGCCGGAGCTGAGCTGGATCACCGCGTGCGTGCTGCCGGCGGGCCGGTCCGAGTAGGCGGTGACGCCCTCGGTGACGTCGACGAAGATCTTCAGCGCGGCGCCGCCGCTGCGCACCGGGGCGACGACGACCTGCGGGGTGAGCCGCGCGAGCGCGCCCTGCACCTCGTGGTCGGTGAGCCGGTGGTCGAGCAGGATCGCCTGGGCCCCGGTGCGCCAGGTGGCGAGGAGGTTCACCACGTACGCCAGCGACGGCGGCAGGCGCAGCGCGGCGGCGCCCCCGGGACGCAGCCCGGCGCCGGTGAGCCGGGCCTGCGCCTCGGCGACGAGCCGGCGCAGCGTGCCCCGGTCCACCGGGTCGGGCAGCCGCAGACAAACTTCGGCCGACGGACCGGCCAGCAAGAGGTCGTCAACCCAGGTAGGGTGGTCTACTGTAGATTCTGCTGCCGAACGATCCATGGTCACTGTGGTCTACCGCCCAGCATCGAAATTGGGCATAACTGCCCAATGTGGTGCGTCCTCCGGGGTGCTGACGGAACACTACGACAGCCGCCGAGACCATTACTAGATGCAAATGGCTAGATCAAAAAGGTCGTGCGGCCCGATTGCCGGTCAGCCGGTTCGCCGGGCAGGATCGGGGGCCGCGAGGCCGTGGGCGACGTCGCCGCCACGGGGCGGGAGCCTGCCCGCCGCAGAGCCGGCACACCCGGGCGGCAGCCTGCCCAGATTCGGCCCGACCGCCTGCCCGCGTGGAGCCTGACGGCTCCCCACGTCGGCCTGACGCCGATGGGTGGCTGCCGACCGGCAGCCACCCATCGAAGATACACGATCTTATGGCGACGGGGCGCCCCGCCCGCGAGATCAGGCCAGGGCCGGCGTCTGCGCGTGGACGACGAACCGCAGCGACCGGGCGTCGGTGAAGCACTCCCGCATCGGCTTGACCAGGTCCCGGTGCTCCGGGCTGCGCTCCCACGCCTCGAACGCGGCCAGGTTCACCCACTCGCTGGTGATCAGCCACTGCTCCGGGTCGGCCGACGAGCGGCACACCTGGTCCACCAGGTGCCCCGGCACCCCCTCGGCGACCAGGTGCCGGATGGCCTCGTAGGCGCGCAGGAAGTCCCCGGTGCGCTGCTGCGGCACCCGGACCAGGAAGACCACCCGCGCCCGCTGTTCGATCATCGTGCCACTCCTTGGGTCGGGCCGGGCTCGGCCGCCCGGCGGGGTGCCGGTGCCGGGCGGGCCGCCGCGCCCCGCAGCACCAGCGCGCTGTTGAAACCGTCGAACCCCCGGGCGGCCACCAGCGCCACCCGGGACGCGGGCCGGCGGGGCTCCCGCAGGAAGTCCAGCTCGCAGCCGTCGGCCGGCCGGTCCGGGCCGGCGGAGGCGGGCAGCGTGTCGTGGGCGAAGGCCAGCAGCGCCGTGGCCACGTCCAGCGCCGACCCGCCCTGGTGCGCCCGGCCGGTCAGCGGCTTGGCCGTGGTCACCGGCACGGGACGGGCCCCGAACACCGCGCGCAGCGCGTCGGCCTCGGCCCGGTCGTGGCCCGGCGTGCCCAGCGCGTCGGGCAGCACCACGTCCACGTCGTCGGGGGTGACGCCGGCCCGGTCCAGGGCCAGCCGCATCGCCCGCGCGTATTGGACGGGGTCCCCGGCCCGGCCGGGGCCGGTGTGCACGGCGTCGTGGGTGGCCCCCCAGCCGGTGACCTCCCCGTAGATGCGGGCCCCCCGGGCCAGGGCGTGCGACAGCTCCTCCACCACGAACACCGCGCCGCCCTCCGCCGGCACGTACCCCGCGGCGTCGGCGTCGAACGGCTGGTACGCCCGGGCGGGGTCGTCGGCGACGCTGAGCAGCCCGGACCGCAGCTGGCAGGCCAGCGCGTACGGGCTCAGCGGGCACTCGGTGGCCCCGGCGATCACCACGGGGGTGCCCCGCCGCACGGTACGCACCGCGTGCGCGAGACTGTCCAGCCCGCCGGCGGACTCGCTGACCAGCACCCCGCAGGGGCCCTTGAACTGGTGGTGGATGGAGAGCTGCCCGACGCTGGCGGCGTAGAACCAGGCGATCGACTGGTACGCCCCGACGGTGCGCGACGGCCCGCCCCACAGCCGTTGCAGCTCCCGCTGCCCGAACAGGTTCCCGCCCGACGAGCTGGCCAGGGTCACGGCGTACCCGTAGGGCTCGGGGGCGTGCTCGGGCAGCCCGGCGTCGGCCAGCGCCAGCCGGGTGGCCGCGAACCCCAGGTGCGTCCACCGGTCGGTCTGCACCAGCCGGCGGTTGTCCGCCCAGGTCAGCGCCTCGAAGTCGGGCACCTGACCGGCGACGCGGGTGGGGTAGGACGCCGGGTCGAACAGGGTGATCGGGCCGGTGCGCCGGGTCCGCGACACCACCGTGGACCAGTGCGCCTCGGCGCCGATGCCGCTCGGGGCGACCACCCCGATCCCGGTGACCACCGCCCGGGTGGTCACGCCGCCCCGCCCGACGCCGCCCCGCCGTGCGCGGTGCCGCCCTGCGTCGCCCCGCCCTGCGTCGTCCCACCCAGCCGGCGGAACACCATCGCCGACTGGAAGCCGCCGAAGCCGCTGCCCACCGACAGCGCCACGTCCACCGGCACCTCCCGGGCCACGTTCGGCACGTAGTCCAGGTCGCACTCCGGGTCACGGGTGGCCCAGTTGGCCGTCGGCGGCACCACGCCGTACTCGATGGCGAGGGCGCAGGCGGCCATCTCGATGGACCCGATCGCGCCGAGGGAGTGCCCCACCATGGACTTGATGGAGCTGATCGGCACCCGATGGGCCGCCTCGCCGAGGGCCCGCTTGAACGCCGCCGTCTCGTGCCGGTCGTTCTGCCGGGTGCCGGAGCCGTGCGCGCTGATGTAGGAGACCTGCCGCGGGATGAGCCGCGCCTGCTTCAGGGTCGCCGAGATGGCCAGCCCCATCTCCAGCCCGTCCGGGCGCAGCCCCGTCATGTGGTAGCCGTTGCTGCGGCTGGCGTACCCGGCGACCTCGCAGTAGACGTGCGCCCCCCGGCGGCGGGCGTGCCCGTACTCCTCCAGCACCAGCACCGCCGCGCCCTCGGCGAGGACGAAACCGTGCCGGTCGGCGTCGAACGGGCGCGACGCGTGCGCCGGGTCGTCGTTGTCGGGGCTGGTCGCCTTGATCGCGTCGAACGAGGCGACGGTGACCGGGGAGATCGGCGAGTCCGCCGCCCCCGCGAGGACGATGTCGGCCTCGCCGTCGGCGATGAGCTGGTGGGCGTACCCGATGGCGTCGATGCCGGAGGTGCAGCCGGTGGAGACCACCTGCGCCGGGCCGTGCAGCCCGTGCCGGCAGGCCACGTCGGCGGCGAGGCTGCTGGGCACGAGCGCCTGGTACAGGTACGGCCCGCCCCGGTCGTGGTCGACCAGCCAGCGGCTGCCGGAGTCGCTGACGGTCACGTACTCCTGCTCCAGGGCCATGGTGCCGCCGACGGCGGTGCCCAGCACCACCCCGGCGCGGTCGCGCTGCGCGTCGGTCAACTCCAGGCCGCTGTCGGCGACCGCCTCGATCGAGCAGGCGAGGGCGAACTGCACGTACCGGTCGGCGCGGCGCCGCTCGGCCTCGGTGAGCCCGGCGGCGACCGGATCGAAGTCGCACTCGGCGGCGATGCGGGAACGGAACGGCGACGGGTCGAAGAACGTGATCCGCCGCGTCGCCGTGCGCCCCTCCGTGATCGTCTTCCAGAACCGGTCCCGGGTCACGCCGCCCGGGGCGACCACCCCGATGCCGGTCACCACCGTGCGGCGCGCGGTCACGACGCGCCCCGCTGTTCCGCCGGTTCGGTGTCGACGTGACCCAGCTCCGGCCGGGGCGCGAGGGGGCCCAGGTGGAACACCACCTCGGCCGGCTCCTCGCCGGTGTTGCGCAGCCGGTGCCGCACGTTGACCGGCACGAGCAGCGCCTCCCCGGCGGCCAGCGGCACCGGCCGGTCGTCCAGGTCCACGGTGATCGCCCCCCGCGCCACGTACAGGAACTCCTCGCTGTACGGGTGGTAGTGCTCGGCGATGCGCTCGCCGGGGGCGAGGGCGGCGACCCCCATGAACCCGGAGGTGCTGCCGACCGTCTTCGGCCCGAGCAGCACCCGCAGCTCGCCGCCGCGCCGCCGGTCGGCCGGCACGTCGCGGGCGGCGACCGTCCGGTACGCCGGGTCGTCCGTCGTACGCTGGGCGGTGGTCTCACTCATCGTCGCCTCCCGTGGTGGCGGAGCCGGCCCGCGCCGCCCGCTCGATCCGTTCCTTGATGACCGCGAGCTGGACGCGGCTGTTGGTGTTGATCCGCTCGGTCATCCCGGCGTTGTCCAGCGGGGCGCTCGGGTGCATCGCGAAGTCCTGCACCCAGGTCATCCGAGTGCCCTCCGGCTCGGTGTCGTAGCGCCAGTGGATGCGCATGTACTCGAACGGGCCGGTCTCCACCCGGTGCGCCCGCACCTCGCGGTTCTCCCAGTCGGTGGTGCGTTCGCTCACCCAGCTCCACACCGCGCCGTTCTCGTCGGGGTGCATGGTGAGGCGGAACCGCACGGTGCGGCCGTCGCGTTCGAGGATCTGCGCGGAGGCGTACTCGGTGAACAGGTTCGGCCAGTTCGCCACGTCGTTGGTCAGCTCCCAGACCAGCCGCAGCGGCGCGTCGACGACGATGCTGTTCTCGGTGTGCCCGGGCGGGTCGGTCGCCCGGGTCACGAGGTCGGCGACCTCGGCGATGCTCAGCCGCGCGGCGTCCTCGGGCAGGCGCACCCGGTACCGGTCGGCGACCACCGCGGACAGTTCGAGCAGGGCGAGGGAGTCCATGCCGAGGTCCTCCAGGGACGCTTCGGGCTCCCGGGCCGCAGCCTCGGCGTCCATGCCGCAGTTCGCCACCAGGATCTCGGTGATCTCGGCGGTGAGCGGGCGGCCGTGGGTGACGGTCATCAGTTTCTCCTCTGGTCGGGGCCGGACGGACCGGCGGCGGCGACGCGAACGGGACTCCCCCCGTCGTCCGGTGCGGCGCATCCGGCGCAGCGCGGCCGCACCCGCCCGCCGACGGTGGGGGTCACGGCCGCAGCCCGCCGTGGTCCCAGCGGTAGAAGCAGCGCGCCATGGCGTCCCGGGGCGAGCGCCAGGTCGGCAGGTACGGCGAGACGTACGGCTGCAGCCGCGCGCTGACCCGGGCGAACTCGGGGTGCTCCCGGATCCCCTCCACCGCCGTCTCCCCCGGCCGCTCGGTCTCCAGCAGGTGGACGTAGAGGTCGCCCAGCCGGTACAGCGACCGGTGCCGGACCCCGGCCAGGCGCGGCAACTCCGTCGCGTCGGACTCGGCGAAGATCTCAGCGACCCGCTCCTCGGCGTCGGGTGCCACCTTGGCGACGATCAGCGAACGATCCATGGACTGCCTCCCTCGGGCGCGCGGCGGCGCGGCGTGAACTCGCCGTCACGCGGGACGACTGCCGCCACGGTGCGCGCACCGCCGTCACCGAGGCGTCAATGCCGGCCCACCCACCGACACGACCAACGGTGACGCTGCGTTGATGAATCCTGTGGACAATCCATGCTTCGCCTGAGAAGACGACCCCGATGGCGACAAATATTCGCAGTTGGCGGGCACTTCGCCGTCCACGATGGCAGCAGCCACGCCTGACCCCATGTTGACTCACCGTAATCACTGTTGTTTAATCTTCAAGCGGGCCAGCCCGGCGGTCGCGACGCCCGAGCCGCGCCGCGTGGCGCCACCGGAGACAGTGGCGCCCCCGGGCGAGCGCGCCGGGACGCACGAGGAGTCCGGACGAGGTCCGGTGCAGGGGGTGCCGCCGTGACCGCTGATCCGCCCACGTCGACCGCGGGCGACGGCCCCGCCCCGGACGTCTCGCTGCACCTGCTCGGCGGCTTCCGTCTGCTGCACGACGAGACCCCCGTCGTCGTGCCGCGCGGCCTGCAGCGGGTCCTCGCGCTCATCGGGCTGCGCCCCGGCGCCACCCGCAGCCACCTCGCCGGCCTGCTCTGGCCCGAGGCGCCGGAGGAACGGGCACTGTCCTCGCTGCGCACCGCGCTGTGGCGGCTGCGCCAGGACCCGTGCTGCCCCCTGGTCACCACCGGCGACACCACCCGCCTCGACCCCCGCGTACGGCTCGACGTCGACGACCTGACCAGCACCGCCGCCCGCGTCCGCGACGGCGACGACCCGGGCAGCACCGGCACCGCCCTCACCGCCGGCCGGCACGACCTGCTCCCCGGCTGGTACGACGACTGGGTGCTGCTGGAACGGGAACGCCTGCGCCAACTGCGGCTGCACATGCTCGAACAGGTGGCCCGCAACCACCTCGCGGCGGGACGGCACGGCGAGGCCCTGGAGGCTGCGCTGGAGGCCATGGCGGCGGAACCACTACGCGAGACCCCGCACCGGCTGGTGGTGCGGGTCCACCTCGCCGAGGGCAACGTCTTCGAGGCCGTGCACGCCTTCTACGCCTACCGCGACCTGCTCCTGCGGGAACTGCGCCTGGAGCCGTCCCCGGCGATGACCGCCCTGCTGCACGACACGCTCGCGCCCATCCGGCAGGCCAGCCGCCCGACGCCCCCCGAGCCGCGCAGGCCGGGCGCGTCACCGCAAACACACCCACGGTGACGGCAACGTGACAGATCGGTCGGCATGGTGGTCGCAGAAGCGGTGCCACGGTCGCCCGACCTTGATCCAGGAGCACCGCCGGCGGGAGGGACCCATGAGTCGTCTACTGATCGTCAGCAGGATCATCCCCGGCGCGGAGGGACGCGTGGCGCAGATCTTCGCCGAGTCCGACGCGACGGAGTTGCCGGGCCTCACCGGGGTCCGGCACCGCTCCCTGTACTGCCTGCACGACCTGTGCGTACACCTGATGGAGACCGCCGACGTCGACGCCGACGCCCTCGCCGCGGCCCGCAACCACCCGCTCTACCTCCAGGTCAACGAGCGGCTCTCCGCGCACACCTCGCCGTACCTGCCGACCTGGCGCTCGCCGCGCGACGCGATCGCCGGCTGCTTCTACAGCTGGGACGCCACCTCGTCGGTCGGTGCCGCCGGCACGGCCGGCTGAGCGGGAGGGCCGCGACCATGGTGGCCAACCCACCGCACGTAGTGATCATCGGGGCCGGCACCGGCGGCCTCTGCCTGGCCCACGGGCTGCGCCGGGCCGGGATCGGCGTCTCCGTCCACGAACGGCACACCACCCGCGCCGACGGGCTGCTCGGTTACCGGGTCGGCATCGGACCCACCGGCAGCAGGGCGCTGCGGGAGTGCCTCCCGCCGGAGCTGTTCGACATCTTCGCCGTCACCTGCGCCCGCGGCCCCCGCTACTTCAACGTCGTCACCGAGCGACTGCGGCAGACCGCCTCGTTCCCGCTGCGCCCGGACACCGACGACGTCGGCACCGAACGCTCGGTCGCCCGGATGACCCTGCGCCAGGTCCTGCTCACCGGCCTGGAGGACACCGTCGAGTTCGGCAAGACGTTCACCCACTACGACCAGCGCGACGACGGCACGGTCACCGCGCACTTCGCCGACGGCACCACGGCGACCGGCGACCTGCTGGTCGCCGCCGACGGCACGCACTCCGCCGTCCGCCGCCAGTACCTGCCGCACGCGGTGATCCGCGACGCCGGCACCATCAACATCGCCACCCGGATCCCGCTGACCGAACACACCCGCTCGCTGCTGCCCGAACGCGTCGCGCAGGGCATCTCGCTGGTCTTCGGCGCGGGCGGGACGATGGGCGTGCTGCACGTGATGGAGTTCAAGTGGGACCGCAACGGCGACGTCAAGCCCGGCGTCGCCGCCGCCGACGCCGACCTGTTGCGCCGCTGGCCCGGCCTGCGCCACGACACCACCCGCGACAACATCAACTTCATCATCTGGAGCACGGCCCGCCGGTTCCCCGCCGACGTCATGAGCCGACGCGGCGAGGACCTCGTCCGGATCGCCCAGGAACTCACCCGCAACTGGCACCCCCACCTGCGGGAACTGCTGGCCCGCAGCGACCCCGGCAGCGCCCTGCCCATCAGGGTGTCCACCTCCGAGCCCGTACCGGCCTGGAAGAGCAGCACCGTCACCCTGCTCGGCGACGCCATCCACACCATGACCCCGGGGCGCGGGGTCGGCGCGAACACCGCCCTGCGCGACGCCGCCCTGCTCTGCCGGCAGGTCAGGCTGGCCTCCGCCGGGGAGAAGACCCTGGTGCAGGCCGTCGCCGACTACGAGGCCGCCATGCTGCCGTACGGGTTCGCCCGCGTGCACGACTCGCTGCACCGCAGCGGCACCAGCGGCGACGACCGGATCTACCGTCCGGTGATCGGGCGGCTCGCGCTGCTCGGGGCGCGCGGCTACTTCGGCATCACCAGTCGGGTGCCCCGGCTGCGGCGCACGTTCATCGACGACTTCTACACCTATCGCGGCGAGGAGGACTGAGGACGTCGTCTCACTCTCGGTAGCCCCGGCGCCACCCCGGGTTCGAAGTGCCCCACCAGCACCGGAAGCCACCGGACCTCCCTGTCGCCGACACGGCGCGTGTGCGAAGCTGCGACGGATTTTTCTCGCGACTTTTCACCGATGCTTCTCAAAGAGGGAGGTTCGACGTGCCGTCGAGTTTCGGGCAATGGCTGATCGTGATCCTGGCACTGCTGGTGGGTGCGGCGGCCGGATGGGCGCTGCGTGGCCGGCAGGAGACGCCCTCCGGCGCGACGCCCATCGTGGAGGGTGACCCGGTCGCCGGTGTGGCGGTGGTGTCCAGCCCCGCCCCCGAGGCCACCGTCGACGAGCAGCGGCCGGAGGCGACCGTCGCGCCGGCGTCGGCCCCGGTCGCCGTCCTCGACCAGCCGACCCCGGACACCGCCTCCCCCACCCCGACCGGCGGGGTCCTCGGCGACGCCGACCCGGCCGCCTTCACCGCCACCGCCCCTGTCTCCTCCGCCGACGCCCACACCACCGCCGACGCCCCGGAGCCGGCGACGGTGACGGAGCCCGAGCCGGTCGCCACGACCCCGGCCGAGCCGACGGACACGACCCCCACCGAGCCCGTCGCCGTGACGCCTACCGAGCCGGAGCCCGCCACGGAGCCCGAGCCCGTCGCCGCGACCCCCGCCGAGCCGGAGCCCGCCACGGATCCGGAGCCCGTCGCCGTGACGCCCGCCGAGCCGGCGGCGGAGACCGCCGACGCCGAGCCGGTGGCCGGGGCCGTCGAGCCGGTGGAGACCGCGCCGGTCCCGCCGGTGGCCGAGAGCGCGCCGGCCGAGCCCGTCCTGCCGGCCGAGCCCGTGGCCGAGCCCGTGTCGGAGCCCGGAGCCGGAGCCGCCACGCCCGTCGTCCCCGCGCCGCGTACCCCGGTCGACGACGCCCTGCCGCCGACCGCCGACGGCTCCGAGGCGCAGGACGCCCCGGTCGAGCCCGAGCCCGCGCCGGTCGCCGCCGGGGCGGCGACCACCGGGTCGGCCGACGACTTCCGTCGCATCCAGGGCATCGGCCCGAAGATGGCCGCTGCGCTCCAGGACGCCGGCATCCGCACCTACCGGCAACTCGCCGACCTCGACGAGGCGGCCCTGCGGGAGACGATCCGCGCCGCCGGCCTGCGGGCCGCGCCCAGCCTGGCCACGTGGCCCCAGCAGGCGAAGGTCCTCGCCGGCGCGCCGGCCGAGGCCGACCGGGTGCTCCCGGCGGGTGGCGCCGACGCCTGACGGGGCCGCCCCGAAGGCGTAGCACCAGTCGGGGCTGGCCAGCGGGTTGCGGGCCACGCTCCGGGTGACACCGGGACCCCCTCGTGCCGCCGACATCGCTGCCCTGTCCGCACCTGCACGGACGGGGCAGCGGCCGTTTAGCCGCTAGTGGCGGTTGGGTACATCGGGCTCACCTCGAAAACACCACTACCCGGGAGGAAGCCATGCGGCGCGGCCCGTCGATTCTGGGAATCATCCTTGTCATCTGGCTGGTCATCGGCGCCATCGCCGCTGGACAGCGGGGCTACTACAACGGCGACGACACGAACTGCGCCGAGGCGGGCACCATCCTGGTGACCATCGTCGCCGGGCCGTTGAACTACATCGGCGCCAACCCGAAGGTCGACTGCGAGCTTCCCGAGCCCTCCAAGTAGGACGAGCGGCACGGCACGAGCGGCCCGCCCCCTTTCCGGGGGCGGGCCGCTTTCGCTTCGCGTCTGCTGCGAGCTTCGTGGACAGTTGCCGTCACGAGCGAATCCGAACCGTCTAAGATCTGCAGCGGTGCGCGCCGACCGCGTCGAGCGGGGCGAGCCGAGAGCGTGGGTCAGCGGAAGCAGTGGGCGATCGTGACCTTGCTGCCCACGCAGTTGGTGGGCCGGTTCTCGATGACGACGCTGGCGTCGTCGATCCTGACCTGGGCCCGGTCGGCGAAGATCCCACCCGGGGGCAGGGTCGCGCTGTTGTCGACCACCTTGCTCTTGAACAGCGAGAGCTGCCCGGCGACGGTGTAGATGCCGCCGCCGGTGGACTTCGCGCCGACCGCGGCGTTGCCGCTCACCTCGCTGGTGCGTACCAGCGTGTTGGAGCGGTCGGCGAAGATGCCGCCGCCGTTGCCCCGGGCGTGGTTGCCGCTGACGACGCTGTCGTCCATCGGCAGCAGGCCCTGGACGCTGGAGATGCCCCCGCCGTTGCCGCTGGCGGTGTTGCCCTGCACGACCAGGCCACGCAGGACCAGCACCGCGTCGGAGTTGGCGATGCCGCCGCCGATCTTGGCGGTGTTGTCCACGACCCGGGTGTCCTCGACCTTCGTCCGGGCCGAGAAGCTGGCCAGGCCGCCGCCCTGCCCGGCGATGTTGTGCGCGAGGATGGTGGTGGCGACGTCGGCCGCGCCCCGGTAGTTGGCGAGCCCACCGCCGTAGCCGTTGGCGCTGTTGTCGCGGAACTCGGTCTTCGTCATGGTCAGCACACCGCCGTTGAGCATGCCGCCGCCCTTGCCCTCGGCGCCGGCGGCCGAGTTGCCGACGAACCGGCTCTCGCGGACCACCATGTTGCCGTCGTTGAAGACCCCGCCGCCGCCCTCCTTCGGCGAGACGGACGTGCTGCCGACGACCGTGGTGCGTTCGAGGACGGCCGTGGCCCCGTGCACGACGTGGACGCTGCCCCCCTCCGAGGTGGACCGGCCGTTGCGCAGGGTGACGTCGCGCAGTGTCAGCTCGCCGCCGTCGCGCACCGTGAAGAAGCGGAAGGTCTCGGCGTTCTCGCCCCGGGCGATGGTCGCCCCGGAACCCTCGACGGTGATCGCCTGGTAGATCACCGGCAGGCCGGTGTTGTCGTCGCCCGGCTGGCGCGGCGGCAGTTCGGCGTCCCCGGGGGTCTCGGCGGCGTCGGCGGCCTCCCGGGCGTCGCGGATGCCGCCGTCGTACTCGTCGGGCTGCTGGAAGGCGTGGCTGAGCGTGTAGGTGCACTTCGGCGCGAGCCGCACCGTCGCCCCGCCCTCCGCGTTGGCCTGCACGAGCGCGGCGACGAGCCGGGCCGAGTCGCAGGGCACGGTGAGCAGCGGCGGCCGGCGCGTGCCCGGCCCGTCCGGCTTGCCCTCCGGGGCGGCCGCCCCGTCCGTCCTGCTCTCGGGCCGGCGGGGACCGCCCGGGGCGCCCTCGTCGGTCCACCGCCCCCCGTCGGGGCCGTCGTCGCGCACGGCCGCCGCCTGCTGCCCCTGGTCGGTGACGCCGGGAGCGCGGTCGGCGGCCAGGGCGGCGACGCCGGTGACACCGGCCGCACCGACCACCAGGCTGCCGGCCACCACGCCGCCGGCTAAGAACCACCGGGACCGCCGCCTGCTGGGCGTCGCTCGCCGGTTGCCCTGGTACGTGAACATCACGGTCCTGCCTCTCCTGCACGAAATGACGCGGCGGCACCGGAACGGGGCGCCGGGTGGCGTACCTCGCGGGGGCCACCGAAGGTCACGATACGGAGAGGAAACGGGCAAGTCAGGCGTACGTGAATAAACGTACGATTCACGTCGAGAGGGTGATTCAGTCGGCCCCGGGGAGGTCCCCCGCCGCTCAGCCGCCGACGTGGATGCCGGGGCGGCGCGACGGGTCCCGCTCCGACTTGCGGATGATCTCCCGCACCACCGGCGGGGTGTCGCCGCGCCCGAGGATCAGATAGCGCAGCAGGTGGGCGATGGGGTTGCCCTCGGACCACTCGAAGTGCGCGTGCGGGCGGACCCCGGTGGCGTCGCGCAGCGCGAGCAGGATCGCGGCGATCGCGTTCGGCACGGCCGGGCTGGCCGCCCGCAGCACCCGATAGCCGCCGACCTCCACCCCGTGCACCCGCAGCACCCGGCTGAACTCCGACGGGTCGACCACGTCGACCTCCAGGAAGAGCACGTCGGCGGCGCCCGGGACCGGGTTCATGCCGCGCTGCGCGCGCTCCTTGACCGTGTACTCCTTCACCGCCCCGCTGTCGCGCTTGTTGGCGATCAGGTGCAGCCGCCCGTCGTGGGCGACGGACTCGGCGACGAACCGGCGGGCGGCGTCGTCGAACTCGATCCGGTCGGCGCGCAGCTCCGTGGTGCGGGTGACCCGGGAGATCAGCGAGACGCCGATGATGCCCGCGATGAACAGGCCGGAGATGGCGATGCCGTCCGGCTTGGCGACCACGTTCTCCGTGAGGGCGTAGAGCAGGACGACGGTGAGCACGGCGAAGCCGACCGCCGCGAACCGGTGGCGGGCGCGGGCCGTCGCTATCGTCACCGCCACCGCGGCGGAGACCATCATCGCCAGGATCCCGGTCGCGTACGCGCCGGCCTGGGCGTTGACGTCCGCGCGGAAGGCCACGGTGATCACGATGCTGATCAGCGTGTAGACGATCACCACGGGGCGTACCGCCCGGCCCCACTCGGGCGCCATCCCGTACGAGGGCAGGTAGCGGGGCACGATGTTGATCAGCCCGGCCATCGCCGAGGCGCCGGCGAACCAGAGGATCAGCACGCTGCTGACGTCGTAGGCCGTGCCGAACGCCTCGCCGAGCCGCTCGTGCGCCAGCCAGGCCAGCGCCCGGCCGTTGGCCGCCCCGCCCGGCCGGAACTCCCGCGCGGGGATCAGCACGGTGGTGACGAGGGTCGTGGCCACCAGGTACACCGACATGATCAGCGCGGCGGCGGTGAGCAGCCGGCGCGTGTTGCGGATCCGGGCGGCGAGCCGACGCTCGGCGTCCGGGCCGTCACCGCGCACCAGCGGCATCATGCTCACCCCGGTCTCGAAACCGGACAGGCCCAGGACCAGCAGCGGGAACGCCAGCACCGCCGGGCCGACCAGGCCGGCGACCCCGCCGCCGCCGGCCGTCAGCGCGGCGGTCCAGTCACCCAGGGTCGCCGGATCCGCGACGATCGCCGCCACGCCCGCCGCGACGATCACCGCGTTCAGCCCCAGGAAGACCACCACCAGGGGCACCGCCACCGTCACCGCCTCGCGGAACCCGAGCAGGAACACCCCGCCGAGGACCAGCAGCAGCACCACGGTCACCGCCACCGCGGCGAGGGTGCCGCGCGGGAACGACGCCGGCAGGTACGGGTTCTCCAGCAGGTGGACGGTGGCGTCGGCGGCGGACAGCGTGATCGTGATGATCCACGAGGTGGCCACGAAGCCGAGCAGGACGAGGACGAAGACCTTGCCCCGCCAGAACGGCAACAGCCGCTCCAGCATCGCCACCGAGCCCTGCCCGTGCGGGCTCTCCCGGGCCACCCGCCGGTACATCGGCAGCATCCCGAACAGGGTCAGCGCCACGATCAGCAACGTCGCCACCGGGGAGAGCGCCCCGGCCGCCAGCGCGGCGATGCCGGGCAGGTACGACAGGGTGGAGAAGTAGTCCACCCCGGTCAGGCACATCACCTGCCACCAGGGATGCGCCCGGCCCTGGGCCTCCCCGGTCTCCGGACCGACCGGCGGCACCCGGTGCTGGAACAGCCAGCGGCCGAACCGGCCGGCGGGCTGCTGGGGGCGGGTCGCCCGGTCGACGCAGGCCGGGACCACCACCGGGTCGCCCGGGGCCGCCGCACGCCGGTGGCCCCGGGTCCGCCTCGGCTGCCCGCCGTCCCGCCGCTGCGCCATGCGCGCCCCCTCCACGCCCTGCACCGACCGTAGGCGCAACCCGACGCCCGCTCCGCCCGAACCGGCGAGGAAGGTCGGGCCGGCCCGTGGCCGGTCAGCTCAGCGCGGCGGACCAGGCGGCCACGTGGGCGTCGAGGTAGTCGGCGGTGGCCCGCCAGTAGGGTCCGTCGTCCACCCAGATCCGCGCCCATGGCTGCCGGCCCTCCCGGGCACCGGCCTCGAGCAGGTCACACATGGCGCGGGCCCGTCGACCGAGCATCCGGGGCAGCTCGGCCCGCTCCGGGCCCTCGAGGCCGTAGCCGTCGACGAGGGCCCGCAGCCGCGCCGCCGACTCGGGCACCGGCCGGTCCGCCCGCATCCCGGCCATGCTCTGCGCCGCGTACGCCAGCTCCCACGGCCGCGACCCGGGCCCGGCACAGTCCCAGTCGATCAGGACCCAGCCCCGGGGCGAGCGGATCAGGTTCCACGGCGCGGCATCGTGGTGGCAGACGAGATCCTCGCGGTCCGGCGGGATCACCCGCTGCCACCCCGCCGGCTGCGGCGGCACGAAGCCGGCCACCGCGCGGTGCAGGTCGGCCAGGAGCGCCCCGATCCCGGCCAGCTCCCCCGGGGTGTACGTGCCGGTGACGTCGCCGGCCGCGCCGGGCACGTACTCCAGCACCTGGCGGCCCCGGTCGTCGCGGCCCAGCGGGCGGGGCGCGCCGGGAAACCCCGCGTCGTGCAGGTGGGCCAGCAGGGCGTCGACGGTGTCGGTCCACGGGCCGGCCGGCCGGCGGACGGTGTCGCCCACCCGCACCACCCCGGCGGTGGCGTTGCCGGGCAGCGGCTCCTCGTGGTTGCTCACCCCGCCATCCTGCCGGCCGGCCCACCACCGGGCCACCTCGTTACGGACAGGGGGTGTCCCCGCGCTTCCCCCCCGGTAGCGCGGGGACCCCCCGTACCCGGCTACTGCAGGAACGCCCCGAGGGGCGAGAGCAGCAGCCGACCGAGCGCGGCGGCGTTGTCGTCCAGCCGTACGCGCTCACACTCGCGGGCCTCCGGATCGTGCCGGCAGCGCCAGATCTTCTGGGCGTTGCGCCACGCCACGTTGCGGGTGTACTCGACCAGTTCGCCCTGGTACCAGTCGTCGATGTCGCCGTTGAGCATGTCGATCATGAGCTGCCAGTTGTCCAGGTAGCCGCGTCGCAGCTCCGGGATCCGCTCGGCGAAGATCTGGTTGATCTCCAGGTAGTCGCGGTGCTGGTCGGTGCCGTCGACCGGCTCGGACTCCAGGCTGTCGAACGTGGTCACCAGCGCGAACGGCAGATCGAAGTTGATGTGGGCGTTCACGCCGGCGGCGGCCGACGGCAGCGGCCGGGCGTCCGGGCCACGCATCCGCCGGAACAGGCAGGCCCAGGCCCGGGGGGTGGCCGGGCTGGACTCCGTCCAGTAGCGCAGCGCGTCGAAGTAGCGGGCGGCGAACTCCACGTCGAGCCGGGCCAGGAAGACCGGGTCGGCGAAGCGGTCGTCGTACAGGCCGTTCAGCACGCTGGTGGTGATGGTCAGGTACAGCTCGTTGAAGTCCGCCAGGGGGCAGCTGCGCTCCAGCGGGGGCAGCCGCACCAGCAGGTCCTGGAGCTTGGTGAGGTGGTCGACCACCGCCGGCACGTCCGCCGGGTGGTCGGCGAGCAGCCCCACGATGTCCTGGTGCACCGGGCCCCAGACCGGTTCGCCCATCCCCATCCGTCCTCCCCCCTGCGCGCCGCGCCATTCCCGTGCCGCGGCGTCGGGGCACAGCCTCTCAGCCGTGGTCCGTGCGGCGGATCAGTAGAACGACGTATAAGCGGGCGACGGGCGTACGTCGTGGCGGATCTAATCCGGACGGTTACGCAGGAAGATCGCGCTGGCCTGCACGCGGGTGCGCACCTGGAGCTTGTCGAAGATGTGCGACACGTGCACGCCGATGGTGCGTTCGCTGATGAACAGCCGCTGGCCGATCTCCTTGTTGGTCAGCCCCTCGGCCACGGCGGCGAGCACCTCGCGTTCCCGGGCCGTCAGCATCGTCAGCTCGTCGCCGGACGGCTCGGCCCCGGTCACCGGGCGCCCCTCGGCCGACGCGCCCCGCTCCTCCAGGGTCACCCGGGCCCGGGTCGCCAGGGTGCGGATCTCGGTGCTCAGTGGTTCCGCGCCGAGCCCCTGCGCCACCTGGTACGCCTCGCGCAGCAGCTTGCCGGCGGTGGCCGTGCGGCTGCGGCGGGCCAGCAGCGCCTCGGCCTGCCGCAGCCGCGAATATGCCGCCGGGTAGGGGTGGTGGCGGCGGTCCCACTCGGTGACCGACCGGGCCCACAGCTGCGGGTCGCTGCCGTCGAGGCGGCTGACCTCGGCCTCGCACAGCGCCAGGAACCCGTCGACGACGTCGCGCACCGGCCGGGCGGCGTGTTCGCTCTTGCGGGCCACCCGCTCGGCCACCTCGCGCAGCCGGCGCACCGCCGTGGTGTCGACGCTCGCGCGGGCGGCGTGCGCCTCGGCCTCGGCGCGCAGCCCGTGCCAGACCAGGGCGGCGAGGATGCCGACATCGTCGGAGCGGACCTCGGTGAGGCCGCGCTGCACCGCCTGCCGGGCCAGGTCGTGCCGGCCCTGCCACATGGCCAGCCCGGCGCGCAGGGTCAGCAGCGGGATGACGTGCCGGGCGCCGCCGCCGGCCAGCACGGTGGCCACGGCCTCCAGGTCGCGGTCGGCGGCGGCGATGTCGCCGTACCCGACCCAGAGCCGGCAGCGGGCCAGCAGCAGCTCGACGGCGTCCGCGCCGGACGGGCGGTGCCGCAGCGCCGCCGCGACCACCTTCTCCGCCTCCGCCCACTGCCCCACCCGGAACAGCCCGTTCGTGGCGATGGCCAGCAGCCGGGTTTCGTACGTGCGGCCCAGGCCCAGCTCGGCGACCCGCTCGGCGCCCCGGCGGGCCACCACCACCCCCTCCTCCAGGATGTTCAGCGGCCCGGTCAGCAGCTCCGCCAGGTGCAGGTACGCGCACGCCACGTCCTCGGGCCGGCCGGCCCGCTCGGCGGTGTCGAGGGCCTCCCGCATGACGGCCAGCCCGGCGTCCGGGTCCTCCAGGTAGGCCTCGCTGAAGCCCAGCGCCATGCTGGCCAGCACCACCTCGGAGACGGACCCCTCCACCTGCGCGGCCAGCTCCAGGGCCTCCCGGGCCCGGTCGCCGGCGTCGGCGTAGCGGCCCAGGTGCAGCAGCAGCTCGGCCAGGTGCGCGGCGGCGGTGGCCCGCTCCCGCGAGGTGCAGTCGGCGGCGGCCAGGGCCCGCCGGTACTCCGCCTCGGCGGGCGCGGACCGGCCGGCGGCAGCCAGGTAGCGGGCCCGCCGGATGTGCAACGCGCAGGCCGGGGGCGCGTCCTCGGCGTCGGCCAGCTCCTCCAGCAGGGACAGCGCGCGGGCGTGCTCGCCGCAGTGGTGCGCCGCCTCGGCGGCGTGGCGCAGCAGCTCCGCCCGGTCGGCGGTGAGCCCGCCGCCGGCCGGGGCGACCCCGGCGGCCGGCGGGCCGGCCAGTTGCAGGGCGACCGACCAGTGGCGGTGCGCCTCGGCGTAGCCGTGCAGCCGCTCGGCCTCCTGCGCCGCCGCGACCGCCGCCGGCAGCGCCCGCGCCGGCTCCCCCGCCAACCGCCAGTGGTGCGCCAGCCGCGCCTGGTGCAACTCCGCCGGCGCCGTCGTCAGCGCCTCCGCGTAGCGGCGGTGCAGCGCCGACCGCTCCGCGGGCAGCAGCTCGTGGGCGAGCACCTCCGCCACCAACCGGTGCCGCAGCCGGTAGCCGTCGTCGTCGCCCACCAGCAACCGGTGCGCCACCGCCGCCCGCACCGCCTCGATCAGCTCCCCCTCCGGCAGCCGGGTCACCTCCGCCAACAGCCAGTGCGCCACCGGCTCCACCCCGGCGGCCACCGCGTGCACCACCGCGTGCGCGGCCTGCGGCAACGCGTCCACCCGGGCCAGGAACACCTCCCGCAGCGTCTCCGACAGCCCGTCGCGCCCCTCGCGCAGATCCCGCGCCAGCTCCTCCACCACGAACGGGTTCCCGCCGCTGCGCTGCCACAGCGACTCCGCCGCCTCCGCGCCCAGCGGCCCGCCCAGCACCGCCGCGGCCAACTGCTCGGTGCCCGCCCGGTCCAGCGGGGCGAGGTCGACCACCCGCACCGACCGCAGGCGACGCAGCTCGGTCAGCACCCGCCGCAGCGGGTGCGCGCCCTGCAACGACTCGGCCCGCACCGCCGCCAACACCGACAACTGCAGGTCACCGAGCCCGGCCAGCAGATAGAGCAGCAACTGCCGGGTGCTGCGGTCGACCCACTGCAGATCGTCGAGCACCAGCACCAACGGCCGCCCCTGCGCGACCAGGTGCAGCCCCCGGGAGACCCGCTCCAGCAGGGCGCCCGCCCCGTCCGGGCCGGCGGTCTCGGCGGCGAACATCTGCAACAGCCCGCGCACCGCCGACGACGTCCGTGCGTGCGAGGCCGTCAGCTCGGCGTCGAAGCGCCGCAACGCCTGCAGCAACGGATGCAGGGGAGACGAGTCGCCGATGTCGAGGCACGTGCCGGTGAGCACGAGCGCGCCCCCGGCGCGGAACCGGTCGCCCGCCTCGCGCAGCAGCCGGGTCTTGCCCACGCCGCTCTCGCCCGTGACGAACACCGCCGCCGTCTGCCCCGGACCCACGCCGTCGAGCAGCGCGGACCGCAGCGTCGCGAGGTGGTCGGCACGGCCGACGAGTGGTGCGAGGTCCACATCGCTGGCCATGGTTCGCAGCCTAGTCACAGGTCCCCGGACCGTTCTACGGGTCTTCGCCCCCACTGGTACGCCTCGCGTCGACATTGCGACTAAAGGTTGCGGTAGGCCGACATACGTCGTTCTGCCGATCCCCCGTCGGACCGGTGGTGGGAGTCTCCTGAGGTCGTCAGGCACCAAGCGGGGGGAAAGGCGGTGCGATGCCCATGTCCACGATCGTCACGGGAACCCAGTCGTCGACGCCGGCCGACTGGCCGGTGCCCGAGGAACGACGAACGGTCAGCGTGCTCTTCGCCGACATCGTCGGCTCGACCGCGCTGATCGACCGGCTCGACCCGGAGGAGGTCCGGGCCCTGCAGAGCGCCTACTTCGACACCGTCGTCGGGGTGCTGGCCCGCTGGGGCGGTGTGGTCGAGAAGTACGTCGGCGACGCCGTGATGGCCCTGTTCGGGGCCCGCGAGTCCGACGGCCACGACGCGTACCGGGCGGTGCGGGCCGGGTTGGAGATCCAGCGCGCCCTGGACGGGCGGGCCCTGCCCGGCGTGGCGGCCCTGCGCACGCGGGTCGGTGTCGCCACCGGCGAGGCGCTGGTGGACGTCGCGGCCATCCGCGACGGCGCGCACGGCATGGCCAGCGGCGCGGTGATCACCGCCGCTGCCCGCCTCCAGGAACACGCCCCGCCCGGCGGCGTCGTGGTCTGCGCGGCCACCCGCCGCGCCACCGCCGGGGTGATCGTCAACCGGGCACTGGGCCCGCTGGCCGTCGCCGGCAAGTCGCTGCCCATGGACGTGGCGCTCGCCGTCGGGGCCGCCCGTCCCGAGCCGGTCCGCCATCACGGCTGGCTGGTCGGCCGCCGCCGGCAGCTCGCCGCCGCCCGGGACCGGGTGGTCCGGGCCGCCCGCGAGCGCGACCCGCGCTGGGTGTCGCTGGTCGGCGCGGCCGGCAGCGGCCGGAGCCGGGTGCTGCACGAGCTGCGCCGCGCGGTCGCGACCGTCGACGGCGCGCCGGTGCGCTGGTACGCCGCCGCCTGCCCGCCGCGCGCCGAGGGGCCGTTGGAGCCCGTCGCCGACCTGCTGCGCGCGTTCGCGGGCCTGCGCGCCGACGAGACGCCGGCGACCGTACGCCGACGGCTGCTGGCGGCGCTCGACGGCGTGGTCCCTGCGGGGCGGGCGCTGTCCACGGTGGTCGCCTTGGAGGGGCTGCTCGACGGGGCGTCGCCGGTCGGCGCGGCGGTGTGGCAGCGGGTGCTGCTGCGCCTGGCCGACCGGCAGCCCGTCGTGCTGGCGGTCGACGACGCCGACCGGGCCGCGCCGGCGACGGACCGGTTCCTGCGCGCCCTGTTCGCGGCGGCCGTCACCCGGCGGGTGCCGCTGGCGGTGGTGACGACGCGGCGTCCGCAGTGGAGCGGCGACCGCCCCGGCCCCGAGGGCAGGCACGACGAGGTGCCGCTGCCCCCGCTGGCGGCGGTGGAGACCGGGCGGTTGCTGCGCCGCCTGCTGGTCCGGGCCGGGCGGCCGGCGACCCTGGCGACCCGGCTGCTGCCGCTGGTCGCCGGGTTGCCGGGGCGCGCCGAGGCGTACGTGCGGCACCTGGCCGACGACCTGGACCCGGCGCAGCCGCCGCAGCCGGTGCTCGCGGCCGCTGCGGCCGGCCTGGACGCCTGCGACGGCCGGGAACGGGCCGCGCTGATGGTCGCCGCCGCGCTGGGCCCGGGGGTCGCCGCCGCGGCGGTCGACCGGGCCCTCGGCTGGCCGGCGGGTGACGCCGACCGGACCATGTGCCGGCTCACCGCGCGCGGGCTGCTGCGCCGCGCGACGCGGGGCGGGTACGACGTCGCCGACCCGGCGCTGCGTCGGGTGGCGCGCGACCGGCTGCCCCGGACGGTCCTGGCAGCCGTCGTCCGTCGCGCCGGCGCGACGGCACCGGTGCGGCTGACGACGCACCCGGCCCCGGCGCGGCTGCGGCCGACGGCACCGGCCCGGCCGGCGCACCCGGGCCCGGGCGACCGGTCACCCGACGGCAGCCTGCGGCCACCCGGGGGTCGGGGGCAGGGCTGGGGCAGCACCCGGCCGGGCCGGGCCCGGGATCAGCGCAGCGTCTCCAGCCGGGACACCAGGTCCGCCGGTGCCGGCATGGCGGCGATCTCGCCGCTGACCTCGCGGGCTGCCCCGGCCAGCGCCGGGTCGGTGAGCAGCCGGGTGAGCAGTTCGGCGGTGATCCGTCGGGCCGGGACGGCGAGGCCGGCCCCCCGGGCGGCGATGAGCCCGGCGTTGTGCCGACGGTCCCCCGGCCCCGCGGTCGCCAACTGCGGGATGCCGGCGACGAGCGCACCGTACGCGCTGCCCGACCCGCCGTGGTGCACCAGCGCCGCGCTCGCCGGCAGGGCGGCCGCCAGCGGGATCCAGCCCACCGCCCGGACGTTGGCCGGCAGTCGCCGGGCCCGCCGGAAACCGGGCCGGACCAGGACGAACTCGGCGTCCACCCGGCCGGCGGCGGCCAGCACTGCGCGCATGAGGCCGGCGCCGACCGGGCCGGCGATCGTGCTGCGGGTGACCAGCACGCGGGGCCGGGGGCCGGGCTCGGCGAGCCAGCGCGGCAGCTCCCCGCCGCCGGACCAGGCGACGTGGCGCAGCGGCCAGCCGTCCTGGGTGGCCACGCTGGGCGGGGCGATGGCCAGGGCGGCGACGGGGGGCGGCAGCCCGGCGAGGCCGTGCCGGCGCAGTGCCCCGGCCAGCCGGGTGGTGGTCACCCGGACCAGCTCCCGGCCGTCGAACAGGGAGTTCTCGTGGCGTCCGGCGGGGACGTCGAGCCGGGCGGCGGCGAGCGCGCCGGCCACCGCGAAGGGCTCGTAGAGCACCAGATCGGGCCGCCAGCTTTCCGCGAGCGCCACGAGGCCGTCGGCCAGCTCGTCGTTGACCTGCCCGAAGAGCAGCGCGGCGCCCCGGGTGCCGGCCGTGCCGGCGACCTCGGCGCGGCCGACCAGCGGATGGCGCAGCAGCACCGACCGGGCGATCCGGCCGAAGTCGAAGCCCGGCACGACGTCGCGCACCGGCAGGCCGCTGCGGGCGGCGGCCATCCCCTCGGCGCCCGTGGCGACGAGCACCTCGTGACCGGCGTCGCGCAGCGCGAGGGCCAGCGGCAGCAGCGGGAAGACGTGCCCGATCAACGGCGCGGAGACCACCAGGACGCGCATCCGCCGATGGTAGGCGGCCGCCGGGCGGCGGTGGGGGCCGCGAGTCCGGGCGGCGGGCCACCGCCGACGCGCCAGCGTCCCAACATGTGGACGGTGGCGCGACGCGCCCGACGCGAACGGCCGCCGGTCCCGGGCCGTCGCCCACGGGAGCCGCACAATGACGCTGAGTTGCCTTCTCCCGAGAGGACCGCCGATGACCAGCAGCGGAGTCCGCCACGACACCTCACCGTCCGCAGTCACCTCCCCCGGTGTGCCACCCGCCACCCGCCGGGAGGACCTCGTCACCGTCCTGTCCGGCGCGGTGCTCACCGCCGGGGCGATGTCCGACGGCTGGGCGCACACCAACATCATCGAGACCATCGAGGGCTTCTTCACCCCGTGGCACGGGCTGCTCTACGCGGGCTTCGTCGCCACGGCGGCGTGGACGTTCTGGCTGGCGTACCGGCGGCGCGGCGGCGCGCCCCGGTGGTGGCGGGACGGCTGGCCCGCCGGCTACCGGGTGGGTGCGATCGCGGCGGTGACCTTCCTGCTCGCCGGGCTGGCTGACCTGGCCTGGCACGAGACGCTGGGAGTGGAGGTCGGCCTCGACGCCGCGTTCAGCCCGAGCCACCTGCTGCTCGACGCCTCTGCGGTGCTGCTGGTGACCAGTCCCCTGCGTTCGTGGTGGGCCGGCGGAGAGGGCGGCGCGCGATCGGTCACGGGCGTCGCGTCGCTCGTGCTCGGCGCGATGGCACCGTCGATCCTGCTCACCTACGCGTCGGCGTTCCTCACCCTCGCCCCGACCCGGACGATCGGCCTGGGCGCCCAGCAGCAGGCGGTGCTCGGCGTCGACGCGTACCTGCTCACGACGCTGCTGCTGGTCGGACCGTTCCTGCTGGTCCACCGGCGGCACGCGACCGTCGGGACGGGCGCCGCCCTGGTCGCCGGGGTGGCGCTGTACGACCTGGTGATGCACGAATTCCCGGCGACGCAGACGTGGGCCGCGCTGGGGGCACTGGGCGGGGCGGCCCTCGCCGACGCGCTGCTCTGGCGGCTCGACGCGGTACGCGGCCCGGCCGCGCCGCTGCGGCTGCCGCTGGCCGGGGCGCTGCTCGGCGGGCTGCTGGTCGCCGGGCACCTGACCGGCCTCGCCCTGGCCGCCGGGGTCCGCTGGACGCCGGAGGTGACCGGCGGCGTCGTCGTCCTCGCCACGCTGCTGGGTGCCCTGCTCGGCGGCCTGGCCGCCCGCCCCGCCGGGCCCGCCGGGCCCGCGCCGGTCCCGGCGGCGGCGACGCCGGCGGTCCCGGCCCAGGCGGTTCCGCTCGGCAGGCGGTGACCTACCCGGCCGCCGCCCGTCCCGCCCGACCCGCCCGACCCGCCCGTCCCAACCGTCCCGGCCGGTCGGGACGCGGGGCAGCGCGGCGGTTCGCCCGGCGGTCCCGCTCACGGGGTGAGCAGGGTCTTGCCGACCGCCGCCCGGCCCTCGACGGCGCGGTGCGCGTCGGCGGCGCGGTCCAGCGGGAACGTCCGCCCCACCAGCGGCGTCACCCGGCCGGCCGCGACGGCGTCCAGGGCGGCCAGCAGGTGCGCCCGCCTGGTCTGCGGCCCGGCCGCCTGCAGGGCCCCGATGCCGGTGACCACGATGCCCCGGGCGCGGGCCGAGGCGGGTTCGGGGACGGCGAAGCCGCCGGCCGGCGCGCCGTACGCGCAGACCCGTCCGCCCGGTGCCACCAGGTCGTGCGCGGCCCGGCCGTACGCGCCGCCGGCACCGTCGAGGAGCACGTCGACGCCGCCGAGGAGGGCGCGTACCCGGTCGGTCCAGTCCGGGGCGGAGTAGTCCACCACGTCGGTGACGCCGAGGCGACGCAGCGCGTCCCCCTTGGCCGTCCCCCGCGCCGCCGCGACCACCCGGGCGCCCGCGGCCCGCGCCGCCTGGACCAGCAGCGCGCCCGCTCCCCCGGCGGCGGCGGTGACCAGCACCCGGTCGCCGGGGCGCACGCCGGCCAGGTCGAGCACGGCGAACGCGGTGGCGCCGTCGGTGAGCAGGGCCGCGGCGTCCCGCAGCGACACCGCCGCAGGCACGGCGAGGACGTCGTCGACCGGCACCGGGGCCCGGTCCAGGTAGCCGCCGACCGCTCCGGTCCGGGCGACCACCCGCCGGCCGGCCCAGGCCGGATCGACGCCGGGCCCCACCGCGCTCACCGTGCCGGAAACCCCCGACCCGGGGCGGTACGGGGGCCGGACCGGGAACCACTGCCCGGCCCGGCCCGCGCGGATCGCCGTGTCGATCCAGAGCACGTTGGCGTACGCCGTATCGACGACCACCTCGCCCGGCCCGGGCGACGGGTCGGGGTCCTCCGTCAGGGTCAGCACCTCCGGCCCGCCGAACCGGGCCACCTCGACCACTCGCATCCCGCACCTCCGTGTCGCTCGACCGTGTGCGCACAGCGTCGGAGGTGAAGCGGGGTTGAGGTCAACCGGCGCGCGGGGTGGGCCGGGTCACGGGTTCTCCGGGTCCAGGTTGCGTTCGCGCAGCAGCGCGTCCAGCTTGGCCTCGATCCGGTCGTCGGACTCCCGCGGCTGGGACGAGCCCCAGTAGTAGAAGAGGGCCAGCCCGGCGGCCTGCCAGATCAGCTGGAGGAACTCGGACCAGGCGAACGCCTGGCCGTGCTGGCTCGCCTCGTTGCGCTGCACGACGAGCCGGAAGAGCGCGCCGGTGACCAGCGCGAAGGCGTACGCCCTGGGCCATCGCGGCTTACGGAACGGTGGGCCGGCCGCCGGTCCGCGACTGCGGCCACCCCCGGTGTCGGCGCTGACGGACGGGCGCGTGCCGGTCGGCGTGCTGGTCTCCGCCATCACGATCCCCCTCTCGGTAGTCGATCTCACCCGTGATGCGCCCCGCCCGAACCGATCGAAACCGTGCTGAAAAGGGACGGAGGCCGCGAACAACACTCCCCCCTTGTTGCCAATAGTTGGCAACAAGGCCTGGACGCCGACCGACGGCGTAACTAGCCTGATGCGCATGACTCCTTACATCAGCGAGAGTGCGGCCGAGGCGGCCGCCGGGCGCCCCGCGACGATCACCGCGGGTTCCGCCGGCCCCTCCGACCCCGACCCCGCCGATTCCGGGCTCGCCGTTTCCGACCCCGCCGTTTCCGGGCTCGCCGCGACGGCGGCGGCCTGGCAGGAGAGCTGGGACCGGCAGCAGGAGGGGTTCATGCCGGACCGGGAGGAACGCCTCGCCGCCATGCTCGACGCCGTCGAGGCCGTGGTCGACACGGACTCACCCCGTCTGCTCGACCTCGCCGGTGGCACCGGCACGATCACGCTGCGCGCCCTGGCCCGCTTCCCCCGGGCCCGGGTCACCCTGGTCGACCTCGACCCGGCCCTGCTCGCCCTGGCCCGCGCGTCGCTGGGCGACCGGGCCGTCGTGCTCGCCGCCGACCTGGCCCGTCCCGACTGGCCCGGCCGGCTGCCGCACCGCGACTACGACGCCGTGCTCACCGCCACCGCCCTGCACTGGCTGCCCGCCGAGCGCCTCACCGAGCTCTACGGCGAGCTGCGCGACCTGCTGCGCCCGGGCGGGCTGTTCGTCAACGCCGACCGGATGCCCGACGACGCGCTGCCGACGCTGACCGACCGGTTGACGGCCCGGGCCCGGGAGCGACGCGCCGCCCGGTACGCCGCGGGCGCGGCCCTGTCCTGGTCCGACTGGTGGGCACGGGCCGGCGCCGACCCGGTGCTGGGCCCGCTGGTGCGACGCCGCCACGAGATCTACCCGACCGGGCACAGCCCCGAGTGGAACCCGCCGGTCTCCTGGCACCTCGGCGCGCTGACCGCCGCCGGCTTCACCGAGGCCGGCACGCTGTGGCGGGGCGGCGCGGACGCCGCGGTGGCCGCCCTGCACTGACGCGCCACCCCGCGCCGCCCCTTGATCGTCTGCGCGGAAAGGAGACGACACACCGGCCGAACTCTCCGTTTCCCGCAGACGATCAAGGGGCCCTCCGGCGGGGCGGCGGGGGTAGGCTCGCGCTCGTACGCCCAGGCGGCTGGCGGGAGGGCGAGGGTGACAGAACCGACCCCGCGCCGGGTCGACCCCGACGTCGACCTGCGGGTGCCGGCCGACCGGGGCGAACTGCGCGCCCACCCGGCGGTCGTGCTCGGCGTCATCGCGGCCGGGGGCGTGCTCGGCGCGCTCGCCCGGGCGGGTGTCCAGGCGGCGTTCCCACACCCGCCGACCGGGTTCGGCTGGGCGACGTTCGGCGTCAACGTGTCCGGATGCCTGCTGATCGGCGCCCTGATGGCGGTGGTCACCACCGGCCGCGTCCCGCCGCTCACCCGACCGTTCCTGGGCGTGGGCGTGCTCGGCGGCTACACCACCTTCTCCACGTACGTGGTGGACGTGCGGCAGGCTGCGGCCGCCGGTGCGGCGGGCACCGCGCTGGCGTACCTCGCCGCCACCCTGCTGGGGGCGGTCGCCGCGGTCTGGGTCGGCGACGCCGCCGGCCGGCTGCTCGGCCGCGCGACCGGCGCGCGAGAGGGCGAGACGGCGACGGGGCGCCCGGGCGCCGACGGGGCACGGGCCGACGGCGGGCCGTCGTGACGGTCCTGCTGATCGCCCTCGGCGCGGCCGTCGGGGCGCCGCTGCGTTACCTCACCGACCGGGCCGTGCAGTCCCGGCACGCCTCGCCGTTCCCCTGGGGCACCCTGACCGTGAACGTGGTCGGCTCGCTGGTGCTCGGCGCCCTGGTCGCCGCGCCGGTGGGTCCGGCGGTGAGCGCGCTGCTCGGCACCGGCTTCTGCGGCGCGCTCACGACCTACTCCACCTTCGGGTACGAGACGCTGCGCCTGGCCCGCGACGGCTCCCGCCTGCTCGCGCTGGTGAACGCGCTGACCAGCGTCGCCGCCGGGCTGGGCGCGGCGACGCTGGGTTACGCGGCGACCCGCGCGCTGGTCGGCTAGCTCCCGGGGGAGGTCGTGTGGTCGAGGATCACCTCGGCCAGCCGGGGCGCGATCGCCTCCGGCAGGGCATGGCCGAGCCCGGGGACGGTGACGAGCCGGGCGTTGCCCAGCAGCGTCGCGAGGTGCCGCGCGGAGGCGGTGCCGGCGACCGGGTCGGCCGGGGAGTCGACCACGAGGACGGGGGTGGTGACCGCCGCCATCTCGCCGGCGCGGTCGAGGCCACCCTGGTCCGCGCGGGCGTGCGCGGCCGGGTTCTCGTGCCGCCCCGCGTGCGCCATGATGCGCTCCTCCCGACGCCGGAACTCCTCGGCGTCGAAGGGCGACTCGCCGCCGTTGAGGACGCGCCAGTGCCGCACGCGCCAGGCCAGTTCGGCGTCGCGGTCCCGTGGTTCGAGCATGGTCTCCCACAGCGCCAGCAGCTCGGGGGCGATCCCGGGCCCGTCGGCCGGGCCACCGTCGAGGGGGGTGGTGCCGACGAGGGTGGCCGTCGCCACGCGTTCCGGGTGGTCGAGCAGCAGCAGTTGCGTCAGCGTGCCGCCCAGCGACATGCCGATCACGTGGGCACGGTCGATCCCCAGGGCGTCGAGGACCCGTACGGCGTCGGCGGCGAGCGCGGTGAGCGGGTAGGGGTCCTCGTCGAAGGACCACGTCGACCGCCCGGTGTCGCGGTGGTCGTAACGCACGACCCGGTGCCGGCGGGCCAGCGCGTCCAGGAGGGCTTCCGGCCAGGTCAGGCCCGAGGCGTTCGCACCCATGACGAGCAGCAGTGCCGGTGCGCGCGGGTCGCCGCGTTCCTCGGCCCACAGCCGGACGCCGGGCGCGACGGTGATCTGGTGTTCCACAACCCCACCCTCCCGGATGGCCGGTTCACCGTCCACGGGGTTACCGGCCTACGGTTCGGCCGGGGGCGATCATGGCGCGGGAGACCAACTAGGATGAGCAGGTGACGAGCACGCCCCGGCAAGCCGAAGCCCGCATCGGTCCGATCGGCGCGCTGTTGTGCCGGCTGGTGTTCCTCGCCATCTGCCTGCCCGGGCCGGCCCTGCTCGTCGCCGGCCTGACGATGGACCCGCCACCGTCGCCCAAGGACTTCTGGGGCATGCTCGCCGGTGACGTGTTCATGACGATTGTCTGCGTCGGCTTCGGTGTCTTCGGCTTGCGGGTGGTCGCCCGGTCGCGACGCGACGCGCGTCAACTGTCCGCCGCGGGTGTCGCCGCGACGGCGGAGGTTCTCACCGTGGCGGACCGCGTGGACGGAGAAGACCCGGGGCTGACGCTCCGCCTGCGCATCAGCGGGCCCGGGTTCGCCCCGTTCGAGGCGGACGTGAACCACCCCGTCGACCCAGCCCTCGTGCCTGGCGGGACGCTGCCCGCCACCGTCGACCCCGCTGACCGTCTCTTCTCGATCCCCTGACGGCCTGGGGCAGCGTCGTCCGGGCTTTTCCCGCCCGATGTCACGGCTCGCCGGAGTGCGGTCGAGTGGTCGCCCCGCTGCCGGCGCGGATCACGCCGGTCGCCCGGTCACGCGGTCACCTTGGCGACGAACGCGGCGAGGTGGGCCACGGTCCGCTGGATCTTCTCCTCCAAAGTGATCGACTCCTGGAGGCGTGCGCCGGGCCCCGCGTCCTTCCTGCCGCGCACGTACAGGGAACAGGCGAGGTCGCTGCAGATGTACGTGCCCACGGTGTTGCCCTGCTGTCCGGGCTTGCCCGCCCGGCGCGCGACCATGAGAGAGACGCCGCCGGCCGGGGTGGTGAGGCAGATCGAGCACATGCCGCGCGGTCGCTGCGCGGCGGTGGGGCTGGGGCAGGCGCAGTGCGAGGGCCGTCGGGCGGCCGTCGAGGGCGGTGGCGAGGTAGGCGCGGTCCGGGGCCTGCGGGTCCCGCCAGCCGAGGTAGTCCAGGTCGCTCCAGGGGCGTTCGGCCAGGTCACGCGGCACGGAGAGGCGCTTCGACTCGCCCTTGGTGCAGTTGACGAACGCGGCGCGGATCTGTTGTTCGGTCAGTGGCTCCATGGCCGGCACGCTAGGCTGCCTAAAACCTTTAGGCAAACGCTTAATGAGTTTAAGCAACGAGGAGGACCATGGTCCGCGCCGGACTCACCGCAGAACGCCTGGCCCTGGCCGGGGCCGAGCTGGCCGACGAGGTCGGCTTCGAGCAGGTGACCGTCTCGGCGGTCGCCAGGCGGTTCGGCGTCACGGTCGCCAGCCTCTACTCGCACCTGCGAAACTCCCAGGACCTCCGGACCCGGATCGCCCTGCTCGCCCTCGACGAGCTCGCCACCCGCGCCGCCGACGCCCTGGCCGGGCGGTCCGGCAGGGACGCGCTGACCGCCCTGGCGAACGTCTACCGCGACTACGCCCGGGAGCACCCGGGCCGCTACGCCGCCGCCCAGCTCCGGCTCGACCCGGCCACGGCCGCCGCCAGCGCCGGCGTCCGGCACGCGCGGATGATCCGGTCGATCCTGCGCGGGTACGACCTGACCGAGCCCGACCAGACGCACGCCGTGCGCCTGTTGGGCAGCGTCTTCCACGGCTACGTCAGCCTGGAGCTGGCAGGCGGGTTCGACCACAGCGCCCCCGACACGCAGGAGACCTGGACCCGCATCCTGGACGCCCTCGACGCCCTCCTACACACCTGGCCCCCACCCGACCCCCGCCCCGCCCCACCGCCCCCGCCCACCCCCCGGTGATCAAGAGGTTTGCGTCACCGTCGAGATCACCCTTGACACTTTCCTCTTGATCACCGACGCGGGGCGGGGCGACGCGGGTGGGGGGCAGGGGCTGGTGGATCAGGGTGGGGTGGGGCGGGCGGACAGGACCAGGAGGAGTTCCGTGCGGGCGGTCGGGTCGGTCAGGTCGTCGCCGTACAGCTCGCGCAGGCGTCGGATGCGGTAGCTGACGGTCTGCGGGTGCACGTACAGCTCCGTGGCCACCTCGGCGCGCGAGCCCCAGTGCCGCAGCCAGCTGTGCAGGGTGGCCAGCAGGCTCTCCCGCTGCGCCGGGCGCAGGTGCGCCAGGGGCGCCAGCCGGCGGGCGGTGAGCACGGCCAGCGCGCCGGCCTCCCCGCGTAGGGTCAGCGCGATCAGGTGGTCGTCGACGAAGACCGGCCCCGGGTCGGGCCCGGCCGGTCCGGCGGTCAGCTCGGCGAGCCGGAGGGCCGCCGGCACCTGCGCCCAGCCCAGGGTCGGCCCCACCACCGCCCCGCGCCCCGCGAGGGCCTCGGCGAGCTGCGGTCGGGCGGAGCGCGGGCCGGCCCGCAGCAGCAGCACGGCGTCGCGTCCGCGTTCGACCACGAGGCCGTCCGCGCCGTAGCGGAACCGGGCGTCGCGGGCCTGCTCCAGCGGAAGCAGCACCGGCACCACCTCGTCGAGGTGCGGCCAGCCGATCCGGGCGGCGGCGGCCCCGACGGCGGCGGGCAGGCCGTCGCCGCGCAGCAGCAGCTCGGCGAGCTGCCGACGCCGCCGGTCGCCCTCCCCGGCCTGCTCGCGCAGTTGCAGGGCGTAGCCGTCGGTGCTCGCGGCGGCCAACTCGTCGACGTACGCGGTGATCGCGTCGGACAGGTCGATCAGCTCCGCGGTGTCGACGGGGCGCAGCCGGGCCAGCGACTCCGACGCGGTGCGCAGCATCAGCCGCGCCGCCGTCCGTTGCGCCGCCAGCAGCGCCTCCGGCCCGCGGTCCTCGCGCGCCTCGCCCGCGCCGAGCGCGACGAACACGTCCCGCACGCGCGGCGGCAGGGCGGGCTCGGCGGTGCCGACGAGGTCGACGAAGCGCTCGAAGGCGACCTGCACGGCGGTGCGCACGTCCCGGGCGAACTTGGCGTCGGAGATGGCGGCGAAGGCCGGGGTGGCCTCGGTGACCGCCGCGGCGACCGCCCCGACGGTGGCGGGCAGGTGGGGTCGCATCGCGGCGGACAGGTCGGCGGGGAGCCGCTGCCAGGGCGTGGCGGGGGCGGTCATCCCGCGATTTTGTCACGCGGTGACAATCGAGGGCCCGATTCTCGCGTCCGGCGGGACGGTGCTCCGCGTCGGCCGCCCAGCGACGATGGACCGCGACGGGCACCCCCGCCGATCCGCCGTGGCCCGACCGAGGAGAGCGCCGTGGAGCACCGCACGTCCCGCCAGCACGTCGTCGACATGTGCCGCACCATGCTCGCCCGCGGCTACCTCAAGGCCACGGAGGGCAACGTGTCGGTCCGCGTCCCCGGCCACGAGCTGTACGCGGTCACCCCCAGCAACTACGACTACGACCGGATGCGCGTCGAGGACGTCTGCATCGTCGACTTCGCCGGCAAGCACGTGCCCGACGACTCCGGCACGGGCCTCGCGCCGTCGATCGAGTGCGGGATGCACGCCAACATCTACCGGCAGCGGCCGGACGTCAACGCGATCGTGCACACCCACCAGCCGTACGCCTCGGCGCTGGCCTTCCTGCGCCGGCCGATCCCGGCGCTGACCGACGAGCAGGTGCGCTTCCTCGGCAAGCGGGTCGCCATCGTCGACTACGCCCCGTCGGGCACCGGGTTCCTGGCGCGCAACGTGCAGAAGAAGGTAGCCGGCGGTGACAACGCGTTCATCATCGCCAACCACGGGATCGTCGCTTTGGGCACGGACCCGGACCGGGCGGTGTTCAACATGGCGCTGCTGGAGAAGGTGTCGATCGCCTACCTGCTGGCGCTGACCACCGAGACCGGGAAGGTCTACACGATCCCGACGGCCATCCGCGAGGTCGCCTTCGGCAAGCTGCGCGCCGACGAGAAGCGGATCGCCGCCCAGATCACCGAGGCGGTGCCGCCGCTGCGGGTGCCCGCCGACGAGGAGCCGCCCAGCGCCGACGCGACGGCCGCCGCGCTCGCCGCTCCCACCGAGGGAAAGCTCACCGCGCCCACCGAGGGGGAGACGGAAGGCGGCGAGGCGGCCCGGCTCGGGTACGCGATCAGCGAGTATCCCGACGTCGACGACGTGCTGCGCCGGCTAAAGGCGCTGGTCGCCCAGCCGATCCGCGGGCTGCGCCACGACGCGCTGCTCGACGTGCTCAACTACTACGACACCAAGTGCCGGGCCAGCCGGGAGATCACCGACCGGGCGAAGCAGCGCATCCCCGGCGGCGTCCAGCACAACCTGGCGTTCAACTACCCGTTCCCCCTCGCCATCGAGCGGGCCGAGGGCGCGCACCTGGTCGACCGCGACGGCAACACCTACATCGACTTCCTCCAGGCCGGCGGCCCGACGATCCTGGGCAGCAACTACGGGCCGGTCAACGAGCGGGTCGCGGAGGTGGTGCGGGCGTCCGGGCCGGTCACCGGCCTGTTCCACGAGTACGAGCTGAAGCTCGCCGAGATCATCCACCGGTACCTGCCGCACGTGGAGATGTACCGGGCGCTCGGCTCGGGCACCGAGGCGGTGATGGCCGCCGTGCGCGGGGCGCGGGCGTTCACCGGCAAGAAGATGGTGATCAAGGTCGGCGGCGCGTACCACGGCTGGTCCGACACCATGGTCTACGGCCTGCGGGTGCCCGGCACCTACCGGATGAACGCCAAGGGCATCCCGTTCGGCGCGACCAGCCGCACCCGGGAGGCGTTCCCGCACGACCTGGGGCAGCTGCGGCGCAAGCTGATCGAGAACCGGCTGCGGGGCGGCACGGCCGCCGTCGTGGTCGAGCCCGTCGGCCCGGAGTCCGGCACCCGGCCGGTGCCGCGCGACTTCAACGCCAAGGTACGCCAACTCTGCGACGAGTTCGGCGCGCTGCTGATCTTCGACGAGGTGGTCACCGGGTTCCGCCTCGGCCTGGGCGGCGCGGCCGGCTACTTCGGCGTCACCCCCGACCTGACGGTGCTGGGCAAGGCGGTCTCCGGCGGGTACCCGATGGCCGGCGGCGTCGGCGGTCGCGCCGACGTGATGGCGGTCTTCGGCTCCGGCCTGGACGGCAAGAGCGGCGCGCACATCCAGGTCGGCGGGACCCTGTCGGCGAACCCGCTGTCCTGCGCGGCCGGCTACTTCGCCATCGAGGAGATGGCCCGCACGAACGCGCCGGTGATCGCCGGGCGGGCCGGCGACCGGCTCACCCGGGGACTGCAGCGGCTCATCGACCGCTACGGCCTGCCGTACGTCGCCTACAACCAGGGCTCGATCGTGCACCTGGAGTGCAGCGGCGTCATGCTGCTGGACATGCGCCACCCGGTGAAGCTGCTCAAGGAGAACAAGGCCCGCAAGCGGCTGATGGAGCAGATGGGCGCGGCGTACGCTGCGCACGGCATCATCACCCTGGCCGGCTCGCGGATGTACACCTCGATGGCCGACACCGACGAGGTCATCGACGACGCGCTCGCGCGGTTCGACCAGGTGTTCGCGCTGGTCGAAGGAGTCTGAGCCGGTGGCAGGCACGGCACCGCAGGTGCTCGCGATCGACCTGGGCACCTCGGGGATGAAGGCGGCCCTGGTCGCCGCCGACGGCACCGTCACCGGCTGGGCCGAGCGGGCCGTGCCGCTGCGGGTGCTGCCCGGCGGCGGCGCCGAGCAGGATCCGCGCGCCTGGTGGGACGCGCTCGGGCAGGTCGCCGCCGACCTGGGCCGGGCCCACCCCGACCACCTGCGCGCGGTCACCGTGGTGTGCGCCTCCACCCAGGGCGAGGGGACCATCGCCGTCGACGCGGCCGGGGAGCCGCTGACGGCGTGCATCAGCTGGCTGGACATGCGGGGCGCGGCGAACCTGCGCCGCCAGTTCGGCGGCTTCCCCGCGTACCACGGGATGTCGGTGCGTCGGATCGCGCGCTGGCTGCGGCTCACCGGCGGCATGCCGTCGCCGACCGGCAAGGACCCGGCGGCGCACATGCTGCTGGTCCGCGACGAGATGCCGCAGGTGTACGCGCGCACCGCGTCGTTCCTCAACGTGCTCGACTGGATCAACCTGAAGCTGACCGGGCGGACGGTGGCCACCGTCGACTCGATCCTCACCTCGTGGGTGACCGACAACCGGCGGCCGGGCGACGTCCGCTACTCCCCCGCCCTGGTCGCCGACTGCGGCATCGACCGGGACAAGCTGCCGCCGATCGTCGCCTGCACCGACGTGATCGGCACGCTGTCGCCGGCCGCCGCCGCGCACCTGGGCCTGCCGGAGTCGGTGCGGGTGGTCGCCGGCGCCATCGACAACACGGCCGCCGCGATCGGGGCGGGCACGACCGGCGACAACGAGCCGCACCTGTATCTCGGCACCTCGTCGTGGGTCGCCGCGCACGTGCCGGCGAAGAAGACCGACGTGGTCGCCGGGATCGCCTCCGTGCCGTGCGCCATCCCCGACCGCTACCTGATGACCGCGTTGCAGGCCACCGCCGGGGCGAACCTGACGTGGCTGCGCGACAAGGTCGTCGAGTACGACGACCCGCTGCTGAGCGCCGGGCACGTCAGCCGGGACGAGGGCACGATCTTCGACGCGTTCGACCGGATCATCCCGACGGTGCCGCCGGGCGCGAACGGCGTCATCTACACCCCGTGGCTCTACGGCGAACGCGCCCCGGTCGACGACCCGCACCTGCGCGCGGCGTTCCTCAACATCTCGCTGGACACCAACCGCTCCGACCTGCTGCGGGCGGTCTTCGAGGGCGTCGCGTTCAACACCCGCTGGCTGTTCCGGGCGGTCGACCGGTTTCTCGGCGCGCCGGTCACCTCGCTGGCGATCACCGGCGGCGGCGCGCTGTCGGACTCGTGGTGCCAGATCTTCGCCGACGTGCTCGGCGTCGAGATCCGGCGCGACGCGAACCCCCTGGCGGTCAACGCCCGGGGGGCGGGCTGGATCGGCGCGGTCGGCACCGGGATGGTCGACTTCGCCGACCTGCCCGGCCTGATGCGCAGCGACCGGACGTTCACGCCGACGCCCGCGCACCGGGCCACGTACGACGAGATCTTCGACGTCTACCGTCAGCTGCACCAGCGGCTGGCCCCGGTCTACCGGCGGCTGCGCCGGTAGACCGCCCGCGCCTGGCGGGCGCGGGCGGCCCGGCCCGTCGGTCAGCCGAGGTCGGCCAGCCTCGGCAGCACCTCGTCGGCGACCCGCCGGGTGAACTCCACCGGGTGCCGGTCCGGCATGACCTGCACCTCGGTCACCCCGAGCGCGGCGTACGCGGCCACGTCGGCGACGAACGCGTCGACGTCGGCCAGCGGCGGCCGCATCATGATCGCCGTCTTTTCGATGGCGTCGTAGTCGCGGCCCTCGGCGGCGCAGTGGCCGCGCAGCACGTCCAGCTTGTGGGCCACGTCGTCGGGGCTGGAGCCGAACAGGTTGCACGCGTCGGCGTAGCGGGCGACCAGCAGCAGCGTCTTGCGTTCACCGCCGCCGCCGATCATGATCGGCGGGTGCGGGCGGCGCAGCGGCTGCGGTGAGTTGAGCGTCTCGGCCAGCCGGTAGTGCCGGCCCTCGAAGGGCCCGTCGTCGTCGCCGAACATCTGCCGGCAGATGCGCAGCGTCTCCTCCAACCGCTCGAACCGCTCGGCCACCGGCACGACCGGCACGCCGAGCCCGCGCTGTTCCCGCTCGTACCAGGACGCGCCGATGCCGAGGCGGGCCCGGCCGCCGGAGAGCACGTCCAGCGTCGTAACGATCTTGGCGAGCAGCCCCGGGTGGCGGTACATGACGCCGGTGACCAGCACACCCAGCGTCATCCGCCGGGTCAGCGCCGCGACGTAGCCGAGGGTCGTGTACGCCTCCAGCATCGGCTCCTCGGCCAGGGCCTGGGCCTCCATCTGGAAGTAGTGGTCCATCACCGTGAAGGACGCGAGCCCCGCCTGCTCGGCGAGGGTCGCCGTCTCGGCCAGGGTCGGCGCGATCGCCGCCGGGTCGGCCGGGGTCGAGAACGTCCAGTAGTGCAGCCCGAGTTTCATCTCCACACCTCCGGGTCGAGCCTAGTGGCGTCCAGGCCGTCGCACTGGGTGGGAACGATTCGACGGTTCTGGGCCGGTATCCGGTAGTCTCCCGCTACCAGGCCGAGAGGCGCTGCGACGGGCCTGGCCCGCCACGCTCGACCTGGGAGCATGTGGACCAAGGGCGCCTCCGAGACTTCGGGGGTGGTCGGTGTGGTTTCGTCCGTCGACGGTTCAGGTGCGGTTGCGGCGCTGCGGCGGCTGCTGGCCGAGCGCATCGTGGTGCTCGACGGCGCCTGGGGCACGATGCTGCAGGGCGCGAAGCTCTCCCCCGCCGACTACCGGGGCGACCTGATCGGCGACGACCATCCCCGCGACGTCACCGGCGACCCCGACCTGCTCAACCTGACCCGCCCCGACCTGATCCTGGACGTGCACCGGCAATACCTGGCGGCCGGGGCCGACATCACCACCACCAACACGTTCACGGCCACGAGCATCGGGCAGGCCGACTACGGCCTGGAGGCGCTGGCGCGCGAGATGAACGTGCGCGGCGCGCAGCTCGCCCGGCAGGCCGCGGACGAGGCGGGCGGGCGGTTCGTCGCCGGCTCCGTCGGCCCGCTCAACGTCACCTTGTCGCTGTCGCCACGGGTGGAGGACCCGGCGTACCGGGCGGTCACGTTCGACGACGTCAAGGCCGCGTACGCGGAGCAGATGGCGGCGCTGGCCGAGGGCGGGGTCGACCTGCTGCTGGTGGAGACGATCTTCGACACGCTCAACGCGAAGGCGGCGATCGCCGCGGCCCGCGAGGCGGCCCCCCACCTGCCGCTGTGGATCTCCGTCACGGTGGTGGACCTGAGCGGCCGCACGCTGTCGGGGCAGACGGTGGAGGCGTTCTGGCGCTCCATCGCGCACGCCGAGCCGCTGGTCGTCGGCGTCAACTGCGCGCTCGGCGCGGCGGAGATGCGCCCGCACGTGGCGGAGCTGTCCCGGCTGGCCGGCACCTACGTCGCCGCGCACCCCAACGCCGGGCTGCCCAACGCGTTCGGCGGCTACGACCAGACGCCGGAGGAGATCGGCGCGCTGCTCGGCGGCTTCGCCGGCGACGGCCTGGTCAACATCGTCGGCGGCTGCTGCGGGACGACCCCGCCGCACATCGCCGGGATCGCGGCGGCGGTGCGGGGCATGCCGCCCCGGCCGGTCGCCCGGGAGACCCCGGCGACCCGGTTCAGCGGTCTGGAGCCGTTCACCATCGGGCCGGACACCGGGTTCGTGATGATCGGCGAGCGCACCAACGTGACCGGCTCGGCGCGGTTCCGCCGGCTCATCGAGGCCGACGACCACCAGGGCGCGGTCGACGTGGCCGTCGAGCAGGTGCGCGGCGGCGCGAACCTGCTGGACGTCAACATGGACGCCGACCTGCTCGACAGCGAGCGGGCGATGACCACGTTCCTCAACCTGATCGCCACCGAGCCCGAGGTGGCCCGGATCCCCATCATGATCGACAGCTCCCGGTGGAGCGTGCTCGAAGCCGGCCTGAAGTGCGTGCAGGGCAAGGGCGTGGTCAACTCGATCAGCCTGAAGGAGGGCGAGGAGCCGTTCCTCGCCCAGGCCCGGACGATCCGCGACTACGGCGCGGGCGTCGTGGTGATGGCCTTCGACGAGCAGGGCCAGGCCGACACCACCGAGCGCAAGGTCCAGATCTGCGGGCGGGCGTACGACCTGCTGGTGGGCAAGGCCGGCTTCGCCCCCGAGGACATCATCTTCGACCCGAACGTGCTGGCCGTGGCCACCGGCATCGCCGAGCACAACGGCTACGCGAAGGCGTTCATCGACGCCCTGCCGCTGATCAAGGCCCGCTGCCCCGGCGCGCGCACCAGCGGCGGCATCTCGAACCTGTCGTTCGCGTTCCGGGGCAACGACGTGGTGCGCGAGGCGATGCACTCGGCGTTCCTGTTCCACGCCGTGCGGGCCGGGCTGGACATGGGCATCGTCAACGCCGGCCAGCTCAGCGTCTACGAGAACATCCCGGCGGACCTCCTCGAACTCGTCGAGGACGTCATCTTCGACCGCCGGCCCGACGCCACCGACCGGCTGGTCACCTTCGCGTCCACGGTCACCGGGTCGGGCACCAGGCGGGAGGTCGACCTGTCCTGGCGGGCCGCGCCCGTCGCCGAGCGGCTCACGCACGCGCTGGTGCACGGCATCGTCGACCACGTCGAGGCCGACACCGAGGAGGCCCGGCTGCTGTTCGACCGGCCCCTCGACGTCATCGAGGGCCCGCTGATGGACGGCATGAAGGTCGTCGGCGACCTGTTCGGCGCGGGCAAGATGTTCCTGCCGCAGGTGGTCAAGAGCGCCCGGGTGATGAAGCGTTCGGTGGCCTACCTCGAGCCGTACATGACCAAGGAGCGGGCCGCCGGGCACGGCCAGGGCAAGGTCGTCCTCGCCACCGTCAAGGGCGACGTGCACGACATCGGCAAGAACATCGTCGGCGTCGTCCTCGGCTGCAACAACTACGAGGTCGTCGACCTGGGCGTGATGGTGCCGGCCGCGCGGATCCTGGACACCGCCGTGGCCGAGGGCGCCGACGCGATCGGCCTGTCGGGGCTGATCACGCCGTCGCTGGACGAGATGGTCGCCGTCGCGGGCGAGATGCAGCGCCGGGGGCTGCGGGTCCCGCTGCTCATCGGCGGCGCGACCACGTCCCGGCAGCACACGGCGGTGCGCATCGCCCCCGCGTACGAGGGGCCGACGGTCCACGTGCTCGACGCGTCCCGGGTCGTCGGCGTGGTCTCCGACCTGCTCGACGCCGACCGGGCGCAGACCCTCGACACGGCCAACCGGGCCGAGCAGGAGCGGCTGCGCGAGCAGCACGCCAACCGGCACGCCCAGCCGCTGCTCACCCTCGCCGAGGCCCGCGCCAACCGCGAGCGGGTCGACTTCGCCAACCTGCCGGTGCCCGCGTTCACCGGCGTACGCGTCGTCGAGCCGTCCCTCACCGAGCTGCGCGAGATGATCGACTGGCAGTTCCTGTTCCTGGCCTGGGAGCTGAAGGGCAAGTTCCCGGCGATCCTCGACCAGCCCGTCGCCCGCGAGCTGTACGACGACGCCAACACCCTGCTGGACGCGATCATCGCCGACGGGTCGCTGCACGCCCGGGGCGCGTACGGCTTCTGGACGGCGCACGCCGAGGGCGACGACATCGTCCTCGACGACGCCGGGGTGCGCCTGCCGATGCTGCGGCAGCAGACCGCCAAGCCCGCCGGCCGGGCCAACCGGTGCCTCGCCGACTACGTCGCGCCGGCCGGCGACCACCTGGGCGGCTTCGCGGTGGCGGTGCACGGCGCGGAGGAGCTGGCCGCCCGCTACGAGGCCGAGCACGACGACTACCGCGCCATCATGGTCAAGGCGCTGGCCGACCGGCTCGCCGAGGCGTTCGCCGAGCACCTGCACCTGCGGGCCCGCCGCGACTGGTTCGAGCCCGACGCCGCCCCGGCGCTGGCGGACCTGCACGCCGAGCGGTTCCGGGGCATCCGGCCCGCGCTGGGCTACCCGGCCAGCCCGGACCACAGCGAGAAGCGGGACCTGTTCGACCTGCTCGGCGCGCAGACGCTGGGCATCGGCCTGACGGAGTCGTACGCGATGACGCCTGCGGCCGCCGTCAGCGGGCTGATCTTCGCGCACCCCGACTCGCGGTACTTCACGGTCGGACGGATCGGCCGCGACCAGGCCGAGGACTACGCGGCGCGGCGTCGCGTCGCCCTCGCCGAGGTCGAGCGCTGGCTGCGCCCGAACCTCGCCTACGAGCCGTGACCGGCGCGGCCGGGCCCGCGCGGCGGCGGGCCCGGCCGGCGCGGGGTCAGCCGCCGTCGACCGGGCGGAACGGCGGGACGTGGTGCCGGGCGCGGGCGGTGCGGTTGGTGGTGGTGCAGATCGCGTCGAACATGGTCCGGCCGAGGACCGCGTGCGCCCGCACCGCCGGGTGGGTCGACCCGTAGTTGTCCAGGTCGCCGAGGGAGTCGGCGAACAGCGCGTACGTCAGGGTGGGCGCGCCCGCCGGGTCGAACATGATGCCGGCCTCGTGCCGGGCCGCGCCCAGGTCGTCGTAGTCGGCGCCGTACTTGGTGGCGACCCGGCTGCGCTCGGCCGAGGACATGGTGTGCCGGATGCCGTCGTGGTAGCCGTTGATCCAGCGGAGGATGCCGAGCAGGAAGTCGGCGGACCGGGGGCTCACGATGGTCTTGTTGGCCAACCGCCACAGCAGGTCGTGGGTCTCGCGGGGCGTGGTGACGCCGAGGTAGAACCGGTTCGGGTTGGCGACGGGCTCGACACGGGTGTGGGTGAATCCCTTCGCGGCGAGGATGTCGTTGATCTCCAGCGCCGGCACCACCCGGCCGCACATCCGCACCGCCGTGTTGTCGGAGACGAGCAGCATCGCGGTGAGGAAGTTGGCGACGGTGACCTGGTCGCCCCAGACGGTCTGCAGGAAGTAGATGCCGCTGCCGCCGAGGATGATGTCGGCGGTCAGGTCGAGCCGCTGGTCCAGCTGCAGCTGCCCGCGATCGATCTTGTCCATCACCGCGACGGCGACGGCGAGCTTCTGCACGCTGTAGCCGTGCGTGACGCGGTCGGCGTCGTCGGCCACGACCGTGGCGAGCGCGCCGGAGCCGTCGACCATCGCGATGTGCGAGTGCCACACGCCACCGGCCGCGGCCTTCTGCTGCAGATAGGTCTGGCGGATCACCTCGGCTCTGCTGCGGGTGCGGATCCCCGGAGCCGGGACGGCCGGTGCCCGGCCCTCGGCGGCGGCGGGTCGGCCGGTGGCGGCGAGCGCGGCGGCGGCCGCGCCCAGCCCGATCGCGGCCCGACGGGTGACGTTGCTGGTCATGTGAACCTCCCCAGTGGTCGGCCACGATGGTCTCAGACGTGTCGATCGGACGGCGTCCCGGCAGGTCGGGACTGCGCCGAGAGATCCCGGTCCGAAGTGGTCAGAGCTGTTACGAGAACGTGACCCCGGCATTTCCCGAAACATGTTGACCAAGACGGATGTGAGCGCTAACACTGACCGGGGCGTGGACGCGCTCCGCACTTTCGGCACGAGGTCCTGGGAGGGAAGCCTGTGTCCAGAAGATTCTTGATGGCACTCGGCAGCGCCGTGCTGGCGCTCAGCATCGCGGCGTGCAGCGGCGAGGGGGCCGGCGGAGGCGGCGACACCGCCGACAAGAAGCCCACCGACCTGACCATCGGCGTCTCGATGCCGACGCAGACCTCGGAGCGGTGGATCGCCGACGGCAACTCGGTGAAGGAGAAGCTGCAGGCCAAGGGCTACAAGGTCGACCTGCAGTACGCCGGGGACGACATCCCCACCCAGTCGCAGCAGATCGACCAGATGATCACGCAGGGCGCGGACGTCCTGATCATCGCGGCGATCGACGGCACGGCCCTCACCGGCCAGCTCCAGGCCGCCGCCCAGGCCAAGATCCCGGTCATCTCCTACGACCGGCTCATCCTCGGCAGCCCCAACGTCGACTTCTACGTCAGCTTCGACAACTACAAGGTCGGCGTCGCCCAGGCCACCGCGCTGCTCGTCGGCCTCGGCCTGCAGAACAAGGACGGCTCCAAGGGCACGGCGACCGGCCCGTTCACCATCGAGCTGTTCGCCGGCTCGCTCGACGACAACAACACGCAGTACTTCTTCGGCGGGGCGATGGACACCCTCAAGCCGTTCTTCGACAACGGCGCGCTGAAGGTGAAGTCCGGCCAGACGAAGATCGAGCAGGCCGCCACCCTGCGCTGGCAGCAGGGGGTCGCCCAGACGCGGATGGAGGACCTGCTGACGTCGAGCTACAACGACGGGTCCACGGTGGACGGCGTGCTGTCGCCGTACGACGGGATCTCCCGGGGCATCATCACCGCCCTGCAGAACGCCGGCTACGGCAAGGGCAACAGAAAGCTGCCGGTGGTGACCGGCCAGGACGCCGAGATCGCCTCGATCAAGCTCATCAACGACGGCGTGCAGAGCTCCACCGTCTTCAAGGACACCCGGCTGCTGGCCGAGCAGGCCGTCATCGCCGCCGAGGCGTTCCTGCAGGAGAAGCAGCCGCAGGCCAACGACACCACCACCTACAACAACAAGGTCAAGGTCGTCCCGGCGTACCTGCTGCCGATCCAGACCGTCTTCAAGGACGACATCAAGTCCGTCCTCGTCGACTCCGGCTACTGGACGGCCGAGGAGGTCGCGGCCGGGCAGGCCAAGAAGTAACCCGGTCTCCGTCGGGCCCGGGCGGTCGCCCGGGCCCGACGGACGCCGGCCCGGCCGGCGACGCCACCCGACGACCCGAACAGCGGGAGGATGCCCGTGAGCGACACCATCCTCGAGATGCGCACCATCACCAAGACGTTCCCCGGGGTGGCGGCGCTCCAGGACGTCTCGATCACCGTGCGGCGCGGCGAGATCCACGCCATCTGCGGCGAGAACGGCGCCGGCAAGTCCACCCTGATGAAGGTGCTGTCGGGGGTGTACCCGTCGGGCAGCTACGACGGCGAGATCGTCTTCGACGGCCGCCCCGTGCACTTCCGCGGCATCCGCGACAGCGAGGCCCACGGCATCGTCATCATCCACCAGGAGCTCGCCCTGGTGCCGCACCTGTCGATCGCCGAGAACATCTTCCTCGGCAACGAGCGGCGCGGGCGCAGCGGCCTCATCGACTGGAACCGCGCCAACGCCGACGCGACGGCCCTGCTGGAATCCGTCGGCCTGCGCGAGAACGCCGTGACGCCGATCGCGGCGCTCGGCGTCGGCAAGCAGCAGCTCGTCGAGATCGCCAAGGCGCTGTCGAAGAAGGTGAAGCTGCTCATCCTGGACGAGCCGACCGCCGCCCTCAACGACGTCGACTCGGCCCACCTGCTCGACCTGCTGCGGCGGCTGCGCGACCAGGGCATCACCTGCATCATGATCTCGCACAAGCTGGGCGAGATCACCGCGATCGCCGACTCGATCACCGTCCTGCGCGACGGGCGCACGGTCGAGCGGCTCGACGTGCGCTCCGGCGAGGTGACCCAGGACCGGATCATCCGCGGCATGGTCGGGCGCGACCTGCACAGCTTCTACCCCGACCGGGTGTCGTCCCCCGGCGAGGAGGTGCTGCGGGTGGAGAACTGGACGGTGCGCCACCCCACCCAGGACCGCACGGTGGTCGACGACGTCGGCTTCACCGTCCGCGCCGGCGAGGTCGTCGGCATCGCCGGGCTCATGGGGGCCGGGCGCACCGAGCTGGCCATGAGCATCTTCGGCCGGTCGTACGGGCGCGACATCAGCGGCCGGCTCTTCCTGCGCGGCCGCCCGATCCGGGCGCGCACGGTCGCCGAGGCGATCGGCAACGGCATCGCGTACGCCACGGAGGACCGCAAGCGGTACGGCCTCAACCTCATCGACGACATCCGCCACAACGTCTCGGCGGCGGCGCTGCGCAAGCTCGCCCGCCTCGGCTGGGTGCACGACAACGAGGAGATCCGGGTCGCCGAGGCCAGCCGCCGCGACATGAACATCAAGGCGCCCAGCGTCATGGCGACGGTCGGCAAGCTCTCCGGCGGCAACCAGCAGAAGGTCGTCCTGTCGAAGTGGCTGTTCACCGACCCGGACGTGCTGATCCTCGACGAGCCGACGCGCGGCATCGACGTCGGGGCGAAGTTCGAGATCTACACGATCGTCAACCGGCTCGTGGCGCAGGGCAAGGCGGTCGTGCTCATCTCCTCCGAGCTGCCGGAGCTGCTCGGGATGTGCGACCGCATCTACACGCTCGCGGCGGGCCGGCTCACCGGCGAACTGCCGGCGGGCGAGGCCACCCAGGAGAAGCTCATGCAGCTCATGGCGAAGGACAAGGAACCGGCCTGATGACCGACATCAAATCCTCCTCCCCCGGGCAGCGCCCGCCGGCCGACGGGGCCGCCCCCGCCCTCGCCCTGCACACCGGCATCAGCGACCCGCGTACGCTGATCATGCGCAACCTGCGCCAGAGCGGCATCTTCGTCGCCCTCGTGATCATCGTGGCGCTCTTCGCGGTGCTGACCGACGGCGTCTCGCTGAGCCCGGGCAACATCACCAACATCGTCCTGCAGTACTCCTACATCCTGGTGCTCGCCATCGGCATGGTCATCGTGATCATCGGCGGGCACATCGACCTGTCGGTCGGCTCGGTGGTCGCGCTCACCGGCGCGGTCTCCGCGGTGCTCGTCATCCAGCAGGGCTACCCGTGGTGGCTCGGCGTGCTGGCCGCGTTGGCCGTCGGCCTCGCCGTCGGCGCCTGGCACGGCTTCTGGGTCGCCTACGCCGGCATTCCCGCCTTCATCGTGACCCTCGCCGGCATGCTGCTGTTCCGCGGCCTCACCCTGCGGGTGCTGGACAACATCTCGCTGTCGCCGTTCCCGGGCGAATACCAGCAGATCGCGGCGGGCTTCCTCAACGGGCTGCTCGGCGGGCAGGGCTTCGACGCGTTCACCCTGCTCATCGGCGCGGTGGCGGTCGCCGGGTATGCGGTCGGCGGCTTCCGCACGCGGGTGGCGCGCATCCGCTACCAGCAGCCGGTCGAGTCGTTCCCGCTGTTCGTCGCCCGGGTCGTGCTGGTGGGCGCGGTCGTCATGTACTTCGCCTGGCAGCTGGCGAACGCCCGGGGCCTGCCGATCGTGCTGATCGTCCTCGCGGTGCTCGTCCTCGCGTACGGGCTGCTGACCCGGCGCACCGTGTTCGGCCGCCAGGTCTACGCGATCGGCGGCAACCTTCCCGCCGCCATGCTCTCCGGGGTGAAGGTGAAGACCGTCAACTTCTGGGTCTTCGTCAACATGGGCTTCCTGTCGGCCGTGGCGGGGATCATCTACTCGTCGCGGTCCAACGGGGCGCAGCCCGCCGCCGGCAACATGTTCGAGCTGGACGCGATCGCCGCGGCGTTCATCGGCGGCGCGGCGGTCACCGGCGGGGTCGGCACGGTCGTCGGCGCGATGGTCGGCGGCCTGATCATGGCCGTGATGAGCAACGGCATGCAGCTCATGGGCGTCGACCAGTCGATGCAGTCGGTGGTGAAGGGCCTGGTGCTGCTCGTCGCCGTCGCGTTCGACGTCTACAACAAGCGCCGCGCCGGGTCGGCCCGCTGACGCCTGCGGGCCCGGGGTCACGTCGGCGGTCGCGGTCAGTGCGCGACGCGACCGCCGACGAGGGTACGGACGACCCGCTCGCGTACGGTCCAGCCGCCGAACGGGTTGTTCCGGGACCGGTTGCGGTGCCGGTCGACGCGGATGGGCCGTGGGACACCCGTCTCGACCACGCACAGGTCGGCGGGTTCCCCCACCCGCACGGGCCGCCCCGCCCGGGGCGCGATCCCGCCGATGCGGGCCGGCACGACGGAGAGCACCTCGGTGAGCCGCGCCCAGTCGACCCGGCCGGTGTCGGGTGCGCGCAGCACCATGGCGACGACGGACAGGGCCGTCTCCAGCCCGGTCAGCCCGAACGCCGAGTCGGCCCACCCGCGCGTCTTCGTCGCCTGCGGGTGCGGCGCGTGATCGGTGGCGACGACGTCGATGGTGCCGTCGGCGAGCGCAGCACGCAGGGCCAGCACGTCGGCGGCGGCCCGTAGCGGCGGGTTGACCTTGAGCGCCCCGCCCGCGCGCAGCGCCGCCTCGTCGTCCAGGACGAGGTGGTGCGGTGTCACCTCACAGGTGACCCGGACGCCCGACCGCTTCGCCTGCCGGATCAGCTCGACCGATCCCGCGGTGGAGAGGTGGCAGACGTGCAGGTGCCCCCCGGTGTCGGCGGCGATCGACAGGTCCCGGTCGACGACGCGTTCCTCGCCGGCCGCCGGCCACGGTGCCGCGCCCGCCCGGGCCGCGACCCGGGCGTTGACGACGCCGGCCCCGCACGCCATGTGCGCCTCGACGGACACCTGCAGCGGCACCCGCCACCGCCTGGCGAGGGTCATGGCGAGTGCGGTCAGCCGGTGGGAGCCGCACACCACGACCAGCCCGGGTGCCCGGTCGGCGAACCGGGCGGCCAGCCTACGGTCGAGGGCCTCGGCACCGAGCTCCGCGCAGTCGGACCGGCCGATGACGCGATCGTCGGTGCGGGCGCTCAGGACCACGGTGCTGGGGACGCCGGCGGCGCTGGCGTCCTCGATGAGGGTCATGAACGAACACACCCCGATCCCCCGGCCGATCGCCAGCAACGGGCCGGCGGTGGCGGGAAGGTCGAAGCCACGGCCCTGGGACATCTCACGCACGACGGTCGTGAGCGACTGCATGCCGCCGGCACCGCTCACGTTCTTCTCGGTGAGATCGCGGACGGCCGGACCGAGGAAGTAGCGCAGATCGATCGGCGACCGGCTGACGAACCGCTGTTCGCGCAGCACGGCGAGGATGCGGTGCATGCTCCCAGTGGGATGTCGAGCGCCAGGTGGAGTTCCTGGAGGGTCATGCCGTCAGGCCGGCCCGACAGCGCCTGGAGGACCTGGAGCGCGCGCACGACGGGTTGCATCCCCCACCCTATGGAGCACACCGCGGCCGGCCGTGCGGGGGTGGCCGGGTCCGCGGCAGGCAGGGCGGCCGACCGCGCACGGCCCAGGCGATCGGACACGGGCCGCAGGAATCCGGACGGACCCATCCGCACCGCTCGGGTCCGTCCGGATTCCTGCGCCACCATCGCAGCCATGGACACCTCCGACCGCGGTGCCGCGCCCTCGACCGACACCCGGGCCGGCGCGGCGCGCCGGCCCGCTCTGCTCCGCCGGTGGCCGAGCCTGCTCGGCCTGGCCGTGGCCACGGTGACGCTGGCGGCCGGGGCCGACCGGGAGGGGCTGTCGATCACGGTCGCCGTCGCCGCCCTGTGCTACCTGGGCGCCGCCGCGCTGGGCCGCCCCTGGGTGGCCTGGGCCGGCGTCGGCGGCGGCGGGATGGTGGTGGTGGCGAGCGAACTGGCGGGGGTGCCGTGGTGGGCCGGCGTGGGCGTCGTCGCGGCGCTGCTGGTCGTCGCCGGCCTGGCCGGCGGGGTGCCGCGCGCACCGCTGGTCGCCCAGGCGGCGGCCCTGCTCGGTTACGGGGGGCTCGCCGTCACCGCCGTCCTCGTCGACCCGCGCGTCGGGCTGGTGCTGGCGGGGCTCGCGCTGGCCGGGCACGGGATCTGGGACGCGGTCCACTACCGGCGCGCCGAGGTCGTGCCCCGGTCGCTGGCGGAGTTCTGCATGCCGCCGTCGCGGGGCCGCCGCAGTGACCCGGTCCACCCGGCGGCGGCGGGCGGACCCCGCCGGATCGCCCAAGATTTACCTGACTAAAGTCAGACACATGGACACGGAGCTTGTCGCGACGGTACGGCGGTTCAACCGGACCGTGACCCAACGGGTGGGTGCGCTGGACGACGCGTACATGGCGCGCGGGCGGCCCCTCGCCCAGGCGCGCCTGCTGTGGGAGATCGGCCCGGACGGCGCCGAGGTCGCGGCGCTGCGGAGCCGACTCGGCCTGGACTCCGGGCACCTCAGCCGGCTCCTGCGCGCCCTGGAGGGCGACGGGCTCGTCACCGTCGCGCCGGCCGGCGGCGACGGCCGCGTCCGGCAGGCCACCCTCACCGACGCCGGCCGGGCCGAGTGGTCCGCGCTCGACGAGCGCTCCGACGCGTTCGCCTGGTCGATCCTCGAACCGCTCACCGGGCCCCGTCGCACCCGGCTCGTCGCGGCGATGGCCGAGGTGGAGCGGCTGCTCGTCGCGTCGATGGTGACCATCGAGCCGTGCCCGCCGGGCGACCCGCGGGCGCGGGTGTGCGTGCGGGCCTACGCCCGCGACGTCGCCCGGCGCTTCGACGACGGCTTCGACCCCGCGCTGAGCAGCCCGCTCGGCGACGACGAGCTGACCCCACCCGCCGGGGTGTTCCTGCTGGCCACCCTCGACGCCGAGCCCGTCGGCTGCGGCGCGGTGAAGCTGCACCCCGGCGCGCCGGCCGAGATCAAACGCGTGTGGGTCTCCGAGGCGGTGCGCGGCCTCGGCGTCGGCCGGCGGCTGCTCGACGAGCTGGAGCGGTACGCCGCCATGCGTGGCTGGACCGCCGTCCGGTTGGACACCAACCGCAACCTCACCGAGGCGCTCGCCCTGTACCGCTCCGCCGGGTACCGCGAGGTCGAGCCGTTCAACACCGAGCGCTACGCCCACCACTGGTTCGAGAAGCGCCTCGTCCCCTGACCGGCCGGGCCGACCGCCCACGCTGTCCGGTAGCCGACCTCCGACCGCCGCGAATCCCCGTACGGTGGGCGCGGGAAACCGGCGGGTGATCCGCCGGAGGACGGGAGCACGATGACCGGCACCCCCCAGTGGCACGCCACCGCCGACGGGACCGAGGACGAGCTGGTCCGTCTGGCGATCCGGGCGGTGGCGCCCGACGAGGAGCCGCTGCTGGCCTTCCTCGCGTCCGCCTACCGGCGCCGTCCGGGCCACTGGCGGCGGGACCCGGCCCGGCTGGTGCGGGTGGGTGGCGGCGAGGCCGGCGGCGGCGGCTTCGACGAGGCCGTCGCGCCGCTGCTGCCGTACGTGCTGGTCCTCACCGGCATCGCGCTGGAGGCCCTGCGCGACGGCGTGCGGGAGCACGCCACCGACGCCGTCCGCGGCGGCCTGCGCACCCTGCGCCTGCGCTGGCGGGCCCGGCGGTCCACCGCGCTCCCCCCGCCGCCGGCGCTGCGGCTGCGGCCCGGGCAGTTGCTGCGCATCGAGGAGGTCGTCACCGCCGCCGCCCGCGACCCGGCCTGGGAGCTGACCGAGGACCAGGTCGCGCTGCTGCGCGACGCGGTGCGCGACGCGTTCGAGCAGCGCTTCGGCGTCGACGGTGGCGATGCCGACGGCGGCTGAGGGCTCCGGGCCGGCCGGCGCGGTCGCGCCCCCGCTGCCCTCGGCCACCCTCGGCCGGTTCGTCGCCGCGGTGACCGCGGTGGTGGGCACGAGCATGTTCGGTTGGCAGACCGTGCTCGTCGACAGGGAGGCCACCCGGCAGCGCGCGGAGTGCCTCGCCGGGCTCAGCGGCCTTCCGGCCCCCGTCGACGTGCGCACGGGCACGGTCAACGAGGAGAGCCTGGCCGCGGTGCAGCAGTGCCTCGGCACCCTGCGGGGGGACTCGCTGCGCCAGATGGCCGTGGGGCTCGCCGTGCTCGCGGCGGCGACCGCCGCCGTCTACCTCGCCGCGCCCTGGTGCGAGCGTTGGCTGCGCGACCTGCGCCGACTCGACCGGGTCCCCGGCACCGGGGCGCTGCGGTCCGCGCTGGCCGGCCTGGTCCGGGAGGCGGGCCTACGCCGGCCGCCGGTGTTCGTGGTGTCCCGGTCCGCCCGGGTCAGCGGCAACACCTTCGACGCCGGTCCCCTGAGGTACGTCCGGCTGGACCTCGGCCTCGTGCACGCCCACCGGACCGCGCCGCCGCTGTTCCGGGCCGTCGTCCTGCACGAGCTGGCCCACGTGCGCAACGCCGACGTCCACCTCACCCGGCTGGCCATCGCCCAGTCCTGGGCGTTCCCCCTGGCCGTCCTCGTCCCGGTCGCGGTCAACTACGTCGGCTCCGTGCCCGTGCGACGGCTGCTCGACGACGGCTGGAGACTCGCCGCCTTCGCGTTGATCGTGCAGGTGTCGGTGTGGTCGGTGCTGCGCGCCCGGGAGTTCGCCGCCGACGCCCGCCTCACCGGCGACGACCGGGCGGCCGCGCGGGCGCTGCTCGCCGCCGACCGCCGCCGGAGCGGCCGGTGGGCCCGCCTCGGCTCGGTGTTCCGGTTCCATCCGCTCGCCCAGGCCCGGGTCGACACGTTGGCACACCCCGGACGCCGGTTCGCCGCCCGCCCGGTCGAGGCGCTCGGCGCGGGCCTCGCCGCCGGGATCGCCGCCGCCGGCACGGTCGCGTCGGTGCTCCTCCGCCCGACGGCCACCGCGACCGTGAGCCGGGACCCCTGTCTGGTCGGGGTGTGGCGGCTCACGGACGGCCGCTACCACCTGCTCGTCGCGGCCGACTCGCTGCTCGGCGGTATGGCCGGCCTCACCCGCGACGCCACCCTCGACCTCGCCAGCGGGGCCGAGGACGGCTCCGCCACCGCCTACCGCGCCGACGGCACGGCGACGGACCTCTACGACCTGACCGCCGCCCGCGGCACGCTCGGCGGAAACCCCGTGCGATACACGCAGCGGGGCGTGCAGACCTACCGCTGGTCGACCGCCGGCGGGCGGTACCGCCAGTACGACCAGGTCGACCCGGGCGTCGAGACGGTGGTAAGGGTCGGTGACCGCGAGGCGGACCTGCCTGTGGGGCCGGAGGAGAACACGGGCACCTACCGCTGCGACGACGACCGGCTGACCGTCCGCCTGGAGTACGACGACGGGGCGTGGAGCGAGGAGTCGTTCGTGCGCAGTCCCGCCTGAGTCGGGACGGGGCTGCGCGGCGGCGGGTCGAGAGGGCGGGCATGGCCGCCCTCATGGAGCCATGGAGCCATGGCATCGACGTGGAGACAGCACGGAGTAGCCTGGCTCCATGTCGGACGAACCCGGGCGCCACCGCCGAGCGCGCGGCGAGATCGAGGAGCTACCCAGCGGGTCACTGCGGGTCCGGGTGTACGCCGGGATCGACCCCGTGTCGAAGCGACGCCGCTATCTCACCCGGACCGTGCCGGCCGGGCCGGGCGCGGCCGAGGCGGCCGAGACGGTGCGGGCCGAGCTGCTCGACACGGCAGGCCGGCAGCGCCGGCCGAGCGTCCGCGCGCAGGCCGGACCGGCGGCGGTCGGTTCGCCGGCCGCCGCGCCCGTGCCGCAGCGGACGGACGGCACGGCGGGCGCCGAGCGGCGCGGGCGCAGGCGGGGGGAACACACGCTCACCACCATCGCCCGCCTCGCCGACGTGTCGGTGCCGACGGTGTCGAAGGTGCTCAACGGGCGGCCGGGGGTCGCCGCCCAGACCCGGTCCCGGGTGGAGGCGCTGCTGCGGGAGCACGGCTACCGCCGGCCGGAGCTGGGCACCCCGAGCGCCATCGTGGACGTGGTCTTCTACGGGATGCAGAGCAACCTGGCGGTGGCGATCATGCACGGGGTGGAGCAGGTCGCCGGCGAGCACCGGCTGGCCGTCGGCTTCACCGACGCCCGGCGGCAGCTGTCGCAGGGGCGCTTCTGGTCCCGCGACCTGCTGGCGCGACGACCGACCGGGGTGATCGCGGTGCACCTCGGCTTCACCAGCGAGCAACACGCCCTGCTGCGGGCGAGCGCGATCCCGTTGGTGGTGCTGGATCCGACGGACGAACTGCCCCTGCACACCGTCCCCTCGGTGACGGCGACGAACTGGAGCGGCGGCTTCGAGGCCGCCCGGCACCTGCTCGACCTGGGCCATCGCCGGATCGCCGTGATCACCGGCCCGACCGAGCGGCTCTGCGCCCGGGCGAGGCTGGACGGGGCCCGGGCGGCGATGGAGGCCGCCGGGGTCGGGCTGGAGCCGAGGCTGCTGCGCACGGGGACCTGGTTCTCCTTCGAGGACGGTCTCAGCCTCGGCCAGGACCTGCTGCGCCTCAACCCGACCCCGACGGCGGTGCTGTGCGGCAACGACCTGCAGGCGCTGGGGGTCTACGAGGCCGCCCGCCTGACCGGCCGACGCATCCCGCAGGATCTCAGCGTCGTGGGCTTCGACGACATCCCGCACACCAGGCTGTGCGGCCCGACGATGACGTCGGTGCAGCAGCCGCTGACGAACATGGGGGCCGCCGCGGCCCGGATGGTGCTGGCCCTGGCCACCAACCAGCGCCTCCCCCAGACCCGCGTCGAGCTGGCGACCACGCTCGTCGTACGCGACAGCACCGCCGCTCCCGGCGCCTGGTGACCGACGCCCCGGGTTCCTCGGAAACCTCTCCTTGTCGTCGCCGACTTGTTTCGGTAGCATCCGAACCGATCGATACCACCCGTCCCATGCGCACAGGCCGCCGAGCACGGCGGCACGGCGAAGAAGGAAGGTGCCCCTCCAGGCCACCCGCCACCGGCTCGGCGCCCGTCCGCGATCCGTGATGACGAACATCACGGTTTGCCGCCGCAGTCCGGCCGTTCTCTCCAGCCCACCCGACACCACCGCCGCGTAGACTCTCGCTGATTTGGCGTTGTCCACGGCGGTATCTCTGCGTGCCCCGAGGTCGATGCCCGACGAAGCATCGGTCCGGCCAACCGGCCCCCCACGGGCCGGACGGGCGCACGGAGAGGTGGGTGGGATGACCGCACGCGGTCCTGCGATGAGGGACGTGGCCCGCCTCGCCGGGGTGTCGCACCAGACCGTGTCGCGCGTCCTCAACGGGCACCCCAACGTCCGGGAACAGACCCGGCTGCGGGTGCAGGCCGCGATCAGCCAGCTCGGCTACCGCCCCAACCGGGCGGCCCGCGCGCTGGTCACCGGGCGGTCCCAGGTGCTGGGCGTCGTGGCGCTCAACACCACGCTCTACGGCCCGGCGTCCCTACTGTCGGCCTTCGAGCTCGCCGCGGCCGAGGCGGGCTTCGCCGTCAGCGTGGGCAGCGTGCGCAACCTGGACCGCGATTCCATCACCGCTGTCGTCGAACGACACCTGGCGCACCGGGTCGCCGGGATCGTGGTGATCGCGCCCGTGGAGTCCGCCGCCGAGGCGTTGGACTGCCTGCCCACCGACATCCCGCTGGTCACCGTCGACGGCGACCCCCGCCGGCCGGAGCCGCTGGTCACCATCGACCAGGTGGAGGGGGGCCGGCTGGCCACCCAGCATCTGCTCGACGCGGGCCACCGGACGGTCTGGCACGTCTCCGGTCCGGGCGACTGGTTCGACAGCGCCGGCCGGATCGCGGGGTGGCGGGAGACGTTGCGGGCGGCGGGGGCGGACGCGCCCCCCGTGTTGCAGGCGGACTGGTCGGCGGCGTCGGGGTACCGCTGCGGGCAGATGCTGGCGCGGACGCCGGGAGTGACCGCCATCTTCACCGCCAACGACGATCTCGCCCTGGGCGTGCTGCACGCGCTGCACGAGCACGGCCGACGGGTGCCGGAGGAGGTCAGCGTCGTCGGCTTCGACGACGTGCCGGACGCGGCCTACTTCATCCCGCCCCTGACCACCGTCCGCCCCGACTTCGACACCGTGGCGAAGGCCAGCCTCACCCTGCTGCTGGCACAGATCGAGTCCGGCGTCGACCGCACGCTGCGGCAGACCGTTTCCCCGACGCTGATCACGCGCAGCAGCGTGGCCCCGCCCCCCGAGTGAGCCCGGTGCCGGCCGTGCCGCGGCGGCGCCCCTCGACCATGGGTTGATAGCGGTAACATCCCGGCCCGCCCGACGGCAAGCCCCCAGCGGCCTGGCCCGCGTCGGCAGCATCAGCCCTCACAGCCGCGCGCGGTGGCCGTCTACCCGCGCAAACGCGCCCACATCGTGGCCGTAAGAACCTCGATATAGTCATCACCTTGAATCAATCCAGGCGTCGAACGTAATATGTCTGCGTCACATGTGAACGTTAACGCGAGCTGTTCCGGTCGGGCCCGGCGGCGTGCCGGGCTCGACGACCTGTCCTCGGGCCGCAGTTCCCCGTCCCTGGCCCGGCACCCCTTGGAGGTCCGATGTCCCTGTCCATCAACCGACGACGGCTGTTGCAGGCCGCCGGCGCGACCGCCGTCGCCTCCGCGGCCGGCACCACGCTCGCCGGCGCGCAACCGGCCGCCGCGGCGCTGGTGGTGCCGCCGGCCCGACCGGACACCGGCGTCTCGGCGTACCCGTTCGAGCTGGGCCAGGTGCGGCTGACCGCCGGCCGCTGGCTGGACAACCAGAACCGGACGCTGAGCTACCTGCGGTTCGTCGACGTCGACCGGCTGCTCTACAACTTCCGCGCCAACCACCGGCTGTCCACCAACGGCGCCGCGTCCAACGGCGGCTGGGACGCTCCGTCGTTCCCGTTCCGCACGCACATGCAGGGGCACTTCCTGACCGCCTGGGCCCAGGCGTACGCGGTCCTCGGCGACACCACCTGCCGGGACAAGGCGAACTACATGGTCGCCGAGCTGGCCAAGTGCCAGGCGAACAACGGCGCGGCCGGGTTCACCGCGGGCTACCTGTCCGGCTTCCCCGAGTCGGACTTCGCGGCGCTGGAGGCGCGCACGCTGTCCAACGGCAACGTGCCCTACTACTGCATCCACAAGACCCTCATCGGCCTGCTGGACGTCTGGCGCTACATCGGCAACACCCAGGCCCGCACCGTTCTGCTGGCCCTGGCCGGCTGGGTCGACACCCGCACGTCCCGGCTGAGCTCCAGCCAGATGCAGAACATGCTGGGCACCGAGTTCGGCGGCATGAACGAGGCGCTGGCCGATCTCTACCAGCACACCGGCGACGGCCGCTGGCTCACCGTCGCCCAGCGGTTCGACCACGCCGCCGTGTTCAACCCGCTCGCCAGCAACTCCGACCAGCTCAACGGGCTGCACGCCAACACGCAGGTGCCCAAGTGGATCGGCGCGGCGCGCGAGTTCAAGGCGACCGGCACCACGCGGTACCGCGACATCGCCAGCAACGCGTGGAACATGACCGTCAACGCGCACACGTACGTCATCGGCGGCAACAGCCAGGCGGAGCACTTCCGCCCGCCCAACGCGATCTCCGGCTATCTCACCAACGACACGTGCGAGCACTGCAACACGGTCAACATGCTGAAGCTGACCCGGGAGCTGTGGCTGATCGACCCCAACCGGGCGGCGTACTTCGACTTCTTCGAGCGCGCGTTGGCCAACCACGTCATCGGCGCCCAGAACCCGGCCGACGGCCACGGCCACGTCACCTACTTCACCCCGCTCAAGCCCGGTGGCCGGCGGGGCGTGGGCCCGGCGTGGGGCGGCGGCACCTGGAGCACCGACTACAACTCGTTCTGGTGCTGCCAGGGCACCGGCCTGGAGGTCAACACCAGGCTGATGGACTCGATCTACTTCTACAACGGCACCACGCTCACCGTGAACCTGTTCGCGCCGTCGACGCTGAACTGGTCCCAGCGCGGCATCACGGTCACCCAGAGCACCACCTACCCGGTCGGCGACACCACCACCCTGAGCCTTTCCGGCACCATGAGCGGCTCGTGGAGCATCCGGGTGCGCATCCCGGCGTGGGCCACCGGCGCGACGATCGCCGTCAACGGCGCGACGCAGAGCGTGGACACCACGCCCGGCAGCTACGCCACGGTCACCCGCACCTGGGCCGCGGGCGACACCGTCACCGTACGGCTGCCGATGCGGGTCGTGCTCTCGCCCGCCAACGACAACGCCGCGGTGGCCGCCGTCACCTACGGCCCGATGGTGCTGGCCGGCAACTACGGCAACACCACCCTGAACGCCCTGCCCTCGCTCAACGCCACGTCGGTCACCCGGACGAGCACCAGCTCGCTCGCGTTCACCGCGACCGCCAACGGCGCCACGGTCAACCTCGCGCCGTTCCAGGACGCGCACGGCTACAACTACACCGTCTACTGGAGCGTCAGCGGCGGCACCGGCACCACCACCCACAAGCTGGTCAACGTCGGCAGCGGCCTGGTGCTCGGCATCCAGAACATGTCCACCGCCGACGGCGGGCTCGCCCTCCAGTGGGGCGACACCGGCACCGCCGACCACAACTGGGTCGTCGTGACCGAGGGCGGCAACGTCAAGTTCCGCAACGTCAACAGCGGCAAGGTCCTCGGCGTCGAGAACATGTCCACCGCCGACAACGCCCGCGTCCTGCAGTGGGCCGACAACGGCACCGCCGACCACCTCTGGACCCTGCTGAGCCAGGGCGACGGCACCTACAAGATCCGCAACGTCAACAGCGGCAAGCTGCTCGGCATCCTCAATGGCTCCACGGCCCAGGGGGCACAGGCCGTACAGGATTCCGACAACGGCAGCGCCGACAACCGCTGGCGGCTCGTCGCCAACGGCTAGGTCCCGCCCGCAGATCGTGAGCGGGTCGCGCCGGTGGCGTCGTCGCCGGCGTGGCCCGCTCCCCCACGCGCGGTGCGGGCTGGTCGGACCTCTCCGGCCCGACGGTGCGCCCCGGCGCCGACGGTCCGCTTCCTGTCGGCCTGCGCCACTACGATGGCCGCCGTGCAGTTCGGGGTGCTCGGGCCGCTCGCCGTCACCACCGACGCCGGCGAGCCGGTCCTGGTGCCCGGCGCGAAGGTCCGGGTGCTGCTGGCCGTCCTGCTGACCAACCGCAACCGGGTGGTGTCGGCGGACCGCCTGATCGACGACGTCTGGGGCTCGCACGCGCCGGCCAACCCGGGCGGCGCGCTGCAGGTGCGGGTGTCCCAGTTGCGCCGGGCGCTCGACGACGCCGAGCCGGGCGCCCGCGGCCTGGTCGAGTCCCGCCCGCCCGGCTACCTGCTGCGCACCCGGGCGGTGGACGCCGACCGGTTCGCCGAGCTGGCCGCGTCGACCGACGTCGAACGGCTGGCCGCCGCGCTCGCGCTGTGGCGCGGCGACGCGTACGCCGACGTGGCCGACGCCGGGTTCGTCCACGCCGAGGTGACCCGGCTGGCCGAGCAGCGCCTCGCCGTGCACGAGCGGCTCGCCGCCGCCCGCCTGGCCCGGGGCGAGCACGACCTCGTCGCCGCCGACCTCGCGGAGCTGGTGACCCGGCATCCGCTGCGGGAGGGCCTGCGGGCGTTGCAGCTGCGCGCGTTGTACGCGGCGGGCCGGCAGTCCGAAGCCCTGGACAGCTACGCCGACCTGCGCGACCGGCTCGCCACGGAGCTGGGGCTCGACCCGGGGCCGGAGCTGGTCGCCCTGCACCGCCGGATCCTCGCCCAGGATTCCGGGCTGAGCGCGCCGCCGCGCGCCGCGATCGTGCGCCACAGCCTGCCGGCTCGGCTCGACGAGCTGGTCGGGCGGGCCGGGGCCCTGGCGGAGCTGCGCGCCGTGCTGCCGGGGCGGCGCCTGGTCACGCTGGTCGGGCCGGGTGGCGTCGGTAAGACCCGGCTGGCCACCGAGGTGGCCCGCGAGCCGGCCGGGCCCGACGGCGGCTGCCTGGTCGAGCTGGCCCCGCTGCCGGCCGGTGACCCGCGCGTCGCCGACCGGGTGCTCGACGCGCTGGGCCTGCGGGAGCCGCCGGGCGCCGCCATCCCGGCCGCCGACCGGCTCTGCGCCGCGCTGCGGCACCGGCGGGTGCTGCTCGTGCTCGACAACTGTGAGCACGTGGTCGACGCGGTCGCCACGCTGGTGGCCCGGCTGCTGCGAGACGCGCCCGCGGTCACGGTGCTGGCCACCAGCAGGGAACCCCTCGGCCTGACCGGCGAGCTGCTGTGGGAGGTGCCGCCGCTGGCCCTGCCCGAGGACGACGGCGACGTCGACGCGGTCCGGCGCTCGGCGGCGGCCCGGCTGTTCGCCGTCCGGGCCGCCGCGCGGCAGCGCGGATTCCGCCTCGACGAGCGGACCGCACCGGCCGTGGCTCAGCTCTGTCGTCGGCTGGACGGCCTGCCGTTGGCCCTCGAACTGGCCGCGACCCGGGTGCGCGCGCTCGGCCTGTGGGGCGTCGTGGACCGCCTCGACGACCGGTTCCGGCTGCTCACCACGCAGCAGCGCGACGTGCCGGCGCGGCAGCGCACGCTGGCGGCGGTGATCGGCTGGAGCTGGGACCTGCTGGCCGAGGCCGACCGGCGCGTGCTGGCCCGGCTCGTCGTGTTCCGCGACGGCTGCCCGGCGGAGGCGGCCGAACGGGTGTGCGGGGCCGACGTCGACACGCTGACCCGGCTGGTGGACCGCTCGCTGGTGGTGCTGGACGAGACGCCCGACGGCCCGCGCTACCGGCTGCTCGAGTCCGTCGCCGCGTTCTGCGCCGAGCGGCTCACGGACGCCGACGACGTCCGGGCGCGGCATGCGGCGTACTACACGGAGTTGGCCGAGCGCGCGGACCCGCAACTGCGCGGCGCCGACCAGCGGCGGTGGCTGTTCCGGCTCGACGCCGAGGCCGGCAACCTGGCGGGGGCGCTGACGCACGGCGGCGGGCTGCGCCTGGCCACGGCCCTGAGCTGGTACTGGTTCCTGCGGGGCAGGCTGACCGAGGCGGGGCGGGCGCTGGCGGCGCGCGGCGAGCCGGCGGAGGAGGCCCGCGCCGCGCCGTGGCGGGTCGGCTTCGCGCTGTTGCGGGGCGAGCCGATCGTGCCGGGCGAGGTCCGCGCCGCGCTGGCCGGCGCGGTCGACGGCCGGGCGGCGTGGTTCGTCGCGCACGCGCTGATCGACCGCAGCGAGCTGGCGTTGGCGGCGGAGCTGCTGCCCGTCGCCTGCGCCGACCCCTGGGTCGAGGCCGCGGTGCTCTGCTCCCGGGCCAAGCTGGCGCACGCCACCGGTGATCTCGCCGCGCTGGAACGCGCCGGGGGCCGCAGCGCGGCGCTGTTCGCCGCGATCGGCGACCGGTGGGGCCGGTTGCAGGCCACCGACTGGGTGGGCGGCCTGGCCGAGATGCGCGGCGAGCACGAGCGCGCGGCCGCCCTGCACCGGGAGGGGCTGCGCTGGGCCGAGGAGCTGTCCCTGCGGCCGGAGGTGGGCAGCAAGCTGTCCTGGCTCGCGTGGCTCGCGGTGCAGACCGGCGACCACGGGCGCGCCCGGGAGCTGGCCGGGCGCGCGTACGCGCTGGCGGCGGAGCAGGACGCCCCGGCCGCGCTGGTCTTCGCGGAGACCAGCCTCGGCATCGCCGCCCGCCGGGCGGGCGACCTGGGCGTGGCCACCGGTCACCTGACGCGCGTCGCCGAGCGGGGTCGCCGCGAGGCGCGGCCCGCGCTCTACCTGCCGATGGTGCTCGTCGAGCTGGGCTACGCCGCCGAGCAGGGCGGTGACCGGGCCGCCGGGCTGGCCCTGCACCTGGAGGCGTTCGACGCCGCGCGGGCGATGGGTTCACCCCGGGACGCCGCCGCCGCCCTGGAGGGGATGGCGTCGGCGGCGGGGCCGCCCGAGGTCGCCGCCGCGCTGCTGGGGGCCGCCGCCGCTGCCCGGCTGGCCGCGCAGGCCCCGGCCGCGCCGACGGAGCGCGCCGAGACCGACCGGGTGGCCGGGCGCCTCGCCGCCACGCTCGGGCGGGAGCGCTTCGACGCGCTGTTCGCCGAGGGCGGGCGGCTGGGCCCGGACGAGGCCCGAGCCCGGGCCGGGGCCGGGGCGGCCGTCACCCGACCGGCCCTGGCCGGTACGAGGCGATGACCACGCCGCTCTTCATGACCCTGGTGTCGATCAGCTCGAACGACGTCGTGAAGTCGGCCAGGGGCGTCGTCATGCTGGCGCCGCCGGTGAGGACGGGGTGGATCCAGAACCGCACCTCGTCCACCAGGCCCGCCCTGACCAGTTGCGCGGTGACCGAGCCGAAGCCGTACTGGATGATGTCCCTGCCCTCCTGGGCCTTGAGCTTGCGGACCTCCGCCACCAGGTCGCCCCGGAGCACCCGGGTGTTGTTCCAGGTGGGGTCGGTCAGCGTGGTCGAGGCGACATACTTGCGGACGTTGTTGAAGTAGGCGGCGCCGGTGGTCGGGTCGCTCTCGTCCTGGGCCGGCCAGGCGACGGACATGCCGTCGTACGTGACGCGGCCCATCAGCACCGCGTCGGCGGCGTCGGTCTGCGCCCCGGCGAAGGCGCTGGCCTCGTCGTCGAAGTACGGCATGGTCCACATGGGATTCTCGATCACGCCGTCGAGGGTGACGTAGGTCGAGTTGATCAGCTTGCGCATCGGGGCTCCCGTGTCGGTGGCGCTCGTGGTGACACCGACACCCTGCCGGATCCCGCTTACGGTTCGCTTCAGGTCCGCGCGCGGGGGCGACGCGTTCATTGACAGGCATGAGAACCCGGGCTACGGTGCGCCAGGAAAGCGCTTTCACGCACGGCATCCGCCGACCTCCCCACCCCGTCCCCCGGAGGTTCCTCCACCATGCGCAGAAGCCGCCGACGGTCCCTGCTCGCCGTCGCCACCGCAGCACTCACCACCGTCCTGCTCGGCCTGACCCAGCTCGGCGGCGCCCAGTCCGCGTACGCCGCCACGCTGTTCAGCGACGACTTCGCCGACGGCGACACCGCCGGCTGGTCGAAGTCCGGCGGGACCTGGTCGGTCGTCGCCGACGACAGCCCCGCCCTGCAACAGGCCAAGGCCGACACCGACAACGCGCGCCTGTTCGCCGGCACGTCGTCCTGGGCCGACTACGCCGTCCAGGCCCGGGTCAAGGCCCTGACCCTGCCGGCCGACGGGGCCGTGGCCCTGCTCGCCCGGGCCTCCGGCTCGACCACCTACTACCGGCTGGCCCTGCTGCCCGGCAACCAGGTCCGGCTGGAGGCGGTACGCAGCGGCGCGGCGACCACCCTGGGCACGCTCTCCCGGACCGTCGCCACCGGCGCCTGGTACACCCTGCGCATCGAGGCCGCCGGGTCGACCGTGCGCGGGTGGGTCGACGGCGTCCAGGTCGGCTCCGGCACCGGCAGCATCGCCGCCGGCCGCATCGGCGTGCAGACCCGCTACGCCACCGCCCGCTACGACGACGTGACGGTCACCAGCGGCACCACCACCCCCACCACGCCACCGACCGGCACGCCACCGACGACCACACCCCCCGCCTCGCCGACCCCGACGCCCACCGGCACCCCGCCGGCCACCGGCACGGTGGTCGTCGCCAAGGACGGCAGCGGCACCTACACCAGCGTGCAGGCGGCGGTGAACGCCGTGCCCGCCGGCAACACCATCGGACGCACCATCGTCATCCGGCCCGGCACCTACCGGGAACTGGTCACCATCCCCGCCGACAAGCCCCACCTCACCCTCGTCGGCTCCACCGGCGACGCCCGCGACGTGGTCATCACCTACGACAACGCCTCGGGAACCCCGAAGCCGGACGGCGGCACCTACGGCACCTCGGGCAGCGCCTCGGTGACCATCGACGGCAGCGACTTCACCGCCCGGCACCTGACCTTCGCCAACAGCTTCGACGAGGCCGCGCACGACTACAGCGCCGAGCAGGCCGTCGCCGTGCTCACCCGCGCCGACCGGCTGGTCTTCGACAACGTCCGGTTCCTCGGCAACCAGGACACCCTCTACCACAACAGCGCCAACAGCAGCACCATCGGCCGCGCGTACTTCCGCAACTGCTACGTCGAGGGCGACGTCGACTTCATCTTCGGCCGGGGCACCGGCGTCTTCGACCGCTGCGAGATCAGGTCGCTCGACCGCGGGTCGTCGAGCAACAACGGGTACGTCACCGCGCCGTCCACGATGATCAGCAACCCGTACGGCTTCCTGTTCGTCGGCTGCACCCTGACCACCGACTCGGCCGCCGCCCAGAGCGTGCACCTCGGCCGGCCGTGGCACCCCAGCGGCGACGTCAACGCGATCGGCCAGGTCGTGTTCCGCGACAGCGTCCTCGGGGCACACGTCAAGGACTCCCCGTGGACCGACATGTCCGGGTTCTCGTGGCGCGACGCCCGGTTCTTCGAGTACCGCAACAGCGGCCCCGGCGCGACGGTCACCGCCGACCGCCCGCAGCTCACCGACGCCCAGGCGCCCACCTACACCGCGCAGCGCTACCTGGCCGGCTCGGACGGCTGGAACCCGATCCACTGACCGGCCCCGGTACGCGGGGGCGGCGGGACCACGCACCACCCCCGCGTACCGGCGGGTAACCTCCCGCCATGACGCACGAACGCGAGATCACCGCCCCCGTCGACCTCTGCCTGCCCGACGGCCGGCTCGACCCGGCGGCGGTCGGCTGGACCCGCCGCCCCCTGCACCGGGCGAACCTGCGGGGCTGGGGGCGGACCAAGCGCTGGGAGTACTGGGGCGTCGTCACCCCCGCCCACGTGATCGGGGTCGTCGTGTCGTCGCTGGACTACGCCGGCGTGCACAGCGTCTACGTGCTCGACCGGGCCACCGGCGAGGAGGTCAACACCGAGGCGGTGGTGCCGCTGGCCCGCGGGGTGACGCTGCCCGAACGCAGCGGCGTCGGCCCCGTCACCGCGCGCGGGCCGGTGACCGTCACCGTCGACCAGCGCCCCGACGGGACCACCCTGCGCGCCACCGCCGGCGACGTCGAGGTCGACCTGGCCATGCCGCTGCCCGCCGGCCACGAGTCGCTCGGGATCGTCGTGCCGTGGGGCCAACGACGGTTCCAGTACACCGTCAAGGACGTCGGGCGGCCCGTGCACGGCCGGCTGCGCGTCGGCGGGACGTGGCACGACGTCCCCGCCGACGACTCGTTCGCCGTGCTCGACCACGGCCGCGGCCGGTGGCCGTACTCGATCGCCTGGAACTGGGCGGCGGGCAGCGGACCCGGCCGGGCCATCCAGCTCGGCGGAAAGTGGACCGACGGCACCGGCAGCACCGAGAACGGGCTGTTCGTCGCCGGCCGGCTCCACAAGATCGGCGACGAGCTGCGCTGGACGTACGACCGGTCCGACTGGCTACGCCCGTGGCGCATCACCGGCGACCGGGTGGACGTGACGCTGCACCCGTTCCACGAGCGGGCCGCCCGCACCAACCTCGGCGTGGTGGCCAACGAGACGCACCAGTGCTTCGGGCACTTCACCGGCTGGGCGGCCACCGACGACGGCGAGCGGGTCGACCTCGACGGGCTCGTCGGCTGGGCCGAGGAGGCCCGCAACCGCTGGTAGCCGCGCCTGCCCCGCACCGCGCCCACGTCCCGTTCAGCGCAGCAGGCGCACCGCGCCCGGCACGGCGGTCACCGTCACCGGCAGGTCGAGGCACCGCTCCCCGTCGGCGTACGTGGTGATCCCCTCGGCGGCCAGCTCCACCGTGCGGGCCCGGTGGCTGCTCACCAGCGGGTGCCGCACGTGGGTGCCCCGGTAGATGCGCGGCTTCACCCGGATCAGGGTGCGCCGGTCGAACCGGCCGCCGACCACCACGTCCAGCAGGCCGTCCGTCGGGTCCGCGTCGGGGCAGATCCGCATGCCGCCGCCGTAGCTGGCGCAGTTGCCGACCGCCACCAGCACCGCGTCGCACTCCAACGGCTCGCCGTCGAGCCGCAGGGTGTAGCGGCGCGGGCGCAGCCGGGCCAGCTCCACCAGGATCGCCAGGTCGTAGCGGCGGGGGCCGCGCGGGCGGCGCATCCGGTTGGCCCGCTCGTTGACGATCGCGTCGAAGCCGGCGGCGAGCACCGCCCCGTACCACCGGGTGTCGCCGCCGGGGCCGGTCAGCCGGGCCAGGTCCACCGGCCGGGTCCGGCCCTCGCGCAGCGCGGCGGCGACGGTCTCGACGGCGGCGAGCGGATCGGCGGGGAAGCCGGTGTCGGCGGCGAAGTCGTTGCCGGTGCCGGCCGGCACCGCAGCGAACGGCACCCCCGTGCCGGCCACCGCCTGCAGGCCCCGGTGCACCGTGCCGTCGCCGCCGACGGTGACCAGGGCGGCGGCCCCGGCGGCGACGGCGGCCCGGCACGCCGCCTCGGCCTGCGCGCCCGTGCCCGCCTCCAGCAGCCGCACCGGACGGCCGGCCGTCGCCAGCCGGTCCAGCAGGCGCGGCAGCAGGCCCCGGTGCCGCCCGCGCCCGGCCGTGGGGTTGGCGAGCACGGCGACGGGACCGTCGGGACGCGGCCCGGGGGCGGGGTGGTCGGCTGCGGTCACGGCGAGCACCGTACCGCCCGCTCGCCCGCCCCGGCACCGGCCTGCCGGCCCGCCCGGAGCGGCCCTCGCGTCGGGCCGGCGGGAATCGTCGCCGAAGCAATCTGCCGCCGCGTTGAACGACCGGCGGGCCAACCCCGTACGTTCCGGTGAAGGGAGCTGCCCCATGAAGCGCATGACCCCGCTGCTGACGCTGGTGACCGGAGCCGGAATGGCGGCCGTGCTGTTCGCGATGAGCGCGCAGGCGGCACCGACGGCCGCACCGCCGAAGGTGGACGCCGCGCCCCCGGCCAGCGCCGCCGACGCGCCGCCGGCGCCGTCCGGGAGCCAACCGCCCGAGCTGTCCCCGGGTGCCTCGGCGCCCCCGGCGGCGGCCCCCGGCGCGACGGACGTCCCGGCCGCCGGGACGCCCGAACAGAAGGTGGACGCGAGCTGGACCGGCCGCCTGAACAACGGCGCCACCATCGCCATCACCTCCCGCGACGGCGCCGCCGAGGCGTACGTCTGCGACGGCAAGGACATGGAGCTGTGGCTGCGCGGCACGGCCACCGACGGCAAGCTCGCCCTCGACGGCAAGGACGCCACGCTCACCGGGACGTTCGACGGCTCCGAGGCGACCGGCAAGCTGACCATCGGCGGCGACACGACCACGTTCACCGCGAAGGCCACGGCGGGAACCGCCCCCGTGGTCTACCGGGCGACCCCGCAGCTGCGGGACGCCGGGGTCGACGGCGGCTGGATCCTGCGGCCCGACGGCACCCAGATCGGCGTGCTCACCTGGAACGGCCGGCCGATCCCGGCGCCGCCGCTGGACCCCGCGTTCGGCACCACGATCGTCGAGGGGCTGACCGTCACCGCCCGGCCGGTGATCCCCGCGCCGGAGCCCGGCCGGTGACCAGCGGCGACTGGCGCGCCGGCACGGACGTCGCCCCGGCCGGCGACGCCTGGGACAGCGGCACGAAGGCCGCGCCCCGCGTCGACTGGGACACCCCGCCCGAGGTCGACGTGTGGGGCGGCGACGCGGACAGCGCGCCCCGGGACGGCGCCTGGGACGGCGGGAACGACGACGGCCCACGGGCCGGCGGGTGGATCGGCGACGCCGGCGACGCGCCCCGCGCCGGCAGGCCGGGCCGCGACGACGCCCCCCGCGCCGGGGCGTGGGACGCCGGCCCGGACACCGGGCCGGAGGTCGACGTGTGGGGCACCGGGACGGGTGCCCGCCCCGGTGGCGACCGGTGGGACGCCAGCCGCAAGAAGGTTCGGCCCGAGGTCGACACCTGGCGCGCCGGCCGCGACGGTGGGCCGGACGCCGACCGGTCCCGCGACGGCCGGGACCCCGGCGACGACGATCGGGGCCTGCGGGTGCTGCCCGATCCCGCCGCGTTCGCGGCGCGGCTCGCCGCCGAGACCGAACCGGCCCGCACTGCCTCGCTGCTGCTGCCGGTGCTCGCCGGCGCGGCGGTCGCCGTGGCCACCGGCGTCTACGCCAAACTGCACCAGCCCACCGGCATCGCCGTCAACGTCGCCGGCTTCACCGGGCCGATGCAGGTCAAGGTGTGGCTGGGCAGCGGCGCGATGGCGCTCGCCGTGGTGCAGGTGCTGTCGGCGCTGGCGATGTGGGGGCGGCTCGGCGGCTTCCGCCCGTCCTGGGCGGGCGTCGCCCACCGTTGGTCCGGCCGGGTGGCGTTCCTGCTCGCCGTGCCCGTGGCCGTGCACTGCCTGTACGCCCTCGGCTTCGCCTCCTACGACCTGCGCACCCTGGCGCACTCCCTGTTCGGCTGCTTCTTCTTCGGCATGTTCACCACGAAGATGCTGGCCCTGCCGAAGCCGGGACTGGCCGGCTGGGTCCTGCCCGTCACCGGCGGGGCGGTCTTCGTCGCCCTCACGGCGATCTGGCTGACCTCGTCGCTGTGGTACTTCACCACCTTCGGGATCACCCGGTGACGCCGCCCGCCGGCACCGACAGAGGGTCGTTCGTCGGCACCGCCAGCAGACCGCCGGTCGGCACCGAACGCAGCGAGGAGAGCAGCGCGATGACCGACGAGTACCGGCCGTGCCCGTCCCGCCGGGCCGTCCTGTGCGCCACCGGCGCGGCGGGCGTCACCGCCCTGCTGACCGGCTGCCAGACCTACGGGGAGCCCGTCGCCGCCCCGGTGGCGGCCGACCCGCCCGGCGGCGACGCGCCGGCCAGCGGGGACCCGGTGGCCGAGCCCGCCGGCAGCGGCGACCCGGCCGACGCCGACGCCGATCCCCCCGCCGGTGGGCAGGCGGCGGCGCTGGCCGCCGTGGCCGACCTGCCCGTCGGCGGCGGTCGGATCCTCGCCGACCGGGGCGTGGTGCTGACCCGGCCGACGCAGGAGACCGTCAAGGCGTACTCCGCCACCTGCACCCACGCCGGCTGCACCGTCACCCGCGTCGCCGACGGCACCATCGTCTGCGGCTGCCACAACAGCAGATTCGACATCGCCGACGGGTCGGTGCGCGGCGGGCCGGCCGGCTCGCCGCTGCCGCCGGTCGCGGTGTCGGTCCGCGACGGCCAGGTCCTGCTCGCCTGACGGCGCCTCACGACGCCACTGCCGGCCCGACGGGTCGCACCCCCGGCACGACGAAGGCCCGCCCCGAACTTCCGGGGCGGGCCTTCGCGTCGTCAGCCTCGTCAGGTCATGTCGTCGTAGCGCCGGTCGATCGGCGCCGGCGCGGCCACCGGCTCCGGAGCCCCGATCGGGTCCGAGGCCTCGATTCGCTGGCTGGGCGGCACCCGGTCGTCATTGAGCTCCAACGGCGACACCTCGTCGTCGGCGATCCCCGCGTAGATCTCCTTGCCCCGCCCGCGCCGCTTGTCGTTGAGGAACGCGACACCCACGGCGACGAAGTAGAGCAGACACAGCGCCGCCGCCAGCAGGGTCATGCCGAACGGCCCCGGGTCGGGCGTGGCGATCGCGGCGAAGGCGAACGAAATGAAGATCACCGCACGCCACCAGCTGAGCAGCCGCTTCGCGCTGGCCACCCCGGTGAAGTTGAGCATCAGCAGGATCAGCGGGAACTCGAACGCCACCCCGAACAGCAGGATCATGTTGGTGACGAAGGAGATGTACCGGGTGACCTCAAGTTGGGTGGACAGGCCCGTGACGCCCGACTCCATCAGGAACGCCAGGCCCTTGTCCACCACCAGGAACGCCAGCAGCGCGCCGCCCGCGAACAGCGGCGCGGCGATGGAGACGAACACGTACGCCCACTTGCGCTCGTGCCGGTGCAGGCCGGGGGCGATGAACGCCCACAGTTGGTAGAGCCAGACGGGCGCGCCGATGATCAGGCCGATCCACAGCGCCAGCTTCAGCTTGAGGATGAAGCCGTCCGCCGGGGAGAGCTGAAGGAACTGCTGACACTCGCCGAGCGCGTCGGTGGCATCGGGCAGCCGGCAGTAGGGCTGCTTCAACAGCTGGAACGCCGGATCGGCCAGCAGGAAACCGCCGATCAGGCCGACCACGATCGCCAGCGACGCCCGGAACAACCGGGAGCGCAGCTCACGGATGTGGTCCATGAGCGTCATGGAACCGTCGGCGGCCTGCTCGAACTTGCTCGGTCCGCGTTTACGAAGGGCGAAGGCCACGGTGGTCGGGCCCCTCGGTCAGTGGTCGCGGACGCGCTGCACCGGGTCGATGACCGGCTGCTGCGGAGCCTGCGGCGGGGCGTACGGCTGCTGCTGCGTAAACGGCTGCGGCTGCGCGTACGACTGCTGGGGCTGCGCGGCGTTCGGCGGCAGCGGCTGGTAGCCGGCCTGGGCGTCGGCCTTCTCGGCCAGATCGCGGTCGTCGTCGTGCAGGCTCTTCGTCTCGGCCTTGATGATCCGCAGCGAACGGCCCAGCGAGCGGGCCGCGTCGGGAAGCCGCTTCGCGCCGAAGAGCAGGATCATCACGACCACGAGTACGGCGATGTGCCACGGCTTGAGGGCACCCATGGGAAGCTCCAGTCGCTCTGTGTCGTCGTGGGGGTGTTACCGGAGCCCATCGTACGTCCGTTGAGGGCCGTTGCCACCCGCCGGACGCTGGTGGTTTCGACCGGCTGGTGAAGTGTTGACCAACTCCGCGCGTCCCGTCAACCACCCGGACCCGGATCCCACCTGCGGATACCCGCCCCCGCGCCGGCCGCCGGGCGCACGCGCAGCGGCCCGGGTCGATCTAGTGGCCGCGCTTCGCCTTGATCACGGCCAGGCGGCGCTGGGTGAGCTCCACCTGCCCCTGCATCGCCTCCGCGCGCTCCTGCAGCGCCTCGGCCGACACCCGCAGCGCCTCCGCCTCCGCCTGGCGGCCCTGCAACGCCATCGCCGCCCGCCGCAGCCGGGGCAGCCGGACCAGCACCGGCCGCACGGCCAGCGCCAGCACCACGAACGCGAACAGCACCACCGCGACCACGATCCACTTCACCACGGCGGCCAGCCTACCGGGGCGACGCGGACCCCGCCGGGTCACCCGACGGCGCGCCGTCCGGGCTGGCGTACGCCTCCAGCGCCGCGACCGCCTGCGCCCGGACCTGATCGGCCAGCTCCGCCGGGGCGACCACGGCCACCCCGGGGCCCAGGCCCAGCACGAACCGGCGGGCCCAGCCCAGGTCGGTCACCCGCAGCGACACCAGCCACTGGTCGCCGTCGCCGCGCTCGACCCGCTCGCACGGATAGTATTCCGTGATCCACCGCTCGCCCCGACCGATCCGCAACGTGATCAACGGCAGGTCCGGCGACGGGCGGAACACCCCCTCGGTGAGGTCGTGCGGCCGGGCCTGCGGCGGCACCACCGCCGGCTCGTCCAGCTCGACGACCGCGTCGATCCGGTCGGCCCGGAACAGCCGGACCTCCTCCGCGCGGCGACACCACGCCTCCACGTACGCCCGGCCGCCCACCATCAGCATCCGCAGCGGGTCGATGACCCGCTCGGTCGTCTCGTCCCGGGCCGGCGTGTAGTAGGTGATCCGCAGCGCCCGGCCCCGCCCCACGGCGGCCCGCAGCTGCTCCACCCGCCGGCTGTCCGCCTGCAGGCGCACCTCCACCGGGGCGCCGACCAGGTCACCCGCCGCATTCTCGATCTTCGCGAGGGCCCGCTCCACCGCCTCCCGGTTGGCCACCCCCGGCGTCTCGGCGAGCATCCGCAACGCCACCACCAGCGCCAGCGCCTCGTCGGGGGTCAACCGCAGCGGCCGGTCGATCCCCGCGTCGTAGGTGATGGTCACCCGGTCACCGTCGAACGCCATGTCGATCAGGTCACCCGGGCCGTAACCGGGCAGCCCGCACACCCACAGCAGCTCCAGGTCCTCCCGCAGCTGCCGCTCGGTCACCCCCAGGTCACCGGCCGCCTCGGCGATCTCGATCCCCGGCCGGGCTAGCAGATAGGGCACCAGGTTGAGCAGCCGGGCCAGCCGGTCGGCCGACGCCCGGTTGCCGCCGGCACGCGGGCCGGTCGGGCGGGCGGCCGGACGGGTCGCCGGGCGGGTCATCGGGCACCTCCGGTCACGGTCAGCTCGTCGTGCCGGGCGGCGATCTCCTTGAGCCGCTGGATCACCGCCTCGCGCACCTCCGGCGGGTCGAGCACCCGCACGTCCGGGCCGTACCCCACCAACTTGGCGGCCAGGGACTCCGCGTCCGCGTACGGCAGGACCAGCCGGTCCCCCGCGGGCCCGGAACCGCTGTCGACCGCCCAGCGACGCAGCCCCGCCGCGCGGCCCGGACGGACCAGGACCGTCGCCCGGCCCGTGCGCTCCACCGGCCCCGACCAGCGCGCCACGTGGCTGATCAGATCCAGCCCCGGCGGCGGCTCGAAGCCGCCCGGGGCGCCGGCCACCCGGACCGCGCCCACCACCCGCGACAGCCGGAAACAGCGGGTCGCCGCCCGGTCCAGGTCGTGCCCCACCACATACCACCGGCCCCGCCAGCAGACCACGCCCCACGGCTGCACGCGGCGGCGGGTCGGGTCGTCACGGTCGGGCGCCCGGTAGTCGAAGCTCACCTCGCGGCGGTCCCGCGCGGCGGCCGTCAACGGCGCGAACGCCGGATCGACCGTCACCATCGGCTCCAGGCCCAGGGTCGCCTGCGGGTCCACATCCACCCCGGCGGCGCGCAGCTTCGCCAGCCCCGACGACGCGGCGGCCGCCAGCCCCGCGTGCTGCCACAACCGGGCGGCGATGCCGACCGCCGCGGCCTCGTCCGGCTCCAGCGGGATGTCCGGCAGCGCGTACTCCCGGTGGGCGATGCGGTAACCCGGCTCCGAGTCGAAGACGCTCGCCGTGCCCGTCTCCAGCGGCACCCCCAGCTCACGCAGCTCGGCCTTGTCCCGCTCGAACTTGCGCTGGAACGCTTCGTGATCCTTCGCGTCGTCCGGATCGTGCTCGTAACCGGGCACGGTCGCGGCGATCTGCGCGGCGGTCAGGAACCGTCGCGTCGACAACAGGCAGATCACCAGGTTGACCAGGCGTTCGGTGCGGGTCCGCGACACGTGTGCACGCTAGCAGCCCGCGCCGCGCGGGCGTGCACCCAATCCGGGCGCGTCGCGGCAACGCCATAACACTCACGCTGGGTGACCGCAACGGCACCGCTGCGGGCCCCGCCGGGCGGCCATAGGGTGGCCCCATGCCCGAAGCGGACGTCAAGACCGAGAGCGTGGGCACCGTCGTCGTGGCCGGCGCGGCCAACCTCGCCATCGCCGTGGCCAAGCTCGTCGCCGGGCTGATCTCCGGCTCCGCGGCGATGCTCTCCGAGGCCGCGCACTCCGTCGCCGACACCACCACCGAGGCGCTGCTCTACCTCGCGCTGCGCCGCGGCGCACGGCCCGCCGACGTCCGCCACCCCTTCGGGTACGGCAAGGAGAGCTACGTCTGGGCGTTCCTCGCCGCGCTGTTCACCTTCGTCGCCGGGGCCGGCTTCGCCATCACCCACGGCGTCACCACCATCCTCGTGCACAAACACAGCGGCAACTACCTCGTCGCGTACGTCGTGCTGGCCGTGTCCTTCGCCGTCGAGTCGGTCTCCCTGGCCCGGGCGACCCGGCAGATCCGCGCCGAGTCACGCCGCTGGAACACCACGCCGCGGCGCTTCCTGCGACTCACCGCCGACACCACCGTCAAGGCCGTCTTCCTGGAGGACAGCGCCGCCCTGATCGGCCTGCTGCTCGCCGCCGTCGGCCTCGGCCTGTCCCACCTCACCGGCGACGAACTCTACGACGGCCTCGCCTCCATCGCCATCGGCCTGCTGCTGCTCGTCGTCGCGATCACCCTCGCCAAGGCCAACATCTCGCTGCTCGTCGGGCGCTCCGTGCCCGAGCGGCTGCGCCACGAGATCGCGGCGGAACTCGACGGGCTGCCCGCCGTCGAACGCATCGACACGCTGCTCACCATGCAGCTCGGCCCCGAGGACATGCTGGTCGCCGCCAAGGTCGACTTCCGCGACGACGCCACCGGCGCCGACATCGAGGCCGCCGCCGACGAGGCCGAGCGCCGCCTCACCGCCCGCTACCCCGAGATCGGGTACGTCTTCCTCGACCCCACCCCGTCGCGCCCCGAGACCCGCAACCGGCGCACCCGGCACATCCAGGACGAGCCGCCACGCTGACCCCGCCGCCGTGCCCCGCGCCCGGCAACCGCTAGCGTGCACCGCATGGTGCGATGGCGGGCGGGAACCGTGACGGCGCTGCGGCGGGAGTGGACCGGCGCGATCGAACTGGACGTCACACTCGCCGACGGCACCACCATGCGGGCCCTGGCCTACCCGCACCTCGTCGGCCGCCCCGCGCCCGGCGACCGGGTGCTCCTCAACGCCGGGGCGCTGCTCATGGGCCTCGGCACCGGCGGGTACGCGCTCGTCGTGGCCCTGCCCGACCGGCTGCCGCCCGACCCGCCGCAGGCCGGCGACACCCGCGACGCCGGGCACCTCGTCAAGGCCCGCTACACGCCCCTGCAACCCATCCTGCTCGGCGTCGACGAGGAGGCCAGCCCCCACCGCGAGGTGCTCGCCACCGCCGAGGACGTCGCCGGCCTGCCCGTCGTCACCGCCGACCTGCACTCCGCCCTGCCCGCCATCCTCGCCGGCATCCACGCCGACGCCCCCGACGCCTGCGTCGCCTACCTGCTCACCGACGGCGGCGCGCTGCCCGCCTGGTTCTCCCGCGCCCTCGACGGGCTACGCGGCCGGCTCGCCGGCACCGTCAGCGTCGGGCAGGCGTTCGGCGGCGACCTGGAGGCCACCACCGTGCACAGCGGCCTGCTCGCCGCCCGGCACGTGCTCGCCGCCGACGTGGTCATCTGCGCCCAGGGCCCCGGCAACCTCGGCACCGGCACCCGCTGGGGCTACTCCGGCGTGGCCGTCGGCGAGGCCGTCAACGCCGTCGCCGCCCTCGGCGGGAAACCCGTCGGCTCCCTGCGCATCTCGGACGCCGACCCCCGCCCCCGGCACCGTGGCGTGTCCCACCACAGCCTCACCGCGTACGGCCGGGTCGCGCTCGCCCCCGCCGACCTCGTCGTGCCCGACGACCTGCCCGCCGCCCTGGCCGACGACATCGACGCCGCGCTCGCCCCCCTCGCCGGGCGGCACCGCATCGTCCGGGTCCCCACCGACGGGCTCGACGCCGCGCTGCGCGCCAGCCCCGTGCCCCTGTCCACCATGGGCCGCAGCCTCGACGCCGACCACGCCTACTTCCTCGCCGCCGCAGCCGCCGGCCGGCACGCCGCCGCCCTCGCCCGCTGATTCGCCGTCTTCCCGGCTACGGCCGGGCGGCGCGGCGGCCGGGCAGCGCGGCGGCCGGGCGCGGCTACGGCCGGGCTGTGCGGCTGTGCCCAGGCGGCGCGGGAGACCTCAGGCCAGGAAGATCAACGCCAGCCAGCCGCCGACGATCACCACCAACGCCGCGGCCAACACCCACGTCGGCACCGTGTACTCGCCGCGCCGGTTCCGCTCCACCTCCGCGCGGATCTTCTCCCGGCGGCGGTCGATCCAGTTCAACTTCTCGGCGCCGCGCTCGCGCCCCGGAGGTTCAGACATCATGGCAGCGCCAGCCTACCCGGACGGCCCCCTCCCGCCGCGACCAGCGCCGCACGAGGGGGCCCACCGGATCACATGCTCGCGATCAACCGCTCCACCCGCTCGTCGTACGCCCGGAACGGGTCCTTGCACAGCACGGTGCGCTGCGCCTGGTCGTTGAGCTTCAGGTGCACCCAGTCGACCGTGAAGTCACGCCGCTTCTCCTGCGCGTGCCGGATGAACTCCCCCCGCAGCCGCGCCCGCGTCGTCTGCGGCGGCGTCTCCTTCGCCTCGAAGATCTCCGGATCCGTCGCCACCCGGTCCACCTCCCCGCGCCGCTCCAACAGCCCGTACAGGCCCCGCCCACGCCGCAGGTCGTGATACGCCAGGTCCATCTGCGCCACCCGGGGATGCGACAACGGCAGGTCGTGCTTGCGCTGGTACCGCTCGATCAGCCGCAGCTTCGACACCCAGTCGATCTCCCGCGACACCGGCTCCAGGTCACCGGTCTCCACCGCCCGCAGCACCCGGCCCCACAGCTCCACCACCCGCTTGGCCGTCTGGTCCCCGCCCCGGCGCTCCACGAACTCCGTCGCCTTCGCCAGGTATTCCTGCTGGATCTCCAGCGCGCTGACCTCCTTGCCGGAGGCAAGCCGCACCTTCCGCCGGCCGGTGATGTCGTGCGACACCTCGCGGATCGCCCGGATCGGGTTCTCCAGCGACAGGTCCCGCATCACCACCCCCGCCTCGATCATCCGCAGCACGATGTCCGCGGAACCGACCTTCAGCAGCGTGGTGACCTCGTTCATGTTCGAGTCACCCACGATGACGTGCAGCCGCCGGTACCGCTCCGCGTCCGCGTGCGGCTCGTCGCGGGTGTTGATGATCGGCCGGCTCCGGGTCGTCGCCGACGACACCCCCTCCCAGATGTGCTCCGCCCGCTGCGACAGGCAGTAGACCGCACCCCGGGGCGTCTGCAACACCTTGCCCGCCCCACAGATCAACTGCCGCGTCACCAGGAACGGAATCAGCACGTCCGCCAGCCGGCCGAACTCGCCGTGCCGGGAGACCAGGTAGTTCTCGTGACAGCCGTACGAGTTCCCCGCCGAGTCGGTGTTGTTCTTGAACAGGTAGATCTCACCCGCGATGCCCTCGTCGTGCAGCCGCTTCTCCGCGTCGATGAGCAGCCCCTCCAGGATCCGCTCCCCCGCCCGGTCGTGGGCCACCAGGTCCACCACCGAGTCGCACTCCGGCGTCGCATATTCCGGGTGGGAACCCACGTCCAGATAGAGCCGGGCGCCGTTGCGCAGGAACACGTTGCTCGACCGGCCCCACGACACCACCCGGCGGAACAGGTACCGCGCGACCTCGTCGGGGGACAGCCGCCGCTGCCCACGGTAGGTGCAGGTGACGCCGTACTCGGTCTCAAGGCCGAAGATTCGCCGCTCCATGAGTTGACATTAGTCCTCTCCGGCCCCGAATGGGCAGGGCTGACCACCCGGACACACGCGACCGGCCACCCATCTGGGTGGCCGGCCAGGTGATCACTGTTGCCGAACGGTCACGCCCCGGGCGTGTCGGACCCGCGCTACCCCTCCAGGTCCGCCGAACCCGCCGACGTCGTCGGCTTCCCCGCCTCCTGCGTCGGCGTCGCCGGGGTCTCCGGACGCTCCTCGGTCGCCGGCTCCTTCGACTCCTCCGCCTCGGCGTCCAGCAGCGCGGTCAGGGCCGCACCGGTGATCCGCCGGAACGTCCGGCCCTTACGGTGCCGGTCCAGGACCGCCACCTCCAACTGGTGGGCCGCGATCGTCCGCGCCGCCCCGCCCTCACCGCCGACGCTGCCCAACGCCGCCACGGCCACCCGGACCGCCTCACCGAGCGACATGTCCGGCCGGTGCTGCGACTTGAGCACACCGGAGATCGCCTCGGCCTGCCCACCCATCGCCATCCGGCCCGGCTCGTCGTTGACCGAACCGTCGTACGTCAACCGGTAGAGCGCGTCGGCCTCCGGCGTCGCACCCACCTCCGCCACGCAGATCTCCACCTCGAACGGCTTCGACTGCTCGGTGAAGATGGCGCCGAGGGTCTGCGCGTACGCGTTGGCCAACGCCAGACCCGTCACGTCCCGCCGGTCGTAGCTCAGGCCGTTGAGGTCGGCCATCCGGACCCCGGCGCGACGCAGATTCTCGAACTCGTTGTACCGGCCCACGGCGGCGAAGCCGATCCGGTCGTAGATCTCACTGACCTTGTGCAGGGTGCTGGAGAGGTTCTCCGCGACGAAGAGCACCCCGCCGGAGTAGCTCAGGACCACCGCGCTGCGGCCCCGGGCGATGCCCTTGCGGGCCAGCTCGGAGCGGTCGCGCATGATCTGCTCGGGCGAGGCGTAGAACTGCATGGCCACGGCGGCGGTTCTCCTTTGGGCGCTGTGCTGACGACGACTGCTGACTAAGGCGGAGGCGGGGCTCAGCCGCCCGGGTTCTCCATCCGGCCGGCCACCACGGCCTCGGCGATCGCGGCCGTCTCGGCGTCGGTGAGCCGGTGGGTGCCCTCCGCCGTCGCCGTCATCACCACCGGGTAGATCCGGCGGGTCAGGTCCGGGCCACCGGTGGCCGTGTCGTCGTCGGCCGCGTCGTAGAGCGCCTCCACCGCGAGCCGCACCGCGTCGTCGACCGACAGGCCAGCCCGGAACCGCTTCTTCAACGCCGACCGCGCGAAGATCGAACCGGAGCCGATCGCGTCGTAACCGGTCTCCTCGTAGGGGCCGCCGGTGACGTCGAAGCTGAAGATCCGCCCCGCCCGCGCCGGGTCGGCGGCGGCCAGGTCGAACCCGGCGAACAGCGGGATCACCGCGAGGCCCTGCATGGCCGCGCCCAGGTTGCCCCGGATCATCGACGCCAGCCGGTTGGCCTTGCCGTCGAGCGAGAGCATCGCGCCCTCGATCTTCTCGTAGTGCTCCAGCTCCACCTGGAACAGTCGCATCAGCTCGATGCCGATGCCCGCGGTGCCCGCGATGCCGACCAGCGAGTACGCGTCGGCCGGGTGCACCTTCTCGATGTCCCGCTGGGCGATCAGGTTGCCCATGGTGGCCCGTCGGTCGCCCGCCATCACCACGCCACCGGCGGCCGAGATGGCCACGATGGTGGTCGCGTGCGGCGCCAGGTCGGCGGCCATGCCGGGCGGCAACGGCCGACGGCCGGGCAGCATCTCGGGGGCCACCCTGCTCAGGAAAGACGTGAAGGACGACGTCCCCGCGTTGGTGAACACATCTGGTAGACGCCCGGATGGATCAAAACCCGCTGCCACGTGGTTCCCTTCAGGTACGTGATCGCCCTGGCCAGCCTCGTAGGACTGTCACGGAACTGGCCAAGACCACCGTTGCAATTGAAGCAGAGTATCCCGCGCACCCAGCCGGTGCGATGATCGTGGTCCAGATGTTGCGGGTCCGCGCCACCACAGATCGCGCAGACCCCGCCCTGCTCGGCGAGGAGCTCGTCGAACTCCTTCTGCCCCACCCCGTAGCGGCGACGGAGGTGGTATTCGCGGGTGCCACCGTAGAGCCGCTGCACCGCTTCCCTGCCACGGGCGTTGTGGCACGGTTTGCAGTACGTGTGCCGCCCGCCGGCCTTCCTGGTGCGCGGAAAGTCCTCAAGCGGCTTGATGTCTCCGCAGTCGGGACACCATTTCAGCCCGACGGGGACCGGAACCGGAGCCCTCTTCGGCGCGCTGATCCCGCGCTTGCGGCGGCTCGCCTCCGAGCGGGCCGCCGCGCAGCTCTTGCAGTAAAAAGCCAGCCCGTCCGCGCGCCGCCGGTTGCGGTGGAACTCGGTCGTGGGCAGCAGGCGCTCACACTGGGGACACCTCTTGTCCGATGCGCTGGGCAAATCGGACATATAGCATCATTCACCCCCCTTTTGGACATATCCCCTCACGAACTCCTCTGCGTTCTCCTCCAGGACGGAGTCGATCTCGTCGAGCAGGTCGTCGACGTCCTCGGTGATCTCGGCGTGCCGCTCGGCGACCTCCGGGTTCGCCTCGGTGGTGACGTCCTCGATCTCCTCGCCCTGCCGGGCCTTGCCCGACTGCGACTGCCCGCCGCTGTCACGAGTGGCCATTGCTGCCTCCTCCACGATCGTCTCCGATGAACTTACCTCGCGGAGGCGACGAAAAGCCCGCCGCGCGCCGGCTTGGCGCGGGGCGGGCTTTCGGGCTCACGGCAGGGTCAGCCGCCGGTCAGCGTCTCCAGCAGGTCCTTCGCGCTGACGCACCGGTCGAACAGGGCGCCGACGTGCTTGCGGGTGCCCCGCTCCGGCTCCATCATCGGCACCCGCACCAGCGACTCCCGGCCCACGTCGAAGATCACCGAGTCCCAGCTCGCGGCGACCACCTCGGAGGCGTACTGGGCCAGGCAGCGGCCCCGGAAGTAGGCCCGGGTGTCCTCCGGCGGCTCGGTCATCGCCGTGCGGGTCTGCTCGTCGGTCAGCAGCGTCTTCATCGACCCGCGCTGCACGAGCCGGTGGTAGAGGCCCTTCTCCGGCCGCACGTCGGAGTACTGGAGGTCGACCAGTTGGAGCTTGTGCGAGCCCCAGCCGAGTTTCTCCCGCTCCCGGTAGCCCTCCAGCAGCCGCAGCTTCGCCACCCAGTCCAGCTCGTCGGCGCACTCGAACGCGTCGCGGCCAAGCCGGTCGAGCACGCTCTCCCAGCGGTCGAGCACGTCGGCGGTCTGCTCGTCGACGTCGGTGCCGTACCGGTCGTCCACGAAGGAGCTGACCCGCTCGAAGTAGGCCCACTGCACGTCCAGGGCGGTCAGCCGACGCCCGTCGCGCAGCCGCATCAGGTGCTTGAGCGACGGGTCGTGGCTGACGGCGCGCAGCTCGCTCACCGGGTCGGCGATGCCCAGGTCCGGCCCGAGGGCCTTCTGCTCGATCATGGTGAGGATCAGGGCGGTGGTGCCGACCTTGAGGTACGTGGAGATCTCCGACAGGTTGGCGTCGCCGATGATGACGTGCAGCCGGCGGTACTTGTCGGCGTCGGCGTGCGGCTCGTCGCGGGTGTTGATGATGGGCCGCTTGAGCGTCGTCTCCAGGCCGACCTCGACCTCGAAGAAGTCGGCGCGCTGGGAGATCTGGAAGCCGCTGGCGCCGCCGTCCTGGCCGATGCCGACGCGGCCGGCGCCGCAGACGATCTGCCGGGTGACGAAGAACGGCGTCAGGTAGGCGACGATGTCGGCGAACGGCGTCTGCCGGCGCATCAGGTAGTTCTCGTGGGCGCCGTAGCTGGCGCCCTTGTTGTCGGTGTTGTTCTTGTAGAGGTGGATGGGCTGGGTGCCCGGGATGGTGGCGGCCCGGCGGGCGGCCTCGGCCATCACCCGTTCGCCGGCCTTGTCCCACCGGACCACGTCGAGGGGGTTGGTGACCTCGGGGGTGGAGTATTCGGGGTGGGCGTGGTCGACGTAGAGGCGGGCGCCGTTGGTGAGTATGACGTTGGCCAGCCCGAGATCCTCGTCGGCGAGGGCCTCGGCGGGGTCGTACGCGGCGCCGGAGTAGGTGAAGCCGCGGGCGTCGCGCAGCGGCGACTCCTCTTCGTAGTCCCAGCGGGCCCGGCCGCCCCGGTTGAGTTCGGGGCGTGCCCCGTAGGCGTTGACCACCTGGGAGGAGGTGACCATCGGGTTGGCCCCCGCCTGGCCGGGCACGGAGATGCCGTACTCGACCTCGGTGCCCATGATCCGTCTTACGCTCATCAACCTACCCGCTTCGCTCGCCGACCCGGTCCCCCGTCACGTCGAGCGTAGTCCGCGTCGCGCGGTGCGGGGGCGCGGCGGGCGGCCACGTCGGGGCGGGTGTCGTGTCGGTGCGGGGACGCGACGGGGCCCGCGACGTCGCTGTCGCGGGCCCCGGTCGTGTTGTCGGGGGTGGTTACAGGTATTGGCCGGTGTTGCTGGCGGTCTCGATCGACCGGCCGGCCTCGGTGCCCTTGCCGCCGGAGACGAGCGTGCGGATGTAGACGATCCGTTCGCCCTTCTTGCCGGAGATGCGGGCCCAGTCGTCGGGGTTGGTGGTGTTGGGGAGGTCCTCGTTCTCGCGGAACTCGTCGACGCAGGCGTCGAGGAGGTGCTGCAGGCGCAGGCCCTTGCGTCCGGAGGTGAGGAACTCCTTGATCGCCATCTTCTTGCCCCGGTCGACGATGTTCTGGATCATCGCGCCGGAGTTGAAGTCCTTGAAGTAGAGGACTTCCTTGTCGCCGTTGGCGTAGGTGACCTCGAGGAAGCGGTTCTCCTCGGTTTCGGAGTACATCCGCAGCACGACCGCGTCGATCATGGCGGCGACGGTGGCCTGGGCGTCGCCTCCGTGTTCGGCCAGGTCGTCCGGGTGCAGCGGCAGCCCGGAGAGGATGTACTTGGAGAAGATGTCCTTGGCCGCCTCGGCGTCCGGCCGCTCGATCTTGATCTTCACGTCGAGCCGACCGGGGCGCAGGATGGCCGGGTCGATCATGTCCTCCCGGTTGGAGGCGCCGATGACGATGACGTTCTCCAGCCCCTCCACGCCGTCGATCTCGCTGAGCAGCTGGGGGACGATCGTGTTCTCCACGTCGGAGGAGACGCCGGAGCCGCGGGTGCGGAAGATGGAATCCATCTCGTCGAAGAACACGATCACCGGCGTGCCCTCGCCGGCCTTCTCCCGGGCCCGCTGGAAGATCAACCGGATGTGCCGCTCGGTCTCGCCGACGTACTTGTTGAGCAGCTCGGGGCCCTTGATGTTGAGGAAGAAGCTGGTGTGCCTCTCCTTGCCCAGCCGCTCGGCGATCTTCTTGGCCAGCGAGTTCGCCACCGCCTTGGCGATGAGCGTCTTGCCGCAGCCGGGCGGGCCGTAGAGCAGGATGCCCTTGGGCGGGCGGAGCTGGTGCTCACGGAACAGGTCCGCGTGCAGGAAGGGCAGCTCCACCGCGTCGCGGATCTGCTCGATCTGCGACTGGAGGCCACCGATGTCGGTGTAGTCGACGTCGGGCACCTCCTCCAGGACCAGCTCCTCGACCTCGCTCTTCGGGATCCGCTCGTACGCGTACGCCGAGCGGGGCTCGATCATGAGCGAGTCGCCGGCCCGGATCGGCGAGCCGATCAGGGTCTCGGCGAGGTGCACGATGCGCTCCTCGTCGGAGTGCGAGACCACCAGCGCCCGGTCGCCCGGAGCGCCCTCGGGACCCGCGAGGATCTCCTTGAGCATCACCACCTCGCCGACCCGCTCGAAACCGAACGCGTCGACGATGTTGAGCGCGTCGTTGAGCAGGACCTCCTGGCCACGTCGCAGCTCCGCGACGTCCAGCGAGGGTGAGACGGCCACCCGGAGCTTGCGCCCACCGGTGAACACGTCCACCGTGCCGTCCTCGTGCGCTGCCAGGAAGACACCGTAGCCACTCGGCGGTTGCGCGAGGCGGTCGATCTCCTCCTTGAGCGTCACGATCTGCGCTCGGGCCTCCTTGAGAGTGCTCACGAGCCGTTCGTTGTTCTCGGTCAGCCGCGCCAACTGTGCCTGGGTGGCCGCCAGCCGCTCTTCGAGCTGCCGGACGTGTCGGGGGCTTTCGGTCAACTTGCGCCGCACCAGAGCGAGTTCCTCTTGAAGGAACGCGACCTGCGTGGAGAGATCGTGGGCCTCCTTCTCCCACCGTGCGGCGCGCGAGTCCGCGTCGTCGCTGCGTGCCACGTCCCACCTCCCCGGGGGGCTTGAACGTTCTGCCCTAACACTAGCCGCTATGAGGCCGATTCGGTCCCACGCAACGCCCTCGTCACTGAACCTTGATCGCCAAGGGTGGCCACGGGGGCAGGTCGGGGCGTTCGGGTACCGTCGTGTCGTGGGACGGGAGAACATGGGGGTACGCCGGTGAGCGAGGTCGCGACCGACCAGTTGCAGGTCTGGGTGGACCAGGATCTGTGCACGGGCGACGGCCTGTGCGTGCAGTACGCGCCGGAGGTCTTCGAGTTCGACGTCGACGGGCTGGCCTACGTCAAGGGTGCCGACGGCGAGTTGCAGCTCGCCCCGGGCAGCCGGGTGGGGGTGCCCGAGCACCTGCGACTTGAGGTGATCGACTCGGCGAAGGAGTGCCCGGGCGAGTGCATCCACGTGGTGCGGGGCGACGGCGTCGAGGTCGCCGGCCCGGACGCCGCGGACGACTGAGCGTCGACCGGGCACCCGCCGGGTCGCCCCGGGCGGGGCGACCCGGGCGGCGTCGCCCGGCGGGCCGGGCTCAGAGCAGCGGCCGGCCCACCACGGCGGCGACCGTCCGGGCGAACTCCTCCAGCCGGGCGATCTGCCCCGCCCCGCCGTCGTCGAGGGTCTTGCCGAAGCGCAGCGCGTCGTGCCGGGGCACCCCGCCGATCTCGTCGCCGGGCGGCGCCTCGTCGAGCGAGGTGAGCAGCAGGTAGACGTCGATGCTGTCGACCCGGATCCGGCCGTCGTCGATGCGGGTGAGCCGCCGCCGGCAGCCGACCTCGGTGACGGTGGAGACCGGCACCACCCGCAGCGACGAGGTCATCGAGCCGGGCGGCCCCTCCCCCGGCGGCACGTCCTCGCCGTGCCAGAGCACGAGGCGGCTGCCGTCGCAGACCACGACCTCCTGCCACACGCCGTTGACCTCGTTGACGAACCGTTCGAGGGTGAAGCCGAGCACGGACGCGCCGCGCAGCACCCCGCCCAGGGCCTCCAGCGCGACGTCCGGGTCCCGCAGGTAGGCCCGCGCCGCCGATTCGAGGTCCGGGTAGGGCGACCAGTCGGGGAAGACCGCCGGCACGTCCTGACCGCCGAAGCCCGGCTGGCTCATCCGGCCACCCCACGCTCCTCCGCCGTGTCGGGCAGCGCCCCGGCGGCCTGGGCGGCGGCGGCCTGGCGGGCCTCGGCGGCCGCGCGCAGCGCCTGCTTGCGTTCGGCGTACGCCTCGGCGCCCTTGCTGGGTTTGCGCCGCCGGGGCGGTGCGGTGACGCCGGGGGCGAGGCGGCGGGCGGAGACGAGGAACGCGGTGTGCGCGATCATCCGGTGGTCGGGGCGCACGGCGAGCCCTTCGGCGTGCCAGTCGCGCACCAGGGACTCCCAGGCGCGCGGCTCGGTCCAGCCGCCGCGCTCGCGCAGCGCTTCCACCAGCTCCGACAGCTGGGGGGTGGTGGCGACGTAGCCGATGAACACCCCGCCGGGCACGAGGGCCCGCTCGACCATGTCGAGGGCCTCCCAGGGGGTGAGCATGTCCAGGATGATCCGGTCGAAGCCGGTCTCCGCGCAGTCGGCGACGTCGCCGACGTGCAGCCGCCACGCCGGGTGCGGGCCGTGGAAGAACGCCTCGACGTTGCGGCGGGCGATCTGGGCGAAGTCGTCGCGCAGTTCGTAGGAGTGCAGTTCGCCGGTGGTGCCGACGGCCCGCAGCAGGGAGCAGCTCAGCGCGCCGGAGCCGGCGCCGGCCTCGAGGACCTTCGCGCCGGGGAAGATGTCGCCCATGGCGACGATCTGCGCCGAGTCCTTCGGGTAGATCACCTGGGCGCCGCGCGGCATGGACAGGACGTAGTCCGACAGCAGGGGGCGCAGCGCGAGGAACGCGGTGCCGCCGCCGGAGGTGGTGACCACGCTGCCGTCGGTCAGCCCGATGAGCGCGTCGTGGGCGAGGATCCCGCGGTGGGTGTGGAACTCCTTGCCGGGCTCCAGGGTGACCGTGTGCATCCGCCCCTTCGGGTCGGTCAGCTGCACCCGGTCGCCGGGGCGGAAGGGGCCCCTGGCGTGGCGGAGGCCCGGCGCGGCGCTGCCGTGGGCCGCCGGCACGGGCGGCGACGCCGGGGTGTCGGCGGACGCCGGCGCGTCGGGGTCGGCCGGGAGGGTGGGGGGATGTGCGGTCACGTGTTCATCTTCCGTTTGGGTTCCAGGAGCTGCGCCAGGTCCGCGATGTGCAGAACGCCGACGACATCTTCGCCTGCCGTCACGACGTACTGTGCGCCCGGGTGGGTCCGCACGGCCTCCATGACCCGTTCCCCGTCGAGGCCGGCCGGCAGGACGGGCAGGCCGGCGAGGGCGCGGGCGACGGCGTCGACGGCGATCCAGGGCCGGCGGGCCGGCGGCACGGCGTCGGCGGCGACGGGGTCGACGAGCGCGACGGGCCGGCCGGCGCCGTCGGTGACGGCGAGCGCGGCGTCGGGGCGGTCGCCCTCGGCGCGGCGGCGCTGCGCCTCGGCCAGCGGGGTGCCGGTGGGTACGGCGAGGACGGGGCGGGCCAGTCGGCGCAGGTCGATCAGCGGGAAGCGGCGGCTGATCCGGGCCAGCCGGATGGACTGGCCCGCCCCGCGCCACAGGGTGACCGCGACGAGCAGCATCAGCGGCAGGGCGAGGGGGGCCAGCAGCCGGTTGACGGTCAGCACGAGCGTGACCGCGACGGTGCCGACGGCGACGGCCCGGCCGACCCAGCCGGCGACCTCGGTGCCGGTGTGCCGGTCGCGGGTGACCGCCCACACGGCGGCCCGCAGGGCGCGGCCGCCGTCGAGCGGCAGGCCGGGCAGCAGGTTGAACAGCGCGACGATGACGTTGCTGACCGCGAGCTGGAAGGCGAGCTGGTTGGTCAGGGTGCCGTCGGGCAGCGCCAACGTGGCGGCGACGGCGGCGGCGCCGAGCACCGCGGAGACGGCCGGGCCGGCCAGCGAGACCAGCAGGTCGACGCGGGGGCTGGGGGCGTCGCGGTCCATCTCCGTGTATCCGCCGAGCAGTTCCAGGGTGATGCCCCGCACGCCGATGCCGTAGCGGCGGGCGGTGAGGGCGTGGCCGAGCTCGTGCAGCAGCACGGAGCCGAGCAGCGACACGACGAACCCGACGCCGATCAGGTACGCGCCGAGCTGGGAGAGGTCGAGCTGGCGGCGGGCGAACTCGGCGTAGGTCACGGTGACCAGCAGGGCCAGCAGCAGCATCGACCCGTTGAGGTGCAGCGGCACGCCGAGGATCCGGCCGACGGTGAGGCCGGGGCGGGTGGGACGGCGCGGCGGTCGGTCGGTCTGCGGCGGCTCCATCGCCCCGATGCTACGGACCCGACGCCGACGGGCACCTGCCGGAGCGGCGCGGTGGGCTTGTCGGACCGGTGGCCTAACCTTCCGGGCATGACGGCGGAACCGGTGATCGACCAGCAGCAGGCGCGGGCCACGGCGGAGGTGCCGGCGACGGTCCGGGCGTCGCTGTCGCCGTCGCGGGCGGCCGACTTCAAGACGTGTCCGCTGCTCTACCGGTTCCGCAGCATCGACCGGCTGCCCGAGCGGCCGAGCGTGGAGCAGGCCCGGGGCACGCTGGTGCACGCGGTGCTGGAGCGGCTGTTCGACCTGCCGGCGGCCGGGCGCACCCCGGAGGCGGCCGGTGACCTGGTGGCCCCGCAGTGGGACCGGCTGGTCACCGAGCAGCCGGAGCTGGCGGCCCTGTTCGACGCCGCCGATCCCGACGGCACGGCGGAGTTCCTGCGGTCGGCGTCCGGGCTGCTGGGGGGCTACTTCGCGGTGGAGGACCCGCGCCGGTTGGAGCCGGCCGAGCGGGAGGCGTTGATCTCGGCGGTGGTCGACGACGAGCTGTTGATCCGGGGCTATCTCGACCGTCTGGACGTGGCCCCCGACGGGGCGCTGCGGGTGGTCGACTACAAGACCGGCGGCGCGCCCCGGGAGGCGTTCGAGGCGCGGGCGTTGTTCCAGCTGAAGTTCTACGCGCTGGTGCTGTGGCGCACCCGCGGGGTGGTGCCGCGGGTGTTGCGGCTGCTCTACCTCAAGGACGCGGAGGTCTGCGACTACGCCCCCGACGCGGAGGAGCTGGCGCGGTTCGAGCGCACCGTGGTGGCGTTGTGGCAGGCGATCGAGGCGGCGACGGCCCGGCAGGATTTCCGGCCCCGGCCGAGCCGGCTGTGCGACTGGTGCAACCACCGGGCGCTGTGCCCGAGTTTCGGCGGGACCCCGCCGCCGTTCCCGGCGGCGGCCGCCTCGGCGGATCCGCTGGTCGACGCCCGGTCGCGGCCCAGCCCGCCCGGCGCGGACGAGTGAGGCTCCTCCCTGAGGAGGAGACCGGGTTCACCGTCGGCGACGATCGATCCCGCGTGGCGGCGGCTAGCGTTCCCCTATGACCGCAGGGTTGAGGGCGTGGCTGCGCCGCCACCGGCTGGCCGCCGACGCGCTGCTCGCCGTCGCCGTGGTGCTGGTGGACGCCCTCTTCGTCCTGCTCACCCCGGTCGACTTCCGGCCCGGCCCGCTGCCGGCGGCGCTGGGGTGGAGCGTGCTGTGTGCCGCCCCGGTGGCGCTGCGCCGGACGGCGCCGTGGCCGGCGGTGGCCGCCGCCGTGGCGACCCTGGCGGTGCCGGTGTTGTTCGGGCACGCCCCGACCACGCAGAGCCTCACCTTCGTCGCGTTGACGTACACGATGGCGGCGCACCACCGGGCGCGCCCGGCGGTGCTGGCCACCGTGGCGCTGTGGGTGCCGGTGGCGGCGGTCAACGTCCTCGACCCGATCGCCGACACGGTCTTCGAGGTGGGCCCGGCCTACCTGGTGCTCAACAACCTGCTCGTCGCCGTGGTGGCGTACGCGGTGGGCCGGGCGGTGCACGCCCGCCGCGCCTCCACCGAGGCGCTGCGGGAACGGGCCCGGGTGGCCGAGCAGAACCAGCGGTCCCTGGCCGAGCAGGCGGTGGCCGACGAGCGGCGGCGCATCGCCCGGGAGCTGCACGACGTGGTGGCCCACCACGTGAGCGTGATGGGGGTTCTCGCCACCGGGGCTCGGCGGGTGCTGCGCCGCGACCCGGACGCCGCCGACGAGGCGATCGCCACGATCGAGGACACCGGCCGGGCGACGCTGCGGGAGCTGCGCCGGCTGTTGGACGTGCTGCGCACCGACGCGGAGCCGGCGGCCGACCTGGCCCCGCAGCCGGGGCTGGCGGGCATCGAGCCGCTGGTGGAGCAGGTGCGCGAGGCGGGGCTGCCGGTGACGTTGCGGGTCGAGGGCGAGCCGGGGTCGTTGGAGGAGGGGGTGGCGTTGACGGTCTACCGGATCGTGCAGGAGGCCCTGACCAACGCCCTCAAGCACGCCGGGGAGGCGACGGCGGTGGTGCGGTTGACGTTCGGCGCGGCGTACCTGGCGGTGGAGGTCACCGACACCGGTCGGGGGCCGGCGCCGGGCGCGGTCCGGGTCGGGCACGGGCTGGTGGGCATGCGGGAGCGGGTGGGGCTCTACGGCGGGACGCTGCGCACCGGGGCCCGGCCCGGCGGCGGCTACCGGGTGTACGCGAGGATTCCGGTGGAGCAGCTCGGGGCGGTGCCGGTGTGACCGGGCCGCGTCACGACCAGCCGGCCGGGCCGGCGCGACGGGGGGACCCAGATGACCGAAGAGGGCGCGACGCCGCCGCGGCCGGTGCGGATCCTGCTCGCCGACGACCAGCCGCTGCTGCGCACCGGGTTCCGGATGGTGTTGGGCTCCGAGGAGGGGCTGGACATCGTGGCCGAGGCCGGCGACGGCGTGGAGGCGGTGGACCTGTCCCGCCGGCTGCTGCCGGACGTGGTGCTGATGGACATCCGGATGCCCCGGATGGACGGGGTGGCCGCGACCCGGGCCATCGTCGAGGCCCGGCTGCCGGTGCGGGTGCTGATCCTGACGACGTTCGACCTCGACGAGTACGTGGTGGGGGCGCTGCGCGCCGGGGCCAGTGGTTTCCTGGCCAAGGACGTGCCTGCGGAGGACCTGGTGACCGCGATCCGCACGGTCGCCGCCGGGGAGGCGGTGGTCGCCCCGCGGATCCTCAAGCGGCTGCTGGACCGCTTCGCCGACTCGCTGCCCGATCCGGCGGCGACGCCGCCGCGGGCGCTCGGCACGCTCACCGAGCGCGAGCGGGAGGTGCTGGTGCAGGTGGCGCGGGGGCTGTCCAACGCGGAGATCGCCCGGGAGTTGACGGTCAGCGAGACGACGGTGAAGACCCACGTCGGGCACGTGCTGACGAAGTTGGGGCTGCGTGACCGGGTGCAGGCCGTGGTGCTCGCGTACGAGTCGGGTCTGGTGCGGCCCCGGGGGTAGCCGTTGACCTGGTGAGGCGGGGGCGTAGCGGTCAGGGGCAACCCTGAGCCGGCATCGGGGCCCACCCGCAGCGGGAAATCCGCTGTGGGTCCGCCCGAAGTCGGAGGGTTCGGCGCCGCGGGGGCCTGAGGATGGGCACATGCCCGCACCGGGCCAGCGGGGGCCGGTGCGGCCCACCCGACGGAAGAGGTAGATGACGTGACCGCGACGACAGGCCGCCAGGCGCAGGCCGCGGCCCGCGCAAGCGACGTGTGGAAGGTGTACGGCAGCGGCGAGGCGCAGGTCGTCGCGCTGCGGGGGGTGAGCGCCGAGTTCGAGCGGGGCAGGTTCACCGCGATCATGGGCCCGTCGGGGTCGGGCAAGTCGACGCTGATGCACTGCCTGGCGGGCCTGGACTCGGTGACCCGGGGCACGGTGGCGATCGGCGACACGACGGTGACGGGGCTCGGCGACGCGGGGCTGACGAAGCTGCGCCGCGACAAGGTGGGCTTCATCTTCCAGCAGTTCAACCTGCTGCCGACGCTGACGGCGAAGGAGAACATCCTGCTGCCGTTGTCGATCGCCGGGCGCAAGCCGGATCCGGCCTGGTACGACGTGGTGATCGCGACGGTGGGGTTGCGCGACCGGCTCGACCACCGCCCGGCGCAGCTCTCCGGCGGTCAGCAGCAGCGGGTGGCGTGCGCGCGGGCGCTGGTCGCCCGCCCCGAGGTGATCTTCGCCGACGAGCCGACGGGCAACCTGGACTCCCGCTCCGGCGCGGAGGTGCTGAGCTTCCTGCGCAACTCGGTGCGCGAGCACGGCCAGACGATCGTCATGGTGACCCACGACCCGACGGCCGCCGCGTACGCCGACCGGGTGGTGTTCCTCGCCGACGGGGAGATCGTGTCGGAGCTGATCGAGCCGACGGCCGACACGGTGCTGGACACGATGAAGAAGCTGGACGTCCCCGCCGCGACCGAGGTGGGCAACTGATGTTCCGGGCGACCATGAAGAGCCTGCTGGCGCGCAAGGTGCGCCTGGTCCTGTCCGGCCTGGCGGTGGTGCTCGGCGTCATGTTCGTCTCCGGGGCGTTCGTGCTCACCGACACCCTCGGCCGGTCCTTCGACGCGGTGTTCGCCGACGCGTACGCGGGCGTCGACGTCAACGTGGCCGCGAAGCCGAAGCTGGAGGTGGGCGAGGGCGAGGGCGAGCAGGTGTCCACGCCGTTCGCCGCGGACGTGGTGGACCGGGTGCGGGCGGTGCCGGGGGTGGCGGCTGCCACGGGTCGGGTCAACGCCGACGGGGCCCGGCTGATCGGCAGCAACGGCAAGGTGGTCACCTCGTTCGGTCCGCCGCAGCTCGGCGTGAACTGGGCGGGCGAGTCCGACCTGGTGCGGCTGCGCGAGGGGCGCGGTCCGCAGGCCGACGACGAGATCGCGGTGAACGCGGCGTTGGCGGAGGCCGCGAAGGTGAAGGTGGGTGACCGGGTCGGCGCGCTGACCGCGTTCGAGTCGAAGCGGCGCGAGTTCACCCTGGTGGGGGTCTTCGGCTACAGCAGCGGCCGGGACACCATCGGCGGCGCGAACGAGGTCGCGTTCACCACGCCCGCCGCCCAGCGGCTGATGCTCGGCAAGCCCGGCACGTTCAACAACGTCACCGTACGGGTCGCCGACGGGGTGCGCCCGGAGACGGTGCGCGACGACGTGGCCCGCACGCTGGGCGCCGGCTTTGACGTGAAGACCGGCGAGGAGCTCTCCGCCGCCTCGTCGGCCAGCCTCAAGGAGGGGCTGTCGTTCTTCAACAAGGTGCTGCTCGGCTTCGCCGCGGTGGCGCTGTTGGTGGGCACGTTCCTGATCCTCAACACGTTCTCGATCATCGTGGCGCAGCGGACCCGGGAGCTGGCGCTGATGCGGGCCATCGGCGCGAGCGGGCGGCAGATCATCGGTTCGGTGGTGCTGGAGGCCCTCGCGGTCGGCCTGATCGCCTCGGTCCTCGGGCTGGGCGCGGGCGTCGGGGTGGGCGCGCTGCTGGCCTGGGCGTTCGGCCGGTTCGCCGGAGGGCTGGAGCTGGCCGGGATCGGCGTTCCGCCGCAGGCGGTGGTCGGCGCGTTCGCCGTCGGCATGCTGATCACGGTCGTCGCGGCGCTGCTGCCGGCGCTGCGGGCGGCGCGCATCCCGCCGATCGCGGCGATGCAGGACGTGGCCACCCCGGACCGGCCGCTGACGAAGATCACGGTGTCCGGGGCGGTGGTCACCGCCCTCGGCGGCGGGCTGCTGGCCGTCGGCCTGACCGGCAACGCGGGCGGGGCCACGCTGACGGTGATCCTGGCCGGGGTGCTGTTCACGTTCATCGGGGTGGCGCTGCTGACCCCGCTGATCAGCCGCCCGGTGGTGTCGCTGCTCGGTGCGTTGTTCGCCTGGTCGGTGCCGGGCCGGCTGGGCCGGCTCAACTCGGGGCGCAACCCGCGCCGCACGGCGATCACCGCCGCCGCGCTGATGGTCGGCATCGCCCTGGTGACCGGGGTGACGGTGATCCTGGACTCGGCGAAGTCGAGCATCTCCGCCTCGGCGGAGCGCACCGTCGACGCGCAGTTGGTGATCTCCGGGGAGCAGACGGGGCCCCGGCCGCCCACGTTCGACGCGTCGGTGGTGGACAAGGCCGCCGCGCTGCCGGGGGTGGACGCGGTGCTGGGCGTCTACAACGACAACGCGATCGTCGACGGCGACCGGACGTACGTGGTGGCGCTGACCGACCTGGCCGCGATGGCCCGCATCTACGGCACCGTGCCGCAGTCGGGCACGGCCGCCACCCTCAAGCCGGACCAGGTGGCGCTGAGCGTGTCCGGCGCGAAGGAGCTGGGCAAGTCGGTCGGTGACCGGCTGACCGCGCAGTTCGCCCGGGGCGAGGGGCCGCACACGTACACGGTGGCGGCGGTGCTGCCCGACGAGCAGTCCATCGGGTCGATCATCCTGCCCGGGCAGGCGGGGCCGGAGTTCACCAACCCGGAGCCGTTCACGGCGCTGGTGCGGCTGACCCCGGGCACGCCGGTGTCGCAGGTGCAGCCGCAGCTCGACGCGCTGGTGGCCGACAACCCGGAGGTGTCGGTGGCCGACCGGGCCAGCTACATCGAGCAGCAGACCAGCGGTTTCGACACCCTGCTCACGATGATCCAGATCCTGTTGGCGCTGGCCATCGTGATCGCGGTGCTGGGCATCATCAACACCCTGGCGCTGTCGGTGCTGGAACGCACCCGGGAGCTGGGGCTGCTGCGGGCGATCGGGCTGCGCCGGGCGCAGACCATGCGGATGATCACCGTGGAGGCCGTGGTGATCTCCGTGTTCGGCGCGCTGCTCGGCGTCGCCGTCGGCACCGGCCTCGGCGCGGCGGTGGTCCGCGCGCTGAAGGACGAGGGGATCACCGACCTGGTGCTGCCGTGGTCGCAGATGGGGATCTTCCTCGGCCTGGCCGCGGTGATCGGGGTCGTCGCGGCGGCGCTGCCGGCGGTCCGCGCCGCCCGGATCAACGTCCTGGGCGCGATCGCCCACGACTGACGTGCAAGGAAGGGCCCCCTGTTAACACATTCTGCATAGCAGGGGGCCCTTCTTAACGCCGGGCGCCGGGCGGGTGCCCACGGCGGACGCCGGGCCGGGTGCCCACGGCGGGCCCCGGGCCGGGCACCCACCGCGGCGGGCGACGGGCCAAGCCCGCCGGGGCTACGACGGGATCGGCTGCCCCGGCAGGCTCGTCCGGGCCCGGCTCCGGGCAGCCGGGACCAGTCCCACCGTGAGGGCCAGCGCCACCAGCAGCGCGCTGACCCACAGCGGGGACCGGTAGCCGAGGCCCACGCCGATCGCGGCGCCGCCCAGCAGGGGACCGACGGCCGCGCCCACGTTGAGGGCGGCGGTCGCGAAGGAGCCACCCAGCGACGGCGCGTCGGCGGCCCGGTAGAGCACCAGCGTGATCAACGTGGCCCCGACGGCGAACGACAGCGCCCCCTGCACGAGGACGAGCAGCAACGCCACCGGGGCGATCGCGGCGGTCGCCGCGAGCAGCAGCCAGCCGGCGAGCAGGGCCAGGCCGCCGGGCACCAGGATCCGCATCGGCCGGGTGTCCGACAGCCGGCCGGCGACGGTGACTCCGACGAAGGATCCCAGGCCGAAGACCGCGAGCAGCGCCGGCACCCACGCCCTGCCGTACCCGCTGACCTCGGTGGCCAGCGGGGCCAGGTAGGTGAAGGTGCAGAAGGTCGCGCCGTTGACCAGCGCGGCCAGGGCCAGGGTCACGGCCAGTCGGGGACGGCGCAGCGCGCGCAGTTCCCGCCGCGCGTCGGGCAGGGGGCGCCCGGGGGCGTCGGCGGCACGGAACGCAGGATCGCGACGGCGGCGGGCACCGAGACGGCGGCCACCGCCCAGAACGCCGTACGCCAGCCCCACAGGTTTCCGAGCACGGCGCCGGCGGGCACCCCCGCGACGCAGGCGAGGGTGACGCCACCGAGCAGCACGGAGGCGGCCCGGCCCTTGGCGTGTGGCCCGGCCAGGCCGACCGCCGTGGCGAGCCCCACGGCCAGGAACCCGGCGTTGGCCACGGCACCGACGACGCGGGTGGCCAACAGGACACCGAAGCTGCCGGTGACCGCCCCGACGACGTGGGCGGCGATGAAGGCGGTCAGGAAGACCAGCAGCGCCCATCGTCTGGGCCAGCGCAGGCTGAGCACGGCCATCAGCGGCGCCCCGATGATCATTCCGGCGGCAAAGGTCGAGGTGAGCGTGCCGGCTGCCGGGACGGAGACCCGCAGGTCGGCGGCGATGTCCGGGATCAGGCCGGCCAGCATGAACTCGGAGGTTCCCTGGGCGAAGACGGCGAGCCCGAGGATGTAGATCACAACTGGCATGACGACTCCACAACCGCGTCGTGGGTGGATGGCGGGGACGCGGCGGGCCACGGCGCGGCGGATCGGTCCAGCCGGGCACCCGGGCACCGCCACGCGAGGCGACCGGAAGCCACGGCAGCACGGGCCCGATCAGGTCAGGGCGGCGGCTACGGCATCCCGGGCAACAGCGGCGGCGTGGGTGACGGCACGGCGACAAGGCGCGCTGGCTCAGCCTGCGCTGAGCTTCACCGCGCCCTTGTCGGGGCCAGCCACCGCGCAGCGGTGGCTAGCGTCTGGATGCCTCGGGGCCGGACACGCAGCGGAGCCTAGTTGCCGCGCGGAGCACCGTCAACGGAGATCGACGCAGGCGCGGGGAGGCCGGCGGTCAGGCGGGCGGCTCGCCGAGCAGGGCGGCGAGCAGTTCCAGGTCCGCGCCGGTCAGGCTGTCGAGCTGGTGTACGCCGTCGGTCGGCGCGATCGGCACCTCCGCCGGCACCGCCAGCACGGCCGCCCCGGCGGCGAGGGCACTGGCCACCCCGGGCGGGGAGTCCTCGATCGCCACGCACCGGGCGATCGGCACGCCGAGCAGCCGGGCGGCCGTCAGGTACGGCTCCGGGTGCGGTTTCGCCGCGTCCACCTCGTCGCCGCAGACCACCACGTCGAAGCTGTCCCGGCCCAGGGTGTCCAGCGCCACCTCCACGAGCGGGCGGCCGCTGGAGGTGACCAGGGCGGTGGGGATGCCCGCCGCGCGGACCGCGCGCAGCAGCGCCAGCGCGCCGGGCCGCCAGCGCAGCCCGGTGCGGAACAGCTCCAGGATCCGGGCGTCGATCCACGCCGCGCTGACCTGCGGGTCGCGGTGCGGCTGGCCGAGGTCGTCGTGCAGGATCCGCATCGCGTCGGCCATGCTGTTGCCGATGAGCGCCTTGCGGCCGGCGTCGGAGAGGGTGGTGCCGTATTCGGCGGCGAGCTCGCGCAGCGCGACGTCCCACAGTTTCTCGCTGTCGACCAGGGTGCCGTCCATGTCGAAGAGCACGGCGGCGGGGTGGTGGCTGCTCAGGGGGTCCTCCAGGCGTCGCGGGGTCGACCCGATCCTCGCAGCCGGCCCGCCCCGGCCGGGACCCGGTCCCCGCCCCTGTCCACGCCCGGCGGTCCCGTTGCCGCCCCGGCGGCCGGCCCGCGGGTGCGCCGTCAGCCCAGGTTGCAGGCCGCGAGGCCCTGTTCGTACCCGCGGAAGAAGTGGTCGGTGCGTTGCTCGGCGGTGCCGTGCGCCCCCTCGGCGAACCACGGCTGGTCGGGGTCGTCGCCGACGGCGAGCAGCCCCTCCCGGAACTCGTCGAGGTCGCCGTCCTCCAGCCGCAGGTGACCGGCCTCGATCGAGCCGCCGATGTACGCCCCGGCCATGCAGTCGGCCTGCAGCTCCTGCTGAATGGTGAACTGGGCGCGGATGCCGAGGCGCACCTGGATGCCGTGGGCGTACTCGTGGCCGAGCAGGTAGTAGAGGAACGCGTCGCCGACCTGCCGGAACGCCGCGACGGACCAGCGGACGTCGTAGGCGATGAAGTCGCCCGCCGAGCAGTACACGGCGTTGTTGCGGGGCAGGGCCTGCCCGGCGCAGGAGACCTCGCCCTCCCGCTGGTAGGGCACGACCCGCCGCACCGGCTGGAACCGCCGGCCCGACGCCCGGAACTGCGCGGTCCAGTAGATCTCGGCCTTGTCCACCGCGACGGCCATGTCCTCCTGGAACTCGGCCACGCTGGTGGTGCCGTCGGCGCGGGTCTGCTCCCCCTGCGGCGAGCTGGGCTGGCGGGTCGACCGGGGCAGGGGTTGCTGCGGCGCGCCTTCGTTCACCCCGCCGACCACGCAGCCGCTGGCCAGCACCAACGCGGCCAGCAGCCCGGCCAGCGGGCCGCCGGGCCGACGTCCCGACCGTGCCGTCACAGTGCCTCCCCGGCTCGTCCGACCGGTCCACTCCCCGGCTCCCTGTCGATCATGCCCGGCCGGCGACACGGTGACCATCCCCGATCGCGGTCGACCGGCCCGCACCCGTGGGCCGCACGCGTGGGCCGGGCCGGCGCGCGGCCCTCAGGGGTGGCGGCGAGGGATCAGGGGCTGGCGGCGAGGAAGACGAACGCGGCCAGCAGGACCAGGTGCACGCCGCCCTGCAGCAGGGTGGCCCGGCCCGGCACCACGGTCAGCACGCCGGTGACGACGGTCAGCGCCAGCAGGGTCAGCTGGGTGCCGCCGAGCCCGAGCAGCAGCGGCCCGTCGAGCCAGATGGAGGCGATCGCGATGGCGGGGATGGTCAGGCCGATGCTGGCCATGGCCGAGCCGAGGGCCAGGTTGAGGCTGATCTGCACCCGGTCGCGGCGCGCGGCACGGGCGGCGGCGAGGGTCTCGGGCAGCAGCACCAGCAGCGCGATCACCACACCGACGAAGGCCTGCGGCAGGTTCGCCGCCGACACCCCGGCCTCGATCGCCGGGGACACCATCTTCGCCAGGCCCACCACGGCGATCAGCGCCACCAGCAGCATGATCAGGCTGGCCAGGGCGGCGCCGGCCGAGGGCGGGTCGGCGTGCCCGTCCCCGTCGGCGTCGGCGACGGTCCCGTCGGAGGTGACCGGCAGGAAGTAGTCGCGGTGCCGGCCGGTCTGCACGAGCACGAACAGCCCGTACAGGGCGAGCGAGGCCACGGCGGCGAAGACGAGCTGCGGGGTGGAGAACTCGGGGCCGGGCCGGCTGGTGGTGAAGGTCGGCACGACCAGGCTGAGGGTGGCCAGGGTGGCCACGGTGGCCAGGGCACCACCGGTGCCCTCTGGGTTGAACACCGCCACCCGGCGGCGCAGCGCCCCGAGCAGCAGCGACAGGCCGAGGATGCCGTTGCAGGTGATCATGACGGCGGCGAAGACCGTGTCCCGGGCCAGCGACACCGTCTTGTCCCCGCCGCTGATCATCAGGGTGACGATCAGGGCCACCTCGATCACCGTGACCGCGACGGCGAGGACCAGCGAGCCGAACGGCTCCCCCACCTTGTGGGCGACCACCTCCGCGTGGTGCACGGCGGCGAGCACCGCCCCGGCGAGGAACGTCGCGACCACCCCCACGACCAGCGGGGGCAGTTCCCTGCCCCAGGTCAGAGCCAGGATCACCACGGCCAGCACGGGCACGGTGAGGGTCCAGTCGGTGACGCGGGAGCGCAGGACGGCAAGCATGGGGTCAACCCTGCCAGAAACCGCGATCATCGCCCACAGTTCGGGACGCGGCCCGGCCCCGTGCCGCGCCGCCTGCGACTGGGCCGTTTCGGTCACCGTGGATACCCGGCAATGATGCCCGGCAATACGGGAATGCCCCGCCGGCCAGGGCTTCCCGCATTCCGGAAGCAGGAAATGAACAAGCCTCACGACTGATGTACGGCACCGCCACCGGTCGATAGGTTGTGACGCCCCCGAGTACCGGAGTCACACCATGTCATCTGGCGCCGCAACGCCACTGATCTCCGTCATCGTCCCCACCTACAACCGTTCGCCCCTGCTGCGCGGCACCCTGACCGCGCTCGCCGGCCAGCGGATGCCCGCCGAGCGGTACGAGGTCGTCGTCGCCGACGACGGCTCCACCGACGACACCCGGCAGGCCGTCGCCGCGTTCGCCGACCGGCTCCGCCTGCGCTACCACTTCCAGCCCGACCTCGGCTTCCGCGCCGCCGCCGCCCGCAACGCCGGCGCCCGGCTGGCCACCGGCGACGTCCTCGCGTTCGTCGACACCGGCGTGCTGCCCGGCCCCGACTTCCTCACCGCTCACCTCGCCGCCCACGCCCGCCCCGGGCCGCCCCGCGCCGTCCTCGGCTACACCTTCGGCTACCAGCCCGGCGACCCCGTCCCCGGGCTGGAGGCCGCGACCCGCGACCGCACCCCCGAGGAGATCGTCCGCACGTTCGGCGCGCTGCCCTCCTTCCAGGACGGTCGGCACGCCACCTTCGCCAGCACCGCCTTCGACCTGTCCCGCGTCCCCCTGGCCTGGCAGCTGTTCTGGTCGCTCAACTGCTCCGTGCCGGCCGCCGACTTCCACGCCGTCGGCGGCTTCGACGAGGACTTCCGTTCCTGGGGCGGCGAGGACATCGAACTCGGGCTGCGCCTGGACCGCCACGGGCTCGCCTTCGAGGTCAGCCGCGAGGCGTGGGCGGTGGACAGCCCCCACCCCCGGGAGGCCGCCGTCGACACCGGCGACGACCCCAGCAACGTCCTGACCATCCTGCGCAAGCACCCCGAACCGATGCTGGAGCTGCTCTGGGCCTGGTTCGCCCGGCACCTGCCCCAACTGGAGGACACCCGCGCCTGGCACCTGCGCCAGGAACTGCCCGCCATCCGCCGGGCCGTCAACCGGGTCCGCGCCCTCGACGTCACCGCCGAACTGGCCCGGCTGCGCGACACCGTGCCGCCCGGCACCCGCATCGCCGTGTTCGGCTGCGGGGGCGAACTACCGCCCGGGTTCCCGCCCGCCCACCTGTTCGACTACGACGAGACGCTGATCGCCAGGCTTTCCGACGATCCGGCGCGCTCCGCCCACCACGCCCTCGGCATCCGCACCGTCCTGCCCGACGACGCCGTCGACGTCGTCTGGCTGACCTCCCGGATGACCCCGCTGTGGCGGCGCTGGCGCGCTCACCTCCTCGCCGAGGCCCGCCGCATCGGCGGCTCCGTGCAGGGCCCACTGGTGCAGGGGCCGCTGGTGCAGGTGGCCGCCGCCGCATCCATCGCGGCCGGCTGACCGGCCCGTCCCGCCGCGTGCCGCCGGCCGGCCCCCGCGCCGGCCGGCGGCACGCCACCCGGCCACTGGCCGGCCCTCAGCCCCGAGGCATGCGCCAGATCCGCAGCTCGGTGTCCGGCGCCCGCTCGGCGAACCATCCCCCGGACGATGCCGCCGAGAGCAGGGCCCGCAGGTCGGCGTCGAACTCCGCCAGCCGCGGCCCGAACAGGTGCGGGGCCCCGTCCGAGCGCGAGTGCACCCACGCCACCACGTCGTCGACCGACCGCCGCACCACGACGCCGGAGGGCACCCGCAGCCGCGTGGGGCCCGCGAACCCCGCCCCGGCCAGGACCCGTTCCTCGCCGCCCGGCGTCCCGTCCGGCAGGAACCCCCGACCGGCCCGCCGCACCGGCCCGAGCCAGCGGCGCACCAGCTCGGCGACCGCCTCGTACGGGGGCACCGGATCCGGCAGCCCCTCCGTCGACAGCGGTTCCTTGGCGTCGGCGACGTGCACGAACGCCCCGCCCGGCGGCAGCATCCCCCGCACCGTCGCGGCGACGGTGTCCTGCACCATCCAGTGGAACGACTGCGCGAACACCACCACCCGGAACACGCCCAGCCCGGCGGGCAGGTCCTCGGCCCGCGCCCGTACCCACCGGATGGTGCCCACGCCGTCGCGCGCGGCCCGCAGCCGCGCCCGGGCCAGCATCCCGGCGTCGGGGTCCACGCCCACCGTCTCGGCGAAGCAGCCCGCCAGCGGCACGGCCACCGTCCCCGGGCCGCACCCCACGTCCAGCAGCCGCCCCGACCCGTCGAGACCCAGCTCGCCGGCCAGCGCCGCCACGAATCCCGCCGCGTAGGGCAGGCGGCCCCGCTCGTAGTGCGCGGCGGCGCCCGCGAACAGCGACTCGTCCCACGTCCACCCGTCGGTCACGGCCGCACCCTACCGGCCGTCGAGACCACCAACGGCACGCTCACCCGCTCCGCAGCGGCCAGCCGGGATCGTTCCGATCGGGTGCGGTGGGCTGGGCTGTGGTATTCCACAGGTGCAGTTCCGTGGCGGCGCGCAGAACGTCGCGGGCGGCGGTCGCCGCCGGGCAGCCCGCCGTGCGGCAGACCGGGCAGCGTCCGTCGAGCCCGGGGCGGTGGTCGCGCAGGACCCAGCGGGCGGTGAGGATCAGCCGGTTGCGGATCTGCGCCAGGGACAGGAACGGCGCGGTCATCGGATCAGGCCGATCACCGTGGCCAGGTGCGCGGCGCCGGCCGGCGCCGGGCCGCCCCGGGCCACCTCGGCGATCACCGTACGCGCCGACGGCCGCACCCGGACCTCGGCCGGCGCGATCCGGTCCGCCTCGACCAGGGCGCGGCCCGGGTGACGACCGCCCACGCCAACCCCGAGGAGCTGCGCGCGATCTGCCGCGACACGCTGGCGGAAGCACGGCGGCTGGGGGTGAAGACGCCCCGGCTGGAGGCCGCCGAGCCCTACTTCACCGACGGTCACCTGGCGTTGAAGTAGTTCGCCTCCGGGTGGTGCACCACGATCGCGTCCGTCGCCTGCTCCGGCACCAGCTGGAACTCCTCCGACAACTGCACCCCGATCCGCTCCGCGCCCAGCAGGTCCACGATCTTCGCCCGGTCCTCCAGGTCCGGGCAGGCCGGGTAGCCGAACGCGTACCGGCAGCCCCGGTAGTCGGTGCGCAGCAGGCCCGCCAGGTCCGCCGGGTCGTCGTCGGCCACCGTACGGCCGCCCGGCAGCGTCAGCTCCGCGCGGATCCGCCGGTGCCAGTACTCCGCCAGGGCCTCGGTGAGCTGCACCGACAGGCCGTGCACCTCCAGATAGTCCCGGTAGGAGTTCCCGGCGAACATCTTCGCCGTGTAGTCGCTGATCGGCTGCCCGACCGTCACGAGCTGCAACGCCACCACGTCCAGGCCGTCGCCGCGCGGCCGGAAGAAGTCCGCCAGGCACAGCCGCCGCTCCTGCCGCTGCCTCGGGAACGAGAACCGGGCCCGCTCGGCGCGCCCGTCCTCGTCGAGCACCACCAGGTCGTTGCCCTCCGAGTACGCCGGGAAGTAGCCGTACACCACGGCCGCCTCCAGGACCTTGTCGGCGGTCAGCCGGTCCAGCCAGTACCGCAGCCGGGGCCGACCCTCGGTCTCCACCAGCTCCTCGTACGACGGGCCCTTGCCGCCCCGCGCGCCCCGCAGCCCCCACTGCCCCAGGAACGTCGCCCGCTCGTCCAGCAGCGCCGCATAATCCGCCAGCGGCACCCCCCGCACCACCCGCGTGCCGAGGAACGGCGGCGTCGGCACCTCCACGTCGACCGCCACGTCCGAGCGCACCGACGCGTCGTCCAGCCCCGGCAGCGCCTGCCCGACCGTCGCCCGCTGCCGCTCCCGGCGCTGCCGCCGCGCCGCCAGGGCCGCCTCCCGCTGCGGGTCCACCACCGGCGCGCCGCCCCGCTTGGCCGTCATCACCCGGTCCATCAGCGACAGCCCCTCGAACGCGTCCCGGGCGTAGTGCACCTGACCGGGGAACGCCGCCCGCAGGTCGTCCTCCACGTACGCCCGGGTCAGTGCCGCCCCACCGAGCAGCACCGGCCAGCGCTGCGCCACCCCGCGCTCGGCCATCTCGGCCAGGTTCTCCTTCATGATCACCGTGCTCTTGACCAGCAGCCCCGACATGCCGATCGCGTCGGCCCGGTGCTGCTCGGCCGCGTCGAGGATCGCCGAGATCGGCTGCTTGATGCCGATGTTGACCACCTCGTAGCCGTTGTTGGACAGGATGATGTCCACCAGGTTCTTGCCGATGTCGTGCACGTCGCCCTTGACGGTGGCCAGCACGATCCGGCCCTTGCCGCCGTCGTCGGCCTTCTCCATGTGCGGCTCCAGGTAGGCCACCGCCGTCTTCATCACCTCGGCCGACTGCAGCACGAACGGAAGCTGCATCTGGCCCGAGCCGAACAGCTCCCCGACCACCCGCATGCCGTCCAGCAGCAGGTCGTTGATGATCGACAGCGGCGACCGGCCCCCGGCCATCGCCACGTCGAGGTCGGCCTCCAGGCCGTTGCGCTCGCCGTCGACGATCCGCCGCCGCAGCCGCTCGTCCAGCGGCAGCGCCGCCAGCTCCTCCGCCCGGGTGGCCCGCGCCGACGACGCGTCCACCCCCTCGAAGACCTCGATGAACCGCTGCACCGGGTCGTGGCCGGCGCGCCGCCGGTCGTACACCAGGTCCAGCGCGGCCTCGCGCTGCTCGTCGGGGATCCTCGACATCGGCAGGATCTTGCTGGCGTGCACGATCGCCGACGTCAGCCCCGCCCGCACGCACTCGTGCAGGAAGACCGAGTTGAGCACCTGCCGGGCCGCCGGGTTCAGCCCGAACGACACGTTCGACACGCCGAGGGTGAAGTTGACCCCCGGCCAGCGCCGCGCGATCTCCCGGATCGCCTCGATCGTCTCGACGCCGTCGCGGCGGGTCTCCTCCTGGCCGGTGGCGATCGGGAACGTCAACGCGTCGATCAGGATGTCGGACCGGCGCAGCCCCCACCGCCCGGTCAGGTCCTCGATCAGCCGCTGCGCGACCCGCACCTTCCACTCGGCCGTGCGGGCCTGCCCCTCCTCGTCGATGAGCAGCGCCACCACCGCCGCCCCGTGCTCGACGACGACCGGCATCACCCGGGCGTAGCGGGAACCCGGCCCGTCGCCGTCCTCGAAGTTGACCGAGTTGACCACGCACCGCCCGCCGAGCATCTCCAGCCCGGCCTCGATCACCGCCGGCTCGGTCGAGTCCAGCATGACCGGCAGCGTGGACGCGGTGGCGAACCGCCCGGCCAGCTCCCGCATGTCCCGGGTGCCGTCGCGGCCCACGTAGTCCACGCACAGGTCCAGCAGGTGCGAGCCGTCCCGGGCCTGGCTGCGGGCGATCTCCACGCACGCCTGCCAGTCGCCGGCGAGCATCGCCTCCCGGAACGCCCTCGACCCGTTGGCGTTGGTGCGCTCCCCCACCATCAGGACGCTGGCGTCCTGCGCGAACGGCACATGGTGGTAGATCGAGGAGACCCCGGCCTCGGCGCGCGGCTCGCGGGCACCCGGCCGCGCGCCGCGCAGCCGCTCGGCGACCAGCCGGATGTGCTCCGGCGTCGTCCCGCAGCAGCCGCCGACCAGCGCCACCCCGTACTCGGCGACGAACCGCTCCAGCGCGTCGGCCAGCTCCACCGGGGTCAACGGGTAGACCGCGCCGTCGGCGGTGAGCTGCGGCAGGCCGGCGTTCGGCATCACCGACAGCGGCACCCGCGCGTGCTGGGACAAATAGCGCAGATGCTCGGTCATCTCCGCCGGGCCCGTCGCGCAGTTCAGCCCGATCAGGTCGATGCCCAGCGGCTCCAGCGCGGTCAGCGCCGCGCCGATCTCGCTGCCCAGCAGCATCGTGCCGGTGGTCTCCACCGTGACGTGGCAGATCAGCGGCACGCGCCGCCCGGCCTCGGCCATCGCCCGCCGGGACCCGACCACCGCCGCCTTCACCTGCAGCAGGTCCTGGCAGGTCTCGACGATCAACGCGTCCACGCCACCGGCGAGCAGGCCCGCCGCGTTTTGCTGGTACGCGTCGCGCAGCGTCGCGTACGCGGCGTGCCCGAGGGTGGGCAGCTTCGTGCCGGGGCCGATCGCACCGAGCACGAACCGGGGCCGCTCGGCGGTGCCCCACGCGTCGGCGGCCTCCCGGGCGAGCCGCGCGCCGGCCTCGGACAGCTCCCCGATCCGGTGCTCGATGCCGTATTCGCCGAGGTTGGCCAGGTTGGCGCCGAAGGTGTTCGTCTCGACGCAGTCCGCGCCCGCCGCGAGGTAGGCGTCGTGCACCCCGCGGACGACGTCCGGGCGGGTGACGTTGAGGATCTCGTTGCAACCCTCGTGCCCCTCGAAGTCGTCCAGGGTCAGCTCGGCCGCCTGGAGCATCGTCCCCATCGCGCCGTCGGCGACGAGAACCCGCTCCGCCAGCACGTCCAGCAGCGAAGTCCCCACCCCACTCAGGGTAGTGCGAGGATCCGGCGGTGGGGGCGGGCCGCGACGCACCGGGGGCCCGCGGGCCGGACCGGCGCGGCCGACGGGCCGCATCCGGCCCCGACACGTAGGCTGACGGACGTGAAGGACATCAGGGACGTCACCGGGCCCGGCAGGCGGACGACCGGGCCGCAGCCCGGGACCGCCCGCCGACGACAGGGTGAGGTGACGGCATGACCGAGTTCGACGGACTGCCGGTGCTGCGGTCCCCCGTGGCCATCGCCGCTTTCGAGGGCTGGAACGACGCTGCGGACGCCTCCACCGCAGCGGTCGAGCACCTGGAACAGGTCTGGCAGGCGCGGCAGGTCACCGAGCTGGACCCGGAGGACTTCTACGACTTCCAGGTCAGCCGGCCGACGATCACGATGGCCGACGGCGAGACCCGCCGCGTCGAGTGGCCCACCACCCGGTTCATGGTGGCCAGCCCGGAGGGCACCGAGCGGGACGTGGTGCTGATCCGGGGCATCGAGCCGAGCATGCGCTGGCGCACGTTCTGCGAGCAGGTGCTGGAGATCTGCCACAGCCTGGAGGTCGAACGGGTGGTGCTGCTCGGCGCGCTGCTGGCCGACGTGCCGTACACCCGGCCGTTGCCGATCAGCGGCAGCGCCTCCGACGCGGAGGCGGCGCGGCGCTACCAGCTCACCCCCACCCGCTACGACGGCCCCACGGGCATCGTCGGGGTGCTGCACGACGCCTGCACGCGCGCCGAGGTCGACGCGGTGTCGTTCTGGGTGCACGTGCCGCACTACGCCAACAACCCGCCCTGTCCCAAGGCCACCCTCGCGCTGCTGCACCGGGTCGAGGAGGTGCTCGACCTGCCGGTGCCGATGGCCGACCTGGCGGAGGAGGCGGCGGAGTGGGAGCAGCGGGTGCGCGGGGCCGCCGAGCAGGACGCCGAGCTGGGGGAATACGTGCGCGAGCTGGAGGAACGCGTCGGCGACGCGGGCATCACCCCGCTGACCGGCGACGAGATCGCCCAGGAGTTCGAGAAGTACCTGCGCCGGCGCGGCGGCTCGGCCGGCCCGACGGCCGGCTCCTGGTAGCCGCGCTTCTCCGGGCAGCCACGCTGCTCCGAAAGCCCCCGGACCGGACCGGTCCGGGGGCTTTCGCGTGTCCGGGGTGGCGCGCTCACATCCTCTAGGGCATCCTAGGAACCTAGCTGTGATCTCCAGGAGGAGCCATGCAGATCAACCCGGGTGCGGCCGAGTTCCCGCACCGGCAGATCGCCGCGCAGCTCAAGGCCCAGGTGCGCCGCGGCGACTGGGGGCCGGGCGAGCGACTGCCGTCCATCCCGGCCATCGCCGAGATGTTCGGCGTCGCCAAGCAGACCGTGCAGCGCGCCGTCGACCAGCTGCGGGTCGAGGGCATCCTGATCACCAAGCCCGGCTCCGGTACGTACGTCAGAGGCACCCGGCGCCGGCTCAACCGCCTCTCCCGGGGCCGGTACGGCGGCTTCCGCGGCTACCACACCGATCTGGCCGCCCGCTACCGTCAACAGCTCGTCTCGGTCGGCCGCGCCCCCGCCCCGCCCGAGGTGGCCGACGCGTTCGGCGTCGCCGACGGCACCGAACTGCTCTGCCGCCGCCACCTCGTACGCACCGAGGACTCCCCCGTCGAGGTGGGCGCCTCCTGGTTCCTGCCGGCCGACACCGCCGGCACCACCCTGGAGCGGGGCGAGGCGTTCGGCCGGCCCCTCTACCAGGAGGCGGAGGAGGCCACCGGCCGGCAGTACGTCACCGCCACCGACACCATCACCGCCCGCCAGCCCAGCCGGGAGGAGGCGGAGACCCTCCAGATCCGCCCCGACACCCCCGTGCTGCACCTGCTGCACGTCGCCTACGACGTCCGGCGCAAGCCCATCGAGGTCGCCCAGGCCACCTGGCCCGGCCCGATGACGACGCTCACCGAGGAATACAAGATCCCGTCCCCCACCCCGGACCCCGACCCGGACCCGGGCCTGATCCTGGGCTGACCCCACCCTGCCCCCCGCCCCCGCCGCCCGCCCCGGTGATCAAGAGGTTGCGTCATCGCCGAGATCAACTTTGACGCTTTTCTCTTGATCACCGACCAGAGCGGGGGTGGGGGTTAGAGGCGGAGGCCGAGGAGGGCGTCGACGGTCGTGGCGAAGAGGGCCGGGGCCTCGGGGTCCGGGCCCTCCCCGGCGAGGGCACGCTCTGCCCAGTCGTCGGCGAGCGCGAGCGCGCCCGGGGTGTCCAGGTCGTCGCCGAGGCGCTCGCGTACCCCCGCCAGGAAGTCGTCGCCGGACGGCCCGGACGGCGCGGCGGCGGCCCGCCGCCAGCGGGCCAGGCGCTCCTGCGCGGCCACGAGCAGCTCGTCGGTCCAGGTGCGGTCGGCGCGGTAGTGGCCGGCCATCAGCCCGAGCCGCACCGCCATCGGATCCACCCGGTCGGCCCGCAGCCGGGAGACGAAGACCAGGTTGCCCTTGGACTTCGACATCTTCTCGCCGTTCAGGCCGATCATGCCGGCGTGCACGTAGTGGGTCGCGAACGGCGACCGGCCGGTGAGCCGCTCGGCGTGCGCGGCGGAACACTCGTGGTGCGGGAAGAGCAGGTCGTTGCCGCCGCCCTGCACGTCGATCGACTCGCCGAGCAGGTTCAGCGCGATCACCGCGCACTCGATGTGCCAGCCGGGCCGGCCCGGGCCGAGGTCGCCGCCGGGCCAGGACGGCTCGCCCTCGCGGGCGCCGCGCCACAGCAGCGGATCGAGGGGGTCGCGCTTGCCGGCCCGCTCCGGGTCGCCCCCGCGCTCGGGGAAGATCTCCAGCATCTCGGCCCGGGACAGGTTGGACTCGTAGCCGAACTCGGGCGCGGCGGCGACGTCGAAGTAGACGTCCCCGGTGCCGTCGTCGAGCCGGTACGCGGCCCCGTCCTTGAGTAGGGTGAGAACCTTGTCGGCGATGTCGGGGATCGACTCGACCGCGCCGACGTAGTGCGCCGGCGGGATCATCCGCAGCGCCTCCATGTCCTCGCGGAACAGCGCGGTCTCCCGCATGGCCAGGACCTTCCAGTCCTCGCCGTCGCGCTCGGCCCGCTCCAGCAGCGGATCGTCGATGTCGGTGACGTTCTGCACGTAGCGCACCGTCAGGCCGGCGTCGAGCCACATCCGCTGCACCAGGTCAAAGGTGATCATGGTGGCGGCGTGGCCGAGGTGCGTGGCGTCGTACGGGGTGATGCCGCAGACGTACATGGTGGCCACGTCGCCAGGTCGACTGGGATGGGCACCGCGTCGCGCCGAGTCGAACAATGTCAGCGGGCCGCCCCTGCCGGGCAGCCGTGGCACCTCATGTCCCGTCCAAGACTCCATGACCGTCAGCCTAGCCAGCCGCCCCGCGCGCCGGACCCACCCCACGGGTGACCAACGCGACAACCGCTCGCGCCCCTGGTGACCGCCCTGGCGGGCCTGCCGGACCGACGGCTGCATCGGCGGCTCGCACTGACCTGGCTACGTCGGCGGCGTGGACCGACGGCTACATCGGCGGCCAGGGCATCGCCGGCCAGTCCTGCGGCGGCTGGGGGAACCGGCCACCGTCGCGCAGCCGGCCCACCCGGGTCGCCAGCTCGGCGACCTCGCGGATCGTCAGGTGCCCGGCCAGCTCCTCGCCCAACTCCCCGCCGAGCCGGACGGTCAGGTCGGCGAGCATCTCCAGGGCGTCCGGCGGCAGCTCCCGGCCGGCCCAACCCCAGAGCACGGTGCGCAGCTTGTCCTCCACGTGGAAGCTCACCCCGTGGTCGACGCCGTAGAGCCGGTCGTCCGCGCCGAGCAGCACGTGGCCGCCCTTGCGGTCCGCGTTGTTGATGACCGCGTCGAGCACCGCCAGCCGGGCCAGGCGCGGATCGTCGGCGTGGGCCAGTGCGTACGCGGCACCGTCGTCGTCCCGGGCCGCCGCGACCGGGAACCAACGCGGCGGCACCGCCTCCGCCGGCACGAAGCCGACCAGCGGCTCGGCGTCGTCGGGCTCGTCGATCCACAGTTGACAGGAGCCCGGCCCGAACGGGCCGTCGCGCAGCACCGTCGGCGGGACCAGGTCCCAGCCGGTGGCGCGGGAGACCAGGTACGCCGAGACCTCCCGACCGGCGAGGGTGCCGTCCGGGAAGTCCCAGAGGGGACGCTCGCCGCGCACCGGCTTGTAGACGCAGCGGGCGCTCACCCCGTCGAGGGTGAGCGCACCGAGCAGCGTCGCGTTCGACGCGTCGACCAGGCGGCCTTCGACGGTCAGCTCACCGTCGCGGAGCAGCCGTAGCGTCGCCACGTCGTCCTGCCGACGTTCGAGTTCGGACGAGGTCACCGGTGATAACCGTTGTGCCGCGGGCAGAGGTGCCCGGCGGGATCCAGCGGCTGGCCGCAGAGCGGGCAGGGCGGGCGACCGGCGTTGACCACCCGGCGGGCCCGCTCGATGAACTCGCGGGTCGCCTCGGGGGTCAACCGGACGCGCAGCCGGTCCAGGTCATCGTCGTCCTCGTCGTCGTCCTCGTCGTCCTCGTCCTCGTCGCCACCCAGCTCGACCTCGGTCTCCGCCTCGCCAGCGGCGATCGCCTCGATCACGACGGTCGCGGTGTCGACGTCGAAGGCCAGGCCGAGGGTGCCGACGCGGAACTCCTCGTCGACCGGCGTGTCCAGCGGGTCGTTGTCGCCCACCGACGTCACCGCTTCGGGCAACTGCACGCCGAAGCGGCGCTGCGCCTCGGTGAGCAACTCCTCCAGCTTCTCGGCGAGCAACGACACCTGGACCTTCTCCAGCGCGACGCTGACCAGCCGGCCTCCGCCGCGGGCCTGCAAGAAGAACGTGCGCTCCCCGGGCGCCCCGACGGTCCCGGCGACGAACCGCTCCGGCGGCTCGAAGGCGTGCACCTGGTGGGTCATACCCACGACCCTATCCGGCGTGCCACAGCGTCGCGCACCCCACCGACCCGGAATCGCGCGCCCGCGCCGCGCCCGTCCTGCCACCCGGGCCGACCGACCGGGAGGACGCCCGCCGTCGGCCTCACCGCCCGGCCCCCGCTCCCCCGCCGACCGCCGCGTCGGACTCCGCCGGCCGCGTGGCCCGCCGCCGACGCCGGCGCGGCGGCGGCACCAGCCCGGCCAGGTCACCGCCGGTGTCGTTGAGCCGCAGCAGGAAGGGCCGCAGCGGCGTGTACCGGATCGCCGTGACCGACGCCGGGTCCGCGACGATGCGCTGAAAAAGATCAAGGTGTACGCCGAGCGCGTCCGCGACGATGGCCTTGATCACATCGCCGTGGCTGCACGCCAACCAGACCGCCTCGGGCCCGTGCTCGGCGGTGATCCGGGCGTCCCAGGAACGCACCGTGGCGACAGCTCGGGCCGCCATCGCCGCCATGGCCTCCCCGTCGGGGAAGACGACGGCGCTCGGGTGCTGCTGGACCACCGGCCAGAGCGGTTCCTTGGCGAGCTTCTTGAGCGGCTGTCCCTCCCAACTGCCGTACCCGCACTCGATCAGCCCCTCGTCCACCGTCGGCGCGGCCTGCGGCAGGGCCAGTTCCAGGGTCTGCCGGCACCGGACCAGCGGGCTGGTCACCACCGCCGCGAGGGGCAGCCCGCGCAGCCGCTCACCCACCGCGCTCGCCTGGGCCCGGCCCGTGTCGTCCAGCTCGACGGGCTGCCGTCCGGCGAGACCGCCGTCGGCGTTCGCGGTGGTGCGGCCGTGCCGCAGGAGGAGAAGAGTCGCCACGCTGCCCACCCTAGGCGGTACGGACCGGGACGCGGCGAGAGGTTGATCGACTCCGTGTCGGCGACATGGCGGCATCAACGCGCCGGGACACCCCCACCTGCCCGGCATCCCGTCACGCGACCGCCCGATTGGGTGGTTTGTCCGGGCGTGGCTGGGTTGATCGACTTCATGTCGGGCGGGTGGGGGTATCCCGCGGCGTTGATACCCCCACCTGCCCGACATGCCGTCAGCCCTCCGCCGGAATGGGCGGATTGTCCCGGCCCGGCGGGGTGTGTGGGGCGGGGTGGCGTGGGGCGGGGTGGGGGCGGGGTGGG
>NZ_FMCW01000054.1 GCF_900091595.1 Micromonospora haikouensis
CGCCTTCGCGGTGGCCTCCTGCACGTTCATCACCGACCGGATGACCGCCGGGATCTTCGGCTCGATGTTGTGACACTGATCGAGCATGAACGCGACACCCGCCTCCGGACGCAGAGCGTCGCCGCGCACGATCTCGTGCATGATCCGGAACAGCTGGAACGGATCCGCCGCACCCACCATCAGATCGTCATCGGCGTAGAAGCGGGAGTTGAAGTCGAAACCGCCCAACTTCCCGGCCCGCAGCAGAACCGCCACGATGAACTCGATGTTCGTCCCCGGCGCGTGATGCCCAGTGTCGATGACCACCTGGGCCCGCTCACCGAGGGTGAGGCAGTGCGCGTAGGCGGTGCCCCAGTCCGGCACGTCCGTGGCATAGAACGCCGGCTCGAACAACTTGTACTCCACCAACATCCGCTGCCCGTCCCCGAGCCGGTCGTACGTCTCCCGCAGCGCGGCGGCGAGCCGGTCCTGCCGGGCACGCACATCATCCTGACCCGGATAGTTGATGCCATCGGAGAACCACAACTTCAAATCCCGCGAGCCGGTGGCGTCCATGACGTCCACGCACTCCAGCAGGTGGTCGATCGCCTTGCGGCGCACACCCGGGTCGGGGTTGGTCACGCTGCCCAACTTGTAGTCATCGTCCTGGAACACGTTCGCATTGACCGCACCGAGAGCCACGCCCTGCTCCTGGGCATGGCGGGCCAGATCGGCGTAGTCGTCGACCCGGTCCCACGGAATGTGCAGAGCCACGGAAGGCGCGACACCGGTGAACCGGTGCACGACGGCAGCGTCGGCGACCTTCTCGTACGGATCCCGCGGCACACCCTCCTGCGCGAACACCTTGAACCGGGTGCCGGAATTGCCGAACGCCCAAGAGGCTGTCTCGATGCGCTGGGCACGCAGCGCCTGCTCGACCCGGTCGCGGGTCGCTTCGCTCTGCGTCATGGTGCGTCTCCCGTCCGGGCGGCGAGTTGCGCCCCGGGTCTGTCCAGCCGCCGTACGGCACGTCCGACTGCCTCGCGACGCACCTGAATCGTTTCATGCGCGTCCCGAGATAGGACCGTAGGGTGCGCGCCAGCAGACGTCAAGAGCTGCGGGCGCTTTCCTCGACGGCGCAGGACCGGTCGGCCGATGCGCGCGGGCCGCCCTCGCAATCCGATCAGGACGCGACATTCCCGGCACCGAAGCCCTTCCGACCCATAGAACGTTTTAGATCGATCGGGACCGTGAGTTGCCGTATCATGTCGGGACATCCCCGGGCCGACGACTTGAAGCCGGTCGTGACTGATCGCAGCACCAGCACGACAGCGCCCCCACCGGCCCCCACCAGGCCCGCCGGCTCCAGCCGCAACGCTGCGGTCCTGGTGCTCTTCACCGCCATGACCAACCTCGCCGAGGGCGTCACCAAGGTGATCCTGCCGTTGCTGGCGACCCGGCTCACCGACTCGCCGGCGCAGATCTCCGGCGTGGCGCTGACGCTCACCCTGCCCTGGCTGCTCGTGGCGTTGCACGTCGGCGTGCTGGTCGACCGGTTCGACCGCCGACGACTGCTGTGGGCGGCGGAACTGGTCCGGCTGGCCACGATCGCCGGGCTGTTCGTCGCGGCCTCGGCGGACGCCGTCAGCCTGCCGCTGCTGTACCTGGCCGGGCTGGCCCTGGGCGTCGCCTCGGTCGTGGCGCTCACCTCCGGGGCGGCGATCGTGCCGTCGGCGGTGCCCGCCGCCGACCGCGAACGGGCCAACGCCTGGGTCGCCGGCGCCGAGACCGTCTGCAACGAGTTCTGCGGCCCGTTCGTCGGCGGCCTCCTGGTCGCGGCCGGCGTCAGCGTGGCGCTGGGTGCCACCGGCGTCACGTTCGTCATCTCGATGCTGGTGCTCGCGCTGCTGGTCGGCCGGTTCCGGCCCCGGGCCGACGACCGGCGGGCACCGTCAACCAGCAGATCGCCGCCGGGCTGCGCACGCTCTGGCAGCACCGCCTGCTGCGGGTGATGACCATGGTGGTGACCGTGCTGGCCGCCTGCTGGGGGGCGTGGCTGGCGCTGATCCCGCTGGTCGCTACCGACGTGATCAGGCTGGACGCGCGGGGCTACGGCATCCTGCTCAGCGCGCTCGGGGTCGGCGGCCTCGTCGGCGTCCTGGCCGTCGGGCCGATCAACCGGTGGCTCGGCCGGCGCTGGGCCATGTTCGCCGACATCCTCGGCACGGCCGCGATGGTGGCGGCGCCGGTGGTCAGCACCGACATGTGGGTGGTCGCCGCGGCCGCGTTCCTGGGCGGCATGGGCGGAACACTGTGGACGGTGAACTCCCGGACCATCAGCCAACGGGTGGTCCCCGAGGAGATGCTGGGCCGCTACAACGCCGCCGCCCGGCTGTTCGGCTGGGGCGCGCTGCCGGTGGGCGCCGGCCTGGTCGGCCTGCTCGCCGAGTGGTTCGGCGTCCGCGCCGCGTTCGCCGTGTTCGCGGTGGCGACCCTCGCGCTGGTGGTGCCGTTCCTGCGTACGGTCACGCCCGCCGCCCTGGCCGAGGTGCCGACCGGCCACGCCCACCACGACAGGTAGCCGAAACCGCGGTCCACCACGGTTCGCCGCCGACGCGTCGGGAGAGATCAACCGGGGTCGGCGGGGTGCGCACGGCGCAGGAACTCCACGCTGTGCCGGGTCCACTCGTCCTCGACCGCGCAGGTGCGCTCGATCGACTCCTGCCGGGGCAGCCAGTGCTCGACGATCTGGTTGATCCCGCGCTCGGCCGGCCGGACCCGCGCCACCATCGCGGCGTAGTCCAGCAGGCCGGTGCCGAGCGGGCAGCCGACCAGCGAGAAGCCCACCCACCCCGGGGCCCGGGTGAAGGCGAAGTCCTTGACGTGCAGGTTCACCACGTACGGCGCGGTGCGCTCCACGGTGGTCGCGGGCAGTTCGAGCCGGGCCACGCAGTTCGCCGGGTCGAGGCACACCCCCAGGTGCGGGTCGTCCACCCCGCGTACGACCGCGAGCAGGTCGTCGGTGGCCACCTGCTCGTAGGTCTCCAGGCCGATGGTGACGCCCCGGGCGGCGTACCCGGGCAGGGCGGCGGCGAGCAGGGCGACGGCCTCGGCGACGGTCGGGCGGTGCTCGGCGGTGTTCAGCATGGTGCGCACGAAGCCGACGTCGAGCCGGCCGGCCAGGTCCAGGTAGCGGGCCAGGTGCGGGCCGCCGACGCCCCGGGTGCCCAGCTCCAGCCGGACGCCGAGGGCGGACGCCCGGCGGCGCAGCCGCTCCAGCTCCCCGTCGGACGCCTCCTCGATCGGCGGGTAGTCGCAGATCTGGAAGACGGTCGCCCCGGCCTCGGCGGTCCGCTCGACCATGTCGGTCAGGGACAGCGGGCGCTGCGCCGCCGTCCAGCGCCAGAAGAACGAGTACGTGCTCAGGCCGATGGCCACGGCGGCTCCCCGGTGCGGGCCGGCGCGCCGCCGGCGGTGTGGGCACTGTCCCCGGTGTCGCCGGTGGGGGCGGCACCGGCGAGGGTGGCCGCCTCGTCGAGGATCGCGGCCAGGGCCGCCGGGTCGTGGGCGAACCGGCCGAGGAACAGCCCGTCGACCCGGTCGCCGAGCCGGCCGAGCAGCCCCGGTCCGGCGCTGCCGCCGTAGATCACCCGGCTGCCGGCCCGGCCCGGCTGGTCGGCGATCCAGTCGCGCAGCGGACCGGTGACGGCCCCGATGTGCTGCGGCGGGGCGGGCTCGGGCCGGCCGATCGCCCACCATGGCTCGTACGCCAGGACCACGGGGCCGGGCGGGGCGGCGGCGAGGGCGGCGCGGGCCTGGGCGACGCAGTCGGCGGCGGCCGCCGGGGCGTCGACCCGGTCGGGCTCGCCGACGCAGAGCACCGGTGTCAGGCCGTTGCGGAGCGCCGCCGTGGTCTTGGCGGCGACGACGGCGTCGTCCTCTCCGAAGAGGGTACGGCGCTCGAAGTGCCCCACCTCGGCGTAGCAGCAGCCCAGCTCGGCGAGCAGCGCGCCGCTGGTGCCGCCGGTGACCGCGCCCCGGTCGGTGTGGTGCAGGTCCTGGGCGCCGACGTGGACGCGGGTGCCGGCGAGGACGCCCCGGACCGGGGCGATCAGCGGCGTCGACGGCAGCACGAACAGCTCGACCCGTCCGGCCGCGACGGCGTCGTGGCCGCGGGCTAGTCGCGCCACGTCCGCGCACCAGCGCAGCGTCTCGCGTTGCCCGAAGTACATCTTGAGGCTGACCCCGACGGTCAGCGGCCGGTCGCGCATCGGCTCAGCACGACCCGGTCGACTCGTACGTCGACATCAGCCGGACCTTCGCCCCCGACGGCGACGAGTCGTCGAAGTCGTAGGCCAACCACTCGCGGGCCAGCCGGCGGGCCAGCTCCGGCCCGATGACGCGCTGGCCGAAGGTGAGGACCTGGGCGTTGTTGCTCAGGATGGCCCGTTCGACGGAGTAGCTGTCGTGGGCGGTGACCGCGCGGATGCCGGCGACCTTGTTGGCGGCGATGGCCACGCCCAGGCCGGTGCCGCAGACCAGCAGCGCCCGGTCGGCCCGGCCCGCCGCGACGATCTCGGCGGCGGCGATGGCGACGATCGGGTACGCGGTGTGCCCGTCCGCGTCGACGCCCACGTCGATCACCTCGGCGACCCGCTCGTGGCCGCGCAGGTCGGCCTTGAGCATCTCCTTGTACTGGTAGCCGGCGTCGTCGGCGCCGACGACGATCCGCAGCCTGCTGGCGCTCATCGCGCGGTCTCCTCTGCACGGGTGGGGGCGTCTTCTCGGGTGGGGGCGGTGGCGGCTTCTTCCCCGGTGGGCGCGACGGCCGCCAGGATCAGGGCGAGCGAGACCGCCCCCGCGTCCGGGGCGCCGACGCTGCGGTGGGCCAGGGGGCGGGCCCGACCGACGCGGGGCACCAGGTCGGCGGTGGCCCGGGCCGCCGCGTCGGCCACGGCGGCGGCCTCCCGCCAGGCGGCGGCGAGCGGCTGTCCGGCCTGCACGCGGTCGGCCAGCGTGGCGGCGAAGGGCGCGAACGCGTCGACGAGGGTCTTGTCGCCGACGGCGGCCCCGCCGACCCGGGTGACGTCGGCCAGCGCCCGGGAGACCGCACTGGTCACCCGCGCGGGGGTCGGCTCGCTCTCGTCGCCGAGGGCCACGGCCGCGCCGCGCAGGGCCACCCCCCACAGCGCGCCGGAGGTGCCGCCGCCGGCGTCGGCCCAGGCGTCCCCGGCCCGGGTCAGCGCGGTGCCGACCCCGGCGCCGGCGGCGACGGCGGCCCCGGCGGCGGCCACGGCGGCGTTGACGCCCCGGCTCATCCCGATGCCGTGGTCGCCGTCGCCGGCCAGGGCGTCGATGCGGCCCAGCTCGCCGGCGTGCGCGTCGACGGCGTCCCGCGCCGCCGCGAGCGCGCCGAGCAGACGGCGGCCGGCGGCCCGCGACGCGGGGCTCGCGGGCGGCACGGGTTCCTCCGCCTCCTCGGCGAGGACCGGCGCGGGCGGCGCGGCGGCGGTGGCCGACAGGCCGCGTCGGAAGCCGGGGGCGTCGGCCGGGGCGCACCACAGCGGGGTCAGCTCGTCGGTCAGCCAGCAGACGGTCAGCGAGACGCCGGCCATCTCGAAGCTGGTCACCAGCTCGCCGACGGCCGGGGCGACGACCTGCACACCGGCGGCGGCGAGCAGCTCGGCGACCCGCCGGTAGACGACGAACAGCTCCTCGTACTTGACGCTGCCCAGGCCGTTGAGCAGGACGGCGGCCCGCTGGCCGGCGGGGGCGTCGATCCCGGCCGGCAGTTCGGCGAGGACGGTGTCGACGAGGAGTTCGGCCAGGCCGTCGGCGCCGGGGCGGTCCCGCTCGTCGATGCCGGGCTCGCCGTGGATGCCCAGGCCGACGGCCATCCGCCCGGCGGGGACCGCGAACAGCGGGGCGGCCGCGCCGGGCAGGGTGCAGCCGGTCAGGGCGACCCCGAACGAGCGGGTCCGGGCGTTGGCCAGCCGGGCGATCCGCTCCACCTCGTCGAGGTCGAGCCCCCGGTCGGCGGCGGCAGCGGCCACCTTGAACACCACCAGTCCCCCGGCGATCCCCCGCCGCCGGTCGGCCTGCTCGGCCGGGGCGCTGGCCAGGTCGTCGGTGACGGCGACGGCGCGGCAGTCGACGCCGTCGGCCTCCAGGTGCACCCGGGCGGCGGTGAAGTTGAGGACGTCGCCGGCGTAGTTGCCGTAGGCCAGCAGGATCCCGCCGCCGCCGGACGCGGCCCGCGCCACCGACCGGACCTGCCGGGCCGACGGGGACGCGAAGACGTTGCCGACGGCCGCGCCGTGGGCGAGGCCCTCGCCGACCAGGCCGGCGAACGCCGGGTAGTGGCCACTGCCGCCGCCGACGACGACGGCGACCCGCCCCGGCGCGGGGGCCGCCGCGCGGACCACGCCGCCGCCCACCCGGCGCACCAGCCCGGGGTGGGCCGCGACGAAGCCGTCGAGGGCCTGCGCGGCGAAGCGGGCGGGGTCGTTGGACAGGCGGGTCATCGCGCCGGCCGCACCGCGTCGATGCGCAGCATCCGGGCGATGACGGAGTCCAGCTCGGCGTCGTCGAAGATGCGCTTCCAGTCGTCGCGCACGATGGTCTCCCGCCCGTAGTCCATGGCGATGAGGCACGCCTCGGAGAACGGGTTGGAGCCGCGCAGCGAGTTGCTCAGCGCCACCTGGATGTGGCCGAAGAGCATCGCCTTCGCGGCCGCCTCGGGCACGCCGACGGTGTGGACGGTCTCGTGCAGCGCGTCGCGGAGCAGGCCGCTGATCATGCAGGCGACGGTCTCGACCAGGGTCGGCTCCAGGACGGCGAGCTGCTTGACGGTGACCCAGTGCACGTCGAGCACCGGGCCGTACATGATGCGCACGACGTCCTCGACGCGCGCGCGGACGGCGTCGTCGCCGGACTCGAGCGCGGCGACGACGTCCTGGGCGGCGGCGACGCCGCCGAAGGTGTCGGCGTACTCCTCGCCGGTGGTGCGCTCCAGGAAGACCGACGGGTGGCAGGGGTGGGCGCAGGCGAGGTGGATGTCGTCACGGCGGGCGAGGACGCCGGCGTAGGCGGCGGCCGGATCGAGCGTGAGCACGACGGCGCCCGGCTTGAGCAGCGGCACGAGCTGCGCGGAGATGTCCCCGAGCAGCACGTCGGGGACGGCGAGGACGACGACGTCGCTGTCGGCGGCGGCGGTGGCCGTGTCGCTCAGCTCGCGGCCCTCGGCGGTCACCCGGGCCTGGGCCGGCGGGTGGTTCTCGCAGTAGCGGACGGTGTGGCCGCTGCGCTGGAGATTGGCCGAGATCCGCAGGCCCATCTTGCCGCCGGCGCCGACGACGGTGATGACCAGGTCCGAGGTGGACATGAGGGGCTCCTCACGAGGGTGGCAGAGGGGTTGGCGAAGGGTGGGGCCGGCGGGGGGGGCGGGTGGCCCCGGGCGGATGCCACGGGCCACGGCCGACGAAATGAAACGTTACATTAGGTGGCGCGGGACGGTCAACGGGCCGCCGCGCACCGGTGGCCTACAGCCGGTCGTACGCCACCAGGGTGAGGAATTCCGGCAGCTCGTCGGCGAGTGCGACGCGCGCGAAGACCTCCCGCGCGTCCTCCGGGCGCCCCTGTCGCCACACCTGGTCGCCGACCTCGGCGGCGATCCGCGCCATCTCCTCGGCGAGGATGCCGGCCACCAGGTCCCGCGTGACGACCCGCCCGTCGGGCAGCCGCGCGCCGTGCCGGATCCACTGCCAGACCTGGGATCGGGCGATCTCGGCCGTGGCCGCGTCCTCCATCAGGTTGTCGATCCCGGCCGCGCCCCGTCCGGTCAGCCAGAACGACAGGTATTGAAACGTCACACTGACGTTGCCCCGCAGCCCGGCCTCGGTGACCGACCCCGGGGTGGACGCCACGTCGAGCAGGTCGGCCGGGGTCGTCGTGACATCGTCGCGCCGCCGGTCGAGCTGGTTCGGCCGCTCCCCCAGCACCGCGTCGAACGCCGCGCGGGCCACCGGCACCACGTCGGGGTGGGCGACCCAGGTGCCGTCGAAGCCGTCGCCGGCCTCGCGGCGCTTGTCCGCGTCCACCGCCGCCACGGCCCGGGCGTTGGCCTCCGGGTCGCGGCGGGACGGGATGAGGGCGGCCATGCCACCCATCGCGAACGCGCCGCGCCGGTGACAGGTGGCCACCAGCAGCTCCGTGTACGCCCGCATGAACGGCACGGTCATCGTCACCGCCGTGCGGTCCGGCAGCACGAACCCCGGCCGGTCCCGGAAGGTCTTGATCATCGAGAAGATGTAGTCCCAGCGGCCGGCGTTGAGCCCGTACGAGTGCTCCCGCAGCTCGAACAGGATCTCGTCCATCTGCAGCGCCGCCGGGAACGTCTCGATCAGCACCGTGGCCCGGATGCTGCCCCGGGGCACCCCGAGCGCGTCCTGGGCGTGGAGGAACACGTCGTTCCACAGCCGCGCCTCCAGGTGGTGCTCCAGCTTCGGCAGGTAGAGGTACGGTGCGCTGCCCCGCTCCAGCAGCCGGCGGGCGTTGTGGAAGGCGAACAGCCCGAAGTCCATCAGCGCCCCGGCGACGGGGACGCCGTCGACCAGCAGGTGCTTGTCGACCAGGTGCCAGCCGCGCGGGCGGACCAGCAGGGTGGCCGGCGAGTCGACCAGCCGGTACCGCCGGCCGTCGGAGGCGTCGTGGGTGATCGTCCGGTCGATCGCGTCGGTCAGGTTGAGGTGGCCCTCGACCTGGTTGCGCCAGGTCGGGCTGTTGGCGTCCTCGAAGTCGGCCATGAAGCCGCGGGCCCCCGAGTTGAGGGCGTTGATCACCATCTTGCGGTCCGTGGGGCCGGTGATCTCGACGCGGCGGTCGGCGTAGTCGGGGCGGGGCGGGGCGACCCGCCAGTCGCCGGCCCGCACGTCGGCGGTCTCCGGCAGGAAGCCGGTCGGCGCGGGTCGGGCGGCGCGGTCGGCCAGCAGCTCCCGCCGGCGCGGGTCGAAGCGGCGGTGCAGCCCGGCCACGAAGTCCAGGGCGGCAGGGCTGAGCACCTCGGCCCGCGCGCGCTCGCTCAGCGGCGGCGCGGCGGAGTAGGAAACGGTCACGGTGGCTCCAGTCTCGGCAGCGGCCGGGGCCGCTGGCCCGGCGCTCGGCCGCCGAGGCCGCTGACGCCCGGCCGGGGCGGTTCAGTCGGGTTCGCGGGGGACCAGTTCGTGGCGGGGGTGGTGGCCGCGGATCACGCGGATCACCTCGTCCACCATCAGGTCGAAGAAGCGCGGCTCGCTGGCGGCGGTGACCCCGGCGATGTGCGGGCTGAGGAAGACGTTGGGCAGGGCGCGGACGGGGTGCCCGGCCGGGATCGGCTCCGGGTCGAAGACGTCGAGGCAGGCGACGATGTCGCCGGTCGCGAGCCGGTCGAGGAGCGCGGCCGAGTCGACGACCGCGCCCCGGGACACGTTGACGAAGACCGCGCCGGGCCTGAGCAGGGCGATCTCGCGGGCGCCGAGCAGGCCCCGGGTGGCGCTGGTCAGGGGCGCCAGGCAGACCACCACGTCGGACCCGGAGAGCACGCCGTCGAGGCTGGTCAGGGTGAGGTCGTAGACGTCGGCGAGCACCCGGGGCGCGTACGGGTCGTGGGCGAGGACGTCCACGCCGAAGGGCGCGAGGAGTTCCAGCAGCCGCCGGCCGATGTGGCCGAGCGCGATGATGCCGACCGTCCGGCCGGTCAGCTCGCCGTTGCGGTAGCCGGGGTCGTCGAGGAACACGCCGCGGTCGGGCCAGAGCACCTCGTCGGCGACGAGGCGGCGGAACAGCGCCCCGGCGTTGCGCAGGCCGACGAGCATCAGCGCGAGCGCCCACTCGGCCACCGGGTCGGAGGAGCCGTTGGTGGTGTCCACCGCCCAGACCCCCCGGGCGCGGGCGGCGGCGACGTCGACGCGGTGGGCGAAGCGGTCGCCGTGGGTGTCGCCGACGAGACGCAGCCGGGGCGCGGCGGCCAGCACCTCGTCGGTGACCCGGGGGCAGCCGTGGCTGACGACCAGCGCGTCGAGGTCGGCCACGAAGGCGGTCAGCCGGGCGACGGTCGCCGGGTCCGTCGGCGGCGGCGCGGTGGAGCGGTCCGGTCCGTCGAACTCCAGCCAGGCCACGTCGGCGACCCCGGCGAGGCGGGCCAGCGCGGCCTCGGTGACGAAGCGTTCCCGGGTCGCCCGGTTGCACGCGACGCCCACCCGCGGGCGGGGCGGCGGGGTCACGTGCGGGCGGGGCGGCGGCGGGGTCATGCGCGGACTCCTTCCGGGTCGCCGAGCAGCCCGGCGAGGGTGCCGCCGAGGACCAGCGGCAGGTCGGCCGGCGCGATGAAGTCGCAGTGCCGCCGCACCGCCTCCAGCGACTGCCGGTACGTCATCGCCGCGCCGGAGGCCGGGTGGTCCGAGCCCCACACCAGGCGCCGGGGGCCCCACGTCTCGTAGTACGCCCGGACGACGTCCAACGCCGCCCGGTGCGGCACGTTCCAGGGGTCGGCCGCGCCGTACTGGAGGCCGGAGACCTTGACGATCAGGTTGGCGGGGGCGGCCGGGTCGAGCACCCGGGCCAGGGCGTCGGCGACGCCGCCGGGCCAGGCCGGCACCAGGGCCAGGTGGTTGCACAGGATGGGCAGGCCGGGCACGGTCGCGGCGAGCGCGCGCAGGTCGGCGTGCCAGGCCGGCCCGGCGGCCAGCCCCATGAGCAGTCCCCTGCGCTCGGCGGCGGCGAACAGCGCCCGGGCGTCCGCCGAGCGCAGCCACCCGTCGTTGTCGGGGCCGAGGTAGTGGCTGATCCCGGCGAGCGGGTACCGGTCGGCGAGCGCGGCGAGCCGGTCGGCGGCCCCGGCCGTGTGGTGCCGGGGGCTCCACCGGCTGTCCAGGTCGGCGAAGTGGTGGAGCCGCCCGGGGTGCCGGGCCACCGCCGCCGCGACGTAGTCGTTGTTGTCGGCGTTGCGGTCGATCTCGGCGGCCACCACGACCGCCCGGTCCACCCCGGCGGCGGCCATGTCGTGCAGCAGCACCTCGACCCCGCCCCGGGTGGCGTCGTCCGGCACGGGCGGCCGGTACGGCCAGCGCGGCCAGGCGTGGGTGTGCGCGTCGATGATCACCGGTTCAGCCCTTCAGCGACCCGGCCGCCAGGCCCTTCATGATCTGCTTGTTGATGAACACGTAGACGACCAGGATGCCGAGCACGGTGGTGCAGATGCCGGCGAAGAGCGGGCCGTAGAGGGTCGAGCCGTACTCGCCGTTGAAGTTGAGCAGGCCCACCTGGATGGTGCTCAGCTCCTTGCTGGTGTTGAAGGTCAACGCGATGAGCAGGTCGTTCCAGACGGAGAAGAACATCAGCAGGCCGAGGGTGAGCAGGCCGTTGCGGACCATCGGCAGGCCGACGGAGAAGAACGCCCGGAACACCCCGGCCCCGTCCAGCGTCGAGGCCTCGAACAGCTCCCGGGGCACGGCCCGGAAGTAGGCCGCCATCAGGAACACCGTCAGCGGCAGGCCGTGCCCGACGTAGGTGAGGATGAGCGGCAGCAGCGAGTCGGTGAGGCCGAGGCGGAAGTAGATCGTGAACAGCGGCAGCAGGATCAGCTGCAGCGGCAGCATCATCCCGCCGACGATGAGCAGCAGGACGGTGTTGCGCCCCTTCCAGACCATCACCTCCAGGGCGAACCCGGCCGCCGCGCCGAGGGCGAGGATGAAGAACAGCGACGGCAGGGTCACCAGCAGGCTGTTGCGGATGACGGTGCCGATGCCGCCGAGTTCCCACGCGTCGACGTAGTTCTGGAAGTTCAGCTCGCGGGGCAGCGACCACAGCGGCTCGGTGATGAACTCGTTCTCGGTCTTCAGCGAGCTGGCGAACATCCAGAACAGCGGGTAGATGGTGATCACCAGCAGGACGGCGATCACCAGGCCGGTCCAGGCGCGATTGCCCACCCGACGCCAGTTGACGCCGCGGCGGCGCGACGGCGCGGGTGGGGCAGGTGCGGTCGCGCGGGTCGCCACCGGCGCGGAGAGGTCCGTACGTGTCGCCATGGTCAGCCCTTGGTGAGGTCTCGTCGGGAGGAGCGGAACAGGAAGAGCGTGACGGTCAGGCAGATGGTGGTGATCAGGATCGCCAGGGTGCTGCCGTAGCCGTAGTCGCTGTAGAAGAACGAGGTCTGGAACATGTAGAGGTTCAGCGGGGTGGTCGACGTCCCGGGGCCGCCGTTGGTCAGCGCCACCACGGAGTCGAAGACCTTCAGCGAGGAGTTCAGGCTGAAGATGATCGACGAGATCAGCACCGGCAGCGCCAGCGGCAGCACGATGTGCCGCAGCAGCCGCCAGCCGACCGCCCCGTCGAGCCGCGCGGACTCCAGGACCTCGCCGGGAATGTCGAGCAGGCCGGTGTAGAGCAGCACCGCGTAGAAACCCATGGTGCGCCACAGGTCCATCAGGATGATGACCCAGAACGCCTTGCTGCCGGTGGAGAACCAGTCGGTCGCCCCGAACCCCAGGAGGTCGAGCAGGCTGTTGGCCGGGCCGGTCTGCGGCGCGATGGCGAACATCTTGGAGAACAGCAGGCCGACCGCGACGGTGGGCAGCACCACCGGGAAGAAGACCAGGGTACGGATGAGCGCGGAGGCCCGGCGCAGCACGAAGACGTAGAACAGGGCCAGCGCCAGGCCGAGCAGGATCTGCCCGACCGTGATGACCAGGGCGTAGGTCACGGTGAACCGCAGCGAGGTCGGGACGATCGGGTCGTCCAGCAGCTTGCGGAAGTTGTCGAGCCCGACCGGGCGGAAGCCCTCGATCACGTTGCCGGTGGAGAAGGCGTAGAACAGCGACCACACCGACGGCACCAGCATGATCGCCGTGTACATGAACAACGCGGGCCCGAGCAGGATCGCGATGGCCTTTTTGTCACCGAATACTCGGTCCATTGATTACCCGTCCCAACCAAGGATGCCTGACCGGTTGGGCCGTCCACCGGGCGGCGGCTACCCGCCGCCGCCCGGTGGACCGGCCCGCCGGAACTACTGTGCCGCGGAGAGGTCGTTCTGGAGCAGGCTCATGTACTGCTCCGGCTTCATGGCGCCGGTGAGCAGCGGGGCGGCGTTGGCGCTGGCGTCGCCGGTCGCCTTGGTGTTGAACAGGGCCTCGAACCACAGGACGGTGGAGGTGCTGGCGTCGATGCGCTTCTGCAGGTCCTGGGTCAGCGGCGGGACGTTGGCCACCGGCTTGCCCATCTTGAAGCCGGAGAAGGCGCCCTGGGTCTCCATCAGCCCGCTGGCGTAGTTCTCGGCGATGCACTTGAGCCAGCCGCCGACCTCGGGGCTGTACTGCTTGGCGGAGATCGCCGTCGGCGCGCCGACGTTGGCCGGGTACTGGTCGATCGAGCCGCTGCCGCCGGGGACGGCGGGGACGGGCATGAACCCGATCGCGTCGCCGAGGGGGTTCTTCTTCGGGTCGTTGATGCTGGCCAGCAGCCAGCTGCCCATGTACATCATGGCGGCCTTGCCGTTGAGCAGGTTGGCCGTGGCGGTGTCGTAGTCGACGGAGGTGACCCCGTCGACGAAGTAGCCGGCCTTGCCGAGGTCGGCGACCGCCTGGGCGGCCCGGACGTACTCGGGGTCGGTCAGCTTGGCCTGCCCGTCGGCGACCTTCTTCAGCGCGTCGGGGCCCAGGTCGCGCAGGATGTACGCGCCGACCCAGCGGCTGATCGTCCAGCCGGTCTTGCCCGAGGCGGTGAACGGGGTGATCTTGGCGGCCTTCAGCTTCGCGGCGGCGGCGAGCAGCTCGTCCCAGGTGGCGGGGACGGCGATGCCCTGCTCCTCGAAGATCTTCTTGTTGTAGAAGATGCCCTCGATGTTGTACTGGAACGGGATGGTCGGGTACACGCCACCGCCGTAGAGCTTGTCGATCGTGTCGGACGCGGCCGGGGTGAGCTTGTCGGCGACGCCGAGGTCGGTCAGCGCCTTCTTGACGTCGACGAGCTGACCGGACTTCTGCAGCGCCCCGTCCTTGTTGATCAGGGCGTTGCCCCCGGCGAACAGCACCGGGAGCGCGTCCTGGCCGGCGAGGAGCTGCACCTTCTGCTGCATGTTGCTGCTGGGGGTCTGCTCGATCTTGAGCGGCAGCGCGTCGTTCTGGGCCTTGCACTCGCCGGCGGCGAGCCGGTTGAGCTCGGCGGGGATCTGGGTGTTCTCGGTGGTGAACAGCGCCGAGAACGCGGTGGGCTTGGAGGCGGAACCGGACTTGGTGCCGGTGCCTGCCGCACTGCATCCCGAAACCAGCAGGGCGGCGGCGCTGACAGCCGCTACTGTGCGTAGTGTGGGGTGCGTGCGAGCGGCTCGCCAGGTTCTGATCACGGGTGCTCCTCGGGGGCAGGGATGGTCGTGCGAAGCAACGCGCATAGCCGGCCGGCCTTTAAATCGTTTCAACGGACGGATGCTACCTGCGTCACATCCGCAGTGTCAACAGGCTGTTTCCCGCTTGTAACGCGGCCCGGCCGCCACCCCAGCTCCGCCGGTCGGCGGGGCGACAGCGACACGGAGCAGGGCGGAATGCGCGCACGCCGGACAGGCAGCGGGACGCGCGCCGGCAGACGGGCTTGCCAGCACCGCTCTGAAACGTTATACATGCAGGGCCCTCGCCGCCCGCCGCCGTCGGCCTCGTCCCGTCCCGGGGCCACGAGGAGCAGCCGCGCGCCGTCCGGGCGCGCCTGCCCGCCACCGACCACGGAGTGCAGATGCCATGACCGACAGTGACGGCGACGCGGGCGTCTGCGTCCTCGTGCCCGACGAGCAGGGCGCGGCGGCGCTGGCGGCGTACCCACTGCTGCGCCCGCAGCTGCTCGGGCCCGGCGGCGAGCCGACGGCCGGGCAGCGCGACCACGCCGTCGTCCTCGTGCACGGCTTCCACCCGGTGGAGCGCACCCTCGCCCTGCTTCCCCGGCTCCCCCGCGTCCGGCTCGTGCAGACCCTCAACGCCGGCTACGACGGCTGGATCGGCCGGCTGCCGCCCGGCGTGGGCCTGTCCAACGCCCGTGGCGCGCACGGCGCGGCCGTGGCCGAGTGGGTCGTCGCGGTGCTGCTCGCGCACCACCGGGAGCTGGCCTTCTTCGCCGAGGCGCAGCGCCGGCGGCGCTGGGAGCGCCGGACCGGCCGGTCGCTGGCCGGCAGCCGGGTGGCGGTCCTCGGCGCCGGTGACATCGGCCGGCACGTCGCGGGCCTGCTGCGCCCCTTCGGCTGCGAGGTGACCCTGGTCGGGCGGCGCGCCCGCGCGGGAGTCCTGTCGGCCGCCGGGTTCGCCGCCGTCGCGGCCGAGCAGGACGTCGTCGTCCTCGCGCTGCCGGCCGGCCCGGACACCGACCGGACCGCCGACGCGCGGTTCCTCGCCGGGCTGCGCGACGGCGCGGTGCTGGTCAACGCGGGCCGGGGCACCCTGGTCGACACCGACGCGCTGCTGCGCGAGACCGGCGGCGGCCGGTTGCACGCGATCCTGGACGTCACCGACCCCGAGCCACTGCCGCCCGACCACCCGCTGTGGGACGCGCCGAACGTCACCCTCACCCCGCACGTCGCCGGGGTGACCGAGGGGATCTCGGCGCGCGCCTGGGCCGTGGCCGCCGCGCAGATCGACCTGTTCGCCCACGGTCGGCGACCCGACAACCTGGTCATCGACCCCACCTGAGCCAACCGGACACCTCCACCCGAAGGGAACCTCCCGCGACATGACAGCCCCACCCGCGCCGTCGGCCCGCCCGCTGGCCGGCCGCCGCGCCGTCGTCACCGGCTCCGGCGGCGCCCTCGGCCGCCGCATCTGCCGGGCCCTCGCCGACCAGGGCGCCGCCGTGGCCGGCCTGGACATCTCCGCCGACGCCGCCGCAGCCACCACCGCCGACCTCACCGCCCGGGGGGCCACCGCCCGGCACGACGCGGTCGACCTGCTCGACTTCGCCGCCGTCGTCGCGGCGGCCGACCGCACCGCCGCCGAGTGGGGCGGCATCGACATCCTGGTCAACACCGCCGGGGGCGGCCTGGTCCGGCCGTTCGCCGAGCTGACGCTCGACGAGTGGCAGACCCAGCTCGACCGCAACCTCACCAGCGTGTTCACCTCCACGCGGGCGGTCCTGCCGCACATGCTGCCCGGCGGCTGGGGGCGGATCGTGTCGCTGTCGTCCATCGCCGCCGTGCGCGGCGGCCGGCTGGTGCGCAACGCCACGGCGTACGCGGCGGCCAAGGCCGGGGTGATCGGCCTGACCAAGGCGCTGGCCATCGAGCTGGCCGAGACCGGCATCACCGTCAACGCCATCGCCCCCGGGGCGCAGGCCACCCCGGGCCGGGACCGGGACACCCCGCAGCGCCGCGAGGAGCTGCTCGCCCAGATCCCCACCCGCACCCTCGGCCAACCCGACGACCTGGCCGCCTCGGTGGTCTTCCTGTGCCAGGAGTCGGCCGCGTACATCACCGGCGTCACCCTCGCCCAGGACGGAGGGCACTCGATTTGACCACGGAACCGACCGGGACGCCCGAGGCCGGACAGAGCCGGCTCGACCGGGGACGGCGGGCGTTCAACGAGATCTACGGGCCGGGCGCGGCCGACGTGTTCCTGCAGCGCCGCTCCGGCCTCGGCGCCGACCTGGCCCGCTTCGGGCTGGAGTTCAACTTCGGCGACGTCAACTCCCGGCCCGGCCTCGACCTGGCCCGCCGGGAGATCGCCACCCTCGCCGTGCTCATCGGCATGGGCGGCGCGGACCCGCAGATCGCCGGGCACACCAAGGCCGCGCTGCGGGTCGGCCTCACCCCCGCCGAGATCGTCGAGGTGGTGATCCACTGCGTGCAGTTCGTCGGGTTCCCCCGGGCGATCAACGCGCTCGCGGTGGTCCGCGCCGCGCTCGCCGACGCCGGGGTCGACGTCGACGACCCCGACCCGCCCGCCCCACCGCTGCCCGAAGGGAACTGACATGTCCACCGCCCCGAAGGAGGCCGGCATGCCCACCGTCGTCCTCGTCGGCACCCTCGACACCAAGGGCCCCGACTACGCGTACCTGGCCGAGCGGCTGCGCGCCCTCGGCGTCGACGTCCTCGTCGTGGACGCCGGCACCGCCGCGCCGCGCGGCCTCACCCCGGACGTCACCGCCGACGAGGTCGCCGGGGCGGCCGGCACCACCGTCGCCGAGCTGGTCTCGGCGGGCGACCGGGGCGCGGCGGTCACCGCGATGGGCCGGGGCGCGGCGGCGGTCGTCGGCCGGCTGGTCGCCGCGGGCCGGGTCGACGGCGTACTCGCCGCCGGCGGCTCCGGCGGGTCGTCGATCGCGGCGGCGGTGCTGGCCGCCTGCCCGGTCGGGCTGCCGAAGCTGCTGGTGTCGACCATGGCCTCCGGCGACGTCTCCCCGTACGTCGGGGCCAAGGACGTCACGATCATGTATTCGGTCGTCGACGTCGCCGGGGTCAACCGGATCTCCCGGCTCGTGCTCGGCAACGCCGCCGCGGCGATGGCCGGCATGGCCCGCGACCGGTCCCGCGCCGACACCGCCACCGACGCCCGGCCGATCGTCGCGGCCAGCATGTTCGGCGTCACCACCCCCGCCGTCGAGGCCGCCAAGGCCCGGCTGGAGGAGCTGGGGTACGAGGTGCTGGTCTTCCACGCCACCGGCGCCGGGGGCCGGGCCCTGGAGGGGCTGGCCCAGGCCGGACTGCTCGCCGGGGTGCTGGACCTGACCACCACCGAGCTGGCCGACGACCTGGTGGGCGGGGTGCTCACCGCCGGCCCGGACCGGCTCACCGCCGCCGGGGCGGCCGGCGTGCCGCAGGTGATCGCTCCCGGCGCGCTGGACATGGTCAACTTCGGGCCGGTCGACACCGTGCCGGAGCGCTTCGCCGACCGGCTGTTCTTCGTGCACAACCCGACCGTGACCCTGATGCGTACCACCGCCGACGAGATGGCCGAGCTGGGCCGGCGGATCGGCGCGAAGGCCGCCGCCGCGACCGGCCCGACCGAGGTGTTCTGGCCCGACGGTGGGGTGAGCGCGCTGGACGCCCCCGGTCAGCCGTTCGCCGACCCGGCGGCCGACACGGCGTGCCGCGACGCCCTCGCGGCGGCCCTCGCGGCGCACGGCCGGACGCTGCACCGCGTCGACGCGCACGTCAACGCGCCGGAGTTCGCGTCGGCGATGGCCGACACCCTGCACCGGCTGATCCAGAAGGGAGCCTGAGATGGAACGCGCGGAGGCGCTGCGGCGGCTGCGGGAACAGGCAGCCGCCGGCCGGCCGATCGTCGGCGCGGGCGCCGGCACCGGCCTGTCGGCCAAGTGCGCCGAGGCCGGCGGGGCCGACCTGATCATCATCTACAACTCGGGCCGCTACCGGATGGCCGGGCGCGGCTCGCTCGCCGGCCTGCTGCCCTACGGCGACGCGAACGCGATCGTGGTCGAGATGGCGGCCGAGGTGCTGCCGGTCGTGCGGGACACCCCGGTGCTCGCGGGCGTCTGCGGCACCGACCCGTTCCGGCTGATGCCCCGGTTCCTCGACGAGCTGGCCGCGATCGGCTTCACCGGGGTGCAGAACTTCCCCACCGTCGGCCTCATCGACGGGGTGTTCGGGCAGAACCTCGCCGAGACCGGGATGGGCTTCGACCTGGAGGTCGAGATGATCCGGCTGGCCGCCGAACGCGGCCTGCTCACCTGCCCGTACGTCTTCGACCCCGAGCAGGCGGCGGCCATGACGGCGGCCGGGGCGGACGTGCTGGTGCCGCACATGGGGCTGACCACGTCCGGCACCATCGGCGCGCGGACCGCGCTGACCCTCGACGAGTCGGTCGAGCGGATCCAGGCCATGCGCGACGCCGCCGTGGCGGTGAACCCGGACGTGCTGGTGCTCTGCCACGGCGGCCCGATCGCCGAGCCGGACGACGCCGCGTACGTGCTGGCCCACACCACCGGCGTGGTCGGCTTCTTCGGCGCCTCGTCGATGGAACGCCTGCCGGTGGAGCGCGCCCTGACCGCCCAGGTCCGCGCCTTCAAGTCCCTGCCCACCTCCTGAGCCACCCCCGATCGGAGACCCCCATGCCACCCACCCACATCCCCGCGCACGACGTGGAGACCTTCAGCTTCGACTGGGGCACCATGAAGTGGTTCGTCTCGCCGGTGACCATCCCCGGGGCCGTCAACTCCCAGGGCGAGGTCATCATCAACCCGGGGCAGGGCCACGGCCGGCACCTGCACGCCGGCGCGGACGAGCTGATCTACGTGGTGTCCGGGGCGGGGGTGCAGACCGTCGGCGACGACGAGTTCGCCATCGCCGAGGGCGACATGGTCTACATCCCCCGCGACACCCTGCACTCGACGATGAACTCCACCTGGCGCACGCTGCGGCTGCTGGTGACGTACACGCCGGGCGGCGAGGAGCAGGCGCTGACCGGGCTGCCCGACTTCTGCCGCCACCCGGCGGGTGAGGTCGTGGCCTGGCAGCGGCCGGGCGCGTGAGCGTCCTGCGGCTGGGCGCCGGCCAGCGGTGGACCGTCGACGGGCCGGCCTGGAGCGACCTGTCGGCGGTCGGCTGGTTCAGCCTGGAGCGGGCCGGCTTCCGGTTCGACCGGCACCACCACTCCTGCCCGGAGTACTGGGCGGTCGTCGAGGGCCGGGCCCGCGTCGCCGTCGGGGCGCAGGAGTACGACGTCGCCCCCGGTGACCTGGTCTGCACGCCGGCCGGGGTGGAGCACGACATCCTGCGCGCGTACACCGACGACCTGCGGCTGTTCTTCTTCGTCGCGGCCGTGCCCGAGGGCGAGCCGGCCGGGCACCTGCACCGGGAGCCGGAGTTCGCCCTGGGCCACGACGTCGGGCGACCTGGACCGCCGGCCGGCTGACCGGTCGCCACGACGATCGGGGCGGGGACCCTGCACGGGTCCCCGCCCCGATTCGTCTCCGGCAGCGGGTCAGGCGCGGGCGCGCAGGGTGTCGCCGACGGCGGCGAGGTTGTCCAGCCGCATCTCGGAGTACTTGCGGGACAGGATGATGCCGTCGGCGCCGCCGTCGAGCGCCGCGGTGACCGAGGCGCGGACCTCCTCGGGGCTGGTCTTCTTGACGTGCTCCGGGGTGGGCACGTCGAGGTCGAGCCCCGGGTACACGGCGGCCCGGCCGGCGACCGCGGTCACGGTGCGGCGGGTCTCCCGGGTGACGTAGTCGGCGGACAGGCCGGTGGCGGGCAGGTCGTCGAACCGGACGGCCTCGTCGTAGCCGAGCACGCCCCGGTAGAGGTCGTAGAGGGTCTGCTCGTCGACCCCGGCGAAGATGCTCCGGGCCACCTGCCGGATGTGGTGGTGCAGCCGGTATCCGGCGCAGTTGTTGTAGAGCACCGGCTTGACGAAGTCGGCGTACTCGGCGAGCGCGGCGAAGTCGGTCTGGGCCCGGTAGAGCGGGGAGAACGAGTTGTGGTGCCAGACGTGCCAGCCGACCTGCACGTGCGGGGCGAGGAACTTCGCGGTGCCGTAGAGCTGGCGGCGCAGGGCCTCGAAGCCGTCGGTCCAGAGCTGCTCCCAGGCGAGGATCTCCGGGTACTCGGTGAGCAGGCGCAGGAAGCGCACGAAGCCGCTGTCGCCGCCGGGGTCGGCCCCGCCGTGGGCGAGCCGGTGCAGCGCGACGTACCCCTCGCGGGCCCGGCGCACGTCGATGCCGCGGCGGTGGCCGGCGGCCTCGCAGTGCGGGCAGAAGCAGTACGGGTTGCCGTCGCGGGCGAAGCCGCCGTCGCCCAGGACGTTGCCGAGCGGGCCGTGCCGTTCGGAGCCGAACATGAGCCCGTCCAGCGGGTAGCTCTTGAGCTGGTCCTCGATCAGGCCGAGCCACCAGGCGACGTAGTCGGGGTTGCGCACGCAGGCGTACGGGTCGGCGCGGCCCCAGGCGTCGACCTGGAGGACCTTCGGCCAGTTCGGCACGTGCCGGGTCAGCCCGGAGTGGGTGTTCTCCAGGACGAACGAGTAGACCCTCATGCCGCGCCGCCGGGCGGCCGGGATGACCTGTTCCAGCACGTCGAAGCCGGCGACCTCGCGGTCCGGGGCGCGGAACGGCCCGAGCGCGGTGTTGGCGTAGAACTCCGGGTGCTGGGTGACGTACGAGCCGCCGACGTGGTGGTGGTCGAGTTCGCGGGCGCCGTGGCCGGGCCAGGGGCGACTCACCACCTGCCGGCCCTGCAGGCCACGGTCGAAGGACTGGGTCGCCACGAACACGGCGTCGACCGCCGCGGCCTCGCCGACGATGTCGAGAACCTGGTCGACGCCCTCGTCGACGAAGGAGATGGCACCGATCTGGATTCCCACCAGGGACCCCACACGCTCTCCTCGGGGGTGCGCGCCCCGCGGCCGTCCCGCCGTGGGGCGGACCGCGCGTCGGGGCGGGTCAGCGGCACGGCGGCGACCGAACCGGGGCTGAGACGTTTCAATCTGCGACCCCACGCTATGCCCGTCCCCACCGCCGGTCAAGCGGCGTTACCACTCGACAACCTGCGGCACGACACTTGTGAAACCTTTCATTGACTCGTAACGTACCCGGTGCCACCGGACGGTCGAGAGGAAGCCCATGAGCAACGCCGACCCCGCACCCCGGACGACGGTCCAGGCGCCCCGCGTCGCGCACGTCGACCCGGCGACCGGCATCGGTGAGCCCGCCCCCCGGCTCTCGTTCCGCGTCACCGACGCCCCCGCCGGCTGGCGGCAGGTCGGCTACGAGGTCGAGGTGACCGGGCCCGACCGGGCCGCTCACCGCAGCGGCCGCCTCGACTCGGCCGACTGCGTGCTGGTGCCCTGGCCCGCGCCGCCGCTGCGCCCCCGCGAGCGGTGCGAGGTGCGCGTACGGGTCTGGGGTGCCGACGCCGACGAGCCCACGCCGTTCAGCGACCCGACCACCGTGGAGGCCGGCCTCGACGCGGACGACTGGCAGGCGGAGTTCGTCTCCCCCGACTGGGCGGTCGACCCCACGGTCGAGCAGCCCCCGCCGCTGCTGCGCCACGAGTTCGACGTCACCGGCGAGGTCACCCGGGCCCGGATCTACGCCACCGCCCTCGGCGTCTACGAGCTGGAGGTCAACGGCGCCCGCGTCGGCGACCAGACCCTCGCCCCGGGCTGGACCAGCTACCACCACCGACTGCGCTACCAGACCTACGACGTCACGGGGCTGCTGCGGCCGGGCCGCAACGCCGTCGGCGGCTGGCTCGCCGAGGGCTGGTACGCCGGCCGCCTCGGCTTCCACGGCGGCCACCGCACCGTCTACGGCAGCCGGATCGGCCTGCTCGCCCAGCTGGAGATCGAGTACGCCGACGGCCGGCGGCAGCTCGTCGCCACCGACGGCTCCTGGCGGGCCGCGACCGGGCCGCTGACCGCCTCCGGCCTGCTCGACGGCGAGCACCACGACGCCCGCCGCGAGCCCACCGGCTGGTCCTCGCCCGGCTTCGCCGCCGACGGCTGGACCCCGGTGCGCGTGCTGCCCCGCCCGACGGCGGCCCGGGTCGCCCCGACCGGCCCGCCCGTGCGTTGCGTGCAGGAGGTGCCCGTGGCCGAGGTGGTCGACGCCACCGACGGGCGGATCATCCTGGACTTCGGGCAGAACCTGGTGGGCCGGCTGCGGATCACGGTCACCGGCCCGGCCGGGCAGACGGTGCGGCTGCGCCACGCCGAGGTGCTCCAGGACGGCGAACTGTTCGTCCGGGCGCTGCGCGGGGCGAAGGCCACCGACTCGTACACGCTGCGCGGCGGGGGCGTCGAGACGTGGGAGCCCCGGTTCACCTTCCACGGCTTCCGCTACGCCGAGGTCACCGGCTGGCCCGGCGAGTTCGACCCGGCGGCGGTGGTGGCCCGGGTCCACCACACCGACATGGTCCGCACCGGCACGTTCGAGTGCTCGGACCCGCTGGTCAACCGGCTGCACGACAACGTCGTGTGGAGCATGCGGGGCAACTTCCTGGACATCCCGACCGACTGTCCGCAGCGCGACGAGCGGCTGGGCTGGACCGGCGACATCCAGGTCTTCGCCCCCACCGCCGCCTTCCTGTACGACTGCGCCGGCATGCTCTCGTCGTGGCTGGTCGACCTGGCCGCCGAGCAGCTGCCCGACGGGACCGTGCCGTACTTCGTGCCCCGCATCCCCGCGCCGAGGTGGGAGCCGCCGCAGCCGACGGCGGTCTGGGGCGACGCCGCCGTGCTCACCCCCTGGACGCTCTACGAGCGCTACGGCGACCGCGACGTGCTGGCCCGGCAGTACGCCAGCGCGAAGGCGTTCGTCGACCTGGTCGACCAGCGGGCCGGCGCGGACCACCTGTGGGACAGCGGCTACCAGCTCGGCGACTGGCTCGACCCGACCGCCCCGCCGGACGACCCGGAGGACGCCAAGGCCGACCGCTACCTGGTCGCCACGGCCTACTTCGCCCACTCCACCGGGGTCCTCGCCCGGATGGCCGAGGTGCTCGGGCGGCACGCCGACGCACAGCGCTACGCCGCCCTCGCCGCCGCCGTCACCGAGGCGTTCCAGCGCCGGTACGTGCTGCCCTCCGGGCTGCTCGACAACGACGCGCAGACGTCGTACGCGCTGGCGCTGCGGTTCGGTCTCGTGCCGACCGGCCGCCCGCGCCGGGCGGCGGCCCGGCGGCTGGCCGAGCTGGTCGAGGAGGCCGGCTGGCGCATCGCCACCGGGTTCGCCGGCACCCCGGCCATCTGCGACGCGCTCGCCGACAACGGCGAGGTGGAGACCGCGTACCGGCTGCTGCTGAGCACCGACTGCCCGTCCTGGCTGTACCCGGTGACCACGGGCGCCACCACGATCTGGGAGCGCTGGGACAGCCTGCTGCCCGACGGCACGGTCAACCCGGGGCAGATGACGTCGTTCAACCACTACGCGCTGGGCGCGGTGGCGGACTGGCTGCACCGCACGGTCGCCGGCCTCGCCCCGGCCGAGCCCGGGTACCGCCGGCTGCTGGTGCGGCCCCGGCCGGGCGGCGGGCTGCGGCACGCCCGCGCCGCGCTGCTGACCCCGTACGGGCCGGCGGCGGTGGGCTGGCGGCTGGCCGACGGCGAGCTGGCCGTCGAGGTGACGGTGCCGCCCGGCGCGACCGCGCGGGTCGAGCTGCCCGGCGCCGCGCCGACGGAGGTCGGCTCCGGCGCGCACCGGTTCACCGTGCCCTGGAGCGAGGCGGCCTGACCGCAGCGGCGGCCCGGCCCCGATCTCGGGGCCGGGCCGCCGCACGCCCCGCCCCGGCGGGCGCGACACGTGGTCGAGGGTCGGTCAGAGGCCCGGTGCGGTGGGCCGAGCCGTCCGGGGCTTCGGCTCGCGGATCTCGGCCACGTCGATCGCGTCGAGGCGGGCCAGCACCTCCGCGTCCGGGATCAGGGCGGCAGCGCGACCGGCGGCGGCCACCTCCTCGGGGTTCTCCGCGCCGACGATCGCGGCGGCCACCGTGGGCCGGGACAGCAGCCAGGCGACGGCCAGCTCGTCGGCGCGGTGCCCGGCGGCGGCGGCGATCTCCTCCACCTGCGCGGCGGCGGCCTGCTGGGACGGGGTGAACGCGCCGCCGCCCCACCGGGACTCCCCCGCGTGCGCCCTGGTGCGGGCCGCCGCCCCGGCGAGCAGCCCCCCGGCGAGCGGGCTGAACGCCACCACCGACAGCCCGAACCTGTCGGCGAGGGGGACGATCTCCGCCTCCACGCCCCGCGCGAACAGGTGGTAGCGCACCTGGAGGGCGACGGGTGGGTGCAGCCGCCGATCGTCGCAGATCCACAGCGCGTGCACGGTCTGCCAGGCCGGGAACGTCGACAACGCACAGTGCCGGGCCTTGCCGGCGCGGACCAGGTCGTCCAGCGCGGCGAGGGTGGTCTCCAACGGGGTGGCCGGGTCGGGGTGGTGGGCGTAGAAGACGTCGACGTGGTCGGTGCGCAGCCGGCGCAGGCTGCGGTCGAGCTGGGCGAACAGGTGCCGGCGGGACAGTCCCCGGTCGTTGACGCCCGGGCCGACCGGCTCCTGCGCCTTGGTGCACAGCACCACGTCGTCGCGGCGGCCGGCCAGGGCCCGGCCGAGGATCTCCTCCGCCGACTCCCGCTCGGCCGCCGGGGGCACGCCGGGGCGGTCGAAGTGCGGCAGGTTGCCGTACGCGTTGGCGGTGTCGACCAGGTTGATGCCGGCGTCGAGGGCGGCGCCGACGACGGCGTCGGCGCGGGTGGCGTCGGGCGCCACGCCGAAGGTCGCCGTGCCCAGGGCGATCCGGGAGACCCGGATACCGGACGGGCCGAGCAGCGCGTACCTCATGGTTGTCCTCCTCGTGGCTGCCGGTCGACCACCACGCAGGGGGTGGGCGTGCCGGCGGTGCGGGCCGGTTCGCGGCGCAGCGTGCCGGCCACGGCGTGCAGCACCTCGGCGGTGGGCGGGAAACCGCTGGCGGGCGGGTCGTCGGCGAGGCAGGCCAGCAGGTCCAGCCCGCCGGCCGGGCCGCGCAGCCGCAGCCCGGTGGTGCCCGGCGGCGGCGTCCCGGGCAGCCGCCGCCAGCCGGCCGTGCCGGCCAGCTCCCGCAGCGCGAACCACACGGGGTACGCGGCGAACGCGTCGCCGGCCGGCTCGCCGACGCCGCGCAGGCCGGTGGTGTGGCACAGCGACACGCGGGCCACCCCGGCGGCGGCGAAGCCGGCGAGCGCGGCCACCGTCCAGGCGGCGTGGAACACCGACCGCTGCCGGGCGAGCCCGGGGCCCCAGCCGTACGCGGGGCCGGGCGTGGCCGCCCCCCACGAGTCCCAGTACGGCAGGTGACCGACCGGGCCGACCAGCAGCGGCCGGCCGCCCGCCAACTCGGTGGCGGCGGCCAGCACGGCGGGGTGGCTGTCGAGCGACGATCGCACGGCGGCCCGGTCGACGTCGTGCGCGCAGGACGCGATCGGGAACGTGACGACGTCCAGCTCGTCGACCGGCGGCGCGGCGAGCAGGGCGGCCAGGTGGGCGCGGCTGCCGCCGCCGATCGTCACGCCCGCGCCGAGGCGGGGGCGCAGGGCGCGCACCAGCGCGGCGGAGGTGCGGGCAGTGCCCGCGTCGAACGCGAGGACGGTGGTCAGCCGGCCGTCGAGCAGGCCGGGCAGCTCGGCGGCGGGCCCGGGGTCGGTGGGGTCGGCGACGAGGGTGAGCACGACCGGCACGTCCAGCGCGCGGACCGCCGTGGCGTCGGCGGCCAGCAGCTCCCGCCACCGGGGGTGGGCGAGGTCGGTGGTCAGGTGGAGGAAGGCCGGCCGCAGCTCGGCGACGGCCGCGAGGGCGGCCGGCGGCAGCGCTCCCCCGGAGTGCTGCAGCCCCAGCGGGGGCATGACGCCGGCCGGGGTGGCCGCGTCGGGCCGGCGGGGGCGGGCGCGGGCCGGGCCCGGGGCGGTCGGGGCGGCGGTGATCCGGAGCCGGTGGCGCAGCACGTCGCCGGGGCGCAGCACGATCGGTCGGGGCGCGGCCAGCGGCGGCGTGTAGGTCTTGAAGCCGTCGTCGGACCAGTCGCGGTGGTCCTCCACCTCGAACTCGCCGCCGTCGAGTTCCAGCACGACGCCGGTGGGGGCGAGGTCCAGCTCCATCCGGTCGCCGGCGGCGAACACCGGCGACCGGGCGACGTGCCGGGGGAACGCGAACCCGGCCGGGAGCCCGCCCGGGCGCCCGCGCACCGGGCGTCCGGCCTGGTCTCCGGGGTGCAGGACGGCCGGGCCGACCCGGTTGACCCGCACCGTGCGGGTGCCGGCGGGCCGGGACTCGAACGCGACGTCGAAGCCGTCGGGGACGGCCCGGATCTCGCCGCGCAGGTCGAGACCGTGCCCCGGGTAGCGCGCCGTGAACGTGGCGGCGGGCCCGTCCCGGCCCGCCGGGGCGAGGGTGTACGTCAGCGCCGCCCGCTCGGTCGACCAGTCGGTGGCCCGCACGGTGTGCAGGACGCGGGTGAGCACCCGCCGCCCGTCGAGCCGGACGTCCTCGATCCCGCGCGCCGTGAGCCGGGCCGACCACCGCCCCAGCGCGAGGTCGTGCCACGGTTCGGCCGACTCCCGGTCCCCCCACGCCAGGTCGTCGGGCCCGCCGGTGTCAGGCACCCCAGCCGGCCTGCCGGCCGCCGACGCGTTCGGCGCGGATCTTCTCGAAGTAGCCGGAGCGGGCGTACGCGCCCATCGGGTCGGGGTCCAGGCCC
>NZ_FMCW01000048.1 GCF_900091595.1 Micromonospora haikouensis
CTAGTGCCGTGACCATGAACGTTGACGGTGTTGGGGTCAGGCTGCGTGGGTGGTGGGTTGGCCCCAGCGTCGTTGGCGTTCGCTGCGGATGCGGGCGCGTTCGCGGCGTTGGGCGGCCAGGACGTCGGGGTGGCGGGCGTTGGCGTTGCGCCAACGTAGGTAGGTCTGCAGCCGACGGGTCAGGACGGTGTGGTTGGGGTGGTTCGAGCCGGCGATGACGAAGGTGCGTAGCGGCCCGAACTGGGCCTCGATCGGGTTGGCCCAGGAGGCGTAGGTCGGGGTGAAGCACAGTTCGACCTTGTTCCGGACCGCCCACCTGCGGATCTTCACGCCTTTGTGTGCGGACAGGTTGTCCAGGATGACGTAGATCGGTGCGCCGTCCGGCCGCGCGGCGCGGATCGACTTGAGCGCGGCGAGGGTGTTCGCGGCGCTCTTGCGGCGGCGCACGACGCCCCAGAGTTGGTCGTCGCCGATGCTGTAGCAGCCGTGGAACTGTCGGACGCCGTGCAGCTTGTGGTAGTTCGCGGGCAACCGGTGTGGGTGCCCGGCCGGTGCCCACCCTGTGCCGGCCTGCGGGCGGATGACCAGGGGCCCGAACTCGTCGAAAGCGAATACCCGCTGCGGGAAGTGGCTGCTCACGTACTCGATCCGGGCGAGCTTGGTGTCCCGCTGCGGGTCGGTGGACTCCTTCCACGTCTTGGTCCGCTGGAAGGTGATCCGGTGCCGGCGCAGGATCTGCCGCAGCCGTTCCCGCCCGATCCGGACCCGGCGAGTCGAGTGCACGCGCAGGTGCTCGGCGAGCTTGCGGATGCTCCACCGGGTGAAGGGCCGCTCCAGCTTCTCGGGGCGGGTGTTGGCCGTCTCGACGATGAACTGTTCTTCGTCAGGACTGATCTGGCGGGGACGGCCACCCGCCCACTGAGGGTCCAGGCTGGCCATCCCCATCTCGTTGAACCGGTGGATGACCTGGCGGATCGTGTCCTCGTCGGCCTGCACCAGGCGGGCGATCGCCGGCACCGTGTTCCCACCGGCAGACGCGAGCACGACCATCGCCCGCCTCAACCGGATCGGCGAGCCGGTACCTCTACGAGTGATCCTCAGCAGCTGCTGACCCTCATGGTCACTGAGCCGCCGAACGCGAACGGGTTCTGCCACCGCCACAGCCTGACCGCAACCACGACGCCCGGCCGGCAGGCCAGACGGCATGTCATCCAACACCGCAAACATTCGTGGTCACGGCACTAGACCATCATGATCCAACGCTCAAGTGCCCAGGGCCAGGGGGCAACTCCCCGCCCCGGCACATAAGACCTGCCGTGGCCCAACTTGGATAAGGGCCACGGGCCTATCCTTGCCGGAGGTGTCGGATGATCATGTTTGCGCAGCGGTCGGCATCGCGGACGATCTCGCCGCCCCAGAAAGACAGCACCGTCCATCCGGCGGCGGCGAGTTCATCGCGCTTGGCTTTGTCGGATGCTTGCCGGTCAGGGGTGTGGTGATGTTGCCACCCGTCGCAGAAAACCGCGACTTTACGTTCGAGCCAGGCGAAGTCGGCGATGGTGACGGGGCGAGGGGTGCCGTCGGTTGAGCCGAGGTCCCCCCATGCGTATTGGGCGTACCCGCGGGGGGCGCCGGCGTTGATGAGGGCTCCGGCGAGGAGTCGTTCGATTGGTGAGCGGGGTAGTCCGATGAACCCGTCGGTGAAGACGGGGATGCGCCGTCCCTCCACGTCAGGCGCACCTGCGAAAGTGCGCAGGAAGTCAGCGGCGAGGTGCCGGTCGAGGAGGTCAGCTTCTACTTGATTGTTGTAGGAGCGAAGGCACGCGTAGCAGGACTGTTCGCAGGAGCAGCCATCGAGGACAGGGACAAGGGTCGCGGCCACCTCGCCGAATTGCTGCGCGAGTTGCCGTAAGTAGCCGGCGCCGCCCGGTACTTCCTCATAGAGAACGGCCAGCCGCATCACGGCCTCGTCGCTGTTTGGGTCGGGGCGCGGCCAGTCGAATCCCGCCACTTCGGCGTTGCCGGCCTGCAGCACTGTACGGCAGCCGAGGTCCAGCGATGCGCGGACGCTAGCGAGAAACGCCGGTAGCTGTGCCGGCGGGATACCGACAGCCTCCATATCCGGCAGCAGCTGGAGACAATCGACCTTGCGTTCGGTCATGAGGACGCTGAGCTTCAGGTCTTGGTTGGTGCACCGCTTGTCGTGTCGGGCGAAGCGCTCTCGCTGTGCCCTGGTCGGTTTGGGTGCCGGCTGCGCTTCGAACCACATGCCGCATCCGGTGCACACCAGGAACTGCTCGGGTGGCATGCCCGGCTGGCTGTTCTGACTGATTCGGCCGCGGTTGAGGACGGTCAAGGCGGCGCCGCGTTCCCATTGCAGCAGGAGACCGGGGCGCTCGAACAACCACGTCTCGGCGGTCATCGGAGCGCCGAGGTGGTGGGTGACTTCAAACGGCCGACGCGAGCGTGCCTCCTCGTCGGCCGTGATCCGCTGGCGCCGCTCAGCGCGTAGCGCCCGCATCGGCACGGTGACCTGCGGCACCAGGTTGAGGTTGTCGCAGGACAGGCACGACGCGGCAGTGTTGTCGTTGACGGTGTCGCAGCGCGGGCAGATGTTCTTGCTCGGTATTGCGCCGGCGCCATCGGCGTTGACAAGGTTCGCGCGGCGCAGGTCGATCTCGTCGACGAACCACTTGGCGCCCCGTGCGTACACGAGCTGACCGGGTGCGTAGTCCTTCAGAGCCTGAACAGAGTCGTGCGACAGCTCCACGCTTTCCCGTTCCAGTGACAAGGTCGTGGTGTCCGTGGGGAACGCGTATGACGGCAGGAAGCCCATCGAGTTCAGGTAGGACAGCACATAGGCGCGGGAGCGGTCGGTGTATCGCATCGCATCCAGGCTTGCCCCGATGCTGGTGATTGCTCGGGTCGCCTCGCGGCCGGGCTTGGCTGCCGCTTGCTGCCACTCCTCCAGAAGGGTCTTCTGGCGAACCCGATACGGCTCGATCGCCTTGTCGAGGTCGGAGACGAAACCGTCGACGACCTGCCGGCACCACGGGAGTGTAAGCCACGGAAGATCGCCGTCGCCGAGGCCACACCTGAATACCTCATGGATCCGGGCGGCGATCTCCTCGGCACGGCCAGACAACGCAGCCTGAACATCTTCGATGTTGAGAAGCTCGCCGGCCTCTTCCTCAGAGACGAGGTCTCGCATCCACAGCGGGAGATCCTCCCCGCACAACTCCAGGGCGAGTGAACGGGCGTGCCGTTGAATAACGCGGGCGTTGTCCAACAAAAACGTAGGTGGCCGGATCGAGCCGCGAATCATCTCCACGGGACGGGCGTAGTAGTAGCTGTCATGAGGCATGGTTCCAGCGAAGGTAACGATGAGCGCCACCCGCTCCTCACGCCGCCCGGCTCGCCCGGCGCGCTGGGCGTAGTTACTCGGGCGCGGCGGCACGTTGCGCAGGATGACCGCGAGGAGCTGACCAAGATCGACGCCAAGTTCCAGGGTCATGGTGCAGACGAGCAGGTTCAGATCACCGGTCTTGAACCGCTCTTCGATCTGTTCACGCATCTCCAGAGGCACCTGCCCGGAGTGTTCCTCGGCCTTAACCACGAGGGGGTCGTCACCGCATGCGAGCTGCCGCTCGTGGTCGGAGGGGTCGCCGTCCCATGGTTGCATCACGCCTTTGCAGTTGTAGGTGGAGCACCTGGCTCGCGGGGAAGGGCCGGGCTGTACCGCGCGGCAAGCCAAGCACCGGCGCAGCGTCTCCGACGGTGGCCGGACCTCGATGGCTTGAGGTTCTACCTGCCGTAGTCGCACCTGTGCTTTGCCGGTTCCGACCTGAACGTCATTGAGTAGCCGGTGTCGTATGAGAAGCTCCATGGCAGCCTTGATGGTCCGCTCGATGGCATCCGGCGTGGACACGGAAAAGACCTTGCGGACCATGTTGCCCAGCGAGCTGCGGTAGCTCATGCTGATCGGCTGCGTGCCGGGAATCTTGACGGCTGTCTCGCCGAGTCCCGCAACTGGGGCACCGAGACGTACCGTGGCGCCGGCATCGATCAGGTCGGCCTCTGTCTTGGCGTCCAGCCGGGCGCGGAGCAGTTCGTGGCCAACCGCCCTGCGGGTCCGCGCGAGGTCCAGGATCCGTGCGAGGAACCACCGCGCCCCGCTCTCGTCGGCGCCGGTGTGGGCAAACAACGGGTCGAGGTCGTCTGTGGTTAGCGCGTCGAGGCCGGGATAGCCGACGCTGATCAGGCCGAGGCGTTCCAGCGTTGGTGGGCGCCGCTCGTCGTTGGCGACCTCACCGAGCACGTCCCACTCACATACCCGCAGCACCCGCTGCCGAGCGTCAGCCCCGACTGGGTCGTCATACAGGCCGGCAGCCTGTCCACGGCGGAACACATCCTCTACAAGGCCATTGAAGCTAGCCGGCGGTTGGCCCCGGCGCTGACGGTCGCGTACGGCCTCGACGATGAATCGCCGTACCTGGATTGCACGGGACCGTGCCCGGATGTATCCGGCCTGGAAGGCGGTGTCTTGCCGGGAGTCGGCGAAGACCAGCAACCGGCGAAGTTGCTCGTCGTCGCTCTGCCCGGCCAGGCCGCTGTGCAGGCTGAACGCGGTCGCGGTCACCGCCGCAGCGGTCCGCGCAGTGAACCCCTCCACCGCACCCGCGCTGCGCCCGTACCCGCACACCGGACACCGGGTTAGCTCTTTACCCGCGTCGGGTACAGCGACGATGACCTCCCGCATCGCCGCTCCGCAGCCCTGACAGTAGCTACCATTGCCGGCCTTCCCACAGCGCACGCAGCGCAAGCTCGGATACCAGTCGGGGCTTCGCGGGTCCGGATCCTGGACCGGATCGGTGTGCAGCCGACGCGCCAGGTACCGCACCACGGGCCCATCCGGCTCCGCCCGCTCCAGGTCGTAGTCCTGCCCGCAACCCAAACACACCCCAAGCGGGAAGGTCGCCTGCGCCTCACACCCGTCCCGGTGGCACACCGTCGCACCGTTGAACAACAGGTGCTCACCATCGCCAGTGCAGCGCATCAGCCGCGGCAGACCACGCAGGAAGAGGTGAACCTTAGCCTCCAACACCGGCGGTCCTGCCGGGGTGTGGGTACTGGCACCCAACAGCAGCCAGCCGGCCACCTCGTCCCGCAGATCCTCGACAGTGACACCGGCACGCTGCGGCAATGCAGCGAGCACGGCTTCGAGCTCCGCCACGGTACGCGGCTGGGCCAGCTCCGCTCGCAACAGGTCCACCACGGGGCTGTCTTGTGGGTCGCCCAACAGGGCACGCAGCCGTTGCATGTTCCCACCGTCGACCAAGGCGGCCCGCAACGCTGCAGCGTCCGGTGCGGCGCCAATCCGGGTCGGATCGGCGATGGGCGCTGGCACCGGTGTTTCCTCGACGATGCCATCGACATCTAACGGCGCAGCGAACAGGGCGGACGCGAAGGTGGCCGTGCGCCGTAGGTCCGCGTCGTGATCTCCACCCGCGCTAACTGTTGCGGACAACCCGACGCAAACCAGGCCCTCCTCCGAGTCGACGTGCCCACGCAGCCGCCGCACCAGACAGGCGATCTCGGTGCCGAGCGCGCCCTGATAGGTGTGGATCTCATCGAGAACCAGGTGACGCAGTACGCCGGCGCCGAACAACTTGCGGTCCTCACGCCGGGTGAGGATGAACTCCAACATGGAGTAGTTCGTCAACAGAATGTCCGGCGGGTTCTCTTGCATGTCGTCACGCTTATGCTGCGGGGTCGCCCCGGTGTAGACCCCGTACCGAAGGCCCAGGGCCTCACACGCAGTACGCACGCGGTCTTCCTGGTCGTTGACTAGGGCGTTCATGGGATACAGGGCAATTGCCTTCACGCCCGGCCGGTGCCGCGTCCGGTACGCGTGAGCGACCACGGGGACCAGGAACGACTCGGTCTTGCCCGAGCCGGTTCCAGTGGCCACCAGGGTGTCCCTGCCCGCCGCGATCCGCTCGACCGCACGCACCTGATGCGTGAACAATCGATCCACCTGCGGAAACGCCCGCACCAGCTCGGGTGGCAGCCCGATCCGGCCAACAAGTTCGTCAAGCGTCTCGTCGAGCTGAAACCGCGGCTGCACCGACAGATACGGCCCCCGCCACAACAGCGAGTCCTCATCGGTCAGCCGTTCCAGCCTGCTCTTCAATCCCTGGTCAGCGACCGGGTAAGTCGTCCAGGTGAACCGCCGGTAGTCATCCCGCAGCCGATCGGCCAGCTCCAGCGGGTTCATCAGGCACGACCTCCAACGCTCACATTACGAAATGCCGGCAAAGCCGAGGGCTCCCGCAGACACGCCTTCCGCAGCGGAAGGCGGCTCCACGATCACACGTTGAGGGTAGCCCGCACCACCGACAACAACAGTCCGCGAGGCGGCCTGGTTCACTCGGCCAAGGCGGCGAAGTACTGCCGCACAAGGTCCTTGTAACCCTCATCCGGGCGTACCGGGCTACTCTCCGCGCTCTCACTCTGCCTGAAGTCCGCCAAGATCAGCTCCAACTGTTTCCTGTCGAGCCCGTAAAGGAATGCCACACGGGCGTCTAGATCCGCCCGGAGCTTGCGTTCCTCGTCCGGCACCAACGGCCCACATTCCACGTTAAGAACCTCGGCAAGTTCCGCGAATTCCGGCGCACGACAGATCAAACGCGCCGAGAGCTGGACCACCTCAAACCCTGGTCCGCCTTCCAGGGGGATGTCGGCAACGGGTAGAGTTCCGATGACTGATTTGGTGACCGAGCTTGCAACCTTGCGACGCACGATAAAATCGATGACCAGGCTGTTCAGTAGCGCGATTACATATACGAGCGCCCGGGAATTGAGAACGGTTCGATACCCGCCGAAGGAATGATCGAATGCCGATCTGTAAAAGAAATGGAGCTTGTGTGAAACCGCGGTGCCGGGCGGAAGAACCGCTGCGATAAGCGTTCTTTCATCGGTGGCTCTCGCCACTTCACGGAAACAGATTCGATATTGATCAAATGGAGACTCAAGTCCGCCTGAGCGCATGTTCTCGTCTGCAAGGACCCGTTCACCGCGGCGACGGCGGCGCTGGCGTGGATCACCCCTGAGCTGGGCACGCTTCATCGCGCGCTTCAGCAGCGCAGTTTCTCCTTCTGGCTCCCTTAGGAAGTATGTCGGCTCTGAGAAGTTGTGCACGAACTGGTGAATGTGCTTGCCTTCCCGCAACGGAGCCCCGGACCCATCGGCTGCGAAGTAGGCGCGGTCGTCCTTGATATTGAACTCTCTGCCCCATTGGATGGACCAGCCACCGACTGCCATCGGGTCCAGGAAGAGTGGTCGATTGCCGTAGAGGACGGTAATGAGGTCGAGTAGCGCAGGGTCTCGAATGTCTGGAACCGAAAGATTCTCCGGGTCTAGAGCAGCGAGTGTCGCGCGAGCTATGGGCAATGTGCGGGTTTCCAAGTCCAAGAGATGTTCGACCGTCGACACGCCGCTCGTGAAGCGCAATGGATCTGTTGAGCCGCCCTTCTTGGCTACGAGAAGGAGGAATTGCTCGCTGCGATGAATTGGGAAGATTCCGTTGATGTTGTCGCAAAGGACGAACCAGTCAACATCGCAGTGGTCGAAGAGTTCCCTGCGGTGGTCTGCGGTGGCGGCGCCCGCAGCGACACCGGAATCGATGGTCACGCCAATCCGGCCATGAGGAGCCAGTAATGCGAGTTCGCGTTCGAGAAAGACCCGATAGTAATTGAATGCTATACCGTGACTGTAGAGCATTCGATATACGCCAGACTCTTTGATGAACCTCTTTGTGCCGTTAAGTTTGCGTTCGTCGCCGACTCTAGCGTCCTTGACATCCTCCCGCTCCGAGAGTTGTGCCTCATGTTCAGCCCTCTCGTCACCCCGCTTAAGCAGAGAGTATTTTGGATCAAACCTCCCATAGAACTCGGCGGACTTGAACAGAATCCCCTCCCAAGGAGGGTTGCCGATGATGGCGTCGAAACCGGCATCCGGCCGCCAGGTTCCGCTTGCATCGAAGAAGACCTCCGGGAATTCGATCTCCCAGTGGAATGGGCGGATCTCCTCACGGATATATGCAGCGACGCGGTGGCGTAGGTCTGCGACGGTGGGATACATCGACGGTTGGTTGTGAGCAATCTGGATTCGTCCTTGTCGCCACCCACTAGCATGGCGGGCGAACTCGGGAAGGAAGAACGGGGCGACCCACCAGTCGCCGAGGGCGCGTAGGCGGGTGAAGTCGTCGCCCTTGATGAGACGGGCGAACCTCTTCTCTTTGGCGCGCACGTGGAGCCGGTCTTCGGACGGGGCCTCGGCCAGTGCTCGGCGGACGTTGATGATGGTCGTGAGATCTGGCTCGTCGATGTCGAAGAGACTCTCCTGATATTCGCTGAGGCTTGGACCGCTGTCCCGATTGCTTTGGGCAGGCAGCGGCACGCCCTCCCATGTGGCGATCGAGGCGCCAATGACGCTGTTGCCGCAGCGGAGATGCGCGTCGAGGAAGGACAGCGGCTTGCCGGATGCGGCGGTTGCCAGCCAGAGGGAGACCTTCGCTAGGTCGACGGCCATGGGGTTGAGGTCGACGCCATAGATGCAGCGTTCGACGATGAGGCGTCGATAGGCGGCGCGTTCGGCGTCGTCAAGCTTGTGGTCGATGTCTTCGCCGGCACGCGCGAGGGCTTCACCGTAGGCTTCGGTGAGTTGGTGCACTGCGGGTACAAGAAACGCGCCGGAGCCCATCGCCGGATCGCATACCCGTAGATTCAGGATCTGCTCCGGGGTGGCGTTCTCGACCAGTGGGCGCAGGGTTTCCACCACGACGAAGTGTGCGAGTGCCCGCGGGGTGTAGTAGGAGCCGGATCCCTTGCGTTCGCCGGTGGCCCCGAACTGGTAGAAGGTGCCCGTCGGGAGTTCGTCGAGAATCTCGGCGTTCTGGGGTACCTGGTCGGAGTTAATGACTTGTTCGATGGCGCTTTGCCCGCGCCCAACCCGTACCACCGCCTTAGGCGATTCGGCGATGTGGGGTTCGTATGCGAGGAGCCCTTCGTAGACGCTGCCGAGTTGCTCGACGCCGAGTTCCCGGTAGTTGATGGGGCGACGGCCCACGGTGTCGCGGCGGTTGATACTCCGGGTGGGTTGCGTGAAGGCAAGGGCATCGATGGCGGTGCGTACAAACGTGTCGCCAACGGTCAGGTTCGGGTGATCGAGAATCGGGCACTGTTCGATGTCGAAGAGGCCGCCGTTGAATCCGGTGATCTTAAGCTCTCCAGCGTCGGCGCCTTCGCGTAGCAGGCCCCATTGGGCGCGGAGTGCCTGCCATAGGTGGCCGCTGTCGGGTTCCCAGACGGTGCCGGGGTCGGTGATCTCGACGCGTAGGCGGCGGAGGGAGTATCCGCTGTCGTATACCGGGGTGCCAATTGGGAGTAGGCCGCGATCCTCGGCGTAGGAGACGAACAGCAATCGGTAGGCGATGCGCAGCACGTCGGCGAACAGGTCTCGGGCTGAAGGGTCTGGCACGCCGCGACGGCGCAGATCCGCCAGCGCGCCGTTGGCAATCGCCGCGATGGCGATGCGGACACCGCCGGACAGGTTCTCGCTGACCCGGGTCGCGGCCTGGAGGCTCGCCTGCTCGACCGTGTCCCACAGGGTCGCACCAGTGTGATCTGGGGTGAACGCCTCGGGACGCAGCAGCGCCCAGATGACCTTCCATTCATAATCGTCGCCCAGTTCCGCGAGCCCGGCCAGATCGATGGCGAGGTAGTTCGCTTCGCCGCCCAGGCCGGGATCGCGTCGGATGACCCGCAGCTCGGTGCCATTGGTCACCAGCACGGCCGGTAGCGTGCCGCCCCGTACACAGACTTCGGCCTGGCGCTGCGGGCGGAGCTTGCCGGCGCGCCGCCCGGTCGGGGATGCGTCCAGGTGCTGTCCGGGCGGGGTGACTAGCACCCAAGCCCGTTCGACCTCAGCGTCGTCGCATCCGGGCAAAGGCTCGTCCAAGCCATTGGCTCGGGAGACAAACCGCCATCCGAAGCATGCAAGCCAGCCGAGAATGCGAGCGCGAGCTTGCCCAAGCGGAGTGGTCTCGTCAATGTCCGCGGCAAGGCGGCGCAGCTCCTTGCGCGCGTGCCGGAGGTCGTCGGTGGCCTCAGCGCCGATGCGAGCATGCTGCTCGCGTAGAAACAGGGCCGGGTCAGCGAGGTAGTAGGTGGACAGTGCCGTCCCCGTGACGGTGATGTTCAGCACGAGCCGACCTCCACGCATAGCATGCACCCGACTGGTTCTGGGTCGGCCACGTTGGCGATGCCGAAGCCGCGTTGCAGGGCATCGCGGCGGCGGTTGAACTCCTCCTCCACGATCTTTTCGGCCTCGTCGATGGTGTGGAAGGCGCCGTGGCCGGCGTCGGCGAAGATGCTGAGCTGGACCGCGTCACCGAACCCGGTGGCGAACCGTCGCCGTGCCTCGGCGAGTTCGGCCTGGCGCCACCGTTCCAGGTCTGCCGCGAGCCGATTCGCGTCGGCGGCCAGCTGGGTGCGGATTTGCCGCGCACGTTCCGCCAGCCGTCTTGCTGCTTCTCCCATGGCGGCGTGTCTGGCAGTGGCGAACCCGTCGGCCAGTTTCTTCCGGGCCTGTGAGACCGAATCGTCGGAGCTGTACGCGGGGCGGGCACGCAGCAGCTTGGCGTCTGCGGTCTCATCGCGGCTCGGCGTGCCGGGCGTTCCATCGTCCAGACGGGGTACAAACACCGGGATCAGCGGTTCCTCCAGCAGGCGGCCGTCGTCGGCCTGGATGCGCCCCGTCGCGGTGAACAACCAGCCGCTGCCGGTGCCAGCGACCGGGCGCACCGCTACCCGGTCCTCGGCCCGCGCGTCATACAGGCGGGTGCGCACGCGTTGCAAGACGGCTCGCACCAAGGGATGTACCGGGGTGAGGAAGGCGACGCCACGGTGGTCGGGGTCCAGGGCGACCGCCCGTAGGAACGTGGCAGGAAACGGTTCGGCAGGAACGTGAGGGTACTGGGCCAGCAGCGGGCCAGGCGTGATCGTCATGATCCTGTCGCCGCCACGGATGTGACCGCCGCACTGCCGTACGACCGAGGCCACCAGCTCCCGATACTCGTCGAAATCCGGCAGGATCCACGAGGCACGCTGCCGGGAGTTGGTGGTCTCGGCCTCGGCCTGCCTTTCATCCGGCAGGCTACGGAGCACCTCGAGGGCCCCGCTGGTGGACAGGTAGTCACGGACCTGCTGTGCTGCTCGCTCCAGGCGTGCCTCCAACTCCTCCAACGGCAGGTCCTCCAGCAGGGCGTCAATCACGTCGCTTTGTCCACCGACGCCGAGCACGTCACTGCTGGAGCCAAGCTGCCGGGCGATCTCGGCCAGCTTCTCCCGAAGTCGCTGCAAGATCTCCTCATCGCGGGTGTCTGCAAGATATAGGTAGGAAATCTCTACAACGTTGACCTGCCCATAGCGGTCCACCCGGCCATTGCGCTGTTCCAACCGGTTGGGATTCCAGGGCAGCTCGTAGTGAACGACGACGTGGCAGGCGTCCTGCAGGTTCAGGCCCTCACCGGCGGCGTCCGTGGCCAGCAGGATCGCGCCGGGTGTGTGTGCGAACGTCTCCAGCACCTCGCGGCGCTTGCGCAGCGGCAGGCTGCCGTCGATACGCAGGATCGGCCCAAGCCCAAGATGCTCCTCTAAGTAGTCCAGGGTGTCGCGGTACTCGGTGAACACGATGACCCGATCACCACGACGCCCTACCCGAAAGCCCTCCAACCAGCCGTGCAACCGGCTCAGCTTGCTGTCGTCGGCCGGGGTGACGGCCTCCACCAGCTCCAGCAGCGTTCCTACCATCCGCTGCTCCTCGCGTAGGTCATCCTCCGGTAGGTGCGCAGCGACGCCGGACAGCGCCAGTTCCTCCGTCTCCCACAGGTCACTCTCAGTAAGGGCAATGTCACCGCGGTACTGCTGGAGAGCCTCCAGCCGGTGCCGCCCAGCGCGATCGAGCTTCGCAACGCCGAGGTTCGCCGCCCGCCGCTGCAAGCTTGTCCGCAGCGCATGAGGACTCGACAGCGCACGCTTCCGCAGCACCTCCAACGCGAACGCTTCCACGTGATAGGAGTCTGTGTCACGCAGAGCACGCAGCACCCGCTTGCTGTGCCCACGTAGCCGTCGGTGGATCTCCTTCTCCCGCGCGGTTGGCGCTACCTCGATCGGCTGCGGCGGGTTGCGGCGGCTGATCGGCTGCGCCGGATTCCCTCGCGCCACGTCGTCTTTCAGCCGGCGCACGACATACGGCTTGACCATCCCCGGATCCAGCCGGCCATCATCGGCTGCCAGATGCACTGACAGCAGTTGCAGGAGGCTGGCGAAGGACTCCGGGTAGCCGTTGTGCGGTGTGGCCGACAACAAGATGAGTTCCCGGGCGTGATCAGCAAGCGTGCGGGCCAACCGGCTACGGTCGGTCGCCGTGGAGCGACCTTCACCCGCGTAGGCCCGAGCCACGTGGTGCGCCTCGTCGATGATCACCACATCGAACGGCGGAGCAGCCTGGATAGCCGTGAGGTTGGTCTTCAGGTAGTCGATCGACGAGACCGCGAACGGTGCAGCGGTCCACGGGCTTACGGTTGTTGGATAGCTGCGCCGCAGGTCGAGCCACTTGCGGCTGTCAACCTTGGTGAACTCAAGATTGAACCGGAAGCGCATCTCATCAACCCACTGGTCCTGCAGACCCGCCGGACAAGCGATCAACACCCGGTCGGCTCGGCCACGCCGTGCCAACTCCATGAGGACCAGACCCGCCTCGATCGTCTTACCAAGACCGACGTCGTCAGCGACCAGCAGCCGCACCTTTGGCTGGCGCATCGCAGCAAGCACCGGGACGAGCTGGTAAGGCTCCACATCAATACGGCCATGCTCCACCGCGAGCAGGTCCGCTCGGCCGTGCGCCATCGTCAGCGCGAGCGCGTTGTGCAACTCGCTCAGGCGCACCGGATTACCGACCTCAAACCGCAGCTCGGTGGCGGGCTCTAGACGCAGCGTCGGTTCAAGCCCCGCCACGACCGTCAGACGGCGCGGCCCCGGTCGCCCGTCAGCCCGCCGAAGATCGAGAAGCGCCTCGGCGCCGGCGCCCTTAACGCCCTCGACCTCCCACAGGCGGTCCCGCAGCCGCACCCGCATCCCGCGCTCGAACATCCCGACAGCTCCTCGCCCCCACCGGCTAACCAACGAAGAGTACTTAGCGTGCCACCCCCGTCAACTCACAGGCGGGAACACAACGCTGCGGCTGTCCGGAACGACCTCGGCCGTTCGCCTTGCCCGTCAGACGCCGCTCAACGAGCCCGTCGACCGGCGTCGGATGCGCCTCAAACTACCCCGGCCTGGCGGGGATACGTTTGCACCGTCGAGCGCGGTTACTTAGGCCGACCGTCAGCGAACAAAGCCGCGTGCGGAACCGCCAGCCCGCAACCGCCATGGCAGCTCAAACACGAGGTCAGCCCCCACATCCACCCAGCTCACCCCAGGCAATGCCACGGTCGAGCCATTCAGGCTTATCCCTAGCCGGGGGCACGTCACAGAACTACAACAGCGGAACGTGGTCAATCGAAACCTGATCGTAGAAGCCGCCTTCACGCTTGGCTAACAACGTGAGGATGCCACGGCCGATCGGCAATACGCCCAGCGCAAGGTCGAGCGCGCCGTCGAGCAGGCGGCAGCGCGCAGACGACAGCAGCCAATGCGTCACAGGTGGCTTCTACCAGTCGAGCGGCTTGCCGTCGGCGAACAGGCCGCCAGTCGGTCCGTCAGGTGGCAGGGTGGCCAGCCACACAGGCGTGTCGGCACCTTCGTCCGGCGTCCGGTCGGTCTCGCCGTACGCCATCCTGGTGTTCATGCGACCAGGCGAGCATGCGTTGACCAGGATGCCGGTGCCGGCGAGTTCGGCCGCGAGGACCCGGGTCAGCGCGTTGAGGGCCGCCTTGGACACGCGGTAGGAGACGTTGGTGTCACCCATGGTGGCGAGTGAGGCAAGGTGGCTGCTGATGTTGACGATGCGGCCGTAGCCGTTCTTCCTCATCTCCGGCACGGCAGCGACGCAGCAACGCCAGGCGCCCAGCAGGTTGGTGTCCAGGGCGCTGCGGACCCGCTCGAGGTCGGGGCTCGCTGCTGTCTGGCCGCGGTCGATGGCGATGCCGGCGTTGTTCACCAGCACGTCCAGCCGGCCGTGTCGCTTTGCGGTGTCGGCGAAGGCACACGCCACGCTGGCCGGGTCGTTGACGTCGAGTTGGTGGCCGTTGACGGATAGCCCCGCCTTCGCCAGGTCGGACACCACACGGTCGACGGAATACTCGTTTCGGCCAGCGAGCACCACGTGCAAGCCTTGCTCGGCCAGCTTGCGGGCGATGGCTGCGCCGAGCCCACGGTTGGCGCCGGTCACTACGGCGACCTTCATGTCGTCAGCCATGATCAGACCCCCAGGGTAGCGAGCTGATCATCGAGGGCGCGAGCGCGCGGGTCGGTCTTGGTGAATGGAAGCCGGTGCCGCGCTCGAACGACGCGTCGCAGATTCCGTTCTGATGGTGCCTCACGGATCAGCGGTATCGCCTCCGCGACGAGCGATGCCGCGTGGTCGGCGTCTCCGAGTTGCGTCTGAGCCGACGCGCGGCGGATCACGTAGGTGGCCCGGTCGCGCACCTTGGTGGCTGGAACCAACCGCAGCGTACGGCTGAAGTACCCGTCGGCTTCTTTCGTTCGCCCCAGATCCAGGTAGCAGGTTCCGACCTGGGCGTTGAGTTCGGACTCGTCGAAGTATCCGAGGAAGGCGGGCTCTGTATCGGTCGACGTTACGCGATCAAACTCGGCGTCGGCTTGTTTGAGAAGGCGTTCGCATGCCGTGCTGTCGCCGATCGCTGCGTGAGCCCTGGCCTCCCGTGGCGCCAGCATCGCTGCGACGCGTGGGGAGACCCCTTTAGCGCCCTCGTGGGCGCTTCGCGCCAACTCCAGCGCTTCTCGGGGGCGGTCGAAGTCGTAGCACTGTAGGCTCATCGATTTGATGATATTGGCTTCCAGCAGGCGGTCGGCGGCGGCGTGTGCGGCGTGGAGTGCGGCGTGCCAGTAGCGCTGCGCCGCTGCGTGCAGGCCAGCGTCAAACGACGCCCAGCCGGCCATCCGGCCGAGTTCTGCCGCCAAGGCGTACAGTCGCTGACCTACCACAGCCGTGTAGGCGGATCGGTCAAGGACATCCACCACCATGCCGAGTTCGGCGTGGATGAGGGTCCGAGCTTGGTCACCGCCCCGGGTCGCCTCCAGGAAGCGTAGTCGCGGAAGGCCCTCTTCCATCCGTTCGACCAGGTCGGCGGTGACCTGACCGCCTCGCAGGACGGCAACGAGTTCTCGGGGTTCGATGGTCAGCCACACTTCGGCGATACCAGCCAGGGGCATACCCGTGATCTTCATCTTACCGACGCAGGTACGCGTCGATCTCGTCCCACACCGGCGAGTCCAAGTCGGCCAGCGCGGTGGCACGTAGCGCGGCATCTGCCTCACGCTCTGCCCGGCCCCGCTGCCGGCGCAGCCGCTGCTGGTGCCGCGAGCGTCTGCACTGCCATATCTGCTGCGGTGGCAAGGTGGCGTACCACTTCTTCAGGTAGTTCACCGAGCCCGAGGCCCGCCGTGGTGGCGATGCGGCGCAGGGCGGCATGCTGGTCGGCGGTGATGCCTTGCAGGGGTTCGCGGAAGCCGAGGATGTCGCGGGCGGCGTAACCGTCGGCGGTGTCGATGGCCTGTCGCGCGGTGTGGTGCAGAAGTCGGGTCGCCAGTTCGGGCTGGGTCGCGTTGGCCAGGATGGCTCCCGCGAGTCCAAGCCGCGCGCGGTAGGACGCGTAGTTCGATGCCGTGATGGGAAGGGCGAGCCGCTCCGTCAGCACGGTGAGGTGCTGGGGCTTGGCGGGACGGGCCGGCGTTGCACACATGAGGCTGAGGCAGGCGGCGACCTGTTGCTCCCACGGTTGGGTGAGCGCGCTTTCCGTAAGGACCCTACGGCCGTACTCAGGGTCGCCCTGAAAGCACGCTGCGATGATGACGGCCTGCCGGCCCTCCATCAGGTGAGCACCGATGCCGTTGTGACTTCGCGCGTGCTCGGCTGCCTCGTCCCATCGTCCGTCCAAGGCCAGCACGCGCGTGCCTTCGCTGATGAGTTGAAGCCAGACCCACTGGCGGAGCATGCGTCGTTCGGCGCGATCACCGACGAGGTTGGCGGTGGGCAGGGTGCGGTCGCCGACAACCAGGTCGATGTTTCTGGTGACCGCTTCATGCATGGCCTCCATGAGTCGCAACGCCGGCGCGCCTTGTTCTGCGCGGATCTGCAGGCGGGCCAGGTTGAGGACGGGTTCGAGCATGTAACGGGCTTCCAGGACGGTGAGAGGACGCGCTAGTCGAAGGTAGGCGTCGATGTGCTGCCAGCAGATTCGTCTGGCGAGGTCCGGCAGTCCGGCGTCGCTGGCGATGAGGGCGGCCTTGTTGAGTGCGTGCGCCGCGTCGGCCATGCCGTGACCGGGTTTCCGTAGTGCGGCGTTCGCCGCGTCCGTGATCTCCTTCATGCGTAGGGGCAGGGCTGGGCAGTCGGGGCGGGGGCGGCCGAGGAGCGGGAAGCGGCGCGCTGCGGCGGCGACGGTGTCGTGGTGCACGATCAGCTCCCGGGCAGAATGGCGGTGGTCGCCGCACGCGCAAGGATGCCCTGCGCATGGGCGGGCAGGGCGAGCCGGTTCCAGTGGAAGATCACAATCTGGGCGAGGACCGCCCGGATGCCCCGGCCGAGGCGTCCGCTGGCGGCAGCCAGGCCGAGTTTGCGGCCAGCGTCCGCGAATGCTGTTTCCCAGCCGCAGGCGACGGTGAGCGGTCCGTCGGGGGCGAACAGTGCCGTGCGGGCCTCGTCCGGAAGCGCGAGCAGGGGTCGCATCCGCGTGGCAAGGTCCGCGACGCGTGACGACTCGGTGGCCGCAGGTGCGGGACGCATCTGGGCTACCCGGTCGAAGACGTCTGCGGCTTCGAACCAGTCCAGGCCGGCGTGGTGCTGGAGCGTCCGCAGCAGCAGTAGCGACAGTTCGCGACGGCCGATCGGTGGTGGGTCGTGCCCGGCGTAGGCGAGGACGCCGCGACTGTCAGCGCAGAACAGTTCGTGCACGATCGCGGTGGCGGACAGCCCGCCGAACGCGGCCGGCTCGGGCTCGTAGATGCCCGGTTCCCAGCCCGCAATCACTCCTACAGCGGCGAGGTCGTCGAGGAGCGCACCGGCTGCGTCGTGGTCGGTCGTGCGGATCCTGATCCGCCAGCTCGGGTGTTTGCGTAGGAACCACCAGGATGCTCGGTTATCACCGAGCCGGTCGAGCTGTGGGCCGATCCGTGTCCGGAAGACGGCCTCGGCGGTGGCCCAGTCGATTGGCCGGATGCGCGCCTGGAACCAGGCGTTTTCGTGGCGGATCTCCAGGGCGGCGATGCCCCCGGCCCGGTACGTCTGGACGGCGGTGTCGAGTTCGTCCGGGGCGATACCGGCGGCTGCGGCTGTCGTCTCCAGCGCGGCCCCGGCGAGGACGGCTTCGACGAGGGCGACGACCGCGGCGGGCGCTCCGGTGGTCAGACGATCAGCAGACATGCGTCCCACCTGGTCCGGGGTGGCGCGGCGGTGCGGGCGGTCTCCATCGCGAGGAGGTGGCCGGTGCGACCGGTCAGGAAGCCGTCGTCCGGGTCGGGTTCGTGGCGGGTGAGGCGTTCGGTGAGGGCGGGCAGCCGTGCGGCGATGTCCGGGGTCTTCGCGTCGGCGGCGGCCCGGAGCACGGTGTGGTGGAGGCCGGCCAGACCGTGGCAGACCCCGGGTTCGGTGAGCCGGTCGAGTTGCTGGTCGTTCAGGCAGGCCGCGAGTACGGCCTCGGCGTCGGCCTGCCGGGCGGCGTGGTTCGTGGCCATGGCGGCGAGTTGGAGGGCGCGGGCGATCCCGGGCGCTCCGTAGCACCATGAGGGCCTGCCCGGTCCGGCCTGGGTGGGACGGCCGGTGCGGAGCTGGTCGCGGGTGAGCCACTGGGGCCACCACGATCCCTGGGCGACGTCGTCCTGCCGCCAGCGGTCGAACCAGGCGCACAGGCGCTCGATCGCCTCCGTCTGGCCGCGAACCTGGTGGCCCGCCCTGTCGGCGAGGGCGAGCAGGGAGAGCAGGCCGGCTGCGCCGTGGGCCATCCCGAGGTTGGCATGGCCTCCGGGGGTGGGCAGGGTCGGGTCGGGGTCGTGGTCGACCCACCAGCCGGGTAGTCGCTGTCCGTCGTGGGTGCGGGGTCGGGTCAGTCGCGTGATGTACGTCAGGAGGTCGCCGAGTTCGTCGGCGTCGGGCAGGTGGCGGAGCAGCAGGGCTCCGGTGCCGACGAGGCCGTAGAAGATGTCGTACTCGGCGAACGTGCCGGGCTGGCCGCGTCGGAGGCGGTCGTCCGCTGCGGTCAGCCGCTGGCGGACGAGCCGCCGCACGTGGCGGGTGAGGCGCTGACGCGCGGCGGCGTAACGGTCGCGGCCGTCGGCGGTCGCCGCGTTGAGCAGGAAGAGGACGGCGGGTGCGCCGTGGTAGAGGCCGGTGTGCCTTCCGGCGTCGATGGGGCTGCTCGTGGCTCGGGTGACGAGGTGGTGTGCGGTGGTCCAGTCCCCCGCACCGTTCAGGGCACGTTCGATGGCCAGGAGCGCGGGGCCGACGGCGCCGGTCGCGAGGGACTGTTGGCCCGCTCCGGAAACGGGGGTGCCGGTGGGCCCGGCGGTGGCCGTCATCGCGGAGCTGCCTGTGCCAGGCAGCGCATCGCCGCTGCTCGCGCGGCGTGATTGGTCCTGCGCTCGAAGTCGGGATCGACGCCGACCGCACGAATGTGGTGCTCGTGCAGCAAGGTCCGCAGCACGCTCACGGGGTCGCGCTGTGGCAGCAGGCAGTCGTGGTAGGCGCGCACGGCGAGGTCGCGGGTCTGCCAGGTGTCCGCGACGGCGTCCCCGCCGGGCAGGGCTCTCAGGCTCTGATGGTCGCCGGCGGGGTCGGCCAGGCGACGGGCCAGGTCGGTGAGCGTGCGCTCGGCTGGTTCGGTGGCTTCGCGGAGGCAGGCCAGCAGCGCCCGATAGCCCAGGTGGGGACACGGGGCGAAGGCTGCGGCGAGTCGCGCCATCGACGCGGCGGCGAGCGCCTGCGCCGGGATGCCGGCCAGGTCGGCGGTGCGAAGTTGCGCGATAGCGGCGGCGGTATCGGCGGCGAAGACCTTCTCGGCGGCAAGGAGGGCGGGGCCGTGGCCGTAGCGGGCGGGATGCTGGTGATAAGCGGCGAGGACGAGTTCGGCGGGCAGACTCTGAGCCGCCAACCCGTTGGCGAACTCCGCCAGGATGGCGGCGGCGGGTCCGTACGCGCCTGGTTCGCTGAACCGGAGGAACAGGGACAGGTGCTGGTCGGCCTCGACGCGGATGGTGTCGCGGTGCCGCCTGAACCACCAGCGCCGCAGACCGAGGCCGATGAGGTTGTCGACCAGCTTCGGCAGGTGCGCGGTGAGCAACTGGTCGGTGCGGGCCGGGTTGCCAACCAGCCGGGCGTGGACGATGGTGGACGCTCCGGGCCGGAAGGTGTCGCCGGGTGGGGCGGTGACCGGCGGCGTGCGCTTCGGGACCGTGGTTAGGGTCATCGAGGTGAGGAACTCCGCAGGTCGGCCTGCGGTCCATCCGTAACCGTCGGGCGGGGCATCTTCTCGTAGCTCGAGCCGACCGGCACGGATCAGCCGGGCTCGCAGGAGGGCACGGTCGAGCGGTCGGCTGAGGTCGAGGGGCAGGCGAAGCTCGCCGTGGCAGGCCACCACCCGGTCCGGTACGCGCCACTGCTGCCGCCAGGCGGCGAGGGACGTTTCCCACCGGCCCGCAGCCGGCTCGTCGCCTCGCGGGTCGACGGAGGCGAGATCGGCTCCGGCGAGCAGCCAGCGCGCCGGGCTCAGGATGATGCGGCCGTACCGGATACGGGGAAGGTAGGGCAGGTTGCGCGCGGCTGCGCCGTGGTCGAGCGGACCGAAGACGACGCTGCGGGCGTCGGCGACCTCGGCGAGGAACCGCGCCAGGGGCGGGGTCTGCACGGTGGTGTCCAGGGCATGCGGGATGTGCGGGACGACGCGCCGACCGGTCGGCCAGTGGACGAGGTACATCTGTTCGGCGTCGGCGGTGACGGCGAGGTCGTCCACGGTGACCGTCGGGCCGTCGGGATGCTCGGACAGGGACAGCACGTCGGGCAGGAGTGTGCCGACGCGGGTGACGTTCTGGTTGTGCGTGCGGCGGGGTGGGAACGACAGTTGGACCGGGAACGCCGGGTCCGCGTCAGAGGCATGGTGGGCGTAGGACGCGGCGATCTGCGCCTGTTCGGCAGGGTCGAGAAGGTAGGCGAACCGCCCGACCATGCTGGTCGGCGTTCTGGGGGCGGCCGTGATCCGCAACTCGTAGTCTCCACGGTCCACCTTCTCGGCGCTGGCCGCGTACACGGCGAAGCCCAGTTCGAGCCGGCAGGGCGGGACTGCGGTAGCGTGGTTACCTACGGTGAGTGCGTCGACGTCGGCATCGGTGAGGCGGATCTCGTCGGTGCCGTCGAGGGTCGCCTTCTGGATGAGCGCGGCCAGGCGTACATCACGCTCGGTCAGCATCCGCCAGGCCGGACGTGCTCGGGGTGCGCCGAGAAAGCCGGCGGGATAGCCGAGGCCGGAATCTGCGACCAGGTCGCGGACCGGCACCAGAGCTCCGGCGCCGTACCGGTCACGGAACCGGGCGTGGTAGTCCAGCCAGGCGACGGATCCGAACGGCTGAGTGGTCAGGCGGAGCAGCAGTTCGGCGGCGAGCGCCACCTCGTCGAGCACCCGGGACGGAATGCTGATCTTGGCGTCGAGCCGCAGGTCGACGGCGAGCTGGTGCTCGGCGTCGGGTGCCAGCGTCGCCATGGCCCTGATCGCTGCGGCCCGGGTCCGCGCCGCCTCGCGGGGATCTGCCAGCGCATTGTGTCGCGCGATCAGCTCACCGGCCGCCTTGAGCCAGTCGAGGATCGGTGCCACCGCGCTCAGCTCGGCGGCCCCTGCGGCATCCAGCACGTCGATGACATGGGCCAGGCCGTCCGCGGCGGTCATGGGCGGGCGGAGGCTGGTGATGAGGAAGCCGCCGCCCACGAGGCCGTGCAGCATCGCCCCGATCGTTGCGGGAGCCGCGTGGGGCATCTCGTGCGCGATCCGCGCGGCGAGCTGAGGAAAGTGGATCGGCCGCGCCGCGTGGGCAAGGGCCAGCCGTACGGCCCGGTTGTTCGTGGTGGAGGTTTCGCGGGGTGGTCCAGGCGAGCGCTGGCCCGGCAGCGGCCGGGCGGCGACGATGACGCGGCCATCGCGCACGAACCTTGCGCTGTCGGCGACCACGGTCAGCCGTCGTTGGAGATCGGGGTCGGACTCGAGGCTGTCGACGACGTGCGTCAGCCATTCACCGTCGACCCGTGCCGCAGCGCGGTGCCTGTCCCCGATCGTTGCCGCCGCCGGGCCGACGGTCGCTGTGGTGACGGCGGCGAACAGTCCGAACGGCGTCGTTCGGCGTTGCCATCGCAGCAGATAGGAGGCGGTGGCGAGGACCGCGCGGCGGACGGCGGCGGCTGTCGCTTCGGCGGCCCTGGGGGTGAGGAGTTGGCTGACGCGTGCGGCGAGGCCGGGGCTGGCCATCGAGATGGCGTCCCGGACGTCAGGGCGTGTCCACCGGTTGGCCAGCCAGGCGAGGCCCTCACGCGCGGGCGCTGCCGGGCCGATGAGGGCGGCTGACGGTCCGGGGCCGAGGTCGCCGGGATCGGTGCTGGCCCGGACCAGTACCAAGCCGGTTGGCTGGTACCTGGCGTGCTCGGGCGGCATGGGGTGCCTCCTGGCGGGGGATGGGGAGAGGGGCGCCGGAGCCCGCAAAGCGCGGGCTCCGGCGGTAGGTGGGCGCGGTCAGGCGGGGTCGTACGACGAGGTGTTGCACGCGCTGGTGCTGCAGGTGCTTCCGCAGCCGTCGCTGGTGCTGCACGCCATGACGACCAGCGGCGTCGTGGCCTCGATGACCCGCAGGTCGAGCGCGAAGTCGTCGTCGGTGACGACGTCGGCGTCGGCCGTGGGGGCGTCGAGGACCGCAGTCGGCGGGGCCATCGACATCACTCTCCTCAGCTGGAAGGGTTGGGTGGTGCCACCTGGTCTAGGGCCAGGAGATCGTGACGACGCCGTGCGTCTTGTCCATGACGGGGGCGTCGGCGGAGATGAGCGAGGGGTCGCTGCCGACGGGCCAGTAGTGGAAGGTCGGTTCGGTGTGGCGTCCGTCGCGATCCCAGGCCTGGATCTGTTCGACCATGGAGGCAGCGGCTCGCTGTCCGTCCGGGCCGTAGGCGCGGGCACCGAACTCCGCCCCCTCGCCCTCGGCAGCCGGGCGCACGGCCAGGTAGGCGAAGCCCGCCCCGGAGACGACGCCGAAGGGGAACCAGCGGCGCTCAGCGGCCAGGTCGGTTCCCTCGTCCGGGGCGATCCGGCAGAAGCCGGGGAGGAACCACGCGAACCACAGGTGCAGGTCGGCGAACGAGACGCCGTTGTCGATCGTCACGCCCGACCAGCGCTCGACGCGCTCCGTCGCCAGGACGCCGTCGAGCCGGCTGATCTCACGGGGGGCACCGGAGTCGAACGAGAGCCGGACGTTACGCCCGTTGCCGTCGGGCAGGAGGAACACCCGATCGGGGTGCCGACCGTCGCCCTGCATCGGCACGAAACCGGCGACCTCCGCCGACGTACTGGAGAGGTGCTCGGACGCCCGGCGGAACCCGATCGTCCTCGTGACACCGTTCATGATCAGCGGCAGGACGAGCACGCCCGGATTCCGCAGTTGGTCGAGCAGGGCCGGGGGGATGTCCCAGGCGCCCACCGTGACGATGACGGCGTCGAAGGGACCCTCGCCCGGCACACCGTGCTCGGCGTCGGCGACCAGGACCCGGACCCGGTCGCCGTAGCCGTTCTGTTCCAGCAGCGTCGTCGCGCGGGCGGTGACCTCCGGGTCGATGTCGACGCTGACGACCCGTCCCTGTGGACCGACGATCTCGGCGAGGTACGCGGCGTTCAGGCCACCCGAGCCGACCTCCAGCACCGTCATGCCGGACCGCACCTCGGCCTGTTCGAGCATCCGCGCCTGGATGTAGGCGGCGGACACCGAGGAGATCGCCACGCCGTGCTCGTCGCGTTTGGTGACCACCGAGTTGTCGACCCCGTAGGCAACGGTGAGATCGGTGCCGTCGGGCATGAACCGCTCACGTGGCACCCGGCGGAACGCCGCCTCCACCGCTGCGGTGGCGATCTTGCCTCGGCCGCGCAGCTCGTCCACCAGCACGGCGCGCAGGTCGGCCGCCCGGTCGGCACCGTCATGCGTGTCAGCCACCTGGATCACTCGGTACTTCCTTCTTCTCGGGTGCCGGGCACCTTCCGTCGTGGTGCACCAGCGTCGCGGACCGGATCGCCGGCTGCACCGGGCCGGAGAACCCGGGTGCGTCGTCGGTCGCTCCTCACACTCTGGCCCGGACGAGCGGCCGGGTGAACGCACGCCATGCGGACGAACCACGTGTCCGCATACCCGGATACGGGCACGGCGGCGCGACGCGGGACCGCCATGCGCGTGAGCCCGGCGAGCCACGCGCGGCCGAACCCACGTATGGCGCATGCTGGTGTGCGGCGGCGAACGACGATGCCGGCGGGCGTACGGGTCTACGCTGCTCGATACCGTTCGGTGGAATCCTGAGGAGGGCGGCGTCATGGCCCAGGCCCCGAGGACGCTCCAGCCGTCCGCGTCGGAGCGTCACTTCTTCGGTGCCGAGCTGCGGCGCCTACGGGAACAGGCGAATCTCTCCCAGGCGCGGCTGGGAGCGAAGATCCGCTTTAGCGCCGATCTGGTCCGGCGGGTGGAGACAGCGGACCGGTTCCCGTCCCGCCAGTTCGTCGAGGCCTGCGACACGGCACTGGCCGCAGGCGGAGCTCTACTGCGGCTACTGCCGTTACTCGAGACGAAACGGGGCCTCGAACGAAACATAAGGCCTGCCTCCTCACCTGCCGGTCCGGTCAGTCCGGTGATCCCGCCGCAGGCGGCTCCGCCCGGGTCCACCGAGCCCGGTGACCTGGTCAGGCGGGTTCCCTTACAACCGGGAGTACTTGACCGGGCCGCACTGGACTGGCTGAACGCCGACCGTGGCCCCAGCTGCCCCACGCCGGGTCGACCGGTCGCCGCGAGCCGCGTCTCGGAGGACGATCTCGCATCGGCGGAGACCGCGCTCACCGTGTTCCGGCAGTTGGATCACACCCACGGTGCCGGCCGGGTCCACGCCCAGGTGCAGCGGTACATCGAAAATGAGCTCAACCGGCTGCTCGCGGCCACGCCCGCGTCCGAGTCGATCGGTAGACGCCTGCACACGCTCGCGGCGGGCTTCTTCGAGCTCTGCGGCTACCAGGCTGTGGACACGGGCGCGCACGGACTGGCCCAGCGTCGTTACCTGCGCGCCCTACGGCTGTCGCAGGCAGCAGACGACCGGAGCTACGGCGGGTATCTGCTCGCCGTCAACATCGGCCACCTGGCGCTCCACTGCAATCATCCCGAGGCCGGGCTTCGGATGGCCGTCACCGCGCTCACGGGGTGCGAGGAACAGGCGACCCCGGCGCTACGCGCCGCACTGCATGCCGTGGTGGCCCGCGCGCACGCCCGCCTCGGGCATGAAGCCGACTCGGTAGCCCATCTCTCCGTCGCGGAGAAGCAGCTCGCCCGTAGCCAGCCGGAGGACGAACCGGAGTGGATCCGTTACTTCACCCCGGCCTACCTCGCCGACGAGCTGGCCCACTGCTTTCACGACCTCGGCCGGCCGCAGCAGACACAGCATCATCTGGGCGACGCGCTCACCTCGCTGAGTCCCTCGCACGTCCGCCGGCTCGCCATCGACACCGCGCTTCTGGCCTCGTCCCTGGCCGCCGCCGGGCGTATCGACGAAGCGTGTGCGACCGGGCGGGAGGCCGTCGATCACGCGGCCAGGACGGCCTCGCACCGGTGCGTGCAGCGCATCGTCGATGTCCAGGTCGATCTCGATCCCTACCGCGGCGAGCCGGAGGTCCGCGAGTTCGGCGACTACGTGCGGCATCAGCTGCCAGCGGCAGCGGTGTAGCACCCCGGATCCCCGCCGGCCTCGCCCATCCACGACCGGTAGTGGGCCAGCTCAGCCTCCAATGCCGCCCCAGCATGTCCGGAGGTGGCCACGTAGTGACCGACGCCGTCGAGCAACAGCAGCTCGTGTGGCAGGCCGCGGCGGGTCAACTGCGCGGCGAGGTCCCGCGCGTCGTCGACGGCGGCAACGGCGTCGACGGTGCCGTGGACGAGCAGCACCGGCCGGCGGATCGCATCGGCGTGGACCCGGCCCGCGCCGCCCCGCAGGCGCAGGGCATGGGCGCGCTGGAATCTGGGCACGGTGGTCGCCCACCGGTCGGGATCCACGATCGCCGAGATGGCCGTGGCGGCGGCGAACGGCCCGTCCTGCGTCGCCGCGTGGAGGGCCGTGTACCCGCCGGCGCTAGCACCGCGGATGAAGACCCCACCCGGCACCGCTCGCCCCGTTACCAGCAGGTGCTCGGCCACTGCCCGGCAGTCGTCGACGTCATCGACACCCCACCGGCCGTACAGCGACTCGCGGAACGCCCGCCCGTAGCCGGTGCTGCCGAGGTAGTCGACATCCACGACGGCGAACCCACGGCTGGTGAAGAACTGCGCCTGCCAGTCCAGGCGCAGCAGGCAGGAGGCGGTCGGGCCGGGGTGCGCACGGACGATCACGGGCGCCCGCCACCCCGGCCCCGCGCCTGTCGGCGGATACACCAGGGCCAGGACCTCGCGGTCGTCCGCGACCCGCACCCGCAGCTCCGTCGGCGTCGAGACCGCGCGTCCGGCAAGGCGGGTGTGTTCCGACCGGGCCAGCACCTCCAGGCGGGGACCGTCAGCAGTCAGGTGCGCCAACGCGACCTGCGGCGCCGCCGTCGGTGACGAGGCGATCAGCGCGACTGCCGTCCCGTGCGCCGCCACGTAGGGCTTGATCGACGTGTACGGAAGCTCGACCGACGTCGCAGCGCCGGACGGGTCGACGAGGAGCAGGCGGTGTCGCGGCCCCTGCTGCACCGCCATCACGATCCGTCCGTCGTCGAGGAAGTCATACGACGCGTAGCCCAGTTCCCAGGGCTCCGCCACGCATTCACCCGCAACGGGGACGACGGCCTGGGCCTCCTGTCCGTTCCACCGGAAGAGGTTCCACCAGCCACTGCGGTCCGACATGAAGTAGAGCGCGCCGTCGGGACCCCACCGTGGCTCCACCGCCGACTCGTCTGCCCCGCCCGCGACCCGCACGGGATCCCCGATGCCTCCGCCAGACTCGTAGGGCGCCACCCACAACTCGCAGGCATCCCACGGCATGTCCCGCTCGCTCCACCACGACCATGCCAGGAAGGCCGGACCCGGTCGGGGCGCGCCGAAGAAGCCCGCCGACTCGGCGAGAACCCTCACCTGCAGCGGCCCCGTGAGCGCCACCGCCACCAACTCGTCACCCTGCTCGGACTCCCGCACGGCCAGCAACTCGCCCGCACCGACGACCAGGTCTCCCATTACCCCTGGACTGATCAGTTCCAGCTCGTCACCTCCGCGGCGACGCCGGTACAGACCGCCCTCGCCGACACACCACAGGTTACCGTCGACGACGGCGAAGGAGCCACCGCCGTACGCGTGCACCGCGCTGCCGATGTGGAAGTTCGCGGGACCCGCGTCCCGCGTTCCTTCGCCGGGCCGCCACCGCATCAGGGTTGCGGCTCCGCCGGCATCGGGGCGCGTCTCCAACCAATAGAGCGAACCGTCGAAGATTCGAAGCTGGTCATAACTAACGGATGCCCGCACCGCGTCCGCCGCCGAAATGGGAGCATCGGCGGCCTCCGCCCTCACGCGCGCCTCCTCGCGCAGCCCGGCGTCAAGCAGGCAGGACAGCAGACGAGGAGCCCTCTCGGGTGCCACACTCGGCGCGCCGGCAGCCGGGGTGGAGGCGGGCTCGGCCTCGGGGACTCGCGGGGGTGGGCAGCCACAACGCCGACTCTACGCCCGCCGCCATGCACTCCCTTGGGCGTCCCGGTCCCCTGCTCCTCCAGCAGCCCTTTACTCGGCGGCACCGATGCCGGACGCGGACAGCACTTTCTGTCCGCATTCCCGCTATCGACTGGTTCCCCGAATCCGAGCGACCCTTTTTGCAACAGCCGCATTGATGTGTGACGGCCACCGCTTGGCAAATCTCGATCCGGTGAATGCGAATTCGAAGCTTGAAGGAGTGGGAAGTGCAACGACAGGAAAGGCTGGAGCATTACGGATATCGGCAGGAGCTGGCCCGGGGGCTGAGGTTTCGGGATCTGGTGGCGTACGGGTTGGTGTACATGGTGCCGATCGCGCCGATGGCGATCTTCGGGAGTGTGTACGCGGGGTCGGGTGGGATGGTGGCGTTGGCGTACGTGGTGGGTGTGGTGGCGTTGATGTTCACCGCGTTCTCGTACGCGCAGATGGTGCGGGCGTTTCCGATGTCGGGGAGCGTCTACAACTACGCGGGGCGTGGGATCGGTGCGCCGGTGGGGTTCCTGGCGGGTTGGGTGATCCTGCTGGACTACGTGCTGGTGCCGGGCCTGTTGTATCTGGTGGCGTCGGTGGCGATGCACGCGAGTGTGCCGTCGGTGCCGGTGTGGTGTTGGCTGCTGGGCTTCGTGGTGGTGAACACGGTGGTCAACTCGGTCGGGATCCGGATGACAGCGTTGGTCACGCGGGTCATGCTCGTCGGTGAGCTGCTGGTGTTGGCGGTGTTCCTGGTCGTCGCTGCCGGTGCCCTCGCCGCGGGCAAGGGCCGGTTGAGCTGGGGGGCGTTCTACGACTCCGACACGTTCGGCTGGTCGGTGGTGGCCGGGGCGGTGTCGATCGCGGTGTTGTCGTTCCTCGGGTTCGACGGCATCTCCATGCTCGCCGAGGAGAGCAGGGGCGGGCCCCGGCAGGTCGGGCGGGCAATGGCGGCGGTCCTGATCCTGGCGGGGGTGTTGTTCGTCGGGCAGACGTGGCTGGCGGCGATGCTCGTCGCCGACCCGGGCCGGCTGCTGGCCGACGGTGATCCGGCGGGGACGGCGTTCTACGACGTGGCGCGGGTCGCGGGCGGGGGTTGGTTGGCGACGGTGTGCGCGGTGGCGACGGCGGTCGCGTGGGGGTTGCCGAACTCGATGGTCGCCCAGGTCGCGACCAGCCGGCTGCTCTACGCCATGGCGCGGGACCGTCAGTTGCCGGGGTTCCTGGCGCGGGTGTCGCCCCGGCGGGGTGTGCCGGTCAACGCGACCCTGCTCACCGGTGTGGTGTCCCTGGTGCTGGGCCTGTACATGGCGGGTCGGGCGGACGGGGTGACGGTGTTGTCGTCGCTGGTCAACTTCGGGGCGATGGTGGCGTTCCTGGTGCTGCACGTGTCGGTGGTGGTGCACCACCTCGTCCGTCGGCGTAGCCGTAACTGGTGGGCGCACCTGGTCATGCCGGTGCTGGGGTTCACAGTCCTGGCCTACGTGGTGGTGCACGCGAACATTGCCGCCCAGCGGGCCGGGTTGGCGTGGCTCGCGGTGGGGCTGGTGGTCCTCGCCTGCCTGTACGCCACCGGCCGGCGTCCCGTGCTGTCCGGCCTGGTGCCGGCCCGCCCGGCCGGCCGTGACCTGGAGCGGGTGTGACCGGCATGGACCGGATCGTGTACCGGCCGGGCCCGGGGGAACTGGCGCACACCTTCGGCGCGCGTCTGCCCGTCGCCCACGTCCGCTGCGGGGACGTGCTGGAGGTGTTCACGCAGGACTGCTTCGGCGGGCTGGTGCGGGGTCCGGCGGACCTGCCGTCGCGGGTGTGCCGCATGCCGTACCTGAACCCGGTGTCCGGGCCGTTCTTCGTCGAGGACGCCGAGCCCGGCGATACCCTCGCCGTGCACATCGCCGCGATCAGCCCCGCCACGGACTGGGGGGTGTCGACGACGTTCCCGCACTTCGGGGCGCTGACCTCGACCTCCCGCACCGCCACCCTGCAACCTCCGCTGCCCGAACGGGTGTGGGTGTACGGGATCGACCAGCAGGCCCGCACCGTACGGTTCCAGGCCACGAGCAGCGACCACACGGTGGATCTCCCGCTGGATCCGATGATCGGCACGATCGGCGTCGCACCCGCAGGGTTCGAGGCCCGCTCCACACTCGTGCCCGACTCCCACGGCGGGAACCTCGACACCCCGCAGCTACGCGCCGGCGTCACCCTCTTCCTCGGGGTCAACGTGCACGGGGCGATGCTCGCCCTCGGCGACGGACACGCCCGCCAGGGCGAAGGCGAGGCCTGCGGCGCCGCCGTGGAGATCGCCACCGTCACCACCCTCATCGTCGAGGTCGTCAAAGGCGTGACGACACCCTGGCCGCGGCTGGAGACCGACACCTCGCTCATGTCGATCGGCTGCGCCCGCCCCCTGGAGGACGCCTACCGCATCGCCCACCACGACCTCGTCGGCTGGACCAGCACCCTGACCGGCCTGGACACCCTCGACGCCTACCAACTCGTGTCCCAGGCCGGGCGCGCACCCGTCGGCAACGTCTGCGACCCCAACTACACGATCCTCGCCGCCGTCGACAAAGCCCTGCTCCCCGCACCGTCCGACGCCTACCAGGACGCGCACCGCCGGCTACGGCGGCTCGCCGCCGAAACACGGTAGGAGCCGACCGTGACCACGATCCCCCACCTGCCGCTGCGCGACGAGCTGTTCATGCTCGCCCACGACGACGACACCGGCCGCCTGCACGTACACCGCCGGGCCCTCGCCCTCGGCCTCGCCGGCGCCGTCCTGATCGACCTGCACCTCGCCGCACGGGTCATCGTCGACCCACCCGACCCCACCAGCGCTGTGCCCGGCCAACGGCTGCGCCTGCGCACCGACCGGCCCGTCGGCGACCTCATCGCCGACGCCGCCATCGCCTCACTGCACCCCACCCGCACCGCCCCGCCCCTGCGGACCTGGCTGCGGCACTTCGCCGTCGACCTCTACGACCGCACCCGCGCCGGACTCGTCACCACCGGAATCCTGCGCCCACACCGCCAACGACGCCTCGCCGGCATCACCCACCGCCACACCTACCTACCCACCCACAGCAAATGGTCCGTCGTCCCCCGCGCCCGACTCTGCTACCTCGCCCAAGGCCGCGAACAACCCAACGACCACACCGCCGCACTCGCCGGCCTCGTCGCCGTCCTCGGCCTGACCACCCACCTGTACCTCGACAACGACCCGACCACCCTGACCACACGCCTCACCACCATCGCCAACCAACACCACCGAGCCGTACGGGACATCACCGCCGCGGTCGACGCCAGCATCGGCGACCTCGCCACCGCCGCCTACCGCTGACCCGCTCTCCCGGCGTCCCCGAGGGAGCGGCGGTACATCGTCGTCCCGCACCGCCGCCACGTCACCGACTGCCGAGCCTCTCTGCCTGCTGGCAGGACCACGACGCGTCACCACCAGCGACCCGCGCCCTCGCGCGCACCACGCCACCGACCCAGCATTCCGATCAGCGCCAAGGAGCCGGTCTCGTGACACCGCCCGCCGCCTATCCAGCCGACCTCCGCGCATCCTGGGCCGACGTCACACCCCACCTGCGCCGCGCCACCGACCACTTCTCGTCCCTCCTGGCTGACCGACGGATGAGGCTGCTGCCCGAACGTGATGCACAACTGTTCCTGGCCACCGTCGGTCACCTGATCGCCGGGGGTGACAACCACGCGGGGCGCACCGCTCTGCTCGCCGCGTTCGCCCCCACCTACCGGTACCTGGGCCTGCAGCCCTACCACCACCAGATGCTCGTTGACGCCCTCACCGCCACCGTCGCCCGCCACGCGCCCACCGCCTGGACGTCCACGATCGCCGATCAGTGGCGCCGTCACGGCCACCACGTCCTCAACCTCACCCACCGCGCCGCCCACCGCCTCACCACCACACTCCCGTGGACCCCTGCCCAGATCATCGGCCGCGACCCGGCAACCGATACCACCACGGTGCTCACTCTGCGTCCCCGCCGCCGCCTGCAGTACGAACCCGGCCAGGCCCTCCCCGTCACCACGCCCCACCGACCTGGCACCTGGAGGTGGTACTCCCCGGCCAATGCACCCCGCCCTGACGGCACCATCGAGCTCCACGTCCGCGCCGTCCCCGACGGACCCGTCTCGCCCTGTCTCACCCACCATGCCGCCGTCGGGGAATACGTGTGGCTCGGCCCGCCCTACCACGCCGGACTGACCCTCGACCCCGACCACCACGGTGACCTTCTCCTCGCCGCTGGCGGCACCGGCCTGGCGCCCCTACGCGCCATCGTCGAACACCTCACCATCACCGGCGCCGCCAACGGCCGGCAGCGGCGGGTCACCCTCATCGTCGGTGCCCGCACGCTCGAAGACCTCTACGACAGCATCACCCTCGACACCCTCCAGACCGCGTATCCGGAGTGGCTGACCATCAGGCCCACCTTCACCGACGACCCCCTCGTCGACCCGGCCGCCCAGGGTGACGTGCTCACCGCCGTCCTCGACCACTACCGGCCCGGCCACCACGTCCACGTCGCCGGCCCACCCGCACTCATCGACCACGCCCGCCACCGCCTCCCCCTCGCCGGCATCCCCACCGACCACCTCCACCTCGCCGAAACCTTCACCCGCCCCACTGCACCCGCCGTAGAACCAGCAGGCGGCACCAGGTTCTCCCGACGGCAGGACACCATCACGCGCCGCAAGGCGACCCCGCTGCGGTGACACCGCGTCCACCTCCTCGCGGCCGCCCAGCCCCGAGGCCTTCCGGCCACGCCTCCGCCGCCCCTCGACGCGCTCGGGCTGCGCTTCCCCTGCGGGATGTCCAACCCGGCACCGGATGACCGGTCTCTCCAGGCGAACGAGCCGACGTCGGCAGCCGCCGCCCACCCACCCTGACCCAGGAGCCCACCCTTGCTTTCCCACCCCCGGCGTCTCCACCACGCAGTCCTCCGGTCCGCATCGGCCTGCGCGCCGTCCGCCGCTCCCGGCCGGCTGTCGCGCGTCGACCGGCGTACCCGCTGATGACGCCGATGCCGACGCTGCGCGGCTACCAGCGGGAGGCCGTTGACGCGGTGGTCGCGGCGCTGGCGGACGGCGGCCGTGGTCAGGTACGGGCGGCCTGCGGCAGCGGGAAGTCGATCGTGGCTGTGCACGCGGCGGTCCGGCTGTGTCCCTCAGGGCTGGTGGTGGTGGCCGTGCCGTCGCTGACCCTGCTGGCCCAGACGTTGAGCGTGTGGGTCCGGGCGGGTGCTGCCGTCCGGGTGCTGGCGGTGTGCGGCGACGGCGGCGTCGCCGACGAAGCGGTGCGGGTGGTGGACCTGACCTGCCCGGTGACCACCGACGCGGCGCAGATCGCCGGGTGGGCGAGGCAGCACGATGCGGCGTCGGGGTTGAGTCTGGTGCTGGTCACGCACCGGTCGGCGGACACCGTGGGCAGGGGCCTGAACGCCGCCGGGGTGGCCGCCGACCTGCTGATCGTGGACGAGGCGCACCACACGGCCGGTTGGGCGGGCAAGCACGGTGCGCTGGTGCACCGTGACGAGCATCTGCCGGCGCGGCGGCGGCTGTACATGTCGGCCACGCCCCGGCTGCTGCCGGCCAGGCTCCGCACCGGCGGCGACGGTGACGACGTGCTGTCGATGGATGAGACGTCGGTGTTCGGGCCCGTCTGCTACGCGTACTCGTTCGGGCAGGCCATCAGTGACGGCTGGCTGGACGACTACCGGGTCCTCGCCATCGGGGTCACGTCCGCGCAGGCGTTGGAGATGCTGCGCGATCTGGACCCGGCCGCGGTGGTCGATGCGCGGGCCGCGCCGTTGCGGACGGTGGTGGTGCAGACCGCCCTGGTCCGGGCTGCGGCGGAGTTCGGTCTTCGGCGGGTGTTGGTGTTCACGCCGCGGGTGCAGGCCAGCCGGGAGTTCGCCCGCACACTGCCGGCCGCCGTGCAGTCGCTGCCTGCCGGCGAACGGCCGAAGGGCCGGCTGACGGTGGGACACGTCGACGGCACCCAGAGCATCACCCAGCGGCGCCTGCACCTGCGACGGCTGGCCGAGCCGCCCGAGGACGGGTGGACGGTGCTGTCCAACGCGCGGTGCCTGGGCGAGGGCGTGGACGTGCCCGCCGTGGACGCGATCGTGCTCACCGCACCGAAGGAGTCCCCCGTGGACGTCGTCCAGGTGGTGGGGCGGGCGGTGCGCCGCAATCCGGCCGGTTCCGGCATCGCCACCATCCTGCTTCCGGTGCTGCTTCCCGACGACTCCGCCGACATGACCTCCGACCTGGCCGGGACCATGACCCGCTGGGCGACCCTGCTGCAGACGCTACGGGCGTTGCGGGCCCACGACGGCGCTCTGGCGGCCGACCTCGACCTCCAACGCGCCCGCACCGGCACCGGGGCCGCGGAGCTGCCGCCGCGGCTGCTGGTCCGCCTGCCCGACGGATACGCGTCCGAGCAGTTGCTGCGGCACCTGACGGTGCGGGTGCTGGAGGAGACCACCCCCGACTGGATGGTCGGCTACGGCGCCCTGCGCGACTTCCACGCCGACCACGGCCACACCCGGGTCCCGACCGGTCACCTCCGGCATGGTGTCCGCCTCGACCGGTGGGTCTTCCGGCAGCGCGCCGACCACAAGGCCGGCCGCCTGGCCCAGGACCGCGTCGACTACCTCAACGCGCTCGGCTTCCACTGGGAACCCCGGGAAGGAATCTGGGCCCGAGGGCTCACCTACGCGCGACGATTCCACGCCGAACACGGACACCTGCACGTCCCCCACGGCCACGTCCTCGACGGGTTCGACCTCTACACCTGGCTGTGGCAGCAACGCGCGGCCCGCCGCGCCGGCACCCTGCCCGCCGACCGGGTCGCCGACCTCGACGCCCTGGGCATCGACTGGAGCATCCGGGCAGCCCACCACGACGGGTACGCCGCCGCCCGCCGGTTCCACGCCGACCACGGCCACCTCGACGTTCCCTTCGGCCACACCGTCAACGGCATCGACCTCTACCGCTGGCTCTCCGCCCGACGCGTCGACTACCAGAAGGGAGCCCTCAGCGCCGAGCGGGTCCGCGCCCTGGAAGCACTGGGCATCCACTGGTCCATCCGCGAGGCCGCCTGGCAGCGCAACCTCGCAGCGGCCACCGCCTACTACCAGCGCGAGGGCCACCTGCACCCCCGCAAAGGCCACCGCGAAGGCGACATCAACCTGTCTAGTTGGCTCAAGAAGCAGCGCGCGGCCCGCCGCGCCGGCACCCTGACCCCCAACCAGGCCGCCGCGCTCGGTGCCATCGGGATGCAGTGGGAGACCCCCTCCGGCTGGGCCCGCACCCGCCAGGTCACCGCCCGCCGCCGGACAAGCACCCCGGACCCGGCCCCAACAAGCCCCACGCCTGCCCACCAGAACACCCCACCCACGGAGCAACCATGATCCCCATCGCGTTGTTCAACTTCGAAGCCGGCGGCCTCCGCCACGGCCAACGCAACCTACGCCCCCTCGTGGACGCCTTCCACAACGTGCAAGCCCCGCCCGCACTGATCCTGCTCTGCGAGGCCAAGACCTGGCACGAGAACGGCCAACGCCCCCTGCACCACGCCGCAGAACTGCTCGCCGACCGGTTCGACCGCCCCTACGTCGGCGTGCTCGGCCACGACCCAAACGGCCCCATGCCACCCGCCATCCTCTACGACCCGACGCTGCTGACCCTGCGGTCCTGGCCCGCCCCCGCCGACCCGCACGTCTTCGCCGACAAGCGCAACATCGCCGTCTTCGCGATCCGCGACACCGGCGAACCCGGCACCCCCGACAGCCGCACCACCTTCGCCGCAGCCGTCACCCACTGGGACCCCCATTGCGGCATCCGCCGCCGCCAACAGGCCGCCCTGCTCGACCGCTACGGCACCACCGACATGCCCGTCATCGTCGGAGGCGACCTCAACAGCACCGCCTCCGGCCCCCACCTCCCCCAACGCGACTGGACAGCCGCCGGCCACCGCGCCCGCGCCCAGAAAGCACGCCGACACCCCGACGGCACCTGGACCGCCGACACCGACGCCGTCGACCACCTCATCGGACGCTGGGACCCCGAAACCCACCACCGCACCGACGGATGCGGCTTCCACGCCCTCGCCGAACTCGCCCGGACCGCCAACCCCCACATACCTCTGCTCCCCACCGTCAACAACGGCATCGACGCCGGCGGCGGCCTGCTCATCGACTGGCTCCTCGCCAACGACGCCATGCGCCCCCACGTCGACCCTGGCAGCTACCGCGTCCACGTCCCGGCACGGCAGCCCTACCCCTCCGACCACCGGCTCGTCACCGCCACCCTGGTCTTCGACACCCCACCACCGACACCATGTCACCACCCCCACGACCGACTCCCCTCATCCGGCAGCAACCGGGAGCCGGCCCCCGCCCATGCGCTCCCCGCCACTGAACCGATATCCGCGCGGGTCGGCCGGCGACGCTCGCCGCACGCGCAGCCGGTTGCGTCAGGCGTCGGCGAGATGTTTCCCCAGAATGACACCTACCACCCCCACCTTTCCCACATTGAGGAATATGGCTAGACACCACCAGGACAAGCTGATAAGAGAAAGGTGAATTAGCCATATTCGCGCGATTGATTCCGATTACATCCTCGCGGGAGCAGGCGTTGAGTCGCACACGGTGTGCGACCGGGAATGGAGAAACGGCGGCACGATGATCCACATGTTCCACATAGTGATTAATCAGACCACTCCCAATTTCCCTTAACACTCCTCCGCCGAATGCTGCCGAAGGACCCTCCACGCAACCCCTCGAACCCGCCGTCGTTGGTACAGGGGAAGCCCCAGGGAGGAAGACTTTGTCGCGGCTTGACGGATACCCCAACCACCCTTCGATCGAAGTCCAGAGAGCATTGACGTGATCTCAACAAGAATTCGGTAGGTATCGGTGTTCGTAGTGGGTGAGGTGGAGGGCGGCACGGACGATGTCGCCGAGGCTGCGTGGGCTGGCGGTGCTGTGGCGTAGCGTGCGCCAGCGGCCGGTCAGGATGGCGAAGCCGCGTTCTCCGAGGCACCGCATCGATCGAAGGACGGCGTTGTAGGCGCGGTTGTCGACCGCGAGGCGACGGCCGTCGGCGGGTTGCTTGTACGGGGTGTGGATGCCCTGGCCGGCGCCTTCGTAGCCGGAGTCGGCCAGGGTGGGTAGATGCAGTTCGGAGGCTGCCCAGTACAG
>NZ_FMCW01000058.1 GCF_900091595.1 Micromonospora haikouensis
CACTGGACTCGATCAGCAGGTAGTCGAAACGGCCCAGTCGCGCCAATCGGGCCACCTCGTCGAGCAGGTCGTCGCGCAGCGTGCAGCAGATGCAGCCGTTGGTCAGCTCGACCAACCGCTCCTCCGTCCGCGACAACGCTCCCCCGTCGCGCACCAGGGTGGCATCGATGTTGACTTCGCTCATGTCGTTGACGATCACCGCCACCCGCAGCCCGTCCCGGTTGGCCAGCACGTGGTTGAGCAGGCTCGTCTTTCCCGCGCCGAGGAATCCCGACAGCACCGTCACCGGCAACCGGGCGGTCACGGCTGATCCACCACCTGACGTCCCCGGTAGAGGCCGCAGTGCGCGCAGGCCCGGTGCGGCACCACCATCTCTCTACGCGGACACGGACAGGGCATCAGCTGTGGCGCGCTGGCCTTCCACTGCGCCCGCCGGTGCCGGGTGTTCGACCGGGACTTCTTCCGCTTCGGTACGGCCACGGGAATCTCCTTCAGCGAGGGACCGGAGCCCATCTTAACGGAACTGATTTTCGTTTCTTTTTCCCCCTTGGGTTCGCCTCCGCCGCAGGCCGTCGCCACCTTCGAGAACGACGTGATCACGTTGCCTATCACCAAACAGATGCGCCTTCACGCATGTAACGTTGGGTAGCGAGCCACACTTTCAGGAGGTCAAGATGAGCACAGGCATCAACCACCCCATCCACACCAACGAGCACCGCCACGCTCACGGGCCGGAGTGCGGACATACGAGCGTGCAACATCTCGGGCATGTGGATTACGTGCACGAGGGGCACCTGCACCACGCGCACGACGGGCACTACGACGAGTGCAGAACCGAGGGCCACCACCCCGCCGAGCAGCACGAGCACCGCCACGGTGACGGCTGTGGACATGTGTCGGTCTCGCACAACGGACACACCGACTACCTCCACGACGGGCACGTGCACCAGGCGCACGATGATCACTATGACGAGTGCACTTCCAGCGAGCACGTGGTCGCGGAAGAACACGACCATGCCCACGGGGACGGCTGCGGCCACTCTCCGGTGCTGCACGGCGACCACCTCGACTACATCCACCACGGCCACCGACACGCGGCACACGGCGGCCACTACGACGAGCACTGACTCGGCACCGCCCAGCACGGGGCGACCCCGTGGAGCAGGTGCGGTGGACGCAGCCCTCATCGCCGAGTGGAAGATGAAGAGGTTTGTTATGGAGCGGGGTGCGCGATCTCCGGGAGTACCTGCACCTGCTCAGCGAGCCGCCCCGGTAGGCCCCGCGCACGCCGGGTGACCGAGGCGCTGCACAGCGCGGTTGCGACGCGACCTGCTGGACGTGGGTGCTGGCAACGGTCTCGGCACCGAAGCGCTGGCCTCGGCCGTTCCGAACACCGACGTGGTCGCCGTGGAGGCGGCACCGGTGTCGTGGCGGTGTCGCTGTCCCGGATGGCGGCGGCAACTGACCGCACTCGAACGACCGGGCGGTCATCGCCACCGATCCCCCTTCTGACCCAGGTCTCCTTCCTGGATTCCATGCATCTTTCACGGGCCCGCACCGGCCGGTCTCTCGGTCACAACCCCGGCGGCCAACGCGTACGGAGCACACGGCGGGTCAGGTAACGCAGCGATCCGCCGATCACAGACCACCGCGACGAGTGCGCGAGCGAATACCCCGACCACATCTGGCCGACCCAGGCCATCGCCCAGCGCCAAAGCGAAGTTAGTCGGCACGCCCGTTCCGACCAGAAAGGCAATGGCTCCAGCTTCCTGGCCGTCAGACCCGCTGGGCTGCCGACGCATACATTGACAAACGGCGCCACACATGCGCACTTGTGCATGCGCGGGTGGGGCGCTGAGTCGCTCATCTGCATCCTCTTGGCGAGCGTCGGAACATCGGTTACGTTAAAGCAGGGCGTCGTCACGAGGTTTTCGGCGAGAGGTGTGGCGGCGTCTGCGGCACCACGACTCATCGGAGGAGTCGAATTGCCCCTTTACCTGTCTCCGCGAATCGATCCGACGGTGCAGTCGGTGCTTGACGAAACCACCTTGATGGCGCAATTGTCCGACGCGTTGGGATCTCCACTCGGAGTGGTTCTTCCCCAGCAGTTGACAGGCAACGTCGCCGCCTTTCGCTCGATTTTTTCCGCCCATCGACTATCCGGTCAGATCTATTTCGCGCACAAGGCCAATCGATCCAGCGCCTTGGTACGCGAACTCGCCGCCACCGACGCGGGCATCGACGTGGCGTCGCTCGCCGAGCTGCAGCACGCGCTCGGTGCTGGCTTCGTGCCGCAGCGAATCATGGCGACCGGGCCGAAGAACGAGGAGTTCCTCTGGCTCGCCGCCCGGTCCGGGATCACCGTCAGCGCTGATTCGGTCGGCGAGTTGGCCACGCTCGCCACGCTGGTGACGAAGTGGTCGCTGCCGCGCGTACGGGTGATGGCGCGCCTGTCGGGCTTCGCCTCGACAGGCGCGCAGCTCAACAGCCGCCGCAGCCGCTTCGGGGTGTCAGCCGCCGCAGCGAGCGAGGTTTTCGACGTCATCGAGAAGCACGCCGACGCCCTGGATCTGGTCGGAGTGGCGTTTCATCTCGACACGATCGGGCTGCCGGAGAAGGCCGTGGCCCTGGAGGGCTGCCTCGTGGCGCTGGACGAATGCCGCCGACGCGGGCTGCGGCCATGGTCGGTGGACATCGGCGGCGGGTTCGGTGTGGACTACCTCGCTGACGGTACGCAGTGGGAGCAGTACACCTCCGCGTTGACCGAGGCGGTGCTCGGCAGGCGAGCGCCGCTGACCTGGAACGGGCACGGTTACGGGTTACGCGCCGAGGGGGGCCATGTTCGGGGATCCCTGAATCTGTACCCCGCTCACCGGCCGCTCTCCGGACCCGCGTACCTCGATCGGCTGCTGCGGACAACCTCGCCCGAGCTGCGCCGCCCACTCGGGACACTGCTCCTGGACAACATGTACGAGCTGCACCTTGAGCCAGGTCGGGCCCTGCTCGACCAGTGCGGCCTGGTCCTGGCCAGCGTCTTGGAGGTACGCGACGAGGCCAACGGCGACACGATCGTGCGCCTGGACTGCAACGCACGCGATGTCAGCCTTGAGGAACACGGAGTTCTGATGGACCCGGTCGTCGTTCACCGGACGACCTCGGCCGGTCCGGGGCCCGTGGGGGTCTACCTGTTCGGCAACCTCTGCCTCGAAGCGGATCTCATCACCCGACGGAAGGTCTTCCTGCCGTCCCGGCCTCGCACCGGCGACCTGCTGGCTTTCGTCAACACCGCCGGTTACCTGATGGACTTCAGTGCCACGCAGGCGCTGCGCCAGCCGATCGGCCGCAAGGCCGCGCTGTTTCGAAACGACGGTGCGTGGCGATGGTGCCTCGACGAACAGTACTGGCCCGTTCACCATCGTGCGGAGGCACCGTGAGATTCGAGACGATGACCGATGCCATCGGCAACACCCCGCTGGTGCGAATCGACCCCGCCGTACACGGTCTGCGAAACATCACCCTGTACGCCAAGATGGAGCTGCTCAACCCGTTCGGCTCATTGAAGGACCGCGCCGCCTGGAACATGGCCCGCCCCCTGCTCACCCAGGCCGTCGAGCGCGGCGACACCGTCGTCGAGTTGTCGAGCGGCAACACGGCCAAGGCTCTCGCCGTCATCGCCGGCATGCACGGGCTCTCGTTCAGAAGCGTTACCAACCGCATGAAGGTCGCCGAGATCAAGGACCTGCTGCTGCTGCTCGGCGCGGAGATCGACGAGCTGCCCGGGCAGGCCGAGTGCCTCGATCCCACCGACACCGACGACCCGCTGACGCGGATGTACCACCGGCTCGCCGAGTCCGGCGGCGGCTACCTGCACACCGACCAGTACTTCAACGAGCTCAACGTCGATGCGCACCTGAACGGCACCGGCCCGGAGATCGTGAAGGATCTCGACGGCCGCGCCCCGGACTACTTCATCGCCTGCGTCGGAACGGCCGGCTCCTCCACCGGCGTGGCGACCGCGCTGCGCCAACACAATCCTGACGTGCGCGTCGTCGGGTTGGTGGCGCACAAGTCCGACTTCATCCCGGGAATCCGCACCATCGACGAGGTGCACGAGGTCGGCCTCTTCGACCCCGATGTCTACGACACGGTGGAGACGATCACCGCCGACGACGCCATCGATGGTCTGCTGACTCTCGTCCGCCGATGCGGCACGCTCGCCGGACCGACCGGAGGCGGCGCCTACCAGGGTGCCGTACGCCACCTGCGCGCTATTGACGCGCAGCTCACCGAACACCGTACGGCCGTCTTCATCGTCTGTGACCGCGTCGAGAGCTACATGAGCTATCTGCGGGAGCGACGCCCTGAGCTGTTCGGCCGACCACCGCGGCGCAACTCCCTGCGCACGGTGACCGACGCGGACGTCAGGCGGGCGGCGACCATGCAGGTCGCGGAAGCCGAGCGGTGGATAGCCGAGGGTCGAGGGCTGGTGGTCGACCTGCGCAGTCCGTTCGCATACCAGGCGCTGCACATCGACGGCTCGATCAACATCGTCGATGAACTCTTCGCGGAGCTACTTCACGGCGGATTACCCTTCGGTCGCCGCCAACCGGTGTTGCTGGTCTGCCCCGTGGGGGAGAAGTCCGCCCGCTACGCCGCTCTGCTGACCCGGATGGGCCATCCCGACGCGCGCTCCCTCGACGGCGGGATCATCGCCTGGCGTGACGCCGGCGCTGAGCTCGTACGCGACTGACATGGATGTTCTCGACGAACTGCGCCCATGGCAGGAGAAGCTGCGCAGGCAGTTCCCGATTATCATCGCCAACCCCGACATGGCGTACCTGGACAGTGCCGCCACCTCGCAGAAGCCGCAGGCCGTCCTCGACGCCGTCCTGACCTATCTGACGACGGGCAACGCCAACGCGGCCCGGGGCACGTACCCGTGGGCGAACCGGACCACCACCCGCATCGAGCAGGCTCGCGACCGGCTGCGTCGCTTCCTCGACGACCCGGTACCGCAGCGTTCGGGGGTGCACTTCGTCAGCGGCACCACCGAGGGACTGCGCAACATCGCCCGCGACTGGCTGGCCCCGCAGCTGCGCAGTGGTGACGAGATCATCGTGCCGTTCGCCGATCACGCTGCGAACAACGCACCCTGGCTGGAAACCGCAGAGCTGCTCCGCCATCAGGGCATCTCCCTCGGCGTCCGGGCAATGCCTTACGACGCCGCCCACGACTACGACACCGACCGGCTAGCGTCGATGATCAGCGACCGCACGCGCCTGATCGCCGCGACCCACGTGCACCACGTCTACGGCAACGACATGAACGTGCACAGGCTGCGCGCGGCAGCGGGACCGACCGTCCCGATCTGCCTCGACGCCGCGCAGGGCGTCGGACACCTGCCGCTGTCCACCACGGCGACCGACGTCGACTTCGTGGTGTTCTCCGGGCACAAGGCGATGGCGTTGCCGGGCATCGGTGCGATCTGGGCGCGCAACCAGCGCGGTCCGACCTACCTGCCGGCCGGCTGGGACGGCTCCCCCAACACCAGCGGCATCATCAGCCTGGTTGCCGCCCTGGACTGGCTCGACGCCGCGGGTATGGACCGTATCGCTCGCTGGAACACCGCGCTCGGCGCACGGCTCACCGACGGGCTGCGTGGGCTGTCCAGCTTCGAGGTGCTGGGCTGCCAGAGCAGCCTGGCCACAGACTCCCCGGTGCAGCAGCGCCAGGGCATCGTGGCCTTTCGCCACCGTCTGATCGGGTCGAACGACCTAGGGTTCATTCTGGCCGCGCACGGACTTCTGGTCCGCGCGGACGGTCACTGCCAGGGCGACCAAGGTGAGAAGACGGCATCCGTGCGGGCGAGCCTGCACGTCTACAACACGGCCGAGGAGGTGGACCGGCTCCTGTCGGTCCTGGCCGAGCTCGACCACGATTGACTGACACGAACCGAGATACGCGGGCTCTTCGGTCTCGGAGCGCTTATCCTGCCGGAAATGGCTTCCGTTGATGGGTGGCCTCATGTCCGCGCGTCGTCCCGGAGTTCACCCATGGCAACGCCCACCCACGCGTCCGGCATCGTGCTCGACCGTCACCAAGCCGTCCGTTGGCGCGAAAGCTGGGCCCACGTCATGGGGAGATTCGTGCCGCATCTCGCCAGTCTCGAAGAGACGCTGTGCCGCGCTACCGAGGCTGTTCGCGGCCGGGCACCCGGCCGGGTGCTCGATCTGGGCGGCGGGCCGGGGCTGCTTGCCGAGCGCATGGCCCGGCGGTGGACCGATGCCGCAGTCACCCTCATGGACATCGATCCGGTGCTGCTCGCGCTGGCGCGGAGCGCCCTAAGGGGCGAGGTGCGAGCGCTGGAGGGCGATCTGTCGGTTCCGGACTGGGTGGACCGTGCAGGTGGCGGCTACGACCTGGTCACGGTGGTCATGACTCTGCACTACCTGCCGGCGCCCCAGGTGCGCGCATTCTACGACGACGCCCGTCGTTGCCTGGCAGCCGGTGGGCTGCTCTTCGTCGCGGACCTCATGCCTGATGAGGGACTACCGTCGTTGATGGGCGCGTTGAATCCCGCCCCGGACGAAGCCGCTGCGGAGGTGGCCTGGGCACAGTGGTGGAACGGCATCGGGAAGATGGACTCGCTACGCCCGCTGCTGGCGCAGCGGGCGGCGATCTTCGAGAGCCGCCTGCCGATAGGGTTCACCGCTCCCGCGTCATGGCATGCCACCGCCGCTCGTGAGGCCGGATTCGGCGAGGCCGGAGTTCTCTGGCGATGTGGCAGGCATGCGGCGCTGGCGGCCGTAGCCTGAGGGCCGGCCACCCGATCCCGAGCGCCCGTCTCGAAATGCATGGACGTATGCCCATCTTGCTATTCGACGATACTTGACGATAACGACTATCATTCCGGTTCGTAGGAATGAGAGTGTCTTCGTGAAGCATCGAGCTCGACTCCGGCAACGAGGCAGCCTTCGCCAGGATCGCCGCCGATCAGCGCAAGCCCGGGGCCAGCCACGACGCCTTCGGCCAACACGTTGAGCGGTACATGCTGCTGTTTGGCAACCCGGTCATCTCCAACGTCGACACCTCCGCCGAGGCGGCCGCCAGCCAGGCCGGCAGACGCCCTGGTCATCGTCACGGCCCTGGCCGGCTGCCATGGACGATGTCGTGGCGACCGACGCCGCCCTTCGCTACACCCGGGTGAGTGTCGGCTACCGCGGTGGGGCCGATTGGTGCCGGCACCTCCCACGCTGGCCAGCCACCGAGCACCGACCGGCGGGACGGGCCGGCCGACGGCGGAATCTCCCTGCCCTCGGCCGCGCCGCCGTTCTGCTGCTCATGCTCGGCAAGCGGCCGCCCCCCCCCTGCTGGGTGAGCTGCGTACGCGGCGCAGCCACGAGCGGATCCCCCTCCCGAAGCGTGAAGGAGAACGCCCATGAACAACTGGTGGGATGACGAGGTACACCGGGCAAGGGCCGAGATGCTGCTCGCCAGCGAACTGGCCGGACCCATTGATGTCCACGTCGTGCTACACCCAATGCGGTCCCGGCTGCTCGAACCCGGACTCACAGCGACCGTCCGGCTGCGGGCGTCAGCATGAGCGTCGCACACCTCGACGAGATGAGCCGCGCCCTGAACCGCGCAGTCGTCGTGCTTCGGGCTATGGCGTACGAGCACCGGATACGCATCCTCGTGCTACTGCAGGACGGCGAACAGACACCGGCCTCCCTAGCGGAGGCCATGTCGATGGACTCGACGGTTGTTGCCCGCCACCTGCGGTACCTCAGGGAAGCCCGGTTGGTCCGGCGCAAGCGTCGCGGTCGACAGGTCGCCTACACGCTGCAGGGGGAAGCGACCAGGCGACTCATCACGGAAGTGCTGCACCACGCCGAACACTCGGCCTGACCGATGCAGGAAGACATGTGGATCTTCGATGTCCAGATCGACGGGCCGGGCGTCGCCGGGCCAGCTAATGCTTCTGGCTACTGTCTGCACTGGCGGCTCCGGGATCACTCCACCTCGCGTCGCTCCTGACGCGAGGCCGGCCGACGTGCGTCCGCAGAGAGACGCCGCGCCGGCCGGGTCCGCCACACCTGAGGTACCCCCTACCTCGCGGACGTCTTTACGATAATGAGTTCCGCTTCGGTTGTCATCGGCCGCTGGTCGCGGTGTCGGCGCAGTGACCCGCAAGCGACAGAATCACCCGGTTCTTGCCGGCGCAGGTGGCGTATCCTCCGGCGAGGTCGTGGCCGGCCGGAGCGATCTGCGCCAAGCCGAACCGATGATTGTTGACAAGCGGCACGGATACCCGCGCTCTCCCTGGAAGCCTAACGGAAACGACGTTCGTTTCAGTCCCCTGGGACGAGGAAGAATCCACCGTCGTGGCACCACCGAGGCGGAGTTCACCTGTTCCTGCTCGCCGGACATGGGCCGGCGAGCAGCCACGCCGAGGCCCTGTCGGACGCGCGCCGTTGTGGTCTGCGGCGGAGGATGCCGGCTACGCAGGTGTCTGGATCACCGAGCATCACTTGCGCCCTACGGGGTGCACCCCTCGGCGACGACCTTCGCCTCGCACCTGCTCGGGGTGACCCGCCGGATCGCCGTCGGCACCGTCGCGTGCAGGCCTTGGGCGCATCGACGCGTACGTTTGTCGGCTGGTTGCCGTGCGCCCGTCGGTCCGCCGCATCGGCGCCAGACGGCCGTGGCGGCGGCCGCCGTGCTTCCGGGCCTACGCATCTGCTGTTCCTCGTCGAGGCGACCGGCGACCACGCCGCGCACGATCGACCGGTTCAGCAGCGAAGCCCTGCACGGCTGGTAGGTGCGGGATGGTCTCGGACCTACCGCAGGCGTTCGACGACGGTGAGCGGATCCACCACAGGATGGGGTTCAAGCGGCGCAGGTGCCGCAGGTGCCGAAGATCTCCATGGTGTGGCCGACGTCGGTGAAGCCGTGCTGCCTGGCGACCTGGTCGGCCCACCGCTCCACGGCCGACCCGGCGACCTCGACCGTGCGACCGCAGTCGCGGCACACCAGGTGGTGGTGGTGGCGGCTCTGGCTGCACCGCCGGTACAGCTGCTCTCCACCCGGCAGTTTGGTGGAGTCGAGTTCGCCGGTATCGACCAACAGCTGCAGTGTCCGGTAGACGGTGGTCAGGCCTACGCGCGCCTGACGATCCAGAAGCATCTGGTGCAGCTGCTGGGCGCTGTGAAAACCGTCGACTTCGCGCAACAACGCCAGCACCTCGGCGCGTTGGCGGGTGTTGCGGGTCATACCGGTCGTCGCCTGGCTCACCGTTCAACGTCTCCCTTCCGCTCCGTGGCCGGCCCGCTGCGGGTGTCTGGCGGTGTGGTCTTCCGCCTCGCCGTGGGTCATCTGGCATCCGTACCCATTATGCATTGCGCATATGTTTCATAGTCTCGCCGACCTTAGCAGTGCTGCGCTGATGCGAGCCGGGCGTCCAACTTGGGCCGATGCTGGCATCCCTCGCACCTGCCATGCTCGACTCAGGCGCCTGTGTGACGCCGAAACCCGGTCTGGTTACGGCCTGGTCACAACGTCTCGTGCGCTTAGTGACAATGGCTTTCGATGAGCGGAGGATCCTCTTCAGTCGCGCCCGTCACCGGGCGCTCGCTCTGGGAGGAATCCGCCCGTGAGACATCCGTCCCCGTGGGGCAGGCGGGGCCTCGCCGCCCTACTCGCCTCCACCGTTGCCACCAGCGCCGTCGCGCTGACCGGCGCGAACCCGGCAACGGCCGGGCCTTTGGCACCTCCGGTGCCGGCGCCGGAGGTGCCAAAGGAAGCGTCGGCCGACGCGCTGGGCAGCCACGACGCCGGGCTGCTCGCCGACGCCCAGGCGCAGCGCAAGCCGGTGGTGACCGTCATCGTCGCCACCGACAAGGGCAAGGCCGGTCAGGTCATTGCTGAGATCCGCAAGCTCGGCGGCACCGTGACCCACCGGGTCGACCAGGTCGGTTACGTGTTGGCACAGGTTCCGACGGACAAGGTCGTCAAGGCCGCCAAGCTGCCCGGTGTCTCGGCGCTGGACCTGAACGAGTCGATCACGCTGCCGGATCCGCGGGCGGAGTCCCTGCCCGGACAGCGGGCTACCGGGCAGGCCGCTGTCGCGGGTCCGGGAGCCTCGACTCCGGCCGACAACCCCTACATGCCGACCGGAGAGACCGGCGCGGTGTCCTTCAAGAAGGCGCACCCGACGTGGGACGGCCGGGGCGTCACCATCGGCATCATGGACTCCGGCGTCGACCTGGACCATCCCGCTCTGCAGACGACCTCCACCGGTGAGCGGAAGATCGTCGACTGGGTGACCGCCACCGACCCGCTGCTGGAGGGAGATCTGACCTGGCGGGCCATGCGCAGCGAGGTGACCGGTCCATCGTTCACTGCCGCCGGACGCCAGTGGACCGCGCCGGCCGGCACTTGGCTGTTCAACGTCTTCAACGAGAAGATCACCGAGGGCAGCGAGCCCGGTGGTGATGTCAACCGCGACGGCGACAGCTCCGACAGCTTCGGCATCCTTTACGACCCGGCCAGCCACGACATTCGGGTGGACTCTGACCAGGATGGCGACTTCACCGACAACCCGGTGATGCGCCCCTACAAGGAGCGCTTCGACGTCGGGCACTTCGGCACCGACGATCCCGCCACGGCGGTGCGTGAGCAGATGCCGTTCGTGGTCGAGTACCGCGAGGACGTTGACCTCGGCCCGGCGGGCCTGCCCGGCCAGAACGCGGACTTCGTCAACATCGGCATCGTCGAGGACGCGCACGGCTCGCACGTCGCGGGCATCACTGCGGCCAACGACATGCTCGGCAACACGCGCTTCGACGGTGCCGCGCCGGGCGCGAAGCTGGTCTCCTCCCGGGCCTGCACCTGGGGCGGAGGTTGCACCGCGGCGGCGCTGACCACCGGCATGGTGGACCTCGTGGTCAACCGAAAGGTGGACGTGGTGAACATGTCCATCGGCGGCCTACCGGCGCTCAACGACGCCAACAACGCCCGCGCAGAACTGTACGACCGGCTGATCAACGACTACGGCGTGCAGATGTTCATCTCGGCCGGCAACTCCGGCCCGGGCGTCAACACCGTGGGTGACCCGTCCGTCGCCGACAACGTGGTCAGCGTCGCCTCCAGTATCAGCCGGGAGACCTGGCGGGCGAACTACGGCTCGGTGACCCGCCGGCCGTACCAGCTGCATCCGTTCTCCTCCCGCGGGCCGCGCGAGGACGGCGGCTTCAAACCCACCATCAGCGCGCCCGGCTCGGCGATCTCCACCATCCCGCTGTGGCAGGCCGGCTCACCGACCCCCGAGGCCGGCTACGCGCTGCCGCCGGGCTACGCCATGTTCAACGGCACCTCGATGGCCTCCCCGCAGGCCACCGGCGGTGCGGCGCTGCTGCTGTCCGCAGCCAAGGCGACCGACACCGGGGTCACCCCTGCGGCATTGCGGCGGGCCATGGTCAGCTCGGCCTCGTGGATCAAGGGCGAGCCCGCGTACGCGCAGGGCAACGGCCTGCTCGACGTGCCGGGTGCCTGGAAGCTGCTGGCCAAGCCCGTCACCCCGCGCAGCTACACCGCGAGCGCGCCGGTGTGCACGCCGATCTCCGACTTCCTCGCCACCCCCGGCCGGGGCGCCGGCGTCTACAACCGCTGCGCCCCCGGGCAGGGCGGTCAGAAGGTCGGCCAGGCGCGCACCTACCAGGTAAGGGTCACCCGCACCAGCGGTCCGGGCGGCGTGATCCGTCACAAGTTGCAGTGGCGGGGCAACGACGGGACATTCCGCGCCCCGACGTCGGTGGACCTGCCGCTGAACAAGGCCGTCTCCATCCCGGTGACGGCCACCCCGAAGGCTGGTGCCCACGGAGCCATCCTGCGCATCGACGATCCGAAGACCAAGGTGGTCGACTTCGAGGTCCTGAACACCGTCGTCGCCGCCGCGGCGCCCGCCAAGCCGGCGTACGCGTTCTCCGGCTCCGGCAGCGTAGACCGCAACTCGACGACCAGCTTCTTCGTCTCGGTCCCCGAGGGGGCGGCGGCGCTGCAGGTGAACCTGTCCGGCATCGCCACCGGTTCCCAGACCCGGTTCATCGCCGTCAACCCCTGGGGTGTGCCGGTGGAGAGCACCGCCAGCACCGCCTGCTACACCAACTACTCCGACGTGGCGGCGTGCAAGCCGCAGGAGCGGGACTACGCCAACCCGATGCCCGGAATCTGGGAGATCGAGGTGGAGGCCCGGCGTACGTCGCCGTCGCTGAACAACCCCTTCCAGCTCACGGCGCGGGTTCAGGGTGTGCAGGTGGAGCCGACCGTGGTGACGCTGCCGAGCGTGACCGCCGGTGAATCCACGCCGGTCACCTGGACGGTCACCAACAAGTTCGGCCCAGTGGTGATCACTGGTCAGGGCGGCCCGTTGGGCAGCTCGGCCTCCTCCCGGGACAGCATCGCCGACGGTGAGCGCAAGACCTACACCGTCGAGGTGCCCGAGGGCGCCACCCGGCTCGACGTCGCCATCGGCAACACCAGCGACCTGGCCGCCGACCTGGACCTGACCGTCCTGCGCGACGGCATCGAGGTGGGCCAGTCCGCCGATGGCGACTCCGAGGAGTCGGTCTCGATCCCGAACCCCGAGCCCGGCACCTACACGGTGCAGGTCGACGGGTACGCCGTGCCGGCCGGAACCACGCAGTTCGACTACCGGGACGTGTTCTACTCCCCCGCCCTGGGCCAGGTCACCGCACCCGGCGCCACGGCGTCGCTGGCTAACGGTGCCAGCACCACCATCACCGGTGGCGTGACCGTCGACGCGGCACCGGCCGAGGGCCGGCAGCTGTTTGGTGAGCTCAACCTCGTCACCGACGAGGGCGCGGTCATCGGCCGCGGCGCGGTATCCGTCGGCACTGTGAACTGACCGACACACACGATGCCCGTCCTCGTCGCCGACGAGGACGGGCATCGTTGCGCAATAGGCGGAATGTAATCAAATAGTCACTGTAGGGTGCGGCCGTCGACGCTGAGAGGTGATCCGTCTGAGCACCGCCGATCCTGCCTCGCCCGTGCGGCCCGAACCGCAGGCACCAACGGTTCCATCCGCCGGGCCGACGACGTCCGACCGCGAGCGGGGGGTCGGTTCCACCGAGGTGCTGTGCTTCCTGCTCATCCTTGTCGGCGTGCTGCACCGGCAGATTGCGACGCTGGTCGCCGACCCGCGGCTGCAGACCTGGCTGACGGTCTTCGTGTCGGTGATGGTCCAGGCGGTGCCGTTCCTCGTCTTGGCGTGGTGCTGTCCGCCGTCATCGCGGTGTTCGTGCCCCGCTCGTTCTGGGCGCGTGCCCTGCCCCGCCATCCCGCGCTCGCGGTGCCGGTGGCGGGCATGGCCGGAGTGGTGCTGCCCGGCTGCGAGTGCGGGTCAGTGCCGATCGCGGGGTCGTTGATCCGCCGGGGCGTCACCCCCGCCGCGGCGCTGGCGTTCCTGCTCGCCGCACCGGCGATCAACCCGATCGTGCTCACCGCCACCGCGATCGCGTTTCCCCGCAACCTGGAGATGGTCGCCGCCCGCGGCGGCGCCAGCCTCCTGGTCGCCTTGCTGATGGGCTGGTTGTGGCTGCGGCTGGGTCGCGCCGACCTGATCCGCCTGCCGCACCGTGCCCACCTCGACGAGCTACCCCGGATGACTGCCTTCTGGATGGCCTGCCGGCACGATGTGATCCACGCGGGCGGTTTCCTGGTGGTCGGTGCTATGGCGGCGGCGACGATCAACGTGGTCGTACCGCAGCAGTTCCTGCACGATCTCGCGGCCCGGCCGGTGCTGTCGGTCCTCGCCCTCGCCGCCCTGGCGGTGTTGCTGTCCATCTGCTCCGAGGCCGACGCGTTCGTCGCCGCCTCGCTGTCCCAGTTCTCCCTGACCGCCCGACTGGCCTTCCTCGTGGTCGGTCCGATGGTCGACCTCAAGCTGATATCCATGCAGACCGGCATCTTCGGTAGCCGGTTCGCCGTCCGCTTCGCCCCGGCGACCTTCGCCCTCGCCGTGCTCGTCGCGGCAGGACTCGGGACGGTGATCTGGTGAGCCGCGGAACCCAGGCTGTGGTGCTGGTCGTTCTCGGCGGCGCGATCCTCCGCGCCAGCCTCACCGACCTCTACCTGCGCTACGTCAAACAGGGACTGCGCCCGTTCCTCATCGCCGCCGGTCTGTTGCTGGTCATCACCGCGCTGGTGGCGCTCGGGCAGCAACTGCGCCACCTCAACCGGCCCGAGTGTCAGTCGGACGACGACGGGCATGGCCACGGCCGTTCCGGTCCCGCCGTCGGCTGGCTGCTGCTGCTCCCGGCGCTCGCGCTGCTCTTCGTCGTACCGCCGGCGCTCGGCGCGGACACCGCGGCCCGCGCCGGTTCCGCCCTGACCGACCGCCGGGACGTCGCTTACCCGCCCTTGCCGCCCGACGACCCGGCCGAGCTGTCCCTTCTCGAGTACGGCTACCGAGCGGTCTACGACCATGGCCGCACGCTGCAGGGCCGGCGCATCCAGTTGACCGGCTTCCTCGCCCCCGGCCCGGACGGCGAGCCGATGCTCGCCCGCATCGTGCTGGCCTGCTGCGCCGCCGACGGCATCCCCGTCAAGGTCGGCCTGCACGGCGACATGCCCGAGGGGCCGGCGAACACCTGGATACGCGCCACCGGCCGGTGGATCCCGCACACCGCCAAGGACCCCGTCAACGACGCCGACCTCCCCTACTTCCAGGTGGAGTCATGGGAGAAGATCCCCGCACCCGCCGAGCCGTACGAATAGTCGCGACGGTTGAACGGGTGCTGAAGTCACCACCTGGCAGCTGGACGATGCTACGGCAATAACTGCCGCGGCCGGGACCGCTGACCGGCCGGACGGAGAGCGTCAAGGAGTCGTCGGTGAGGATGCCGGCTTCATCTTCGGACCTGGGACACGCCGGGCGTGCCGAGGAACGCGAATGCGGGATCCGCGGGGACGGTGACCTTGGCCTGGCGCTTGACGACCAGCGTGACCTCGTCGGCGCCGTACTCCACGTCGTCGTCCTCGTCGTGGATACCGATCTTGAGCGCCCCGGCCTCGTAGGCCACGTCGACGACGTCGAGGTGCTCAGGACGCCCGATGCCAGCAGATGACGGAGATGCTGCGCACGACGCGTCTCCTCTCCCTTGACGGCCCCTGATGGACCATCGCTTTACGTGACGCCGCAGCAGATCCGGGCGCGGTCTCTCGTCCAGACCATCGCCGAGTGGCCCGTTACCTTTTTGATCGTCCCCAGCCGGGGACTCCTCGGTCGCCCGGCCCGGTATGACTTCCTGCCCCTGTCGTTTCGATGATCCGGGGGGTGTTGTCGCCGGGTCGGGTGGCGTCGGCGGACCGCTGATAGGGACACGGCCACCTGTGTTGGGGTAGGTCTCTTCGTAACGTGGCTGCCGGCAGTCCGACGCCCTGACTGCGGCCGAGGGCCACGATGCGATGCGTGGAGGCGGGTGCGGTGCACGACGGATATGGCGTCTTCCTGGGCTTGGACGTTGGTAAGGGTGATCACCACGCGGTCGGTTTGGCTCCGGACGGCAAGCGGCTGCACGACGCGGCGTTGCCGAATACTGAGTGCCGGCTGAGGCAGCTGTTCGACAAACTGGCCCGTCATGGTCGGGTCCTGGTGGTGGTTGACCAGCCTGCCTCGATCGGCGCCTTGCCGGTCGCGGTGGCTCGGGCGTGTGGCCATCGGGTGGCCTACCTGCCCGGCCTGGCGATGCGGCGGATCGCCGATCTGCACCCCGGCAACGCGAAGACCGACGCCCGCGACGCCTTCGTCATCGCCGACGCGGCCCGCACTCTTCCGCACACGCTGCGCCGGGTCGACACCGGCGACGAAACTCTGGCCGAACTGGAGGTCCTGGTCGGGTTCGACGACGATCTCGCCGGCGAAGCCACTCGCGTGTCGAACCGGATCCGTGGCTCGCTGACACAGATCCATCCCGCTCTGGAACGAGTTCTCGGCCCCAAGGTCCACCACAAGGCAGTCCTGGAGCTGCTGTCGCGCTGCGGCGGTCCGGTCGGACTGCGCAAGGCTGGCCGCCGCAAGCTGCTCTCGATCGCCACCGTCCACGCACCTCGCATGGGTAACCGGCTCGTCGAGCAGATCATGGCCGCTCTCGACGAGCAGACCGTCACCGACGTCGGACACGACGCTGCCGGCGCAGCCTCAGCGAACGACGCCAGAGACGTGCCCCCGCCCGCCCAGGCAGCCACTTCCGGCAACAGGCGGGATGCTGCCTCGGGCGCAGTGGGCCTATTCCTCGTCGGGGTTCTCGATGCGGACGCCCAACGCTGCGGCGAGGGCGTACGACAGGGCGATGAGGTCCTGGTGGGCGAGGATCGCGCCGGTCATGCTGGTCACGCCGCCGGTCCCGGTGAGGTCGCAGCGGGCGAAACGGGCACCGTCCATGCTCGCCTGGGAGAACTGCGCGCCGGTCAGGTCGCAGTCGGTGAAGCGGGCGCCGCGCAGGTCCGCGTTCTGGAAGTCGGCCCGGGTCAGGTTGCAGCCCTCGAACGCCACGCTCGAGAAGGTGGTGAACCGCCACGACGACAGGTCCAGCCGACTGTCGGAGATCGTGACGTCCCGCAGCGCCCCGTTGACCCACTGCAGGCCCGTCATCCGCGCCGTCGACAGCCGCACCCGGAGCATCGACGACCTCTGCGCCCGCAGGTTCGCCAGGTTCGTACCCTCGAACACGCAGTCGGTGAACCGCGCCGCCTCCAGTCGGCTGCCGCTGAGGTCGGTGCGGGTGAAGCGGCACCAGCTGAACTCGGCCCCGTCCGCCGACCGCCCGGACAGGTCGAGGTCGCCCAGGCCCAGCCGCTCGAACGTCGCCTCGTCGCCGATGGTCAGGTCCCCGGCGGCGGTGAGGTCCGGCGACGCCGGCAGTTTCGGTGCCGCCGGAGCCCGCCATCGGCTGGCACCACGGGCGGACGGACGCGCGACCATGACGGGCACGCTAGCCGAGCCGGTAGAACCCGCCGACGGCGGTACGTGGGTGGCTATGCGGTTCTGGGCCGCCTCTGTTGGATCTTCTTGGCGACGGCGTCGGCGGCGTCGTGGCGCATCTTTCTGGTGACGCTCTGGTAGGTGTCGCGGGTGAGGGTGGTGGTGGAGTGGCCGAGTTGTTCGGAGACGACCTTGATGTCCACTCCGGCGTCGAGGGCGATGGTGGCCGCGCTGTGTCGCAGGTCGTGTAGGCGGATCGGTGGGAACCCGGCCTGGCGGACGAGTCTGCGGAAGCGTTGGGTGACTCCGCTGGGGTGCCACGGCTGGCCGTTGGGGCGGACGAAGAACAGGCCGGTGTCGGGCCACGCCTGGCCGGCGGTGAGGCGCCACTGGGCGCGGCGGGCCCGGTAGGCGGCGAGGACCCTGACCGTCTCGGCGTCGAGGGCGAGGTCGCGGTTGCCCGCTCTGCTCTTGGGCTTCTTGCGCACCGGCGTGTAGCCGTGGGTGGCGATCTGGTGGTTGATCGTCAGTTCGCGTTTGTCGAGGCGGACCTCGGCGTCGAGCAGCCCACAGGCCTCGCCGCGGCGGGGGCCGCGGTAGGCCATGAGGTGCCACATCGGGTACAGGTCGGGCGTGTGTTCGTGGGCGTGGTCGAGGAACGCGACGATCTGTTCGTCGGTCCAGACCATGACCGGTCCGGGTACCTTCCCGGTGGCCTTCCACCGTTGTACGCGTTCGGCCTCCCACACGATCGGCACCGGCCGGTCGGCGGGGACCCTGACCAGCGCGGCGGGGTTGGAACCGACGATCACCTCCTCGGCGAGGGCGTCGTTGATGGCCTTGCGCAGGCAGGCGCGGATGCGCTGCCGCGTCGACGCGCCCGTGGGCCGCACACCCACGACAGAGGCGCGCACGTCAGGGTCCGCGCTGGCCTTCGCCGCAAGGATGTCCTGGTTGCGGCGTTCGATCGCGGCGAACATGGCCCTGATGTGGCCGGTGCGCAGCCGGTCCAGCGGGATCTCCCCGAGGTGCGGGATCAGGTGCACCCGGGTGAGCGACTCGTAGCCGACCGCGGTGTTGTCATCGACGGTGAGGTGGGTGAGCCACTCGGTGAGGTACTCGCCGACGGTGACCATATCGGCCAGCGAACCGTCACCGCGCAGCCGTTGCCGGATCCGGTCCACCTCAGGCAGCGGCCGGCCCGCGCGCACGCAGGTCTGCAGCAGGTCGGCGATCTCGGTGCGGCGGCGCCGGTCCCGGTCGGCGAGGGCGAGCAGGGCCCGCGCGTGGTCCAGCTCGGCGGCGGCGTCACGGCGGGTCGACAGCCCGGACCGGCGCAACTGCCGACGCCGGCCGTCACTGGTGGCCGGCAGTTCCAGCTGGTAGGCCCAGTGACCGTGCTCGAAACTCCAGGCCTTGTTCGGGCGACGCAGCTTCGGGCAGTCGTTTCCCCACGGCCTGCCGGTATCGGGATGGCGGCAGCCGCAGCGCTTGAAGATGCTCCCGTCTGGCATAGCGTGTGGTGCTCCTCGGGTTGGGGGTGCGGCATCGGTTTGTCGATCGACATCCACGCGTGACACGCCGCGACGATCAAGTCATCGACGGACCGGCCGCCGACAGGGTCGACACTGCGGCCGGCGGGGTCAGCCCTTCGGCCCCGGCGAGGCCGAAGGGCACCGCGTGGGACGTGGCTGACACGGTGAGGCGGTCATGGCGGGTCACCGCGGTCGTCAGCGGCCCGTTCGTCGGGCCCGGGGTCGGTCGGATGCGGTAGGTGCAGCATGGCCAGGATCGGCGCGGTCGGTACCCGGTAGTGGGCCCCGACCCGGTACAGCGGCGTGGGGAACGCATCGCGGCGCGCCAGCTTGTAAGCGGCCGACCGGGACATGCCCAGGACCGCGGCGGCCGTCGCGAGGTCGGTACTCGGACCCAGCGCGCGGATCCGCTCGACGGTCCAGGGTTGCCGCTCCTCACAGCGGGACGCCTCACCGGTGGCGGGCATAGCGGTTCGGGTTCGTCGTGACGATCGCATGATCGATCTCCCTCATGAAGAAGCGGTGACGTGGTGACAGAACCCGGCGACGAAGCACGCCGGGTCCGAGCGGTGCGAGGCGTGTCCTGGCGTACGGGCCCGTGGAGCGGCGGTAGCGTGGCCGGCCAGCGGCAGCGGCAGCGGGAGGTCAACGGTGGCCAGGACGTGGTTGTCGATACGGGTCGAACCCGTCTCCGGACGAGGCGAGGACCACTGGCCCCGACCGGGCCGGATCCTCGCCGCCGCCAGATCGCACACGTTCGAGCAACTGGGCACGGCCATCGACCTGGCCTTCGCCCGCTGGGACCTCGCGCACCTACGGCTGTTCACCCTCGCCGACCAGACCCCCGTCTGCTCCTTCCGAACGTGGGAAGACATGCCGGACGACGCGGTGGACAGCGACAGGACCACACTGAGCCGACTCACCCCGGGCGACCAGTTCGCCTACACCTTCGACATGGGCGACGACTGGACCCACCTCTGCACCGTCGCCGACCACCGCATCAACCCACTCGACGAACTCGGCCTCGTGGCCGCCCAGCCCACCCCGTACCAGGGCTGGGGCGACCTACCGGACCAGTACGGCCGCCGCTGGAACGGCGACGACGAGTCCCCCGCGCCAAGACCACCCCGCAACCCCCTGGCCGACCTGCCACCCATCCTGCCCTGGTGGGGACCCCGAGAGCGGTAGCCATAGTCGGCAACCGTCATGACCGAACACCACACATCCGCCCATCGCCACGTGTCCCAGGCGATGCGGCGGACGACGGCGACCGGATCGGACACTATCTGCCCATGACCGCGGAGCTATGGCACCCGCGGTCGCAGGAACGAGGACACTCACTGCGGCAACTGACCAAGCAAGCTGAGGTGATCCACATCGACCGGCCAGCTGCCAGCGAGCTCGCCGGCCACGATGCGCTCACACCCCAAACCGGGCCCTGTCAGCTCCGGCGAACACTTCCCAGCCTCACAGCCCTCTCACAAAGACTGACAAGGCCATCGCTGACAGCGCAGAACACGCGGGGCAGCGGTCGGACGAGTCCGATACGAGACGCCGCATCTAGAGAGTGCGTCCAGCCCTTCGAGATCGCCACCGTCGCGCTCATCATGGCCGCCGGGCTCGATGACTATCAGGTCCGCGAGCATCTGACTACGGATCAGAAGGTTGGGGTTCGAGTCCCTTCGGGCGCACAAGATCAAAAGGGGTCTGACCTGCCAGAATGGCGGTCAGGCCCCTCTGCTTTTCTGTCCCCTGTGGTCGGTTGGGTGCTCGATGGGTGCTCGTGCGACGAGCATGACCCCCGCCGACCGCCCCTACCAGTAGAAACCCGCACCGGTCCCGGAGACCCGGCGCGTCCGCAGCGACACGCGGCCACCCGACACTCCGCCTCGGGGAACAAAAAGGTCAAACCGAAACGGATGACGAGGGATCAAAACCCTCTGACGGATCGAGGTCAACATTTCTCATCACAAGTCTTGACTATTGCTCGTTGACCTTGGATTCTGCGCCGTATTCACTGAGGTGATCTCAGCAAGGTTCGGCGGCCGAGTGGGATGACACGGGCTTAACGTCCATACCGGACGGCGCTGGATATGGACGTGGAGCCATCGGTAGACAGGTTCTTGCGACGGAATCGGTCTCCGAGAGGGCCCCACGTGATCACGTATTCTGCCAGGCTTGACGTCCCCAGGGAACTGGTGCGACACGTGGCGCGGCTTCTGCACGCCGAACGTCGGGCGGTGCGCACTCGCCGCCGTGCGAGGGCGTTGACGTGCTTCTGCCAGGCGCTTCTGGTGTTGGTGTGGTTCCGCAAGGGTGAGGACAAGACCACCCTCGGGGCCGGGT
>NZ_FMCW01000049.1 GCF_900091595.1 Micromonospora haikouensis
GCCATCAGGGCCCTGCTGGTCGACGCCGCCGATCCGGCCGGCTACGACCCTGACCGCATGTCGTTCACACAGGGCGTCCGGGTCGTCCGCCGCCAGGTCACCGACCAGGCGGCCATCACCCCCTGAGCGCCTGAACACCGCCATTGCCGACACCATCGCCGAACTCCTGCACCACCGGCTACCGCCACGCCGACACCGCACCTGCCCCCGCGCGATCAAACGCGCCCGCCACAACTCCTACCGCGTCAAACGCCCCGCCGACCGCAACACCCGCCACCCCAGACCACCCACACCCCGCCTGGCCTGCCCAAACACCCTTATCTGAACGGCATTGCACCTAGACCGGGGCCACCAGGGCGCCGGTCCCGACGCCACCGATGGCGAGGAGAGCGATCGTTGCCCAGATCGCGAAGCGTTTGTTCTTCATAGGGACCTTTCTCGGGATTGACGGAGATTTCCGTACGGCCGATTGCTTGTCACGACGGCGGAACAGGCCAGCCCGGGGTGCCCGTCACCGGGGTGCCGCTTCTCGTGGTGGTGAAGAGCTCCGGTCGCCGAGAACCGTCACGCTGCCAGCTGCGGCGGAGTCGCCCGACCACCGCCCGCGACGGCGACGGCGGCGGGCCGGAGGTGACCTTTCCGTATCGCTCTGTTCATCGCTCGGCTTTCCTTGCCAGGGGGATCGGGAGCGGAGGAGCGGCGTCATCCAGAAACTTTCTACGCCGACGCTACGCCCTGACGTCGACGTTCGTCAATGAGTGGGTTGCTGCGGGCCGGAAACTATCGGAGCAGAACCGGGAAAGTTTCCGTCTCGCCGGTGGTGGGGCCCGAGTGGCATGCCCGGACGGCGATCCTGCGGCTCCGCACCGTGTTCGCGTTGGCGGCGACGCGCTGCGTGCGTCGCGCTCGGTGGCGGTCCATCCCGTGGCCCGACGCTGGGCGGGGGGTGGCACGCGGGTGGTCCTCGACCGGACGCGCCGGCCGCAACCTTGCCCCATTCATGCATGTGCATCTATTCTTTGGCGGCCATCGACTGCCAACGCAGGCAGTCGAAATATCGTCGAATCGCTTCGACAACCCAGCGTGACGGTTGGTTCGAAGACGGGAGATGCTTGTGAAACCCACACTCAGGAAGGTTCAGTTCGCCTTACTGTCCGGCGTACTGGCGCTGGCCGGAACCACAGCCGTGCTGCCGAGTGCCGCGTCGGCCGACAGCATGGCCCAGCTGAACGCCACCCAGCTCGTCGCGAACATGGGGGCGGGCTGGAATCTGGGGAACGCCCTGGAGGCCAACGTCAACGGGATCCCCAGCGAGACGGCATGGGGCAACCCGGTAGTGACGCAGGCCTTCATCGACCGGGTGAAGGCGGCGGGATTCAAGACGATCCGCATCCCGGTCTCCTATCTGGGAAACATCGGGTCCGCCCCGAACTACACGATCAACGCCGCCTGGCTGAATCGGATCCAGGAAATCGTCGACTACGCCTACGGTCGTGGTCTGTACGTGCTGATCAACATGCACGGCGACGGCTACAAGACCGTCACCGGCTCCTGGTTGATCTGCGACTCGTCGAACCAGACGACGATCAGGGACAAGTACCAGAAGGTCTGGCAGCAGGTCGCGACCAGGTTCCAGAGCTACAGCGAACGCCTCATCCTCGAATCCATGAACGAGGAGTTCGACGGACAGTACGGCAATCCCACCCAGCCGTGCTACTCGAACATCAACGCCTACAACCAGATCTTCGTGGACACGGTCCGGCGGACCGGCGGGAACAACACCTCGCGCTGGCTGCTCGTCCCCGGCTGGAACACCAACATCGACTACACCGTGGGCAACTACGGCTTCGTGCTGCCGACGGACCAGAACCGCTCGTCGTCCATCCCGGCCAACGAGCAGCGGCTCATGATCTCCGTGCACTACTACGATCCCTGGGACTTCGCCGGTGAGGAGAACGGCACCATCACGCAGTGGGGGCCGGCCGCCACCAACCCGGCACGGAAGTCGACCTGGGGACAGCAGGACTTCATGGACGGGCAACTGAAGAAGGTGCGTGACACCTTCGTCTCGCGTGGCTACCCCGTGTTCGTCGGTGAGTACGGTTCGGTCGACAAGACGTCGGCCGACTCGACGAACAACAGGTACCGCGCGGACTACGCGCGCACCCTGGTGTCCAGCGCCAAGAAGTACGGTGCGGCCACCGCCTACTGGGACAACGGCTACAACGGGGCGTACGGGTTCGGGCTGTTCAACCGCAGCAGCGCCACGGTCACCCAGCAGGGCATCATCGACGCCATCATGAGCGCCGTCGGCAGCACCACCCCGACCACGCCGCCGACCACCGCCCCGCCGACCACCCCGCCGCCGACCACCCCGCCCCCGACGACCCCGCCGCCGTCGGGCGGGCGGTCCTGCTCGGCGTCGTACACCCTGACCGGCCAGTGGCAGGGTGGCTTCCAGGCCGAGGTGCGGGTGACCGCGGGTAGCTCGGCGATCAGCGGTTGGACGGTGACCTGGACCTTCGCGAACGGGCAGCAGGTGTCGCAGGCGTGGAGCGCGACGCTGACCACCAGCGGCTCGACGGTCACCGCCCGCAACGTCAGCTACAACGGTTCGCTCAGTGCCGGCGGCAGCACGACCTTCGGCTTCCTGGGGTCGTCGAGCGGCACCAACGGCGTACCGTCCTTGTCCTGCGCGGCGAGCTGAGCAGGCCGTGAGCCGACGGGCCGGGCGTCAACGACGCCCGGCCCGCGCGGTCGCGGCGCTGAGGCCCGGAGCGGTCGCTCGCGTGCCCCTGCCACCCGCCATCGACCTGGTCGGCGCGGCAGCCGTGCGGGTCAGAGCGCCGGGGACAGGTACAGGAGGCGGTTGGGTGAGCCGGCCCCCGGGTTGATCACGACCGGGCTGGCGACGCCGAACAGGTAGCTGGCCACCTGGGCCGGCGTCCAGGTCGGGTTGTTGCTGAGCACCCGGGCGGCGACGCCGGCAACGAGCGGCGCGGCGTGCGAGGTGCCGCTGATCGTCTGGGTCGCGGTGGTCGAGCTCCACCAGGCCGACGTGATGCGCTCGCCGGGAGCGAAGATGTCCAGGCAGGGGCCGAAGTTCGACCAGCTTGCCCGGTTGTCGTTCATCAGCGTCGCGCCCACGGTCAGCGCGGTCGGCACCGACGCGGGTGAGACGGTGCAGGCGCTCACGTTCGAGTTGCCGGCGGGGACCGTCACCGTGATGCCGTCGGCGACCGCGTTCGTCACGGCGGCGTCGAGCGCGACGGTGGGGCTGGTCAACACGCCGATGTTCGCCACGGCCGGCTGCCCGGCGGGGTGGTTGGCGATCATCCAGTTGATCCCGTTGATCAGCATCGACAGCGTGCTCGGCAGGGCGCAGTCGAACACCTTGACCGCGACCAGCACGACGTTCTTGGCCGCCCCGAAGGTCGTCCCGCCGACGGTGCCGGCGGCGTGGGTGCCGTGCCCGCTGCAGTCGTTCGCCGGCAGCGTGCCGTCGACGGCGTCGTAGCCGTATACCGCCTGGCCGCCGAAGTCGGCATGGCTGATCTGGATCCCGCTGTCCACGATGTACGCCCGGACGCCGGTCCCGACGCTGGTGAAGTTGTAGGTGCCGCTGAGCCCCAGCGATGCGTCGACCCGGTCGAGGTTCCACGGCGCGTTCGTCTGGGTGGTGGCCAGGCTGGTCAACCGGTCCTGCTCCACGGCCGCCACCGCCGGGTCGGCGGCCAACCGGCGGGCCACCAGCTCCGAGGTCCGCACGGAGAAGCCGTTCAGCGCGTCGCGCCAGACCTGGTCCGGGCGGAAGCCGTACCGGTCGGCGAGGCGGGCCACGCCCGCGTGTCGATCGTCGACCGAGCCCCCACCTTCCTTCAGGGAGACCACGTAGCTGCCGGGCACGCGGGCGGTTTCGCCGGCGCCGAGGATCTCGCCGGCCGTCCCGGACGGCGCTTCGGCGATGGGTGCCGCGGTGGCCGGTCCGGCAGCCATCGTGAGGAGCATGGTCGCGGTGGCGAGCGTGGCCGTGACGGCGGTTCCGGCTCGACGCCCTCGGGCGAAGATCGCGTGGCGGTGGATTCCCATCTCCCAGCCTCCCTTGTTCCGACCATTCCGGCGGCCGCGCGACGTGCCGATCGAATGGCCCGGAAGATTTTGGGGGAGCGTACAACGGATATTCGATCTGATTCCACGGACGAATTCGCCGATCCAATCGATACGAGTCTTTTTGAGCGTGGGGTGAGAAGAGTGCCGGTCTGATGTATCAGGGTAAGTCCGTGCACGACGCCGGTTGGGCCGGTTTCACCGGCATGCTGGAGTACAAGGCCGCCCGGTACGGGCGGACAACTCAAACGACCGTGGAGCGCGGGTAAGACCGGGACCCGTCCCGGCACCGCGCGGCGAAGCGGTAACCCACCCGGAGGCCGCGTGTTCCACACGCAGCGTGGAGGGAACCTCCGTCCTTTAGAGCGGGGAGGATGTCAAGGGGGCTGGCTGCTGATCCGCCCGCAGGGTGCCGCTGTTCGCCACCGAACAGGTGGTCGACGTCGTCGTCCGGAGCCGCCGGCTGACTCCTGCGCCGTCACGCTGAGGGAGGGCCGAAGTGCCGGGTGAGCGAGGCGCGCAGCGTGTCGGCGTCGCCGGCGGACCAGGCGACGAAGCAGTCGGGGCGTACGAGCAGGGCGGTGGCGGTCGTGCCCTCCAGCGGGCCGGTGACCACGTCGACCCGGTCGCGCCACCCGGCGGCGGTCTCCGCGTAGGTCCCCGTGGAGTCCAGCAGCAGCGGCCGGGCGGTGCGGGTCAGCTCGGCGAGCCGCGTCGGCCCGTGGTCGCCGTGCACGACCACGTCGGGGGCGCTGCGGCCGGCCAACGGGTCGGCGGGGTCGGCGGGGTCGGCGGGGTAGCGGACGTCCGCGCCGGACATCAACCCCGCGATGTGCCCGGTCACCTCCGGCAGGCGGAGCAGTTCGGCGAAGAGCTGCCGCAGGCCGGTGATCTCGTCGCCGGGGCCGATGAGCGCCGACTGCGCCTGGGCGGACATGGCGACCCGTTCGGCGACGGGTCGGCGCTCGGTCTCGTAGGTGTCGAGCAGGCCCGGCGGTGCCCAGCCGCGCACCGTGCCGGCGAGCTTCCAACCCAGGTTGACGGCATCCTGCAGGCCCAGGTTGAGGCCGGGACCGCCGATGGCGGGGTGCACGTGCGCGGCGTCGCCGACCAGGAGCACCCGACCGGCGCGGTAGCGGGCGGCGATCCGGGTGTTGCGGCCGGTCAGCCGCCGGAGCAGACCGGGGCCGTCGGGAGCGCCGACGGGGAGGTCCGCGCCGAGCACCCGGGCGACGCTGGCGCGTAGCTCCGCCAGCTCCATCGGAGCGTCGTCGCTCGTCGGCGCATCGGGCCACTCCGTCGTGGTCAGGAGAGCCGGGCGGCCGGGGAACGGGGCCCAGGCGACCAGGCCGCGCGGGGTACGGGTGTGCTGGAACGGAGGCACGACGCCGTACCCGGGGACCCGCAGGCCGCCGGTCGCGGGGTCGAGGAAGGACGCGGGGACGGTTACGGTGGCGGTACGGGAGACCGACCGGTCGTCGGTGACGCCGGGAAAGTCGATGCCGACGAGGCGGCGCACCGTGCTGCGGCCACCGTCGGCGCCCACGAGGAACCGGGTGGTGAGCTGCGTACCGTCGGCAAGGCAGACCTCGACCGCGTCGGGCCGTTGGTGGAGGTCGACGACCTCGTGGCCGCGGCGCAGGTCGACATCGAGCTCGGCGGCCCGGGCGACGAGGGCGGCCTCGAGCTGGGCCTGCGGCACGCCGAGCACGTAGTGCGGGTTGTCCGCGAGGACCGTGAGATCCAACGGGAACGCACCGAAGGTGAAGGCCGGCTGCGGGGACGGCGGGCTGCTCTCGCCGCTGAGCCGCGCGTAGAGGCCACGCCGGTCGAGCAGGCGGACGACCTGGCCGACGAGGCCGTTGGCGCGGGGCTCACCCCCGGGCGTGGGACGGCGCTCGAGGACGACGGGACGGACGCCGGCGAGGGCCAGTTCGCAGGCGAGCATGAGGCCGTTGGGGCCGGCCCCGGCGATGAGGACGTCGATCATGATCGTGGTCCCTTCAGGGTGTGCGTCATCGCCACGACGGGCGCGGCGCGCTGCCGGCCCGCCGTGCAGGTGTGACGCGACTGAGGCGTGGGTGGGCCGGTGGCCTGGGCGGGGGCCGGGCTTCAGCGGGGCGGCGCCGGGAGGCCGGCGGCGACCTGGGCGAAGGCGTCGGTGATGAGGCGCTCGATCGGGGTGGGCGGGTCGCCGCCGTCGAGGTAGTGCTGCATGGCGACGCCGACGGCGGCGCTGGCGGCGGCCGCGACGAGCCTCGGATACATGTCGGTGGCGAGGTCGGTGCCGGTGCGCTCGGCGACCGCGGCGGCCAGCCCGGCCTCGGCGATCGCGGCGGCGCGCAGCCGCTCGCCCTGCAGCGCGGGCTCGGCGAGCATGGTCCGCACGCCGGCCACCCACTGGGCATGGGCGGGGGACGGCATCGCCTCGACCTCGGGGCCGGGCGTGAACTGTTCCAGTGCGGCCGCGGTGAGCGCCACCCAGAGCGGCTCGTCGGCGGGGCGTTCGCGCAGCGCGGCTGCGGTGCGCAGGCTGCGGTCGAGGTGGCGGCAGGCGATCGCCTCCGCCTTGCTGGAGAAGTAGTTGTTGAAGGTGCGCGGGGAAACGCCGGCCGCCTCGGCGATGTCCTCGACGCGGACGTTGTCGTAGCCGCGTTCGGCGGTGAGGTGGATCGCCGCCCAGCTGAGCGCCGCCCGCGTCTCGGTCTTCTTGCGCTCCCGCAGCCCCGTCATGCCGCCACACTAGCACTAGTTGCGTGGGACGCAAATATGCGCGCTCCGCAGGAATTCGTCGTCGGGGTGCTGGCCGCCAGCCAGGACTGGGGCCCAGACCAGGGAGAACCCCGGTCCGTACGCCGCGCCGGCGGCACACACTGCTAACCGTCCGGCTGAGCAGCCGGACGCTCCATCAGGGTGAAGAGGGGTACGACATGAGGCGCAAGACCGTGCGGATCGACACCATCCCGGCCGACGGCGTGGAACTGGCCGACGAGCAGCTCGCCCGGATGCTGGGTGGCCTGCCGAGGCGGGACGCCGGGGGTTCGTCGAAGACCATCGACGACATCCCCAGCGGGGGCCGGAACGACACCGACAGCGACTTCTGATCAGCCGCCGGCGCCGACCCGCCCTCCCCGGGCAGGCCGGCGCCGGCCGCTCCGGGCGGCGGGGAGGCGTCAGTCCGCGAAGAGATCGCTGGCGGCGGCGTGGTGCGCGATCTCGCCGTCGAACACGTACCGGACGCTGATCTGCCAGCCGTCCGGGTGGTCCGGGGCCGACTGGTGCCCACCCGGGTGCACCCGGACGTCCTGCCCCGCCACCGAGACCTCGAAGGCCAGGTGATCGGCGCGGAGCCGGACCGCCTGGTAGCCGTACCGGCGGCGGATCGCGACCGCCGCCGCGGCAGCGGTCCAGACGGTCGCCGGCACGGTGACCCCGTCGCCGCCCAGGCAGCTGAGGTCGAACCGGCCCTGACCGGTGTGGACCATGCCGACCAGGACGTCCGCCCCGGCCCCCCCGGGTGGGCTGGCACAGGTTGCGGGCCAGGCCGGCCCAGTGCCGGGCCGGTACGTCTACCGCGTTGACGACGAGGTGGTCGGAGGTGCCGCTCTGGAGCTTCACGAAGCGGATGTTCATCGCGTTCTACCTGTCCGGGAGAGGCGGGCGTCTTCAGGAGGGGCGGGCGCCCTGCGGGATGGCCGGCGGCGTGACCACCGCCGCCCGGTCGGCGGCGCGGCGGGCCCGGCGTTCGGTCCCGACCACGGTGGCCAGCGCGGCCACCGCCACCGCCAGGAGCACGGCGGGGAGCCCGTACCGGTCGGTGAGCGCCCCCACGGCGATCACGGTGACGGTCATCCCCGAGAACGCGACCCCGTAGAAGAGGACCATCACGGCGGGCAGGTCGCCCTGGTCGGTGCGGGCCAGCACGACGCCGAAGGAGACCAGGTACACGATCTCGAAGACCATCGTGTAGACGAAGTAGCTGGCGAAGGCCGGCGCCGTCCGGTGCGTGGCGAACGGCACCAGCATCAGTCCGGCGGTCAGCGCGAAGAGTAGTCGGACCGGCAGCCGCCAGCGCGCCGGCAGGCCGACCATCACCAGGACCATCCCGGCGACGATCCCGGAGACGCTCACCGCCTCCAGCCAGGCCGCGCCACTGGCCGGCGTGCCGAGCCAGGTCAGGGGGAGCCAGACCCGGGCGATCTGGTTGACCCCCTGGAAGAGCACCACGGTCGCGACCAGGTAGCTGAACGCCCGGGTCAGCTCCGTGTCCCGCCGCAGCACCCCCAGCGAGCGACGCCACACCCCGGACGCCACGCCGGCTCCGCTGCCCGGGGTGGGCGCGGGCGGCAGGGCCCGGCAGCAGGCCGCCGAGACCGCGAAGCCCACCGAGGCGAGCGCGGCCACGACGACGACCGGCATCCGGCCGATCACCATGCCGCTTCCTCTGCGGCGGTGATCGTCGAACCGGGGCGGCTGACGGCAGTTACCGCATTAATGTGAATCCGTGATTGCGGGACGGCTCATTGCCGGTTCAGGCCGGACGGTGACGCGCCGGTCGCCAACTCCGCCGACGGCCGGCCCGGCCCGCCGGAGTCGTACCCCTGGTCCAGACTGCGTGGCGTGGACCTGACGCATGCGTTCGCCGCCCTGCTCGGGCGGTCCGATCTTCCCGCCGGCTCCTACGACGCCTACTACGGCGGCGACACCCTCGACGAGTTCCTGCTCCCGGCACCCTGGCTCACCCCGGCCGCCCTCGCGTCGTCCGCCCCGGTCGCGTTGCCGGACGTGGACGCCTGCTACCTCGACGACGACCATGAGGCACTCGCCTGGGAGTTCGACCTGGCCAACTCCCTGTTCGCGGTCGAGTGGGCGGACGATGTGCTGCCGGCGGCGTTCCTCACCGACGTGCGGGCGGCCGACCCCGACATGCTCGTACGCGGCGCCGACCTGGGCGTGCTGCTCGCCCGCCACGGCATCGACCTGGCGGACGAGTCGGCGCAGCGGCTGAGCTACCGCATCTCGGCGCTGCTGCGCCTGGCCACGGACGGCACCCTCCACGACGCCATGCGCATGGCGACGTTCACGCACCGCCTGCCGGTGCTGGCCGAGTTCGGCCCGGACGGCCAGCGGCGGGTCGAGCAGGACTGGGAGCAGGCGCTGGCCGGGGTCGAGCCGCCGGAGCTGCGCGACCACCTGCGCCTGCACTGCCTGGAGCCGTTCTGGTCGCGGGCCGCGGGTGCCTGCCACCTGGGCGCGAACGAGTGGCCGACCGGCACCTCGGCCCTCGACGGTCGACGCAAGCTGGTGGCGGGCTGGGAGTTCGGGGAGTCCCAGTCCGGGGTGGCCGTGGTCGGCTGAGCAGTATCTGAGCCCCGCCCCGCCCCGCACCGGTTGCGCGGTCGTGCCCGGCCGGAGCTGGCAGGATGGTGCGCAGGAAACCGGGGCGGGCGGGGCGAGGAGTGGTCATGAGCGACTGGAACGAGAAGGTCATCGCCGAGTTCCGCGCCAACGGTGGACGGGTGGGCGGCCAGTTCGCCGGTGCCCCGCTGCTGCTGTTGCACACCGTCGGCGCCAGGAGCGGCCAGGCCCGCGTGAATCCGATGATGTACCAGGAGGTGGACGGCGGCTACGCCGTGTTCGCGTCCAAGGCCGGCGCGCCCACGAATCCCGACTGGTACCACAACGTGCTCGCCCATCCCCGGGTGCGGGCCGAGATCGGCACGGAGACGGTCGAGCTGGTCGCCAGGGTCGCCGCCGGGGAGGAGCGGGAGCGGATCTGGAGCGCGCAGAAGGCCGCCTATCCGGGCTTCGCCGACTACGAGCGGAAGACCGACCGCCGGATCCCGGTCGTCGTCCTGGAGCCCGCGCCATAGCCGGTGGCGGTGTGCTGACATGCCGGGTCAGCCCTTCACCGCGCCCGCCGTGAGCCCCTCGGTCAGGAAGCGCTGCCCGAAGGCGTACATGATCACCACGGGGATGCTGACGAGCAGCGACGCCGCCGCGAGCTGCCCCTGCGGCACCACGTCCCCGGTGATCATCGACTGCATGCCGACGGGGAGGGTCTTGTACTCGTCCTTCGTGATGAACACGAAGGCGAAGAGGAACTCGTTCCAGGCGTTGGTCAGGGTGAACAGCGCGACCGCCAGCAGCCCCGGTTTGGCCAGGGGCAGCACCACCCGGCCGAACGCCTGGAGGCGGGTGCAGCCGTCGACCAGCGCGGCCTCCTCCAACTCGACGGGGATCGACGCGAAGTATCCGGTCAGCAGCCAGGTGGCGAACGGAAGCGTGAACGTCGGGTACGTCACCACCAGGGACCACAGCGAGTCGGTGAGCCGCGCCCCGATGAGCAGCTGGTAGAGCGGGATGAACAGCAGCGCGCCCGGCATGACGTAGGTGATGAGCACCGTGACGGTGAAGCCCTGCGCCCCGCGGAACCGCAGCCGGGCCAGCGCGTAGCCGGCGAGGGCGGCGCAGACCAGCGCCACCACGGTGGACGCCATGGACACCAGCACCGTGTTGAGATACCAGCGGCCGAAGGGCTTGGTGGCGAAGAGGTCGGTGAACTGCTGCAGGGTCCACGGGGTCGGCCACAGGTCGTGGACGCGCATGACGATCTGACCCTCGGACTTGAAGGCCGTGACGGCGATCCAGTACAGCGGGGCCAGGACGAAGAGCAGCAACAGGGCCAGGGCGACACCGGACGCCAGCCCCGACACCAGCGACGACGACCGGCGGCTTCCCCGCGCCCCGAGCGCCGAGACCACCCGGCCGACCGCCGCCGCGACCAGCAGGAGCACCCCGAGGAGCAGCGCCGCCTTCCAGGCGATGTGTGGCGACGCCCAGACCAGCAGGCCGGCGACCACCGCGGCGACCGCCCACGGCAGGGCCTTCCGCGCGGTACGGGCCGTCGGCGCGGCACGGGCCTTTCGGGCGGCGCGGGCACGGCGGGGCGGCTCGGTGCCGGCGTCCCGACGCAACAGCCGGACCAGCACGTACACCAGGCCGCCGATGACCGGCAGCATCACGAGCGTGACCGCCGCCCCCGCGCCGTACTGCAGTTGCAGGATCGCCTTCGAGTACGCGACCAGCACGTACGGTGCCGTCGCGTTGCCGGGGCCGCCCTGCGTCAGCAACCAGATGAGGTCGAAGTTGTTGAACGTCCAGATCGACGACAGGGTCACCGTCACGGTGGTCACGTGGCGCAGCCCGGGCAGCGTCACGTGGGCGAACCGCTGCCACGGCGAGGCGCCGTCGACGGTCGCCGCCTCGTAGAGGTCCGCCGGGATGGCCTTCAACCCCGCGAGGAACGCGACGGTGAAGAACGGCACGCCCTTCCACACGTTGACTCCGATCACCGACGGCATGGCCAGCGACGCCTCGGACAGCCAGCCCGCCGGCCAGGCGTCGACCAGGTGCGCCCTGGCCAGCAGCGGCCCGATCCCCGAGTCGGTGAGCAGGATGTTGACGCTGCCGAAGATCGGGTCGAGCAGCGCGCGCCAACTGAACGCCGTGACCACCGTCGGCACCACCCACGGCAGCAGGAGCAGCCCGGCCAGCACGGCCCGGCCACGGCGCAGCTGGTGCAGCAGCAGGGCGGCCGACAGCCCCAGCACCACCTTGAACACCTCGGCGTAGGCGGTGAAGACGAACGAGTTCACCACGCCCGTGCGGAACTGCTCGTCGTCGGCCAGGGCGGCGTAGTTGGCCAGGCCGACGAACACGCTGTGCTGCCCGTGCCGTTCCGTGGTGCTGGTGACGATGGACCAGGCGATCGGCACGAGCACGAGGCCGCCGACCAGCACGGCCGTGGGCGCGAGGAACAGCGCCGCGAGCCGCCAGTCGCGGCCCAGCCGTCGCTGGGTGGCGGTGAGGGAGCCGGACCCCGGCGGCGGGGGCGCTGCCGCCGCCGGGGCCGATGCCGACCGGGTGGACGTCACTGCGGCAGCCCCTGCTGGGTGAAGATCTGCACCATCTTGGCGTGGGCGGCCCGCACGGCCTGCGCCGGCGGCGTGCCCTGGATGACCTGCTGCATCATGTCGGTGAGGACGTAGGCCCCGACGGCAGCCTGCTGGCCCGCGCTGGCCTTCTGCGGGAAGTCCAGGCCGTTCTTCGTGGACAGCGGCAGCGTCTGCTGGGTGATCTTGCGCATGACGGGGAACGCCGGGTCGCCGCTGGTGAAGAACGGGTCGGCGTCCCAGACCTTGTCCCAGGCGGGCAGTGCCAGGCCGGGTGCCTCCTTCGCCACCCCGAGCAGCGCGGGCGCGGTGATCAGGTACTGCGCCAGGAGCTTGGCGAGTGCGGCGTTCTTGGCGCCCTTGAAGACGACGAAGCTCTGGGACTGGCCGAGCAGCAGGGACGTGTCGGTGGCCGGCCCGGTGCAGTCGGCGAAGACGTGGGTGTTGGCGTAGACGGGGTTCTTCTTCGTCTTGGAGTCCGCGTAGACGCTGAACTGGTTGCGGGTGTAGCCGAGGACCCCGGCGAGCCAGTTCTCGTTGTTGCTGGAGTCGGTCCAGGCTGCCACGCCGGGCGGCAGCATCGGCTTGAACCGGGGGTTCGTGTAGATGTCGGCGAGGAAGGTCACCGCCTGCACCGTCTCGGGCGAGTCGAACGTGACCTTCCTGCCGTCGTTGGAGGCGATCGCCCCGCCGTACGAGTTGATCAACGCCTCGATCATGCCGTTGGCGTCGCCGGACCGGTTCACGGTCATGCCCCAGCCGAACCTGCGCTTGCCCGGATCGGAAATCTCCAGACACAGGTCCCGCAGCTCCTCCCAGGTGTAGACGTCCTTGGGGGAGATGCCCTTGTCCTGCATCCAGTCCTTGCGCAGGAACGACCCGATCCCGATGAAGTGGTAGGGGATGGCGAACCATCTGCCGTCGAAGACGCAGTAGTTCTTGGACTCGGCGGTGGGTTCGCCGTACTTCGCCGTCAGCGCCTGGACGACGTCCGTCACGTCCTCCAGGTCGCCCAGCGCCTGGAACTGCGCGACGAACCGCGAGTCGGTCATGAACGCGAGGTCACGTGCCACGCCGCCCTCGACCTCGGCGTGGATCTTGGCGACCGCGTCGCCGGCGTCGGCCTGCACCAGGCTGTTGCCGATCTTCGTGCCGGTGGCGTCGGCGAAGTTCTTGATCGAGCTGTCGAGCGCCGCGTTCGCCGCCTCCGAGTACAGCTTCTGCGACAGCATCCCCATCGAGGAGCCCCGCAGCGCTGCCGCAGCGTCGATCAGTTCCTTCGGGACCTCGGCCTGCACGCGGGGCGCCGACGAGGTGTCCCCGCACGCGGCCAGGCCGGCCGCGCCGAGCAGTCCCACCCCCATGCCCAGAAAGCCGCGTCGGGTGCGTAACGGGTAGTCCTCCATGGCCTGTCGCCTCCTCTGCCTCGCCGCTGCACGCCGGAGGCGGCCGAGAGGCGTGCTGCCCTCTCTGGGCGCAGGCGACCCGCACCCGAGGGTGCTTGCCCGGTCGGGTGGTCGCAGCCGGCTCTGGCGCGCAGTCATCGGAAAAGTTGCCCCGGTGCGCGGTGGCCCTCCCCCGACCTGTTCCGGGACACGCGCCGCTGGCCCGACACGTCGGCTGGCCGGCGGTGCGCTCACTTTACACATTTCGGAAAGTCGCGCCTAGGGGTAAAGCGATTTCTGGAAACCCGGAAACGCATCTTTGAAGATCAATGTCAAGGGTCGCCGACGCGGTCTCGGTCGGTGCGTGAAGCAATTGAGAACGATCACTTTCTATGTCGGCGGCGGCGGGGCCTGTGCTGCGGGGGTGCGGGCCGGTCGCCCCGCGCGAGGCGGGCCTTCGTGCTCGTCGGTGGCGGTGGTGGGAGCCAGGTCGAGCGAGGAGTCTCGATGCCTTGACACCCGGATGAGATCGCTAACACTGGGCTGCAACGTGGAGTTAACAGCCAGAAAACATGCTGCCCGCAGCGTTCCGGGAGGCGTCGTGACCGTGGTTCCACGGCGAGTGGCACGCGTGGCCGGCCCATTCTCGACCAGGATCACGCCACCCGGTGGATATGCATCGGCTCCATCGCGGAGCGGTCCGCCCGCCACGGGGACGTACAACCGGGTCACCGTGCGCCACAGCGGCAAGGCCATGGACGTCCAGCAGCCGAACACCGACAACGGCGCGCGCGTCGGCCAGTACACGTACGGCGGCAACGCGTGGCAGCAGTGGCAGTTCCAGGACGCCGGTGGCGGCTACTGGCGCATCGTCAGCCGGCACAGCGGGAAGTGCCTCGACGTGGTGGGCGCATCCACCGCCGACGGTGCCGAGCTGATCCAGTACACCTGCGGCAGCGGCACGAACCAGCAGTTCCAGATGGTCGCCAACGGCAGCTACTTCCAGCTCCGGGCGCGGCACAGCGGCAGGTGCGTGGACGTGCCCGCCGCGTCGACCGCGGACGGCGTGGTCCTCAAGCAGTGCGCGTGCAACACCGGCACCAACCAGCAGTGGTCGCGTACGGCCGTCTGACGACCGGCCGGTCGTGTCCGTCGGCGGCGCGGAAGTGATGGCTCGGCGCACCTTCCGGCCCCGACCTGACCTTGGAATACTCCCGGCATGGCCAAGTTCGGACGCCGGTGGGCGTGGGTAGCCGTCCTCGTGCTCGGCGTAGCCCTGTACATGCTGGTGCTGGCGACGCTCGTCGACACCCGGAACATCAACTTCGTTCCGGCGCTCATCATGCTCGGCTCCTCCATCGCCCCCGCGACGTTCCTGACGTTCGCGCAGGGTCGCTCGGGCCACTGGCAGGTGCCCGGGTCCGTGATCGCGGCGGCGGCGTTCTTCGGCGGCATCATCGGCGTGGTCGCCGCCGGCTGGCTGGAGTACGACACCCTGCGCAGCCTCGGCGCCCTGCCGATGCTGTTCGTGGGGCTGATCGAGGAGACCGCCAAGCTGGTCGCCCCCGTGCTGATCCTGCTGTTCTGGTGGCGACACCGTTCGGCCAGCAACGGCCTGGTCATCGGCGTCGCCAGCGGCGCCGGGTTCGCCGCCCTGGAGACCATGGGGTACGCGTTCACCGCCCTCGTCCAGTCCCAGGGCAACCTCGGCGACGTCGAGCAGACGCTGCTCGTGCGCGGGCTGACCGCCCCCGCCGCCCACCTGTCCTGGACCGGGCTGACCGCAGGCGCGCTGTTCGCGCTCGCCGCCGCGCCCAGCGCGCGCCGGGTGATCGTGTTCGGGGCGACGTTCGTCGCCGCCGTGGTGTTGCACGCCTGCTGGGACACCTTCGCCAGCCAGATCGCGTACGTGGTCGTCGGTCTCGTCTCGCTGGGCTGGGTGCTGCTGCAGATGCACCTGGATCGGCGGGCCGACTCGCGGGCCCGGTTCGCGGTCGCCTCCGCCCAGCCGGCGCACGGCTGACCGCCGGCTGAGCCCGGTGGGGCCGGCCGACGGCCTCGCCGGCCCCACCGCCTCCGGGGGTGCGCGGTGCTCGTGCCCGCCGGAACGGCGCTCACGGTCGTCGATATTGCCGGAACGGGTGCGGCGTGCTGGAATGGATCACATCGCCGCAGCACGGGGGTAACCGCGCTGGGAACGGTGAGCACGGGAGCATCACAGCGCCGGCACCGCGCCGCTTCGACGGGCGCGTGCCGCATCGCCGGGCAGTTCCGCGACGACGGGCAGGTGCCCCGTCGTCCGTTTCCCGTCCCGCCACAACCGAGACGTGCGACCTCCGATCCGCCGCAGGCGGCCGAGGCTCCGGACGTCATGGAGGATGACCATGCGCAGTTTCCTCGCGGTGCTTACCGCCGCCCTGATCATCGGCAGCGCGGCGGGCAGCGTCCCGGCCGGTGCGTCGGGCGGCTCCCCGCGGTCCTGCGACCGTGACCTGCTCTTCTGCGAAGACTTCGAGCGGCTGCCGACCGGTGGCCCCAGCACGTTGAAGTGGGGCGTCGACACGCGCAACGGCACGCTCGCCGTCGAGCGGGCCCGCCACGGCAACCAGGTGCTGCACGTCCACACCGTCGACAACGGACGCGCCTTCCTGCGCGTCGACGACTTCGCCGCACCGGGCAACCGCTTCTTCGGCCGGATGCGCCTGCGCGTCGACGCGTTCCCCACCGCCCCCGACTGGGCGCACTTCACCCTGGTGGAGGCGACCGGCACGGGCAGTTCGGAGGTCGTGCGCCCGGTCGGCGGCCAGTACGCGCCGACGGTCCCCGGCACCTTCTGGGGCGTGGGCGCCGACGGCGGCCCGACCGGCGACTGGACCAACTGGCGGGAGTCCGCCCCGGTCACCGAGGACACCTGGCAGTGCTTCGAGTGGGAACTCGACCCGGCGGACAACCGCGTCGCGGTGTGGATCGACGGCGTGGCGAACCCGGAGCTGACCGCCTCCACGACCGAACACGGCGGCAACGACGTCCCCTTCGTCCTGCCGGCGGTCGACACGGTCAAGATCGGCTGGCAGCTCTACCAGGGCGGCACCACGCCGGGCGAGTTCGACCTCTGGATCGACGACATCGCGCTCTCCACCAAGCGGCTCGGCTGCTGAGGCCGGGGGGCGGCTATCGTTCTGGCGTGCACATCCGCTTCGACGTACCCGCCGACCCTGACTACCCGGGCCGCGTGGCCGCGGCGCTCAGCAGCGTCCGGCTGCGGAGGTACGGCCTGGTCGGCGCGGTGCTGACCGTGGTCGGGGCGATCGGGTTCGTCGTCTCGCGGGGGTCCGCGCGGGGCGAGCAGTTCTCGTCGCTGTGGCTGTCGCTGCTCGTGGGCGGCCTGCTGTCGATGCTGTACGCGCCGTGGGTGCGGTGGCGGGCCCGGCGGCGGTCCGGCAGCTATGCCGTCGAGGGTGGCTACGACATCACCGACGACAACATCATGATGCGCAGCGGCTCGGAATCCGGCGGCATCGCGTGGGACGGGGTCGACCAGGTGCGGGTCACCCCGGAGTTCTGGATCGTGTACGTCGGCCGGACGCCGGCGACCGTGATCCCACGCGGCCTGATGTCCGCCGAGGACGCCGAGACGCTGCGCGCCTTCATGACCGCGCGCGGGCTGCTCCAGGACCGGTGACCCGTCCTGCACCGACGGGCCCGTCGGTGCAGGACGGTCCGGCTCCCGGGGCAGCGGGGAGGGACCCGCGGCCGGCAGAATAGGCCCGGTGAGGGCGGTCTCCCGGTGGTTGGTGTACGGCTCGGTGGCGCTGTGCGCCGTGGTGGCCCTGCTGGCGGCCGGCACGTACTGGTTCTTCCTCCGCCCCTCGGATCCGCTGCACGACAGCGCGGTCGCCGACGCCGCCACGAAGGTGGACGCCGTGGAGCAGCGCTTCGACTACGACCACATCTACCAGGCCGACGACTTCGTGCACTCCGCCGGCCAGCACCCCGACGTCACGGTGCTCTCGGTGCGGGGCGAGACCCACTGGCAGACCGGCGTGACCCTGGTGCTGCGGGTCGTCGGGCACGGCGTCGAACTCGGCGCGGACCGGTCGGTGATCGACGAGCGGGACGTGCCGATCTGCTTCCGCCTCGAACTGGGGCCCGACGAGGACAGCCGCGACGACGACATCGACTGCCCGGCCGGCGAGCCCGTGCCGGTCAGCAGGGACCCGTCGCTGCGGGGCGTCGACGACCGGCTGGCGAAGGCGCTGGAGAAGGCCGAGCCCACGGAGGCGTCCGTCCGGGCCGCGCTCGCCGGGCTCGGGATCGATCCCGCCGTACGCCAGGAGGTCCTCAGCCAGGGCGGCCAGGTCGGCGTGGCCCTGCGGGCGGCGCAGTACGACTGCCTCATGGCCCGCGTCACCGCCGACGGTGCCCGGCTCTGGCGGCCGTCGCACACCCAGCTCGCGCCGGGCGAGCTGAGCTGTTCGGCGCAGGTGGCCCTGAGCGGCGTCTTCGGCCGGAACTGACGGCCGCCCCGCCGCCGGGGCCCAGGACGGGAGGCGTCAGCGCCGGAACAACGACGGCTGACGGGCCCGGGTAGTGCCCATCATCATCGCCTCGGACACCATGTCGTACGCGCCCCGCCAGGCGCTCGCGCGCGCCTCGGTCCACGCCTCGCCCAGCTCGGCCGCGAACGACTCCAGCAGCAGGTCGCGGAAGAGCCGGTAGCGGGCGGCGCGGACCCCGTACCCGCCGTGCCGGGCCCCGAGCAGCCGGGCCCGGGCCAGGAACCCGTCGAGGTCCGGGATCGCCGCGACGATGGTCTGCAACTCCTCGGCGAACTTCTCCCGCTGGCCGGCCAGCTCCGCGGGGAACATCGCCCGCAGTTCCGGGTGGTGGGCGAACACCCGCCCGTAGAAGTCGTCGGCCACCGCGTCCAACCGGGGGCCCATCGCCCGCAGGCTGTCCCGCACCAGCTCCACCTGCTCCGGGCTCACGCCCCACCGTCCTCTCCGGCGTGGGCCCGACCCACCGGGCCGATCATCTCGGCCAGCCCGCTCCGGCTGTCACCCCGCACTTGGCGTAGATGCTCTGCAGGTGGTTGTCCACGGTGCGCACCGAGATGACCAGGGTCTCGGCGATGCTGCGGCTGCTCTGGCCCCCGGCGACCAGCAGCGCGATCTCGCGTTCCCGGGCGGTCAGCGGCTGCTGCGCCGACGAGGTGAGCAGGCCCGGAGTGCGCGCCCCCTCGCAGCGCGCGGCGAGCGCCGCCGCCTGGTTGGCGCACAGCGCCGCCTGCCGGGGGCGGCCCGCCGACCGGTGCAGGTCGGCGGCGGTGACCAGCGCCTCCGCCGCGAACAGGTCCGCACCGCACACCTCGAACGCGCGGGCTTCCGCCGCGAGCGCCTCCGGGTCGCGGTCGAGCACCGCCCGAGCGTGCCCGACCCGCGCGGCGGCGAGCTTGCCCTGCACGCCCGACACCGTGAGCAACTGCCGGGCGGCGTCCTGGTCGCCGAGCCGCACCGCGTCGTGCAGCAGCTCCACGGCCAGCCCCCGCCGGCCCCGGCCCAGCGCGGTCGCGGCCCCGGCCAGCAGCTCCTGGCGGGCCTCCCGCTGCTGCCCCGCGCCGGCCAGCGCCCAGGCCCGGGCGGCCGGCGTGACGAGGTCGCGCTCCGAATCGTCGAGCGGGTCGTCCGGGGCCGGCGCGCCCTGCCAGGCCAGCGAGACGATCAGCCCGGACAGCGCCGCGCCGAGGGCCGCCGGGCGGCCGGTCCCGCGCAGCTGGGCGAGCGCCTCCCGGAAGTGCCGTTCGGCGGTGGCGACCCGGCCGCGCAGCAGCGCGAGCGCGCCGAGCTGGGCCGAGAAGACCCCGATCAGCGAATCGACGCCGTCGCCGACCGCCAGGCGCAGGCCCCGCCGGACGGCCCGCGTCGCCTCGTCGAGGCGGCCCTGTCGCAGCAGCGCCTCGCCGAGCACGGTGAGCTGGGTGGCCGGGTGCGACACCACCATCCGGTGGTCGAGCCGCTGGTGCAGGTCGACGCCCCGTTCCGCGCCGGCCACCGCGTCGACCATCCGCCCGGCGTCGACCAGCAGGGTGGCCTGCGTCCGCAGCCACAGCACCTGGCTGAGGTCGTGGTGCTCGTCGGCGGGCTCGTCGCCCAGCCGCCGCAGCGCCGAGTCGGTGTCCGTCTCGTTGAGCAGCAGCGCCTCCACCGCGGCGAGCGCCGGATGGTCGGGCGGCACCTGGGCGCGTACGTCCGCCAGGCAGGCGTTCGCCCCGGCCACGTCGCGCAGGCCGTGCAGCAGGTTGAGTGCCCGGGTCACCGCGAGCCGCAGCAACGGGGGCCCGCCGGCCACCCCCGCCGCCGCGGCGAATGCCCGCTCCGCCTCGACGTAGCGGGCCTGCTCGTGCAGGGCCGCGCCGAGCAGCAGGCCGACCGCCGGATCGGGGCCGTGCCGCAGCGCGGCCTCCGCCAGGCGCGCGGTGCGGGGCAGGTCGTGTGCGAACCGGGCCAGGTGGGCGGCCCGGGCCAGCAGGTCCGGGTCGGCGGTGCCGGTCGCGTCGAGCCGCCACGAGGCCAGCCGCAGCGGGTCCCCACTGCGCCGGGCCCCGTAGGCCTCGATCCGGTCGGCCTGGGTGAGCAACAGCGACCGGGCGCGCAGCCGGGGCATGGCCCGTTGCAGCGCCTGGGCGTGCAGCGGATGGACCAGGGTGAGGTCCTGTCGGCGGCCGTCCTCCCGGACCTGGACCAGGCCCTGCTCCTCCAGATCGGCCAGGACGTCCATCGGTGCGTGCGCCAGCAGGTCGTCCACGCCCAGCGGCTCGCACAGGGCCAGCAGTTCGAGCACGGCGCGGTGCCCGGGGGTCAGGGCGTGCAGCCGTCGGCTGACCATCTCCACCACGCCGGCGCTGCCGGTCAACGGGCCGGTCAGCCGCCACGTCCCGTCGGCGCAGGCGAGGGTGCCGTCCCGCTGCCCGCAGCTCACGAGTTCCCGCAGGTAGAGCACATTGCCCTGGCTCGCCTGCCAGAGCGCCTCGCTGGCCGCGGCGCTGACCGGGCCGCCGAGGGCGAAGTGGAGCAGGGTCTCGACGCTGCGCCGTTCCAGCGAGTCGAGCCGCAGCCGCAGCGCCCGCCCGTCCCGCCACCGGCTGTCCAGCGCGTCCGGCACCTGGCTCTCGGTGCGTTGGGTGGCGATCACGAAGAGGCTGCCGTCGGCCAGCAGGAACTGCAACAACGCCAGGGAGACCGTGTCGAGCAGGTCGACGTCGTCCACCGCGAGGACGAAACGCCGGCCGCCGGTCTGCTCGCGCAGCCGGTGGCGCACCGCCTCGAAGAGTTGGTGCGGATCGGCCAGTTGGACCTGGGCCGGCAGCAGCGGGGCCAGCGCGGACAGCGGTACGGCGGAGGCGCTGGCGGTGGCGGCCACGTGCGCGACCGGGTGGCCCCGGGACTCCGCCTCGGCCAGGCACTCCCGCGCCAGCCGGCTCTTGCCGACCCCGGACGCGCCGGTCAGCAGCACCGCGTCGAGGTGCCCGGCGACGAGCGCGTCGGTCACCTGTTCCACCTCGGCGTGCCGGCCGACGAACGGCCAACCGATCGCGGTCGCAGTCGCCACCGTCGCCCCCTGTCCTGCCCGGTCTCCCCGGTTGCCGGCAGCACGGCCCGCCAGCCGGCCCGGCGGGGCCAATCCTCGCACCCGTGGCGACGGCCGGTGATCGTCCGAAGGCACAGCACGGCTCGGGCGGCCGGTGGTTCCGGACGCCCGTTGTTCCGTACGGATCACCAGGTCAACGGGGCGGAGCGGACCTGCGGGCGGAGCATCACCACGAGGGCGTCCGGCACGGGCAGGTTCGGCCGGCGGCGGGCGGGGCCGCGGCGACGGGGGAGACGGTCGCGGCCGTGACGGCGGCGAGGGCCGCCGCGGCGAGGCGTCGGCGGCGGCGTCGGCGGTGTCTCTCGGCACGGGCAAAGGTGGTGTACGGCATGGCTTCGTCGCTCCTGGACCGGTGAACCGGGAGCCCGGCTCGCTGGAACCAGTCTCGGGACGACGCCTTTTCGCATCCTGAGCAACGACTGCTCATTCCGCCTCGACCCGGCTACCTACCTGGGGCGAGGGCCCGGATCGAAAGCGCGGGAAGCACGCCGAATGTCCTGCTCGGCCAGGTATTTATAGATGATCATTGATATAGTGACCTATTGGTGCGATGCTGGTGGAAAGCGCTCTTAACCCTATTTGAGCGCCGGAGAAGGAGGATGTACTGTGCTTCCACCCCAATCCGATCAATCCGGTCGCCGGTCCCCCTCGGCCGTCCGCCGGTCCGTGCAGGCGCTCGTCGTGGTGTTCGCCATGCTGGCCGGCACGCTGACCTGGGCCGGCGCGGCTCAGGCCCACGGCACCATCGTCAGTCCGGCAACCCGCGCCTACCAGTGCTGGCAGGCATGGGGCAGCCATCACACGGATCCGGCCATGCAGCAGCAGGACCCCATGTGCTACCAGGCATTCCAGGCCAACCCGGACACCATGTGGAACTGGATGAGCGCGCTCCGGGACGGCCTCGGCGGCCAGTTCCAGGCCAAGACCCCCGACGGGCAGCTGTGCAGCAACGCCCTCAGCCGGAACGACAGCCTGAACAGGCCCGGCGCGTGGAAGAAGACCAACATCGGTCGCAACTTCTCGATGCAGCTCTACGACCAGGCCAGCCACGGCGCTGACTACTTCAAGGTCTACGTCAGCAAGCAGGGGTTCAACCCCGCCACCCAGAGTCTCGGCTGGGGGAACCTCGACTTCATCACGCAGACCGGGCGGTACGCGCCGGCGCAGAACATCACGTTCAACGTCTCGACCTCCGGATACACCGGCCACCACATCGTCTTCGTCATCTGGCAGGCGTCGCACCTCGACCAGGCCTACATGTGGTGCAGCGACGTGAACTTCTCCTGATCGGCAAGACCGACCGCACTGGCACTGCTCCGGGCCGGAACGTTGTTCCGGCCCGGAGCAGTGCCCGCTGCTGCGTGGCCGGGCCCCCGCGCGGACGCGACCCGCGCAGTCCTGAGCCGAGGCTCAGCTTCATTGCGCCGTAAGAGTTGGCCGGTCATCAATGTCTTGAGGCGATGGGAGCGCTCCCGTAACATACCTGACGCGGCTGTTAACGGTCACATGTAGAGGCCACCACCAATTGCAGGCCGCCGTCCCATCAGGAGGATGCCTTATGGCAAGATCCAAAGCGACCAATGTTGGTGTGGTGTCCGCCGGCGTCGCGTTGCTGGCTTCGGCGACGGTCGCCGTGGCATTGCCGGCCAACGCCGCAGCCGCCGGCTGCTCGGTGAACTATGCCGTGTCGTCGCAGTGGCAGGAGGGATTCGGCGCCAACGTGTCGATCACCAACCTGGGCGACCCGTTGAGCAGTTGGACGCTGACGTGGTCCTACGGCGCGGGCCAGAAGGTCACGCAGGCGTGGAACGCGACGGTCACCCAGAGCGGGACTGCGGTCACCGCGAAGAACGTGAGCTACAACGGGGCGATCGCGACCAACGGCTCGGTGTCGTTCGGCTTCAACGGGTCGTGGTCGGGCAGCAACCCGGTGCCGACGAGTTTCGCCGTGAACGGCGTGACGTGCAACGGCGGCACGACGCCGACGACCCCGCCGACGGGGTCGCCGACCACCCCGCCGACGACGCCGCCCCCCACGACGCCCCCGCCCACCGGCACCTGCAACCTGCCGTCGACGTACCGGTGGTCGTCAACGGGCGCGCTGGCGCAGCCGAAGTCCGGCTGGGTCTCGCTGAAGGACTTCACCGTCGCCCCCTACAACGGCAAGCAGCTCGTCTACGCGACGACCCACGACTTCGGCACCAGGTGGGGCTCGATGAACTTCGGGCTGTTCACGAACTGGTCGGAGATGGCCACCGCGAGCCAGAACACCATGTCCTCGGGGACGGTCGCACCGACGCTGTTCTACTTCGCGCCGAAGAACATCTGGGTGCTGGCCTACCAGTGGGGCGGGGCGGCGTTCAACTACCGCACGTCGACCGACCCGACCAACGCCAACGGGTGGTCCGCGCCGCAGACGCTGTTCACGGGCAGCATCACCGGCTCCGGCACCGGGCCGATCGACCAGACCCTGATCGCCGACGACCGGAACATGTACCTGTTCTTCGCCGGGGACAACGGCAAGATCTACCGGTCGAGCATGCCGCTCGGGAACTTCCCGGGCAGCTTCGGCTCGTCGTACACGACGATCATGAGCGACACCCAGGCGAACCTGTTCGAGGCGGTGCAGGTCTACAAGCTCCAGGGCCAGACCCGGTACCTGATGATCGTCGAGGCGATGGGCGCGCAGGGCCGCTACTTCCGATCGTTCACGGCCACCAGCCTGGACGGCAACTGGACGCCGCAGGCGGCGACGGAGAGCAACCCGTTCGCCGGCAAGGCCAACAGCGGCGCGACCTGGACCAACGACATCAGCCACGGTGAGCTGATCCGCACCAGCGCCGACCAGACGTTCACCGTCGACCCGTGCAACCTGCAGCTGCTCTACCAGGGTCGTTCCCCCAGCTCCAACGGCGTCGACTACGGCCTCCTGCCGTACCGGCCGGGTCTGCTGACCCTGCAGCGCTGACAGTGCGAGCCGACGCTGACGGCGTGAGTCAGCGGCCGGCGTGAGTTCGATCGAGCGGCGGGTCCGGCGCAGACCGGACCCGCCGCATCGTCGTGGTGGTCCGGCGACCGCGTCGCCGGGCTTCCTCGCCCTGCCCGCATGCGGGATGATCGATAGATGTTGGACCCCGCAGTCCTGCGCCGGCTCGACGCCCTCCTCGCCGACGACGACCGGCAGCGGGCCGCGCGCTACCCGGGCCTGGCGCCGACGGGCCAGCCCGTGCACACCGTCTACGTGCCGGCCGACCGGTACGGCCCGGACACCGTCGACGAGTGGCGGGCCGCCGCGCTCGCGGCGCTCGACCGGCACGGCCCGCTGCCCGGCGTGGCCGACGTGCTGGCCGCCCGGGTCCGCGCCAAGCTCGCCGCCGAGCCCATCGAGGACCTGCGGATCGACTTCGAGGACGGGTACGGCGTCCGGGACGACGCCGAGGAGGACGCCGCCGTCCTGGCCGCCGCCACCGCGCTCGCCCGGGGGCCGGCGCCCCGCCACGTCGGGCTGCGGATCAAGTCGCTGGAGCCGGCGACGCGCCGCCGGGCGGTACGCACGCTCGACCTCTTCCTCGACGCGCTGCTGCGGCACCGGACCCTGCCCGACGGGTTCCGGGTGACCCTGCCGAAGGTGACGTCGCTGCCCCAGGTCGAGGCGATGGTGCAGCTCTGCGCCGAGTTGGAGGCCGCCCACCGGCTGCCGTCCCTGCGCTTCGAGATCCAGGTGGAGACCCCGCAGGCCGTGCTCGGGGCCGACGGCACCGCGACCGTCGCCCGGATGGTGCACGCCGCCGCCGGGCGCTGCGTCGGGCTGCACTACGGCACCTACGACTACTCCGCCGCGCTGGGGGTCGCCGCCGGCTGGCAGAGCCTGGAGCATCCGGTGGCCGACCACGCCAAGGCGGTGCTCCAGGTGGCGGCGGCCGGCACCGGGGTCGCGGTCAGCGACGGGTCGACCAACGTGCTGCCGGTCGGCGACCGCGCGGCGGTGCACGCCGGCTGGGAGCTGCACCTGCGGCTGGTCCGCCGGTCCCTGGAACGCGGCCTCTACCAGGGCTGGGACCTGCACCCCGGGCAGCTGCCCACCCGCTTCGCGGCGACGTTCGCCTTCTATCGGGACGGGCTGCCGGCGGCTGCCGGGCGGCTGCGGGCGTACCTCGACCGGGCCGACAGCGGCATCCTCGACGAGCCGGCCACCGCCCGGGCGCTCGCCGGGTTCCTGCTGCGCGGACTGGACTGCGGGGCGCTGGACGACGCCGAGGTGGTCGGCCTGGCCGGCGTCGACCGCTCCCACCTGCGCGAGACGGCCGGTGGCCGGCCGATGAGTTTGGGATGATGCGCCGGTCTGCCTACCGAATCACCTGATCCCAAGGGGGCATCCGATGGCGAAGGTCATCTCCACGCTCTTCATCTCGGCCGACGGGGTGGCCGAGATCGATCCCGACTGGCACATGCCGTACTTCGACGAGAACATGGGCCGCGCCGTCGGCGAGGACTACGACGCCGCCGACGTGCTGCTCATCGGCCGCGAGACCTACGACAGCTTCGCCGGGGCCTGGCCCGACCGCGAGGCCGCCGGTGGGGACGACGCGCCGTTCGCCAAGCAGCTCGGGGACATGCGCAAGGTGGTCGTCTCGCGCCAGCCGCTGGAGTTCTCGTGGCGCAACTCCGAGCTGGTCGACGGCGATCTCCTGGAGGCTGTCGCCTCGCTCAGGTCCGACGCCGGCATCCGGGGCATTCTCATCCCCGGGTCGATCTCCGTGGTGCAGCAACTGCTCGCCGCGGGGCTGGTCGACGAGCTGCGCCTGCTGGTGCATCCGGTGGCGGCGCGCAAGGGGCGCCGGCTGTTCGACGAGGGGGACGCGCCGTACCACCTGAGGGTGACGGCGACGGAGGCGTATCCGACGGGCGTGCTCCGCGTGATCTACGCCCCGACCGTGGCACCCGGGAAGGTCGGCTACGACGAGATCAAGGACCAGGTGCCGGGCGGGAGGTAGCGCACGGGTCGGGTCAGCGGCTCCGGCGGCCCGGGTAGGCCGGTCGCGTGGGCCGCCCGGAGCCGCGCCCCGCAGCCGGCCGCTCGGCCCGGGGCGGCTGCGGCGCGCGCCGCCGGTCGGCGAGGTTCCAGTGGGACCGCTCGTAGAGCGCGATCCCGGCGCAGACGGAGACGTTCAGCGACTCCGCGGCCGGGTTGATGGGGATCGACACCGAGTGGCTGGCGATGCTCTCGAAGGAGCTCGACGTGCCGGTCTTCTCGCTGCCGAGCAGGAGCGCGAGCTGCTCGTCGGCGTCGCGCAGGTCGCCGACCGCGAGGTCGCCCTCGGTGTCGAAGGCGACCAGGGGGACGCCGGTGCGCCGGAAGTGGGCGATGGCGTCGGCGCGCGACGCGAGCACGATCGGGAGCGAGAAGACGTAGCCCCGGCTGGCCCGGACCAGGCGTCGGTCCGCGATGGTGGTGAGGTCGCTGTCCACGAGCACGATGCCGCCGGCGCCGAGCGCGAAGGACGTGCGCACGATGGCGCCGATGTTGCCGACGATCTTCACGCCGTCCAGGACGATGATGTCGCCGGTCGTGCGGGCCAACTCGTCGAAGCTCCACGGCCTCGGGACCCGGGCGATCCCGAACGCCTTGGGCTTCTTGTCCGTCTTGAACAGGTCGTTCATGATCGGTGCCCCGACCAGGCGGACCGGGATCTCCCGCTGCCGGCAGGCCGCGAGCACCTCGCCGGGCAGTGGGGTGGTCTCCACCCCGTAGACCTCGATGAACTCAAGCCCGGCGCGGATGCACTCGACCAGCGGCTCGGCGTCCTCGATGAGCACGGTGCGGACGACGGACCGCGAGGGTTTGGTGACGTCGGCGATCCGCTGCACGGCCGGATCCGACCGGTCGGTGATGACGTCGAGGTTTACCACGAAATCGACCCTAACAGAGGCGTGATCGGCCCCGTCCGTGGTGGACCGGCCGTTCGTGGTGGGCCAGCCCGCGGAGTCCGTCTCGGCGCTCGCCCGGCACTACCCGATGAGCTTCGCGGCCGTGCAGAAGCACGTCGCGGTGCTCGAGAGAGCCTCGCTCGTGACGAAGGAGCGGCGGGGGAGGGAGCAGCTCGTGCACGCGAACATGACCGTGCTCCGCCGGGCCGCCAGGCTCCTCGACGCGTACGAGGAGATCTGGCGGGAACGTGTGGCCCGCATCGACCAGCTGATCGCCGAAGACTGAGAGAGGAAACCGAACCATGCCCGTGACGAGCATCCAGAAGGACGCCGAGGCGTTGACGCTGACCTTCGTCGCCGAGTTCGACGCCGGGATCGAGCGTGTGTGGCAGGTGTGGGCGGACGCCCGCCAGCTGGAGCGGTGGTGGGGGCCGCCGACCTGGCCGGCCACGGCTTCTCGGACGAGCACGGCACCCCGACCGACACCGACCGGCCGACCCACGCCGTCGCGACGCTGACGGCCGACGGTGCGCGCACCCGACTGACGCTGGTCAGCAGCTTCGTCGACGCCGAGCAGCTCGAGCGAATGGTGAACATGGGCATGGAGGAGGGCCTCCGCGAGGCCCTGGGCCAGATCGACGGCCTGCTCGCCGGGTAGGGCCAGCGCCACCCGAAGACTCGGTCCAGCGTCCTGGTTCGCACCGGTCCCCTTGGCTAGCTTGGGCGTATGACGTCGACGACCACGCTGCTCAGGGCGGTGATGCGGCCTGGCTTCCTCCTGTCGACGTGGCCGTGGCGCGGGATCGCCTACACCGCGACCACGGCCGTGGCCGCGGGTCTGCTCTGGCTCGTACTCTCCTTCCCGCTGGCTCCGCTGGCCCTGGCCGTCGGGGTGCTCGAGGCGGAAGGGGCGCGGGCGGTCGGGGGCGGCGCCACACTGGTGGGCCGGCACCTACGTGTCGGTCGCGGTGGTGCTCAGCCTGGTCGGGGTGGGCCTGCTCGCGCTGACGGTGCCGAGGCTGGCCACCGGCGGGTCCTCGCCGTCCTCACGTACCTGCGGGGTCGACCGTGACCCACGACCGGGACGGCGGGCCCCGCTCACCCACTCGATCGATCCAGGGAGCCCTCGTGATCAGTTCCGCTGCCCCGCCGCGCCCGGCTGGCGCCTCCGGCCGGGTCATCGCCGCGCTCGGCGTACTCGCCGCGGCCCTGGTCGTCGCCTTCGTCGTCGCCCCGCCCGCGCTGACGGCGGACCGGGCGGGTGGCATCGTCGACAGGCGCGACCTCAGCGAGGCCCTGCGGGCGGCGTTCGTCGCATACTGGCGCTCCGGCGACCGGGACCTTCCCCCGGACCTGGCGCGGGTGGTCGACTACTGGTCCCGCTACCACCTGGTCAAGGCCGTGCTCGCCGCGCTGTTGCTGACCGTGCTGGTCGCCCTCGGCTTTCGTCTCGCCAGGGCGTTCGTGACGACCGGCGGTCTCGGGGCGGGGAAGCGGGCCGCCCTCGCGGCGGCCGGCGTCCTCGTCGCGGTGCTCGCGCCGTTCTCGTTGGCGATGGTGATGGCCAACGTCCAGGGTGCCGTCGCGCCCTTCGCCTCGTTGCTGCCGATGCTGACCGAAGGCGTGACCGACGCGGACCTCGCCGACACCCTGACCCAGGTCGAGCAGGGACTGGCCGAGTCGGGCGGCACCGGCGGCAGCAGCTCGCCCGCCCTCGACCTCATGATCGACGACTTCTCCTGGTATCACGAGGCGATGGCCGGGACGGCCGCTGTCGTGGCGGTGGTCCTCGTCGCCACGAGCGTGCTGGCCTGGCGGAGATTCGCGGCGACCCGCCCCGCTGACCGGCGCAGGCGGCAGGTGCTCGCGGCGTACGGCCTTCTCTCGGCGCTGTTGCTGCTGCCGGCGGTCGCACTGGCGGTGGCGAACGCGACCACTGCGGCGGACCCGGCACCGGCGCTCCTGGCCTTCTTCCAGGGCGGCTGGTGATCGAGGTTCCCCCTGGTCAGGTCGCCTGGTGCCGGGGAGTGTCCCGGACGGGCCTGGTCACCTGCTTCGACACGCAGGCCGGCAGCCCCACGGTGCTGAGCGCCGCGCGCTGCCGGTAGGTGCCGGGCGGCATCCCCACCAGCTCGGTGAAGCGGGTGCTGAAGGTGCCCAGCGACGCGCAGCCGACCGCGAAACAGACCTCGGTGACGCTGAGGTCGCCACGGCGCAACAGCGCCATCGCGCGCTCGATGCGTCGCGTCATCAGGTAGGAGTACGGCGACTCGCCGTAGGCGAGGCGGAACTGGCGGCTGAGGTGGCCGGCCGACATGTTCGCCCCCCGGGCGAGCGCCTCCACGTCCAGCGGCTGGGCGTAGTCCCGGTCGATCCGGTCGCGGACCCGCCGCAGCCGCGCGAGGTCACGCAGGCGCTGGGCTTCGGCGGCACCGCTGGTCACTCCCGGGATCATGCCACCCCGTCCGCGCCGCGACGAAGGACCGTGCCGTGGGCATCGCCATCTCCTGCGGTCGCTCCCTCCTGAGCGCCGATCGGTGACGTAGAGTGGCCGTCTCGCTCGACGGCCCACCCCACCGGGCTCCCTTTGCTCTGCACCCACCTGCGCAACAGCCACGTAGCGTCATCGGTCGTTGCGGCCTTGATCGTCCGTGCTCTGGTGTGAGCGCTGGTCAGGCGAGGTGCTGCGCCGATGGGTGCAGAGCAAAGCGGTCGAGGGCATCGGTGGGGGCCGGAGGAGAATCACGAAGAGTCAGGTCGACTGGCCGCAGGGTGCGCGGCCCCGCGATCATCACGGGGAGTGCCCAAGGCGTGCCGGGTGCCGCGGCCCACCGGAGGCTGCCCAGCCGGGAGGGCCCGGCCGAACGGCCGGGCCCCGGTGACCGACGGACGCCCGGGTCAGGGCGTGGCCACCTGGATCCGCACCGGCACGGAGTCCACGCCGACCAGCCCGGCCGAGTCGAAGACCTCCAGCCACACCGACCAGGTGGTGACGTTGCCCGCGCCCAGGCCCAGCTCCGCGCTGAAGCCGGCGCAGCTCTTCGGCAGGACGATGTCGTCGACCGGGCCGCCGGTGGGCACCGCGCTGCCCTGGCAGAGCACCTTCTTGACGCCGCCGTCGCCGTAGGCGGTCCACCGGTAGCGGGTCCCGGCGACCGCGCCGTCCTCCACGTCGGTGACCGTGCCGGCGAACGCGACGACCTTCGGCTTGCCGTCGATCGCCGACAGGTCCAGCGCCGCCGCCGGCTTGGTGATCGTGGCGGTCGGCCGGTTCTGCCCGGCCAGCAGCGCGGCGACCGTGAAGCTGCGCTGCGCGCTCGCGCCGCCGGCCGTGAACGTCGCCGTGTACGACCCCGCCGTGACCTTGCCGGCCGGCAGGAGGGCCAGGTGCCCGGTCTGCTGGTGGACCACCGTCCCGCCCCGCCGGACCGTCCAGGACGCCTCGGCGTCGGGCACCGGCCCGAACGCGTCCGGGTCGTGTGACGTGCCGACCAGACTGACGGACTGGCCCGGGGCGAGCGTCAACCCGACCGGAGGCGAGATGATGGCCGCGGTCGTCGGGCTGTCCACCACCGTGACGGAGACGGTCGCCGAGCCGGTGCGCCCGAGGCCGTCGGTGGCCTTGGCCGTGATGACGTGGGTGCCGGGCGACAGCGACGGCACGAACGTCTGCGACTCGTGGCCCAGCACGCCGTCGAGGCTGCTGATCCAGGTGATCGGGAGCTGCTTGCCGAGGAAGTCGGTCGCCATGCCCCACAGGTCGACCGACTGGCCCACCCCGACGTGCTGCCCGGTCGTCGGCGCGCTGATGCTCACCGCGGGCTTGTCGACCTTGACCCCCAGTGCCTTGGCGACGGCGGCCAGGGCGTCGATGCGGCGCTGGCTGCCCGTCACGTGGGCACCGAGCCCGCCGACGTGCGCGGTGTCGTTGAGGATGTCCCGGACCTGCGCGGCGGTCAGGCTCGGGTCGGCGGCCATCACCAGCGCGGCGACGCCACCCACGAACGGCGCGGCGACGCTCGTGCCGCAGGCGTCGGACCGGGTCTCGTTGACGGCCGGGTTGCCGGGGTCCTTGAGTCCCATGACGCAGTAGGGGCCGTAGATCTCCACCGAGGTGGTCAGGTCGCTGGTGCCGTAGTTCGACTTGTTCGCCAGCGTCGCGTCCGTCCTCATGCCGCCCACGCACATGACGTGGGTGCTCTCGCACGGCACGTAGAGGGTGTCGCCGTCGATGTTCACGGCGTCGTTGCCGGCGGACGAGACGATCAGTGCGCCCGTGTCGCGGACGTGCTTCATCCGCCGGTCGGTCCACTTGCTGGCGTGGGACTTGCCGAGGTTCACGTCCCGGGTGAAGCTGAGGTTGACCACGTCCGGGTGGCTCGCCTCGGCAGCCTTCTCCAGCCGGCGCAGCACCGTCCAGTAGTCGATGCCGTTGCGCACGGCGACCAGCTCGTCGACCACCGGCCCGGCCGGCCCGGCGGTGCCGTAGCCGTTGTCGACCCGGCCCATCGCGGCGAGCACCACGTCCGTGGCGTGCCACGGGCAGGGATTGCCGCCCGTGCAGTCGTTGGTGTTGGTCTTGCCCCACTCCACCGAGTGCAGGGACACCTTGGTCGGGAAGTCGGGGTTGGACTGGAACCCGCCGTCCTGCACCAGGTATTTCACCTGCTTGGTCAGCTTGCCCTTGGCCTCCAGCAGCTGCCAGGCCGGCGCGACCCCGATGTCCATCGCGCCGCCGTACTCCATGAACATCCAGTCGAAGACGTTGTTGGTGATGTCGGGGGCCTCGTAGACCTCGCCGTCGACGATGCCGGTCGGCTCCACCAGCCAGTCGAGGACCAGCTCGGTCCCCGCCCGCCACTCGGCGGCGGCGAGCGCGAGCAGCCGCAGCGCCCGCTCGTCGCCGACCCGGTAGGCCCCGGACTGGCCCGGCTCGGCGGCCCGCAGGTCCTCGACCAGCTTGGCCGGGTCTGCGCGGTCGGCGTCCACCCGAACCAGGTGGTCCTGCCCCTGCTCGTCCGGCGCGAACGAGTCGAGCACCTGACCGCCCCAGCGGGTCAGGAAGGCGTCCAACTCGGCCTGGTCGGCGACCCGCACCATCACCTCGTCGAGCACCAGGCCGGCGGGCGAACCGTCCGGCCCGGCCACCACGCCGAGCTGCCGGTCGGTGCCGAGCCGGCCGACGGGGTCGATCGGCAGCCGGGGAGCGGGCAGCCCCGGGTCGATCCGGAAGGCCAGCGGTTCGCCGCCGGTGCCGCCGGGCGTCGCGGCCGAGCCGGCGGGTGCCGGCGCGGCGGTGGTGGTGGTTGGCGCCGGCGCCGCGACGGCGGCCGCCCCGGTGTTCGTGACCATGCCTGCGGCGAGCGCCGCCGCCACGGCGGCGGCCAGGAACCGGCGCGGTACGGCGGCGGTACGGCGGCTGGCGGGTGTCGGTGTCATGAGCGTCTCCTCGGTGTCGGCGGTGCGCTGACACCGGTGGGAGCGTGGACGGGTCGGCATGCCAACAGAAACGCACCGGGTTTATCTCTTCCGTTCTACTGGACCGGTCGGAGAGCGGTGGGGGCACGGATGGACACGGCGGCACAGGACGACAGGGCGCTCGTCGAGGCGGTGCGCCGGGGCGACCGGGCCGGCCTGGAGGGCATGTACCGGCGGTACGCCGACCGGCTCTACACGTACGCGCGGGTGCTGGTGCGCGAGCCGGCGGCCGCCGCGGACGTCGTCCACGACGCGTTCCTCACCGCCAGTGGGCGCATCGACCAGCTCCGTGACCCCGACCGGCTGCGGCCCTGGCTGTACCCGATCGTGCGCAACGAATGCCTCCGGCAGTTGCGGGAGCGGTCCCGCTCCTCCGCGCTGGAGGAGGCGGGCGATCCGGTCGCCGACACCGTCGACCCAGCCGCCGGGGTCAACGCCGACCAGGTGCGTGAGCTCGTGCACAGCGCGGCGGCGGCGCTCAACCCGGGCGACCGCGAGGTGGTGCACCTGGCGATCCGTCACGACCTGTCCTCCGTCGACATCGGCGCGGCTCTCGGGGTGCCCACCAACCACGCCCACGCCCGGCTGTCCCGGGCCCGTTCGCAGCTCGAACGGGCGCTCGGCGCGCTGCTCGTCGCCCGCAGCGGGTCCCGGGACTGCCCGGCCCTCGCCGGTGTGCTCGACGGCTGGCAGGGGCGGCTGACCCCGACCCTGCGCAAGCGGGTCGCCCGGCACATCGACGGCTGCGCCACCTGCGGGCTGCTCCGGCGCGAGCAGCTCAACCCGGCGGCGCTGCTCTCCGCGTACACGGCTCCGGGGTTCCTGGTCGTCGCGGACACGGTGTGGCCGAGACTGGCCGACTCGGTGTGGCCGGGGTCGCCCGACGGCGGGCCGGCGGAGGGCGCGGCGTCGGAGGGGGGCGGGCACACCGCGAGGTCGGCGGAGCGGCCCGCCGCCGGGCCCGCCACCGCGTTGGTCGGGGGCGGCGCGGCGGCCCCGCTGGCCGGGGCGGCGGCTCCGCGTACGGCGTCGCGGTCCCGGCGGCGGCGTCGGCTGGCGGCGGGCGCCGGGCTGCTGGTGTTGCTCGTCGCGGCCGGCACCTGGGCGCTCGGGCCCGGTCGTCCGGCCGCGGACCGGGTGGCGGCGACCTCCGGCGCGGCGGCCGACGGAACGGCGACGCCCCCGGTGGGGTCGGCGGGCTCGGCGGGCCCGACCGACGCCGCCGAGCCCCGGAGCCCCGGTGGCTCCGGGGCTCCGGCGGGGCCGGGACCCGAGCCGGACGGCACCGGCGGCACGTCAACCGGTGCGGTCCCGCCCGGTGCGCCGTCGCCCGGCGCTGCCGGTCCGGTCGCCGGACCGGGCTCCGGGCCCGGACCGACGGCTTCGCCGACCGGGTCGCCGGTCGCGCCCCGGCCGACGGGCACGCCGAAGCTGGCCACGGCGTTCACGGTGCGGGCGAGCGCGCACGTGCGCTGCGGGGCGGACACCTACACGCTGGTCGTGCAGGCCACCGGCAGCGCCGAGATCGAGGCGGCCCAGGTGCGCTGGACCGCGTCCGGTGGGACCGCGTCGAGCCGGGCCATGACCGTGGACGGGTCGGCGGCGCGGGCGAGCGTGGGCCAGCTCCGCGCGTCGGCCCTGACCTGGACGGTGCGGGCGACCGCCGCCGACGGCCGCACCGCGCAGAGCCCGTCCTACCCGGTCACCGATCCGTGCCTGCGGCCGGGCTAGCGGCAATGCCGGGTAGTTAAGCGTGGTGGTGGCTGGTCAAGGGGGCGTGTCGGTGGGGATGCAGGCAGCGGGACTCCGGTAGAGAGGTACGTCCGCCAAGACATGCCTCACCGTTGGGAGTCCCGCTGTTGGTCCAGTCTGTCATTGCGCGTGTGGTGCGGGTCGCGGCAGGTCCGTTCGCGCCGGGTCATCTGGGTGAGCTGACGCGGCAGGTGCCGTTCGAGATGGTTGATGCGGTCCTGGCTCAGACGTGTTGTCTTCAGCGGCGGGTGCGGGATCTGCCCTCGCGGGTGGTGGTGTATCTGTTGCTCGCGGGCTGTTTGTTCGCCGAGTTCGG
>NZ_FMCW01000082.1 GCF_900091595.1 Micromonospora haikouensis
GTGTTGGGTAGGCCGGGCGTCTCACCGAGAATCACGATCTTGTGCTGGTCGACGCCGACGGCCTCAGCGGCCTGACGGATCTTCGTGGAGACCTTGTTGGTTTCCGCGCCATCGACGAGAGCGCGCACGTCTAGGCGGCGGCCGAACAGGGCGACGAACGCGGGCATGTTGGTGGCTCCGCCAACCGGGATGATCGACATACGCGGGTCAAGGCCGTTGCGTCCGAGCGCGGTCAGGTGCGCAGACATCCGGATGAGGAATACGAAGTCGCTGCTGCCCTCGACGGCCAGGTGTGGACCGTGGCCGAGGAACAGGTGTTGGGCGACGGTGTAACCGAGCGCCGCCTCCACTGGCAGGATCGTGGTGCGGTCGGCGGACAGGTTGACCGGGGTGATGACGACGCCGAGTTCTGGCTCGTCGCGTGTGGCGCGGTCGTGCACGGCGCGCATGGTCTCGTACCGGGTGGGGTCGAGCATGTGCTGCGAGTGGGTTGTGTAGAGCACCTGCTGGTGGGTGCCCAGCTCGTTGAAGATGTAGCTGAGGAAGTCGCGCTGGGCCTCGCCGTGCAGGCTGGTGCCGGGTTCGTCGAGCAGCACTACGACCCGCTCGTCGGAGTCCTGGTAGACGCTGAACGCGGCCAGGAACGAGAAGAACCACTGGAAGCCTGCCGAGCGGGTCTCGAAGTTCGTGTCGACGTCGTGACGGGCGTCGTGCAGTTCGACCTTGAGGAAGCGGTGGCGGATCGGGGTGCCGTGGGGCGACGTGTCAACGACTGGCATGTCGGTGTCGAAGCGCACGGACAGCGCGTTGTTCTGCTTCCAGTACTTCATCACCTGCTGAGTGAGGTCGGAGCTGGCTGCCTGCAGCTCTGCCTTGCGTGTGACGTACTCCTCGTCGAGGAAGCTCTTGGGCTCCTGCCCCGCAAGGGTCAGCAGCGCAGTCATGGTCTCGTCGCCGTCTTGGAGATCGCCCGAAGCGACCCTCGCCGCGAGTTCCTCCAGGTCGGTCTCACCCTTGAGTAGCTCGTAGTTGGAGAAGTAGAAGAACTTCGGCAGGAGGTCCATCATCTGCTCCTGCTGCCCGTTGGTGAGCTCCCCGTCGATCAGGACGTCGTACTGGGTCAGTTCTTGGGGCAGCGCGCGCAGCGCTGTGGCCCGAGCTGTACGCCTGGCTGCGCGGTGAGTGGTGGCCAACTCCTCCGCTCGGGTGCGCACTGCGGCGATGTCGGGCAGCTCAGCGAGTTCGATCACGTCCTCGGGGTCGACTCCGACCTCCGCGCTGGCGATCTGCACGATCGTGGCGAGCCCGCACTCGACCTCGAACAGGTTGGCGCTGTCGTATGTGCGCGACGCGCGTACCAAGGTCCCGTCTGGGGGGGTGAAGCCCAGGACTGCGGTGACCGGTTCGATGTCCTGCGGCTCCAGGGAGAACCAGGCGATGACCGGCTCGACCTCCTCCAGCCGCTCCTTCTTACGATCGCGGGCCAGCCGGCGTCGCGGGTACTCCGTGGCCAGCTTGAACTCATCCGGGCGGTTAGCGGGGTTGAGCCGATGCAGCGCCTTGAGAATCGTGGTCTTCCCGGACTCGTTCTTGCCGACCAGACAAGTGACATCCGGCTCCACCATCATCGTCTGAGGGTCGGTGAAGTTGCGGAATCGCTGAATTTTGACTTTGGTGAGGCGCATCCGATGCTGTCCAATCCCCAAATGACACGGCGGACGGAAGGTTACTCGCCTACTACGACACCTAGTACGGCAGCCGCCGTTCGGGATCATGGCTGGGGTTCGAGGTTGAGTCGTCGGGTGTAGTGAGCCATTCCGCGCAATGTTCTGATCACAAGAGGTGGTCATGTGGTGCGGTCGTGTTCGGTGTGGAGCAGGACGAGTGCGGCGGCCACGATC
>NZ_FMCW01000044.1 GCF_900091595.1 Micromonospora haikouensis
GCCGACTCCGGCTACGAAGGCGCTGGCCAGGGCATCCACACCCCGTACAAGCAACCCGCCGGCGGCCGACGCCTGGCGGTCGACAACCGCACCCACAACGCGATCCTTCGATCCCTGCGGTGCCTCGGAGAACGTGGCTTCGCCATCCTCACCGGCCGCTGGCGCACCCTCCGACACACCACCGCCAGCCCCCGACACCTCGGCGACATCGTCCGCGCCGCACTCAACCTCACACACTTCGAATACCGCTACCTATCCGAATCTTGCTGAGATCACCTCATTGTCGGCGGACGTGAACGCGAAGAGGGGTACCCATCCCGAGATCGGGTTCCCTCCGGTGGGTCGGTCAGCCTCGATCGAACTCCCCATCCTTGGCACCCTCGATGAAAGCCGTCCACTCCCGGGGCATGAACATCAACGCTGGCCCCGATGGGTCCTTGCTGTCCCGCAGTGCAACAGCATTGGTGAGCTGGGCGACTTCCACGCAGTTGCCATTTGCGCCGCTACGAGTGCTCGTCCGCCAGGTCACGGCACCCAAGTTGAGTTCTCTCATGTTCGCTTTCCCTCACGCTCAGTGTATGTCGATCAAGTGGTCGGAGGTTCCGCGAGTCGGCCACGTCCAGCGTTGCCGACCGAAGCTTGTCGAATGTCTCGGCATACCGGACCGCGCGGTACAGGGCTGACAGCGACAACGACCGCAACACCACCACCATCAGCGAAAGGTGTTCCGCCGCCGCGTAGATCGACTGCCCAGGGTTGGGGCGGCCTGGGAACACGTCACGACGACCGAGAGGACGGCGTCCGTCATGCTGGCTGCGACTGGTGACATTGGTGCATGCGGACCGCGATGGGTTGTCTCCTGCCGTCGGGTGGGCCGGTGACGTTGTGGCTACCCGGTCTCAGCCACGAAAACACCCTTGCCCTGTTTGCCGTACACCAGGCCGCGATCGTGCAGCAGGCCGAAGGCCCGATTGATCGTCGCGAGCGAGACGTGGTTCTTGTCTGCGAGTTCGGCGGTGGAGGGCAGCTTGTCGTGTGCCTTCAGCTCCCCGGACTTGATCTGCCCAGCGATGCCGTCAGCGATGCGGCGGTACTCAGCCTGCTCGTATGGCACGAAGGGAAGTCTAGGTCGGCAAGCTCCTCACTCACCACAAGATCAGCAATATGTCAAGGTCTGACTTAAGTCAAGGTGTGACGTATCTTGGTTCAAGATGATCCACGTGGGCCGTGTACGGCCGGCAAGAAGTGGCTGTCAGCAGCCCAGGACGGAGGCACATGGAGACCAGCGCCGACGCGGTTGGAGATGAGTCCTCTAGCGGTATCGGCGGTACCCGCGAGGGTGGCGCGCTCTACCGGTCCAGCCGGGGTCTGCTGACCCCTGCCGACGTCCGGTGGCAGGAGTTCCCGTTGACCCGGTTCGGCCGGCGCGGCTTCGACCCAGAGGCGGTCCGTAGGTTCCTGCGCCGGTTGGAGGCCGACCTCGACGCCCTCTACCGGGAACTCGTCGCCGCCCAGGACGAGGCCCGCCGCCACCGGGAGGACGCGGCGGAACTCCGCGCGGAGCGCTGGCGGCCCGACCCCTCGGCGCGGCGGCCCCGAAACGAGTACCGACGCCCGCCCCTGTGGCCGCCCTACTCACCCCGTCGGCAGGGCTGCCACCGTCGGCCGGGGGAGGGGCCGGGCGATGACTGACTACCCGGCGCTGCACGGCCCGTCGCGGCCGGACTGGAACTGCCTGGTCTGCGGCGACCCGTGGCCGTGCCTGACCCGTAAGCGCCAGCTCAAGGAGCTGTGCCGGTGCAACATCCGGACGCTTGTCCGCTACCTGACCTCGTACCTCCCGGACGCCCAGGCGGAGATCACGGGCATGAGCAGCGCCGACATAGCCGACCGCATCGTCGGCTGGTGCGCCAGGCCGTTGGAGATGTGGGCGGTCGAGGAGAACACCCGGGCCGTACCCAATCTGGGGTGGCGTCGTGACCAGCCGTGAGCTGCCGATAGGACGCCGGGTCGCCCGGCTGCGGACCCGGCGGCGGATGACGCAGCAGATGCTCGCCGACCGGCTCGGCAAGTCGAAGAGCTGGGTCGACAAGGTCGAGCGGGGGGTCCGCGCCCTCGACCGCTACACCGTGATTGAGGAACTCGCCGCCGCGCTGCGCGTCGACCCGGTGACGCTGCTCGGCCGCGACGCCCTGCCGTCGCCAGCCGCCCGCGCCGCCGCGCAGGGCATCGACGGGGTACGCGCCGCCCTCGACCGCTACGACACCGCCGTGTCCGGGCCGCAGGCGCGGCAGGCGGCACCGCCGGTCGGCGAGCTGGACCAGCGGGTACGGCACGCCTGGCTGACCTACCAGCATGCCGACTATCCCCAACTGCTGCGGATGCTGCCGGAGCTGCTCGGCGACACCCAACACGCCCACGCCGCCCACGCGGCGAACACCGGGGACGGGGCTGCGGAGCTGCTGGTGCAGGCGTACCGGATCACGTCGTCGGTGCTGGTGAAGCTCGGCGCGGGCGACCTCGGCTGGCTGGCCGCCGACCGGGCCATGTCCGTGGCCGCCGGCGACCCGCTGCTGGCGGCGGCGGCAGCCGTGCCGCTGGGGCAGGCGCTGCGCGCCCTGCACCGCCCCCGGCCGGCCCTGGCCGTCACGATCGCCGCCGCGCACCGCATCGCGCCCGAGGCGCGGCGCGACGGCCCGTCCCCGAGCCTGGCGCTGCACGGAACGCTGCTGATCCAGGCCGCCCTGGCCGCCGCCGGAGCCGGCGACGAACGCGGCGCAGAGGAACTGGTCGACCACGCGGCCCGGATCGCCGACGAGACCGGCGAGACCGGCGAGGCCGCCGAGGAGCACGACCGGCACTGGACCGGCTTCGGCCCCACGGCGGTGCGGATGGCCCGGGTCGCCGCCGCCGTCGAGCTGGGCAACGGCGGCGAGGCGGTGCTCCTGCACGAGCGGGTCGTCGGCGCTGACCACTGGCGACGGTTGCCCGCCGAGCACCGCGCGGCGTACCTGCTCGACGCCAGCCGCGGGCACCTCCGGGCCGGCGACCCGCTCGCCGCCGGGCGCGCCCTGGTCGACGCGGACCGGACCGCGCCGGCCGAGGTCCGGTTACGGCCGGTGGCCCGTACGCTGCTCACCGACCTGACGCGCCGCGAACCGGTCCCGGCGGACGTGGCCCGGCTCGCCGCGGCCCTCGGGCTCGGGTGACGGCCGGAGAGCGAGGCCCGGCCCAGGGGCCGTGGTAGGGGCCCGCTAGGGGTTGGCAGCGCCGTCCGGGGCCAAATACCTTCCTCCGGTACGTAGGACCTGGTCTGTGTTGCAGTGGTGTTTGTCTGGCAATTTCTGGTCGGTTCGTGGGCTCTGGTTTTTGCGGCTTGAGGCGTCTGTCGACGGTATTGGGCCGCCTGGTTTTTCCGGCCCGAAGAGGTGGCGGCAATGGCGACTGAGGACACTCTCCGGGAATACCTGAAATGGGTTACCGCGGATCTCCACCAGACGAAGAGGAAACTCGGGGAGCTGGAGGCGGCCCACCGGGAGCCCATCGCCATCGTCGGCATCGGCTGCCGGTTCCCGGGCGGCGTGCGGTCCCCCGAGGACCTGTGGCGGCTCGTCGCCGACGGCCGTGACGCCATCTCCGACTTCCCCGCCGACCGGGGCTGGGACGTCGACCGGCTCGTCCACCCCGACCCCGACCACCCCGGCACCTCGTACGTGGGGCAGGGCGGGTTCCTCGACTCGGCCACTGAGTTCGACGCCGGCTTCTTCGGCATCTCCCCGCGCGAGGCGCTGGGTATGGACCCGCAGCAGCGGCTGCTGCTGGAGACCTCCTGGGAGGCGTTCGAGCACGCCGGCATCGACCCGGCGACGCTGCGCGGCCACCAGGTCGGCGTGTTCGCCAGCACCACCGGCCAGGACTACGCGGCGCTGCTCCAGTCGCCCCCGCCCGGCGTCGAGGGGTACGTCCTCACCGGCACCGCCGCCAGCGTCGTCTCCGGCCGCATCTCGTACGTGCTCGGCGTGGAGGGACCCGCCGTCTCCGTCGACACCGCCTGCTCGTCGTCGCTGGTGGCGCTGCACCTGGCCTGCCACGCCCTGCGGCAGGGGGAGTGCACCCTCGCGCTGGCCGGCGGCGCGACCGTCATGTCCACCCCGGCCGCGTTCATCGGCTTCTCCCGGCAGCGCGGCCTCGCCTTCGACGGCCGCGTCAAGGCGTTCGCGGGGGCCGCCGACGGCACCGCCTGGGGCGAGGGCGTCGGCGTGCTGCTCGTCGAGCGGCTGTCCGACGCCCGCCGCAACGGCCACCCCGTCCTCGCCGTCGTGCGGGGCTCCGCCGTCAACCAGGACGGCGCGTCCAACGGGCTGACCGCCCCGAACGGCCCCGCCCAGCAGCGGGTGGTGCTCCAGGCGCTGGCCGGCGCGCGGCTCACCCCCGCCGACGTGGACGCCGTCGAGGCCCACGGCACCGGCACCAGCCTCGGCGACCCGATCGAGGCCACCGCCCTGCTCGCCACGTACGGGCAGGGTCGCCCGGCGGACCGGCCGCTGCGGCTCGGCTCGGTCAAGTCGAACATCGGCCACACGCAGGCCGCCGCCGGCGTCGCCGGGGTCATCAAGATGGTGCTGGCCCTGCGCCACGGCCAGCTTCCCGCCACCCTGCACGTCGACGAGCCCACCCCGCACGTCGACTGGACGGCCGGCGCGGTGTCCCTGCTCACCGAGGCGCAGCCCTGGCCGGCGGGGGAGCGGCCCCGCCGCGCGGGCGTCTCCTCGTTCGGGATGAGCGGCACCAACGCCCACGTGATCATCGAGGAGGCCCCGGCGGAGACGCCGGACGCCGCCCCGGCGGCCCCCGGGACCCCGCCCGCCGAGGCCACCCCGGCGACCCGACCGGCCGGCCCCGCCCCGGTGGCGACCGCCGGCCTGGTCCCGGTGCTGCTGTCCGCCCGGGACGCCGCCGGCCTCGCCGCCCAAGCCACCCGCTGGGCCGACTGGCTCGCCACCGAAGCCGACCCTGGCGCTGCCGCCGAGTCCGACGCCAGCACCGAAGCCGCCGGCACCGGGACCGACGCCGGGGCGCGGCTGGCCGACCTCGGCTGGTCGTCGGTCACCACCCGGGGCGCGCTGGAACACCGGGCCGTCGTCCTCGCCGCCGACCGCGCCGACCTGCTGCGCGACCTGCGTACGCTCGCCGCCGGCGACACCGCCCCCGGCCTCGTCACCGGCACCCCGCGCGGTGGGCAGGTGGCGTTCCTGTTCTCCGGGCAGGGTGCCCAGCGCCCCGGCATGGGCCGCGAGCTGGCCGAGGCGTTCCCGGTGTTCGCCGCCGGGCTCGACGAGGTGTGCGGGCACCTCGACCCCCGGCTGCCGAAGCCGCTGAAGACCGTCCTGTTCGCCGAGGCCGGCACCCCCGAGGCCGCGCTGCTCGACCAGACCGTGTTCACCCAGGCCGGGCTGTTCGCCGTCGAGGTGGCGCTGCACCGGCTGCTGGAATCCTGGGGCGTCACCCCCGACGTGCTGATCGGCCACTCCATCGGCGAGATCACCGCCGCCCACGTCGCCGGCGTGTTCAGCCTCGCCGACGCGGCGACGCTGGTCGCCGCCCGGGGGCGGCTGATGCAGGCGCTGCCGGCCGGCGGGGCGATGCTGGCCGTCGCCGCGCCCGAGGGCGAGGTGGCGGCGAGCCTGGAGGAGCACGCCGGCCGGGTGGGGATCGCCGCCGTCAACGGCCCGGCCGCCGTGGTCGTCTCCGGTGCCGAAGCCGCCATCGACGAACTCGCCGACCTGTGGGCCGCGCGCGGGGTGAAGACCAAGCGGCTGACCGTCAGCCACGCGTTCCACAGCCCGCTGATGGAGCCGATGCTCGCCGGGTTCGCGGCCGTCGTCGCCGGGCTCGACCTGCGCGCGCCGGCCCTGCCGATCGTGTCCAACCTGACCGGTGACCTCGCCGACCCCGAGGCGCTCCGCACCCCGGACTACTGGATGCGGCACGTCCGGGAGGCGGTCCGCTTCGCCGACGGCGTCGAGCGGCTGCGCGCCCACGGCGTCGGCACGTACCTCGAGGTCGGCCCCAGCGGGGTGCTCACCGCGCTGACCCGGGAGATCCTCGGGCCCGACGCCGACCCCGCCGCCGTGGCGCTGCTGCGCCGCGACCGCCCCGAGCCGGCGTCCCTGCTCACCGCGCTCGCCGAGCTGCACGTCGCCGGCGTGCCCGTCGGCTGGCGGGAACTGTTCGCCGGCACCGACCCCCGCCGGGTCCGGCTGCCCGGGTACGCGTTCCACCGCGAGCGCTACTGGCCCGACCTGACGGCCCTGCCCGCCCCCGCCGGCACGGAGTCCACCGCCGACGCCGCGTTCTGGGCGGCCGTCGAACGGGCCGACGTCGACGCGCTGCGCGACCAGCTCGGCAGCGCCCCGGCCGGCGACGCCGACCCCGTGGACACCCTGCTGCCCGCGCTGCCCGTCCTCGCCGCCTGGCGACGCGACCGGCACGACTCGGGCGTGGCGGACGGCTGGTCGTACCAGGTGGTGTGGAAGCCCGTGCCGGTCGCCGAGGGTGACCGGCCGGCGGGCCGCTGGCTGCTCGTGCTGCCCGCCGACGCCGCGCCCGCCTGGGCCGACGGCCTCGCCGGCCTGCTGCGGGCCGGCGGCGACGAACCGGCGACCCTGCGCGTCGGAGCCGACGACCTCGACCGGGCCGCGCTCGCCGACCGGCTGCGCGCCGCCGTCGGCGACGAGCCCGTCGCCGGGGTGCTGCACCTCGTCGCCGGCCAGGACGCGCTGCTGCCCGCCCACCCCGGCACGAGCGTCGCCGCCGCCACCACCCTCGTGCTGCTGCAGGCCCTCACCGACCTCGACGTCGCCGCACCCGTCTGGTGCGTCACCAGCGGGGCCGTCAAGGCCGGCCCCGCCGACCGGGTCGACCACCCCCTCCAGACCCTCGTGTGGGGCCTCGGTCGGGCCGCCGCCGTCGAGCAGCCGCACCGCTGGGGCGGCCTCGTCGACGTGCCGGCCAACCCCGACGAGAGCGTGCTGCGCCGGCTCGCCGCCGTCCTGGCCGGCGGCAGCGGCGAGGACCAGGTCGCCGTGCGCCCCGGCGGGGTCTGGGGCCGCCGGCTCGCCCCGGCCGCCGCCCCCGACCGGCCCGCCGCCGACTGGTGGGCCGACGGCACCGTCCTGGTCACCGGCGGCACCGGCGCGCTCGGCGGCCACGTCACCCGCTGGCTGCTCGACAAGGGGGCCCGCCGGGTCGTCCTCGTCGGCCGGCGCGGCGCCGCCACCCCCGGCCTCCTCGACGGGTACGCCGACGACGGGCGGGTCACCGCCGCCGCCTGCGACGTCACCGACCGGGACGCCGTCGCCGCGCTGCTGGACACGCTGCCCGACCTGACCGCCGTGGTGCACGCCGCCGGCACCGACCAGTTGACCCCGCTCACCGGCACCACCCTCGACGAGTTCTCCCACGTCGTCGCCGGCAAGGTGCTCGGCGCGCTGCATTTGCACGACTGCCTCGCCGACCGGCCGCTGACCGCGTTCCTGCTGTTCTCCTCCATCTCCGGCGTGTGGGGCAGCGCCGGCCAGTGCGCGTACGGGGCCGGCAACTCGCTGCTCGACGCGCTCGCCGTGCACCGCCGCGACCGGGGCCTCGCCGCCACCGCCGTGTCCTGGACCGCGTGGGGCGGGGCCGACGGCATGGCCGCCAAGAACACCGCCACCGAGGCGCTGCACCGGATGGGCCTGCCCACCATCGACCCGCAGCACGCCCTCGTCGCCCTCGACCGGGCGGTGCGCCGACCCACCCCCTGCGTCACCGTCGCCGACGTCGACTGGGGACGCTTCCACCCGGCGTTCACCCTCACCCGGCCCAGCCCGCTGCTGTCCGAGCTGCCCCAGGTGCGGGCCCTCGCCGAGGCCGACGCCGAGGCCGCCGCCGCGCCGGCCGGCGTCGCCGACGCCCTGCGCCACCTCGCCGACCTGCCCGAGGCCGAGCAGGAACGCGAACTGCTCGCCATCGTCAACGCGCAGACCGCCCGCGTCCTCGGCCACGCCACCGCCGACGACCTGCGCGGCCGACCGTTCGCCGACCTCGGCTTCGACTCGCTCACCGCCGTGGACCTGCGTACCCGGCTCAACGAGGTCACCGGGCTGCGCCTGCCGTCCACCCTCGTCTTCGACCACCCGACCCCCGCCGATCTGGCCCGGCACCTGCGCGAGACCGCGTTCGGCGGCACCGCCGCCGTACCCGCCGAGGCCCGCGTCGCCGTCGGCACCGACGAGCCCGTCGCCATCGTCGGCATGGCCTGCCGCTATCCCGGCGACGCCCGCAGCCCCGAGGAGCTGTGGCGGCTCGTCACCGACGGCGTCGACGCCATCGGCGACTTCCCCACCGACCGGGGCTGGGACACCCCCACCCCGGACAGCGGCTACGTCCCGGCCGGCGGCTTCCTCTACGACGTCCCCGCCTTCGACCCCGCGTTCTTCGGCATCTCGCCGCGCGAAGCCCTCGCCATGGACCCGCAACAGCGGCTCACCCTGGAGGCGTCCTGGGAGGTCCTGGAACGCGCCGGGCTCGAACCCGGCAGCCTGAAGGGCAGCCGCACCGGCGTGTTCGTCGGCGCGTCCACCTCCGGCTACGGGACGGGGCTCACCGAGGTGCCCGAGGGCACCGAGGGCTACCTGATGACCGGCGCCGCGCACAGCATCATCTCCGGCCGGGTCGCGTACACGCTCGGGCTCGAAGGGCCGGCCGTCACCGTCGACACGGCCTGCTCGTCGTCCCTCGTCGCGCTGCACCTGGCCGGTGAGGCGCTGCGCCGGGGCGAGTGCGACCTGGCCCTGGCCGGCGGCGTCACCGTGATGGCCACCCCCGGCACGTTCGCCGAGTTCTCCCGCCAGCAGGGCCTCGCCGCCGACGGCCGGTGCAAGTCGTTCGCGGCGTCGGCCGACGGGACGGGCTGGTCCGAGGGCGTCGGCATGCTCCTCGTCGAACGGCTCTCCGACGCCCGCCGCAACGGGCACCGGGTCCTCGCCGTGGTGCGGGGCAGCGCGGTGAACCAGGACGGTGCGTCGAACGGTCTGACCGCGCCGAACGGGCCGTCGCAGCAGCGGGTGATCCGGCAGGCCCTGGCGAATGCGCGCCTGTCGACGTCGGATGTGGACGTGGTGGAGGCGCACGGCACGGGCACGACGTTGGGTGACCCGATCGAGGCGCAGGCGTTGCTGGCGACGTACGGGCAGGGTCGGGGCGATGCCGCGCCGCTGTTGTTGGGGTCGATCAAGTCGAACATCGGTCATGCGCAGGCGGCGGCGGGTGTGGCCGGGGTGATCAAGGTGGTGCAGGCGATGCGGCACGGGGTGGTGCCGGCGTCGTTGCACGTGGATGAGCCGTCGCCGCACATCGACTGGTCGGCGGGTGCGGTGGACCTGGTCACGGAGGCGCGGCCGTGGCCGGTGGTGGACCGGCCCCGTCGGGCGGCGGTGTCGTCGTTCGGCATGTCCGGCACCAACGCCCACGTCATCGTCGAGCAGCCGGAGGAGCCCGCCGACACCCCGGTCGCGGACCCCGCGCCGGGGCTGGTCGACGCGGACGTCCTCGTCTGGCCGGTGTCGGCCCGGTCGGCGGCGGCGCTCCGCGACCAGGCCGCCCGCCTGGCCAACCACGTACGCGGCCGCGACGCCCTCGACCCTGCCGCGCTGGCCTGGTCCCTCGCCACGACCCGCGCCACGTTCGACCAGCGGGCGTCGGTGGTCGGGTCGGGCGCGGCCGACCTGCTCGCCGGTCTGGACGCCCTGGCAAGTGGTCTGCCGGCGGGCAACGTGGTGTCGGGTGTGGCGTCGGGTCATGGCTCCGGGCCGGTGTTCGTGTTCCCGGGTCAGGGTGCGCAGTCGGCACGGATGGCGGCCGGCCTGGTCGGTCGTGCGCCGGTGTTCGACGCGAAGCTCGCCGAGTGCCAGCGTGCCCTCGCCCCGCACCTCGACGTCGACCTCGTCTCCGTGTTGACCGGCGATGACGAGTCGTGGTTGGAGCGGGTGGAGGTGGTGCAGCCGGTGCTGTGGGCGGTGGGCATCGCTCTGGCGGCGGTGTGGGAGCACGCGGGCGTGTCCCCGCAGGCGGTGGTGGGTCACTCGCAGGGTGAGATCGGCGCCGCCTGCGTGGCGGGGATCCTGTCCCTGGAGGACGCGGCGAAGACGGTGGCGTTGCGGTCGCGGGCCCTTGCGGTGCTGCGGGGGACGGGTGCGATGGCGTCGGTGGACCTGTCCGCCGATGCGGTCACCGAGCGTCTCGCCGCGTTCTCGGGTGTGGGTGTGGCCGCCGTGAACGGCCCGGCGACGGTGGTCGTGTCGGGTCCGCCGCAGCCGGTCGCGGACCTGGTGGACGCCTGCCAGGCCGACGGGATCCGGGCGCGGCTGATTCCGGTGGACTACGCGTCGCATTCCCCGTCGGTGCAGGACGTGGCGGAGCAGCTGCGCGCCGATCTGGCTGACGTCGCCCCGCAGTCGGGTCGGGTCCGGCTCGTGTCGACGCTCACCGGTGACTGGGTGGATCCGGCGTCGATGACCACCGACTACTGGTATGACAACCTGCGGCAGACCGTCCAGTTCGACGCGGCCGTGCGGGTCGCCGTGGCCGGCGGGCACACCACGTTCGTGGAGATCAGCCCGCACCCGGTGCTGACGATGCCGGTCACCGCGATCCTCGACGACGCCGGCGTCACCGGCCACACCCTGGGCAGCCTGCGGCGGGGTGATGACGACCCGGCCCGGCTGCTGACCAATCTGGCCACCGCGCACGCGATCGGCCTGCCCGTCGACCTGACCAAGGTCCTCGCCGAGGCCGGAATCGTCGACCTGCCCACCTACCCGTTCGCGCGGGACCGCTACTGGCTGCAGGGCAGCGGCGCGAGCCGGGCCGGGCTGCCGTCGGTCGGCCTCGACGCCGCCGACCACCCGCTGCTCAGTGCCGTGGCCGACCTGCCCGGCGACGAGGGCCTGCTGCTCACCGGCCGGATCTCCCTGGCCACCCACCCGTGGCTCGCCGACCACGCCGTGCTCGGCACCGTCCTGCTGCCCGGCACCGCGCTGGTCGAGCTGGCCTCCTTCAGCGGTCGGCACGTCGACGCCGCCCACGTGACCGAGCTGGTCCTGGAGGCACCGCTCGCCGTGCCGGAGGAGGGGAGCGTGGACCTGCGGGTCCGCGTCGGCGCGGCCGGCGAGGACGGCCTGCGGCCCGTCTCCGTCCACTCGTGCGTCGGCGAGGCCCACCCGTCCGCCGCCGACGGCGGCGACCAGCCCGGGGCTGCCGGCCGGCAGTGGCAGCGGCACGCCCACGGCCTGCTCGCCCCCACCCGGCCGGTGACCGTCGCCCCGACTGCCGCGTGGCCCCCGCCCGGCGCGGAACCGATTGCCCTCGACGCGTTGTATCCGCACCTCGCCGAGCAGGGCTACCACTACGGGCCCGTGTTCCGCGCGCTGCGCGCCGCCTGGCGGCACGGCGACGACCTCCTCGCCGAGGTCGCCCTCGACGCCGACGCGCCCGGCGACGCGGCCCCGTTCACCGTGCACCCGGCCCTGCTCGACGCCGCCCTGCACGCCATCGGCGCGAGCGCCCTCGGCCGCGCCGACGCCGGCAGCCAGGCCGACAGCGAGGCCGACAGCACCGGCAGCGCCCACAGCGAGGCCGCCGACAGCGACAGCACCGGCAGCGGCGCGCAGCCGGGGCTGCCGTTCTCCTGGACCGGGGTGGCGATCGCGCCCACCCGGGCCCGGGAACTGCGCGTGCGGCTCACCGCCGCCGACGGGTCGGTGGCGGCCACCGTCACGGACACCGGCGGCGTGCCCGTCGCCTCCCTCGACGCCCTCGTGCTGCGGCCGATCACCGCCGACCAGCTCAGCGCCGCCCGTCGCACCACCAACCGGTCCCTGCACCGCCTCGACTGGGTCACCCCGGAACCGGCCGCCGGCCGGCCCGTAACCCTCGCCGCGCTCGGCGACGGATGGCCGGGCGTCGCAGGCTCCGGAGGAAGCGCCGGGTGGCCGGGCGTCGACGCGTACCCGAGCCTGGACGACCTGGCGGCGGCCGTGGCCGGCGGGGCGGCCCGGCCCGACGCGGTGCTCGCCGCCGTGACCGGGCAGCGCGCCGACGAGCCGGGTCCGGCGCGGGCCGCGCACCTGGTCGCCCACGAGGCCCTCGCCCTGGCGCAGGACTGGCTGGCCCGGCCTGAGCTGGAGGCGGCCCGGCTGGTCGTGGTCACCCGGGGCGCGGTCGCCGTCGCCGCCGACGACCGGCTCACCGACCTGCCCGCCGCGACCGTGTGGGGCCTGGTGCGCTCCGCCCAGTCGGAGCACCCGGGCCGGATCGTCCTGCTCGACCTCGACGACGACCCCCGGTCGGCGGCGGCGCTGCCGGTGGCCCTGGCCACCGGGGAGCCGCAGCTCGCCGTGCGCGCCGGGCAGCTCCGCGCGCCCCGGCTGGCCCGGCTCGGCCCGCCGCCGCCGGACGCGGCGGCCCCCGACCTGTCCGCCGGCACGGTCCTGGTCACCGGCGCGACCGGCGCGCTCGGCCGGCTCGTCGCCCGGCACCTGGCCACCCGGCACGGGGTACGTGGGCTGCTGCTGGTCAGCCGCAGCGGCCCCGACGCACCCGGCGCGGCCGACCTCGTCGCCGAGCTGGCCGGCCTCGGCGTCGCCGCGCAGGTGGTCGCCGCCGACGTCACCGACCGCGACGCGCTCGCCGTGCTGCTCGACGAGGTGCCCGCCGACCGGCCCCTCGTCGGCGTCGTGCACGCCGCCGGGGTCCTCGACGACGGGGTGCTGCCGGCGCTCACCCCGGCCCGCTTCGACGCCGTCCTCGGGCCGAAGGTCGACGCCGCCTGGCACCTGCACGAGCTGACCGAGAAGCTGGACCTCGCCGCGTTCGTGCTGTTCTCGTCGGCGTCCGGGCTGTTCGGCGGCCCCGGGCAGGCCAACCACGCCGCCGCGAACGCCTTCCTCGACGCGCTCGCCCAGCATCGGCGCTCGCGCGGGCTCACCGTCACGTCGATGGCGTGGGGGCCGTGGGCCAACCCGGACCTGCCCGGCGGACGGCCCGGTCACGTCGACGAGCGGCGGATGAGCCGGGGCGGCTTCCGCCCGCTCGACGCCGACGAGGGCATGGAGCTGTTCACCGAGGGGCTGCGCCACGCCGACCCGGTGGTCGTGCCCGTCGCCCTGGACCTGGGGGTGCTCGGGCGGCTCGGGCCGGCGCTGCCCCGGCTGCTGCACGGCCTGGTCCGCCCGGCCGGCGCGGCGGCACCGGCGGCGGCCCCGGCCGCCGACGCGGCGGCGGCGCTGCGCGACACCCTCGCCGCCACCGCGGAGGCCGAGCGCGACCGGGTGCTGTCCGACCTGGTCCGCACCCACGCGGCGGCGGTCCTCGGGTACGCGTCGCTGCGCGACATCGACGCCGACAAGGGCTTCGTGGAGCTGGGCTTCGACTCGCTGACGGCGGTGGAGTTCCGCAACCGGCTCACCGCCGCCACCGGGCTGCGGCTGCCGTCGACCCTCGTCTACGACCGGCCCACCACCACCGCCCTCGTCGGCTACCTGCGGGGCGCGCTGCTCGCCGAGCGCAGCACGTCCGCGCTGTCGGTGCTCGGCGAGCTGAGCAAGCTGGAGACCGTCATGCGGGCCGTCGCCGCCGACGACACCGACCGCGCCGCCGTCGCCGACCGGCTGCGGGAACTGCTGTCGGCGTGGACGCACACCGAGGCCGACGCCGACGACGACGGCACCGGCGACGGCGGGCTCGCCTCCGCCACGGCGGAGGAGATCTTCCACCTGCTCGACGACGAGCTCGGAACGGCCTGACCCGGATGTCCCGGACGTCTGATCCCGATACGGAGTGGCCCGATGCCCACTGAGGCGGAGTTCCTCGACTACCTCCGGCGTGCCACGGCCGACCTGCGTGAGGCGCGGCGGCGGGTGCGCGAGGTGGAGGCGAAGGACCGCGAGCCGATGGCCGTCGTCGGCATGGCCTGCCGGTTCCCCGGCGGCGTACGCGGCCCGGACGACCTGTGGGACCTCGTCGACGCCGGCCGGGAAGGGCTGGGCGACTTCCCCACCGACCGGGGCTGGGACCTGGAGCGGCTGTTCCACGTCGACCCGGACAACCCGGGCACCTCCTACACGGACCAGGGCGGGTTCCTCTACGACGCCACCGAGTTCGACCCGGCCTTCTTCGGCATCAGCCCCCGCGAGGCCCTGGCCATGGACCCGCAGCAGCGGCTGCTGCTGGAGAGCGCGTGGGAGGCGTTCGAGTCCGCCGACCTGGACCCGCAGCGGCTGCGCGGCAGCCGCACCGGCGTCTTCGCCGGGGTCATGTACCACGACTACGCCTCCCGGGTGCTGGACCTGCCCGAGGGCGTCGAGGGCTACCTCGGCACCGGCAATTCCGGCAGCCTCGTCTCCGGCCGGGTCGCCTACACGTACGGGCTCGAAGGGCCCGCCGTCACCGTCGACACGGCCTGCTCGTCGTCGCTGGTCGCCGTGCACCTCGCCGTGCAGGCGCTGCGCCAGCGCGACTGCGACCTGGCGCTGGCCGGCGGCGTCACCGTGCTGTCCACCCCCGGCGTGTTCGCCGAGTTCTCCCGGCAGCGCGGCCTCGCCCCCGACGGGCGGTGCAAGTCGTTCGCCGACGCCGCCGACGGCACCGGCTGGGCCGAGGGCGTCGGCGTGCTGCTGCTCCAGCGGCTCTCCGACGCCCAGCGCGACGGCCGCCGCGTCTACGCGGTGATCCGGGGCAGCGCCGTCAACCAGGACGGAGCCAGCAGCGGCCTCACCACGCCCAACGGCCCCTCCCAGGAGCGGGTCATCCGGCAGGCCCTGGCCAACGCCCGGCTCGCCCCCGCCGACGTGGACGCCGTCGAGGCGCACGGCACCGGCACCACCCTCGGCGACCCGATCGAGGCGCAGGCGCTGCTGGCCACCTACGGGCAGGACCGGGCCGGGGCGGAGCCGCTGTGGCTCGGCTCGGTCAAGTCCAACCTGGGCCACACCCAGGCCGCCGCTGGCGTCGCCGGGCTGATCAAGATGGTGCAGGCGCTGCGGCACGGCCGGCTCCCCGCCACCCTGCACGTCGACGCGCCGTCTGCGCACATCGACTGGTCGGCCGGGGCCGTGTCGCTGCTCACCGAGCCCCGGCCGTGGCCGCAGGTGGACCGGCCGCGCCGGGCCGCCGTGTCGTCGTTCGGCATCTCCGGCACCAACGCCCACGTCATCCTCGAACAGGCCCCCGCCGCCGAGGAGCCCGACCCGGCCGCGCCGGCCGTCGTCCCGCCGCTGGTGCCCGTCCTGCTGTCGGCCCGCAGCCCTGAGTCCCTCGCCGCGCTGGCCCGCCGCTGGGCCGACCACCTCGACGCCGACCCCGACGCCCGCCCCGTCGACGTCGCCGCGTCCTCGCTCGCCCGCGCCGGGCTGCACCGGCGGGCCGTCGTCCTCGCCGCCGACCGCGCCGAGCTGCTCGCCGGGCTGCGCGCCCTCGCCGCCGACGAGCCGGCCGCGCCGGTCCTCACCGGCACCGCCGCGCCCCGGGGCCGGGTCGCGTTCCTCTTCTCCGGGCAGGGCGCGCAGCGCCCCGGCATGGGCCGCGAGCTGGCCGAGGCGTTCCCCGTGTTCGCCGCCGCCCTCGACGAGGTGTGCGCCGCGCTCGATGCGCACCTGCCCCGGCCGCTGCGCGAGGTGCTGTTCGCCGCCGCCGGCACGCCCGAAGCCGACCTGCTGCACCAGACCGTCTTCACCCAGGCCGGGCTGTTCGCCGTCGAGGTGGCGCTGTTCCGGCTCGCCGGGTCGTTCGGGCTCGCCCCCGACTACCTCGTCGGCCACTCCATCGGCGAGCTGGCCGCCGCGCACGTCGCCGGGGTGCTCACCCTCGCCGACGCCGCGACGCTCGTCGCCGCCCGGGGCCGGCTCATGCAGGCCCTGCCGGCCGGCGGGGCGATGCTCGCCGTCGCCGCCGACGAGGCGTCCGTGGTCGAGTCCCTCGCCGGGGTGACCGGCCGCATCGGCATCGCCGCCGTCAACGGCCCCGCCGCCGTGGTCGTCTCCGGCGACGCCGCCGCCGTCGAGGAGGTGGCCGCCCACTGGGCCGAGCGGGGCACCCCCATCCACCGGCTGCGGGTCAGCCACGCGTTCCACAGCGAGCTGATGGACCCGATGCTCGCCGAGTTCGCCGCCGTCGCCGCCGGGCTGACGTTCTCCCCGCCCACCGTGCCGATCGTGTCGAACCTGACCGGCCGGGTCGCCGGGCCGGAGCTGCTGTGCAGCCCCGACTACTGGGTGCGGCACGTCCGCGAGGCCGTCCGCTTCGCCGACGCCGTCGACCGGCTCGCCGAGGCCGGCGTCGGCACGTACGTCGAGCTGGGCCCCAACGGCGTGCTCACCGCGATGGCGCAGAGCTGCCTCACCGACCCGACCGCCGTGCTCGTGCCGCTGGCCCGCAAGGACCGCCCCGAGCCGCGCGCCCTGCTGGAGGCCCTGGCCCGGCTGCACGCCGACGGCCTGCCCGTCGACTGGGACGCCCTGCTCGCCGGGGCCGGCGCGCGCCGGGTCGACCTGCCCACGTACGCGTTCGCGCACGAGCGGTACTGGCTGGAGCCGGTCGGCCGGATCGCCGACGTCACCGGCGCCGGCCTCGGCGCGGCCGGGCACCCGCTGCTCGGCGCGGCGGTCTCCGTGGCCGGCGAGGACATGGTGCTGCTCACCGGCCGGCTGTCCCTGGCCACCCACGGCTGGCTCGCCGACCACGCCGTCTCCGGCGTCGTCGTGGTGCCCGGCGCGGCCCTGGTCGAGCTGGTCGTGCGGGCCGGCGACGAGGTCGGCGCGTCCCGGGTGCGGGAGTTGACCGTCGCCACCCCGCTGACCCTGCCCGAGGCCGGCGGCGTCCGCGTGCAGGTGCGCGTCGGCGCGGCCGACGACACCGGCGACCGCGCGGTGACCGTGCACGCCCAGGCCGAGGAGGACCCGGAGGGCGGCTGGGTCCGGCACGCCGAGGGCGTCCTCGAACCCGCCGCCGACGACGAGCCCGCCCTCGGCGTGTGGCCGCCCGTCGCGGCCACCGAGGTCGACCTCGCGCAGTGGTACGACGCCCTCGCCGGGCGCGGCCTGGCCTACGGGCCCGCGTTCCGGGGGCTGCGTCGGCTGTGGGCCGGCGACGGCGAGGTGTACGCCGAGGTCGCCCTGCCCGAGGAGGCGGCCGGGCCCGCCGCCGCGTTCGGCGTGCACCCGGCGCTGCTGGACGCCGCCCTGCAACCCGTCGGGGCGCTGCTCGCCGCCGCGGGCGGCGGCCCCCGGGTGCCGTTCGCGTTCTCCGGCGCGCAGGTGCACGCGTCCGGCGCGACGGCGCTGCGGGTGCGGCTGACCGGCGACGGCTCGGCGGTGCGGCTCGTCGCCACCGACGGCGCGGGCGTCCCCGTCGTGTCGGTGGACTCCCTCGCGCTGCGGGAGATGACCGGCCTGACCGCCCCCGGCGTCGCCGCCCGTTCGCTGTTCGAGGTCGCCTGGCAGGCCGAGGAGGTGCCGCCCGCCGAGGAACCCGCCGGCTGGGCGCTGCTGGCCGCGACCCCGCCCGACCCGGTGCGGGCCCTCGACCTGCCCGTCTTCGCGGACGTGGCGGCGGTGCTGGCCGCCGCCGAGGAGGCCAGGGAGCCGCTGCCCCGCGCCCTCGTGCTCCCGGTCCTCCCCGCGCCCGCCGCCTCTTCCGAAGGCGGCCTGCCCGCCGCCGAACGCTCCGGGTTGCCCGACGTCCCGCCCGCCAGCCTGCCCGACGTCGTGCGGGCCGTCGCGGCCGACGTGCTCGGCGTGGTCCAGGCGTGGCTGGCCGCCGACGCGCTGGCCGACACCCGGCTGGTCGTGCTGACCCGGGGCGCGGTGGCGACCCGCGACGACGACCCCGTCACCGACCTCGCCGGGGCCGCCGTGTGGGGCCTGCTGCGCTCGGCGCAGTCCGAGCACCCCGACCGGATCGTCCTCGCCGACCTGGCCACCGACCCCGACGCCGCCGACCCCGACGCCGCTGGTGTCGATGCCGCCGCCCTGGCGGTGCTCGCCCGGGTGGCCGACGACCCCGCCGCCACCGGCGGGCAGGTGGCGCTGCGCGGCGACGCCGTTCTCACCCCGCGCCTCGTGCGCGCCGCCGCCCCGGCCGCCGCCCCGGCCGCCCCCGCCCTCGGCGACGGCACCGTCCTGGTCACCGGCGGCACCGGCGCGCTCGGCGCGCTCGTCGCCGAGCACCTCGTCACCGCGTACGGGGCCCGGTCGCTGCTGCTGGTGTCCCGCCGGGGACCGGCCGCCCCCGGCGCGGACGCCCTGGCGGAGCGGCTCACCGGCCTGGGCGCCCGCGTCGAGGTGGTCGCCGCCGACGTCACCGACCCCGACCGGGTGGCCGCCCTCGTCGCCGGGATCGACGGCCGGCTGGCCGGCGTCGTGCACACCGCCGGCGTCCTCGACGACGGCGTGGTCACTGCGATCAGCCCCGAGCGGCTGGCCGGGGTGCTCGCCCCGAAGGCCGACGCCGCGTGGCACCTGCACGAGGCGACCGCCGGGCGGGACCTCGACCTGTTCGTCGTGTACTCCTCCGTCGCCGGGGTGCTCGGCTCGCCCGGCCAGGCCGCGTACGCGGCGGCGAACACGTTCCTGGACGCCCTCGCCGCGTACCGCCGGCAGGCCGGACTGCCCGCCGCGAGCCTCGCCTGGGGCATGTGGGACACCGCCGGGATGGCCGCGACGGTCGGCGACGCCGACCGGGCCCGCTCGGCCCGCGCCGGCATCCCGCCGATGAGCGCCGCCACCGGCCTCGACCTGTTCGACGCGGCCCTCGCCGCCGGCCGGCCCGCCCTCGTGCCGGCCGTGCTCGACGTGCCGGCCATGCGGGCGCGGGTCGTCGCCGGCCGGGTGCCGTCGCTGCTGCGGGTGCTGCTCGGCGCGGTCACCGCCCGCCGGCAGGCCGGCCACGGCAACTGGGCGGACCGGATCGCCGGCCTCGACCCGCAGGACGCCCGTGACCAGGTCGACGCCCTCGTCCGGGGCCTCGTCGCGCAGGTCCTCGGGCACGGCGGCGCGGACGCCGTGCCGGCGGACCGGGCGTTCCGGGAGCTGGGCTTCGACTCGCTGACGGCGGTGGACCTGCGCAACCGGGTCAACGCGGCCACCGGGCTGCGGCTGGCGTCCACGCTGGTGTTCGACTACCCGACCCCGCGCATCCTCGCCGGCCAGGTGTACGCGGAACTCGCCGGCAACCGGGCCGCCACCGTCACCCCCGCCGAGGCGGCCACCGCCACCGGCCTCGACGACCCGATCGCGATCGTCGGCCTGGCCTGCCGCTTCCCCGGCGGCGCGGACAACCCGGACCAGCTGTGGGAGCTGCTGGCCACCGGCGGCGACGGGATCAGCGAGTTCCCCGCCGACCGGGGCTGGGACCTCGACACCCTGTTCGACCCCGACCCGGCCAACAGCGGCACCTCGTACACCCGGCACGGCGGCTTCCTCTACGGGGCGGCGGAGTTCGACCCCGGGTTCTTCGGCATCAGCCCCCGCGAGGCGCTGGCCATGGACCCGCAGCAGCGGCTGTTGCTGGAGACCGCCTGGGAGACGTTCGAGTCCGCCGGGCTCGACCCGCACCGGCTGCGCGGCAGCCGCACCGGCGTGTTCGCCGGCGTCATGTACCACGACTACGCCTCCCGGCTGATGGACCTGCCCGCCGAGGTGGAGGGCTACATCGGCACCGGCACCTCCGGCAGCGTGCTGTCGGGGCGGGTGGCCTACACGTTCGGCCTGGAGGGGCCGGCCGTCACCGTGGACACCGCGTGCTCGTCGTCGCTGGTCGCCCTGCACCTGGCCGCGCAGGCGCTGCGCTCCGGCGAGTGCGACCTGGCCCTCGCGGGCGGCGTCACCGTGATGGCCACCCCGGGGACGTTCGTCGAGTTCTCCCGGCAGCGCGGCCTGTCGGCCGACGGGCGGTGCAAGTCGTTCGCCGCCGCCGCCGACGGCACCGGCTGGGGCGAGGGCGTCGGCATGCTGCTCGTGCAGCGGCTCTCCGACGCGCAGCGCGACGGCCGGCGGGTCTACGCGATCGTGCGCGGCACGGCCGTCAACTCCGACGGCGCGTCCAACGGTCTCACCGCGCCGAACGGGCCGTCGCAGCAGCGCGTCATCCGGCAGACCCTCGCCAACGCCCGGCTGACCCCGGCCGACGTGGACGCGGTCGAGGCCCACGGCACCGGCACCACCCTCGGCGACCCCATCGAAGCGCAGGCGCTGCTGGCCACGTACGGGCAGGACCGGCCCGCCGACCGGCCGCTGCTGCTCGGGTCGATCAAGTCGAACATCGGGCACACCCAGGCCGCCGCCGGCGTCGCCGGGGTGATCAAGATGGTGCTCGCGCTGCGGCACGGGCTCGTCCCGCCCACCCTGCACGTGGACGCGCCGTCCCCGCACATCGACTGGACGGCCGGGGCCGTCGCCCTGGCCACGCAGGCGACCCCGTGGCCGGCCGTCGAGAGGCCCCGCCGCGCCGCCGTCTCCTCCTTCGGCATCAGCGGCACCAACGCCCACGTCGTCCTCGAACAGGCCCCCGAGCCGGCCGTCGCCGCCGAGTCCCGGCCCGGCGCCGCCGCCGACGCCGGCCTCGTGCCGTTCGTGCTCTCCGCCACCGACCGGGCCGCGCTGCGGGAACAGGCCGCCCGGCTGCGCGCCCACCTCGCCGCCCACCCCGAGGTCGAACCGGCCGAGGTCGGCTACGCCCTCGCCACCACCCGGGCGGCGTTCGGCCACCGGGCCGTCGTGCTCGGCCAGGACCAGGCCGAACTGGCCCAGGGCCTCACCGCCCTGGTCGACGGCGAGACCGTCGCGGGCGTCGTCACCGGCACGGCGCTGCGCAACACCGCCCCCGTCTTCGTGTTCTCCGGCCACGGCTCCCAGTGGCCCGGGATGGCCGTCGACCTGCTCGACAGCTCCCCGGTGTTCGCCGCGTCCATCGCCGAGTGCGAGGCCGTCCTCACCCCCTGGGTGGACTGGTCCCTCACCGGCGTGCTGCGCGGGGCCGAGGGCGCCCCGCCGCTGGTCGCCTCCGGCGTCGTGCAGCCCGCCCTGTGGGCCGTGATGGTCTCCCTGGCCCGGCTGTGGCGCTCGCTGGGCGTCCGCCCCGGTGGCGTCGTCGGCCACTCCCAGGGCGAGATCGCCGCGGCCTGCGTCGCCGGGGCCCTCACCCTGGAGGACGCCGCCAAGATCGTCGCCCTGCGCAGCCAGGTGCTCGTCGACATCGCCGGCCGGGGCGGCATGGTCTCCGTGGCCCTGCCCGCCGACCGGGCCCGCGAACTGCTCAAGCGGTGGGCCGGGCGGCTCTCCGTCGCCGTGGTCAACGGCCCCGGGTCGGTCGTGGTGGCCGGCGACGTCGACGACCTCGCCGACCTCGTCGCCGCCTGCGCCGCCGACGGCGTGCGCACGCGAGGCATCGACGTCGAGTACGCCTCCCACTCCCCGCAGGTCGAGGCGGTCGCCGGCCGGCTCCTGGCCAGCCTCGACGGGATCACCCCCCGCCCCGCCGAGCTGCCGTTCTATTCCGCGCTCACCGGCGAGCAGACCGACACCACCACGCTCGACGCCGGCTACTGGTACCGCAACCTGCGCGAGACCGTGAACTTCGAGCAGGCCGTACGCAACCTGCTCGCCGACGGCCACCAGGTCTTCCTGGAGGTCGGCCCGCACCCCGTGCTCAGCTTCGGCATGCAGGAGACCATCGACACCGCCGAACACGAGGCGGCCGTGGTCAACACGCTGCGCCGGGGCGACGGCGGCTGGGCCCGGATCCTCACCGCGCTGGCCGAGCTGCACGTGCGCGGCGTCGAGGCCGACTGGAACGCCGTCTGCGGCGTGCGCACCGGTCCGGCCGTGCCGCTGCCCACGTACGCCTTCCACCGGCAGCGCTACTGGCCGGAGGCCCCCGTACGCACCGGACCGGCCGCCGCCGCCGAGGACCCCGCCGACCGGCAGTTCTGGGACGCCGTCGAACGCGCCGACGCCGACGCCCTCGCCGCCGCCATGCGCATCGACACCGCCGACGCCCGCGTCCTCGGCGAGGCCCTGCCGCTGCTGTCCTCGTGGCGGCAGCGCCGCCGCGACGAGTCCACCGTGGACGCCTGGCGCTACCGGGTGCAGTGGACGCCGCTCACCGCCGCCGCCGGCGTCACCCTCGGCGGGACCTGGCTGCTCGTCGCGCCCGCCGCGTACGCCGGCCAGCCGATCGTCGGTCAGGTCGTGCAGGCCCTCGGCGAGGCCGGGGCGGACGTGACCCCGCTGGCCGTCGCCGACGCCGACCGGGCGGCCCTGGCCGCGCGGCTCGCCGGGGTCGACGCCGCCGCCGTCACCGGCGTGCTGTCCCTGCTCGCCCTCGACGAGACCCCCCACCCGCAGCGGCCCGTCGTCCCCGCCGGCCTCGCCGGCACCCTCGCCCTCGTGCAGGCCCTCGGCGACGCCGGCATCACCGCCCCGCTGTGGTGCGCCACCGGCGGCGCGGTCTCCACCGGCCGCGCCGACCCCCTCGACCACCCCCGGCAGGCCCTCGTCTGGGGCCTCGGCCGGGTCGCCGCCCTGGAACACGCCGACCGGTGGGGCGGCCTCGTCGACCTGCCCGCGAAGCTGGACCGGCGCGCCCGGGGCCGGCTCGCCGCCGTCCTGGCCGGCGTCGGCCACGAGGACCAGGTCGCCGTGCGCACCTCCGGCCTGTTCGCCCGCCGGCTCGCCCGCGCCGCCGCCGAACCCGCCCCGCAGCGGCCCGGCTGGCGGCCCGCCGGCACCGCCCTGGTCACCGGCGGCCTCGGCTCCCTCGGCGCGCACGTGGCCCGCTGGCTGGCCCGCGAGGGCGCGGCGCACCTGGTGCTGACCAGCCGGCAGGGCCCGGCGGCGGCCGGCGCGGCCGAGCTGGAGGCCGAGCTGACCGGCCTCGGCGCGCGCGTCACCGTCGCGGCCTGCGACGTGGCCGACGCCGACTCGCTGCGCGCCCTCGTCGACGGGCTCGCCGCCGACGGCGTCACCGTCGACGCCGTGTTCCACGCCGCCGGGGTGGCCCACGCCGGCCCGCTCGCCGGCACCGACGTCGGCGAGCTGGCCGACGGCCTGCACGCCAAGGTCGCCGGGGCGGTCAACCTCGACGAGGTCCTCGGCGGCGACGTGTCCGCGTTCGTGCTCTTCTCCTCCGGCGCGGGCGTGTGGGGCGGCGGCCTCCAGGGCGGCTACGCCGCCGGCAACGCCTTCCTCGACGCCCTCGCCGAGGACCGCCGCCGCCGGGGCCTCGCCGCCACCGCCGTCGCCTGGGGCGCGTGGGACGGCGGCGGCATGTTGGAGACCGACGGCGCCGCCGACCAGATGTTCCGCTCCGGGGTCCGGCCGATGCGCCCCGACCTGGCCGTGGCCGTGCTCGCCCGCGCCCTCGCCGACGACGACACCACCCTCACCGTCGCCGACATCGCCTGGGACCGGTTCCACCAGACGTTCGCGATGACCCGCCCCCGGCCGCTGATCGAGGACATCCCCGAGGTGGCCCGGATCCTCGCCGCCCGCAGCCGCGACGACGACGAGCCGGCCGAGGCGTCCCCGCTGCGCGGCCGGCTCGCCGGTCTCGCCGAGCCGGAACGCCGCCGCACCCTGCTGGAGCTGGTGCGGGTGCACGCCGCCGCCGTGCTCGGGCACGCCTCCGCCGAGGCGATCGGGGCGGACCGGCCGTTCCGGGAGATCGGCTTCGACTCGCTCAGCGCCGTGGAGATGCGCAACCGGCTCGGCGAGGCCGTCGGCCTGCGGCTGCCCGCCACCCTCGTCTTCGACCGGCCCACCCCGACGCTGCTCGCCGGCTGGCTGGCCGACCGCATCCTCGGCGTCACCGAGCAGGCCGCCGCGCCCACCCGGGCCGCCGCCGCCCTCGACGAGCCCATCGCCATCGTCGCGATGAGCTGCCGCTACCCCGGCGGCGTCGCCAGCCCCGAGGACCTGTGGCGGCTCGTCGCCGACGGCCGCGACGCCATCGCCGGGTTCCCCGCCGACCGGGGCTGGGACCTCGACGCCATCTACGACCCCGACCCCGACACCCCCGGCACCTCGTACGTGCGCGAGGGCGGCTTCGTCGCCGACGTCGCCGGGTTCGACGCGGCGCTGTTCGGCATCTCCCCGCGCGAGGCGCTGGTGATGGACCCGCAGCAGCGGCTGCTGCTGGAGACCGGCTGGGAGCTGTTCGAACGCGCCGGCATCGCCCCCGCCGACCTGCGGGAGAGCAACACCGGCGTCTTCGTCGGCACCAACGGCCAGGACTACGCCACGCTGCTGATGGCCGCCCGCGCCGAGACCGAGGGCTACCAGGCCACCGGCAACGTGGCGGCCGTCGTCTCCGGGCGGCTCTCCTACACCTTCGGCCTGCAGGGCCCGTCCGTCTCCGTCGACACCGCCTGCTCGTCGTCGCTGGTGGCGCTGCACCTGGCCGTGCAGTCGCTGCGCTCCGGCGAGTGCGACACGGCCGTCGCCGGTGGCGTCACCGTGATGGCCACCCCCGGCCCGTTCCTGGAGTTCGCCCGGCAACGCGGCCTCGCCGCCGACGGCCGGTGCAAGTCGTTCGCCGGGGCCGCCGACGGCACCGGCTGGGGCGAGGGCGCCGGCCTGCTGCTGCTCCAGCGGCTCTCCGACGCCCGCCGCGACGGCCGCCGGGTCCTCGCCGTGGTACGCGGCTCCGCCACCAACTCCGACGGCGCGTCCAACGGGCTCACCGCCCCCAACGGCCCCGCCCAGCAGCGGGTCATCCAGCAGGCCCTGGCCAACGCGCGGCTCACCGCCGCCGACGTGGACGCCGTCGACGGCCATGGCACCGGCACCCGCCTCGGCGACCCGATCGAGGCGCAGGCGCTGCTGGCCACGTACGGGCAGGACCGGCCCGCCGACCGGCCGCTGCTGCTCGGCTCGATCAAGTCGAACATCGGCCACACCCAGGCCGCGGCCGGCGTGTCCGGCGTCATCAAGATGGTCATGGCGCTCCAGCACGACCTGCTGCCGCCCACCCTGCACGTCGACGAGCCCACCCCGCACGTCGACTGGGCGGCCGGCGCGGTCGCGCTGCTCGCCGAGCCCACCCCGTGGCCCGCCGTGGACCGGCCCCGCCGGGCCGCCGTGTCGGCGTTCGGGGTCAGCGGCACCAACGCCCACGTCATCCTCGAACAGGCCCCGCCCGCCGACGACCGGCCGCAGCCGCAGGCCGGCGACGCGGAGCCGCCCGCGCCGCCGCTGCTGCCCTGGGTGGTCTCCGGCGACGACGCCGACGGGCTGGCCGCCCAGGCCGCCCGCCTCGCCGACTGGGCCGAGGCCGAGGCCGGCACCGGGGCCGCAGAGCCCGCCGCCGTCGCCCGGGTGCTCGCCACCGGCCGCTCCCACCTGCGGCACCGGGCCGCGCTGCTCGCCGCCGACCGCGACGCGTACGTGGCCGGGCTGCGGGCCCTCGCCGCCGGGCAGCACCACCCCACCCTCACCCGGGACGTCGCCGAGCCCGGCGGCACCCTCGCCGTCCTCTTCTCCGGCCAGGGCGCCCAGCACGCCGGCATGGGCCGCGAGCTGTACCGGGCGTTCCCCGCCTTCGCCGAGGCCCTCGACGAGGTCTGCCAGCACCTCGACGCGCACCTGCCCCGGCCGCTCAAGGCGGTGCTGTTCGCCGCCGACGGCAGCGCCGAGGCCGACCTGATCCACCAGACCGTGTTCACCCAGGCCGGCCTGTTCGCCGTCGAGGTGGCCCTGCACCGGCTCCTCGCCGGCTGGGGGATCGTGCCGGACCTCGTCGCCGGGCACTCCGTCGGCGAGATCACCGCCGCCCACGTCGCCGGGGTGCTCAGCCTGCCCGACGCCTGCGCGCTCGTCGGCAACCGGGGCCGGCTCATGCAGGCCCTCCCGGCCGGCGGCGGGATGCTCGCCGTCGCCGCGCCTGAGGCCGACGTCGCCGCGACCCTGGCCCCGTACGCCGGCCGGGTCGCCGTCGCCGCCGTCAACGGCCCGGCCGCCGTGGTCGTCTCCGGCGACGGCGACGCCCTCACCGACCTGGCCGACCACTTCGCCGCCCTCGGCGTACGCACCAAGCGGCTCACCGTCAGCCACGCGTTCCACAGCCCGCTGATGGAGCCGATGCTCGCCGAGTTCGCCGCCGTCGCCGCCGGCCTCGACTACGCCCCGCCGACCGTCCCGCTCGTGTCCAACCTGACCGGCCGGGTCGCCGACCCCGAGCAGATCTGCACCCCCGACTACTGGGTGCGGCACGTGCGCGACGCCGTCCGGTTCGCCGACACCGTCGAGCACCTGCACACCCTCGGCGTCGCCACGATGCTGGAGGTCGGCCCCGACACGGTGCTCACCGCCCTGGCCGCCGACGCGCTGCCCGACGCCGGCCGCACCCTCGTCACCGGCGTCCAGCGGCCCGGCCGGGGCGAGGCCGAGGCGCTGCTCGGCGCGCTGGCCCGGCTGCACTGCCACGGCGTACGGGTCGACTGGGCGGCCCTGCTGCCCGCCGCCGACCCGGTCACCCCGCCCACGTACGCCTTCCGGCACCAGCGGTTCTGGCCCGTCGGCGACGGCGACGTGCTGCGCACCGCCGAGCCGGCCGCCCCCGCCGCCGGCACCGCCGACGAGGCGTTCTGGCAGGCCGTGACCGACGCCGACGGCGACGCCCTCGCCACCCGCTTCGGCGTCGACCCGGACCGGCCGCTGCGCGACCAGCTGCCCACCCTCGCCCACTGGCACCGGCAGCGGCAGACCGACGCGCTCGTCGACGGCTGGCGCTACCGCATCACCTGGCCGCAGCGCCGCCTAACCGCCGGCCCCGCCACCGGGGAGTGGCTGCTGGTCGTCCCCGCCGGCCAGCCCGGTACCGCCGCGTCGCCCGCCGCCGACCGGGGCACCGGCACCACCGAGTCGGCCGCCGACGCCGCCGACCGGATCGGCGCGCTGGTCGCCGCGCACGGCGGCACCGTGCGGACCCTCGCCGTCGACCCCGCCACGGCCACCCGCGCCGAACTCGCCGCGCTGCTCGCGGCCGGCGCGGCCACCCGTACCGTGTCGCTGCTGGCCCTCGACGAGCGGCCCCACCCCGACCACCCGGCCGTGCCCGCCGGGCTCACCGGCAACCTCGCCCTCGTCCAGGCCGTCACCGACGCCGCCCCCGCCGGGCCGCTGTGGCTGCTCACCCGGCAGGCCGTCAGCACCGGCCCCGGCGACCTGATCGCCCACCCCGCCCAGGCCACCACCTGGGGCCTCGGCCTGGTCACCGCCCTGGAACACCCCGCCCACTGGGGTGGCCTGCTCGACCTGCCCGCCGAGCTGGACCCGGCCGCCGGGGACCACCTGCTGCGGGCGCTGACCAACACCGACGCCGAGGACCAGCTCGCCGTGCGTCCCCTCGGCACCCATCTGCGCCGCCTCGCCCGCGCCGCCCGCGCCGAGCGGCCCGACGCCCCCGCCTGGCAGCCGCCAGACACCGTGCTGATCACCGGCGGCACCGGCGCGATCGGCTCGTACGCCGCCGCCTGGCTGGCCCGGCACGGCGCGCGTCGGCTCATCCTGGTCAGCCGGCGCGGCCCCGACGCGCCCGGCGTCGCCGCCACCCTCGCCGAGCTGGCCGACCTCGGCGCGCACGCCCGCGCCGTGGCCTGCGACCTGGCCGACCGCGACGCCGTCGCCGCCCTCGTCGCCGGCCTGCGCCGCGACGGCGAGACCGTACGCGCCGTCGTGCACGCCGCCGGCGTCGGCAGGCTCAACCCGGTCAGCGTCGTCGGCACCGACGAACTCGCCGACGTCGTCGCCGGCAAGACCGCCGGTGCCCGCCACCTCGACGAGTTCCTCGACCCCGACGACCTGGAGCTGGTCGTCTACTTCTCGTCGATCGCCGCCGCGTGGGGCGTCGGCGACCACGGCGCGTACGCCGCCGGCAACGCCTTCCTCGACGCGTGGGCGCAGTCCCGGCCCGCCGGCCGGGCCCGGGTCGTCTCCGTCAACTGGGGACCGTGGGCCGGCGGCGGCATGGTCAGCGACGACCACGCCGTCGCGATGAGCCGGCGCGGCGTGTCCCTGCTCGACCGGGAACCCGCGATGGCCGCCCTGCGCGCCGCGATCACCGGCGACGGCACCGTGCTCACCGTCGCCGACGTCGACTGGGCCCGCTTCGCCCCCGTCTTCGCCTCCGCCCGGCCCCGGCCCCTGATCGCCGACCTGCCCGAGGTGGCGGCCCAGCGCGCCGGCACCGACCCGGCCGCCGACGGCGGCGACGAGGTCCGCACCGGGCTGCGCAAGCGGCTCGCCGACCTCACCACCGCCGAGCAGAACCGGCTGCTGGTCGACCTGATCCGCACCGCCGCCGCCGAGGTCATCGGCCACGACAGCCCGTACGCCCTGGAGGCCGACCGGCCGTTCCGGGACCTCGGCTTCGACTCGCTGACCGCCGTGGAGCTGCGCGGCCGGCTCGCGAAGGAGACCGGCCTCAGCCCGGCCAGCTCGGTGGTGTTCGACTACCCCACCCCGCAGGCGCTCGCCGAGCACCTGCGCGGCGAGCTGGTCAGCGAGGCATCGGTGCAGGCGCTGCCGACCGTCGAGGAACTCGACGAGCTGGAGGCCGCCCTCGTCCGGCGCGACACCGACGACCTCGGCCGGGTGCGGGTCACCATGCGCCTGCACCGGCTGCTGGAACGCCTCGGCGCCGCCGACCGGGGCGCGGGGGAGCGGCCCGACGAGGCCGCCGAGGTGGCCGACCGGCTGCGCGTCGCCAGCAACCAGGAGCTTTTCGATCTTGTCGACCGGGACCTCGGGCTTTCCTGAGTCACGCGACACGTACCGGTGCCACACGAGGGAGCGAGATCAACCATGGCGGACGAAGAGAGGCTGCGCGAGTACCTCACGCGGGTCATCGCCGAGCTGCACCAGACCCGCCAGCGGCTGCGCGAGGTCACCGCCGAGGAGTCCGAGCCGGTCGCCATCGTCGCGATGAGCTGCCGCTACCCCGGCGGCATCAGCTCACCCGAGGCGCTGTGGGACTTCGTCTCCGCCGGCGGCGACGCCATCGGCGAGTTCCCCACCGACCGGGGCTGGGACCTCGACCGGCTGCACCACCCCGACCCCGACAACCCCGGCACCTCGTACACCGCCGCCGGGGGGTTCCTCTACGACGCCGGGCGCTTCGACGCCGCCCTGTTCGGCATCTCCCCCCGCGAGGCCCTCGCCATGGACCCGCAGCAGCGGCTGCTGCTGGAGGTCACCTGGGAGCTGTTCGAACGCGCCGGCATCGCCCCGCTGTCCCTGCGCGGCAGCCGCACCGGCGCGTTCGTCGGCACCTCCGGCCAGGACTACGCCGCCGTGCTGCACCGCGCCCCCGGCGTCGAGGGCTACGTCCTCACCGGCTCCGCCGCCAGCGTCGTCTCCGGCCGGCTCGCCTACACCTTCGGCCTGGAGGGGCCCACCGTCACCGTCGACACCGCCTGCTCGTCGTCGTCGGTCGCCGTCCACCTCGCCTGCCAGGCCCTGCGCCAGCGCGAGTGCGGCCTCGCCCTCGCCGGCGGCGCGACCGTGCTGGCCACCCCCGGCCCGTTCGTCGAGTTCTCCCGCCAGCGCGGGCTCGCCGCCGACGGCCGGTGCAAGTCGTTCGCCGCCGCCGCCGACGGCACCGGCTGGTCCGAGGGCGTCGGCATGCTCCTGCTCGAACGCCTCAGCGACGCCCGCCGCAACGGCCACCCCGTCCTCGGGATCATCCGCAGCTCCGCCGTCAACTCCGACGGCGCGTCCAACGGGCTCACCGCCCCCAACGGCCCCGCCCAGCAGCGGGTCATCCGGCAGGCCCTGGCCGGCGCGAAGCTCACCCCCGACCTCGTCGACGTCGTCGAGGCCCACGGCACCGGCACCACCCTCGGCGACCCCATCGAGGCCCAGGCCCTGCTCGCCACCTACGGCCAGGACCGGGGCGACGCCGCGCCGCTGCTGCTCGGCTCGATCAAGTCCAACCTCGGCCACAGCCAGGCCGCCGCCGGCATCGCCGGCATCATCAAGATGGTCCTGGCGATGCGGCACGGCACCGTGCCCGCCACCCTGCACGTCGACGAGCCCACCCCGCACGTCGACTGGGCCGCCGGCGCGGTCACCCTCGTCACCGAGCCCACCCCGTGGCCGGCCGTGGAGCGGCCCCGCCGGGCCGCCGTCTCCTCGTTCGGCATGAGCGGCACCAACACCCACCTCATCCTCGAACAGCCCGAGGCCGCCGACGCCGCGACCGCCGCCGCCGACCACCCCGAGCCGCCCGCGCCCGTGCTGCTCACCGGCCGCACGCGCACCGCGCTGCGCCGCCAGGCCGAGCAGTGGTCCCGGTACGTCGCCGACGCCGCCCCCCACCCCGCCGACGTCGCCTGGTCCTCGGTGACCTCCCGCAGCCCCCTGGAACACCGGGCCGTCGTCCTCGCCGACGACACCGACGGGCTGCTCGCCGCCCTGACCGCTCTCGCCGACGACCGGCCCGCCCCCGGCCTCGTCACCGGTGCCGCCGCCGAACGCGGCGCCGTCGCGTTCCTCTACTCCGGGCAGGGCGCCCAGCGCGCCGGCATGGGGCGGGAACTGGCCGCCGCGTTTCCGGTGTTCGCGCAGGCCCTCGACGAGATGTGCGCCGCCCTCGACCCGCACCTGCCCCGGCCGCTGCGGGAGGTGCTGTTCGCCGACGCCGGCACGCCCGAGGCCGCGCTGTTGGACCAGACGGTGTTCACCCAGGCCGGGCTGTTCGCCGTGGAGGTGGCCCTGCACCGGCTCCTCGGCTCCTTCGGGATCGCCCCGGACCTCGTCGCGGGCCACTCCATCGGGGAGGTCGTCGCCGCGCACGTCGCCGGGGTGTTGACCCTCGCCGACGCGGCGAAGCTCGTCGCGGCGCGGGGTCGGCTGATGCAGGCGTTGCCGCCCGGCGGGGCGATGCTGGCGGTCGCCGCTGACGAGGCATCCGTCGTCGAGTCGCTGGACGGGGTGACCGGCCCGGTCGGGATCGCCGCCGTCAACGGCCCGACGTCCGTCGTGGTGTCGGGCGCGGCGTCCGCCGTGGACGAGGTGGCCGGGCGGTGGGCCGCGCGTGGGGTGAAGACGCGGCGGCTGAAGGTCAGCCACGCGTTCCACAGCCCGTTGATGGAGCCGATGCTGGCCGGGTTCGCGGCCGTCGTCGCCGGCCTCGACCTGCGCGCGCCGGCCCTGCCGATCGTGTCCAACCTGACCGGTGACCTCGCCGACCCGGAGGCGCTGCGCAGCACCGACTACTGGGTGCGGCACGTCCGCGAGGCCGTCCGCTTCGCCGACGGCGTACGCACCCTGCGCGCCCACGGCGTCGGCACCTTCGTCGAGGTCGGCCCCGACGCCGTCCTCGCCGCCACCGCCGAGGAGACCCTCGCCACCGTCACCGCCGCCCCCGACGTGGCCCCCGCCGCCGTCGTGCCCGCCCTGCGCCGCGACCGCCCCGAACGCCGCGCCCTCCTCGCCGCGCTCGCCCACCTGCACGTCGCCGGCACCGGCGTCCGCTGGGCCGACGTCCTCGCCGACCGGCCCGGCCGCCTCGTCGACCTGCCCACCTACCCGTTCGAGCGGCAGCACTACTGGGTGCCCGCCGAGGCACCCGCCGACCCCGCCACCGGCACCGACCCGCTCGACCACCGGTTCTGGGACGCCGTCGAACGCGCCGACCTCGACGCCCTGCGCGACACCCTCCACATCGACGACGCCACCGCCGACTCCCTGCGCGCCCTGCTGCCCGCCCTCGCCGACTGGCGGCGGCAGCGGCAGGAACACACCGTCCTCGACGGCTGGCGCTACCGCGCCGAATGGCAGGTCACCGCCGAACCCGCCCCCGGCCGGCTCGCCGGCACCTGGCTCCTCGCGCTCCCCGCCGGCCTCGCCGACGACCCGGCCGTGGCCGCGGTCCGCGCCGCGCTCACCGACGCCGGCGCCGACCCGCTGCCGCTGACCGTCGCCACCGACGCCGACCGCGCCGCCGTCGCCGCCGCCCTCGGCGACACCCCGCTCGCCGGCGTCGTCTCCCTGCTCGCCTGGGCACCCCCGACCACCGACGCCACCCTGCCCGGCCTCGCCGCCACCCTCGCCCTCACCCAGGCCCTCGGCGACGCCGGCCACGACGCCCCGCTGTGGCTCGTCACCCGGGGCGCCGTCGCCGCCGCCGCGTACGACCGGCTCGCCGACCCCGCCCAGGCCGCCACCTGGGGACTCGGTCGGGTCGTCAGCGTCGAGGCCCCGCACCGCTGGGGCGGCCTCGTCGACCTGCCCACCCGACCCGACGCCCGCGCCACCGGCCGGCTCGCCGCGATCCTCACCGGCACGACCGGCGAGGACCAGCTCGCCGTACGCGGCCCCGGCGTCTTCGCCCGCCGTCTCGTCCGGGCCGCCCTCGGCGACCGCCCCCCGGCCCGCCGCTACACGCCCACCGGCACCGCCCTCATCACCGGCGGCACCGGCGGCCTCGGCGCGCGCGCCGCCCGCTGGCTCGCCGCCGCCGGAGCCGAACACGTCGTCCTCGTCAGCCGGCGCGGCCCCGCCGCCCCCGGCGCCGCCGACCTCGAAGCCGAACTCACCGCCCTCGGCACCCGGGTCACCGTCGCCGCCTGCGACATCGCCGACCGGGCCGCCCTCGCCGACCTGCTGCGCCGCGTCGAAGCCGACGGCCCGCCCGTGCGCACCGTCGTGCACACCGCCGGCGTCGCCCAGACCACCCCCCTCGCCGAGGTCACCGCCGCCGAACTGGCCGAGGTGACCGGCGGCAAGACCACCGGCGCGACCCACCTGCACGAGCTGCTCGCCGACCGGGACCTCGACGCCTTCGTCGTCTACTCGTCCATCGCCGCCACCTGGGGCAGCGCCGGCCAGGCAGGCTACGCCGCCGGCAACGCCTACCTCGACGCGCTCGTGCAGCAGCGCCGCGCCGACGGGCACGCCGGCACCGCCGTCGCCTGGGGCCCCTGGGCCGACGGCGGCATGCACGGGGCCGACTCCGACCAGCAGCTGCGCCGCCGGGGCGTACCCGCCATGGACCCCGCCGTCGCCATGGGCGCGCTCGCGCAGGCCCTCGACCACGACGACGTCACCCTCACCGTCGCCGACGTCGACTGGACCCGGTTCGCCCCCGCGTACGCCTCCGCCCGGCGGCGGCCCCTGCTGGAGGGCGTACCCGAGGCGAAGGCCGCCCTCGACGGCGGCGCACCCACCGACGACGGCGACGACGGCCCCGCCGCGACCCTGCGCCGCCGCCTCGCCGGGCTCACCCCGGCCCGCCGCGAGGAGACCCTCGCCGACCTGATCCGCGACCACGCCGCCGACGTGCTCGGCCACGACGGCGGACCCGCCGCCATCGGCGTCACCACCGCCTTCCGGGACCTCGGCTTCGACTCGCTCACCGCCGTGGAACTGCGCAACCGGCTCGCCGCCGCCACCGGGCAGGCCCTGCCCACCACCCTCGTCTTCGACCACCCCAGCCCGATCGTGCTGGCCCGCTTCCTGCTCGGCGGCCTCCTCGGCGACGCCGCCGACCCCGCCCCGGCCGCCGCCGCGCCCACCGTGGACGGCGACGACCCCGTCGCCATCGTCGGCATGGCCTGCCGCTACCCCGGCGGCATCGCCGACCCCGACCAGCTGTGGCGGCTCGTCGCCGACGGCGTCGACGCCATCGGCGGCTTCCCCACCAACCGGGGCTGGGACCTCGACCGGCTCTTCGACCCCGACCCCGCCACCCCCGGCACCAGCTACGCCGACCAGGGCGGCTTCCTCCACGACGCCGCCGACTTCGACCCCGGCTTCTTCGGCATCTCCCCCCGTGAGGCCCTCGCCATGGACCCGCAGCAGCGGTTGCTGCTGGAGGCGTCGTGGGAGGCGGTGGAGCGGGCAGGGGTTGACCCGGCGGGGTTGCGGGGTTCGCGAACAGGGGTGTTCGTCGGCACCAACGGCCAGGACTATGGGGCCCTGTTGATGATGTCCGCCGATGCTGCGGAGGGCTTCGCGGGCACCGGCAACGCGGCGAGCGTGGTGTCGGGTCGGGTGGCGTACGCGTTGGGGTTGGAGGGGCCGGCGGTGTCGGTGGACACGGCGTGTTCGTCGTCCCTCGTCGCACTGCACCTGGCGGTGCAGGCGCTGCGGCGCGGCGAGTGCGACCTGGCGCTGGCCGGCGGCGTCACCGTGATGACCACCCCCGCCACCTTCGCCGAGTTCTCCCGCCAGCGGGCCCTGGCCGCCGACGGCCGGTGCAAGGCGTTCGCCGAGGCGGCCGACGGCACCGGGTGGGGTGAGGGCGTCGGGGTGCTCCTGGTGGAGCGGCTGTCGGACGCTCGGCGTAACGGTCACCGGGTGCTCGCCGTGGTGCGGGGGAGCGCGGTGAACCAGGACGGTGCGTCGAACGGGTTGACGGCGCCGAATGGTCCGTCGCAGCAGCGGGTGATCCGGCAGGCCCTCGCGTCGGCGGGGCTGTCCACGGCCGATGTGGACGTGGTGGAGGCCCACGGGACGGGCACCACGCTGGGTGACCCGATCGAGGCGCAGGCGCTCCTGGCGACGTACGGGCAGGACCGGGGCGACGCCGCGCCGCTGCTGCTCGGGTCGATCAAGTCGAACATCGGCCACACCCAGGCCGCCGCCGGCGTCGCCGGGATCATCAAGATGGTCCTCGCGATGCGGCACGGGACCGTGCCCGCCACCCTGCACGTGGACGCCCCGTCAGGGCACATCGACTGGACGGCCGGAGCCGTCGAACTGGTCACCGAGGCCACCCCGTGGCCCGGGACGGACCGACCCCGCCGGGCGGCGGTGTCGTCGTTCGGCATGTCCGGCACCAACGCGCACGTCATCGTCGAGCAGGGCGACGAGCCCGCCGACGCGTCGGCCGGGGCCCGCTCGCCGGGGCTGGTCGACGCCGACGTGACGGTGTGGCCGGTGTCGGCGCGGTCGAAGGCGGCCCTGGCTGGTCAGGCCGGACGGCTGGCCGCCCACGTGCGGGAGTACGGCGTGCTGGACACCGCTGCGGTCGGTTGGTCTCTGGCGACGAGCCGGTCGACGTTCGACCAGCGGGCTGCCGTGGTCGGTTCGGGTGTGGAGGAGTTCCTCGCCGGGTTGGACGCGCTGGCGTCCGGTCAGCCGGCGGGCAATGTGGTCAGCGGTGTGGCGTCGGGTCACGGCGCCGGGCCGGTGTTCGTGTTCCCGGGTCAGGGTGCGCAGTCGGCACGCATGGCCGCTGGTCTGGTGGGTCGTGCGCCGGTGTTCGACGCGAAGCTGGCCGAGTGTCAGCGTGCCCTCGCCCCGTATCTCGACGTGGATCTCGTGTCGGTGTTGACCGGCGATGACGAGTCGTGGTTGGAGCGGGTGGAGGTGGTGCAGCCGGTCCTGTGGGCGGTGGGCATCGCCTTGGCCGCCGTGTGGGAGAACGCGGGCGTGGCCCCGCAGGCGGTGGTGGGTCACTCGCAGGGTGAGATCGGTGCGGCGTGTGTCGCCGGGATTCTGTCCTTGGAGGATGCGGCGAAGACGGTGGCGTTGCGGTCGCGGGCGCTTGCGGTGCTGCGGGGGACGGGTGCGATGGCGTCGGTGGACCTGTCCGCCGATGCGGTGGCCGAGCGTCTCCCCGCGTTCCCGGGTGTGGGTGTGGCCGCCGTGAACGGTCCCGCCACGGTGGTGGTGTCCGGGCCGCCGCAGCCGGTTGCGGACCTGGTGGACGCGTGTCAGGCCGAGGGGATCCGCGCCCGCCTGATTCCGGTGGACTACGCGTCGCATTCCCCGTCGGTGCAGGACGTGGCGGAACGGCTGCGCGCCGACCTGGCCGACATCACTCCCCGCCCCGGCCACACCCGCCTGGTCTCGACGCTCACCGGTGACTGGGTCGACCCGGCGTCGATGACCGCCGACTACTGGTATGACAACCTGCGGCAGACCGTCCAGTTCGACGCGGCCGTGCGGGTCGCTGTTGCCGCGGGGCACACCACGTTCGTGGAGATCAGTCCGCATCCGGTGTTGACGATGCCGGTGACGGCGATCCTCGACGACGTCGGCGTCACCGGTTACACCCTGGGTAGCCTGCGGCGGGGCGACGACGACCCGATGCGGCTGCTGACCAACCTGGCCACCGCGCACGTGATCGGCCTGCCGGTCGACCCGACGAAGGTCCTCGCCGAGGCCGGCGTGGTGCCGCTGCCCACGTACGCGTTCGACCGGGGCCGGTACTGGCTGGAGCCACCCGCGCACCAGGTCCGGGACGTAGGGGCCGCCGGCCTCCAGGACGCCGGGCACCCCCTGCTCAGCGCGGCGATCCCCGTCGCCGACGACCAGACGGTCGTGCTCACCGGCCGGCTGTCGGTGCGTACCCACCCGTGGCTCGCGGACCACGCCGTCGGCGGGGCGGTGATCGTCCCCGGGACCGGGATCGTCGACATGGTCGTCCGGGCCGGCGACGAGGTCGACGCCGGCCAGGTCGGCGACCTCACCCTGATCAGCCCGCTCGTCGTCCCACCGGCCGGGGCCGTGCAGGTGCAGGTACGCGTCGGCGCGCCCAGCGACACCGGCGAGCGGACCGTCACCGTGCACTCCCGCCCCGAGGGCGACGGCGACGGCGAGTGGACCCGGCACGCCGAGGGCCTGCTGCTGCCGCAGCTCCCCGCCCCGCTGGTCGCGCCGGGGGAGTGGCCGCCCGCCGACGCCGTCGAGGTCGACGCGGACCTCGACGCCTGGTACGCCGACATGGCCGGCGGCGGCCTCGGCTACGGCCCGGCCTTCCGGGGCCTGCGCCGGGTGTGGCGCGGCGTCGACGAGGCGTACGCCGAGGTGGCCCTGCCCGACGCGGTGGCCGCCGACGCGCCCCGCTTCGGCCTGCACCCCGCCCTGTTCGACGCGGCGCTCCAGGCCAGCGGCCTCACCGGGCTGCTCGGCGACGGCAACCGCGACAGTGCCGGCAAGCGCGACGGCGACGTGGCCGCCAGCGGCGACACCGCCGGCACGGGCTGGCTGCCGTTCGCGTTCCGCGCCGTCGGCCTGCACGCCCACGGGGCGACCCGGCTGCGGGTGCGGCTGCGTCCCCTCGGCCCCGACACCCTCGCCGTCACGCTCGCCGACACCGCCGGGCAGCCCGTCGCCACCGTCGAGTCGCTGACGTTCCGCCCGGTCGCCGCCGGCCGGGCCGACGAGGCCGCCGCCCTGCGCCGCAACTGCCTGTTCCACCTCGACTGGACACCGCTGGACCAGCCGGTCGACGCGGCGGGCGGCACCCGCTGGGCGCTGCTCGGCGACGACCCGGCCGGCCTCGCCGCCGCGCTGGCCGCCGCCGGGCACCCCGTGACCGACCACGCCGACCTGGCCGCCCTCGCCGCCGAGGTCGAGCGCTGCGGCGACGTACCCGATGTGGTGGTCGCGCAGTGGGTCGGCGCGGACCCGACGCGGGCCGGCGACGCCGCGCACGACGCTGCCCGGGAGGCTCTCGCGCTCGTGCAGGGCTGGCTCACCGAACCCGGCCTGGAGCGGTCCCGCCTGGTGCTGCGCACCGCCGGGGCGGTCGGCGCGGCCCCCGGCGAGGCCCCCCGCGACCTGGCGCGCGCCGCCCTGTGGGGGCTGGTCCGCTCGGCGCAGGCGGAGCACCCCGGCCGGTTCACGCTGCTCGACGCCGACGACGACGCCGGCTGCCTCGCGGCCGTCCCGGCGGCCGTCGCCTGCGGCGAGCCGCAGGTCGCCGTGCGCGACGGCGCGCTGCTCGTGCCCCGGCTGGTGCGGGCCCGCGACGCCGGCACGCTGGCCCTGCCCGGCGACGACGTGCCGTGGCGGCTCGACGTCACCGAGAAGGGCACCCTGGAGAACCTGGCCGTGCTGCCCTGCCCCGAGGTCGGCGACGCGCTGCCGGCCGGGCAGGTACGCGTCGCGATGCGCGCCTCCGGCCTCAACTTCAGGGACATCGTGCTGACCCTCGGCATGGTCCCCGACCAGGAGGTGCTGGGCAACGAGGGCGCGGGCGTGGTGCTCGACGTCGGCCCCGGCGTCACCGGCGTGGCCCCCGGCGACCGGGTGATGGGCCTGTTCTCCGGCTCGTTCGCCAGCGTCGCCGTCACCGACCACCGCCTCGTCACCCGCATCCCCGACGGCTGGTCGTACGCGGAGGCCGCCGCCGTGCCGGTGGTCTTCCTCACCGCCTGGTACGGCCTGGTCGAGCTGGCCCGCCTCGACGCGGGCGAGTCCGTGCTGGTGCACGCGGCGGCCGGCGGCGTCGGCATGGCCGCCGTGCAGATCGCCCGCCACCTCGGCGCGGAGGTCTACGGCACGGCCAGCCCCGGCAAGTGGCCGGCGCTGCGCGCCACCGGCTTCGACGACGCGCACGTCGCCTCCTCCCGCAGCCTCGACTTCGTCGACGCGTTCCGCGACCGCACCGGCGGGCGCGGCGTCGACGTCGTGCTCAACGCGCTCAGCGGCGAGTTCGTCGACGCGTCGCTGCGGCTGCTCGCCCCCGGCGGCCGGTTCGTCGAGATGGGCAAGACCGACAAGCGGGACCCGCAGCGGGTCGCCGCCGACCATCCCGGCGTCGGCTACCAGGTGTTCGACCTCATCGAGGCCGGCCAGGACAAGATCGGCGAGATGCTCGCCGAGCTGGTGGCGCTGTTCGCCACCGGTGCGCTGCGCCCGCTGCCCCGCCGCGACTGGGACGTCCGCCGCGCCCCGGAGGCGTTCCGCTTCCTCAGCCAGGCCCGGCACGTCGGCAAGCTCGCCCTGAGCATCCCGCAGGCGCCCCGCCTCGACGGCACCGTCCTCGTCTCCGGCGCGACCGGCACGCTCGGCGCGCTGCTCTGCCGGCACCTGGTCACCGCACACGACGCCCGGCAGCTCCTGCTGGTCAGCCGGCGCGGACCCGACGCCGAGGGCGCCGACGCGCTGCTGGCCGACCTCAAGGCGCTCGGCGCGGACGTGTCGATCGTCGCCGCCGACCTGGCTGACCCGGACGCCGTCGCCGACGTGCTGTCCATGGTGGACGCCCGGCACCCGCTGCGGGCCGTCGTGCACGCGGCCGGTGTCCTCGACGACGGGGTGCTGGAGTCGATGACCCCCGACCGGCTCGCCGCCGTGCTGCGGCCGAAGGTCGACGCCGCCTGGAACCTGCACCGCGCCACGACCGGCCACGAGCTGACCGCGTTCGTGCTGTTCTCCGCCGCCGCCGGGGTCTTCGGCGGCCCGGGGCAGGGCAACTACGCCGCCGGCAACGCGTTCCTCGACGCCCTCGCCGAGCACCGGCGGGCCCTCGGCCTGCCGGCGGTCTCCCTGACCTGGGGCCGGTGGGCGCAGGCCAGCGGCATGACCGGGCACCTCGACGCCGCCGACATCCGCCGCCTCGACCGGGGCGGCATGGCCGCCCTGTCCAACGAGGAGGCCCTCGCCCTGTTCGACGCCGCCTGGCGGTCCGAGCGGGCCGTGCTGATGCCCGCGAAGATCAGCACCGGGGTCGCCGCGCCGGGCGCGCCCGTGCACCCGCTGCTGACCGGGCTGGTCCGCGCCGCCGGCCGCCGGGCCGCCGCCGGTGAGGCCGCCGACGGGCAGGCGTACGCGGCGCGGCTCGCCGGCCTCACCGCCGACAAGCGGGTACGCGCCCTGCGCGACCTGGTGCTGTCGAACGTCGCCGTCGTCCTCGGCCACGGCGACCCGGCCGGCATCGAGCCGACCCGGGCCTTCCGCGAACTCGGCTTCGACTCGCTGACCGCCGTCGAGCTGCGCAACCGGCTCGGCGCGGCCACCGGGCTGCGGCTGCCCGCCACCCTCGTCTTCGACAATCCGACGCCGGCCGCGCTGGCCGCGCACCTCGCCGAGCAGCTCGCCCCGGCGGCGGCGGGGCCCGGCGGGGCCGGTGCCGGCGGGACCGGGGGCGGGGCGCTCGCCGGGGCCGGCCTGGACCTCGACCGCATCGAAGCGGCCCTCGCCGGCCTCGACCCGGCCGACGACGAGTTCCGCCGCATCACCGACCGGCTGCACGGCCTGCTGGACCGGCTGGCCGAGCGGCAGTCCGACGCGGGCGGCGACGACGACCTGGAGTCGGCCACCGCCGAGAACATCTTCGACCTGATCGACCGCGAGCTGGAGACGTCGTGACCAGCCGCAACGACCACGGCATGCCGAGTGAGGTGGGTCCACGGTGAGCAACGAGGACGAGAAGTACGTCGAGTACCTGAAGCGTACGACCTCGGAGCTGCGGCGCACCCGGCGTCGGCTGCGGGAGCTGGAGGCCCGTGACGGCGAACCCATCGCCATCGTCGCGATGAGCTGCCGCTACCCGGGCGGCGTCGCCTCGCCCGAGCAGCTGTGGGACCTCGTCCGCGACGGCGGGGACGGCATCGGCCCGTTCCCCGCCGACCGGGGCTGGGACCTGGACCGGCTGTTCCACCCCGACCCCGACCACCCCGGCACCAGCTACGTCTCCGAGGGCGGCTTCGTCTACGACGCCGCCGACTTCGACGCCGACCTGTTCGGCATCAGCCCCCGCGAGGCCCTCGCGATGGACCCGCAGCAGCGGCTGCTGCTGGAGACCGCGTGGGAGTCGTTCGAGCGGGCCGGCCTGCCCGTGGCCACCATGCGGGGCAGCCGCACCGGCGTGTTCGTCGGCGCGGCCTCGCACGGCTACGACGGGATCATGGCGCAGGCCGAGAACGGCGAGGGGCACCTGCTCACCGGCAACGCCACCAGCGTCATCTCCGGCCGCGTCGCGTACACGCTCGGCCTCGAAGGGCCGGCCGTCACCGTCGACACCGCCTGCTCCTCGTCGCTCGTCGCGATCCACCTCGCCGCCCAGGGGCTGCGCAACGGCGACTGCGAGCTGGCCCTGGCCGGCGGCGTCACCGTCATGCCCACCCCGGCGGTCTTCGTCGGCTTCAGCCGGCAGCGCGGGCTGGCCGCCGACGGCCGGTGCAAGGCGTTCGCCGCCGCCGCCGACGGCACCTCCTGGTCCGAGGGCGTCGGCATGCTGCTGCTCGCCCGGCTCTCCGACGCCCAACGCCACGGCTACCCGATCCTCGCCGTCGTGCGGGGCAGCGCCGTCAACTCCGACGGCGCGTCCAACGGCCTGTCCGCCCCGCACGGCCCCTCCCAGGTGCGCGTCATCCGCCACGCCCTCGCCTCGGCGCGCCTGTCGCCGGTGGACGTGGACGTCGTGGAGGCGCACGGCACGGGCACCCGGCTCGGCGACCCGATCGAGGCGCAGGCGCTGCTCGCCACGTACGGGCAGGACCGCCAGACGCCGCTGCTGCTGGGGTCGGTCAAGTCGAACATCGGCCACACCCAGGCCGCCGCCGGCGTCGCCGGTGTGATCAAGATGGTGCAGGCCATCCGGCACGGCGTCGTGCCGCCCACCCTGCACGTCGACGCGCCGTCGCAGCACATCGACTGGTCGGCCGGGGCCGTGGAACTCGCCACCGAGGCGCGGCCGTGGCCGGCCGTGGACCGGCCCCGCCGGGCCGCCGTGTCATCATTCGGCGTCTCCGGCACCAACGCGCACACCATCATCGAGCAGGCCCCCTCCGCCGACGCGGCGCCTGAGGACCTCGTCCCCGGGCGGGCGCTGCCCGCCGTGCCGGTGCTGCTGTCCGCCCGCACCGACGCCGCCCTCGCCGCGCAGGCGGGCCGCTGGGCGGCCTGGCTGGACGCCGGCGCCGACGCGCGTCCCGTGGACGTGGCGTGGTCGTCGGTCACCTCCCGCGCTGCCCTGGACAGTCGCGCGGTGGTCGTGGCGACGGGCCGCGACGATCTCCTCGCCGGGCTGCGTGCCCTGGCGGCGGGCGAGCCGTCCGGCGCGGTCGTCGCCGGCCGCGCTGTCGACCGGGGTCCCCTCGCCGTGTTGTTCTCCGGTCAGGGCGCGCAGCGGGCGGGGATGGGTCGGGAGTTGTACGCGTCGTTCCCGGTGTTCGCGTCGGTGTTGGACGAGGTGTGTGGGCACCTGGATCGTGGGTTGCCGCAGTCGTTGAAGTCGGTGTTGTTCGCTTCGGAGGGCTCCGCTGAGGCGGGGCTGCTGGATTCGACGGTGTTCACGCAGGCGGGGTTGTTCGCGGTTGAGGTGGCCCTGTTCCGTCTGGTGGAGTCGTTCGGTGTGGTGCCGGATTTCGTGGGTGGTCATTCGGTTGGTGAGATCGTGGCGGCGCATGTGGCGGGGGTGTTGTCGCTGGAGCATGCGTGTGCGTTGGTGGTGGCGCGGGGTCGGTTGATGCAGGCGTTGCCGGCCGGTGGTGGGATGTTGGCGGTCAATGCGGCCGAGGCGGACGTGTTGTCCTCGTTGGACGGGTTGTCCGATCGGGTGGGCATCGCGGCGGTGAACGGCCCGGCTTCTGTCGTCGTGTCGGGTGCGGTGGACGCCTTGGACGTGGTGGAGCGGGCGTGGCGGGGTCGGGGGGTGCGGACCCGTCGGTTGGCGGTGAGTCACGCGTTTCACAGTCCGTTGATGGAGCCGATGCTGGCGAAGTTCCGGGCGGTGCTGTCGCGGCTGACCTTCGCCGCGCCCGAGCTGCCTGTCGTGTCGAACGTGACTGGGGCGCTGGCCGATCCTGACGAGATCTGTGGCGTTGACTACTGGGTGCGGCATGTGCGGGAGGCGGTGCGGTTTGCCGACGGGGTGGCGGCGTTGCGGGCTGCGGGGGTGGACACGTT
>NZ_FMCW01000052.1 GCF_900091595.1 Micromonospora haikouensis
TCGCCCCGCCGAACCTGGCCTCGCCGCTGAAGTGGGTTTTGGTGAAGGTGGCGTTGTGGAGGTGGCAGCCGGTGAGGTCGACGTCGATGAGGACGGCTTCGGTGAGGTCGAGGGTCACCGCCGCGCCCCAGTACAAGGGGTGGGGTTCGCCTTCTGGGGTTGCTGGTCGCAGGTGGCGGGCCAGGATGCGTTGGGCGGCGAGGCGGACCTGGCGTTCCTCCCGGAGATCTACGGCTTGGCTTGTCATCGTCACCAGTGACGGCCGGTGGTTCGGCTGAAGCGGCCCCGTCCGTAGGTGGCAGGGTGGCGGGATTGGGGGTGGGCTGGTCGTCGGGTGGGGTGTAGGGCATGCGCAGGTAGGCGCAGATCACCTCGACGATGCTCTGCCGGTGGATGGGGTTGTCTTGGGCGAGGCGTTCCAGGGCGTACAGGCCGGCGAGGCGGACCGGGGCCTTGTCCGCACCGAGCTGGTCGGCGGCCTTGACGTACAGCTCGGTGACGCGTTTCTCGCCGGCGTCGTACTCGGTGGCCTGCTGGGTGCGCTCGGCCAACTGCTGCCGGCGGAAGGCCAGCAGCAGCGCGAATGCGGCGGTGACCGCCGCGCCGATGGTCAAGCCGGTGCGGATGGACTCGATCCGCACCTTCGCCCGCTCCACCTGATCGCCCACGGCCGGCACCGAGCCCTGCAACCAGGTGACTGCGGCCCAGGTGATCACTCCGACCAGGACCACCCCGACCGGGATCACCCACGACCGCAGAGGCCGCACCTGCCGATCCGGCGGCGTCGGCGCAGCAGACACTTCATGCTCTACGCCGTCGCGTCGCCACAGCAGCACTCCGGCGACCAGCACCGCCAGGCCCACCGCCACCGGCACCAGCACCGGCCACCCGGAAGCCAGGACAGCCCACCACGGCCGGGGAACCAGCATCAGCGCGACCGTCAGCAGGACCACTCCGCCGACCGCTATCAAAGCGACACTCAACCGTCTCGTCGTCACACTGTGGAATCGTGCCCGTACACGACAACCCGCGTCGTGCCCGTCGACGGGCACCGGGGCGCGGCCGGTGTGCAGCGGCAGCGGAGCGACCGGACGCGCGCCCCTGTCGACCGGCACGAGCGGCCCGCCCCGGGCTGCCTTGAAGACGTACAGAAACTTTGAACCAACTCGCCCGGCGGCACCCGGCGGCGGGGCTCGCCTGAGGGTTTCGGCAGCCTCCCTGAGGATGCCCGGGGTTGGCACGTCTTGTGGGTTGGCGGGTGGCCGGTTTGGCGGGTGGCCCCGGGGTCGGCGTTTCCACGGCCTACTTCAGGGGGTGCCGCCCTCGGTTCCGCGTGCGCCCGCGCGTGGGTGAGCTCTCGAAACTCCGGAAACCCAGGCCCGAAGTTTCCGGATCCGGACGGACAGCGGGCACCCAACCGTCCCGGTGGCCACCAGAGCACCCCGGCAGGGGGGCCGCCCCCGTCGGGACGGCCCGCGTGAGCCCCGACAGCCCGCGTACGCGCGTTTTTTGGGCCGTGAACGTTCACGCGCCCCCGGGCGGTCGCGCGCACGCGCGTTTTGTGCTGTGACCGGTCAGGTCACCGGGGGCGGGGGAGCGCGGGGCGGTCGCGCGTGCGTTTTGTGGTTCGCACGTGCGAACGGCCGCGCGTGCGCGTGGACGCCTCGCGTAACTCGCGCTCGACGAGCTGCGGCCCCCGACGGGTTCCCTCGCGGGGCTGTCGGGGGCCGCCGTACGTGGCGTGGTGGCGCGGGGTCAGTCGTCGTCCAGGTGCCGGTTGCGGTTGCCAGCCGGGCCGATGAGGACGACCAGCTTCGGGTCGGCGGTCACCGCGGCTCGCCCGATCGGTCGGTGCGGTCGGCGTCGCGCTGGGCCATCAGCTCGTTGACGCGGGCCTCGGCGCGGTCGGCCCGGCCGGTGGCGGCCTCGGCGGCGGCTTCGGCGCGGCCTTGGGCTTCGCGGGCGGCCTGGGCGGTCTGTTCGGCGGCGCGGCGCTCGTCGCGGTCCTGGTCGGCCTGCCGGCGTAGCGCGGCCAGTTCGGCGCGCGCGGCGGCCAGCTCGGCGTCGGCTTCGTGGCGGGCCGTCTCGGACTCGGTGAGGGCGGTCCGGGCGGTGTCGCGTTCTGCGGTGACCGCCGTCAGGGTCTCCTGCGCCCGTTCGGCGCGTTGCTCGGCGGCGGCGCGGGCCTTGTCGGCCTGGCGGGCCTCGGCCTGGGCGTCCTTGACCTCGCGGCGCAGGGTCTTGACCTGGTCGGTGAGGTGGGCGGCGCGCTGCTCGGCGGCTTCCCGGCGGCCGGTCTCGGTGATGACGGCCTGGGCGCGTTCGCCGGCGGCGGCCTCGGCGCGGCCTTGGGCCTCGCGGGCGTCGGCCACCTGCCGCCACGCGGTGGTGGTGCGCCGTTCGGCGTCGGCCTCGGCGTCGCGGGCCCGCCGCTCCGCGACCCGCTGTGCTTCCTTCGCGGTGGCCGCCGCGGCGGTGGCGGTACGGGCGTCGCGGACGGCGCGGTCGCGGTCGTCCTCGGCGGCCTGGGCGCGCTCGACGGCGGCCACCGCCGCCGCCTCGGCCGTCTCGACCCGGGACAACGCCGAGGTGTCCACGGCCCGCATCGCCTCGACCACGACGGCCAGCTCCCCGGCGAGGGCTTCCACGGCCGGCAGGACCCGGCCGGTCGCCTCCCGGTACGCGGTCAGCGGCACGTCCAGGCCGGCGGCGAGCTCGGCCTGCCGCTGCTCCGCGAACGCCTGCCGACAGTTGCGGCCGTCGTGACGGCGTTCGTCGTCCGGGCAGAACTCCGGCGGCCGGCCCTTCCCCGAGTAGGTCAGGGGCCGCTGGTCGTACTTGCAGGTCGGCTGCACCCGGGAAGGGCCCGCCGTCGTCGTCTCCGTCATGGCCACCATCCTATCCGACTTTCCATTTCTAAGAACGGGAAACACTTATCCAATTCCAAGAAAGTCGAAACTATCTGATCTTGGTTGGGTGAGATCACGAAAAGTGGCCCCTGAGATCGACGGAGAGTCGATTTCAAGGGCCGGGCGGCACTTGAGGTACCGGGGCGGGGTGCGAATCAGGGGCGCGGGGCTTGTGGGAGGCCGCCGCCGGGCTGCGCCACGACGGGCCACACGCACTCGCCCCCGCCGACGGCGGCCGGGCCGTCGAGCAGGGCGGCGCGGTCGGCGCGGCGCAGGTGCCCCGGAGTGCGGGCGCGGATCGCTGCCAGGGCGGCCTCGGCTGCCGCGCTACGCCCGCCCGGCCGCACGGCCGCCTGGTCCCGCTCGACCTCGGCGGTGCGGGCCTGGTCGCGGCGCTCGCGCTGCACGGCGGCCTGCATCGCGGCCAGGACCCGCTGGTGGCGGGTGTGCCGGGCCGCCGGGTGCGGCGGGGTGTGCGGCCCGGTCAGCGCGTCCTCCAGCACCGCCCGCAGGTAGGCCAGGGGGTCGCGGGGCTCGACCAGCAGCGGCCGGGACCGGGCCCGGCGTACCCAGGCGTCCAGGGCCTGGGCCGTCCAGTCCGGACCGAGGGCGGCGCCCAGCGTCGCGGCGACCCGGGCAAGCGGCACGCCGGCCAGCCACGCCCACTGGCCCTGAACGGCCCGTGCGAGCTCGTACGCCCACCCGGCCCACTGCGGACGCGCACGCCCGGCTCGTGGCCCGGCAGTCACCGTCTGGGCCGGCCTAGGACGCTGTGCACGCCGCGACCCGGCACACCCCGACCAACCCGGCCGACCCTCGGTAGTCGATGAGCGCGAAGCGCGCTTGTCCCGCCGGCCCTGCCGGCCCCCCGACGTAGGCGGAGCGATCGGCGGTGAGAACACCAAACCCCGGTACGAACAGGAACTTAAGTACTCACCTTGAGACACCATGTGGGGGGGGAACAAATTACCGCCATCGATGAACGCCCGGACCGTGCCCCGGACCCGCTCCACGCTGACCGTCACCGCCGCCCGCAGCTCGACACGACGGGCCGCCTCCGGCCGCTCCACCCAGCCGCCGGCGCGGGCGCGCAGCTCGTCGAGGTGCTCCTGCGCGGCGGCCAGGAGGGCGGCGGCGTGCTCGACCAGGTCCGCCAACACCGCGAGGGCGGCCGGCACGTAGCCGGCCCGGCCGGCGACGTCACCGCGGTGCAGCGGCACCAGGTCGTAACAGGCCCGGTCCTGCGCCCGGCCCGTCTCGACCCGCTCGGCCAGGGACAGCCGCCGGCCGGCCTCGGTCCGTACCGCCCACTGCAGGGCGGTCGCCCGCGACCAGGCCGCGGTGACCGCCCGCTCCGTACAACCCGCCAGCTCCGCGCTACGCGCCCGACCCGGCATCGCCCGCCGCCCAGACCGCCAATCCGCGTCAACCGCCAGCACGCCGGCGACCCGCGCCAGCGCACCCGGACGACCCCGCGCCGTCGACCGGGCCGCCGCATCACGAGCCAGCAGGTCCGCCAGCAGCTCCACCGCGCGGGAGCGGCCCGACCCGGCCGGGTAGCCGTCAACGGCCGCGCGCAACCGGGCCACCCACGCGGCCAGCTCGTCAACGCGCCCCTCCGCCTCGGTGACCTCCGCGAGCAGGGCGAAGCGCTCCGCGACCCGGGCGGCCTCGGCGGCGTCGACGGCCTCCTGGGCGGCGCGGGCCGCCGCGAGGTGCGACCACCCGCACAGCCAGCACTCCGGCACCGGATGAGCCGATCCGCACGCCCCGCAGCCCTCGGGCACGTCAACGTCCAAGCGCTCGCGCAGCACGGCCACCAGACGGCGCCGCTCGCCGGCCGCCGCCCGGTCCTGCCGCCCCCGCCAGCACGACTGGCACAGCGGATCCGTCCCGGCCCCCTCGCGGGAGACGCCCAGCCGGTTTACGCCGGCCACCGCGCACTGCACACAGGCGGTCTGCTGCCCGGTCGGGTACACCGGCCGGGCAGCAGACCGCGCCGGCACACCGATACGCAGCTGCCCCGACCGATCGGCCTCAAGAAGCGGGCGCTCGTCGACCAGGTGCGCCCGGCACCCGGACCGGCCCGGCACCACCGGCACCGGACGGCCACCCGCGTAACACGACGGGCACCAACCCAGCCCGACCAGACGCGCGGAATCCAGAACAGCGGTCACCGGCCCACCACCAGCACAGCGGCGGCAGACGGGGTGGCGATGCAAGCCTGCCTGTGGCCGATGGTCTCGACTGGCTGCGCCGGCGGGCACCGGTGAGTTGCCGCCATCATGGGGCGCACCGTCGTAGACCGGCCAGGCTTACGTCCTGGGCATCGACCGGACGTGGCTGAACAGCGCGAAGGTGAGATGAGGCTGGGCGCGAGCAAGCGTCACCGCGACACGCGGACACCGTGTCTTGAGACAAGAGTGCACCCAGCCCGGAGGTGGGTGCTATGGTGTCCTCCGAGCTTGTTGGAGCCTCAGACCCTTCTCGCGGCCAAACGATTCGGGGTCTGGGGCTCTCTTGCTGTCTGCAGTTAGGGGTTGAGCGAGGGCGCTCCCTCACGATCGAAGTCGGGGTGTGACCCCGAGCCGGGGCCAAGTTGTAACCCGTGGATCTTACGGTGACTCTGCCATCGGCTGGGGCACCGCCACGCACCGAAACCGGCGATCCTGGCCAGTCCTGTGTGGACCTCGCCGTGAAATAGGTACATACCGGGGCGAGCCTGGCGGCCTTGCGTGCTAAGGAAATCCGAAGGTGCGCATTCGAATGGGCGGCCCGGTCAATTGGGCCGCCCATTCGTACGTATTGAATGGTCACGCGGGCAGGTGAATGGTGTCGCAGTGGACGGCGGTGCCGTCTCCGTCGTGGACGTACAGCTCGCCGTAGCGGTCGTCGGGGCCGTCGACGGCGGCGAGCAGCCGCACGGCCTGGTGGCAGGCGGCGTCGACGTCGGCGGCGACGAAGTAGGTGACGCTCTGTGGGTTGTCGACGTCGGGGTCGGTGACGACGTCGAGGCGGTACTCGTCGGCCGTGGCGGCGATGGTGGTCTCGAACGGGCGGTGGGTCATGGTCACCACGCGCCGATCGCCAGGGCGGCGGTCAGGGCCGCGCCGGTGTACCCGGCCAGCAGCAGCGGCACCGCGCGGCTGATCGCCTGGTACTTGGCGCGGGTGGAGCGGCTGAGCCACCACAGTTCCCGAGCCTTGGCGAGGGCGGTCAGTTGCGGGACCTGGTCGGCGTCACCGGCGACGATGCGGGCGAGCACGCCCTGGGCGTCGTCGGCGGCGGCGTAGGCGACGAACCCGAAGTCCCCGCCGAGGCGAGGTCGGGAGGCGAGCAGGAGCAGCACCACGGCGGTCAGCACCACCGCGGCGGTGGCCGCGCCGGCCGCGAGCGCGGCGGTGGGGAGGTGGCCGCCGGCTCCGGCGCCGCCGAGCACGGCCAGGCCGGCGCCGAGCAGCACCCCGGCCATCTGCAGGTAGCCGCCGGCCTTGGGGTCGATACGGGCGAGCTCGGCGCGGACGGTGGTGATCTCGGCGTCCAGGAAGGCCGGTACGGTGCCCCGGCCGCACGTCGAGGCGTGCGCCCCGGCACGGGCCAGGATCTCCAGCTCGCTGAAGTCGCGGTCCTCCGCGCCGCAGCCGGTGCAGCGGGACGTGCTGTCGGCGAGGCCGGGGGCGATCGTCACCAGCACCGCGTACGCGCCGGCGGTCGGGATGGTGAAGTGGCTGCGGGGTCCGCCTTTGGCGCGCGGCTCGTAGGTGCTGGCGTAGGCCGCGCCGAGGTAGGTCGGGTCACCCGGATCGGGCACCATGTGGGTAGCTCCTGTCGTCTGTCGTGGATGGGGGAGTGGCGGGCGGCCCCGGCTTTCTCAGGGCGTGGGGGCCGCCCGCGCGGCGTTAGCAGCTGGCGTAGGTGGGGGAGTCCGGGCGCGGGTACGCCTCGGCGCGGCAGGAGCGGTCGTAGCCGCACCAGTCCCAGACGGCCATGCCGGGGCGCAGCGGGGCGGTGCGCTCGTCGTCGACGATCTGCTCGGCGTCGGCGGTCCAGTCGATGCCGGTGGCGATCGCGGCGACAGCGGCCTGGTCGGCGTGGCGGGCGCACAGCCACCGGGCGATGGCCAGGCCGCTGGGCAGATGAGTCAGGCTGTAGCGACCATCGAGTCGCAGGCCGTCGTCGCCGATGGTGACGTTGATGGCCAGGCCCGAAGCGACCGGCCAGCCGGTGACGATCACCTGGCTGACGCGGGGCTCGTTAACGGCGTCGGTGTCGGTCAGGTGCAGCCGCACCGGGATCGTCGGCGCGGCGGTGCTCGTGGTCGTGGTCATGAGATCCCTCCTGGGAAGTGCTATCGGCGGAGAAGCGAGAAGGGGCGTCAGCGGCGGGTGCCGCTGCGCGGGAACGGCAGCACCGTGGCGTTGGTGCGGTCGTCCGGGTCGGTGGGGTGCTCGCCGCCGAGGGCGGTGAGCAGGCCGGGCAGCTCGTCGGGCTTCACGAGGACCTCGCGGGCCTTGGAGCCCTCGGAGGGGCCGACCACACGCATCTGGTCCAGCTGGTCCATGAGGCGGCCGGCCTTGGCAAAGCCGATGCGCAGCTTGCGTTGCAGCATCGAGGTGGATCCGAACTGGCTGGTGACGATCAGCTCGGCGGCCTCGCGCAGCAGGGCCCGCTCGGCGTCATCGAGCCCGTCGACCACCGCGGCATCGACAGCCGGGGCCTTCGCGGCCGGTGCCAGGGCGGCGGCAGGCGCGGCGGGGGCGGGCTGCCCGCCGGCGTCATCGGCCTGGCCACGCCAGTGCTCGACGACAGCGGTGACCTCGGCGTCGGACACCCAGGCCCCCTGGATCCGAACCGGGGTCGACGCGCCCATGGGCAGGAACAGTCCGTCGCCCTTGCCGAGCAGCTTTTCCGCGCCGGGCTGGTCGAGGATGACGCGGGAGTCGGTCAGAGAGCTGGTGGCGAACGCGAGCCGGGACGGCACATTGGCCTTGATCAGGCCGGTCACCACGTCCACGCTGGGCCGCTGGGTCGCCAGGACCAGGTGGATGCCGGCGGCACGGGCGAGCTGGGTGATCCGCACGACGGACTCTTCGACGTCGCGGGGGGCGACCATCATCAGGTCGGCCAGCTCGTCGACCACAACCACCAGGTACGGGTACGGCTCCAGAACCCGCTCGCTGCCGGCCGGGGCGGTGACCTCACCGGCGCGGACCTTGCGGTTGTACTCGTCGACGTGCCGGACGCCGTGGGCGGCCATGTCGTCGTAGCGCATGTCCATCTCCCGCACGACCCACTCCAGGGCGTCGGCGGCCTTACGCGGGTTGGTGACGATCGGGGTGACCAGGTGCGGGATCCCGGCGTAGGCAGTCAGCTCGACGCGCTTGGGGTCGATGAGCAGCAGCCGCACCTCGGCCGGCGTGGCCCGGGTCAGCAGGGACACCAGCAGGGTGTTGAGGCAGCCCGACTTCCCGGCGCCGGTGGCGCCACCCAGGAGCAGGTGTGGCATGGTCGCCAGGTTCGCGGTGATCGCCTTGCCGTCGATGTCCTTGCCCAAGCCGACCAGCAGCCGGTGCCCGTCGCGGGCGGCGCGGGAGCGGATGACGTCGCCGAGGGTCACGACTTCCCGGTCGGGGTTGGGGACCTCCACGCCGACGGCGCTCTTGCCTGGGATCGGGGACAGCAGCCGCACCTCGGGCTGGCCGACAACGTAGGCGAAGTTCCTCCCTAAGCCGATGACCTTCTCCACCTTCACCCCGGCGCCGATGGTGATCTCGTAGCGGGTGACGGTGGGCCCGCGGTGCGCGCCGGACACCTTGGCGTTGACCTTGAAGTCGTCCAGGACGCCCTGCAGGGCCTGCTTGACTGTGTCGGTGGCCGCGGTACGCCGCTGCGGTGGGTCACCGGCGGCCAGGAGGGCCAGCGTCGGCAGCTGGTAGCCGCCCGCCGTCACGGGTGCCGCAGCGGCCGTCACCGCGGCGATGGTGGTCGGGTCCGTGCTCTGGCGGCGTGGCAGCGGCGAGCGGGGCGCGGATTCCGCGGAATCGACCACCAGGGCCGGGCTGGCCGCCACTGCGGCGCTCGGGCGTGGGGCGGGCGACGCGTCGAGTTCGTCGGCCTGGTCGACGTCGTCGAACCCGTCGAAGTCCTCGTCGACGGGCAGAGCGGGGCGGCGGCGGACGGCGGCGAGGGCGGTCACCACGGCGACCGGGGTGATGCCGGTGGCGGCGGTCAGGCCGGCGGCGATCAGGCCGAGCAGGAGCGGCGTCGCGCCCCACACGCTGAACACGGCGTCGAGCGCGCCGGTGGCCCGGCCAAGCAGCCCGCCGGTGCCGGTGGCGGCCAGGTCGAGCAGCCCGGCGAGGCCGGCGGCGGTCAGCAGCGTGCCGGCGGCTTGGGCGAGGATCCGCACGGTGTGGGTGCCGGCGGGGTGGCGCATGGACTGCACGGCGAGCCAGATCAGCGGCAGCGGCGCGAGGACGGCGAGGCGGCCGAGCAGCCCTCCGGTGATGGCGGCCGGGATGTGCAGGAGCTGGCCGGGCAGGCCGGCGGGGTGGGTCCACACGGCGGCGGCGGTGACGACGCCGGTGAGCAGCAGGGCGAGGCCGGCGTGGTCGTGACCGGGCAGGTCCAGGCCGGGGGTGCGGTGCGGGCTGGGCAGCTTGCGGGCGAGCTGGCCGGCGCCGCGTGCGGTGCGGTGCCAGGTGGCGCGGGTGGCCAGGCCGCACCAGCGGGCGAACGCGGCGGCGTGGTCGACCTCGGCCTGCTTCTTCGTGCGGCGGGGGCGGCGGGCGGTGCTGGCCATCGGGGGTCTCCTTGTCCGGACCGGATGGGGGCGGGGGTGGGCTGTCGGCCTCCGCGAGAGCCGACTGCTGGCGCGGTCGGCTGTCACGGGGGCGGTCAGCCCGCGATGGTGAAGGGGCCGCCGCGCTGGGCGGGCGGGTTGATCCGGTGGGCGTCCTTGAGCCGGCCCAGCAGGGTGTAGAGCTGGGACTGGTTGACCGGGCAGTCGGGCCGGTCCAGCAGCGCCTGCGCGGAGGCCGGGCCGCGGCGCAGGCACGCCAGGACCCAGTCAGCGGGGGTGGCCGGCGCGACCTGCTCCACCACGGTGGTCGTGGTGCAGCGGCCGGTGCCGAACGCGGCGCGCAGCCGGTCCACCGCGCTGCCGCCGCCCGGGGTGGTGGCCGTGGCCGTCTTGCCGGCGGTGGCGGGGGCGCGGTGGCCGGGCAGCACGATGGGGCTGGCCGGGTCGATCTCGGGCACGTTCCAGCGCACCGGCACGCGGGGTGCGGCGGCAGCGACGGCGTCCTCGTCGAGGTGCGGGACGCGGCAGAGCATGCCGACGCGGTTGCTGTGGCGCAGGTAGCCCATGCCGGCGGTGGTCTTGCCGTCGATCTCCGGCTCCAGCACGAACGGGTCGCCGACGAAGTCGTCCGGCAGGATCGTCGAGCCCGACCCACGGTTGGACAGGCGCAGCACCAGGGCGTTGCCGGCGACGAGGGCGTCACGCAGGCGGATCGACCCGCCGAGGGAGCGCATCTGCGGCAGTTGGGTGGCCAGGATGAGCCCGACGCCGGTCTTGCGCATCGTCTCGGCGGCCTGCTCCATCAGCGCGACCAGCGGCGTGTTCGGGATCAGGATCAGCTGGCACTCGTCGATAACCACGATGAAGGTGCGCAGGCCGAGGGCCTTGACCCGGGGGTCGTTCTCGTCGAAGGCCTGCACGCCGGCGTCGGCGAGCAGTTGGGAGCGGCGCATCACCTCGGCGTGCACCCGGCGGCCCAGCAGCGCGGTCGCCTCGACGCCGGGGTGGTACTCCACCACGTTCTTCCACGCCGGCAGTGACTGGCCGTTCTGCGGGTCGCCGACAGCGACCTGGGCGCCGCCGTCGAGCAGGTTGGCGATCAGCGCGCCCAGCGCGCGGGACTTGCCGGTGCCGATGGACCCGACGACCAGGCCACCGACGACCCCGAAGCCGGGCCGGGACACCACCCAGTGGCCGGGGGAGCCGTCGGTGAACCGGACCAGTTCCAGCCGGCCGTTGGCGTAGGTGGGGCCGGTCCAGGGCACGCCGTCGGCGATGTGGGACCGCTCGACGAGGATGACCCGCAGGCGGGCGGTCTTGCCGGTGGAGCGCCAGCCGACCGCGCCCTCGTTGAGGTCCAGGGCGACCTCGACGTCCGGGCCGGACTTGAACAGGGGGCCGGGCTTGGTGCCGGGAGACAGGCGCACCAAAGCCTCGGTGACCCCGGGCCGGGGCTCGATGGCCTTGACCAGGGTGGTGCCGGTGCAGACGCCCTGCCCGACCACCTCGGTCTGCCAGCGCTGCTCCCAGTGCGCGGTCAGCGGGTCGGCCACCTCCACCGGCTCGTCGACCACGGCCGGGGACGGCTGCGGCTCGGGCTCCGGCGGGCTCTGGCGCAGGTGGTACCACCAGGGCCAGCCCAGCACCACGCCGGCCAGGGTCGGCAGGGCGATCGTGAGGGTGGGGTGCGCGGCGAGGGCGGCGGGTCCGCCGGCCGCGACCGTGGCCACGGCGGACCCGCCGAGCACGACCGCGATCGCGGCCCGCCAGGCCCGCACCGTGCGGGACCGGGCCCGCCAGCTCACCGCCGTGGCGGCGATGGCCAGGGCGAGGATCGCCACGCTCTGCCAGGACAGACCCAGCGGGCCGGCCACCCAGGCCACGGCCAGTTCGGCGGCGACCCAGTAGACCGGCAGCAGCCGCCGCCAGCTGCGCTTGACCAGCCAGGCCACCGCGTAGGCGGTGACGGCGAGCAGGGCGGTCAGGGCGCGGCCGAGCGCGGCGGCCCGGTCGGCACGGATCTCGGAGGCGGTCCGGGTCGACATCGCTGGTCTCCTCTACGGGTGCTGGCGAGAGCGGGGGGTGAGGGGGTGGGCCCCGGGGCGACGCTGCGCCCCGGGGCCCGGGGTGGGATCGTCAGCCGACCAGGACTTCGCTGGTGGCGAGGTTGCCGCCGGTGTCGGAGACCGCGTCGGCGACCGCGCCGTCGTGGCTGTTGAAGTCGGACAGGGCGGCCTGCAGCTCCTCCTGGGCGGTGTTCAGCGCGGCGTGGGCGGCGGCGAACTGCTCGCCCGCGTCGCGCAGGTGGCCGACGGTCGAGGCGGCCATCTTCAGGCCCTCGTACCGGTCGGCGGCCTCGGTCAGGACCGCGCTGAACGCGGCGAGTTCCTCGGCTCCGGACCCGGCGGCCTCGGCGGCCTGGGTGAACGCGGCGCGGATCTCCTCCGGACCAGTGGCTTCCAGGTTCACGGTCATCTCCCTCAGTTGCTCGGTGGTGCTGGTCGGTCCGGCCGCCGGGTTGGCGGTCGGGTGGTGCTGGTTGTCCCCGGCGTCGCCGCCGGTGGTCTTGTGGTCGTCACAGAACGGGCCGTCCGGGCCGCCGCCGGGGTTGTCGCACCACTGCGGCTGCCCGTCGCGGACCTCCCGGTGGGCGCACCGGGCGTAGGCGTCGTCCCGGCTGGGCGGCCCGGCCGGCGTCGCGGCGTCCGTGCTCGTCTCGGCGGTGGCGCAGACGTGCCAGGCCCCGGACTCCTCGGCGTCCTCAAGCGAGGCGAACGAGCCCCCGGACCGCTCTCCGCACCGGTTGCACCGCCACTCAAAGCGCGGCGGCCGGCACCGGGGGCAGCCCGGCGTCTGGCAGTAGGAGTGCTCGTCGGTGTGGACCACCGAGGACGCCGGCTCCCGCGACCGGTCGTCCGCCTCGGTCCGGCCGGCGAGCTGCTGCGGGACCGGCTGTTGCGTGTCCTGGGCGCCGCCGGGGATCACCCGCAGCGCCGGCCGACGCGGCTCCTGCTCACCGTCGTCAGCGGTGGGGACGGACGATTCGGCGGAATCACGGGTGGGTTCGGGCTGCCCGGTGTACTGGTCGGGGTGCTCGGTGCGGGTGTGGTCGCGGCCGGCGCCCTGGGCGTTGGCCTCGATCCGGTACGGCCGGCTGGACCACCCGCACAGGTCGCAGTCGGCGTACCAGCGGTCGTCGTCGTCGACGTCGACCACGACGCCGTCGACAGCCTGGGCGCCGCGCTTGCGGGCGACCGCCCGGCGGCGGCGGGCGCGGGCCCGCTCGGTGGCGTCCTCGATGAGCCCGGCGAGGTAGCCGTCGGCGGCGGCGACCGTGCTGCCGGTCCGTCCCGCGCCGGCCGGGGCGCTCGCCCCGGCCGACCCGTCGGCCTTCTGCCCGGCTGCCTGCAGGCGGGCGCGGGCCTGCCGGCGCGGGGACTGCTTGCCCCTCACCGCGTAGGCGGCGTCCTCCAGCAGCAGCACGGCGATCTTCGCCACCGCCAGGTACACCAGGATGTCGAAAAAGATCACTGGACCACGTCCTGGATGGTCGCGCCGAGACCGCCCACGACGATCGGCAGCAGCAGGGCGCAGGCCAGCGCGATGTGGGCCAGCTTGGTCTTGCCGCCCCCACCGCCGCCCTTGCCCGCCACGCCCTTGCCGCCGGCCTTGCCGCTGCCCTTGCCGCGCAGGAACACAGCCACGACGATCGCCAGCCCCAACCCGATGGCGGTGGGGATGGACACCGCGACCTGGTCGGCGTCCTGGCCGATCCAGTTGCCGATCGGCCCGGCGATCTTGTCGATGCCGGTGGCGAGCCACTTGTTGATCTGGGTGACGACGACGCCGGCGAGCAACGCGCCGACCACCAGGGCGACCACGACCCGCAGGCGGGGGGTGAAGTGGAAGACGATCGACAGGGCGATGTAGACGAGCCCGCCGAGCACGATCACTGCGCTGGTCATGACAGGTGCCTCCTTTCAGAGGGTTGCGATGAAGACCGCGGCCACGGCGGCGGCGGCCAGCGATCGGAGGGGATGGGCCAGGACCCACGAGGCCAGGTGCAGCAGCCCGCGGGGGACGAGCACGAGCACGGCCCAGCAGGCCATCGCGATCGCCTGCGCGTCCTGGCCCTCGCGGGCCCGGCCGGTCAGCTCGACCAGGTCGCACAGCGGCTCCGGAGAGCCGGTCCAGACAGCGGTGACGCTCTCCCAGTCCCCCGGAACGTGACGCTGAGTAGTTCCGGTGCCGGAACTCGGGCCGGAACTCGGCTGCGTGTTCTGTACCGGTTCGTCCTGGTTGGATTCCGGTAGGGGAGGGGCCGGAATGGGCTCCTGCCTCGGGTGGACCAGGGAAACGACGTCCGCCTCACGCCGGACTGGAATTCGCGGAATCGGTGACGTTCGGTAGTTGTCCTCGGCGGGTTGGGCGCTCACGGGATCACCTCCATCAGGTGTGGGTGGGGCGGGGTCGGCGTGCGGGTCATGGGGTCTGTCCTCCTGCCGAGGGGTGGGGCCACGGCACCCGACCCGACGTCGTCGGCGGGTCGAGCACCGTGGGCTCATCGCCCGGAAAGCGGTGCGTCAGGCGACGCGGCTGCCGCTGGTCAGTTCGAGGACCTGGCCGACGATTTCCGCCGGCACGGCGTTGAGGACCTTGCGGATCGTCCGGTCGGAAATCCCGGTGATCTCCGACAGTTGCTTGTTGGTCATTTCCGGGTGCTGGGCGCGAGCGGCGAGGACGGCGGCCACCGTTTCCGGCTTGACCGTTTCCACCTCGGGCAGGTCAGCCGGCAACTCGGCCGGAACGGAGGCGAGAGATTTCCGGTTGGCGGGACGCAGGATTTCCGGCTGCCGGGCCGCCCCGGTTTCCGCCTTCTCCTGGGCGCGGGCCAGGGCCCGACGGGTGCGCTCCAGCTCGTTCATGAGGCCGTCGCGGGCGTCCTTGATCGCCTGGCTCTCCTGCTCGGCCAGGGCCCGCGCGACGGCCTGCCGCTCGGCGAAGCGCTGTGCCTCGTCGAGCTGCGCCCGCAGCGCCCGCGCCGTTTCGTCCAGTTCTGCGGCCTGCTCCTGGGCCGTGCGCGCGTCGACGCGCGCCTCGGCCAGGGCGTCCTGATGGTCGCGTTCGGCCTGCTCAGCGGCCTCGGTGAGCATCCGGACCTGCTCGGTGGCGCTCCGCTCGGCCAGGACCCGGGCGGCGGCGGCCCGGTCTGCGGCGTCGCGGGCCTCGGCGAGCCGGCCCTCGGCCAGCCGGGCCGCCTCCGCCTCGGCGGCGGCCCGCTGCGCGGCGGCCCTGGCGGCCTCGCGCGCCTCGGCGACAGCCCGGACGTGGTCGGCGATTTCCGCCTCCGTGGCGACCTCGATTTCCGCCCGCGTTTCCGCCTCGACCGTCGCCCGCGTTTCCGCCTCGGCCGCACGGGTTTCCGCCGCCGCACGGGCGACGGCTTCCGCCTCGGCCCGCGCCGTTTCCACCCGCGCCAGTTCCTCGGCTTCCGCCAGGGCCGCCCGCGCGGCGGCGGTTTCCGCCCGCGCCGCCCGGATCTCCTCCGCCCGCCGGGCCGCCTCGGCGTCGGCCAGCCGCTTGCGGTCGGCCTCGATTTCCGCGTGCTTGCGCCCCGAGTCGAGGTCGCCCATGACCAACTTGGACAGGAACAGGAACGCCAGCGACGGCAGGCAGGCCAGGAACCGCGCCGACCAGGAAGCGTCCGCGCCGACCGCCGACAGTTGCGCGGCCAGGGACAGCACCGCGCCAGCCAGCAGGATCACCAGGGCGTAGGACCACAAGCTCTTGCCCTGCCGCAGCCGCTTGCGCAGCGACAGCGTCGCCACCAGTGGCAGAAGCTCGGAGATGACCGCGTTGGCCCACCCGAACCACTGCGGGGTGCCGTGCGGCATCCAGTGCAGCGTCCAGTCGCGCATGTGCGTGAAGGACGCCGCGAGCGCGGCCACCATGATCGCGACGAGGATGACCAGCTTGACGGTGTCCTCGACCTTGTCCGCCCGGCTGTCCACCGGCACGTCCACGCCGGCCCCAGGCGTCTCGGCGCTCACCGCGTGCCTCCCGAGGGGGCGGGCCGCCGGTTGTTGGTGAGCTGCGCCGGGGCCGGCACCCGCTCGTCGGCGATCCGGGCCCGGCCGGTGCCCAGCAGCTCCCGGGCGAGCTCGTCCTCCGCGCACGACTGGTGGCACGCCTCGCCCCGGCCGTCGCGCATCTGCGTGGGGGTGTCGCAGACCCGGCAGGGCCGCGACCGGCCGTGCTCGTAGTGCTCCGGGCCGGTCCAGTCCAGGTGCACCCGCACCAGCAGCTCGCCGGCCATCAGCACACCTCCCCGCGCGCCTGCCGGGCCGCCCGCACCCGCGCCAGCAGCTCCCGGCCGTACGGGTCGAGGTCGGCCTCGTCGACGTCCACGGCGAGGGGGTGACGGCGGTCGTCGATCCACCGCGCCAGACGCTGCCCGCCGACCACCGTGGCCACCGCAGCCAGCGCGGCGACCGGGGAGTACACCAGGGCCTGCGGCACCTGCTCGGCGTGCTCGGCCACGGCCTGGCCGGCGAGCAGCGACGCCGCACCTCCGGTGGCCACCACGGCGCCGGCCGTCAGGACCACCCGCGACCGGTCCAGCCGCGCCGGGGCCACCGGCGGCCGGGTCGGCCGGCGCACGGCCTGCCGGTACTCCCGCTCCGCGTCAACCAGACGCCGCATCTCACCGGCGAGCCGGCCCGGCAGGGCCGCGACCGTCGCGGCCCGACGCTCCAGCTCGACGTCCGGCACGTCCCGCAGACCGGCCCGGTAGCGCTCCAGCACGGCGGCGATGTCCAGCGTCGGGGCCGTCATGCCACACCCCCCAGCGCGCGGGCCGTCCCGGCCAGCTCCCGCAGCCGCACCACCGGCCGCTGCTCGATCGCGGGCAGGTCCGCCGCCCGGTCGTACTCGGCGACCTGGTCGCCACCGGCCGCCTTCGCCCGGTAGAGCGCGAGGTCCGCCGCGCGCAGCACCCGCGACGGGTCGTCGCCGGCCATCGCCGACACCGCGCCGACGCTGGCCCGCACCGGCAGCTCCCGCCCGCCGGGCAGGACCACCGGCGCGGCCAGGGCCCGCACCACCTCAGCGCCGAGGATCCCCGCGATCGGGGCCGGCGACGGGCAGACCAGCACGATCTCGTCACCACCGAGCCGGGCCACCACCGCGCCGTCGACCTCGTCGATCGCGTCGGACAGCCGGGCCGCGACCTCGACCAGCACCGCGTCACCCGCGTCGTGGCCGAGGGTGTCGTTGACCTGCTTGAACCCGTCCAGGTCGAGCAGGGCCACGTCGTAGGAATCACCGGCCAGGTCGGCCAGCGCCCCGGCCAGCCCGGCCCTGTTCGCCAGCCCCGTCAGCGGGTCGACGGTCGCCTGCCGGCGGGCCTCGGCCAGCCGGACCCGGTCCGCCCGGACCGTCCGCACCGCCCACACGTGCCCCGCCACCGACAGCACGCCGACGGCCGGCAGCAGCACCTTCAGCGCCTTCACCGGGTCACCTCCGACCCGGTCGCCGCCGCCCACGCCCGCACGATCTCGCCGGAGATCCGGCCCCGGGCGCTGATCTCGTGCCCGTTGGCCAGGGCCCAGGCGCGGATCGCGGCCCGCTGCTCGGCACCCTCCCGACGGCTGCGCGACGGCTGCGCCGTCGTGTCGCGGCCGGTCGTGCGCAGCTTCTGCCGCACCTCGGCGAGCTGGCGGGCCAACTGCGCCTCCGCCTCGGCCAGCTCCTGGCGCTGCGCCTCGGCGGCCTCCCGCTCCCGACGCTGCGCCTCCTCCGCCTCGACCCGACCGGTCAACTCCTGCACCAGGCCGGCGATCTTCTCGGCGAGGTTGCGGGTGCGCGCCGACCCGCTCGCGGCGGCCACCCTCAGCAGCCGCTCCACCGACCGGTCCGGCTGGGCCGCCGTCGGGGTGGCGGTGGTCTCCGCGCCGGGGCCGGCGACGGTCCGGATGCCCATCGGCACCCGCTGCGCGGCCGAGGAGGCCGGCTTGCCCTGCGCGGCCCGCACCAGGGCCGCCCGGCCGACACCGTTGGCCGGCGTCATCGTCGTGGTGCTCATGCCGGCATCACCGCCGTCGCCGACAGCAGACCCCGCAGCGCCCGCAGCGCCTTGTACTGCGCCGACTTGATCGCCGCCGGGGTCTTGCCCAACGCCTGCGCGGTCTCCTCGATCGACAGCTCCCGCAGGTACCGCAGCGTGATGCACTGCCGCTGCACCGGGTTGAGCTGGGCGATCGCCGCTACCAGCGCCTCACGGGTCAGCGCGTCCACCACGGTCGCCTCCGGGCTCGGCGCCCGGTCCACCGGAGCAGCGTCCCGCAGCTCCGCCACCGGCCGCTCCCGCCGCTGGTGCGACTGCTGCCAGTTGAGCGTCAGGTTCCGGGCGATCGTGGTCACCCACGCGCCGAAGTCGCCACCCGGCCGGCGGAAGCTGGCCAGGTTGCGCAGCGCCCGCAGGAACGTCTCCGAGGTCAGGTCCTCGGCCACCTGCCGGTCCAGGACCCGCCGGTAGACGAAGCGGAACACCTGGTCGACGTAGCGGTCGTAGACCAGCCCGAACGCCTCCGCGTCACCGGCCTGCGCCCGCGCCACCAGCGCCGAAACCTCGCCGACCATCGATCCGGACTGGGGCTGCACCGGCTGTATCCGGGCAGCACGTACCCTCATAGCTGGCATCTGAGCCTCCTCAGGTAGAGATGCCGATCTGCCCTGCGGGTGGCTATCCACAGGGCGTGGGTCAATTGCGGGTGCGATCCGCTATTGACCATGGCCGCGGCGGGTGCGATCCGCCGCGGTCATTCCTTTGGGGCTCATAGGTGCGATCCGTTGAGCCCCGCCGTCTTGTCTTGGGACAATGTTGACCCCCGACATGACACCTGTCAAGCTTGTCCCAAGACAATTCGAAGATGGGGAGGGTGCGGTGGCTGTCCACTCGCGCTACCTAGACATCGCCGCCAAGATCCGAGAGCGGATCGAGGCCAACGAGTGGGAGCCTGGTGCCAAGCTGCCGCGTCTAGACGACTTCGCCGCCGAGTACGGGGCGAACAGAGACACCGTCGGCAGAGCCATTGGGGTCCTGGAAGCAGAGGGCTACGTCTGGGCGGTCCAAGGTCGGGGAATCACCGTGCGGTACGGGACCATCCGTCCGCGTCGTCCTCGCGGAAACCTGGTCAAGCGGAACGCCACCGCCCCCGGGTACTCCTTCCCTTCTGCCACTAGCCAGGAGGTGTGGAAGCACCACATCTCGCCCGTAGTGTCTGCTGAGCCCTTGAACGACCCACGGATCGCCAAGCTACTCAAGGTCGAGCCAGGGGCGCTGGTAATGCGGCGTTTCCGAGTCACCGGCCCCGAGTCAGAGCCACCGTTCCAGATCAACATCTCCTGGATTCATCCTCGGGTGGCGAACGTTCCTGGGGTGGCCTCGCAAGCTCCGGGACCTGGCGACTGGCTATACCGACTGGAGATGGCCGGCCACTGGCCGATCAGCTGGATGGAGATCCACCGGGCACGCATGCCCAGTAAGCAAGAGGCTGCCCTGCTGGAGATCCCGACCAACCTTCCAGTCCTGGAGATCGTCCGGGTAGGCACCTCTGGCAGCGATGGCCAGCCAGTCGAGGTGACCGAGTACATCGTCGCCAGCGACCGCGTCGAAACGATCCACGTCCTACACCGTGATGAGTCGGCGCAGGACCCGTGGCCCGATGAGATCAACGAGGGGTGACGGACGTGGCACCGACTCTCAGCGTCCAGGTATCAGAGGGCTCTCATGTGGGATTCGTTCGGCGGCGCAACGAAGACGCTTCTTACCTGGGTGACTTCCTGCTCGCGGTCGCCGATGGGCTAGGTGGCCACGTCGCTGGTGATGTCGCCAGCTCCACGGCTATCGAGGCCATGCGGCAGTACGACCAAGCGGTGGAGCCAGGCGCGCTACCCGTCGTGCTCGGGCAAGCGGTCAACGCCGCCAACCATGCCCTGAGGCAGCGAATCGAAGCCGAGCCGAGCCTCGCCGGCATGGGCACCACGCTGGTCGCCATGCTCAGGGCTGGTACGGCCGTCGCCCTGGCCAACGTCGGCGACTCCCGGGCCTACCTCCTTCGTGGCGGTCAACAGCACGGTCAGACCACACAAATCACCGAAGACCACCTCTACAAGCACCTGGTCGCTGAGGCCGCCAACGTGCCTCACCTCCCCGACAGGCTGGCACGGTTCGTAGACGGTCGGCAGGACGGCCGGGCACCCGACATCACCCTATTGACCTTGGCACCTGGTGACCGGCTCCTGCTGTGCACCGATGGGCTCAGCTCCTACGTGCCGCATGATCTCCTGCACTCCGCGCTGGCCACCTCGACAAGCACGCAGGAAGCCGTTGACCGCTTGATCGCCTCAGCCCTCGACCAGGGTGGCCCCGACAACGTGACGGTGGTCGTCATCTTCGTTGGCCAGTAATCCCGGAAGTCACCTGTCCTGTGAGTAGCCCGACCGCAGCCTGACGTCAGGCTGCGGCGTCGTGGATGACGTTGTCGATCGCGCGGCGTAGGTCGGCGGCTCGGACGGTGACGGTGGTGTCGTCGGCGACCGGGGCAAGTCCCGCGTCGACCAGCTCGCAGATCAGGGCGCTCGGGGTGATTCCGCGTCGGTGGGCCTCGGCCTCCAGGCGGCTGGACACCTCGGGGGGCAGCCGGGTCGAGTGGACCACCTTCGCTGTGCTCTGGTCGACCTCGGCTCCGCTCCAGTCGCTGTCGTTGAGTGCCCGCAGGGCGTCGTCTCGGCTGGTCATCGCTGGCCTCCTTCGAGCATCTTGGTCACCACGTCGACCTCGGCCGGGTCAAGCTGGCGGGCACCGACCACGAGGTACTCATCATCGCCGTCTTCGACCAGGGCGACGGCGATCCACTGGCCGTCGGACGTCGGGGCGGCGATGCGCAGCACCGCACCGAGGTGCTGACGGATGCGTGGGCGGGCCCGGAGCACCTGCAGCACGCTCTGCCAGCTGATGCCGGCAGCGCCCAGCGTGGTGTAGCTGGCGTCGTCGAACCGGTAGACCTCGTCCACGCTGACCAGCGTATACGTTCGTAAACGGCTGGTCAGCGTGGACGCGCGAGGTTACCGAACCAGCGCTGCGGTGGCGGCTTAGATCCCGGCACCGGCGAACAGGTCGAGTTGCTCGCCAGGGTCGGCCGGTCGACAGGCCGCCCACACGGCCTCTCCGGCCCGGGAGCAGGCGACGACGACATCGGTCCAGCCAGCACCCCGGAATCCGCCGGGGTGGTCACGCCAGGCGATGACGGCTTGCTCGCAGCAACGGATCAGGTCGGTGGTGACCCGGCCGCTGTCCAGGACGGCGCCCAGGTCGGCCCAGTTCAGGCGAAGTGGTTGGCGGAGGTTCCCGTCGGCGATCTCGATCCGGGTCCGGTCGAGGCGGAGCATCCGGCCGGCGGGCAGTGTCTGGCCGGCGTACTCGGGGGCGATTTGCCGGGCGTCTCGGGTGCGCCAGTAGGTCAGGGGGTCGACGGCGTGGCTGCGTGTGGTGATCCCGACGGCCCAGGCCAGCAGCGGGCGGTGGGTAGCGGGGGTGGCGGTGGCGAGGATGGTGCGGGCGTCGGCCCGGTGGTTGATGGTCATGGTGCTCTCCCGCGTCGTGACTGCTGCGGTGGGTGCCGTGCCCCGGGCCGGGGGCGGCCCGGGGCACGGGTTGGCCTCAGTGGGGCAGGTTGACGTGGTCGTTGTGGTCGGGCTGCGCAGCCGGGGCGGCGTGCCGCTGGGCGGCCTCGTACTCGCGGACCAGTGCGCCGAGCACGTCGTGGACGTTGAGGGTCCGGCCGTTGGCCGTGCGGCAGTGGGCCGCGTAGGCGGCGAGGTCGTTGGTGTCGATCCAGGCTCCGTGCACGGGGTGGAAGCGCACGGTGTTGCTGATGTAGCCGATGAAGTGGTCGCCGAGCATGAGCCGGGCGCGGGTTCCGCCGGTGCCGGGGACGCGGCGGATGTCGCTGACGCGCAGCTTGGTGTGGGGGACGACGAGGCCGGTGTGGGGCAGGGTGGTGGGCTCGCCGGTCAGGCTGGCGTTGATCAGCTCGATCGGGCGCGGCTGGGTGCGCAGGCAGGTGCGGCAGGTGATGGGCTCGGTAATGGGCTCACCGGCGCGAACGTTGTCGCCGCTGCCGCTGGCCCCGCACCAGGCCGCGACGTAGCGGGGGCTGCCGTCGGGGCCGGTGATGCTGCTCAGGCTGCCCAGGTGCACGGCCTTCCCACGACCGACGCGGACGGGGGCGACCTGGGCGGGGCGAACTGGGATCGTCGTACGCTGGGTCATGGAACTCCCTTTCGCAGAGGGGCTGTTCTTCCTGGTCCGGCTGGGTGGTGGCTCACCTGGTCGGACCGTTCCTTACCTCTCCATCGTACAGGAAAAGGTATAGAAAAAGCCCCCCAAGGGACCTTTTTCTATACCTTTTTGCCGTACGCTGTGGGGCATGAGCAGCGAATCTGAGATGCGTCGGCCCGAGGTGTCGGCGGGGATGGCGGCGGCCCGGGACCGGGGTGTGCGGCTGGGTCGACCGCCGGCGCCGGTGCCGCCCTCCGCAGCCAGGGCGGCGGAACTGCGCGGTGAGGGCCTGTCGCTGGCGGCCATCGCCGAGAGGCTGAACGCCGAGCATGTGCCGACTCCGTCGGGCAAGGGCAAGTGGGCCAAGAGCAGCGTCAAGTACGTGCTCGACCGGCACGACGCGGTGTAGGCCGTGGTGGGCGGGGGTTGCGGGCTTGCCCGCGCACGGTGCCGGGGGTGGGGTGGGATCTCCTCGTGTCGGCCGATCTCCGATCGACCGGGCCGGCTCTGGGACGGCCAGGCTCGGCGTAGCCGACCGCGAAGCGGCTTGGCCTGGCCGTCCCAGAGCCGGTCTGGTAGCCCTCTGGGCGGCCGGCGCGGGGAGATCCCACCCCGGGGTGACCATCCATCAACCTGGCGGTTGCGGTCTCTGCCGGATCTCCGAGAGAGGCCCCGCCGGAGGCGTCGATATTGGGGAGCGCAACCCACGGCGGCCGGGGCCGGCCGGCGTCTCCCAGGCCCGGTTCGCTTCCCCTGGTTGTGATTCCGCGGCATCACCCCCCTCGGGCGGCGTCGGCGGTAGCGGCCCCGGATCTATCTCGACGTAGCGTGGCGGGGCTGACTACCGTGGGCGGAGAGTCGATCACTACGGGGGCACGATGACCGACGAAGCTGCGCAGCCTGTACCGCCGCGAACTGTGGACAGCACGATCGCGGGCTTGCAGGATCAAATCGACCAACTAACGTCCACGTTGGAGCACCATCAACGGCTGTTCGAGCGGTTGCGCGCGCAGGGGTTGTTGGCTACGGGTGAGCCCGACGACGAGCGGGCTTCATGACGATGCCTGACCGCAGCGACGACCAGGTGGCAGCCGGGGTCGCCGAGCGGATCGACGCGGCACGCGACCGGGCTGCGGCCTTGGCACTGCGTGCGGCGTCCCTGGACGCCCAGGTCACACCCCGGCCTCCGACGCGGTCCCGGGTGACCTCCGCCGAGCAGGACCGGCTACTGGCCGCGCAGGACCTCGCAGCCCGCTTCTACCGGACGCAGCTCGACGGCCCGGGCGGCGCGGGGCCGCGCCGGTGGCTGGCTGGGCAGGGCGTGCCGGTCAACAGCCGGTGGATGCTCGGATACGCACCGGGCCGCCCGACGGCGCTGGTCAACGAGCTGCGCCGGGCCGGCTTCACCGACACCGAGATCCTGGCCTCCGGGCTGGCCTCGACCGGCCGGGGCGGACTGCTGGTCGACCGCTTCCAGGACCGGGTCGTGGTCGGCGTACGCGATCCCCAGACGCACGCCGTGGTCAGCTTCGTCGGGTACGCGCCGCCCGGCGCCGACGAGTCGGTGCCGCCGATGCTGCACGGCCCGGCCACCGCGATCCACCGGCCGGCCGACGCACTGGTCGGGCTCGCCGAGCAGCCGGAGCGGGCCGGCCGGCCGGTGGTGGTGGCCGCCACGGCGCTGGAGGCGATCGCCCGGTCCGCGACCGCCGGCGAGGACGCCCCGGTGGTGGTCGCGCCGTGTGGGCCGGCGCTGACACCCGGCCAGGTCGCGGTGCTCACCGAGCAGGCCGACGTGGCCGCGGGCGTGACCGTGGCGATCGGTGCGGGCGAGGCCGGCCGGCGCGCGGCCGAGCGCGCCTACCACCTGCTCGCCCCCGCCGTGCAGGCCCACCCCACGACGCCGGGAGTGCTACGGGCGGTCGGCCCCCGGCCGCAGGACGGTGCTCGGCCGCTGCTGGAGGCCGTGGTCACCGCCCGGGTCGAGTGGGCGGCACGCACCTACCAGACGCCTGCGGGCCGCGCCGGCGTCGCCCGCTCGGCGCGGTCGCTGCTGCGCTACCAGGTCGGCGCGAGCGGGGTGGACATCGCCGCCCTGGAGGCGTACGTCGCCCGGCACCTGGACCCGGCGCCTGTCCCCGAGGTGCAGCCGGCCATGCCCGTGGTCGACGTGCCGGCTCCCGCTCCGGCCGTTCTGGACGGCGCGGCCACGGCTCACGCGCCGCCGGTGGTCGACGCGGGCGAGGAGGCGATCGCCGACCCGCCCGCCGACGGTGACCAGGACGGCCCGGCCGACGCGGAGGAGACGGATGAACCACTACGGGGCGCAGGCCCAGAAGCACTGGCAGACGTACCTGCCCCAGCGGTACGCGACCATCGAGGACCCGAGCAGCTTCTTCTCGACTTTGGGGGAGCAGGCAGCGGAGCAGATCGAGCAGCGGACGCGGGAGCTGGCCGGTCCGGATCAGCCGGGCGAGGGGTACCTCGGCAAGCTCGGCCGGCTGAACGCGGCGAAGCAGATGGCGGAGGAGGAGATCCTCCCCGAGCTGATCCTGATCAACCCGAACGCCGAGCAGACGGCGGACGAGACGCCGACCGGGTCGACGCCGCCGGCGGCCAGCCCGACGTGGACGCCGCTGGTGGAGGACCCGAACGACCCGTGGTGGCAGCGGGTCGCGGAGGAGGAGGACGACGAGGACGAGCCGCAGACCCCGACCCGATAGCCGGCCCGGCCGAAAAAGCCAGCGCCACCGCTCCGGACCAGAGCGCCGGGGCGAGCGCGGGCGCCGACGCCGGTGCCGGTGATGCCGCGGAATCGTTCCGCCCCGGCGGGCAGCAGGACCTGGCGCCCGCCGGCGAGATGGCCAAGCTCCGCGCGAACCTGGCCGCCCTGCGGACCCTGCGCGAGGTGCAAGCCGCTGGCCGCCCGGCCACGAAGCAGGAGCAGGCCGTGCTCGCGCGGTGGGCGAGCTGGGGCGCGGTGCCCGGGGTGTTCGAGTCCCGCACCAACCACCCCGACTACGCCCGGTTCGCCCAGCAGCGCGCCGAGCTGCGGGAGCTGCTGTCGCCGCAGGAGTACGCCGCGGCGGAGCTGACCACCCTCAACGCCCACTACACCGACGCGGCGTACGTGCGCGCGATCTGGGACGCGGTGCGGGAGCTCGGCTTCGACGGCGGGGCGGTACTCGAACCGGGCTGCGGGTCGGGCAACTTCATCGGCCTGGCCTCACCGCAGGCCCGGATGGTCGGCGTGGAGCTGGACCCGGTGACGGCCGGGGTCGCCGCCGCCCTGTACCCGCACGCGGAGATCCGGACCGAGAGCTTCGCCGACACCAGGGCCCCGTCCGGCGCGTTCGACCTAGCTGTGGGCAACGTGCCGTACGCCGACGTGCGGCTGACCGACCGGCGGCACAACCCCGGCCGGCACAGCATCCACAACCACTTCATCATCAAGTCGCTGCACCTGACCCGGCCCGGCGGCCTGGTCGCGGTGCTCACCTCCCGCTACACCCTGGACTCGGCGAACCCCGCCGCCCGGCGGGAGATGGCGTCGCTGGCCGACCTGGTCGCGGCGGTGCGCCTGCCGTCGGGAGCGCACCAGGCTACCGCCGGCACCCAGGCCATCACCGACCTGCTGATCCTGCGCCGGCGCGAGCCGGACCGCGAGCCCGGGCCGATCGCCTGGGAGCAGACCCGGCCCCTGGACCTGGACACCGCCGCCGAGCAGGCCGACCAGGTCAACGAATACTTCGCCGACCGGCCGGAGCGGGTGCTCGGCGAGATGACGCTCGGGCGGGGCATGAACCGCGACGGCGAGCTGATCGTCCGCGCGGGCGACAACACCGGTGAGGCCCTGACCCGGGTGCTGCGCGACGTCGTCGACGAGGCCCGCCGGGAGGGCCTGACCATGACGCCGCGCGTCGACGGCGACCGGCCGGCCGAACCGTTGGCGGTGCTCGCGCCCACCGACCGCGCCGAGGGCCACATCGAGGCTCAGGACAACGGGACCTTCACCACCGTCGCCGACGGCCAGGTGGTGCCGCACGAGGTGCCCGCCAGCCAGGCCGACGAGCTGCGGGCGCTGCTCGGGCTGCGCGACACCGTGACCGCGCTGCTGACGGCGGAGGCCGCCACCGTCGACGACGGCGACGAGCACGGCGGCCCGCCCGCGCCCGGTTCACCGGCAGCACTGCGCGCCGAGCTGAACGACCGGTACGACGCCTACATGGCCGCACACGGGCCGCTCAACCGCTACACCCTGCGCCGCACCGGCCGGACTGACTCGGAGACGGGCGAGCCGAAGATGGCCCGGATCAACCCGCCGATGGGCCGCTTCCGGCAGACCGACCCGCACGCGGCCACCGTGTTCGCCCTCGAGCACTTCGACGACACCACCCAGACCGCGACGAAGGCCGACATCTTCGCCCGCCGGGTGATCCTGCCCCGGGCGCCGCAGCTCGGCGCCGACACCCCGGCCGATGCCCTGGCCATCTGCGTCGACACGCACGGCGACGTGCGGCTGCCCGAGGTCGCCCGGCTGCTCGGCGTCAGCGAGCCGGAGGCCCGCGCCGCGCTCGGCGACCTGGTCTACGACGACCCGAGCCAGGGCCGGCTCGTGGAGGCCCCGGAGTACCTGTCAGGCAACGTGCGCGTGAAGTTGCGAGCCGCCCAGGCCGCCGCCGAGACGGACCCCCGCTTCGAGACCAACGTGCGCGCCCTGCAACGGGTGATCCCCCGCGACCTCGGGCCGGGGGAGATCGACGCGGCGTTCGGCGCCCCGTTCCTGCCCGCCCCCCTCATCCAGCAGTTCCTCCAGGAGACGCTGCGCGACCCGGGACTGCGGGTGGAGCACGTCGGCGGGTCCGACTGGCGGGTCCGCGGCTCCCGCGCCGGTGTCCTGGCCCGCTCGACCTGGGGGACCCCCGGGATGGCCGCGCCGGACCTCGCGCAGCGGCTGCTGACCAAGACCCCGATCCGGGTGTTCGTGGAGGTGGAGGAGGGCAAACGCGCCCTCGACGTGGAGGCCACCGCCGCCGCGCAGGCCAAGGCGATCGAGCTGGAGGAACGCTTCGGCGCGTGGGTGTGGGAGGACCCGGACCGCGCCGAGCAGGTCGCGACCACCTACAACGAGATGTTCAACGCCACCGTGCCGCGCAGCTACGTCGGGGTGACCCGGTCGCTGCCCGGCATCGCGGTCGGCTTCACGCCGCGCCCGCACCAGGTGGAGGCGGTCGCCCGCATCGTCGCCGAGCCGGCGGTCGGGCTGTTCCACGCCGTCGGGGCCGGCAAGACCGCGGTGATGGCCATCTCCGCGATGGAGCAGCGCCGCCTCGGCCTGGTCAACAAGCCGGCCATCGTGGTGCCCAACCACATGCTGGAGCAGTTCACCCGCGAGTTCCTGCAGATCTACCCCCGGGCCCGGCTGCTGGCCGCCGGCCGCGACGACATGAGCACCGACCGGCGCCGCCGGTTCGTCGCCCGCTGCGCCACCGGCGACTGGGACGCGATCATCATGGCCGCCTCGTTCTTCGAGCGGCTCTCGCTGTCCCCGGACGAGCAGAGCCGCTTCCTCGACGAGGAACTGCAGGAGCTGCGCGACAAGATCGTCCGCGCCGGTGAGCAGGCCATCGCCAACGGCGAGGACGCCAAGCGCTCCAGCAGCGTCAAGCGCCTGCAGAAGGCGCTGCTGCGCAAGGAGGAGCGGGTCAAGGAGAAGCTCGACAAGGCCCGCGACCCGGGCGTCACGTTCGAGCAGACCGGCATCGACTACGTCTACCGCGACGAGCTGCACGAGCTGAAGAACGACACCATCACCAGCTCCATCCCCGACGCCGGCAACGACGGCTCCGACCGCGCGGTCGACTTCCGGATGAAGCTGTCCTACCTGCGCCGCCAGCGCGGCCAACGGGTGGTGTGCGGGGCGACCGCCACCCCGATCGCCAACTCCGTGCGCGAGCTGTACGTGGTGACCCGCCAGCTCCGCCCCGACCTCTTGCAGGTCACGGGCACCACCGACTTCGACACCTGGGCGGCCACCTTCGCCAAGGTCGTCACCGCCATCGAGGTGTCCCCCACCGGGCAGGGCTTCCAGATGCGCGCCCGACTGGCCAAGTACGCCAACGTGCCCGAACTGTCGCTGATGATGCGCACCTACGGCGACGTCCGCACCCCCGAAGACCTGGCCCTGCCCACCCCGCAGTTGACCCAGCGCGACGACGGCGAACGCGCCCCGCACATCGTCACCCTCGACCCGTCCCCGGAGCTGGAGGAGTTCATCTCCGGCCTGGACGAGCGCGTCGAGCGGATCCGCAACCGCCAGGTCGAGCCGAGCGAAGACAACATGCTCAAGGTCTCCGGTGAGGCCCGCGCCGCCTCCCTGGACCTGCGGCTCATCGGCGAGCAGCAGACCGCCCCCGGCAAGATCGACGCCGCGGCGGAGCGGATCGCGGCGGTCTGGCGCGACACCCGCGACACCGTCTACCTGCTCAACCCCGACGCGGCCGACCCCGTCGCGCACCCCACCCCGGGCGCGCTGCAGATCGTCTTCTGCGACCAGTCCACCCCGAACCCCGAGCGCTGGAACGCCTACGACGCCCTGGCCGAACTGCTCGTCGAGCGGGGGATGCCCCGGGAGAAGATCCGCTACATCCACGAGGCCGACACCGACGCCAAGAAGGCCAGCCTGTTCAACGCCTGCCGCTCCGGCGACGTGGCCGTGCTCATCGGCTCGACCGCCAAGATGGGCGTCGGCACCAACGTGCAGGCCCGCGCGATCGCCCTGCATCACCTCGACTGCCCGTGGCGCCCGGCCGACGTTACCCAGCGCGAGGGCCGCATCCTGCGCCAGGGCAACCAGAACCCCGAGGTCAGCATCTACCGCTACGTCGTCGCCGGCAGCTTCGACGCCTTCTCCTGGCAGACCGTGGCCCGCAAGGGCACCTTCATCGACCAGATCATGCGCGGCACCTCCGCCCGCGAGATCGAGGACGTCAGCGACGAGACCCTCCAGGCACACCAGATCAAGGCCATCGCCACCGGCAACCCGCTGCTGATGGACCGCGAGCAGGTCGCCCAGGACCTCACCCGCCTCGAACGCGCCGACCGGACCCACCACAACACCCAGGCGGCGCTACGCCGCCAGGTCGGCGAGCTGAAGGCGTGGATCACCAAGGACACCCGCCGCGTCGAGGTGCTCGACGACGTCATCGCCCGCCGCCAGGACACCCGCGGCGAGAAGTTCACCATGACCGTCGCCGGACACCGCTTCACCAAACGCGCCGAAGCCGGCCGAGCACTGCAACACGCCCTGACCGCCACCGCACAGGGCGTCGCCTCCACCGACCGACGCGAAGCCGCCGGCGTCGCCCAGCTCGGCGGCTTCGGCGTCGACGCCGTGTTCTGGTCCGGCCGCGACGGCATGCTCGTCGCCCTGCGATTCGACGGAATCCCCGACTCCTCCACCACCATCGGCCTCACCTCCGCCGTCCAGGGCGACCCCACCGGCCTCGTCCGCCGCCTGGAGAACCAGCTCACCGACCTGGACGCCACCCGGGCCACCATGCAGGCCCGCATCGCCAGCCAGCACGAAGAGATCAACCGGGCCACCGAGCAGCTCGACCAGCCGTTCCCCCGCCGCGACGAACTGCTCGACACCCGCCGCCGGCTCCGCGCGATCAACGCCGTCATCGACCTCATGGCCGACACCACCCCACCACCGTCGGCCGCCCCGCCCGCCGTGCCCGTCACGGTCGACGACTGGATGCCGACGGACCTGCGCGACAGCCTGACCCCCGACGAACAGGCGTGGCTGGACCGGCGCGTGCAGCACGTCGCCGGCGGCGGCGTCGTCCAGCACGCGGCCCGCACCAGCGACCTGGCCGCCTTCTCCGCCCCGTTCGACAAGGCGCTCACCCACGCCCTCGCCGACCCCGGCAACACGGAGATGGCCGTCGCGGTGATGCTCAAGTGCGACGACCCGGCCTGGCGCCAGGCCCTCTACAGCGCCGCCGGACAGGCCGTGCACCAGACAGTCCGCGACACGCCCCCACCAGCCTCGGCGGCGGGCCCGTCGACGCAACGCGACAGCCGCGCAGGCCAGCCCAAGGTGATCAGCCCGCTGGCGCCGGCCGACATCGTCGCGGCCACGACGCCGGCGGATCGGGCGCTGCTCGACGCCTGCACCCAGCAGGCCCTGCGCGTCGACGCCGTCCAGGCCGCCGCGCGCGCAGGCGACCAGATCACCTTCAGCTCGACATTCGCCACCGCCATGACCACCGCCATCGCCCAGCTCGACGACCCCGCCGACGTGGTCCGCCTCGCCGACCTCCACGGCGATCAGGCGTTCCGCCAAGGCTTGACCAACCTGGTCTGGGACAAGCTCACCCCCCGGCCAGCAGAGCCGCCGCAGAGTGGCATCGGCACGCGGCCCGTCCACGCGGCTGCGGTGGCCGCCACGGCGTTCGTACCCGCGACCGGCGCCGGGGCGGCAGCGCCCGTCTTACCCGCCCCCGCTACTCCCCACCGGGTGGCCCACCACGACCACGCCCACGTGCCCGAGCGGTGACCCGTACCGACGCCGGCCGCGGCCCTCCCCCTCCTGAGTGCCATGGTCGCCATCCGTGTCGGACCCCCCGTAGTTTCCAGACCAAAACAACTCCAGTCCTGGTCATGGCACCGTGCGAACGCCCAGAACTCGGATCTCCCTCACGTCCTTGACGTGTGTGTCGGATACGGCTTCGTGTTCGTTTCTTGCCGGTTGCCTTCAGAATGGCGTGTGGCTTCCATGTCGGTACGGCGATGGGTCCGCTGGATCGTGGTGGCGGTCTTAGCGGTCGCGGTGGCTGTGCCGGTGGTGTCCTTCCTGGTGAAGGAAGGTCTGGACCGGGCCGAGAAGATCACCAGCATCGGGTTCGGGCTCGTCGGAGCGGCCGGGCTGGTCGCCAACTGGTGCATGACGCGATTAGGCAGGAAACTCGACACGATCCGCCCGGCCGAATCGGTGCCTCCTGGGTGTCTGCTGTACCTGCACGATGACGGGCAGCCGCCGTTGGTGAAGCAGGTCGATCCGCTGGATGTGGGTGTCAAGCCCGCCATCGACACCGCCAACGGCCACGACCGTGACCTTCCTCCCTACGTCTCCCGCGCCGGTGACGACGACCTGGAATGGGCCATCGCCGAAGGTGGGATCGTGCTGCTGCACGGCAGGGCAGCTGCCGGTAAGAGCCGCAGCGCTTTCGAGGCCATCGGCCGACTCCGCCCGCACCACCGGCTACTTATCCCGGCGCACCCCGGCGCGTTGCGGGAACTCATCGACACCGGCTACCCGGTCGGCGACGCTGTCGTATGGCTCGATGACCTGGAACGGTTCCTCACTCCTGGCGGCGTTGACCAGGCATTGCTGCAGCGCTTGTGCCCTTCCGGGCGGGCTGATGTGGTGGTGGTGGCCACCATCCGCGACGAGGAACTATCCCGCCTGGACCACGCCGCCGTCCGAGGCCGCGAGGGCACCGAACTCACCACGGCCGGGCTGGATGAGGCTGCGGCGAAACTGGTGGCGCAGATCCGCGGCCGACGTCGCATCCGGGTCGGTCAGCACCTCACCGGCTCCGAACGCACGACGGCTGAGGCGACCGGCGATGACCGGATCGCGGCTGCGCTGACCGTCGGGGTCGGATTCGCCGAGTACCTCGCCGCCGGGCCGGCGATGATGCGCCGCTGGTCGGTCGGTGACGGACCCCTGTTCGAGGTCGGACAGGCCCTCATCAGCGCCGGGGTGGACTGTCGCCGCGCCGGCTACACCGACCCCATCCCCCGCGACCTCCTGGCCAAGCTTTACCGTCCCTACCTGTCCCCCGCCTGGAGACACCGCGCCGATCTACCCACCATCAGCGAAGGACTCGCCTGGGCGTGCGAACGCGTCCTCGGCGCCAGCTCCTGCCTCCTGCCCCACGACGGCGACACCTACACTGCCTCCGACTACCTCCTCGACCGCACCACCACCGACCAAGGCCCCCTCGCCACCACCCCGGTCCCCGACCGTGTCTGGGCCACCCTGCTCGCCATCGCCACCCCCCGCCAAGCCGTCAACATCGGCCTTCGGGCCTATGCCACCCAACGGACAGACACCGCCGAACACGCCTGGCGTATTGCCGCCGACGCTGGCGACACCGAGGCGATGAACAACTTGGGTGGCCTGCTCG
>NZ_FMCW01000053.1 GCF_900091595.1 Micromonospora haikouensis
GCCTCGACCCGGACCGGGCCAGCTTCACCACCGCCCTCAACGCCGCACGCGACCAGATCGTCCACGCCGCCGGTGTCATCGCCGACACCGTCGTCGACCTGGTCGGCGTCATCGGCGAACAGGTCCTGGCGAACCTGCTACCCGAACGCCGCGTCCGGACGAAGACCCGCATGATCAAACGCTCGAACTCCAAGTACCAGGCACGCGGACCCAACACCGACCGCCGCACCTACAAAGCCACCACCAGCATCGACATCACCACCGACGAACCTTGACCAACCAGCCCCCGCCCTAACTGAACGGCATTGGGTCTAGCCCACGCGACGCGGTGGCCGGGCCCGTACGGGCCCGGCCACCGCGGTGGTGCGGAGGGGGTCAGCTCGCCGTGCAGGTCACCGCGGGGGCGGCGGGGGTGCCGGTGGAGCTGCCGATGAAGCCGAAGCTGGTGCTGGCCCCGGCGCCGAGCTTGCCGTTGTAGCTGACGTTGGTGGCGGTCACGTTCGACCCGCTGCTGGTCAGCGTCGCGTTCCACGCCTGGCTGATGGACTGGCCGCTGCCGAGCGTCCACTTCGCCGTCCAGCCGTTGATGGCGGCGGAGCCGGCGGTCACCTTGACCTCACCCTGGAAGCCGCCCTGCCACTGGCCGATGATCGTGTACGTCGCCGTGCAGCCGCCGGTGGCCGGCGGGGTGGTCGGCGGGGGCGTCGTGGTCGGCGGCGGTAGGGTCGGCGTCACGGTCGTCGACGGCGTGGGCGTGACGATGCCGCCGTAGACCGACGCCTCCTTCGAGGTCGCCTTGATGCCGTTGGCGCCGTTGAAGATGCGCTGGCCCCACGTGGTCAGGGCGGCCGGGTTGAAGTTGGTGGCCATGTCGAGGTATTCGACGCCGCCGCCGTTGCCGCTCCACGACCAGCCCAGGTAGCCGATGCCGTTGGCCTGCGTGTACGACAGGATGGTGTCCTCGTCGGGGTTGCCGTCGGAGTGGTCGAAGCCGAACTCGCCCACCACGATCGGCAGCTTCGCGGTGCGGAACCGGCCGAGGTAGTCGGAGATCTCGGCGGCCGTGTCGAAGACGCCGTACATGTGGATGGAGAAGACGGTGTTCTTCTGCGGGTCGGCCGCGAACACCGACGCCGCGTTGTCGCGCATGGTGAACGACCAGTCCTGGCCCCAGTTGGGGGCGTCGACCATGATGGTGTGCGCGAGGCCGGCGGCGCGCAGCCGCTTGATCGCGTTGGCCGAGTCGGTGGCCCAGGTGCCGTAGCCCTGGTTGCCGTACGGCTCGTTGCCGATGTTGACGATCACGTACTTCTCCTGGCCGGCGAGGGCGCTGGAGATGCTCAGCCAGTAGTCGACCGCCCGGTCCAGGGTGATCGCGCCGCTCTGCTCGCCGTAGCCGGTGGTGTCGTGCACCTCCAGGACGCAGATCAGCTTGTTCGCCTTGCACAGGGAGATGACGTTGGCGACGTCGGCCGTGTCGTTCTTGGCCCAGCGGTCGCCGCTGGCCAGCACCACCCGCACCGTGTTCGCGCCGAGCGCCTTGATGTTGGCGAAGGAACTGGTCTGCTGCTGGTACCAGGTGTGGGCGTGGTTGACGCCGCGCATGATGAACTCGTTGCCGTTGGCGTCGTACAGCTTGCCGTTGGAGACGGAGAAGCCGGCGGCGGCGTGCGCGGGCTGCCCGAAGGCGAACACGGCGGCGAGGACCGTCAGCAGGGCGACGCCCGCGACGGAGAGACGTTTTCTCATGGCCTTCCTCAGGGAGGGTCGAACCCCGTGCCCGGCGGGGGTGCGGTGGTGGTGACGAAGAAGGCGGCTGGCCCGTCAGCCGCCGTCCGGCTCCGAGACGGCGCAGGCATCAGCGTAGGCCGATCGCTGATGCGGGGCAACCGGTTCAGTGAGTCTTGGCTCAGCGGGGATGTCCTGTGGCGGCTCGCGGGGCAGCGAGCCGCCACAGGTGCGGTCATCCCCACCACAGGATGCGACGCCCCCAGCCTGAACCGGTTAAGGCCGGACCTTACCACCCAGGGCCGCCCCGTCAAGGCCACGACGGCCGTCGAGGGTTGACCGACTCCCACGGGGGTATGCGGAGTGGATCGGGAGAGCGAAGGAGATGCGCCATGGTCAACATCGGCTACACCCTGATGTGCGAGCAGGCCGGGCCGAAGGAACTGGTCGACTACGCGGTGCGCGCCGAGGCCGCCGGCTTCGACCAGCTGGTGATCTCCGATCACTACTATCCCTGGCTCGACTCCCAGGGCCACTCCCCGTACGCCTGGTCGGTGCTCGGCGCGGTCGCCCACGCCACCAGCCGGGCCGAGCTGATGTCCTTCGTGACCTGCCCGATCCGCCGCTACCACCCCGCCGTGGTGGCGCAGAAGGCCAGCACGATCGGGGCGCTGTCGGACGGCCGGTTCACCCTCGGCCTGGGCGCCGGGGAGAACCTCAACGAGCACGTCGTCGGCGGCTGGCCGCACGTGCAGCAGCGGCACGAGATGTTCGAGGAGGCGCTGCAGATCATCCGGCCCCTGCTGAACGGGGAGACGCTGACCTTCTCCGGCAACCACTTCGACGTGCCCGACGCGTACGTCTGGGACCGGCCGGAGCGTCCGGTGCCGATGGCCGTGGCCGCGTCCGGCCGGCAGTCGGCGACGCTCGCCGCCGACTACGGCGACGGCCTCGTCGCCACCGAGCCCGACGCCCACCTGATCCAGATGTACGACGACGCGGGCGGCGCGGGGCAGCCCCGGTTCGGCCAGGTCGCCATCTGCTACGGCCCCGACGAGGCGGAGTGCCGCAAGATCGCACACGACCAGTTCCGCTGGTTCGGCATGGGCTGGAAGGTGAACGCCGAACTGCCCGGCCCGGAGTCGTTCGCCGCCGCGACGCAGTACGTCCGCGAGGACGACGTCGCCGAGGGGATCTCCTGCGGCCCGGACACCGACCGGCACGTCGCGGCGTTCAAGAAGTTCGTCGACGCCGGCTTCACCCACGTGGCGCTGGTGCAGGTCGGCGGTGACACCCAGCCCATGTTCCTCGACTGGGCCCGGGAGGAGCTGCTCCCCCGGCTCCGCGAGCTGTGAGGCGGCTGCGGCTCGCCCTGGCCGCGCCCCGGCCCGCCGCCGGACTGACCAGCGAGTGGCGGCGGCGTGGTTCGCCGCGTACCGGCTGCCGCCGGCGTGCGTGCTCGGGCACTCGTTCGGCGCGGAGGTGGCCGCCGCGCTGGCCGCCCGGTACCCCCCGGCTCGTCCGGGCCCTGGTGCTCGCCGGCCCCACCAGCGACCCGGCGGCCCGCACCCGGCGGGGGCAGTTCGGTCGCTGGCTCGTCGACACGCTGCGCGAGGCGCCGTGGCAGGCCCCGATCCTGCTCCGCGACGTCGTCGACGCCCGCCCCTGGCGGGTGTACGCCACCCTCTCGCACTCGGTGCGCAACGCGATCGAGGCGGACGCCGCCCGGGTCACCGCGCCCACCCTGGTCGTCACCGGCGCCCGGGACCCGGTGGTCCCGGCCGCCTGGCGGGACCGGCTGGCCCGGCTGGCCCCGGACGCCCGCGCGGCGGCGGTGCCTGGCGCAGCGCACAACGTCGCCACCACCGCGCCGGTCGAGGTCGCCGCAGCGGTACGTGCTCTGCTCGCTTCGTCCCTGCGAAAGGTGGCCTGATGCGCATCGGCAACACGGAGATCCGCCCGGCGGCCCTGCCCTGCCCGGCCACGGCCCGGCAACCCGCCCTCACGACGGCTCGATCACCGACCGGCAACGACGCGTCCGGTCCGGCATCGACCGGCGACTCAGCGCAATTCTCGCGGCCGGCGACACCACTCCCACCGTTCCCTTTGCTCTGCACCCACATACGCATCGCTAACGCAGCGCAACCGAGCCGTTCGCCCCGCACAATCCACCACCTTCCCTCCCGCGCAGCTCGCGGTGGGTGCTGCGTCGATGGGTGCAGAGCAAAGGGAACGAGCGCACTTCGGTGGCGTCGCTGGAGAATTGCGCAGAGTGATGCCAGCCGCCCCTCGCAACCGATCGCCCACCACCATCACGGAAAGTGATAGCGCCCCAACGATGCCGACAGGGGTGTCAGGGGCGGAGGTTCAGGGCTGCCAGGAGGGCCCGGGTGGCCTCGCGGACCGGGGTCAGGACCGACGCGTTCAGCCAGCGGGCCGCCGGGGTGACCGTGTGCCGCCAGGCGGCGCGCAGGGCGCGGCCGAGTGGGGCGACGGTGTGCCGCCAGGCCCAGCGCAGGGCCAGCCCGACCGGGCGCAGCAGCAGCCGGTGCAGGGCGCGCAGGATGCGCCCGGCGAGCCGCCAGGCGTAGGACAGGGCCGTCCAGGCCAGCCGCAGCAGCCACCACAGGCCGCGCCCGAGGGCCGTCAACGCCGGGCCGAACAGCCGCCCCACCAGGCGTACCAGCGGCACCAGCAGGTGCCGGATCAGCCAGTCCACCGCCACCACGACCAGTCGCGCCACGGGCCGGACCAGCGTCCGGAGCGCCCAGCTGAGCGGACGCCGCACCAGGTGCCGCGCCAGCCACGCCAGGGGCACCCAGAGCAGGTGGTACGCGAGCCAGGCGAGCGGGCGCAGCACCCAGGCACGCAGGGCCCTGCCCAGCGGGCTGAGCAGCCACCGGTGCAGCAGCCGCCCGGCCCCGACGAGCAGCTCCCACAGCAGCCGAACGGGCAGCACCACGACCAGGGCGACGCCCCGGGCGAACGCGGCGACCAGCGCGGGCGGCGGCACGGCGGCGCGGGCGGCACGGCGAGGCGGCGCGGGCGGCGGTCAGGCCGGGCGCAGGTCGAGATCGGCGAGCATCGGGTAGTGGTCGGAGGCGTACTCGGTGTCGCCGCCGCGCACGACGACGCAGGACCGGGCCAGCCCGGCCAGGGCCGGCGTGCCGAGGAGATAGTCCAGCCGCATGCCGGAGAACTCCGCGCCGCCGCCGTGCCGCGTCGGCGCGGTCGGCCCCTCGTCGTCGGCGGGGGCGAGCGCGGCGTACAGGTCGACCAGGCCGGCGGCGGCGAGCCGGGCCACCGCCCGGGTCTCCACCGTCCGCCCGTCCCGACGCAGGTGCCGACGCCGGTACGCGGCCGGCAGCCGGGCGACGCGGTCGGTGTGGTCGACGCCCGGGGCGAGAGTGTTCAGGTCCCCGGCCAGCAGCGCCAGCGCGCCCCGCCCCGCGCCGGGGGCACGACCGACCGCCCCCGCCAGCCAGCCCGCCTCGACCCGCCGCCGCAGCCCCGAGTACGGGTCGAGGTGCGCGCCGAACACGGTCAGCGGACCGGCGTCGGTGGCCACGGTGACGCGTACCGCGGCGTGGTGGAACGGGCGGCGGACCGGACCGGCCGCGACGACCCTCAGCGGCGGGCGGGCCAGCACCGCCACGGGCTGGCCGAAGCACGACCGGGCCAGGTACGGCTCCATGCCCACGGCGGCGGCGAAGCCGGCCAGCACGCCGCCGGAGTCGAAGCCGCGCAGCTCCTGCGCGGCCAGCAGGTCCGGCCGGTGCGCGGCGACGACCCGGGCCACCCGGTCCAGGCGGCCGGGACCCGTCCGGTCCCGACCGCCGGTCTTGATGTTCCAGGTCATCACCCGCAGCATCGGGTCAGTCGGGGCGGCCGGCGGTGGCCAGCTCGTCGTCCAGCTCGTCGACCTGTTCGGACTCGATCGCCGGCCGGTTGCCCTCGGCGAGGTCGGCGTTGGGGCGGATCACCCAGTAGAGCAGGCCGATCCACAGGGCGCTGAGCAGGATCGCGCCCATGAAGTCGGTCGGGTGGTGCATGCCCCGGTACATCCGGGAGACCGCCACCCCCACCGGCATGACCACCGCGGCGGCCACGAAGATCCAGCGCCACCAGCGGTCGGTGCGGGGGAACACGATGAGGGCGATGGCGAGCCAGAGGCAGATGGTGGCGGCGATGTGCCCGGACGGGAACGACGAGGTGGGCATCTGCCCGTCGAGGTTCTCCACGGGCGGGCGGGGCCGGTCGACGGCGCGGGCGGAGGCGAGGAAGAGGGTCAGCTCGCCGAACATCGCCAGCGCCACGAACAGCACCGGCCGCCAGCGCCGCCACACGGCGAGCACCAGCGGGCAGAAGACCAGCGACACCAGCAGGATCGCGTGGGTGTCGCCGAACTTGCTCCACCACCAGCTCAGGTCGGTCAACGCGTCGGTGTGCCGGTCGGCGAACCAGCGCGGGACCTCGGTGTCGAGGGTGCCGAGGAACGTGTCCATGGCGTGGTAGCTGACGAACATGCCGAACGCGTACAGCACGCCGAACACCAGCACCCAGCCGACCAGCAGCTCGGCGACGGCCGAGCGGGGGTGCTCCAGCACGTGCTCCTCGGCGAGGGCCGGGGCGATGTCCCGGCCCGCCTCCGGCTCCAGGCCCTCGGTCAGCGGCGGCACCGGCCGGCCGCGCTCGCGCCGCCACAGCCGGAAGGCGTACGCGGTGACGCCCAGCCAGGCCGCGCCGAGCAGCCAGCCGCCGAGCACGTCGGAGACGAAGTGCACGCCCAGCGCGATCCGGGTCAGCCCGATCAGGGCCACCAGCACGGCGGCGACGGCGATGGCGGGCCTACGCCAGCGGGGCGCCATGGCGGGGAGGAAGACCAGCAGGATCGCCCCGTACGCGACGAACGAGCCGAGGGCGTGGCCGCTGGGGAAGCTGTTGCCGGGGGCACTGGCCAGCGGCACGTCCACCACGGGGCGCAGGCGGCCGACCAGGGTCTTCAGCGACGGGTCGAGGATCAGCCCGCCGACCCCGGTGATGATCAGATAGACGGCGAGCCGGGCCTGCTTGCGGATCAGCAGCCCGAGCACGGCGACGCTGACCAGCCAGATCAGCACGGGCCGCCCGCCGAGGTCGGTGATCGCCTGCAACACGGTGACCAGGGCGTGGTGCGGGGCGACGAGCCCGTTGAACCACTCGGCGGCCTCGTGGTCGGCGTGCTGCAGCGGGCTCCACCGGAAACGCACCAGCATCAGCAGCAGGCCGAAGGCGACCCCCGCGCCGACGACGGCCACCAGCCCGGCGATGCTCCGCTCGGCGAAATGGCCGAGTGGTCGCCGCACCACCTCTTTGACCGCGGTCACCCCGCACCTCCCTTGTCTGCTCTGGCGAGGCGCTTTACCCGATCCGGGCCTCCCGTACACCGGGGGGTGTCGCGGCCAGCTCTACAGGGCGGTCATCTCGCCGGTGTCGTGGATCTCCTCGCGCTCGGTCTCGGGCTGCCACAGGTCCGGCTGGGCCGGCTCGGGCACCCCGATGCGCATCGCTTCGAGCTGGGCGGCGAAGGCCAGCCCGCCGAAGAGCGCCATCCCGGTGAGGTTGGCCCAGAGCAGCAGCGCCATCATCCCGGTCAGCGCCCCGTAGGTCTGCCCGAACCCGTCGCTGAACCGCACGTACGCGGCGAGCAGCAGGCTGGCCAGCCACCACAAAGCGGTGGCGATGCCGGCGCCGAAGAACAGCCAGGACAGTCCGGGCTGCTTGCGGCGGGGGGCGTGCCGGAACAGCAGGGCCACGGCGAGCACGGTCAGGCCGAGGCTCAGCGGCCAGCGGACCACGTCCCACGCGAAGGTGGCGACGTCGCCCCAGGCGTAGTTGCGGCGTACCGAATCGCCCATCGACCCGCCACCGACCAGGATGAGGAACCCGGCGAGCGCCGGGACGCCCGCGACGAGCGCGAGGACGGCGGCGCGCAGGTATTTCCACAGGGCCGGGCGGTCCCGCTCGACGCCGTAGATCCGGTTGGCGCCGCGCTCGATCTGGGCCATCGTGGTGGTGAGCGCGACGAGGCCGGTCAGCAGGCCGAGGGTCAGCGCCAGCTCGCCGGCGTCCTCGGTGCGCTCGCCGGAGTCGAGCAGCTCACCGACCACCTGCTCGCTCTGCCCCGGGGTGAGGGCGAGCACGGTGTCGGCGACGACCCGGCCGCCCTCGTCGGCGCCGAGGTCGGTGATCAGGCCGGTGAGGGCGATCAGGAACGGCACCACGGCGAGGCAGAGCTGCAACGCGAGGGCGCGGGAGTGACTGAACCCGTCGCCGTAGCGGAACCGGACGAACGCGTCCCGCAGCAGGCGCCAGCCGCCGTGGCGGCGCAGTGTGTGCCAGGCGTCGTCGGCGGAGAGCTCCTCGTCGGCCATGAGCCGGGTCTCGGGCACCATCCTGGTGCTACTCACGGCGGGCCTCCTCGACCAGCTCCTCGCCCCGCTCCCCGGCTGCCTCGGCGTCGGCGGCCAGGTCGGGTGCCTCCTGCGGCTGCGGCACGCAGAGCCAGAGGGCGCGGGGGCGGATCTCGGCCGCCAGCCGCCGCCCCGGAGCGATGAGGTCCCCGTCGAGCTCGCGCGGCTGGGCCCGGTTGCTGGTGACCTCCACCCGGCGGGCGCGGTAGACCTCCATCCGGGGGACGCTGCCCCGGCGGCGCACCAGCGCCCAGCCCATGGCCAGCCAGTGGCGCAGGGTGCGCGGGGTGAGCACGGCGACGTCGAGCCAGCCGTCGTCCGGTTCGGCGTCGGTGAGCAGGGTGACGCCGCCCTGGAGGCGGCCGACGTTGGCCACCAGCACCGAGCGGGCCCGGCGGCGCAGCGGCGGCCGGTCGTCGATGCGGATGGTGACCCGCATCGGCCGGTCGCGCAGGTGCCGGGCGGCCCCCATCACGTACGCCGGCCAGCCGATGCGGGCCTTGGTCGTCTCCGAGGTGGCGTCGAGCATCTGGGCGTCGAAGCCCATCCCGGCCATGACGGTGAAGTAGGCGTCGTCGACCGCGCCGACGTCGAGCTGGCGGCGGCCCTGCTCGACGGCCACCTCCAGCCCGGCGGCCAGGTCGGTGGAGAGGCCGAGGTTGGCGGCGAGCAGGTTGCCGGTGCCCTGGGGCAGGACGGCGAGGGCCACGTCGGTGCCGACCAGCGCGCTGACGCAGGACATCACGGTGCCGTCGCCGCCGCAGGCGAAGACGACGTCGACCCCGGCGGAGACGGCCTTCTCGGTCTGCCCCCGGCCCGGGTCCTCCGGGGTGGTCTCGAACCACAGCGGTGCCGGCCAGCCGGCGGCGCCGAGCGCCCCGTCGACCGTCTCGCGCAGCTCGTCGAGGTCGGCGACCTTCACCGGGTTGACCACCACGGCGGAGCGCAGCCCGCCGTGGTGGTCGGCCGCGCGCGCGTCCCGCGTCGAACGCGTGTTCTGCTCAGCATCCACGGCGTCAGTGTGCGCCAAATCGGTGCGGGCGGCGAGCCGGCGACCGGTGAGGTTGCGCGCACCGAAAACAGGTTTACGGGGCCGGGGTGCCCGGAACCGGCCGCGCCGCCGGCCACGGTGCGTAAGGTACGCGTCGCTGGCACAGGGGGACCGAGGCTCGTCACCCTGCGTTGCTTCGTGCCCGCACCGCCCGACGCCGCCCGCCCCCTTTGCTCTGCACCCACGGGCGCAGCACAGCGCACGAGCTGTGGATACGCGGAATCGCGCAGAGTCACGCGACACCACGGTCGGTCACTATCCGCATACCGTTGCGTGGATGGGTGCAGAGCAAAGGAGGGCGGACGGCAACGCCGCCACCGGAGAGGCGATCACCCTGAGTGACATGGAGTCGACAGGGTGGGCCGTCGGCGAGCGGGCGAGGAAGGAGAGGCGTGGGAGGGAGTCGGGCCACGGGCCACAGGCGGCGGGCGGCGGGCGGCGGGCGGCGGGCGGGACAAGTGAGAGGAGAGGGAACGAGGAGAGGCGAGGGGGAAGGGGTGAGGGAACCGCGAAGCGAGGGAAGGCTCAGAGAACGGGAGGACCGGGTGGACCGGGCGGTGCGGCTAGGCCGCGGCCCGCAGGGCCAGCTCGACCCGGCGGCGCAGGTCGTCCAGGTCGAGCCCGGCCTCGGCGAGCACCAGCGCGGCCGGACCGCCGCCCTCGCGCAGCATTCCGAGCAGGATGTGCTCGGTGCCGATGTGCCGGTGCCGCAGCCGCAGCGCCTCGCGCAGCGAGAGCTCCAACGCCTTCTTCGAGCGGGGCGAGAACGGGCCGCCGGGCCGCTGCCGCTGCCGCCATCCCCACCGGCGGCGCGGGGCGGGCGCCGCCGCACGCAGCGCGTCGGGGCCGAAGGACTCCTCGATCCGGGCGACGATCGCGGCCAGGTCGATGCCGATCTCGCGCAGCGCGGCGGCGTCGGCCTCGGCGAGCCCCGCGTCGCCCTCGGCGGTGTGCCGGGCCACGGCGGCGCGCAGGTCGGCGGCGCGGACGCCTGCGGCGGACAGCACCCGGCTCGCCAGGTTGTCGGGGTCCGCGAGGACGGCGAGGAGCAGGTGCTCGGTGCCGATGGGGCGCCGCCCGGCGGCCCGCGCCTCGTGGGCGGCCTGCTTGACCACCTCGCGGGCCCGGTCGGTGAACCGTTCGAACATCATTCCTCCCAGGTGCTCGGGACCGCCGGCCGCCCGGCGTGCTTCTTGTGGACCGCCTGCCGGCTGACCTCCAACGCGTCGGCGATCTCCTGCCAGGACCAGCCCTGCCGTCGGGCGTTGTCCACCTGGACCACCTCCAACCGTTCGAGCAGCCGACGCAGGGCGCGCACGGCACGCAGGCCGACCCGGGGATCGGTGCTGCCGGCCGCCGCCGCGAGTTCCGTCGCGTGACTCATGGTGTCAACATACGTTGACAGCAAGGTTGCGTCAACCAGAGTTGACAGCGGCGCCGGCCGGGCAGGCGCGATACCGGCCCCCGCCGGGCCGTCGACCACTACGCTCGGTCGCAGGGATCGGACCCGCCGTGCGCGCCTGTCGGGGGAGGTGAGGCCGGATGACCCCACCCGCCGACGCGCCCGTGGTGGCCGCACTCGGCTCGCCGGAGTCTGCCGGGCAGATCGTCCGGCTGGCCGCGCGGGAGGCCGCCGGCCACCGCCGTCCGCTGCGCCTGCTGCACGCCTTCAACTGGTCGGCGGCGCTGGAGGCCCCGTCGGTGACCGGCCCGCGCGCCCGGGCCGAGGAACTGCTCGAACAGGCCGCCGCAGCCGCCGGCGAGGCGGAGCCGGCGGTGCCGGTCAGCGGCGAGATCGTCGAGGGCGCGCCGGTCGCCGCGCTGGTCCGCCGCTCCGAGTCGGCGTTCCTCGTCGTCATCGGCGACGGCGGGATGGCGCGCTGCGGCGCGTGCATCCCCGCCGACGCACCGGCGGTGCAACTCGCTGCCCGGGCCGGCTGCCCGGTGCTGGTGGTCCGCCCCGAGCCGCCACCGCAGGGCCCCGTCCTCGTCGGCGTCGACGGTTCGGCCAGCTCCCGTACGGCGCTGGCGTTCGCCTTCGGCTGCGCCGCCCGCCGGTCCGCCCGGCTGCTCGCCGTGCGGGTCGTCGAGCCGCCGCCCGAGGACCGGCCGCCCGACACCGCCGGCACCCCGCCGGGCAGCGACCCGCACGACGCGTACGACCGGCACGGCCTGGGGACCGCGCACGCCGAGCTGGCCGACGTGGTGGCCCGGTGCGGACGCCGGCACCCGGAGGTGTCGGTCGAGTGCCAGGTCGTCGTCGGCGACCCCGGCGCGGTCATGGTCGAGCAGTCCCGCTCCGCGCAGCTGACCGTGGTGGCCGCCCGGGGCGACGAGCCGCTGCGCGGGATGCTCGGCGCGGTCAGCCAGTCGCTGCTCTACCACTCCCCCGCGCCGGTCATCGTCGTGCGTGGACTGGTTTCCACCGCACCGGGCGGGGCATGACGTCCCCAGGGTCCGGGACCAACGACCCTGATCGATCTCCGCCCGCACCGCGAAGCTGGACGTGGCCGGGAAAACCCGGCACCCCGGATGCGAACGTCCCCGATCCGCGAGAGGCTAACGCAGCATGGACACCGCTGTAGACCTGCACAGCCCCCTGACCGAAGACGAGCTGCGCCGGCTGGACGCCTACTGGCGTGCCGCGAACTACCTGACCGTCGGGCAGATCTACCTGCTGGACAACCCGCTGCTGCGGGAGCCGCTGCGGCCCGAGCACGTCAAGCCCCGGCTGCTGGGGCACTGGGGCACCAGCCCGGGCCTCAACCTGCTCTACGCGCACCTCAACCGGATCATCGTCAACCGGAAGCTGCCGACGATCTTCATCACCGGCCCCGGTCACGGCGGCCCCGCGCTGGTGGCCAACACGTGGCTGGAGGGCACCTACAGCGAGCTCTACCACTCGGTGAGCCGCGACGAGACCGGCATGCAGCGGCTGTTCCGCCAGTTCTCCTTCCCCGGCGGCATCCCGAGCCACGTGGCACCGGAGGTGCCGGGTTCGATCCACGAGGGCGGCGAGCTGGGGTACGCGCTGAGCCACGCCTACGGCGCGGCGTTCGACAACCCCGACCTGCTGGTCGCCTGCGTCATCGGCGACGGCGAGGCCGAGACCGGCCCGCTGGCCGGTAGCTGGCTGTCCAACGTCTTCCTCAACCCGGCCCGCGACGGGGCGGTGCTGCCCATCCTGCACCTCAACGGCTACAAGATCGCCAACCCGACGGTGCTGGACCGCATCCCCACCGACGACCTGCTGGACATGATGCGCGGCTTCGGCTACCAGCCGTACGTCGTCGCGGGCGACGACCCGGCCGCGGTGCACCAGACGCTCGCCGCCACCCTCGACCGGGCGGTCGACGAGATCGCCGCCATCCAGCGCCGGGCCCGCTCCGGCGCACCCGTCGAGCGCCCCCGCTGGCCGATGATCATCCTGCGTACGCCGAAGGGCTGGACCGGCCCGGCGGTCGTCGACGGCAAGCAGGTGGAGGGCACCTACCGCGCCCACCAGGTGCCCATCGCCGAGGTGCGCGACAACCCGGAGCACCTGGCCGAGCTGGAGCGCTGGCTGCGCAGCTACCGGCCGGAGGAGCTGTTCGACCCGACCGGCGCGCCCGTCGCCGAGCTGGCCGCGCTGCCGCCGACCGGTGACCTGCGGATGAGCGCCAACCCGGTCACCAACGGCGGGCGGGTGCTGCGCGACCTGGAGCTGCCGGACTTCCGCCGGTACGCCGTCGACGTCCAGCAGCCCGGCGAGCCTGCGGTCGGCGCGACCGGCGTGCTCGGCGCGTGGGTCCGCGACATCATCACCGCCAACCCGCGCACCTTCCGCCTCTTCGGCCCCGACGAGGTCGCCTCCAACCGGCTCGGCGCGGCCTTCGAGGTCACCGACCGGGCGTTCGTCGCCAACCGGGTCGACGGCGACGACCACCTCTCCCCCGACGGCCGGGTGATGGAGGTGCTGTCGGAGCACCTGTGCCAGGGCTGGCTGGAGGGCTACCTGCTGACCGGCCGGCACGGCATCTTCACCAGCTACGAGGCGTTCATCCACATCGTCGACTCGATGGTCAACCAGCACGCCAAGTGGCTGAAGGTGACCCGGAGCATCCCGTGGCGGGAGCCGGTGGCGTCGCTGAACTACCTGCTGTCGAGCCACGTGTGGCGGCAGGACCACAACGGCTTCTCGCACCAGGACCCGGGCTTCATCGACCACGTGGTCAACAAGAAGGCCGAGGTGGTCCGGGTCTACCTGCCGCCGGACGGCAACACCCTGCTCTCCACCATGGACCACTGCCTGCGCAGCCGGCACTACATCAACGTGGTGGTGGCCGGCAAGCAGCCCGCCCCGAACTGGCTGACCATGGACGAGGCGATCCAGCACTGCCGGCGCGGCCTGGGCATCTGGGACTGGGCCAGCACCGACGACGGCGAGGAGCCGGACGTGGTGCTCGCCTGCGCCGGTGACGTGCCGACGCTGGAGACCCTGGCCGCCGCCGACCTGCTGCGCCAGCGGCTGCCGGAGCTGAAGGTGCGGGTGGTCAACGTGGTCGACCTGATGCGCCTCCAGCCGCCGTCGGAGCACCCGCACGGCCTGCCCGACAACGAGTTCGACACCATCTTCACCCGCGACAAGCCGATCATTTTCGCCTACCACGGCTACCCGTGGCTGATCCACCGGCTCACCTACCGGCGCGCCAACCACGACAACCTGCACGTGCGCGGATACAAGGAGGAGGGCACCACCACCACGCCGTTCGACATGGTGATGCTCAACGACCTGGACCGGTTCCACCTGGTCATCGACGTGATCGACCGGGTGCCGGGGCTGGCCGCGCGCGCCGCGCACCTGCGCCAGGAGATGGTCGACGCCCGGCAGGCGTGCCGCGACCACACCCGCGAGTACGGCGAGGACGACCCCCGGGTCGTCGAGTGGCGGTGGATCCGGGCGACCGACACCGAGCTGGGGAGCGGACAGTGAGCGGTGCCGAGATCCTCGTCGGCTACGACGGTTCCGCCGACGCCACCCTCGCCCTGAACTGGGCGCTCGACGAGGCGGAGCACAGCGGCCGGCCGATCCGCCTGGCGTACGTCTTCGAGTGGGTGACCGTGGCCGGCTGGGTCGGCCCCGGCGTGGCCCCCGGCATCTGGCCCGACGACACCGCCCGCCGGCAGGTCGAGGAGCTGGTCGCGAAGGCCGCCTCCGACGCCGCCGCCGCGCGGCCCACGGTCACCGTGCACGGGGAGGTGTTCGACGGGCCGCCGGCCCTGGTGCTGGAGGAACGCTCCGCCGAGGCGGGCCTGCTGGTGCTCGGCAGCCGCGGCCACGGCGGGTTCGGCGGCCTGCTCGCCGGCTCCACGGCCGTCTCGGTGACCGCGCACGCGCACTGCCCGGTGGTGGTGGTCCGCGACGGCGACACCCCCGCCGGGCGCACGGGCCGGGTGGTGGTGGGCGTCGACGGGTCCGACACCTCGCTGGTGGCCCTCGGGTTCGCCGTCGAGCGGGCGGCCCAGCGGGGCGTCCCGCTGCACGTGGTGCGGGCCTGGGAGCCGTCGGCCGACCGGGACCTGGGTGCCGACGACGCGGCGGCGGCGGAACGGGCGGCGCTGGACGGGCCGCTGGCCGGCTGGCGGGAGACGTTCCCCGACGTCGCGGTGACCGTCGACGTGGTGGCCGGCCGCCCGGCCGGCGCGCTGGTCGAGGCGAGCCGGGACGCCCAGCTCGTGGTGGTCGGCAGCCGGGGCCGGGGCGGGCTGCGCGGCATGCTGCTCGGCTCGGTCGGCCAGCAGCTCCTGCACCACGCCCACTGCCCGGTGGCGGTGGTCCGCGAACGCTGACGCGCCCGCGTCAGTCGGGGAGGGAGAAGTAATCCTCTTCCTCCTGGGCCAGGTGCAGGCGCAGGACGGCGTCGAGGCCGTACAGCGCGGCGAGCAGGTCGGTGACCTGGTCGCCGCGCAGCGGCCCGTCGCCGGCCTGGGCGAGGTGCCCGCCGATCCGGTCGACCAGCCGGCGGATCTCCACGTGCCCCCGGCTCATCGTCGAGGTCGCCTCGTCGCTGCCGAGCGGCCCGGCCAGCGCCGGGTAGAGCTGCCGCTCCTCGGCGGCCTCGTGCGGCAGCACCCGCCCGGTGAGCCGCCCGTGCACGGCGTGCAGGGCGGGCAGGCAGTCCGGCGAGTCGGGGTGCGTGGCGATCAGGTCGGCGGTGTCGCGCAGCGTGGCGAGCACGTCGCGGACCGCGGCGTGCTCGCCGGCGTACCGGTCGAGCAGTTCCCGGGTGTCCGGCGGGACGTCCCGGCGGCGCAGCCCGCCGCCGAGGGCCCGCAGCGCGTTGAGGATCACCACGACGTCGATGCCCTCCTGCAGGAACGCCCCGGCCACCGGCGGCAGCTTCCCGACGGCGGCGACCAGCATCGCCGCCACGGCCAGTCCCATCCCGACGACGGCGCTCTGGGTGGCGATGCGGCGGGCGTACCGGGCGATCTCCACGGCGTCGGCGAGCCGGTCGAGCCGGTCCACGGTGAGCACCGCGTCGGCGACGTCGGCGGAGGCGGTCGCCCCGGTGGCGCCCATCGCCACCCCGACGTCGGCCTCGGCCAGGGCGGGGGCGTCGTTCACCCCGTCGCCGACCATCACGGTGACGGCCCGGCGGGACTCCTCGCGTACCCGGGCGGTCTTCTCCTGCGGCGTGCACCGGGCCAGCACGTCGTCGACGCCGACGGCCTGCGCGACCTGGTCGGCGGTGCCGGGCCGGTCGCCGGTGACCATGATCAGCCGGGTCAGCCCGGCCTCGCGCAGCCGCCGCACGGTGCGGCGGGCGTCGGGGCGCACCGGGTCCTCCAGCAGGATCGCACCGAGCGGCTCCCGCTCGTCGCTGACCCAGACGGCCGACCGGCCGGCCAGTTCGGCGCGCTCGGCGGCCTGGGCCGCCCACTGCGGCAGTTCCCCGCCGAGCTGGCCGACCCGCACCAGCCGCCCGTCGACCCGGCCGGTGACCCCGCGCCCCGGTTCCTCGGTGACGTCGGTCGGGTCGGTCAGCCGCAGGCCCTGCTCCCGGGCCTGCCGGACCAGGGCGGCGGCCAGCACGTGCGGGGAGAGCTGCTCCACGGAGGCGGCCAGCCGCAGCACCTCGTCCCGGTCGCCGCCGGGGGCGACCACCGTCTCGGCGGCCCGGGGCCGGCCGGCGGTGAGCGTGCCGGTCTTGTCGACCAGCAGGGTCCGGGCCCGGCCCAGCAGCTCCAGCGAGCCGCCGTCGCGCACCAGCACCCCGCGCCGGGCCACCCGGGACAGCCCGGAGACGATCGCGATGGGGGTGGCCAGCAGCAGCGGGCAGGGGGTGGCCACCACCAGCACCGCCACGGCCCGCACGAACTCGCCGGAGAGCCACCAGGCCAGCCCGGCCAGGGCCAGCGTGAACGGCACGAACGCCGCCGCGTACCGGTCGGCCATCCGCACCATCGGGGCCTTGCGCGCGGTGGCCTCCTCGGCGAGCCGGACGATCCCGGCGTACGTGCTGGCCGCCGCGCTCTTCGTCGCCCGCAGCCCGAACCCGGCCCCGGCGTTGGCCACGCCGCTGGCCACCTGCTCGCCGGCCGCCCGCTGCACGAGCCGGGACTCGCCGGTGACGACCGACTCGTCGAGGGTGGCGGCCTCCTCGGCGGTCCCGTCGACCGGCACCACGTCGCCGGGGCCGACCACCAGCCGGTCGCCGACCGTGACCCGGTCCAGCGGGACCGTCTCGATGCCGCCGCCGGGGACCCGCCGCCGCGCCGTGCGCGGGGCCCGTTCCAGCAGGGCCCGCAGGTCGCGGGTCGCCCTGCGCTGGGCGTACGCCTCCAGCGCGCGGCCGGTGGCGAGCATCAGCGCGATCACCGCGCCCGCCAGGTACTCCCCGACGACGAGCGCGCCGGCCAGCGCGAGGACGGCGATGACGTCCACCCCGAACTGCCGCCGCCACAGCTGGCGCAGCATGGACCAGGCCGCCGGGGCCAGCGCCGTCACGGTCGCCGCCGCCCACAGCCAGTCCGCCCAGGTGCGCCGGCCGGCGAGCCACAGCCCCGCCCCGGCCAGCACGGCCAGCGTCAGCGCGGCCAGCGGCGCCCACTGCAGCCCGCGCGCCCAGCGCTGCCGCACCGGCCGCTCCGGTACGCACTCCCGCGCCTCGGTGCCCACCAGCGGATCCTCTCAACGGGCGGGTCGGCGAGGAGGCCAACCACCGAATCACGCCCGCCGCCTGTCATGATCGGCGGAGGCGAACTACCCGGGCGGGACGGGACCTGCGTACCGTGCGTCCGGGGGTGCCGGTGCCGCAGGATGGAGCGGCAACCCCGCCCGGGGCACCGCGCGGTGGGGCACGATGGGCTGAGACGAAAGGTCGTGACGATGAGCCACGAGACGCCGGCGACGGACCGCCCGCTGACCACCGCGCTCGCGGAGGCCGCCGCGACGGCCGGCCGCGCGCCCTCGGTGCACAACACCCAGCCGTGGCGCTGGCGGGTGCTGCCCGACGCGCTGGAGCTGCGCGTGGTGCGGGACCGTCAGCTCGCCGCCACCGACCCGGAGGGGCGGCTGTCGGCGCTGAGCTGCGGCGCGGCGCTGCACCACGCCCGGGTGGCCCTCGCCGCCGAGGGCTGGGCGTTCGTGGTGGAGCGGCTGCCCGACCCGGGCGATGCGGAGCTGCTGGCGCGGGTCGGCGACCTCAAGCGCGTCGAGGCCGACCCCGACGCCATGCGGGTGGTGCAGTGCATGCAGGTGCGGCACACCGACCGCCGCCCGGTCGGCGACGAGCCGGTGCCGACGGCCGCGCTCGGCGACATCGCCGCGGCGGTCGCCGCCGAGGGCGCGCGGTTCCAGGTGCTCAACTCCGACCAGGTGATGGAGCTGGCCGCGGCGGCCTCGCACGCCGCGACGGTGGAGGCGGAGGACTCGGGGCAGCGCGAGGAGCTGGAGTACTGGACGAGCCGGGTGGGCACCGGCACGGGCCTGCCGCCGGAGGTGCTGCCCGAGCAGGCGCAGCAGACCACCGTGCCGGGGCGGGACTTCGGCCGCCCGGGCACCCTGCCGATCGGGCCGGGCCACGACCGGGCGGCGGCGTACGGGGTGCTCTTCGGCGACGAGGACGAGCCGGACAACTGGCTGCGGGCCGGGGAGGCGCTGTCGGCGGGCTGGCTGACGGCGACCCGGCTGGGCGTGTCGATGGTGCCGCTGTCGGGCGTCGTCGAGGTGGAGGGCACCCGGCAGACCCTGCGGCAGGTCCTCGCCGGCCTCGGGTACCCGTACCTGGTGCTGCGGATGGGCATCGCGGACCCGGCGCACGCCGGCCCGCCGCACACCCCCCGGCTGCCCACGGAGCAGATCGTCGACACGTCCGCGGTGCGCGGCCAGGGCGCGTGATCAGGCGACCGCACGGGTGATCGAGGCTGGGCCGGTGCGTTCGCCGGGCGATACCATCGCCGGGTGAACGCACCGAACCCGAGGCATGAGCCGGTCGCGCCGTCGCTGGGGTTGAGCCCGCTGTCGCGGGTCCGCCTCGACGAGCTGCTCCAGGAGATGCTGGACCGGGTCGGCGAGGTGGTCACCAGCCGGGAGCGGCTGCGGGCCCTGCTCGACGCGGTGGTCGGCATCGGCACCGATCTCGACCTGCGCAGCACGCTGCAGCGGATCGTGGCGGCGGCGTGTGAGCTGGTCGGCGCGAAGTACGGCGCGCTCGGGGTGATCGGCCCCGACCGGCTGCTGCACGACTTCATCACCCACGGCATCGACGCCGAGCTGCACGCGAAGATCGGCGACCTGCCGCACGGGCGGGGCGTGCTCGGCCTGCTCATCGACGAGCCCCGCCCGGTGCGGATGCCCGACATCACCAAGCACCCCAAGTCCTACGGTTTCCCGCCGCACCACCCGCCGATGCACAGCTTCCTCGGGGTGCCGGTGCGCATCCGCGAGCAGGTCTTCGGCAACCTCTACCTGGCCGAGAAGCAGGGCGCGGCCGAGTTCACCGAGGACGACGAGGAGATCGTGGTGGCGCTGGCCGCCGCGGCCGGCGTGGCGATCGAGAACGCCCGGCTGTATGCGCTGGCCCATCGCCGGGAGCGCTGGCTGGCGGCCACCGCCGAGATCACCTCGGTGCTGCTGGGCGAGGTGCGGCGCACCGACGCGCTGGCGCTGGTGGCCCGGCGGGCCCGGGAGGTCGCCGAGGCGGAACTGGCCGTCGTGCTGCTCTACAACGAGGACGCCGGCCAGTTCACCGTCGAGGTGGTCGACGCCGCCGACAGGCCGGCCCGGGGGCACGCCGATGGGGCCGACGAGCCGGCCCGGGGGCCGGCCGACGGGGCCGGCGAGCCGGTCCGGGGGCTGGTGGGCGCGGTGCTGCCGGCCGGCGAGACCAGCTTCGCCGAGTCGGTCACCGAGCGGCGGCACACGCTGGCGGAGAACCTGGCCGAGGCCGCGCCCTGGCCGGCGCCGGTGACCGCCGGGCCGGCGGTGGTCTCCCCGCTGGCCGCCGCCGACACGCTGCACGGCGTGCTGGTGATCGCCTACCCGCCCGACCGGGGCGGGGCCACCGACGACGACGTGGCGCTGCTCGGCAGCTTCGCCGGGCAGGCGGCGCTGGCCATGGAGCGGGCCCGGGGGCAGGAGGAGCGGGAGCTGCTGGTGGTCCTGGAGGACCGCGAGCGCATCGCCCGGGACCTGCACGACGTGGTCATCCAGCGGCTGTTCGCCACCGGCCTGCAGTTGCAGAGCGGCGCGATGAACGCCCGCCCCGAGGTGGCCAAGCGGATCAACGCGGCCGTCGACGACCTCGACGCCACGATCCGGGACATCCGCCGCACGATCTTCGAGCTGCGCACCCCGATGAGCGCGGCGCTGCGCACCGAGATCCGCGAGGCGGTCGACGTGGCCGCCGGGTCGCTGGGCTTCCGGCCGTCGCTGGAGCTGACCGGCCCGATCGACAGCGCCGTTCCCGAGCCGGTCCGCCCCGACCTCACGGCCGTGCTCCGCGAGGCGCTGTCCAACGCGGTACGCCACGCCGAGGCGAGCCGGGTCGCGGTGGGCGTGCGGGTGGAGGGCGGCTGGGTGACGGTCACGGTCGCCGACGACGGCAAGGGCTGCGACCCGGCCGCCGCGCGGGGCGGCCTGGTCAACCTGCGCGAGCGCGCCGAACGCCACGGCGGCGAGTTCGAGGTGCGCCCGGTGACGCCCCACGGCACCGAGCTGCGCTGGACGGCCCCGCTGCGCGACGACTGACCCGGCAGGTGCCGGCGGCCGGTCAGTGCGCCTTGCCGAGGAGGCGGGTCGCCAGGACGGCCGCCTGGGTGCGCCGCTCCAAGCCCAGCTTGGCCAGCACGCTGGAGACGTAGTTCTTCACCGTCTTCTCGGCGAGGAACATCTTGCCGGCGATCTCCCGGTTGGTCAGGCCCTCGGCGACGTATTCCAGGATGCGCCGCTCCTGCTCGGTGAGGGTCTTCAGCTCGCGGGGCTGCTCCACGCCGCTGCGGATGCGCTCCAGCACCCGGGTGGTGATCGCCGGGTCGAGCAGGGACTGGCCGGCGGCGACCCGGCGCACCGCGTCGACCAGGTCGGTGCCGCGGATCTGCTTGAGCACGTAACCCGACGCGCCGGCCATGATGGCCGCGAACAGCGCCTCGTCGTCCTCGTACGAGGTGAGGATCAGGCCCTTGATCGACGAGTCGACGGCGCGGATGTCGCGGCACACGTCGATGCCGTTGCCGTCGGGCAGCCGGGCGTCGAGGATCGCCACGTCGGGCCGCAGCGCGGGGATGCGGCGGGCCGCCTCCTGGGCGGAGCCCGACTCCCCCACCACCTCGATGTCGCCGCTGTTGGTGAGCAGGTCGGCAAGGCCACGACGGACGACCTCGTGGTCGTCGAGCAGGAACACCCGGATCATCCCTCGTTTCTACCCCCTCGGGCCGGGTGCCCGCACGGGCCGAAGGTCCCTACCGCCGCCGCGCGGCGGTGGGCTGGGGGTCCCGGCGCAGACGGGACGTCCGGCCCTGCCCGCCGACCGCCCTGGTCACGCACCGTGGAGGAGGACCAGACGGGGCGGCACGACTGCCACGGGAGGGGATCATGATGGAGACCGGCTTCACCGTCGAGCAGCTCAGGACCGCCGCCACCGACGCCGTGCGGGCGCCGTCGCTGCACAACAGCCAGCCGTGGCGGTTCCGGCTGCGCGACGGCGGGATCGAGGTGCTGCTGGACCGCGGGCGCCGGCTGCCGGCGACCGACCCGAGCGGCTGGGGTGCCCGGATCGCCTGCGGGGCGGCCCTGTTCAACCTGCGGCTGGCGCTCGCCGTCGCGGGCACCCCGGCGACGGTGCGGCTGCGCCCGTACCCGACGGAGCCCGACGTGCTGGCCCGGCTGGTCCCGGACGTGCCGCGCCGCCCCACGCCGACCGAGCAGATGCTGTACGGCGTCATCCCGCACCGGTTCAGCAACCGGGCCCCGTTCTGGCCCGATCCGGTGCCGGCCGACGTGCGGTGGCGGCTCGGCGAGGCGGCCCGCGCCGAGCAGGGCTGGCTGGAGATGGTGATCGGGGTGAGCGCGGTGAACGCGTTCGCCGAGGTCGCCCGCAGCGCCAACCGGGTGCTGGACCGCGACCCCGCCTACCGGGCCGAGCTGGCCGAGTGGGTGCGCAGCGCGCCCGCGCCCGACGGGGTGCCGGCCGGCGCGGGCGGCCCGCTGGGCGAGCCGCAGGACCTGCTGCCCAGCCGGGGCTTCGGCGGGCGCAGCCGCGCGCCGGGCCGGGACTTCGAGCCGGAGCCGCTGGTGGCGGTGCTCGGCACGGCCGGCAACACCACCACCGACCAGGTGGTGGCCGGGCAGGCCCTGCAGCGGGTGCTGCTCACCGCCACCGACGCCGGGCTGGGCGTGTCGATGATGTCCCAGCCGATCGAGGTGCCGGGGGCGCGGGAGGCGCTGCGGCTGTCCCTGGGCCGGTTCGGCACCCCGCAGATGGTGATGCGGATCGGGTACGGCCAGCCCGGCTCGCCGACCCCCCGCCGCAGCGTCGACGAGGTGCTGGACGTGCCGGTCGGCCAAGCGTGAGGCGACGGTCGCCGGGGTGCGCGTCGCACGCCGGCGACCCCCGCCCCCGCCTGTGCGCACGGTGGTACGGTGCCGGCCGATGGCCAGCTTCGCGATACTCGGGCCGCTCGAGGTGGCCGTGGCCGGGCGGACGGTCACCCCGCGCAGCGGCAAGCAGCGGGCGCTGCTGGCCGTCCTGCTGGTCAACGCCGGCCGGGACACCGGGCTGGACCAGCTCCTCGGCGCGCTGTGGGGCGACGCGCCGCCGGACACGGCCGTCGGGCAGGTGCAGACGCTGATCTGGCGGCTGCGCGGGGTGCTCGGCGACGCCATTACCACCCGCCCCGGCGGGTACCGGCTCACCGTCGCCGACGCCGACCTCGACGCGCGCGTGTTCACCGCCCGCGCCACCGAGGCCGCCGCGCTGGCCCGGGCGGGCCGGGCGGCCGAGGCGGCCCGCCGCTACGGCGAGGCGCTGGCGCTGTGGCGCGGCCCGGTCCTGGCCGACGTGCGCCTGCCGGGCGACCCGCACGCCGCCGGGTTCCCCGCCGCCGTGGCGGAGCTGACCGAGCTGCGCCTGGCCGTGGAGCGGGACCGGGTGGACGTCGAGTTCGCCCTCGGCCGGCACGCCGAGCTGATCCCCGCCCTGCACCGGATGGTCGACGCCGAGCCGCTGCGGGAGGAGCTGCGGGAGCGGCTGATGCTCGCGCTGCACCGCACCGGCCGGCGGGCCGAGGCGTTGGAGACGTACCGGCGGGGCCGGGCGGCGACCGTGGCGGAGCTGGGCCTGGAGCCCGGCCGGGGGCTGCGGGAGCTGCACCGGCGCATCCTCGACGGCGACCCCCTGCTGGATGCCGCCGAGCCCGCCCCGGCGCCGCCGCCCGCGCCCCCGGCGGCCCAGTTGCCGATGGACGCCGCCGACTTCGTCGGCCGGCACGACCTCGCGGCCCGGCTGGCCGCGCTGCTGGCCCCGCCGGCAGGCGACGGCCCGGCCACGGACGCCGGGCAGCCGGCCGCACCGCCCGTCGTGGTCGTGTCCGGCGCGGCCGGCAGCGGCAAGACCACCCTCGCGGTACGCGTCGCGCACCTGGTGCGGGACCGGTTCGGCGACGGTCAGCTCTTCGTGGACCTGCGCGGCGGCGGCGAGCCGCACGACCCGTCGACGGTGCTGGGCCGGTTCCTGCACGCCCTCGGCGAGGACCCCCGGGCGGTGCCGGCCGACACCGACGAGCGGGCGGCGCTGTTCCGGGCCCGCACGGCCGGGCGACGGCTGCTCGTGGTGCTGGACAACGCCGCCGGGGAGAACCAGCTCCGGCCGCTGCTGCCGGCCGAGCCCGGCTGCGCGGTGCTGGTGACCGCCCGCCGCCGGCTCACCGCCCTGCCCGGCGCGCACCACGTCGACCTGGGCGTGTTCGGCGCCGACGAGGCGGTGGACCTGCTGCGGCACGCGATCGGCGCCGATCGGGTGGCCGCCGAGCACGCCGACTGCGTGCGGGTGGCCGAACGCTGCGGGTACCTGCCGCTGGCCATCCGGATCGCCGGGGCGCGGCTGGCCGCCCGGCCGCACTGGCCCGTGGCGAAGCTGGCCGGGCAGCTCGCCGACGAGCGGGCCCGCCTCGACGTGCTGCGCACCGGTGACCTGGCGGTGCGCTCCAGCCTCGCCACCAGCTACCACGAGCTGGACCCGACCGAGCGGCGGCTGCTGCGGCTGCTCGGCGGGGTGGACCTGCCCCGGGTGCCGGGCTGGGCCGCCGCCGCGCTGCTGGACCGGTCGCCGGCCGAGGGCGAGGAGCTGACCGAGCGGCTGGTCGAGGCCCGCCTGGTGGACGCCGACGGCGGCGGCTACCGGCTGCACGACCTGGTGCGGGCGTACGCGCGGGAACTGCTGGACGCCGACGGCGCGCCCGGTGAGCGCACGGCCGCGCTGGGGCGGCTGACCGGCGGGTGGCTGACGCTGGCCGACGAGGCGTACCGGCGTACCGGCGGGGGTTTCCGGCGGGGCGTGGCCGGCGCCGCCCCGCGCTGGTCGCGGTGGACGGCCGCCGAACGCGACGCCGTGCTCGGCGACCCGGTGGCCTGGTTCGAGGCGTCGCGGCGGATGCTGGTGGCGACGGTGCGGCGGGCGGCGGCGGCCGGGCTGGTCGAGCCGGCGTGGAACCTCGCCAACACCCTGGGCCGGCTGTTCGAGCTGCGCGAACACCTCGACGACTGGGCGGGCGCGACGACGGCGGCCCTGGACGCCTGCGTGGCCGCCGAAGCCGACGCGGGCCGGGCCTGGCTGCTGCGGTCCCTCGGCGAGCGGCACCTCAACCTGGACCGCCTCGACGACGCGCTGGCCTGCTTCGACGCGGCGCTGGCCGGGTTCGACCGGCTCGGCGAGCGCAGGGGGCAGGCGCTGGCGCTGCGCGCGGCGGGCACCGCCTACCGGCTGCGGGGGCGCGACGCCGAGGCGATGGCCGCGCTGAGCCGGGCGAAGGCGATCACGGTGGAACTCGGCGACCGCGCCGGCCAGGCGCAGGTGCTGTTCGGTGTCGGCGCGGCGCACCGGGTGGCCGGGCGGCCCGGGCCGGCGGAGGCGGCGTTCCGGCAGGCGTTGGCCATCTTCGGGGAGCTGGGCGACCGGTTCGGGGAGGCGTACACGTCGACGAGCCTGGCCCTGGTGCTCGGCGGGCGCGGCGCGGACGCCGACGCCGAGGCCCTGCTGGGGCGGGCCCTCGGGCTGTGCCGGGAGCTGGGCTACCGGCGGGGCGAGGCGATCTCCCTGGGGCACCTGGGGGAGCTGCACCTGCGCACGGGCGCGCACGAGCGGGCGGTGGCCGAGCTGACGGAGGCGGTCGCGGGGGCCCGGGAGGTCGGCGACGGCATCGGCGAGCTGATCGCGCTGCGCCGCCTCGGCGCGGCGTACCTGGCGCTGGGCCGGTTGCCGGCGGCCCGGTCGGCGCTGCGGTACTGCCTCACCCTGTGCCGCGAGCACGGCGAGGACGGCGAACGGGAGCGGGCGCTGCGCCTGCTCGGCGAGGTGCGGGCGGGGTGAGAGCCGCCGCCGCGCTCGTGCGAGCGGGGTGAGAGCGGGCTGAGAGGACCGGGGAGGCGTCCACCGGGGAGGGTGGACGGCGGGCGCGTGCCGTGCCCACCGGACCTGGGGAGGCTCCACCATGACCGACCGTTCCATCCCCGCGGACCGCCCGGGGCTGTCCCGGCGCGGTTTCCTCGGCGGCGTCGGGGCGTCCGCCGCCGCGCTGACCGTCGGCGGCGTCCTCGGCGACGCCCGGCCCGCCTCGGCCGCCTACTACATGAAGTGGGGGGCCGTCGTCTCGCCGGGCGACGCCAGCAACAACATCGACTTCAGCCGCAAGGTCGACATCCTGCGCCGGATGCGCCCGCAGACCGCCCGGATCTCGATGTTCTGGGGCGACCCGTACAACCGGCGGTTCAGCGACGCGCAGCTCGACTCGCTGCGCGGCACCGGGCTCACCGAAATGATCATCCAGTCGTCGGAGGACCCGGACCCGAACCTGGCCCGCCACCAGCTCAGCCTGATGCTGCCGTACATCGACGCCCACCCGAACACGCTGTTCGTCTGGGAGATCGGCAACGAGCCGGACTGGCACCAGCCGAACAACCCGTGGCTGGCCCGGTGGAACCGGCTGGCGACGATCCGCGACAACAAGCCGTCGCAGGACCGGGGCAACCTGCTCTGGGCGGTCAACATGCCGGCCGGCCGGTGGGCCGGTGACGGCAGCGGCTTCACCTTCGGCAGCTCCGGCAGCTGGTTCGACTCGTTCGTCCGGGACACCGGCGACGGGCTGGGCGGGATGCTCTCCGGCCCGTACCAGCCGGACGTGGTGACGGTGCACTGCTACAGCTCGACGTACCTGAAGCGGGGCGCGGACGGCGGAGGCGAGCGCAACCCGTACAAGATGATCGACTACGTGCGGGGCTGGAACAGCCGGATCAGCATGAAGGTCACCGAGGCCGGGATCGACGGCTACAAGTCCGACCGGGGCTACCGCTACGTCACCTTCGGCTCGTCGGTGGCCAACGAGACCGCCGGGCAGATCGACAGCGTCTGCTTCTACGGCATCCCGCCCGCCGAACGGGAGTACGGCATCGGCGAGGGCGAGGCCGACCAGATCGGCACCCACCCCTGACCGCCCGGACCGGGGCCCCGCCGCCGGCGGCTGACGTTGCGGAGTCGGCCTGCGGCAGGCCCCGGTCCGTGGCGCAACAGCACCCGTGGCGGGGTCACCGGGACCAGCCCCGCCACGGGTGCGGCGGGTCGCGGCCGTCGGTGTGGGACGGCCGCGACCCGCCGACCACCGTTGGGGTGTACGCCGTTGGCGGGTGTCCGGGGGTGGCTACGCCGTCGGCGGGGCGCGGCGGGACCGCGTCGCCCAGCCGAGGAAGCGGGCGTGCAGCGCCGCCGGGTCGGGCAGGCCGCCCAGGCGCAGCGTGTCGTCCATCGCCTCGTACATCGACGAGGCCAGGTAGAACGCCAGCGCGACCGAATGCCCCTCGAACTCGATCGTCAGCGCGAGGCGGGCCGGCTGGCACGGCCAGGGCGCGGCGCACGACCGGCACAGCCAGGCCGGGCGCATCGGCAGGTGCGGGCGGCCCATCAGCACCTCCGCAGGCAGCGCATCCGCAGGGCGATCGCGCGGGCCTCGGCGTCGCGCAGCGGCAGGAACCACAGGAACCGCTTGACGATCTCCGGCGGCTCCGGCCCCTCCGGCCGCCCGCGCAGGTCGCGGATCGCCGTGGGCATCAGGTACGACACGACCGGCAGCAGGGTGCTCCTGTCGAGCCGATCTGTTGGGATCGCCCGGAGAGGGGGGCAGGGCCAGGGCTCGCCGCAGCACTCGCAGTCCCAGGTGGGCGAGCGGCCGAGGTGCCCGGTGGCCGGAAGCGCCCCGGCGAGGTGGTGACGGTCTTGCGACATGCTTCCTCCTGGGTCGGTTGCTGGGCCACACCGGTCGGTGACGCCGGGGAGGATCGGGGGCGGCCCGTGGCGTACGAGACCGGCGGGCTCGGATCCCCCACCGGCTCGCACCGCCTAGTTCCACACTGGGCGGTAACCACCTGGGTTCGGAAGGTGTTAGGCCACGATGGAGAGACCTCGGATTTCCGCATTTCTCCTGGTGGGGAGCCTTGAGGGTTGCCCGGTCCTAGATGGGGAGGGTTTGGGGACATGAGCATGACCGCGGCCGGGATCCTGTTGAACGAGCTGCGCCACGCGCGGATGTCGCGAGGGCTGAATCAGGACGAGTTCGGCAAGCTGATCAACTATTCAGGTACACATGCCAGTGCCGTGGAAACTGGCGCGCGTCCTCCTACCAGCGCCTACGCCGCAGCGATCGACCGCGCCCTCAACACGGGCGGCATGTTCGTCCGCCTGCTCGAACGGCTCTCGGACCTTGACGCCGAACCGCTCTGGCTGCGCGAGTGGATCACCTATGAGCAGCAGGCCCGCACGTTACGGTGGTACGAGGTCGCATGGGTGCCCGGCCTGCTTCAGACCGAGGCGTACGCAGGGGCGGTCTTCGGCAGCGACGGCAGGCTGAGCGCCGAGGAGGTCGAGACGCGCGTGGCGGCACGTCTTGCTCGGCAACAGGTTCTCTCAAACGAAAGCCCGCCGCAGCTCGTCGCGGTCGTGGACGACACGGTCCTGCGTCGCCCGGTCGGTGGTGCTGCGGTCATGCGGGAGCAGCTCTTTCGCATGGCACAGCTCAATCAAGAGAGCAGGCGGGTGAGGATCCATGTCGTCCCGCAGGGAGTGGGCGCGTACGCTGGCCTGGATGGGCCGTTCGTCATCGCGACCCTGCCCGACCTGGTGGACGTGGGCTACCTCGACAACAGGCTCAGGGGTCAAGTGGTCGAGCGGACCGCCGAGGTTGCCGCCCTTCGTGAGCAGCGGGAAGCCACTCTCGCCGAAGCGTTGACCCTGCAACAGTCCACCGAGCTGATGATGGAAGTGGCGAAGTCATGGACGTGACCGGCGCGCGTTGGCGCAAGAGCACTCGCAGTGGCAGCAACCAGGGGGCCTGCGTGGAGGTCGCCGACAATGAGGTGATCTCAGCAAGGTTCGGCGGCCGAGTGGGATGACACGGGCTTAACGTCCATACCGGACGGCGCTGGATATGGACGTGGAGCCATC